>NZ_JBHRXS010000005.1:299249-404698 GCF_042648545.1 Chenggangzhangella methanolivorans
AAGAGCCGGGCGTTTTCGTGTCCGGGGCGCCATAGCGAGCGCCCGAAACGGCCCGCCGCGCGCAGGGCGCGGGAAAATTCGGTCGTTCTTGCGCCGACCTCTGCTAGACTCGCGCCCGTGACGACGGCGCATGAGGAATCGATCACGATGAAGCGTTTGGCATTGACGTCCGCCGCGGTTCTCGCGGCCGTCGCAGCGCTTGGCGTCCAGGCGGCCTCGGCCGCAGACATGGCCGAGCGCACGCGCGAGCACGTCTACGAACGCCCGATCCCGCGCGTCTATTACCAGTCGGCCCGGCCGACCGCGGTCTGCCGCGTCGTGTTCCTGACCGAAGAGCGCGGCCGCCAGTGGCCGAAAGAACAGCGCTCGGTCGCGCGCTGCATGGACTTCCGCTAAAGCCGCCAGCGCCTGATCTCGAGCCGGGATCGTGAGTCATGTCGCGCGCCCGGTGCATGTTTTTCTCGGAACGATCTCTCCTCCGCCTCGTTGAGACTGCATAAGCGCGGCCTGAAAGCAGGGTCGCGACGTTCCACCAGAGCGCTTCATCTGGAGATTTGTTCTCCTGACGCGATGCGGCCGGAACGGTTCTCGAACGAATCTGGAGGAGAGCCTCATGAAGACCCTCATCCTTTCGACCGCGATGATCATGGGCCTTGGAGCCGCCGCGCCGGCGATGGCGCAGAGCGTCTATATCGGCCCGGGCGGCGGCGGCGACCGCGGCGATTGCCGCATGGTCGAGAAGAAAGTCGTGAAGAACAACAAGACCGTCATCACGAAGGAACGCCAGTGCGACGGCGACCGTCGCGTCTATCGCGAAGGCGGCGACCGCTACGTCGAGCGGCGCGACAGTGGGCCAGGCGTCTATATCGGCCGCTGACGCTGACAGTCGGTTTGACAGTCAAGGCGCCCGGACCTCGCAGTCCGGGCGCTTTTTCGTCACCAGTCGTGCGTCTTGTCGATCTTGATCACGAAGTTCCGCCATGGCGCGGCTTCGGCGATGCGCTCGTAAAGCGCGGCCGCGGGATTCTTTTCCGGGACCATCCAGCGAAGATGCATCCAGCCGAGCCGCTCGCCCTCCTCGACGAGGCCTGCGATCAGTTTTTGCGCGACGCCGTTTCCGCGGGCGTCCGGGCGGACGTAGAGGTCGTCGAGCTGACCCGCGCGCAGGCCCGAGATCGCCTCGGGAAGGTCGTAGTAGAGCGCGAAGCCGACGAGCCGGCCGTCCAGAAACGCTCCGGCGACGTTGGCCACCGGCTCCTCGTCCGACAGCAGTTTGCGCGCATAGGGTTCGTCGGGCGCGCTTGGCGCTTCGCGGCCGAGCAGCGCGTCCGAATAGGCTGCGAGCAGCGGCGCGAACAGGTCTGCGTCGTCGGGCGTGAGGGCGCGGATGTCGAGGGACATGGAACCTTGGCGCGACGCTGTTGACCCCCTCTCCCGCAGAGCGGGAGAGGGTAAGGGTGAGGGCCCTTTTGAGAGGGCGCCGCCGTTTCCCCTCATCCTTACCTTCTCCCGCGAGCGGGAGAAGGGGCGGGAAACGTCGCGCTCTAAAGCCTCACCGCCAGTCGCGGATGTCGACGAACTTGCCGGCGATCGCGGCGGCGGCCGCCATCACGGGCGAGACGAGGTGCGTGCGCCCGCGGAAACCCTGGCGGCCCTCGAAATTGCGGTTCGAGGTCGAGGCGCAGCGCTCCTCCGGCGACAGCTTGTCCGGGTTCATGGCGAGGCACATCGAGCAGCCCGGCTCGCGCCAATCGAAACCCGCGGCGCGGAAGATCTTGTCGAGCCCTTCCGCCTCCGCCTGCTCCTTCACGAGGCCCGAGCCCGGCACCACCATGGCGTTGACGTTGCCGTTCACCGTCTTGCCCTCGATCACCTTGGCGGCGGCGCGCAGATCCTCGATGCGGCCGTTGGTGCACGAGCCGATGAACACGCGGTCGACCCCGATGTCGGTGATCTTGGTGCCGGCGGTCAGGCCCATATAAGCGAGCGCCCGCTTGATCGCGGCCTTCTTGCCCTCGTCCTCGGCGGCGTCCGGATCCGGCACCACGCCGGTGATCGAGACGACGTCCTGCGGGCTCGTGCCCCAGGAGACGATCGGCGGCAGGTTCGCGCCGTCGAGCCGGACGATCCGGTCGAAATGCGCGCCCTCGTCGGTCTTCAGCGTGTCCCAGTAGCGCACGGCCGCGTCCCAGGCTTCGCCCTTCGGAGCCATCGGGCGGCCCTTCAGGAAGTCGTAGGCCTTGCCGTCCGGCGCCACGAGCCCGGCGCGGGCCCCGCCCTCGATCGACATGTTGCAGACCGTCATGCGGCCTTCCATCGAAAGGCTCTCGATGGTGTCGCCGGCGTACTCCATCACGTAGCCGGTGCCGCCCGCCGTGCCGATCTCGCCGATGATGGCCAGGATCACGTCCTTGGCCCCGACGCCGTCCGGCAGCTTGCCGTCGACGACGATGCGCATGTTCTTGGCTTTGGTCTGGATCAGCGTCTGGGTCGCGAGCACGTGCTCGACCTCGGACGTGCCGATGCCGTGCGCGAGCGCCCCGAACGCGCCATGCGTCGAGGTGTGGCTGTCGCCGCAGACGATCGTGGTGCCGGGGAGCGTAAAGCCCTGCTCGGGACCGACGACATGGACGATGCCCTGACGCTTGTCGAAGGCGTCATAATACTGGATGCCGAATTCGCGCGTGTTCTCGGCGAGCGCCTCGATCTGGGCGGCGCTCTCCGGGTCCGGGTTCGGCAGGTTGCGGTTCGAGGTCGGCACGTTGTGGTCGACGACCGCGAGCGTCTTGTGCGGCGCGCGGACCTTGCGGCCCGAGGTGCGCAAGCCCTCGAAGGCCTGCGGGCTCGTCACCTCGTGGACGAGGTGGCGGTCGATATAGAGCAGCACCGAGCCGTCGGGCTGCCGGTCGACGACGTGGTCGTCGAAGATCTTGTCGTAGAGGGTCTTGGGAGCGGCGGCGGCCATTGTTCGCCTCGGAAATATGAGCGTTTGCGTCGATCGGGTGTCAGGCCGCGGAAAGCCGCGGCGCGCTCAGTCCCGAAGTCGGGTCGCGATGCCGGACAGACGCGCATGGAACCGCGACGGCAGGCGTGCGTGGTCGGTCAGGGCGGCGAAGCCCTCCGACGTCAATTCGCCCGTGATCCTGCGTCCGGTCATGGGCGTCATATAGGATTGGAACGGCTCTAGTTGCAATCGCCATGGACGGTGGGCGGAGGCCGCAAAAACGCCCGGTCCATCTCCATGAACCGGGCGTGGGCGTCGAGGAGACCGGAGGCGGAGAGGGGCGGGGATCCGCTGCCGGCGTCTTTCGGGACGGGAGAACCGCCTCGACGTTGGATCGGAGACTAGCGGGGCCGATCTGAACGGCGCATGGCCGGCGCGTTTGGCCGGGGTTCATCGGCGTGGCGCTGAGACGGCCAAGCCGTGGCGGGCTCCGCCGGGGAGGGCGGCGGGCTTCGGCTCGCCTGGACGCGAAAACGCCCGGCTCATCTCCATGAGCCGGGCGTTTGGCCTCGAGGGGTCCGGAAGCGGAGAGGGGCGGGGATCCGCTGCCGGCGTCTTCAGGACGGGAGATCCGCCTCGACGTTGCAGAGACCCTAGCGGCGCGCGTGTGAACCGAAGGTGGCCGGTCCGTTTATCTCGGGTTCATGGGCTCGGGCGGTCCGTCTCCGAGCCCCTTTCGGGCGCGTCCGCTCGCGAAGAACAGCGCGAGGGTCGCTGTCCCGAACGTCGCGACCGCGACCGGCAAGGCGAGAAAGCCGTAGTCGGTCCCGAGCGTGCGCCCGATCGCGACGCCGATCAGCGCGCCGGTCGCCATCTGGGCGAAGCCGACGAGCGAGGACGCCGCGCCCGCGCGCTCGGGAAACGGCTGGAGCGCGGCCGCCATCGACTGCGGCATCACCAGCCCGACGCCGAACATGTAGATCATCATCGGGATCATGACCGCGAAGGGCGTCTTGGGCCCGAGCGTCACGAGCGCGAGCATCAGCAGGCCGCCGACCGCGAGCGCCCCCGTCCCGATCCCGATCGCGTGGTCGAGCCCGCCGCGGCGCACCAGCGGGCCGGCCGCGAGCGTGCCCCCGATGAAGCCGATGACGCCGACCGCAAAGGCGGCCCCATAGGCCACCGCCGAGAGGCCGTAGATCGACTGCAGAATGAAGGACGAGGTCGAGATGTAGGCGAACAGCCCCGCGAACGCGACCGCGGTGAGCCCGAGATAGGTGAGGAAGCCGCGGTGGCGCAGCAGCACGCCGAAGCTCGCGAACACGGTGCGGGGGCTGACGGCTCCGACGGCCTTGGCGCGGATGGTCTCGGGCAGGAAGACAGCCACCACCAGCATTTCGGCGGCGAGCACGAAGGTCAGCACCACGAAGGTCGCGCGCCAGGAGAAGGCGTTCTCCAGCACGCCGCCGATGAGCGGGGCGACTGCCGGGATGAGGCCGAGGATCGTCGCCATGCGCGCGAGCTCCCTGGCGGCGCGCGGCCCCGAATAGAGGTCGCGCACGATCGAGCGGGCGAGCACCACCGGCCCCGCGCCGCCGAGCGCCTGCGCGAAGCGCGCGACGATCAGCGTCTCGATGGTCGGGGCGACGGCGCAGAGCGCGGAGCCGAAGGTGAAGAGCGCGAGGCTCGCGATCAGCACCGGCTTGCGGCCCTTGGCGTCCGACAGCGGGCCATAGACCACTTGGCCCGCCGCGAAGCCGACGAGGAAGGCCGACAGCGTCAGCTGCCCCTCCGACTGGCTCGCCCCGAGCGCTTCGGAAAGGTGCGGCAGCGAGGGCAGATACATGTCGATCGCCAGCGGGCCGACGGCGGTCAGCAGCGCAAGGACTGCGGTGAGAGCGAGCGTGTCTGGCTTGAGGCGCATGGGCGCTCGGGGCTCGTGGCGAAGCGGGGACGCGAGGTGGAGAGGCCGCGCGTTGAGGCGCGGCGAACCCGCCGGTTTTAGGGCGCTGGAGCCAAATCGCCGCGCATGCCGGCTTTGCGCCTTCGCCCAAGCGGCTAAGATCGCCAGAAAAACGGGGAGGACCAATGACGCACGACCACGGCCACGATCACGAGCATGATCACGCGCCCGATCGCTGGAAGCATGACGGCGTCCGCGTCATCAAGGGCGACAAGCTCGACTCCAACACCGCGCAGACGCCCGGGATGTTCCGTCAGGCGGCGATCAATCACGCGCGCGTCGGCGCGCAGAAGATCTGGGCCGGGACGGTCTCGATCGAGCCCAACGCCAAGACCGGCGTTCACCACCACGGCGCGCTGGAAAGCGTGATCTACGTCGTGCGCGGCCGCGCGCGGATGCGCTGGGGCGAAAGACTCGAATATGTCGCCGAGGCCGAGCCCGGCGACTTCATCTTCGTGCCGCCTTATGTGCCGCATCAGGAGATCAACGCGAACCCCGACGAGCCGCTCGAATGCGTGCTGGTGCGCTCCGACAACGAGGCCGTGGTGGTCAACATCACCGACGTCGACCCGGTGGAGAAGCCCGAAGCGGTCTACTGGGTCGACCCGATCCACAAGGCGCCGTGAGGGACCAAGCACGGCGCCGCCGATTGCGAGCTTTCGCGGGACGCGCACGACGTCTCTGTCCCCGTCCCTCCCCCTTGCGGGGAGGGTGAGGGTGGGGGTGGTTCAGAATGAAGCTCGATACATCGGCATAGAGCGACGTCGCGCATGCCGCTCAATCCTGAACCACCCCCACCCCCGACCCCTCCCCGCAAGGGGGAGGGGAGAACAGGCGCGGCTTCCGACCGTCTTCACGCGATCTCGTGGTTCGACATGATCTCCAACGCGCGGGCGAGGCCGGAATGATCCCAGGCCTTGCCGCCATTGGCGACGCACACCGAGAACAGCTGCTGGGCGACCGCGGTCGAAGGCAGCGCGATCCCGAGCGACTTCGCGCCTTCGAGCGCGAGGTTGAGATCCTTCTGGTGCAGCTCGATGCGGAAGCCCGGATCGAAGGTGCGCTTGATCATCCGCTCGCCGTGAAGCTCGAGGATGCGCGAGGTGGCGAGCCCGCCGGTCAGCGCCTGCCGCACCTTGGCGGGGTCCGCGCCGGCCTTGGAGGCGAACAGCAGCCCTTCGGCCACCGCGCCGATGGTGAGCGCGACGATGATCTGGTTCGCGACCTTGGTGGACTGGCCCGCGCCCGTCGGGCCGACCAGCGTCACGTTCTTGCCCATCAGCTCGAACAGCGGCTTCACGGCGTCGAAGGCCGCCTCCTCGCCGCCGACCATGATGGTGAGCGAGGCGTTCTTCGCGCCGACCTCGCCGCCGGAGACCGGCGCGTCGAGGTAAGAACCGCCCTTTTCCGCGATCCTCTCCGCGAAGGCCTTGGTTGCGATCGGCGAGATCGAGCTCATGTCGACGACGATCTTGCCGGCCGAAAGCCCCTCGGCGACGCCGCCTTCGCCGAACAGCACGGCTTCGACGTCAGGCGTGTCCGGCACCATGGTGATGATGACGTCGGATTTTTCCGCGACCTCTTTGGCGCTCGCGCAGGCGGTTCCGCCGGCTGAGATCAGCTCGGTCGGGACTTCCCGGCGAGTTTTCAAGAAGAGCGTGTGGCCGCCTGCGATGAGGTGGCCCGCCATCGGCTTGCCCATGATGCCGAGGCCGACGAATCCGACGTTCATGTGGGGTCTCCGGTCTGTGGGAAAGTGTGTAGGAAAGCGGTGGAAAGGGAGTGCGTTCCCAGCCGTCATGCCCGCGCCTTCGCGCGGGTATCCACGACTTGGTCGTAGCGCTTGCCATCTACGGAAAGTCGTGGATACCCGGCTTCGCCGGGCATGACGGCGGGGGCCTTGTCACCCCTGCTTGAACCGCGCCGCGAGCGCTTCGGTAGTGCGCGCGAGCAGGGTCATGTCGGAGCCGACCGCGGTGAAGATCGTGCCGGCGGCCATATAGCGGCGCGCGAGCGTCTCGTCGCCCGTCAGGATCCCGCAGGCCCGGCCCGTCGCGGTGATGCGCGGGATGATCTTCTCGATCGCCTCGACGACGTCTGCGTGGCCCTGGCGGCCGAGATAGCCGAGGCTGGTCGACAGGTCGCCCGGCCCGACGAACAGCGCGTCGACGCCCTCGACGGCCGCGATCTCCTCGATGTTGTCGAGCGCGGTCTGGCTCTCGATCTGCACGATCACGCAGATCTCGGCCTCGCAGTTCGCGTGGTAATTCGGAACGCGCCCGAATCGGGCGGCGCGCGGCGCCTGGCTGAAGCCGCGCACGCCCTTCGGCGCGTAGCGGGTCGCGGCGACGACCTTCGCCGCCTGCTCGGCGGTCTCGACGTTCGGGATCATCAGCGACTGCGCGCCGGCGTCCAGAATGCGCTTGATGGCGATCGGATCGTCGCTCGGCATGCGGATCACCGCCTGCGTGGCGGTCTCCATCATGGACTGGAGCTGGACATAGACGTCGCCGAGGTCGTTCGGCGAGTGCTCCATGTCGAGCAAGATCCAGTCGAAGCCCGAGCCCGCGATGACCTCTGTCGAGATGTTGCTCGCGAGGCTCGACCACAGGCCGATCTGCTGGCGGCCCGACGAGATCGCGGCCTTGAAGGTGTTTTTGGGCATGTCCATGGCGGTTGCTCGCCTCTGTGTCTGAAGGGTTCTGGCGACTGTCGGTCAACGGCGCGCGCGGCGACGAACTGCGTGCTTCGAGATGCGGCCTTCCGGCCGCTCCTCAGCATGAGGGAGGGGGAGGAAAGCCGACCCCTGACGGTCCTCATGCTGAGGAGGCCCGAAGGGCCGTCTCGAAGCACGCACTGTCCGATCCGCCGCCATCACCGCACCATCGCGGGGCGCTTGTTGTCGAAGGTCCAGCCGGGGATGAGGAACTGCATGGCGGCCGCGTCGTCGCGGGCGCCGAGGCCGTGGCGCTTGTAGAGCTCGTGCGCCTTCTCGACCTCCAGCCAGTCGATCTCGATCCCGAGGCCCGGCCGCTCGGGGAGCGCGACGAGCCCGCCCTTGATCTGCAGCGGCTCCTTGGTGAGCCGCTCGCCGTCCTGCCAGATCCAGTGGGTGTCGATCGCCGTCACCTTGCCGGGCGCGGCGGCGGCCGCATGAGTGAACATGGCGAGCGAGACGTCGAAGTGGTTGTTGGAGTGCGAGCCCCAGGTGAGGTCGTGGTCGCGGGTGAGCTGCGCGACACGAACCGCCCCTGCGAGCGTCCAGAAGTGCGGATCGGCGAGCGGGATGTCGACCGAGCCGAGCTGGATCGCGTGGCGCATCTGCCGCCAGTCGGTCGCCACCATGTTGGTGGCGGTGGGAAGGCCCGTGGCGCGGCGGAACTCCGCCATGATCTCTCGCCCCGAAAAGCCCTGTTCGGCGCCGCACGGATCTTCGGCGTAGGCGAGCACATGGCCCTGGCCCTTGCAGAGCCGGATCGCCTCTTCGAGCGACCAGGCGCCGTTGGGGTCGAGCGTCACGCGGGCGTCCGGAAAGCGCTTCTTGATCGCGGTCACGGCCGCGATCTCCTCCTCGCCCGGCAGGGCCCCGCCCTTCAGCTTGAAGTCGTTGAAGCCGTATCGCTCATGCGCGGCCTCGGCGAGGCGCGTGACGGTCTCGGGACTGAGCGCCTCCTCGTCGCGCAGGCGCAGCCAGCCGTCCTTGGCGGTCGGCGCGCGATAGGGCAGGTCCGTCCTCGTCCGCGGGCCGACATAGAACAGGTAGCCGAGCATCTCGACGGCAGGACGCTGCACGCCTTCGCCGAGCAGCGCCGCGACCGGGACGCCGAGATGCTGGCCGAGCAGGTCGAGGAAGGCGCTCTCGACCGCGGTCACCGCATGAATGGTGATGCGGAGATCGAAGGTCTGGAGCCCGCGGCCGCCGGAGTCGCGGTCGGCGAAGGCGGCGCGCATGTCGGTGAGCGCCGCGTTCCAGGCGCCGATCGGGCGGCCGACGATGAGCTCGCGGGCGTCCTCCAGCGTCTGGCGGATCTTTTCCCCGCCCGGCACCTCGCCGAGGCCGGTATGGCCGGCGCTGTCGGTGAGGACCACGAGGTTGCGGGTGAAGAACGGGCCATGGGCGCCGCTCAGGTTCATCAGCATCGAGTCATGGCCGGCGACGGGCACGACCTTGAGGTCGGTGACGACCGGCGTCGAGGCGCGGGCGGAAGCCTGGCTCTCGACGTCTTCGGCGAGGGTGGTCACGGGAGGGCTCCGGGCAAAGAGATCTTGTGGGTCTCGCGCCGTTCGCGAAGGAGGCGCTCTTCTCCCCTCCCCCTTGCGGGGAGGGGTCAGGGGGGTGGGGGTGGTTCCGGAAGGGCGAGGAGAGAGCCGCTGCTCTGCGCGCGGCGCCTGAGTCCAGTCCTGAACCACCCCCACCCTTACCCTCCCCGCAAGGGGGAGGGAGCGGACACGTCGCGGCTTGCCGCGAAGGGCAGGGGTCACGGCGACGGGATGTTCCCCTTGGCCACGACCTCCTTCCAGCGGGCGATCTCGCCGGCCTGGAAGGCCCGGAACTCCTCTGGCGTGTTGGCCACGATCTCGAAGCCGGTCTTGGCGAAGGCCTCCTTCACGGACGGCTCCTTCAGCGCCTTGACCATCTCGGTCGCGAGCTTTGTCCGAACGTCCTCGGGCATGCCCTTCGGCCCGCCGAGCGCCTGCCAGGAATAGACCTCGGCGCCCTGAAGGCCGAGTTCCGCGAGCGTCGGCACTTCGGGCAGCAGCGGGTCACGCTTCTCCGAGGTGATGGCGAGCGCCCGCACCTTGCCCAGATGGACCTGCGGATAGATGTTGCCGAGATTCGCGAAAGAAGCGTCGGCGTGGCCGCCGATGAGGTCGGCGATGGCCGGTCCGCCGCCCTTGTAGGGAATGTGGTTCGCCTTGGTGTCGGTCTTCTGCCACCAGAGTTCTGCGGTCAGATGATCCGACGAGCCGCTGCCGGAGCTCGCGAACGTCACTTCGCCCGGATGGGCCTTCAGATACTCGACGAACTCCTTGTAGTCCTTGGCCGGAAAGTCCTTGCGCACGACCAGCACGTTCGGCGTGCGCACTGCGATCGTCAGGTGGTCGAAATCCTTGGCGGGGTCGTAAGGCAGGTTCTTGAACAGCGCCGCGTTGATCGACCAGACCGACAGCGCCGCGCAAAGCAGCGTGTAGCCGTCCGGCGCGGCGCTCGCGGCGAGACGCGCGCCGGTGTTGCCGGTCGCGCCCGGCTTGTTCTCGATGATGATGTTCTTGCCGAGCTGCTTCTCGAGTTGCTGGCTGACGACGCGCGCCGCAGTGTCCGAGGCGCCGCCGGGCGGGAACGGCACGATCATCGTGATGTTGCGGGTCGGGTAGTCAGTCGCCAGCGCGGGCGGCGGCGCGACGAGGGCGAGCGCGCAGGCCGCGACCGCCAAAACCTTGAGCATGCGCATCTGAGACACTCCTCCCGGGGCGCGTTTCCTCGTCGGCCTAGCGGTCTTGTCGCCGCATCGTCCCGACGTCCCGGAGGCTAGTCGCAGCCTCTATTCCGGTCTAAGCTAGAAAATGCATCGATCGATGCTCGTTAGGTATCGATGTTCGAATTCGCCCATCTTCGCTGTTTCGTCGCCGTCGCCGAGGAGCTGCATTTCGGCCGCGCGGCGCGCCGGCTGAACATGACGCAGCCCCCGCTCAGCCGGCAGATTCAGCTGCTCGAGCATCTGTTGGAGGCCAAGCTCTTCGAGCGGTCTCACCGCCGCGTCGCGCTCACGCCCTCGGGGCGCACCTTCCTTCCGGAGGCGCGGCGACTGCTGCAACTCGCCGAAGGCGCGGCGATGTCGATCCGGCGCGTGTCGGGCGGCGACGTCGGCGCGGTGACGATCGGCTTCACGGCGGCCTCGGGCTACGGCTTCCTGCCGGACGTGTTTCAGCGGCTGAGGGCGCGGCTTCCCGGCGTCGACGTCGCGCTGCGCGAGGCGGTGACTTCCGCCCAGCTCGACGCGCTGGCCAACGGGCGCATCGACATCGGCCTCGTGCGCCCGCCGGTGCGCCATGCGGGCCTCGAATTCCGCATCGTGCTGCGTGAGCCGATGATCGTCGCGCTGCCGCCGGACCACCGCTTGGCGGACCGCGACCGGATCGACCTCGTCGAGCTCGGCGGCGACCCGCTGATCAGCTACTCGCCGTTCGAGGCGCGCTATTTCCATGACCTGACGCTGCGGCTGTTCTCGGCGGCGGGCGCGCAGCCGACCATCGCCCAGCATGTCAGCCAGATCCATTCGGTGCTGGCGCTGGTTCGGATCGGGCTCGGGGTGGCGCTCGTCCCGGAGGCGGCGCGCCAGCTGCACTTTGAAGGCGTCGCCTATCGCGAACTCGCCCGGGCCGGCGAAACCGCGGACCTCGGCGCCGTCTGGCGCAGCGACAACGAGAACCCGGCGGCCGCGCGCGCGCTCGAGATCATCTTGGGCGAGGGGTGAGGGGAACGGCTTGGCGCATCCGTCGTCCCGGCCGAAGAGCCGGGACGGCGGCTCTTCGACCGGCATGACGCCCTCCAGCGCATGAGGCGGCGTCAGGGACGTCGGCTCATGCCCGCTTGCCGACTTCGTGGCTGTCCACCACCCATGCGCGCGCCTGCTCGCTGATGGTCGCGCCGAGGCCCGGACGGTCCGGCACCACCATGCGGCCGTCGCGGATCTCGAGGCTTTCCTCGAACAGCGGCTCCAGCCAGTCGAAGTGCTCCACCCACGGCTCGCGCGGATAGCAGGCGCAGAGATGGAGGTGGATCTCCATGGCGAAATGCGGGGCCATCATCAGCCCGGCGTGGTCCGCCATGTTCATGATCTTCAGGAACTGCGTGATCCCGCCGACGCGGCCGGCGTCCGGCTGGATGAAGTCGACGCTGTCGTTGCGGATGAGCTCGTAATGCTCGGCGACGCTCGTCAGCATCTCGCCGGTCGCGATCGGGGTGGCGAGGTCGGCGGCCAGCATCGCGTGGCCCTTGGCGTCATAGGCGTCGAGCGGCTCCTCGATCCAGAACAGGTCGAAGTCCTCGAGCGCCCGGCCGACCCGCATCGCGGTCGGGCGGTCCCACTGCTGGTTGGCGTCGACCGCGAGCGGAAACCCGCCGTCGAGCAGCTTGCGCACCGCCTTCACGCGCTCGAAATCCTTCGACCAATCCGGCTGGCCGACCTTGATCTTGATGCCGCCGATGCCCTTTTCGCGCGACGCCGCGCAGTTCTCGAGCACCTCGGGAAGCGGGGTCGAAAGGAAGCCGCCCGAGGTGTTGTAGCAGCGCACCGAATCCCGGTGGGAGCCGATGAGCTTCGACAGCGGCAGGCCGGCGCGCTTGGCCTTCAGATCCCAGAGGCAGATGTCGATCGCGGCGATGGCTTGCGTCGCCAGCCCCGAACGGCCGACCGAGGCCCCGGCCCAGACCAGCTTGGTCCAGATCTTTTCGATGTCGTTCGGATCCTCGCCGATCAGGCGGTCGGCGATCTCGCGGGCGTGGGCGAACATGCCGGGTCCGCCGGCGCGCTTGGAGTAGGAGAAGCCCATTCCGCGATGCCCGTCCCGGGTCTCGATCTCGCAGAACAGGATCGCGACTTCGGTCAGCGGCTTCTGGCGCCCGGTCAGCACCTTGGCGTCGGAGATCGGGGTCTTGAGCGGAAGGAAGCAGAGCGAAAGCTTGGCGAAGGCGATGCGGTCGCCGCCGGGCGCGGCGGCGTGGGTCGCGACGGCGGAGCTGTCGGCGGCGGTCATCGGGCGTTTCTCCTCACGGGCCGGCGCTCCCAAGGCGCAGGCTTCTCGCGGGGGTAGAGATACGCCCGGACATTCGTGCGCGTCCAAGGCTATGTTTTCATAATTTTGATGCGCTCAGGGCATCAATTGTTCGCGCACGCGTCAGCCCACCAGCGCCGAGCCATCGCACCGCACGCCGCGCACCGAGACGTCCGCCTGGCCGAGGCCGACGCCGAGCGTCGACAGCAGCGTGTTGAGCACCGGGTCAAGCAGCGCGCCGATCGGCGAAACGGCCGCGGCGAGCGTGTCGGTGACGAATTTCGGCGTCCCGAGCGTGAAGCCGAGGAGATTGACCGTGATGGACAGATTCTTGGTGAGGCTGGTCAGGGCCGATTGCAGAATGGAGGTGTTCGTGACCGTCTTCATCGTGCCGGCGGCCATGTCGCTCGCGGTGAAGGTCACGTTTGACGCCTGCGTCGTCTCCACGCCGACATAGGACAGCGCGGAGGCGGACAGCAGCAGCGGCACGTCGACAAGCGTCGCCGGACCGATGTCGGCCGCCTGGGTCATGTCGTTCCAGCGGCTCAGGTTCTTCGGCTGACCGATCCAGATCCGGCCGATCGAGGGCGTCACCGAAAGCGTCGCGGTGGCGTCGGTCTTCGGATTGCGGCCGCATTGCGAGGCGGACAGCGTCGCCTGCGAGGCCGCCACGTCGACGGCGACCGGCAGATTGATCGACGCCAGGCCGAGCACCCCGCCGATTTTGGCGTTGAGGCGCAGGCGGGTCTGCGCCGTACGAACCGTCGCGCCCTCCGTGTTCAGTCCGAACCACGGCGACGACTGGGGGCGCTCGCCGATGTTCAGCGAGGCCGTCAGAGCCAGCAGGCCCGGGATCTGCGCGCCGATGTCGAAGTCGATCTGGTTGGCGCCGCCGTTGGCGACGCCGAGCGCGGTCATCACCGTCTGCAGCACGGAAGCGGAGGCGCTGAGGCCGATGGGACTGCCAAGCTGAAGCTTGGCGAGCGGACCGAAGTCGATCATCGTCGCCAGCGAGATCTTCTTCACGTTCGCGCCCTGCGCGAGCGTCTGCAGCAGGTACTTCAAGGTCGGGGTGCCGAGCACGTCTCCGATCGCGTTGAGGAGATCGCCGACCCCCACCTGCGCGTTGAGGACGTCGTCATAGGTCACGGCGGTCAGATGGGCGCGGGTCGCCACCGCCTGGAGCAGCTTCGGCAGTTCGATCTTCGCGTCGGCCAGTGAATTGTAGTCCATGACCGAAAGCGACACTGAGGCGCCGAGCAGCTTGGACAGGAGCGCGTTGGCGACGCCGCCCTGAAGCGAGGCGAGACGAGAGCCGATGGTGAACGACGCGAGCCGCGTGTTGACCGCGGTCGCGACCGTCGTGAGCTTCTGGGACGAGCCGAAGATCGCGCGCCCGAACACGACCGGGTTGTCTGTCGTCATCTTGAGCTGGACGGCGTTGGTGGGCTTGCCGCCCGCCACGAACCGGCGCGTCGGGTCGCCGCCGCCGGTCGCGACGTAGCTGCCGAGGGTCACCACGAGGCCGCTCGGGAGCGCGACGCCGTTGTCGGAGAGCGCCTTGCGAGCCGAGGCCTCCGCGAGCACGAGATTGCGGGCCGCCGAGAGCGCCGCGAGATCGAGCGCTCCCTGGTTCTCGCGCCGCTCGAGATGGAGGCGCGCGAGGTCGATCGTGATCGCGAGCGAGGCGATCAAGCAGCCGCCGAAGGCGACGGTCAGGATCGACACCGAACCCCGCTCGTGACGCCGGAAGCGCGAGAGCAGATCGAGCGCCCGCCGGATCACCTCAGTAACCCCCTCGCAGGATGACGGACGAGCGCACGACCGTCTTGGACGGCAGCGGGATGAGGCCGGAGAACGACCAGATCGCGAGCTTGCTCGCGTCGTAGGAGACCACGACCTCGAACAGGTCGGGAGACGCCGACGACGTCTTGGCGTCGATCTTCAGGCGCGTCGGGTCGATGAGCGCGTAGGTCCGACCCATCTGGTCGGCGTGCTGCTTGGCGAGGTCGGCGCGCTCGGTGTCCGACAGACCCGCCACGGTGGCGCGGGCGGTGTCGGCCGCGATCTGCTGAATGCTGTTGGCGACGCTGAAATAGGTGCCGTAGCAAAGCACGCCGACGAGAAACAACAGCAATACCGGGGCGATGAGCGCAAACTCGATCGCGGCGGAAGCGTTTTCGTCGGTCCCTCGGCGCAGCGTTTGACGCGCGCGTGCCAAGAAGGTGCTTGCCATGACGATCATTTCCACGGTCGACTGAAAGTAAATCGAACGTATTTGAGTAAAACTACTTATCGCGAGCGCGTTATGCAGATGCAATTCGAAGCGCTTCGACTGAGCTAGCGCCACACGCCCTGATGGCAAAACGTTTGGACCCCGGTAGTTAACGGTTCCTATTTATCGTAATGGTTGTGCAAAATCCGGCCCAAAACACAGGGAGTTAGCCGATCCGCAGGCGGCTTTTGGACCTTTTCCGCCTTGACAGGCCGATTTGGGCTAGATGCTCTACGCGCGGCGCCCGAAAATCTCATGCTTGGCGAAACATGCGCGAGCACTTGCGAAGCGGTCGCATCAAGCGAGACGTAAGGGCAAATACTTATAACGGTTGTGCAACTCAGATCGTACAATTTGGCATAGATGTTGGTGGGTTGTGTGCGATCGATCGATCGAAAACTTCGGGTTGTCTTGGAGTTGTGAGCTGTTTGGTGCGCGTCGAAGTAACGTCTCGTTAAAAGATCGCTCGCAATACGATGGTGCGATGCTCCCGCACGACCCGGATTTTGACGCGCTGCACACTTCAGTGGCAAATTTGCAGCGCGGTATGCGTTGAGCGCAAATCCGGTATGCAAAAATGTTTGATCTGAATCAGGCGCGGGCGTTCCTCGTCGTGGCCGACGAGCTCAGCTTCGGGCGCGCCGCGCGGCGGCTCAACCTCACCCAGCCCGCGCTCAGCCGCCAGATCCAGGCGCTCGAGCGCGAACTCGACGTCCAGCTTTTCGCCCGCACGACCCGAAGCGTGGTGCTCACGCCCGCCGGGCTCGCCTTCCTGTCGGAGACTCAAGCGCTGCTGCGGCAGGCGGAGGCGGCGGCCGCCGCCGCCCGCCGCACGGCGGGGCGCGCAGGCGGATCGCTTGTGGTCGGTTTCATCGGCGCGACGTCCTACGGCTACCTGCCGCGCCTCGTCGCGCGCGTCCGGCGGCGGCTTCCCGAGGTCGCCGTCACCTGGCGCGAGCTCGACTCCGCCGACCAGCTCGTCGAGCTCGATTTCGGGCGGCTCGATCTTGGCCTCGTGCGGCCGATCGCGGCGGTCCAGAAGGCGTCGTCGCGTTGCGTGATGCGTGAGCCGCTCGCGCTCGCGGTCCCGGCCGACCATCCGGTCGCGGCGCGCCGACGCCCGCCGCTGGCCGTTCTGGACGGCGCGCCGTTCATCGCCTATGCGCCCGAGGCCCGCCATCTGCATGATCTCGTCGAGGGCGCGCTCGCGGCGGCCGGCGTCGCGCCCGTCCGCGTCCAGCAGCTGACGCACGCGCAGGCGATCCTGTCGCTGGTCGCGGCGGGTCTCGGCCTCGCCATCGTGCCGAGCGAGGCGCGCAACGCCTGTTTCGACAATGTGGTGTTCCGCCCGCTCGACCTCGGCGACGTCCGCGCGGAGCTGCACGCGGTGACGCGCCCCGACAACCGCAACCCGGCGCTCGCGCCGTTCATGGCGCTTTTGGACGACGGCTGATCTGGGGAAGGACGGGCCGACCTTGCAGGCCGGCCCGTCGATGGGGTCAGCGGCAGGTGTTGGCCGCCTTTTGGAACGTCGCCTCGTTGGTGACGGTCTCATAGTCCGTCGTCGCCTTGGTGTAGCTGTAGATGACGAGGTCGGCGCCGGACATCGTGGCCGCAATCAGCGATCCCGTGGTGAAATAGTAGGAATGGAGTGAGCTGCCGCTGCCGCCTGCGATGCCGAAGGAACGACGGTCAGACGCAATGTTCTTGGCCGCCAGCGGCGATTATGTAGCTTGCAAACTCGCTAACCACATGAACGAGAGATGACTTTCTTATTATTCTAAATTCAGATTGAGGCCTGTAGGGTCCGCCCTGCTTCGGGAGGCCCCCGCCGGGAAAAGGCGCTGGACGTGTTTCCGCCCCTCCTCGTCCAGACAAACGAAGCATGGTCCGATCGCTGGGGAGCGGTCGGACCGCTCAACTCTATCGAATACGAGGCCACATGACCTTTATCGTGAGCCATGGGCCGCTTAGCGACGAGCATCAGATCAGCTGCGAGACCGCCGCTGAGGCGCTTCAGATCGTTGAGCGCCTGAGATCTGAGGGATCATCCTTTATCGTCGTCACCCAGGTCGAGACTGGGGATGTCGCCGTCGAGGTTCTTCAGGTGTTGGCGCGGCACGAAATGAAAGCCGCAGCAGACGCCTAGCAACCTACGCGACTTGCGTCAGAGGCGTGGATCATTTCGCCTTGGCGGGCTTCTTCGGCTCAGCCGGAGCAGGCGGAGCCTTCGCCAGCTTACGCACCCTCTCCGCAAACCGCTCTGGATCGTCGTCCGTGCCGAGCTCGCGGGCGGCGTCGCGGAACTTGTCGAGTTGGGTATGCTGGTCGTCTGCAACCTTCCGATTCGCCACAGTGCTAACTTCCATTGTCAGAGCGTAAACTCATCATCTACTGCGATGAATCGGCTGAAAAGGGCCGCTTCTTCTCGCATTTTTACGGCGGCGCATTGCTGGATCAGAGCAATGTACAGCGCATAGAAAACTCTTTGAATGACGTAAAAACACAAAACAATTTAAATGCAGAATTGAAATGGACGAAAATATCAAAAGCATATAAAGGAAAATATATTGCTTTTTTAGAGCGTTATTTTGACCATATTGCTAGTGGAGACATCAAAGTAAGAATTATGTTCACTCAAAACTCTAACGAAGCGGCTGGTCTTGAGGACCATCAAATTGGAAATCAGTATTGGCTTCTATATTATCAGCTTGTGAAGCATGCTTTTGGGCTAATGTACTGTGGCTGTCCGCCGATCTGGACGCGAGTTTCTCTATATCTCGATGACATACCAGACACCGACGAAAAATTCTCTTCTTTCAAGCAATACGTCTCCAGCCTCAATATGTTTCCGAAGTTTGCAAACCAACGCGTCTATATTCCAGATACTGAGATCGTTAATGTAAATTCAAAATCCCATGTAATACTTCAGGGCCTAGATATCATTCTCGGCGCCATGCAGTTTCGGCTAAATGACAAACATAAAGAGATCCCAGAGGGCCTAAAACGACGCGCCAAAAGAACCGTCGCAAAAGAAGAGGTTTATAAATATATTAATTCACGCATCCGAGATCTTTATCCGAACTTCAATGTAGGAACTAGCACTGCCGTAGGAGACGATGTGGCGAACCGTTGGCGGCACCCCTACCGTCACTGGCTTTTGGTGCCTTCGGAAAAGCGCTTGATTGTCGGGTTCTTCAGCTTAGAACGGTGCCTCATTGATCGAACGAGGCCCCTGATAGATCAGTTCGCTTGCCCTTGATGCCGATCGCAGCCTTCGCCGTCCGCTGCTGGTCGTTCACGCCCAGCGCGGTGCGCGCGTTGTACCGGAACTCAAACTCCGCGAGGTAGCGGTGCAGGTGCTTCTCAGCGCAGTGCTGATAGACGCCCTTCATGCCGCGCTTGAAGATTGAGAAAGAGCCTTCGACGGTGTTCGTCGTGATGTCGCCGCGGGCGTATTCCTTGCGGCTGTGGTTCACGACGCCGTGGCTCGCGAAGTCCTTGTCGAGGCCAAGGTACCAACGGCCTTCGTCGGTCATGATGCGAGCTTCGCGATCGACGTTGGCGCGGATGATCGCCTGCAACTCGTTCTTGGTCGTGCCCTCGACGTGGAACATGCGGGTGGCGCCGCCGCGCTCCACGAGAGCGAACACCGTGTTCTTGTAGCTGGTGACGCCGTGCCCCTTGCGGTCGGGCTCACCTCCCAGACGGCCGATGAACGTCTCGTCGATCTCGACAATGCCAGAGCCGCCAGCGCCGCCCATCGGAGCCAACTCGCCAGAGCGCATGGCCTCGCGGATGCGGTGAGCGAGGAACCACGCGGTCTTGTACTGAATCTCAAGGATGCGGTGCAGCTGGTGGGCGCTTATGCCCTTCTTGGACGAGCACATGAGGTGCACGGCCTGCAGCATCTTATGCAGCGGCATGCGGGCGTGCTCGAACACGGTGCCGACCTTGACCGTGAACTGCTTCTTGCAGTCGCCGCAGCGGTGGAGGCCCATGCGGACGCGGGCGGCCACGTTCGGCTTGATCTTGGAGATGCGATCCATGCCGCCGCAGTGCGGGCAAACCGGAGCGCCGTTCCAAAGCGTCTTCTCAAGCCAGTCGAAGGCGGCGGCTTCGTCGTGGAACTGGGGCTGAGAAAGGACGGACATCACTAGAGCTCCTTGGCCCGAGTGTTATCTCACGTCCGATCCGTGTTTGCAAGATACATAATCGCCCCGCCGGCCGGCTTTTGAGGTCGCCTCGGACGTTTCTGGTGGTCCAGCCGGCTGAGAACCCATCGGTTTTTGAAGAGATCGTCCATTGGGTGCTGCCGCCGTCGAGGACGGAGCCGCCCGACACGCAGAAGTCGACATTGCCTCAGCGATAGAGGCCGGCCGCGAAGCCGCCGCTCTGGAGGTTCGGCGAGTCCGAGACCTTGATGTCGACGCCCTTCGCCGAGAGCCCGCCGGCCGCCGTCGTGCGGAAGCGGATGTCGACATCCTTATAGACGATGTCGCCATTCGCCTTGCGGACGGGAACGCGCGTCAGGCGCAGCGTTTCGCCCGCCGTGCCGACGGTCGCGGCCTCGAGATAGACGGTCGGATCGTCGGCGAGCGCGGGGGCGACCTGCGCGCCGGCGGCGGTGACTGCGAGCGCCGCGGCGGCGGCGAACTGGACTGAACTGCGCATCGGGATCCTGTTTGAAGGCATGGCGTGGCGATCGCCGGCCGGTCGTCCGGCGGCGTGGAAGGGGGCTTGGGGAGTTCGAGCGCGACCGGCGTCGCGGCGAGCGCGGCGCAAGCGGGCGATAGGCGGCAGGCTGTCGTCGTCGGCCCCGTCGGTCGGCGCGTCGCGCGGCCTCGCCGCGCAGCGCTCCGTCCGTCTGAGCAGTCCCGGACGGTCCCTATATACCGGTCAACCCGTGATTTAATTTTTTGCGGAAAAGATTCAATTCTAGGGAGAATCTGCGGCTTTCCGGCCGTTCTCCTGCGGCGGTCCTACAAAGCGTCGTCGCCTACAGAATTGTGATGTCGTTGTGATGCGGGGAGCGCCGAACCGCCCCTATATTTCGACTCGCATGATCAGACACGACTGACTCTCGATTGCAGATCGCCCGCGCCGAAAAGACGGCGCGCGTTCGTCATGCGTCACCGACAGCACGAAACTCTTTTCCCGCCCTTCTCGCGGCGGAACGGAAACTTGCGCCGTCGTCGCTCAAACCGGAGATCGAAAGACATGGAAACCCAGGACCGCCAGGCCATCGAGGGGCTGTTCAGCCGTCTCGACGAGGTGGATCGGCGCAGTCCGCCGAAGGACGCCGAGGCCGAGGCCCTGATCAGGGAGCGGGTCACGGCGAGCCCGAACGCCCCCTATCTCATGGCCCAGACCATCGTGATGCAGGACTACGCGCTCACCCAGGCGCAGCAGCGCATCGAAGATCTCGAGCGCGAGGCGGCCGAACGGCCCGCCGGCGGCGGCGGCTTCCTGTCGAGCCTGTTCGGCGGCGGCTCCCAGCCGGCCCGTCCGCAGGCCGCGCCCGCAAGGCCGATGGGCGCTCCGATGGGTGCGCCGACAGGCGCTGCGATGGGGGCTCCGATGGGCGCTCCCGGAGGGGCGCCGATGGGCGCGCCGGGCGGATCGCCCTGGCAGGGCGCGGCGGGACAGGCGGCCGCAAGCCAGCAGCCGTCGCGCGGCGGCGGGTTCCTCGCCGGCGCGGCCCAGACCGCGATGGGCGTCGCGGGCGGCGTTCTGATCGGCAACGCCATCGGCTCCATGTTCGGCGGCGGCGACGACGCCAAGGCGGCGGAAGCGCCGGCCGCGGCTCCTGAGCAGACTGCGGCCGCCGAGCAGCCGGCGCAGACCGCCGAGGCCCAGCCGGCGTCGGACGAGGGCGGCGGGTTCTTCGACTCCTTCTTCGGCGGCGACGACGACGAGACCGCATAACGACATTGTCATCGCGCCCGGCGCCCGCGCCGGGCGCCCACGAAAGGCCGCCGTGCTAGGTGTCGGTTTCGCTGACGGCGAAATGACAGGATCCGATGCCCGCGACTGACCCTTCCAGTATCGCGGCCTCCGCGCTGAGCCATGACGGCAAGCCGCGGGGGCCGAAGCTCTCCGAGATCCTCTTCGCCATCGCCAACGACACGAGCCGCGAGCGCGTCTCGGTCGCCGACCTCCTCGCGGTGATGCAGGACCGCGCGGTCGGCGCGCTGATGTTCGTGTTCGCGCTGCCGAACGTTCTGCCGACGCCGCCCGGCACCTCCACGGTGCTCGGCGCGCCCTTGATCTTCCTCACCGCGCAACTCGCGCTGGGCTTAAAGCCCTGGCTTCCCGCCGTGATCGCCGACCGCTCGATGGCGCGCTCGGACTTCGCCGCGGTGGTGAACAAGGCAGCGCCCTGGCTCGCCAAGGCTGAAAGCTTGCTGCGCCCGCGGCTCGGGCGGCTCGTCGCGCCGCCTGCCGAATACGCCGTCGGCCTGGTCTGCTTCCTGCTCGCCGTGATCCTGTTTTTGCCGATCCCGCTCGGCAACATGCTGCCGGCGCTCGCCATCTGCCTGTTCTCGCTCGGCGTCGTCGAGAAGGACGGCGTCTGGATCCTGGCGGGGCTCGCGACCACGATCGTCTCGCTCGTCGTGATCTGGGGCGTGCTCTACGCCATCATCACCGCCGCGCTCTACTTCATCGCCAACGTCTTCGTCTGACCCTCGACCTGAAAGGAAGGCGCAGGGCGTGAAGACGCTCGCGCCGACGCGACATGCTGTTCGAATGGATCGCCGATCCCGCCGCCTGGGCGGGCCTCGCCACGCTGATCGTGCTCGAGGTGGTGCTCGGCATCGACAACCTCGTCTTCATCGCGATCTTGGCCGACAAGCTGCCCGAGCACCAGCGCGACAAGGCCCGCCTGCTCGGCCTCTCGCTCGCGCTGATCATGCGGCTCATCCTGCTCGCCTCGATCTCCTGGATCGTGACGCTGACCGAGACGCTGTTCACCGTCTTCGGCACGGACATCTCGTGGCGCGACATCATCCTGATCGTCGGCGGCCTGTTCCTTCTGTTCAAGGGCACCATGGAGCTGCATGAGCGGCTCGAGGGTTCGGACCACACGCACAAGAAGGGCGCGGCCGACGCGGTGTTCTGGCAGGTGATCCTGCAGATCATCGTGCTCGACGCGGTGTTCTCGCTCGACAGCGTGATCACCGCGGTCGGCATGGTGCAGCAACTCTCGATCATGGTGATCGCCGTCATCGTCGCGATGGCGGTGATGATGCTGGCCTCCAAGCCCTTGATGGCCTTCGTCGGCCGCCACCCGACGGTGGTGATCCTGTGCCTCGGCCTGCTGCTGATGATCGGATTTAGCCTCGTGGTCGAGGGCCTCGGCTTCCACATCCCGAAGGGCTACCTCTACGCCGCGATCGGCTTCTCGATCCTGATCGAGGCCTTCAACCAGATCGGGCGGCGAAACGTGCGCAAGCGCGTCACCACCGCGGATCTGCGCGACCGCACCGCCGACGCGGTGCTGCGCCTGCTGCGCGGCGGGCGCGGCGAGCCGACGGCCGACGACCAGGCCGAGGTCGCGGCGCTGGCGGAAGCCGGCGGCGGCGCGGTGTTCTCGCCCGCCGAGAGCTCGATGATCGAGCGCGTGCTGACGCTCGGCGACCGCTCCGTGCGCTCGATCATGACGCCGCGCCGGGAGGTCGTCTGGCTCAATGTCGAGGACGACCTGTCGGCCTCCCTCCATGCGGCGCGCAGCAGCGGCCGGTCGCGCTTTCCGGCCTGCCGGGGGGAAATCGAGCACGTGGTCGGCGTCGTGCACGCCAAGGACCTCATCGGCGTCGAGGTGGGCCGCGTCGCCTCGGTCGCGCGCGAGCCGCTCTACGTGATCGAGACCATGCCGATCCTGAAGCTCCTGGAACGCTTCCGGAGCTCGACCGTCCACATGGCGATCGTCGTCGACGAGCACGGCGTGCTGCAGGGCGTCGTGACGCCGACCGACGTGCTGACCGCGATCGCGGGCGAGCTTCCCGAGCGCGCGGCCGACTCCGAGCCGGACGCGGTCCGCGACGAGGCCGGCGTCTGGCTGCTCGACGGCCGGATGAGCGTCGACGACGCCGAGCGGACGCTCGGGATCGAGGGCATGCGGGAGGCCGGCGACCATGAGACCGTCGCGGGCTTCGCGCTCAGCGTCCTCGGCCACATTCCGGATGACGGCGAGCAGTTCGAGTGGAACGGCCGCCGTTTCACGGTGCGAGGCGTGCGCGAGCGGCGCATCGAGCGCCTCGAGCTCGGCCCGGCCGATTGATCGCGCGAGGTCGCCTTGGCGGACGTCCCGCCGGGCGAAGCGTCATCGGGGCGCGTTCGACAACTGCGCGGCCCGCGCCGAAGCAAACAGCGCGCGCCAATGAATGGCGCGCAAGCAAATGGCCGGTTGTCGCTCTGTTTACGCCTCTTGGAAAAATCGCGCTCTCGCGTTGATAGCTTTGCTGCCACCTTATACTCGGAACGAGTGAATCGCGCCGTTCCCCGAGCGAGAGATCGACGATGCCCATGTCTCCTTCGACCGAAGCCGCAGTGCCAGTCTGCATGCAGGAGTTGTTCATCCGCGTGCAGCTTCTCGAGCGCGTGGTCGCCAATCTGCCTGGAGCGTCCGGGGTGGACCTGTCTGCGATTCGAGTCGAACTGAAGAAGATGGGCGCCGTTCTGGCCGACGTCACGAAGGACAGCCATGAGCGCCTCGTCTCGAAGGTCGTGGGCGACATGACCGGACTTCTGCGCGAGGACGAGACCAACGACCGCGACGACGACGACTATTTTTCGTAAGCGACGTCGCGGCGCTTCGGCTGCCGCCTGTTCGTTTCGCCGTCGATCGTTGCGCCGTCCGTGAAGGCTGCGACCGAAGCCCGGTCATCACGTGAAGGCTTATGGCCTCTCCCGGGAGGGAAGGACGCGGTCGGCTGAAATTTTTGATGTGAGGCTGGTGCTGTGAGAGAGGATTGAACTCTCGACCTCTCCCTTACCAAGGGAGTGCTCTACCACTGAGCTACCACAGCGAAGCAGGCGGGGCGGGCAAGCGCGGCCCCGAAAGCGCGCGGAAACTGCCACAAGCCCCCGGGCGGCGCAAGCCAAGCGACATGCGGAATTTCGGACCCGCGTCCTGACGTCCACAGCTTGCGCCGAAAGGCCCCCGTTTCGTTCTGATTTCAGGCGTTCGCGCAGGGCTTCCGCCCCCGAGCGCTGCGTCTCGGGCGCCCATCGCACCTCTCGTTTCGTCTTTTCGCTCCTCGATGCTCCAGCACGGCGTTCGCGCGTCGCGGAAAATGTTGCGCGCGTCGGTCACGCCGCTATTATGCGAACGAACGTTCGCTCGCTTTCTTTGGCGGGCCGCCGGGGAGCCGCCATGAACGAGCTGTCGCCGATCCGCGATCCGCGCGCGAACCGCGCCGAGGAGCAGCGCCGCCGCATCCTCGACGCGGCGATCCGGTGCTTCGCCCGCGGAGGCTTCCACGCCACCGGCATGCAGGCGGTCTGCGCCGAAGCCGGCATGAGCCCGGGGGCGCTCTACCGATACTTTCCCTCCAAGGAAGCCATCATCGAGGCGATCGTCGAACGCGACCGCGCCGACATTCCCGCCCAGCTTGAGCCGCTGCTCCACGCCGAGAACGTCGTGGACGCGCTGATCGCCTCTGCGCGCGCGTTCCTCGTGGGCAATCTCAGGCCCGAGAGCCTGCCGATGTTCCTCGAACTCTCGGCCGAGGCCGCGCGCAACGAGGCGGTGCGGGGCATCGTCATGCGTTGCGACGAGGAGGTGGGCGACATCGTCGCGCGCGCCGTCCAGCGCGGCATGGCGATGGGCCAGATCGATCCGACGCTCGACGCCCGCGAGGCGACGCGTTTCCTCATGGCGCTGACCGACGGCGTGCTGACGCGTCTGCTGCTGGAGCCCGCGGCCGAGCTCGAAGGGCTGATGCCGATGTATGAGCGCTCGGTGCGGCGCTTCCTTGCGCCCGAGCCTGCTCCGGCCGCGGAGGCCGCGCGATGAGCGAGCCTCTGAAGCTCAAGGCCCGCAAGCGTCGCTGGCCGCTCGCGGTGGTCGCCGTCGCGGCGCTCGGCGGCGCGGCTTACGCGTTCCAGAACGAGCTCGGCGCTCTGGTCGGCGACCTCAAGACGGGCAGCGCCGAGGCCGCGGTGACGGCCGAGCCCCCGAAGCCGCCTTCGATCACGGTCGCGACCGCCGAGCGGCGCGAGATCGCCCAAACGCTCGTCACCACCGGCACGCTGGTGGCGCGCGACGAGATCCTGGTCGGTCCGCAGATCGACGGGGTGAGGCTCGAGGAATGGCTGGTCGAGGTCGGCGATCGCGTGACCCAGGGCCAGGTGCTCGCCCGGCTCGACCGCGACATGCTGGAGACTCAGGCGCTCCAGAACCGCTCCAACGTCGCCCGCGCCGAGGCCGCGATGGCGCAGGGCGAGGCGGCGATCGCGGAGGCCGAGGCGGCGGTGGTGGAGGCGGACGCGGCGCTCAGGCGCGCCGAGACGCTGAAGAAGACCGGCAACGCCACCGAGGAGCTCCTGGTCTCCCGCCAGGCCGCGAGCCGGATCGCGGCGGCGCGCGTCGAGGCGCAGAAGCAGAACCTCCGCGCCGCGGCTTCCGACAAGGCGCTCGCCGAGGCGCAGGGGCGCGAGATCGCGCTGCGGCTCGCGCGCACCGAGGTGAAGGCGCCGGCCGCGGGCGTGGTGGCGAGCCGCGCCGCGCAGGTCGGCCAGATGGTCGGCATGGCCAACGCGCCGCTGTTCAAGCTGGTGCGCGACGGCGCGATCGAGCTCGAGGCCGAGGCCACCGAAACCCGTCTGCACTCGGTCGAGCCCGGCCAGAAGGCGCGGGTCGAGGTGGCGGGGATCCCCGAGCCGGTCGATGGCGTCGTTCGCCTCGTCGAGCCGACGGTCGACCGCGCGAGCCGGCTCGGCAAGGTCCGGGTCTCGCTTCCGGCCGACAAGGGGCTGCGCCCCGGCCTCTTCGCGCGCGGCCGCATCGAGACGGCGCGGCGCGTCGGCGTGGTGGCGCCGCAGTCGGCGCTGCTGTTCGGCGCCGAGGGCGTCCGGCTGCAGGTCGTCAAGGACGGCGTGGTGCGCGACCGCTTCGTGAAGCTCGGCCTCTCCGACACGACCGGCGTCGAGATCCTCGAGGGCCTCTCCGAGGGCGAGCGGGTGGTCGAGCGCGCCGGCGGGTTCCTGCGCGACGGCGACCGCATCACGCCGGTGGAGGCCGGCAAGCCCGTCGCGTCCACGGGGCAGGGGGCCGGCTGATGGCGCTCAACGTCTCCGCCTGGGCGATCCGAAAGCCCATCCCCTCGCTCGTGCTGTTCGTGGTGCTGGTCGCGATCGGCGCGGCGTCGTTCATGACGCTGCCCGTCACCCGCATGCCCAACATCGACCTGCCGCTCGTCTCCGTCACGATCATGCAGGACGGCGCGGCGCCGAGCGAACTCGAGCTTCAGGTGACCAAGCGCGTCGAGACCTCGGTGGCGGGGCTCTCGGGCGTCAAGCACATCACCTCGACGGTCAATGACGGAGTCTCGGTCACGGTGATCGAGTTCCAGCTCGAGACCTCGGTCGACCGAGCGGTCAACGACGTGCGCGACGCCGTCACCAAGATCCGCACCGAGCTGCCGCAGTCGATCGAGGAGCCGCTGATCCAGCGCATCGACATCGAGGGAATGCCGATCTCGACCTATGCGGCGTCTGCGCCCGCGATGACGCCCGAGGAGCTCTCCTGGTTCATCGACGACCGGGTGATCCGCCAGCTGCAGTCGGTGCGCGGCGTCGCGCAGGTGAAGCGCGAGGGCGGCGTCGACCGCGAGGTGCGCGTCTCGCTCGATCCGGCGCGCCTGCAGGCGCTCGGGATCACGGCCGCGGAGGTCAACGCGCAGCTCCGCGCCACCAACGTCGATCTCGCGGGCGGGCGAGGCGAGGTCGGCACGCAGGAGCAGTCGGTCCGCACGCTTGCGGGCGCGCTCAGCGTCGAGAAGCTCGCCCAAACCCGCATTGTGCTGCCGGGCGGGCGCCAGGCGCCGCTCTCCGAGCTCGGCTCGGTGCGCGACGGTTCGGCCGAGCCGCGCATCTCCGCCCGGCTCGACGGCAAGCCGATCGTCGCCTTCGGGGTCTATCGCGCCAAGGGATTTTCCGACGTCGTCGTCGCGGCGGCGGTCGAGGAGAAGCTCGCCGAACTCCAGCAGGCCCGCCCCGACGTCCAGATCTCGCGCATCGACACCACGGTCCGCTACACCGAGGGCGACTACCGCTCGGCCATGCACACGCTGCTCGAGGGCGCGGCGCTCGCGGTCGTGGTCGTGTTCCTGTTTCTGCGGGACTGGCGCGCGACGCTGATCACGGCGCTCGCCATTCCGCTCTCGATCCTGCCGACCTTCTGGGTCATGAGCGCGCTCGGCTTCTCGCTGAACGCGGTCAGCCTGCTCGCCATCACGCTCGTGACCGGCATTCTGGTCGACGACGCCATCGTCGAGATCGAAAACATCGTTCGCCACATGCGGATGGGGAAGTCGCCCTATCGCGCGGCGATCGAGGCTGCGGACGAGATCGGGCTCGCGGTGGTGGCCACCACCGCCACCATCGTCGCGGTGTTCATGCCGGTGTCCTTCATGGGCGGCATCGCGGGTCAGTATTTCAAGCAGTTCGGCATCACGGTGGCGGTGGCGGTGGCGTTCTCGCTGTTGGTGGCGCGCCTCATCACGCCTTTGCTGGCCGCCTATTTCCTGCGCGACCACGGCGCGCATGAGGAGCGTGACGGCTGGGTGATGCGCGGCTACACCGCGATGCTGCGCTGGTGCGTGCGCTGGCGCTTCGTCACCGTCCTCGCGGGCTTCGCGATCTTCGCCGGCTCGATCGTGATGGCGGGCTATCTGCCGTCCGGCTTCCTGCCCGAGAACGACACCTCGCGTTCGATTCTGAAGTTCGAGCTTCCGCCCGGCGCCAGGCTCGAGCAGTCGGACGGCGTCGCGAACCGCATCACGGCGATGCTCAAGAGCCGGCCCGAGGTCCTGTCTGTCTACGCCACCGCGGGCTCGGACATGAACGGCGGCCAGTCGACCACGGGCGAGGTGCGCAAGGGCGTCGTCATCGTGAACCTCAAGCCCAAGCGCGAGCGAAACCTCACCCAGAAGCAGTTCGAGGCCGAGATGCGGCGCCAGCTGGCGAGCATCCCGGACCTGCGCACCAATTTCGGCAACGAGGGCGGCCAGCGCGAATTCGCGATGATCGTCTCCGGCCAGGACGGCGAGGCGGTGGAGAAGGCCGCGGTCGCGATCGAACAGGCGGTGCGCCAGAAGGTGCCGGGCCTCCTCAACGTGATCTCGACCGCGGCGATCGACCGGCCCGAGATCCGCATCGAGCCGAAGCTCGACGAGGCGGCAGAGCTCGGCGTGTCGGTGTTCGACATCGCCGAGACGGTGCGCATCGCCACCATCGGCGACGTGACCCAGAACCTCGCCAAGTTCTCGGCCGGCGACCGGCAGGTCGACATCCGCGTGCAGCTCGACCAGACGGCGCGCGCCGACCTCGCCACCTTCGAGAACCTGCGGGTGCGCCGCGGGGCGGGCGAGAGCGTGCCGCTGACCGCCGTGGCGGACGTGCGCTTCGGGCAGGGCCCGACCGCGCTCGACCGCTACGACCGCGACCGCCGCGTCGCGATCGAGGGCGACCTTGCGCCCGGCGTGCCGCTCGGCGAGGCGCTCGACGCCGTGAAGGCGCTGCCGGAGGCCAAGAACCTGCCGGCGGGCGTGACGCTGAAGGAGTTCGGCGACGTCGAGATCATGCGCGAGGTGTTCCAGGGCTTCGCCATCGCCATGGCGGCCGGCGTGCTGCTGGTCTTCGCCGTGCTGGTGCTGCTGTTCGCCGACGTCGCGCAGCCGGTGACGATCCTGCTCTCGCTGCCGCTGTCGATCGGCGGCGCGCTGGTGGCGCTGTGGTTCGCCAATGAAAGCGTCTCGATGCCGGTGGTCATCGGCTTCCTGATGCTGATGGGCATCGTGACCAAGAACGCGATCCTGCTCGTCGATTTCGCCATCGAGGAGGTGGCGCGCGGCGTCGAGCGCACGACCGCGCTGATCGAGGCCGGCCGCAAGCGCGCTCAGCCGATCGTGATGACGACGGTCGCCATGACCGCCGGCATGGTGCCCTCCGCGCTCGCGCTCGGCGAGGGCGGATCGTTCCGCGCGCCGATGGCGATCGCGGTGATCGGCGGCCTGATCGCCTCGACGGTGCTGAGCCTCGTCTTCGTGCCGGCCGCCTACACGATCCTCGACGACGTGCGGAAGATCTTCAGCTGGATGTTCGGACGCTTCGTCGGCGAGACCGACGAGCCCGAGGAGCCGCCGCTCCCGCTGCCGGCTCCGCCGCAGAGGCTGAGGGCGGCGGAGTAAGAGGGACGGCCCGTCCTCCGGGATGCGGCCGGACCCACATCCCGTCATCCCGGCCGAAGAGCCGGGATCCAGAACCGAGGGCCTTTCCAAATTTTGCGACAGCGTCGGTTCTGGATCCCGGGTCAAGCCCGGGATGACGGTTTGCGTGTCCCGTGCGTACTGTCAGTCGTCTCGGCCCGCTCGTCCTGAAGCGCCCGACCCTCCGCCGTCATCCCGGCCGAAGAGCCGGGATCCAGAACCGAGGGCATTGGCCGATCATCCGCATCGGCGTCGGTTCTGGATCCCGGGTCAGGCCCGGGATGACGGTTTGCGTGTCCCGCGCGTACTGTCGGTGGTTTCGGCCCGCTCGTCTGAAGCGCCCGACCCTCCGCGGTCATCCCGGCCGAAGAGCCGGGATCCAGAACCGACGGCCTTTCCAAATTTGGCGGCGGCGTCGGTTCTGGATCCCGGGTCAGGCCCGGGATGACGGTTTGCGTGTCCCGCGCGTACTGTCAGTCGTCTCAGCCCGCTCGCCCTGAAGCGCCGGACCCACCGCCCGTCATCCCGGCCGAAGAGCCGGGATCCAGAACCGAGGGCATTGGCCGATCATTCGCATTGGCGTCGGTTCTGGATCCCGGGTCAAGCCCGGGATGACGGTCTATGTGTCCCGCGCATGCTGTCGGTGGTCTCGCGGGCGTCCGCGGCCTTAGCCCTTCGCGGTCCGTCGCGCCTCGTGCGCCTGCATGTGCGCATAGGCGACGGCGAGCATCGGGGCAGCGATCCCTTGGCTCCGGGCCCTCGCCAGCATGTCGCCGAGGATGTGGTCGTGCTCGGTGCGTCCGCCGCCTTCGAGGTCGCGCAGCATCGAGGCCGTGCCCGACGAGCCGCGCGTGGTCATCAGCGTCCGCGCTTCGGCGAGCGCCGCCTCGCTCGGCGCAAATCCTTCGGCCGCGGCGACCGCGGCGCATTCGGCCAGGAAGGCGTTGGCGATCGCTTCGCCGTCGTCGGCCGTCATGATCGCGCCGACGGGCGCGCGCATCAGGCAGGTGAGGCCGGCGTAAGCCGCGAGCAGCGTGTATTTCTCCCACATCGCCTGCTCGATGTTTTCGGACAGGATCGCCTCGAAGCCGCCGCGCCGGATGTCCTGAAACAGCGTCTCGCACACGGGCTTCTGCGCGTCCGAGCGCGCGCCGAAGGTGAAGCGCTGCAGCGCGCCGAGATGTCGGACGGCGCCATCGGGATCGAGCGTCACCGGGATGTGGGCGAGCCCGCCCAGAATGCGCTCCGCGCCGAAACGCTCGTCGAGCGCGGCGTAGTGGCGGGCGCCGTTCAAGAGCGGCATCACGAAAGAGCTTGGCCCGACCGCCGGGGCGACGGCGTCGACCGCGCTGTCGAGGTCGTAGGCCTTGCAGGACAGCAGCACGACGTCGAAGGGCTCGGTCGCTCGGGTGATCGTCTTCACGGCGAGCGTGACGTCGCCCTTCGGGCTGACGACCCTCAGGCCTCCGGCCGCAAGTTTCTCCGCGCGGGCGGGCCGCACGAGGAACGTCACGTCGACGCCCGCCGCCGCGAGCCGCGCCCCGAAGTATCCGCCGATTCCGCCGGCGCCGAGCATAAGCAGTCGCATCGATCAAAAGATCCTTCGTTTGCGGGTCCGCAGCACATACCTGCGCGCCCCGCCGCGCATTCAAGGTGTCGTCCTGTCGGCCGGGCTTTGCGCTCGCGCAAGGCTTCGTGTCTGGAACGGCTCCAAATGGCGCGTTAGCATCCGCAGCATCCGAAGCCGCACCTGATGAGGGCGGCTTGCGCCTTGGCCGATGGGCCTGAGGGAGACGACATGATCAAGCTCAACATCAACGGCGTCGACCGTGACGTCGACGTGCCCGAAGACACGCCGCTTCTGTGGGTTCTCCGCGACGAGCTCGGACTGACCGGCACCAAGTTCGGCTGCGGCGTCGCGCAGTGCGGCGCCTGCACCATCCATCTCGACGGCTCGCCGATGCGGGCCTGCCAGACGCCGGTCGGCGACGTGGCGGACTCGAAGGTCGTGACCATCGAGGGCCTCGTGGCGGAGAACGCGTCGAAGGAAGGCAAGGCCGTGCAGGCCGCCTGGCGCGCGCTCGACGTCGTGCAGTGCGGCTATTGCCAGTCCGGCCAGATGATGTCGGCGGCGGCGCTGCTGACCTCCAACAAGAAGCCGAACGACAAGGACATCGACGCGGCGATGAACGGCAATGTCTGCCGCTGCGCCACCTATCAGCGCATCCGCGCCGCGATCCATGACGCCGCCAAGCGGCTGGAGGCGTGATCCCATGACCATCCAAGAACGCATTTCGGGCGGACAGCCCGTCTCCACCAGCCGCCGCGGCTTCCTCGCGATCGCGGGCGGCGCCGGCGTCGGCCTCATGATCGGCTTCAAGGCCGGTCCGGCCGAGGCTGCGACCGAAGCCGCCAAGGGCGCGGCGCTCGAGTTCAACCCGTTCGTGAAGGTCTCGCCGAACGGCGCCATCACCGTCGTGGTGAAGCATCTCGACATGGGGCAGGGGCCGACCACGGGCCTCGCGACCCTCATCGCCGAGGAGATGGACGCCGACTGGAGCCAGATGCGCACCGAGTTCGCGCCGGCGAACGCCAACCTCTACGCCAACCTCGCCTTCAAGGCGCAGGGCACCGGCGGCTCGACCGCCATGGCGAATTCCTGGGAGCAGTACCGCACGGCCGGCGCCACGGCGCGCGCGATGCTCGTGAAGGCGGCCGCCGACAAATGGCAGGTCGCTCAAGGCGAGATCGTCGTCGACAAGGGCGTGCTCACCCACCCGTCGGGCAAGAAGGGGACGTACGGCGAGTTCGCCGAGGCGGCCTCCAAGCTGCCCGCGCCGGTCGGCTCGGCCCAGCAGACGCCGTTCAAGGATCCGTCGAAGTTCAAGCTCATCGGCAAGGAGGGGCTGCACCGGATCGACAACGACTCCAAGACCGACGGCACGGCGATCTACACGCAGGACGTGAAGCTCCCGAACATGCTGGTCGCGGTCGTGGCCCATCCGCCGAAGTTCGGCGGGAAGGTGAAGTCGTTCGACGACGCTGAAGCCAAGAAGGTCAAGGGCGTCGAGAAAATCGTGCAGATCCCGCAGGGCGTCGCGGTGCTCGCCAAGAGCACCTGGGCGGCGATCTCGGGCCGCAACGCGCTGAAAGTGGAGTGGGACGACGCCGGGGCCGAGAGCCGCGGCTCGGAGGACTTCCTCGCCATGGCCAGGGACGCGGTGTCGAAGCCCGGAACGGCGACCGCCAAGAAGACCGGCGACGTCGACAAGGGCTTTGAGGGCGCGGCCAAGGTTATCGAGGCCGAGTTCACCTTCCCCTATCTGGCGCACGCTCCGATGGAGCCGCTGAACTGCGTCGTCGACCTCAAGAAGGACTCCGCGCACCTGATCTACGGCGCGCAGTTCCAGTCGATCGACCAGCCGACGGTCGCGGCCATCACGGGCCTGAAGCCCGAGCAGGTCACGATCGAGACGGTGTGGGCCGGCGGCTCGTTCGGCCGCCGCGCGGTGCCGACCGCGGACTACGTCGCCGAGGCCGTGATGATCGCCAAGGCGATCGAGGGCTCGAATCCCGTCAAGCTGGTCTGGACCCGCGAGGACGACACCAAGGGCGGCTACTACCGGCCGTTCTACGCCCACAAGGTCAAGGCCGCGCTCGACAAGGACGGGATGCCGGTCGCCTGGCTCCATCGCATCGCCGGCCAGTCGATCTTCGCCGGCACGGCGCTCGAGGCCATGGCGGTGAAGGACGGGGTCGACGAGACCTCCGTGGAGGGCGTCTCCAACCTCGCTTACGCGGTGCCGAGCCTGCAGGTCGAGCTCACGACGCTCAAAGTCGGCGTGCCGGTGCTGTGGTGGCGGTCGGTCGGCCACACCCACACCGCCCATGTCGTCGAGACCATGATCGACGAGCTTGCGCACGCCGCCGGCAAGGACCCGGTCGAGTACCGGATGGCGCTGCTCAAGGATAAGCCGCGCCACCTTGCGGCGCTCAAGCTCGCGGCCGAGAAGGCGGGTTGGGGCGAGAAGCTGGCTAAAGGCCGCGGCCGCGGCGTCGCGGTGCACGAGAGCTTCAACTCGGTGGTGGCCCAGGTGGTGGACATCACCATCAAGCCGGACGGCGGCGTGAAGGTCGACCGCGTGGTGGCGGCGGCCGAAGTCGGCACGGTCATCAACCCGGACGTCGTGCGCGCCCAGGTCGAGGGCGGCGTCGGCTTCGGGCTGGGGGCGGCGCTGCGCAACGCCATCACGCTCAAAGGCGGAGAGGTGCAGCAGGGCAACTTCGACACCTACAAGCCGCTGCGCATCTCCGACATGCCTCACGTGGAGGTCTACACGGTGCCCTCGACCGCGAACCCGACGGGCATCGGCGAGCCGGGCGTGCCCCCGATCGCGCCGGCGCTCGCCAACGCGATCTTCGCCGCGACGGGCAAGCGCATTCGCGATCTGCCGCTCGGCGAGCAGAAGTTCCAGAGCGTCTGAAGGCGCTTTCCGGAGACGAACGAAAAGGCCCCGCGGGTTCGCCCGCGGGGCCTTTTTCTTGGGGCGACGGTCGCCTCCCACATCCTCAGTCGTCATGCCCCGGCTTGTCCGGGGCATCCACCGATCGTGCCGGAGCGCGGCGCTGCGGAACCGTGGATGCCCCGGACAAGCCGGGGCATGACGAGTCTTATCCTGATGAGATGGAGTTGCTCCGGCGGAGGCGAACTGCGTGCTTCGAGACGCCGTGTTGCACACGACTCCTCAGCATGAGGACGGTTTGTGCGACCCTCAACGAACCTCATGCTGAGGAGCCGTCCAAAGGACGGCGTCTCGAAGCACGCAGTTCGACTGAGCAAGCCTCAGCTCTCTTCGGCCTTCGCCTCGGCCGCGTCGATCGTCTTGAGGCTCTGCGGGTTCGGCATCGAGATGATGTTGTAGCCGGAATCCACGAAGTGGATCTCGCCGGTCACGCCCGCCGACAGCGGCGACAGCAGGTAGAGCGCGGCCCCGCCGACGTCCTCGATGGTGACGGCGCGCCGCATCGGCGAATGGCGGCGCTGGAAGTCGTACATCAGCCGCGCGTCGGTGATGCCGGCGCCCGCGAGCGTCCGCACCGGACCCGCCGAGATCGCGTTGACGCGAATGCCCTGCGGCCCGAAGTCGGCTGCGAGATAGCGCACGCTCGCCTCGAGCGCGGCCTTGGCGACGCCCATGACGTTGTAGTTCGGCATGACGCGGGTCGCGCCGCCATAGGTCAGCGTCAGCATCGCGCCGCCCGCCGGCATCATCTCGGCGGCGCGCTTGGCGAGCTCGGTGAAGCTGAAGGCCGAGATCACCATGGTGCGGGAGAAGTTCTCGCGGGTCGTGTCGGCGTAGCGGCCCTTGAGCTCGTTCTTGTTCGAGAAGCCCACGCTGTGGATCAGGATGTCGATCCCGCCCCAGCGCTCCTTCAGCGCCGCGAACACCGCGTCCACGGAGGCGAGATCCTCGACGTCGCAGGGCAGCACGATGTCGGAGCCGAGGCTCTCGGCGAGCGGACGCACGCGCTTGCCCAGCGCCTCGACCTGATAGGTGAAGGCGAGCTCGCAGCCGGCTTCGCTGAGCGCCTTGGCGCAGCCCCAGGCGATCGAGTGGTCGTTGGCGACGCCCATGACGAGGGCGCGCTTGCCCTTGAGAAGTCCGGCGACCATGGGGTCACTCCTGTTGGTCAGCCGTCATCCCGGCCGAAGCGAAGCGCAGAGCCGGGATCGTGTTCCGGATCAGGCGCCTCTTTCCGATGACGATCCCGGATCGGCCTGACGGCCGTCCGGGATGACGTGTCGGGGTCAAACGCGTTCGAACACCAGCGTGGCGTTGGTGCCGCCGAAGCCGAACGAGTTCGACATCACGGCGTCGAGGCTGACATTGTCCTTGCGCTCGCGCAGGATCGGCATGTCGGCGAATTCGGGGTCGAGCTCCTCGATGTTGGCGCTCTCGGCCATGAAGCCGTTCTGCATCATCAGCAGCGAGTAGATCGCTTCCTGCACGCCCGCGGCGCCCAGCGAATGGCCGGTGAGCGACTTGGTGCCGGAGATCGGCGGGCACTTGTCGCCGAACACCGCGCGGAGAGCCTCGACCTCCTTGAGGTCGCCGACCGGGGTCGAGGTCGCGTGCGGATTGACGTAGGCGATCGGCTCGCGGGCGGTCTTCATCGCCATCTTCATGCAGCGCACCGCGCCCTCGCCGGACGGGGCCACCATGTCGTAGCCGTCCGAGGTCGCGCCGTAGCCGGTGAGCTCGGCGTAGATCTTGGCGCCGCGGGCCTTGGCGCGCTCATATTCCTCGAGCACCAGCACGCCCGCGCCGCCGGCGATGACGAAGCCGTCGCGGTTCTTGTCATAGGCGCGCGAGGCGACCGCCGGACGGTCGTTGTACTTGGTCGACATGGCGCCCATGGCGTCGAAGAGGTTGGACAGCGTCCAGTCCAGCTCCTCGCAGCCGCCGGCGAACATCACGTCCTGCTTGCCCCACTGGATCATCTCGGCGGCGTTGCCGATGCAATGGCTCGAGGTCGCGCAGGCCGACGAAATCGAATAGTTCGCGCCCTTGATCTTGAACCAGGTGGCGAGCGTCGCCGAGGCCGTCGAGGACATCGCCTTCGGCACCGCGAACGGGCCAATGCGCTTCGGGCCGCCTTTTTCGCGGGTGATGTCCGCGGCTTCGACGACCACGCGGGTCGAGGGGCCGCCGGACCCCATCACGATGCCGGTCATCTCGTTGGAGATGTCGCTCTCTTCGAGGCCCGAGTCGCGGATCGCCTGATCCATCGCGACATGGTTCCAGCCCGTGCCGCCGCCGTGGAAGCGCATGGCGCGGCGGTCGACGATCTCCGAAGCTTCGAGCGAGGGCGCGCCCTGAACCTGGCACTTGAAGCCATGGGCGGCGAACTGTTCGGCATGGGTGATGCCGGATTTGGCCTCGCGCAGGGAGGCGAGCACCTCCTGGGTCGAGTTCCCGATGGACGACACGATGCCCATGCCGGTGACGACGACGCGTCTCACGTGGATTGCCTCCCTTCGGCGGCCGGCGCTCGTCCTTTCAAGGCGGCGCCTGGTCCGTCCGATCGTTGACTTTAAGCCGGGGCGGAGCCGGCCTTGAACAGCCCGACCTTCAGGTCGCTCGCCCGATAGATGGTCTCGCCGTCGGCTTCCAGCCAGCCGTCCGCGATGCCTAGAACGAGGCGCCCGCGCAGCACGCGCTTGAAATCGACGCCGTAGACCACCTTCTTCACGGTCGGAAGCACCTGGCCGGTGAACTTGATCTCGCCCGTGCCGAGCGCGCGGCCGCGGCCTTCCGCGCCGAGCCAGCCGAGGAAGAAGCCGGTCATCTGCCACAGCGCGTCGAGGCCGAGGCAGCCCGGCATCACGGGGTCACCCTTGAAGTGGCAGTCGAAGAACCAGAGGTCCGGCTTCACGTCGAGCTCGGCGCGCACGAAGCCCTTGCCGTGCGGGCCGCCGGTCTCGGAAATCTCGGAGATGCGGTCGAACATCAGCATGGGCGGCAGCGGAAGCTGCGCGTTCCCTGCGCCGAACAGCTCGCCCCGCCCGCAGGCGAGCAGGTCCTCATAGTCGAAGCTCGACTGCCGGTCAGTCATGTCGGCCTTTCATCTTTCCGTCGCAGGCGGGCGCGTATCCCAAGGAGCCGCAGCGGGCCTAAGGGGGTCTTGCGCCGGCGCCTCCCTAGCACACAAGCGCGAGCGCCGGGAAGGCCGCTCGGCAAGGCGCGGCCGCGCCGCGCCTTGCCGAGCGCGAAACCCGCTTTGTCCCCCGGGCGCGCGGCGTTTCGTCCGCCGGCTTCCCGGCTGAGTTGCTCGTGGCGCCGCAAAAATGTATTCTACAGGCGATTAAGCGGAGCCGGCGCGGCGACTGTCGCAAAAGCTCCAAGCGCCTGAGATGATTGGGCGTTTCTTTGTAACTGTTCCAGAAAGACGAAGAGATTCCGACGATGGCCGAAACGACGACCACCGCCGCGACCGCCGGGGCTGAAAGGCCGCTCGACTGCGGCTTGCGCCCTTCGCTCTGCGTCGCCCGCGACGTCGGCGCGATGCTTCGCGACTCGGGGCTGCGCCCCACCCGTCAGCGCATCGCGCTCGGCCGGCTGCTCTACGCCAAGGGCGACCGCCACGTGACCGCTGAAATCCTGCACGAGGAGGCGATGCGCGCCCGCGTGCCGGTCTCGCTCGCGACCGTCTATAACACGCTGCACCAGTTCACCGAGGTCGGGCTGCTGCGCGAGCTCGCGATCGACGGCTCGAAGACCTGGTTCGACACCAACGTCACCGAGCATCACCATTTCCTGGTCGAGGACGACAACCGCCTGCTCGACATTCCGGGCGCGGCCGTCGCCGTCACCGCGATCCCCGAGATTCCGGAAGGGATGGAGGTCGCCCGCGTCGACGTCGTGGTGCGCCTGCGCCGAAAGACGGCGCTCTCCTGATCCGATCTTCGGTTTCAGCCTGATTTCGAAAGGCCGCCGTGGACGACACGGCGGCCTTTTTCGTTGGAATGACGCGCTGGCCCTGACGCGCGCGAACCTCCGCCCGTCATCCCGGCCGAAGAGCCGGGATCCAGAACCGACGCCGTCGCCAGGCGGGATACGTCGTTTCGGTTCTGGATCCCGGGTCAGGCCCGGATGACGGGAGTGGTTCTGGCGGGCGGATGGGGCGGCCCATCGATACCCCCGGCGCGCCATCCCACACCGGCGGGCATCCGTTTCCTTCGCGAAATCCATCACGAGAATGCGCTGGTTTCGATCGCCCGCCGGAGGCACGCTCGCGGGCGACGCCACCTGCACAGGGCCTCGCCGATGAGCTTCGCCGATCTTCCCGCCGACCTGCCGCGCCCCGTCGACGACGGCGGCTGCGACCACCTGCCCGGAACGACCGTTCCTAAGACGGCGCTGGCCTCGACGGCCGGCCGGCGCGTCGATCTCTCGGCGCTGCCGGCGGGCCGCGCGGTGCTCTATTGCTATCCGGCCACGGGCGTGCCGGGCGAACCTCTGCCCGACGGCTGGGACGCCATTCCCGGCGCGCGCGGCTGCACGCCGCAGACCTGCTCGTTTCGCGACCACCACGCCGAGCTCAAGGCGCTGGGCGCCTCCGTGTTCGGCCTCTCGACTCAGTCGCCCGCGATCCAGAAGGAGCTGTCGGAGCGGCTTCACCTGCCGTTCGAGGTGCTGAGCGACGAGGATCTCGACTTCACGAACGCGCTGGGCCTGCCGACCTTCGAGGTCGAAGGCCGCACGCTGACGAAGCGCGTGACGCTGATTCTCAAGGACGGGGTCGTGGAGGCCGCGCTCTATCCGGTGTTCCCGCCCAACGAGAGCGCGGCGCAGACGCTCGAATGGCTGAAGGCCAACGGCTGAGACAAGGGCGGGTTTTGGTCACGCGAAGCTGAGCCGTCATCCCGGCCGAGGAGCCGGGATCCAGAAACGCCGACCGCGCTCAGTTCTCGTCTCGCCCGTGGTTCTGGATCCCGGCTCAAGGCCGGGATGACCCGTTGCGTTTCCGCCGCGCCATTTCGCGCGCGATCCGGCTCGAGCGTCGGCCGTCCGGGATGACGGCCCGCGTCCTCAGTCGAAGCGCTCGCCCGGATAGACGCCCCAGAGGCGCTCCTGCTCGATGAAGCCGTCGAAGCCGTCGCCCTCGACGCGGCACCACTGGCCGTCGCAGCGGCGCACCTCGACCAGCACCTTGGGCTCGAGCCGCGCGGAGGTGCGCTCGGCGGCGGACGCCTTCACGCGGATCGGCAGCGCGGCCTCCTTGGCCCAGGGCGCGACGAGGCCGGTGCGCCGGCCCGAGAGCAGCGAGTGCCACACCCAGCCTTCCGAGCCTTCCGAGTCGCGGATGCGGCGCCAGTTGTCGTATTCGGCGGTGATCTCCACCGGCTCGCCGGCGCGGCGATACACATAGGCGACCGGATAATCCTTGGTCGGCCCGAGCCGAACGTAGACCTTGCCGGCCTTCAGGCTGACGTAGCGCGGCACCGGCAGGCCCGAGACCGGACCGATCATCACGCCGGCCTCGCCCTCCTTGGCGGCCTGCGCGTTCGCGGCCTCAGGCGCGACGAGAACCGCGGCGAGCGCGAGCCCCACGACGCCGAGCGCGAGGCGGGACAGAATGCTAGTGGTCATCGCGCCTTCGAGGCTCCATCTTTCGTCGCCGTATTGCGTTCCGCCTCTCGTCTGCTAGAGACGGCCCGGACCCGTTCGGCGGCTCGGCCGAAGGATCTTCGCGTGAGCATCTCTCTTGCGCGTTGACGAGGGATTAACCGTAACCGCCGGCTCGCCTGAAAAAGAGGTCGCAAGGCTCATGAAAAAGCGCCCGCTTGTCGTCGTGACGCGCCGTCTCCCGGACGTGATCGAGACGCGCATGCGCGAGCTGTTCGACGCGCGGCTCAACCATGACGACGAACCCTTCACGGCCGAGCGGCTCGCCCAGGCGGTCGCCGAGGCCGACGTGCTCGTCCCCACGGTCACCGACCGCATCGACGCCGCGCTGCTGGCCAAGGCCGGCGAGAACCTCAAGCTGATCGCGAATTTCGGCAACGGCGTCGACAACATCGACGTCGAGACCGCGCTGAACCGCGGCGTCACGGTCACCAACACCCCCGGCGTCCTCACCGAGGACACCGCCGACATGACCATGGGGCTCATCCTCGCCGGCCCGCGCCGCATCGCCGAGGGCGCCCGCGTGGTGCCGGACGAGCACGAGTGGAACGGCTGGAGCCCGACCTGGATGCTCGGCCGCCGAATCTGGGGCAAGCGCCTCGGCATCGTCGGCATGGGCCGCATCGGTCAGGCGGTGGCGCGCCGCGCCAAGGCCTTCGGCCTGTCGATCCACTATCACAATCGAAAGAGGCTTCCGTCGACCGTCGAGGACCAGCTCGAGGCGACCTATTGGGAGAGCCTCGACCAGATGCTGGCCCGCATGGACATCGTATCGGTCAACTGCCCGCACACGCCCGCGACCTATCACCTGCTGTCCGCGCGCCGCCTGAAGCTCCTGAAGCGCGACGCCTATGTGGTGAACACCGCCCGCGGCGAAGTGGTGGACGAGGGCGCGCTCGCCCGCATGCTCGAGGCCGGGGAGCTCGCCGGCGCGGCGCTCGACGTGTTCGAGAACGAACCTGCGGTGAACCCCAAGCTTGTGCGGCTCGCCCGCCAGAACAAGGTGGTGCTGCTGCCGCATCTCGGCAGCGCGACCATCGAGGGCCGCGTCGACATGGGCGAAAAGGTCATCGTCAACATCAAGACCTTCATGGACGGCCACCGTCCGCCGGACCGCGTCCTGCCCTCTATGCTCTGAGGGCCTTGGCGGCCGGGCTTTAGCGGCTTGGCCCGGCCCTCATTTCCTGCGGGCCCGTCGCGAGCGCGCCGGAGCGCGCGTCTGCTTGGCCGCGCCCGGAAACCAGAGCGTCGTCATCTGGCGGGTGGCCTCGGCCCTCATCTGCGACTGCTGACGCTGCATTTCGGCCGCCATCGCGCCGCGCGCCGCGCCGCTCCATGCGTTCGCGGCGCTCAACCACATGCTCATCCAAGGGTTTTTCATCGCCCGCCTCCCGTGTGTCTGGACTGAACGCAACCTCGCCGCGGGCGTTCCGCGTCGGTCGTCAGCCATCACGCGAATTTTCTCTGGACAAATCCGAACAAGAAGAGAACATTAAGCGAACTCAATCATGAGGAGGTCGCCATGCGGCGTCGTCTTGCGGCAGCAGCAGCGGTGTTTGGTTTCGGCATATGCGGGCAGGCCGCCATGGCCATGGAGCTCGTGTCGCCCCAATCCCTCAAGCGCGACTGGCTCGACGGCCGCGCGGTGACGACGGTCGGGCCGCGCGGCGGCAAGTCCGAACTCACTTTCCGCAACGACGGCACGCTCGTTCGCACGGGCGGACGAGCCGGCGCGGCCGGCGAAGGCTCCTGGCGTCTCGACGACGAGGGCTTCTGCATGACGCTCGGCCAGGCCAAGCGCGAAAGCTGCTATGTGGCGATCCGCGGCGAGGGCGGGGCGATCCGCGTCATGCGCCGGACCGGCGCCTTCGTCTGGACGCGCTGAGGCGCGCCCGCGGCGTGAAGCCGGGCCCGCCGCCGGCGGCCCCTGCGATCAGCGGCCGGCCGTAAAGGTGATCGGCAGCGAGTAGCGCGCCGACGATTGGGTCATGTCGGACGGCATGGCCGGGATTCCGGCGCGGCGCACCATGGCGGCGGCCTCCGCCGCGGCCGCGCCGCCGCCCGACGCCGAAACGCCCGACACCGCGCCGCTGCGCGAAACCGTGAACGACACGATGACCCGGCCCGAGAAATTGACGCCCGAGCGCTTCTGCGCCGCGACAGCCGCGCGCACGCGGCCGGCGTAGACGGAGGCGGCGGCCCGCGCCGCGCCGGCGTTCGACGACGCGCCGCTGCGCCCGCCCGCCTGCTGCGAGGGACGCGCGGGCTCCGGACGCTCGGCGGGCTTGGCGGCTTCGCGCACGGGCTTCGGGCGCGGCTGCTCACGCTTCGGGGTCGGCTTCGGGTCGGGCTTCTTGGCGACGGGCTTGGGCGTCGGCTTCGGCTCGACGGGCTCCTCCTGCGCCACCACCGTTTCGGGCGGCGGCAGGGTGACGACCGGCTCGACGTCCGGGGGAACGGCCGCGACGTCGGGCGGAACCTCGGTGACCTCGGGAACCTGCTCGACGGCTTCGAGCTCCTCGGGCGGCGCTTCCTCGGCCGTCACCTCGGTCTCGTCGGGGGGCGTGGTCTCGTCCGGCTCAACGGGGTCGAGCTCGTCGAGCGCCTGCTCCTCGGGCGTCTCTTCCGGAGCGGCTTCCGAGGTCGCGTTCGCGCCGGCCTCGTCCATCTGCGCGGCGCCCGAGGGCGGCGGCAGCATGTCGAGTTCGATCGGCGCCTGCGACTCGAAGCCGACCGGCGCAGGCGCGTTGTTCAGATAGACATAGGCCGCGCCATGGACCGCGGCCGCAAACGCCACGCCCATAGCCCAACGCCTTGCCGAGCTCGCCGAGGACTCCTGGTCCTGGAGGCTCAGCGCGTCAACGGCCGCCATTCGAGCCCACGGCCTCGAGCGCGACCAGCGCGACCTTGAGATAGCCGGCGTTGCGGAGGTCGTTCATCACCTCCATCAGTTCGCCATAGGGCACGCGCTTGTCGGCGCGCAGAAAGATGCGCTGCTCTTTGTCGCCCTGCGTGGCGGAGGCGATCGCGCGGCCGAGCGCGGGCCTGTCGAACACCTGGTTGCCGACCGCGAGCTTCAGGTCCTGCTGGATCGTCAGATAGACCGGCTTGTCGGGCCGCGGCTGGCGCTTGGCGCTCGAGGCCGGCAGGTCGACGCCGACGTCCACGGTCGCGAGCGGCGCCGCCACCATGAAGATGATGAGCAGCACGAGGATCACGTCGATGAACGGCGTGACGTTGATCTCGTGGGTTTCGACGAGGTCGTCCCCGCCGGACTGGTCGAGCTTCGCGGCCATGGAACGCCTGCCTTATTCGGCCGCGCGGCGGACGCCGTGGCCCATCGCCGCCCGGTCGAGGTCGCGGCTCACGATCCGCAGGACGGCCGCGGCGGCGTCGCCGAGCAGCGCCCGGTGGGCCGAGATCGCGCGCGCGAACACGTTGTAGATGATGACCGCCGGGATCGCGGCCACGAGGCCGATGGCGGTCGCGAGCAGCGCTTCGGCGATGCCGGGCGCGACGACCGCGAGGTTCGTGGTCTGGGCGTTCGAGATGCCGATGAACGAGTTCATGATGCCCCAGACCGTGCCGAACAGGCCGACGAAGGGCGCGGTCGAGCCGATGGTGGCGAGCACGCCGGTGCCGATCGCGAGGCGGCGGCCGGCCTGCGCCTCGAGGCGCGACAGATGCGAGGCGACGCGCTCCTTCACGCCCTCGGCCGACATCGCGTCCTCCGAATAGGTCAGCTCCGCGTCGGCGGCGTTGACGAAGGCCGCGACCGGGCCGCCGCCCTTGCGGGCGCCGAGCGCGCGGCGGGCGTCCTCCAGGCTGCGGGAGGCGGCGAGCGCCCTGAGCCCGCGCTTGGCCTTCTGCGAGGCGGCGGCGAGCTCGAGCGACTTGGCGAGCCAGACCGTCCAGGTGACGACCGACGCGAAGGCGAGGCCGATCATCACCGCCTTCACCACCCAGTCGGCGGCCATGAACATGCCCATGGGCGTCAGGTCATGCGGGATCTTGCCGCCGCCGAAGGTCGGGGCCGAAGGTCCGGCGGGCGCGCTGTCCGCGGCGTCCGCAGGCGCGGGCTGGCCGGAGTCGGGCGCAGGGGCTGCGCCCGGGGCGGGCTGGGCGGCCTGCGGCTGCGCGGGCGCCGGCTTGCCGGGTTCGGTCGCCTGGACCTCCTCGGCCGGCGGAAGCGCCTGGGCGGGCTGGGCCGGGGACTGCTGCTGGGCGGCGGCGGGGGCCGCCGGCCGCTCCTGCGCGACGACGGCGTGGGGCGCGGCGAGCGCGAGAGCCAGCGCGAGCGCCGCGGCGCGGGAGCGGACGTCGATCACTTCGCGAACTCCACGTCCTTGACGCGCGAGGAGGTCGAGACCGCCGCGAGGCAGTCCTCGGCCCCGCCGCAGGCGGTGACGTCGTTCAGCAGCACGCGCCCGATGCCGTCGCACTTGGTCTCGGCGGCGTTGAACAGCTTCACGCTGGTCTTGGACGCGCGGACCGGGCCGGCCTCGACCGCGAGGCGCCGCGAGATCACGCCGTCCTTGTCGAAGAAGACGAGATCAAGCTTGAGGCTGTCGAGCGCCTTGTCGGCCGCGTTCGCCACCACGATCGAGATCTGGCAGCCGCTGTCCTTCGGTTCGAGGCGGTTGAGCTCGACCGACACGCCGGAGGCCGCCGTCGCCGGAACGCCGAGCGTCAGAGCGGCGAAGCCCGCAAGGGCGGAAAGCGCGGCGCGCGAGGAAACGAAAGGCGACAACGACCTCTCCTCAGGATCGGACAATCGGATTGACAACAGGCGAATAGGGGCAAGGAGCCAAGACATCAAGGGTTGGTCCCCCAATTGATAATCGCTCTAAATTCACGGCGCGGCGAGGGATAAGAAGAGAATAAGAAGCGCGGGAGCGGCGGGGTTTCGAGGACTCGAGGCCGGGTCGCGAAATCTTCCCGGTTCCGAACGTGTCTTCCGATCGGGCTCCGTGGCGCTCGTTCGCGTCCCCCTGCCGCATGCCGGAAGGGAGCGTTCCGGCTTGACAGTCTACTAAAACACTCGAATAAAAGAATTGTCGGCCGCCATAGCCGGCGAGCAGTTTCAGGAGCAGCTCATGGCCGCACGCCCCCCGCGCCGCCCGCACGAGCCTGTCAAATTCGCCTATTGGGTTCCCAACGTCTCCGGCGGCCTCGTCATCTCGGACATCGAGCAGCGCACCAGCTGGGACATCGACTACAATCGCGAGCTTGCGCGGATCGCCGAACGGTCCGGGTTCGACTACGCCCTCACCCAGATCCGCTTCACCGCCGGCTACGGGGCCGAGTTCCAGCACGAGTCGGTCGCGTTCAGCCATGCGCTGGCGGCCGCGACCGAGAAGCTGACGGTCATCGCCGCGCTGCTGCCGGGCCCGTGGAACCCGACGCTCGCCGGCAAGCAGCTCGCCACGATCAGCCAGCTCACCGGCGGGCGCATCGCGATCAACGTCGTGTCGGGCTGGTTCCGGGGCGAGTTCGCGGCGATCGGCGAGCCCTGGCTCGACCATGACGAGCGCTATCGGCGATCGGAGGAGTTCATCCGGGCGCTGCGCGGCGTCTGGACCGAGGACAGCTTCACGTTCAACGGCGACTTCTACCGATACCGCGACTATTCGCTGAAGCCGAAGCCTCTCGATCCGTTGCCCGAAATCTTCCAGGGCGGCTCCTCGCGCGCCGCGCGCGACATGGCGGCGCGGGTCAGCGACTGGTACTTCACCAACGGCAACACGCCGGAGAACGTAGCTCGTCAGGTCGACGACATCCAGGGGAAGGCCGCCGAGCTCGGCCGTTACGTCAAGATCGGCGTGAACGCCTTCGCGGTCGTCCGCGAGACCGAGGCCGAGGCCCGCGCGGTCGTCGACGAGATCGTCGAGAAGGCCAATCCCGACGCGGTGAAGGCGTTCGGCCACGAGGTCAAGAACGCCGGCGCCGCCTCGCCCGAAGGCGAGGGCAACTGGGCGAAATCCAGCTTCGAAGACCTCGTCCAATACAATGACGGCTTCAAGTCCAACCTGATCGGCACGCCGCGTCAGATCGCGGACCGCATCCTCGACCTGAAGGATGCGGGCGTCGATCTCGTGCTGCTCGGCTTCCTGCATTTCCAGGAGGAGGTCGAGTTCTTCGGACGCGAAGTCATTCCGCTGGTGCGCGAGCTCGAAGCTCGCCGCCGCCCCGTCCACGCCGCCGCCTGACGTCGCGTTTTCCTGTGTTGAGCCCCTTCGCCATGACCGCAGATCTGATCGACGCCATCGCCGGCTGGTTTTCCGGCCTCCGCTTCTCCGAGCCGGACGCGTTCGCGCTCTCGCAGGACGAACTCGACGGGGAGGACGAGGAGCGCTTCGACTCCGCGCTGAGCCCTCTCGAAGAGTTCCGCTGAAGCCGCCCTCCTAGGAACCTCGCCTCATGAGCCCGAACAAGCCGCGCCTCACCCTTGTGCGCGAGGCGCGCAACGGCGTGTCCGGACCGCCGCGGCCGAGCCATCCCGCCTATGTGGTCAAGGACGACGCCGAGGCGCTCGCGATCGCGACCACGCTCGCGGCCGAGTTCCGCGTCGGCGCCGGCGAGCGCGACCGGCTGCGGATCTGGCCCGTGGCCGAGCTCGACCGCTTCTCGCAGAGCGGCCTCTGGTCGATCAACGTGCCGAAGGCGTTCGGCGGGCCCGAGGTCTCCTATGCGACGCTCGCCGAGGTCATCGAGATCATCTCGGCCGCGGACTCCTCGATCGGCCAGATCGCCCAGAACCATCTCGGCGTGCTGGCGGCGATCCGCACCGTCTCGGACGAGCCGTAGCAGCGTCTGCTGTTCAAGGAGGCGCTGAAGGGCGCGCGCTTCGGCAACGCCTTCTCCGAATTCGGCTCCAAGCGCGCCGCCGAGTTCGAGACGCGCTTCACCGACCATGGCGACCATGTCGTCGTGAACGGCCGCAAGTTCTATTCGTCGGGCGCGCTGCTCGCCCACTACGTCCCGATCGTCGCGCTCGATGTCGAGGGGCGCGCCTGGTACGCGATCGCCGACCGCGACGCGTCGGGCCTCGCCGTCATCGACGACTGGTCGTCGTTCGGCCAGAAGACGACGCTCTCGGGCACGGTGATCCTCGAGAACGTCAAGGTGCCGAAGACCCATCTCGTGCCCGGCTTCAAGGGCTACCAGCGGCCGAGCGCCGACGGGGCGGTGTTCCAGATCATCCAGGTCGCGGTCGACGTCGGAATCGCGCGCGGCGCGATCGAGGAGACGATCCAGTTCGTGCGCACCAAGTCGCGGCCCTGGGCGGACAGCGGCCTCGAGCACGCCTGGCAGGATCCTTACGTGAAGCAGGCGGTCGGGGACCTGACGTTGCGTCTTCACGCCGCGCAGGCGCTGCAGGCCCGCGCCGGGCGCCTGATCGACGCTGCGGTCGCGCGGCCGAACGAACGCACGGTCGCCGAGGCGCAGGTCGCGACCGCCGAGGCGAAGGTGCTGTCGACCGAGATCGCGATCGCGGCCGCCAACAAGCTGTTCGAGCTCGCCGGCAGCCGGTCGACGCTGGCCGAGCACAATCTCGACCGGCACTGGCGCAACGCCCGGGTCCATACGCTCCACGACCCGATCCGCTGGAAATACGCGATCCTTGGCGACTATGCGCTGAACGGGGTCAATCCGCCGCTCCACGCCTGGAGCTGAGACGCGCCGGAATGGGGTGACGGGCGCGAAAGGCGCGCTAAAACGAGCGTCCTGCAGATGCGACGCTTCCTTCGCCCATGACCGACGTCGACATTGGCCCGACAGGCGTTCTGCCCGAGGGTCTCGCCTTCCTCGCCAGCGGCGGCGAACTCGCCGACGCGATGCGCGCTCTCGACGAGAGAGGCACGCCGCTCGGGCCCGCCGCGGGATGGTCGGCGAGCCTGAAGGCCACCGTCGGCTTCATGCTGCCCTCGCAGGCGCAGATGGTGCTGTTCTGGGGCGACGACTATCTCGCGCTCTACAACGACGCCTACGCGCCGACGATCGGCTCCAAGCATCCGGACGCGCTCGGCCGGCCGGCGCGCGACTACTGGTCGGAGCTCTGGGACGATCTCGAGCCGCTGCTGTCGCGCGTGCGGACCACCGGCGAGACCTACACGGCCAAGGACCGGCCGTTCGTGCTCTCGCGCGGGTCTGGCGTCGAGCAGGTGTTCTTCGACATCTCCTACCAGGCGATCCGCGACGAGGCGGGCGCGGTGGCGGGCGTGCTGTGCATCGTCGGCGAGACCACGAAGCGGGTGCTGGCCGAACGCCGCCTGAAGTTCCTGGTTGAGCTCAGCGACCGCACCCGCGCGATCGGCGATCCCGAGACCATCAAGGCGGTGGTGGCGGCGCTGCTCGGCGAGCGTCTCGGCGTGGCGCGCGCCGGCTACGCCGAGATCGCCGACGACAGCCTGACCTTCTCCGTCACCCGCGACTGGTCGCTGCCCGGGGTGGCGGGCCTCGGCGGGCGCTACGACCTATTGGCCTTCGGGCAGGAGATCGCCGACGACCTGAAGCTCGGCCGCGTGATCCGGATGGAGAACGTCGACGACCATCCCTTGTCGAGCGAAGCGTTTCGGGGGCTCGGCGCCGTCGGCAACCTCGCCGCGCCCCTGATGAAGGACGGCCGCTGCGTCGCGGTGCTCTATGTCCACACGCTCGAGCCGCGCCGCTGGTCGGACGACGACGTCGCGCTCGTCAACGAGGCGGCGGAGCGCACATGGTCGGCGGTCGCCCGCGCCCGCGCCGACAGGAACGCGCAGGAGAGCGAGCGCCGCTTCGAGGCGATCGCCAACTCGATCGACCAGATGATCTGGTCGACCCGGCCGGACGGCTATCACGACTATTACAACGACCGCTGGTACGAGTTCACGGGCGTGCCCTACGGCTCGACCGACGGCGAGGCGTGGAACGGCATGTTCCACCCCGACGACCAGGAGCGCGCCTGGGGCTTGTGGCGGCGCTGCCTGGAGACCGGCGAGCCCTACCACATCGAATACCGGCTCCGGCATCGCACCGGCGCCTATCGCTGGGTGATCGGCCGCGCCCAGTGCGTGCGCGACGCGGGCGGGCGCATCACGCGCTGGTACGGCACCTGCACCGACGTCGAGGACCTGAAACGCGCCGAAGGCGCGCTGCGGGAGCTCAACGACACGCTCGAGACCCGCGTCGCCCATGAGGTCGCCGAGCGCGAGCAGATGGCCGAGGCGCTCCGGCAGGCGCAGAAGATGGAGGCGCTCGGCCAGCTTACCGGCGGCGTCGCGCACGACTTCAACAATCTCTTGCAGGTGGTGGTCGGCAATCTCGAGATCCTTCAGCGCAACCTGCCCGAGGACGCCGCCCGGCTGCGGCGCTCGGCCGACAACGCGCTGATCGGCGCCAACCGCGCCGCGACGCTGACCCAGCGGCTCCTCGCCTTCGCACGCCGCCAGCCGCTCGCGCCGCAGCCCGTCATGGCGAACTCGCTCGTGACCGGCATGGCCGAGCTCCTCACCCGCACGCTCGGCGAGACCATTCATCTGGAGACGGTGCAGGGCGGCGGGCTCTGGCGCGTCGAGGCCGATCCCAACCAGCTCGAAAGCGCGATCCTCAACCTCGCGGTCAACGCCCGCGACGCGATGCCCGAAGGCGGCAAGCTGACGATCGAGACCTCGAACGCCCATCTCGACCACGCCTATGCGGCCGAGCGCGCCGAAGTGCAGCCCGGACAGTATGTGGTGATCGCGGTGTCGGACACCGGCTCCGGCATGGAGCGCGCCACCCGCGAGCGCGCCTTCGAGCCGTTCTTCACCACCAAGGAAGTGGGCAAGGGCACCGGCCTCGGCCTCTCGATGGTCTACGGCTTCGTCAAGCAGTCGGGCGGACACGTCGCGATCTATTCCGAACCGGGCGTCGGCACGACGGTGAAGATCTATCTGCCGCGGCTCATGGGCGAGTCGCCCGAAGAGGCCGAGATCGCCGTCTCCGGCGTCGTGCCCGACGGGTCGCGCGCCGAGACGATCCTCGTGACCGAGGACGACGACGACGTGCGGATGTACTCGGTCGACGCGCTGCGCGAGCTCGGCTACCGCGTGCTCGAGGCCTATGACGCGGCCTCGGCGCTGCGGCTTCTGGAGCGGCAGGAGGGGCGGGTGGACCTGCTGTTCACCGACGTCGTGCTAACCGGCGGCATGAACGGGCAGGAGCTTGCGGAGCGCGCCCGGGCGATGCGGCCGGGGCTGAAGGTGCTGTTCACCACCGGCTACGCCCGCAACGCCATCGTGCACCACGGAAGACTCGACGCCGGCGTCGAGCTTATCACCAAGCCTTTCACCTTCGCCGATCTCGCGGTGCGCGTGCGCGACGTGCTGGACGACCGTCCGGGCCGGCCGAAGGGATAGGCGGCTTCAGCCGCCGAGCCGCGCCGTCAGCTCGCGCGTCTTCAGCGCGCGGCCAGACCGCAGGATCTCGATCTTCGCGCGATAGTCGCCGGCCGGCCAGCCCGCCGCAGGGCGCTTGCGGCCGGTGAACAGCGACCACTGCGCCTTCGGCCGCTCTGCGACGGGCGCATCGTTGCGGGAGAGCTCCCGACCGTCCGGCGCGAACAGCGTGACGCGAACGCCGTCGCCGCGCCCCAGCCCGACCACGCGGGCGAAGGCCATCAGCGCCGCCGGGTCGCTTCCCGGAGCCCGCGCCTCGATGGCGCCGCTCTCGATGTCCTCGTTCGGCGCCGGGCCGTCCGCGAAGCCTGCGTTCAGCACAAGCGGCGCCTCGATCGCGACGGCCGCGGCGGCGTCCGCGGCCCATGCGCTTTTCGTCTCGCCGCAGGAACTGGACGGGCCGTCGACCGCATAGGGATCGACGGGCTCGCCGTTTCGGCGCAGCGCGAAGTGAAGATGGGGAAACTCGGTCGCGCCCGAGAGCCCGATCCGCCCGATCGCTTGGCCGCGGGCCACCTGGTCGCCCTTCTTCACCGCCACCGACCCCTTGGCCATGTGGCAGTACTGGGTCGACCATTCGTCGTCATGGCGGATCATGACGCCGTTGCCGCATTCGACGCCCTCGACCGCCTCCCGGCCGCTCGCCTTGAGGCCGGCGTCCTCCATACCGTCGCGCGTTCCGACCACGACGCCTGGGGCGGCGGCCCGCACCTCGACGCCGGCCTTCTGCGCGGCAGTGGTCGGCGCGCGGAAGTCGACGCCGTCGTGGCCGTCATAGCCGAGCGCCGTGCAGCGGAAATCACGCACGCCCTTGCCGGGATCGTGGTCGAAGAGGTTCTGGACCGGACAGACGAGCCCGGCCGGACAGACGATCGGCGCGGACAGCTCGACGGCGGCTGTGGGCAGCGCCGACAGGACCACGCAGGCCAAGGCGAGACGGATCCTCATGGCTTCAGGTCTAGCCGATGCGGCGGACGCTCGTCACCTCGTCTCCGGCCTTTCGGATCCGCTCTATCGCGGATGTGAGCGGCTCGACCGCGACAGCCATCGCCCAGGCGTTGGCGTGCAGAAGCGTGTCGGCGTCGCGCACGAAGGCCACATGGCCCTTCCAGAACACGAGGTCGCCGCGCCGGGCCTTTTCGAGATCGACCCGCTTGCCGAGATCGGCCTCCTGCATGTCGCTGTCGCGCGGGGCGGGCACGCCGCAGGCCGCAAGGCCCGTCTGGACAAGCGCCGAGCAGTCGAGCCCGAGGCTTGTGCGCCCGCCCCAGAGATAGGGCGCGCCGACGAAGCGCTCGGCGACCGCCACGGGGTCGGTCTCGAAGCCGTCGAGCGGCTTCAGGTGGCCCCTGACCGCATAGGCGCCGGTGTCGAGCACCGCGAAGCGGTCCTCGAAGCCCACGACGCTGACGCGCGCGCCCATCGACAGCGCGTCGACCGGCGGAGCCTTAATGGACGGGGAGGGGAACAGCAGCGTCCGGAGCGCCGCGACCCGGTGGGTCGGGCCGGGCCCGAGCTCTTCGGAGAGCGCCGCGGAGGGCAGGTAGCCCACATAGCCGTCGGTCACGAGCTGGCCCCAGGCCCAGCCCTCGAGCTCGTCATAGACGGTGACTTCCTCGCCGTAGAGGACCTCGGTCTCGAGCGGCGACGACGCGCCCGGCGCCCGGCGCAAGCCCGCATGGCCGACCGCAACGCGGCGACGCTGACCTTGCGTGAACCGCAGCGCCTCGACCTTGCCCTTGAGGCGCGCCGCCGCGACGTCCGGGCGGGCAGGGGTGACGCGGCGGTCGAACGGCACGGCCATGCGGCGCAAATCCTCGAAAGATCGGGCCGCGGAGCAAGCGCCGACGCGATCCTCGCGTCAATCGCCGAATAGCAGGGGCGCGGCGAGGAACCCGACGATGACCAGCGCGAGCGCGATCCAGCCGAACAGTTTTCCGCGGGTCTCCATCAACCGCTTTGCGTGGTCGCCGAAGAAATAGATGATCCCGCAGGGCAGGGCGAAACGCACCCCGCGCGCGACGATGCTCGCGAGCACGAAGGTCATGAAGTCGAGCTGGGTGAGGCCGCTCGAAATGGTGATGACCTTGTAGGGGATCGGCGTGATGCCGCCGCCGATCAGCACCATCAGCCAGCCATACTCGTTGTATTTCGCGGCGATCTCCGCGAAGTCGCCGCTCATGCCGTAGAACCGCATGATCGGTTCGCCGACGGCCTCGAACAGCAGATAGCCGATCAGATAGCCGACGATCCCGCCGATCACCGACGAGATCGTGCAGACGGCCGCGTAGCGCCACGCCTTGGCGCGCTCCGCCAGGATCATGGGAACGAGCATGACCTCGGGGAACATCGGGATGAACGAGCTTTCGGCGAAGCACGCGGCCGCCAGCGCCCGTTCGGCGTGCCGGTGGCGCGCCATCCTCATCGACCAGTCGTAGACCCGTGACACCGCCGCACCGCTTCAGTTCGAACGATGCGGGTTATGGACCGATTTCCTTGACGGAACGGCGCCGAACCGCGCCGCTTACGCCATCGTGAAGAGGCGGCTCAGGCTCCGTATCGCCGGCTGAGCAGCGCCATCAGCGCGCGCGACGCCTGCACCTCGCCGCCTTCGGGGCGACCGGGCTTGGCGCTCGGGGCCCAGGCGAAGATGTCGAAGTGGGCCCAGCTTCGCGCCTTCTCCACAAAGCGCCTCAGGAACAGCGCCGCGGTGATGGAGCCCGCGAACGCGCCGCTCGAGATGTGGTTCACGTCCGCGATCTTGGACGACAGCAGGTCGTCGTAAGGGTTCCAGAGCGGCATGCGCCAGAGCGGATCGTGCTCGGCCGCAGCGCAGCGCAGGAGATCGGCCGCGAAGGCCTCGTCGTCGGTGTAGAGCGGCGGCAGGTCGGGCCCGAGCGCGACGCGCGCGGCGCCCGTCAGGGTCGCGGCGTCCACCATGATCTCGGGCGCCTCCTCGTCGCCGAGCGCGAGCGCGTCGGCGAGCACGAGGCGGCCTTCGGCGTCGGTGTTGCCGATCTCGACCGTGAGACCCTTTCGGCTCGGATAGACGTCGCCGGGGCGGAAGGCGTCGCCCGAGATCGAGTTCTCGACCGCGCCCACGATGAGGCGGAGCCGCACCTTCAGCTTCGCGCCCATGATCATGGCGGCGAGCGCGATCATGGCCGCGGCACCGCCCATGTCCTTCTTCATCAGCAGCATCGCGGACGACGGCTTGATGTCGAGGCCGCCGGTGTCGAAGGCGACGCCCTTGCCGACGAGCGTGACCTTCGGCGCGTCCTCCGGCCCCCAGCGCAGGTCGACGATGCGCGGCGCGCGCGGCGAGGCGCGGCCGACCGCGTGGACGAGAGGGAAGTTCTCCTTGAGCAGGTCGTCGCCGACGATCGACGAAACTTCGGCGCCGTGCTCGCGCGCAAGCGTGCGGATCGCCTCCTCGATCTCGGCCGGGCCCATGTCGTTGGCCGGCGTGTTGACGAGGTCGCGCCCGAGCGTCACGGCCGCGATCGTGCGTTCGATCTCGGCGGCGTCGACGCCCTCGGGGAGGGCGATGCGGACCAGCTTCGCCTCGGACTTGCGATAGCGCGTGAACCTGTAGGAGCCGAGCCCGAAGCCGAGCGCCGCGAGCCGCGCGTCGCCCACCGCGCCGTCGAAGCGATAGGCGCCGGCCGGCAGCGCGCCGACGAGCTTGCCGACGAGGAACGGGTTCTTCGACGTCGCGTCCGCCTTCTCGACGCCGAGCACCACGCCTGCAAGCGCGCCGCCGTCGCCCGGGACCAGCAGCGTCTTGCCCGCGCCGAGCTCGAAGCCCGTGGCCTTGGCCCAGGCCGCCGCAGCTTCGGGCAGCGCCTCGCCCGAGGGCGTGAACCAGACAGGCGTCGCGGGCTCGGACGACGGCGCGAAGAGGTCGGTCATGTGCGTTCGGCTCCGCATCGAGAAAGGGCGAGCAGGTCATCGCACGACCGGATTGGCCTGTCGCGCTCTTCTCCCCTCCCCCTTGCGGCGAGGGGGCGGGGGTGGGGGTGGTTCCGGAAAAGGCGAAGAGGGCGACGTCGCTCTACGCTCATTGGCTGATCTTCATTCTGAGCCACCCCCACCCTTACCCTCCCCGCTAGTGGGAGGGGGCGGAGACGTCGCGCCAGCCGTCGGGTGGTCACGCCGCTGCGGAGAACATCTCGGCGGCGAGGCGGCCTTCATGCTCGAAGGTCGCGGGGCCGGTCATGAGGATGTGGTCGTCGCCCTCGCGCCAGACGATGCGCAAAGGGCCGCCCGGCAGGCTGACGACGACGTCGCGGCCCGTGCGCCTCGTGCGGGCGGCCGAGACAGCGGCCGCGCAGGCCGCGGTGCCGCAGGCGAGCGTGAGCCCCGCGCCGCGCTCCCAGACCTTGAGCGTGATCGCCTCCTTCGAGGTCACCTTGGCGAGCGAGATGTTGGCGCGCTCGGGGAACAGCGGGTGGTTCTCGAGCATCGGTCCGGAACGGCGCAGGTCCACGACGTTGAGGTCGTCGACCCAGAAGATCGCGTGCGGATTCCCGACATTGGCGACCGAGGGCGAATGGATGAGCGGGGCGTCGATCGGCCCAAGCTGCAACTCGACCGCGCGGGTGTCGGCGAACTCTTCGGACAGGGGAATGTCGGCCCAGCCGAAGCGGGGCTTGCCCATGTCGACCGTGATCTGGTCCGGCGTCTCGCCCGCCGAGCAGATCAGCAAGCCGGCGTCGGTTTCGAGCGTCAGCTCGCGGCGGCCGGTTTCGCGCATCAGCCACCAGGCGACGCAGCGTGTGCCGTTGCCGCAGGCCGAGACCTCCGAACCGTCGGCGTTGAGGATGCGCATGAAGCCGTCCGTGCCGGGCGTGCGCGGATCATGCACCGCCATCAGCTGGTCGAAATGCGTCTTCGGCGCTCGCGCGAGCGCCTGAGCGTCTTCTTCCGTGGCGCGGGCCTTGGAGCCGCGCAGGTCCACGATCAGGATCTCGTTGCCGAGTCCGTTCATCTTGAGAAAGGGCCGGTCGATCAGGGCGGACATCGCAAGAACCTTGGTTGCGTGCGCCGTAGATATACCGGGCGACGCCGTTCCGCGAGAGGCTGCGCGACGGCGCAACCGGCGCGTTGCGCATGAAGGCTCGACACGTGCGGCCGAGCCGCCTAAGCGGTCACCTCACATCACAGCCTCGTGTGCCCCCATGTCCGCCGTCGATCCAGAGGCGCAAGGCGCGACCCCGGTTCCGGAGTCGCCGCTCGCCTTCCGCCACCGCAATTTCACGCTGTTCTGGTTCGGGCGGCTGACCGCGACGTTCGCGGTGCAGATCGTCTCGGTCGCGGTCGGCTGGCAGGTGTACGACATCACCCGCGATCCCTGGGACCTCGGCCTCGTCGGGCTGATCCAGTTCCTGCCCGCGATCGCGCTGGTGCTGTTCACGGGCCAGGTGGCGGATCGCTTCCCGCGCCGCCTCATCATGGCGGTCTGCGTCGCGGTCGAGGCGGTGGGAGCGCTTGCCTTGGTGGCCGTCGCGCTGATGGAGACGCCCTCGGTCGGGTTGATCTTCTGCGTGCTGTTCCTGTTCGGCGTCGCGCGCGCCTTCTTCTCCCCGGCGAGCTGGGCGATCGTGCCGAGCCTCGTGCCGCAGGCCGCGCTCGCCAACGCCATCACCTGGGGCTCGTCCGCCTGGCAGTTCGCCACGATCGTCGGCCCGGTGACGGGCGGCCTGCTCTATGGCCTCGGCGCGCCGGTCGCCTATGGCGGGGCGGCGGCGCTCTTGATGGCGTCCTGCGTCCTCAACCTCATGATCACCTCCCCGCACGTGCGACGGACCCTCGAGCGGAACTGGGACTCGCTCGCCGCCGGCTTCCGCTACGTGTTCACCGAGAAGGTGGTGCTCGGCGCGATCTCGCTCGATCTCTTCGCCGTGCTGCTCGGCGGCGCCTATGCGCTGATGCCGGCCGTCGCGCGCGACGTGCTCGACGTCGGCCCCTGGGGGCTCGGCATGATGCGCGCCGCGCCCGGGATCGGCGCGATCGCGGTCGCGGCGCTGCTCTCCGTGCGGCCCATCACCGATCGCGCCGGCCACATCATGTTCGTGTGCGTGGGCCTGTTCGGGCTCTCGGCGGTGGTGTTCGGCCTGTCGCAGACCGTGTGGCTCTCGATCGCCTCGCTCGTGGTCATGGGCGGGGCCGACATGGTGAGCGTCACGATCCGCGAGACCCTCATGCAGCTCTGGACGCCCGACGAGGTCCGCGGGCGGGTCAACGCCGTCAACATGATGTTCATCGGCGCCTCGAACGAGCTCGGCGAGTTCCGCGCCGGCGCGATGGCGTCGGTGATCGGGGTGATGCCCGCGATCATCTTCGGCGGCGTCGGCGCCATGGCGGTGGCGGGACTGTGGGCCTGGATGTTCCCGCAGTTGCGGACCGCGCGGTCGCTGGAGAAGCGCGAGGGGTAAGGGCCCGCTTGCCCTCCGGGCTCCGGCGCGCCAAACCCTGCGGCGAGCTTCCGCAGAACAAGAGAGCGCTCCGAGATGACCGACCTGCCGACCGAGATGACCTATGTGAGCGCCTCCGGCGACGGCGGGCCCGAGGTGCTGGGGACGGCGAGGGGCCCGGTTCCGACGCCCGGCGACGGCGAGGTGCTGATCGAGGTCGCGGCCGCGGGCGTCAACCGGCCGGACGTCATGCAGCGCAAGGGCATGTATCCGCCGCCGCCCGGCGCCTCGTCGATCCTCGGCCTCGAGGTGGCGGGCAGGATCGTCGCCGTCGGCAAGGACGTGAAGGGCTTTGTGGTCGGCGATCAGGTCTGCGCGCTGCTGACGGGCGGCGGCTACGCCGAATACGCGGTGGCCCCGGCCGAGACCTGCCTCGCCTTTCCGAAGGGTCTCACGGCGGTCGAGGCGGCGGCGGTTCCCGAAACCTTCTTCACCGTCTGGGCCAACGTCTTCGACCGCGCCGGCCTGAAAGCGGGCCAGAGCTTCCTCGTCCATGGCGGCACGTCGGGGATCGGCTCGACCGCGATCCAGCTCGCGGTCGCGCGCGGCGCGACGGCCTACGCCACCGCAGGCGGACCCGAGAAGGTCGCGTTCTGCGAAAAGCTCGGTGCTGCGCGTGGGATTGATTATCGGTCCGAGGACTTTCAGGCGGTTCTGAAGGAGGAGACCGGCGGCAAGGGCGTCAACGTCATCCTCGACATGGTGGGCGGCGAATATACGGGCAAGAACGTCAAGAGCCTCGCGCCCGAAGGCGTGCTGGTGCAGATCGCCTTCATGCAGGGGCCGAAGGTGCAGATCGACCTCACCCCCATCATGCTGAAGCGCCTCACCGTCACCGGCTCGACGCTGCGCGCGCGCCCCGTCGCCGACAAGAAGCGGCTCGCCGAAGCGCTGCAGCGCGAGGTGTGGCCACTGATCGAGGCGGGCAAGGCCAAGCCCGTCGTGCACGCGACCTTCCCGCTGGAGAAGGCCTCCGAGGCGCACGCGCTCATGGAGGAGAGCTCCCATATGGGCAAGATCGTGCTGACGACTGGCAAGGGCTGAGCGGGCTTTCTTGCGCGCCTGAACCGCCGCCCACATGCCCGCGCCTTCGCGCGGGCATCCACGACTTGGTCGTTCGGCGCCGCGCTCTGTGACCAAATCGTGGATACCCGGCTTCGCCGGGCATGACGGCGCAGGTTCAAGCGCCATCTCACGGTCCCGCGCCTGAGATGGCGGCGCCCGCTGTTCAAAATTTCATCTAGCGCAGATGTCTAGAATTTATATCGTCGCCCGGTGAGGCGGCTTGGTAAGGCGCGTCTCTGTCCGGAGCCTCGCCTTGACCGTCTTCACCGCAGCAGCCGTGCAGTTCGAGCCGACCATGTTCGAGAAGGAGCGCAACGTCACGCGCCTGCTCGACCTCGTGCGCGAGGCCGCGGACAAGGGCGCCAAGCTGATCGTGACCCCCGAAATGGGGACCACCGGCTATTGCTGGTTCGACCGCGACGAGGTCTCCACCCAGGTCGAGACCATTCCGGGCGCGACCACCGACCGCTTCGCCGCGCTCGCCAAGGAGCTCGGGCTCCACATCGTCGTCGGCATGCCGGAGGTCGAGCCGGCCACCGGGCTCTACTACAACTCCGCGGCGCTCATCGGTCCGGAGGGGCTGGTGGGAAAACACCGCAAGTCCCACCCCTACATCTCCGAGCCCAAATGGGCGGCGCCCGGCGATCTCGGCCATCAGGTTTTCGAGACCGAGCTCGGCCGCATCGCGCTCCTGATCTGCATGGACATCCATTTCGTCGAGACCGCGAGGCTCGTGGCGCTCGGCGGCGCGGACGTGATCTGCCATGTGTCGAACTGGCTCTCCGAGCGCACGCCCGCGCCCTACTGGATCAGCCGGGCGTTCGAAAACTCCTGCTACCTGATCGAGAGCAACCGCCGGGGTCTGGAGCGCACCGTCCAGTTTTCCGGCGGCAGCTGCGTGATCGAGCCCGACGGCGCGATCGCCGCGGTGATCGACGGCGGCGACGGCGTGATCACGGCCGAGATCGACACCGACCGCGCGCGTGAGCGCGTGGTGCTCGGCGAGCCGACCTTCGCGCAGCGCCGCCCGGATCTCTACCGCGAGCTTCCCACCGGACAGTCCGGCTGGAATCCGCTCGACTTCTTCAGCCTCTACGGCCACCGTCCGCTGCCGGCGGGCAGGCGCTCGAAGATCGCGGCGGCGCAGTTCGCGCCGAGCTCGAACGTCGCGGCGAACCTCGTGAGGATCGCCGAATTCGCGGGAGAGGCGGCGGCCGAAGGCGCTGCGCTGGTCGTGTTCCCGGAGCTCGCCGTCACAGGTCTCGAGGATCCGGCCTCGCGCGCGGAAGGTCTTTCGGGCGTGTCCGTCACGCGCCTGCTGGCGCTCGCCTCGAAACTCAAGATCCACATCGTGGCGGGGCTCGCCGAGCAGGACGGCGAAAAGATCTACAACTCCGCGGTTCTCGTCGGGCCCGAGGGCTTCGTCGGGTCGTACCGAAAGATCCATCTCGCGAGCCGCGACCGCGGCTGGGCGAGCGCGGGCGACAGCTGGAAGGTCTTCGACCTGCCGCTTGGCCGCGTCGGCCTGCTGATCGGCCACGATGCGCTGTTCCCGGAGGCCGGACGCATCCTGGCGCTGCGCGGCTGCGACGCGATCGCGGTTCCGGCGGCGATCGGGGGCCAGTTCAGCTTCGGGCACGCCGGCACCGACGTCGCCCAGAACTTTCCGATCCCGACCGGCGCGGACCCGTTCCACTGGCACCACTTCCGGGCGCGGGCGGGCGAGAACAACGTGGTGCTGGCTTTCGCCAACGTGCTCGACGAGGACGCCGGCTATCCGGGCAAGAGCGGCGTGTTCGGGCCGGAAACCTTCGTGTTCCCGCGCACCGAAGCGATCGTGTTCGAAGGGGAGGGGGTGGCGGTGTCGGAGATCGACACCTCGAACCTCGACACGCCCTATCCGACGAACCCGATCCGCCGGAAGGATCTCGTGACGATGCGGCTGCCGCACCATTACGTCCCGCTCGCCGTCGAGGCCGGCAACGAGCAGGCGGCGGCGGTCGCCTGAGGGGGGCGACTTCCCGAGTCATAGAGCCGCGACGCGGACCGCCTCCCTCCCCCTTGTGGGGAGGGTAAGGGTGGGGGTGGCTCAGAATTGGTCGCCACGGTTCAGCGTCGAGCGGCGTCGCCGTCTTCGCCCTTTCCGAAACACCCCCACCCCCGACCCCTCCCCACAAGGGGAGGAGAGACGGCCTCAGGCGATGCCGTCGATGGTGCCGTCTTCGAGCAGCTTGATGTTGGCGGAGGCCGGCACCTTTGGCAGGCCCGGCATCGTCATGATCTCGCCGCACACCACCACGACGAAGCCCGCGCCTGCCGAGAGCCGCACCTCGCGGATCGGCAGCGTGTGGCCTGTCGGCGCGCCGAAGGCGGTCGGGTCGGCCGAGAACGAGTTCTGGGTCTTGGCGATGCAGACCGGGAACTTGCCGTAGCCGGCCTCTTCCCATTCCTTCAGCTGCTTCTTGACCGAAGCCGGGGCCGTGACCTTGTCGGCGCGATAGATCTCCTTGGCGATCTTCTCGACCTTCTCGAGCAGCGGCAGGTCCTCGTCGTAGAGCGGCTTGAAGTTCGAGGGTTCTTCGCCTGCGATCTTGACGACCGCGCGCGCAAGGTCTTCCGCGCCCTTCGCGCCGTCCGCCCAATGCTTGCAGACCACGGCCTCGACGCCGAAGTCCTCGCGCACAGCCTTCTGCAGCGTGTCGATCTCGGCGTCGGTGTCGGCGAAGAAGTGGTTGATGCCGACCACGACCGGCACGCCGAACTTCTTCACGTTCTCGATGTGGCGGCCGAGATTGACGAGTCCGGCCTTCAGCGCCTGGACGTTCTCGGTCTTGAGGTCGTTCTTGGCCATGCCGCCGTGCATCTTGAGCGCGCGGACGGTCGCGACGATCACCACGACGTCGGGCGAGAGGCCCGAGAAGCGGCACTTGATGTCCATGAACTTCTCGGCGCCGAGATCCGCGCCGAAGCCGGCCTCGGTCACGGTCCAGTCCGCGAGCTTCATGGCGGTCTTGGTCGCGATGACCGAGTTGCAGCCATGCGCGATGTTGGCGAAGGGCCCGCCATGGATGAACACCGGCGAGCCGTCGATCGACTGCACGATGTTGGGGCGCAGCGCGTCGCGCAGCAGCACGCCGAGCGAGCCTTGGGCGTCGACGTCCTTGGCGGTGATCGGCTTCTTGTCCGGCGTGTAGGCCACGACGATGCGGCCGATGCGCTCCTCGAGATCCTTCAGGTCGTTCGCGAGGCAGAAGATCGCCATGATCTCGGACGCGACCGTGATGTCGAAGCCGGCCTCGCGCGTGTAGCCGTTGGTCGGCGCCCCGCAGCCCGAGATGATCGAGCGCAGCGTGCGGTCGTTCATGTCGAGCACGCGGCGGAACACGATGCGGCGCGGGTCGATGTTGAGCGGGTTGCCCCAGTAGAGCGAGTTGTCGACGAGCGCGGCCAGCAGGTTGTTGGCGCTGGTGATGGCGTGGAAGTCGCCGGTGAAGTGCAGGTTGATCTGCTCCATCGGGATGACCTGCGCCTTGCCGCCGCCGGCCGCGCCGCCCTTCACGCCGAACACCGGCCCGAGCGAGGGCTCGCGCAGGCACATGATGGCGTTCTCGCCGATGTGGTTGAGCGCGTCGCCGAGGCCCACCGTCGTGGTGGTCTTGCCCTCGCCCGCGGGCGTCGGCGAGATCGCGGTGACGAGCACGAGCTTGGCGTTCTTCTTCGCCGGCAGCTCGGCGATGAAGCGGTCGTCGACTTTCGCGATGTGCTTGCCGTGAAGGTGAAGCGCGTCTTCCGGAATTCCGGCCTTGGCGGCGATCTCGGCGATGGGCTTCAGGGTCGCCGCGCGGGCGATCTCGATGTCGGTCGGCATGGTGCGCGGGCCTCCGGCGGCGGGAAACGGGGTCCGGCCCATCGGCCGGGCGGCCGTTTTGCCGCGTCGGAGGCGGCTCAGCAACCCGAAGGCGACCGGCTAGAGGCTTCTCGCGACGAAGGTATTAAGGGCGCGCCGGAACCGTGCGAGGCTCAGCGAAGGCCCGCGGCCGCGCCGAAAAACTGGCTGGCGGCGACGACCACGATCCCGTCGAGGCAAGAAAGAGCGAGCGCGAGCAACGGCGTCAGCGCGGCGACGGTGGCGGCGGCGCGACGGGTTCCGAACCCGGTCCGGAAGTGAGCTGCGCGGCGTGCGATCGCGGCCATGGATGCGGCTCCGGTTGCAGGGCGGCGACGCGCGAAGGCGGCCGCCGGCTCGTGGCCAGAGGCTGCCTCGCAAATCTTAGCGAAAGATGACCGCGGCCAGGGCCGCGGCCACCGTCAGTCGCCCGTACGGGCCGAGGACATGCCGTTGCGCTGGGAGATCTGGCCCGCGGTCTGGCTGAAGCTCTCGGCGGTGTCGCCGATCGCGAGCGTCGGCTCGCAGCGCGGCGTGCAGGAGAAGCTTTCGCGCTTCGCCCCGCGCTGCACCACCATCGTGCCGTCGTTCGCGCGGCGAACGTTGACGATGGTTTCGCTCAGCACGGCGCCGGCGCCGTCGAGCAGCATGATGTTGGTCGACCCGAAGCTCTTGCCCGTCACGATCATCACGCCGTTCTTCTGCGTGGTGGCGTCGGCGATCAGCGGGTTGCCGATGACGACCGTCGCGACGCCGGCCGGCGCCCGCACCACGCTCGCGCGGTCGACGGCCACTTCGAGCGAACCCGGCTCGGGGGCTTCGACCGCCTTTGCAGGCGTAAGTAGTAATACGGACAGGACGGCTGCGGACCAGACCGAAGTCCTGAGCAACGTGGCCATAGCGTCGATCCCTAACATTCGATGCCCGCATCAAAGCCGATTTGGGTGAACGAATGCCTAAGATCAGCTTCGTGGATGCTGGGGCCCGCGCCGGAGTCGGTCTCAGCCTGACCGCGGAGGCGGATCGACCATCGGCGTCCGACGACTGACCGCCCCCACGGGCAGATGGCGACCGAGATGACGCGATGATTTAATTGGAATTAATCATAATGAACTTGGCAAGAATGCTTTAACCGTGAAAGTCATGAATTTAAATCACATACGAGTTGCTTTCGGCATTAACCTAATCGCAAGGCGGCGGGGGTAGATTGCACTCGTTCCCGGTGGACCGACGACGACAGAAGGACACGGGACAAGTGCTGTCGCAAACCTCTGTGAACCTGGAGTTCCACCATGATCAAGGCTTTCGTCAAGAACGAGTCCGGCGCCACCGCGATCGAGTACGGCCTGATCGCCGTCGGCATCGCAATCGCGATCATCACCGTCGTTAAGGGCATCGGCACCAGCCTCAACAGCGCCTTCACCAAGGTCAACAGCAACCTGCAGTGATCCGCGTCCCCGCAAGGGGCCGGCCTTCACGCAGATCCTGACGCCTCGTCAGGCCGCTGGACAAAAGGACCGTCGCTTCCCCTGGGAGCGACGGTCTTTGTCGTTTGTGGCCCCCGCGTTTGCGCTTTCTTAGCGCCTGCCGGTCAATGCTTCGCGCTCGATGCGTCCAGCAACGTCGGACTTCAGCCATGCTTGAAATCTTCGTCGTCGCGGTGATCCCGGCCCTCATCGTCACCGCGGCGGTCTCCGACCTGATGACGATGACGATCCCCAACCGCCTCGTGCTCGCGCTGGTGGCGGCCTTCGCCGTCGCGGCGCCGCTGTCGGGCATGGCGGCCGGGGAGCTCGTCTCCCATCTCGGCGCGGCGTTTCTCGTGCTTGTGATCGGCTTCGCGCTCTTCGCTCCGGGCTGGATCGGCGGCGGCGACGCCAAGCTTGCGGCCGCGATCGCGCTCTGGCTCGGCTTCGAGCCGCTGCTCGCCTGGTTCGTGTCCTTCGCGATGCTCGGCGGCGCGCTCACCCTCGGCATGCTCTACTACAGAGAGCGCCCGCTGCATCCCGCGCTCGGCGGCGTCAGCTGGCTCGCGCGGCTCCATCACCCAAAATGCGGCGTGCCCTACGGGATCGCGCTGTCGGCCGGCACGCTCGCGCTGTGGACGGACACCTCCTGGTTCTCGGCGTTGAGCTGAGCCGACGGGCAAGTTTTCGTCAATCGCTTACAATAACGATTTGTTAGAGACGCTTGTCGAGACGACGTTAACCATGAATTGACGTTTCAGTGGTCCTCTTTGCGAGACGGTTCAGGCCAGGTTTGCAGGCCTCGACGCTCGGGGGACTAAATGAAAGCGGCTCAGCTCGTGGTTCTGGGTATCGCGCTGACGGCGGGAGCCGGCGCGGCGATGCTCGCCGGCGGCTCGAACGAAGAGCAGCCCGCTCCGGTCGTCGAAGCGCGTAACCCCAACATGGTCGACGTTCTGGTCGCGGCCAAGGACATCGAGCTCGGCGGCGCCGTGAGCGCCGACGACCTGCGCTGGCAGGCCTGGCCGCGCGACGCCGCGAACGCCGTGTTCGTGCAGCGCGACGCCGCGCCGGAAGCGGTCCAGAACACCGCCGGATCGATCGCCCGTTCGCCCTTCGTGGCCGGCGAGCCGATCCGCCCCGACAAGCTCATCAAGGGGACGGGCTCGGGCTACATGGCCGCGATCCTGCCGTCCGGCATGCGCGCCATCTCGATCGAGATCTCGCCCGAGACCGGCGCCGGCGGCTTCATCCTGCCGAACGACCGCGTCGACGTGCTGCTGACCCGCAAGGTCGCGGGCCGCAACGGCCGCGACGAGAGCTTCACCGAGACGCTCGGTGAAAACATCCGCATTCTCGCCATCGACCAGACGGTCGAGGACAAGGACGGCGCGAAGGTCGTGGTCGGCAAGACCGCGACGCTCGAGCTCTCGCCGGCCCAGGCCGAGCGCATCTCCCTGAGCCGCCAGCAGGGCGTCATCGCCCTCGCGCTGCGCTCCCTCGTCGATTCCGGCCCGACCGCCGTCGACCCGAACGACGCCACGCCCCGCAAGCGCGGCGACACGGTCACCGTCGTGCGCTTCGGCGTGCCGAGCCAGGGCGGGCAGTGAGCATGGCCCTCAACGAACGTTCTCTTTCGCGGAAAGGCTTCGCGATGACCGACCACCACCGTCGCGGCTTCAGGGACGCGCTCGGGCGGACCCTGCGGGCCGCCCTCGTCGCGACCACCGCGCTCGCGGTCGCCGCGCCCGTTCCGGCCTTCGCCGCCGACCCCGCCTATCTGGCCGCCGACGGCGCGGGCCAGGACGGCGGCCGGGTCGAGCTCGGCATCGGAAAGTCCTACGTCGTCACGCTGCCGCGCGACGCCAAGGAAGTCTTCGTGGCCGATCCCGCGGTCGCCAACGCCGTCGTCCGGTCGGCCCGCAAGGCCTATCTGATCGGCGCCGGCCCCGGCCAGACCGACGTGAAGTTCCTCGACGAGAACGGCCGCGAGATCGCCTCCTACGAGGTCTCGGTGTCGCGCGACGTCGGCTCGATCCGCTCCTCGATCGCCCGCTCGATCGACGGCGGCCAGGTCCGGGTCGAGGGCGTGGGCGACGGCGTCGTGGTCACGGGCTCGGTGAAGTCCGCCCAGGAAGCCCAGACCGCCATCGACATCGCCGCCGGCTACATGGCCGATCCGAAGAAGGTCGTGAACGCGCTCAAGATCGAAGGCCAGGACCAGGTTCTCCTGCGGGTCAAGGTCGTCGAGATGAAGCGCGAGATCATCAAGCAGCTCGGCATCGACTACGGCTTCAACGGCGTCGCGGCCGGCGGCGTGAAGTTCCTCGGCAACGAGGTGATGAACCAGGGCAAGAAGCTCGCCTCGTCGTTCCCCTTCGGCGCCAACAACTCCTCGCCCGGCGGCAATCTGCTCGCGACGGTGGGCCTTGGCGGCGGCACGCTCTCGGCGCGCCTTCAGGCGATGGAGCGCGCGGGCGTCGTGCGCACGCTCGCCGAGCCGAACCTCACCGCGATTTCGGGCGAGAGCGCCAAGTTCCTCGCCGGCGGCCAGTATCCGTTCCCCGGCCCCTGCACGATCGACGACAGCGGCCGATGCACCCGCACGGTCGAGTTCAAGGACTACGGCGTCGGCCTGAACTTCACGCCTGTCGTGCTCTCTAGCGGCCGCATCAGCCTCAAGGTCGCGACCGAAGTCAGCGAGCTCGACGCCGCCAACGGCATCCAGGACAACGGCCTCATCATCCCGGGCCTGCAGGTCCGCCGCGCCAACTCCACCGTCGAGGTGCCCTCGGGCGGCTCAATCGCGATGGCCGGCCTCATCCAGCAGCAGACCAAGCGCTCGCTCGCCGGCTGGCCCGGCCTGACGAAGCTGCCGGTGCTCGGCGCGCTGTTCCGCTCGAACGACTACCTCAAGAGCGAGACCGAGCTCGTCATCCTCGTCACGCCGTATCTCGCCAAGGCGACCTCGGCCGACAAGCTCGCAAGCCCCGACGACGGCTTCGCGGAGCCGTCCGAACCCTCGGCGGTCTTCCTCGGACGTCTGAACCGCCTCTACGGCGTCCCCGGCCAGATCGACCCGCACACGGTCGGTCGTCGGGCCGGCTTCATCATCGATTGACGCGCGCACCGAACGGAGTTCCGAAGATGACCTCGCATCGTCGCCCGTCCTCGCCGCGCCTCGGCCTCGCGGCCCTCGCCTGCGGCGCAGGCCTCGCGCTCGGCGGCTGCCACGCCGAACGGATCGTGGCGGACAGCTACCCCACCACGGTCGCCCAACGCCACCCGATCGTGCTCGCGGAAGGCTCCACCCGTCTCGACCTGCCGGTCGGCGCGGGCGCCCAGGGCCTCACCTCGCGCCAGAAAGAAGACGTCCGCGCCTTCGCGGCGGACTGGCGCAAGAACGGCCGCGGCCCGATCGGCATGATGGCTCCTGCCGGCGCCTTCGGCGCGACGGCGGTGCGCTCGGCGCTCGCCTCGGCGGGCGTCCCCGCGACCCAGATCGTCAGCCAGCGCTACACGCCGGCCGGGCCCGAGGAGATCGGGCTCGTCAAGCTCGGCTACGTCAAGCTCAAGGCGCAGGTGAGCCACGCCTGCGGCCTCTGGCCCGACGACCTCGGCTCCGGCGGCGGCGACCTCTACGGCGCGACCGAGAACCGCGAATACTGGAATTTCGGCTGCGCCAACCAGCAGAACCTCGCCGCCCAGGTCGCCGATCCCGAAGACATCGCGCGCCCCCGCGCCGAAGCGCCGATCTACGCGGCCCGCCGCCAGACCATCATCGAGAAGCATCGCGAAGGCGGCGACACCACGACCGGCTACCGCCAGGCGGACGCGGTCGTCAGCGACGTCGCGAAGGAGTGAGGGGCATGAAGGATCTGCTTGGCGGCCAGACGCCGCCCTCCGCCCAGCCGGCGGCCGACACCGTGATCGCGCCGCTGCCGCGCGTGTCCATCCAGGCGTTCTGCGAGACGCCCGAGATCGCCCGCCTCGTCGAGCAGGCGACCTCGGACCGCCGCATGGAGAAGGCGCACGTCAAGGTCCAGATGGGCGGCGGCCTCGCGGCCTCCGAGGCCTACAAGACCGCGCCGACCCCCAACGTCATCATCATCGAGGGCGACAATCACCGCGAGCGTCTGCTCGAGACCCTCGACCGTCTCGCCTCGGTCTGCGACAGCGACACCAAGGTCGTGGTCATCGGCCAGGTCAACGACGTGCTGCTCTATCGCGAGCTGATGCGTCTCGGGATTTCCGACTATCTCGTCCCGCCGCTCGGCGTCGTCGATCTCGTCCGGGCGCTCTCGGAGATCTTCCACGCGCCCGGCGCGAACCCGGTCGGCCGCAACATCGCCTTCGTGGGCGCCAAGGGCGGCGTCGGCGCCTCGACGATCGCGCACAACGTCTCCTGGGCGATCGCGCGGCAGCTCAAGATCGACAGCGTCGTGGTCGATCTCGACCTCGCTTTCGGCACCGCGGGCCTCAACTTCAACCAGGACCCGCCCCAGGGGGTCGCAGAGATCGTGTTCGCGCCCGACCGCGTCGACGCGGCGGTGGTGGACCGCCTGCTGTCGAAATGCACCGAGCAGCTGTCGCTGCTCGCCGCGCCCGCGACGCTCGACCGGGTCTACGACTTCCACGAGGACGTCTACGACCCGCTGATCGACATCCTGCGCGCCAACGTCCCCTGCGCGGTGCTCGACGTGCCGCATGTGTGGACCGCCTGGTCCAAGCGCGCCCTGATCGCCGCCGACGAGGTGGTGATCGCCGCGACCCCGGACCTTGCGAATCTGCGCAACGCCAAGAACCTGATCGACCTGCTGAAGATCGCCCGTCCCAACGACAGCGCGCCGAAGCTCGTGCTGAACCAGGTCGGCGTTCCCAAGCGCGCCGAGATCAAGCCGGCCGACTTCGCCAAGGCGCTCGACCTTGAGCCGTCGGCCGTCATCCCGTTCGATCCGCAGCTCTTCGGCACGGCCGCGAACAACGGCCAGATGGCCGCGGAGACCTCGCCCTCTCACAAGATCAACGAGATCTTCCTCGACCTCGCCAAGCGCCTCACCGGCAAGAGCGAGGCGAAGCGTTCGCGCAAGAACCTGCTCGAGCCGCTGATGGCGAAGATTCCGTGGAAGAAGGCCGGCTGAGCCGGCGACGACAGGACGCGACCTCATGTTCGGAAAACGCGGATCGACGATCACGCCGGCCGGCGCGGGCCTAGGACGCAGCGCGACCGCGAGCGGCGACTTCGGAGCGCCGCTCGTGAGCGTCGCTCCGGCCCCCGTTCTCGCCGCGGCCGAGGCGCGCCCCGCGCCGCCTCAGCCGAACGAGAACCGTCGCAACGACGACTACTTCCAGACCAAGAGCCGGATCTTCGGCGCGCTGATCGAGGCCATCGACCTCGCCCAGCTCGCCCGTCTCGACGTCGAGAGCGCGCGCGAAGAAATCCGCGACATCGTCAACGAGATCATCGCGATCCGTAACGTCGTGATGTCGATCGCCGAGCAGGAAGAGCTGCTCGAGGACATCTGCAACGACGTCCTCGGCTACGGCCCGCTGGAGCCGCTGCTCGCCCGCGACGACATCGCCGACATCATGGTCAACGGCGCCGAGCGGACCTTCATCGAAGTCTCGGGCAAGGTGCAGACCACCCATGTCCGTTTCCGCGACAACGCCCAGCTCTTGAACATCTGCCAGCGGATCGTGAGTCAGGTCGGCCGCCGCGTCGACGAAGCCTCGCCGATCTGCGACGCGCGTCTTCCGGACGGCTCGCGCGTCAACGTCATCGTGAGCCCGCTCGCGCTCGACGGCCCGACGCTCACCATTCGTAAGTTCAAGAAGGACAAGCTGACCCTCGACCAGCTGGTGCGCTTCGGCTCGATCAGCCCGGAGGGCGCGGACATCCTGAAGATCATCGGGCGCGTCCGCTGCAACGTGCTGATCTCCGGCGGCACGGGCTCGGGCAAGACGACGCTCCTGAACTGCCTGACGCGCTACATCGACGAGGACGAGCGCATCATCACCTGCGAGGACGCCGCCGAGCTCCAGCTGCAGCAGCCGCATGTGGTGCGTCTCGAAACCCGCCCTCCGAACCTCGAGGGCGAAGGCATGGTCACCATGCGCGACCTCGTGAAGAACTGCCTGCGCATGCGTCCCGAGCGGATCATCGTGGGCGAGGTGCGCGGACCGGAGGCCTTCGACCTCCTGCAGGCGATGAACACGGGCCATGACGGCTCGATGGGAACGCTGCACGCCAACTCCCCGCGCGAAGCGCTCTCGCGTCTGGAGTCGATGATCACGATGGGCGGCTTCTCGCTGCCTTCGAAGACGATCCGCGAGATGATCTGCACCTCGGTCGACGTCATCGTGCAGGCCTCGCGCCTTCGCGACGGCTCGCGCCGCATCACCCACGTCACCGAGGTGATGGGGATGGAAGGCGACGTGATCATCACCCAGGACATCGTGCTCTACGACATCCTCGGCGAGGACGCGAACAAGCGGCTCCTCGGCCGCCACCGCTCCACCGGCATCGGACGTCCGCGGTTCTGGGAGCGCGCGCGCTACTTCGGCGAGGAGACTCGCCTCGCCGCCGCCATCGACGCGATGGACGTCGAAACCTCCAGGGTCGCCTGAGGAGCCGTGCGATGATCGATCTCGGCGGAAAGCTTCCGATCGTCCTGCTCGCCACGGTCGCGGCGGGCGGCGCGGCCTACGCGCTGATCTATCCCTACCTGTCGGGCGCGGCGCGGGTCGAGCAGCGCCAGAAGATGGTGGGAATGGACCGCCGCCGCGCCGTCAGCGAGGCCGCGCAGGAGACCCTGCGTCGCGGACAGGTTTCGGAGAGCCTGAAGGCGCTTGACGACCGCCAGAAGCGCATCAACCGGCCGACCCTCCAGATGCGGATCGCCCAGGCCGGGCTGCAATGGAGCAACGAGAAGTTCTACATCGTGAGCGCGATCATCGCCGCGGTCTTCGGCGTGGGCGCCTTCGTCGGCACCCAGGATCCGCGGGTCGCGGGCCTCGCGGCCTTCGTCGGCGGCCTCGGCGCTCCGCGCTGGCTGCTGGGCTTCCTCAAGAAGCGCCGCATCGCCAAGTTTCTCACGGGGCTCCCGGACGGCGTCGAGATCATCCTGCGCGGCCTGAAGGCGGGCCTGCCGCTCGGCGACTGCATGCGCGTCGTCGCCAACGAGACGCAGGAGCCGGTGAAGACCGAGTTCCGCAAGATCATCGAGGAGCAGACCGTCGGCATCCCGCTCGCGGAGGCGGTGGGCAAGCTCTACGAGCGCATGCCGGTCGCCGAGGCGAACTTCTTCGCCATCGTGATCGCGATCCAGTCGAAGGCCGGCGGCAGCCTGTCTGACGCGCTCGGCAACCTCGCCAAGGTTCTGCGCGACCGCAAGAAGATCAAGCAGAAGATCGCCTCGCTCTCGATGGAGGCGAAGGCGTCCGCCTCGATCATCGGCGCGCTGCCCATCATCACCATCGGCGTCATCTCGATGACGAGCCCGGACTACATGAACCAGATGTTCTCGACCGACATCGGCCGGTTCATGCTGGCCGGCTCCGCGGCCTGGATGCTGTGCGGCGTGCTGGTGATGAAGAAGATGATCAGCTTCGACTACTGACGGCGAAGCAGGACGACGAAGCGTACGGGGAAGGCGAGGGACCGTGTTCCAGCAGATCATCTCGATGGTGAACGATCCGCGCGCGCTCGCCGGCTTGCTCGCGGCCGTCGCCGCGATGGCGACGGTGATCAGCCTCGGCATGCCGCTGCTCGCCACCGACCCGCTCGCGCGGCGCATGAAGGCGGTGGCGACCGAGCGCTCCCGCATCCGGGCGCGCGAACGCGAGCGCCTCGCCCGCGGCGCCAAGGGGCTGAAGCTCGAGCCGCGCGCCTACATGCAGAGCGTCGTCTCGCAGTTCAACCTGTCCAAGCACCTCGGCACCGAAGACGCCAAGGAGCGCCTGCAGATGGCCGGCTATCGCGGTCCGGGCGCGATGACCACCTTCCTGTTCTTCCGCCTCGTCGCGCCGATCGGCTTCATCATCATCGGCAGCTTCTATCTGTTCGTGGTCGACGATTTCGGCCTCGATCCGATGATGCGCGCCGGCGCGATCGTCGGCATCGCGCTGCTCGGCGTGAAGGCCCCGGAGCTGTTCCTCAAGAACCAGACGTCGAAGCGCCAGCAGTCGATCCGCAAGGCGTTCCCGGACGCGCTCGACCTGATGCTGATCTGCGTCGAGTCCGGCATGTCGATCGAGGCGGCGTTCCGCAAGGTCGCGGACGAGATCGGATCGCAGTCGGTCGTGCTCGCCGAAGAGCTGACGCTGACGATGGCCGAGATGTCCTACCTGCAGGACCGTCGTCTGGCCTATGAGAACTTCGGCAAGCGCACCGACCTCGACTCCGTGAAGTCGGTCGCGACCGCGCTCATCCAGGCCGACAAATACGGCACGCCGGTCGCCCAGGCGCTCCGGACGCTCAGCCAGGACAGCCGCGACACCCGCATGGCCGAGGCCGAGAAGAAGGCCGCGGCGCTGCCGCCCAAGCTCACCGTGCCGATGATCGTGTTCTTCCTGCCGGTGATCTTCGTCGTGATCCTCGGCCCGGCCTACATCACCGTCATGGCGGTGAAGTAAGGCGGCCACGCCGTCGTCCCGGACGGCCGCAGGCCGATCCGGGATCGTCTTCCGAGACAGACGCCGCCGGCGGACCTCAATCGGTCGCCGGCATCGTCTCGCCCGGCTCGATGTCGGGCTCGGCCGGCGCGGTCGGCTGGTGCGTGAAGCCCTCGATGTCGCCGATCGGCTTGGCGTCGCGCTTGATGTCGATCGGGCTCGTCACATAGGCGGTCATGAGCTCGGCGAGCGAGCGCAGCGCATGCATGTGGATGCGCTCGTAGCCATGGGACGCGTCGACCCCGAAGGTCGCGAGCGCCGTGCGCACGTCCGCTCCCGCCTCGATGGCGGAGGCCGAATCCGAGCGGTAGTAGCGGAACACGTCGCGCTGGTGGCGGATGTCGTTCTCGCGCGCGAGCCGGATCAGCTCGTGGGTGAGATGGTAGTCGAACGGACCGGTCTGGTCGGCCATCGCGATGGTCACGCCGAACTCGTCGGAGTTCTGGCCCGGAGCCGTGGTGCCGTTGTCGATCGTCACCATGGCGGCGACGTCGTGCGGCAGAACGGCGGCGGCCCCGACCCCGACCTCTTCGGCGATCGACAGCACGAACCATGTGTCGACCGGCGGCTTCTTGCCCGACTCAACGATCGCCTTCAGCGCCGTCAGCAGGATCGCGACGCCGGCCTTGTCGTCGAGGTGGCGCGAGACGATGAAGCCGTTGTCGAGAAACTCGGCCTGGGTGTCGATCGCCACCACGTCGCCGACATGGAAGCCGAGGCGCTGCAGGTCCGCGACGTCGCGCACAAGCGCGTCGACGCGCAGCTCGACGTGCTGCCAGCCGGTCGGCTGGCTGTCGATCTCGTCGTTGTAGGTGTGGCCCGAGGCCTTGAGCGGCAAAATCGAGCCGCGATAGGCGCCGGCCTCGGTGAAGATCGTGACGCGCGCGCCTTCGGCGAAGCGCGCCGACCAGTTGCCGATCGGCACGAGCTCGAGCCGGCCGTTGGACTTGAGCAGCTTCACCTGCGCGCCGAGCGTGTCGAGATGGGCGATGAGCGCGCGGCTCGGATCCTTCACCCGACCTTTAAGCTTCGCGCGGATCGCGCCGCGGCGGGTGACCTCGGGCTCGACGCCGAGCCTGACGAGCTCGTCCACCACCGCATGGGTGATGGTGTCGGTGAAGCCCGTGGGGCTCGGGATCTTGAGCAGTCCCTTGAGCTGCTCGGCGAGGTAGTCGATGTCGACGTCGAGACGCGGCATGGATCACCGATCCGGTTTGGGAGGGCTGAGTCGGCGGGCGGCCTCCATAACATGGATCGGCCGACGGTCCGCCCCCGGCAGGGTTGAATGAGGATTTAAGCTTTGCTGCGCGTGCGAAGCATGACTGGCATGCCAGAACGGCCGTTCAGTTCGGGCATTTGGCATGCCAGATTGTCGTCATCGAACGACGCGGGCTGCTTTAGCGCCCAGACTGAAAGGACATCGCCATGACCGCCGCCGTGCTCAAGGTCGTCTCCGCGCCCTTCTCGCTGAGCTTCTTCTCTCGCTTCTTCTCGGAGTTCGAGGCCTTCTTCGAGGAGCAGGGCCGCGCTCTGCATCGCGCCCATCGCGACTATCCCTTCGGCCTCTGATTTTCGTACCTGCGTAATCTTCCCTGACTTCAGGCCGCCCCTCGGGGCGGCCTTTTTCTTTGTGCTGCGCTGCGTCACTCATCCGAGGCCGACGCGCCGCACGGCGGCGGGCATCGACAGCGGGAACAGCAAGTCGATGAACCGCTCGGCGGTCGGCTGCGGCTCGTGGTTGGCGAGGCCCGGGCGCTCGTTGCACTCGATGAAGGCGTAGTCCGGCCCGCGCGGCGACGTCACCATGAAGTCGATACCGCAGACCGGGATGTCGATCGCCCGCGCGCATTTCACCGCCGCCTCGACGAGCGCGGGATGCACCTCGCCGGTGACGTCGTGAATGGTGCCGCCGGTGTGCAGGTTCGCGGTCTTGCGGACCATGATCACCTTGTTCTCCGGCGCGACGTCGTCCATCGCGTAGCCGGCCTTGGCGACGCACTTCTCCGTCTGCCCGTCCATCGGGATCGAGCTTTCGCCGCCCGTCGCCGCCTGCCGGCGCTTCGACTGCTTCTCGATCAGCTCGCGGATCGTGGTCTTGCCGTCGCCGATGACGTGAGCGGGGCGGCGGATGGCGGCCGCCACCAGCTTGAAGTCGATGACGATGATGCGGAGGTCCTCGCCCTCGACCATCTGCTCGACCACGACGCGGTCGCAGAACGCTTTGGCGTCCTCGATCGCGGCCTCGAGATCCTCAATCGTGTCGAGCCCGACCGTGATGCCGCGGCCCTGTTCGCCGCGGGCGGGCTTCACGACGACCGCGCCGTGCTTTTCGAGGAAGGCCTCCAAAGCCTCGCGGTCGCCGGCCTCGATCTGGTCCGGGGCCACGACGCCGGCCTTCGCAACCGCGCGGCGGGTCACCGCCTTGTCGTCGCAGATCGACATCGCGATGCCGGTGGTGAGCTCCGACAGGCTCTCGCGGCACACCAGCGACCGGCCGCCATGGGTCAGGCGGAAGAAGCCGCCCTCGGCGTCCGTGACCTCGACGCCGATGCCGCGGCGGCGCGCCTCGTCCACGATGATCTTGGCGTAGGGGTTCAGCCCGTCGACGCCGGGCTCGCCGACGAACAGGCGCTCGTTGATGTAGTTCCGGCGCTTGATCGAGAAGGTGTAGCGGCGCTCGAAGCCGAGCTTCTCATAGAGGCCGATGGCGAGCTCGTTGTCGTGCATGACGGACAAGTCCATGAAGGCCGCGCCGCGCTCCTTGAACAGCTCCGCGAGGCTTCGCACCAGCATCTCGCCGACGCCCGGATGGCGCGACTGCGGATCGACCGCGAGGCACCAGAGCGACGAGCCTTTCTCGGTGTCGTCGAACGCCAGCACATGGTCGACGCCCGTGACCACGCCGACGATCTCATGGGTGCGCACGTCCTGCGCGACGAGATGCACGAGCGTGTCGTCGTCGCGGTGGCGTTCGTAGAAGTCGGGCCGCGCCGAGACCATGTGGCGCGCCGAGTAGATCCGGCTGATCGCCTCGATGTCCTGCGCGTCCGAAAGCCGGCGCACATGGACCGCGCGGTTGTCGCGGTCGGACGGTTCGTAAGCGCCGAGATCGAGCCGGAACATGTGGCTCGGATCGAGGAAAAGCTCGAGCGGCGCCTGGGCGATCAGCACATGCGGGTCGTTGACGTAGCAGGCGATGTCGCGTTGGTCCGGACCCTCCTCGCGCAGCGCCTCGGCCAGCACCTTGGGGTCGGCGAAGGTCTGCGCGAATAGGAGGCGGCCCCAGCCGCAATCCACGGTCACGTCGGGCCGCATCGCGGTCGGGCGCGCGGGGGAGTCCGCCCCTGCAGTGTCGCTCTCGGCGAGGGCTGCTGACATCGGTCGGGCCTTTCTCATATTTCCAGTTCGACTCGCAGCGCCGGAGGCGCCGAACGCGCTCAGACGCCGTGCGTCTGCAGCCAGACCTCCAGCAACGCGCATTGCCAGAGTTCCGATCCCCTGAGCGGCGTGATGTGCTCGGCGGGGTTCTCGAACAGCTTGTCGAGATATTCGGGCCGGAACAGGCCGCGCTCGCGGGCTTTTTGCGAACCGAGCGCGTCGCGCACCATCTCGAGCGTCTGGCCCTCGAGATATTTCAGGCCCGGCACCGGGAAGTAGCCCTTCGGCCGATCGACGATCTCCTTCGGCACGATGTGGCGCGCGAGATCCTTCAGAACGCCCTTGCCGCCGTCGGCGAGCTTGTGCTCGCCGGGGATGCGGGCCGCGAGCTCGACCAGTTCGTGGTCGAGGAACGGCACGCGGGCCTCGAGCGAATGCGCCATGGTCATGTTGTCGACGCGCTTCACCGGGTCGTCGACCAGCATGACGGTCGAGTCGAGGCGCAGCGCCTTGTCGACAGCGTCGTCCGCGCCGGCCATGGCGAAGTGCTCCTCGACGAAGGCGCGCGCATGGTCGGCGCCGCCGTAAGCGTCGCTGACATGGCTGAGATAGGTCGCATGGTCGCGGTCGAAGAACGCCTTGGCGTAGTCGTCGACCGGCGCGTTCGAGGCGTTGACCTTCGGATACCAATGATAGCCGGCGAAAATCTCGTCGGCGCCCTGGCCCGACTGCACGACGGTGACGTGCTTCCGCACCTCTTCCGACAGCAGGTAGAAGGCCACGCAGTCGTGGCTCACCATCGGCTCGGACATCGCCTGGATCGCGCCCGGAAGCGCGTCGAGCATCCGGCGCTCCTCGATCATGATCTTGTGGTGCGAGGTCTTGAACTTGTCGACGATGATGTCGGAGTACTTGAACTCGTCGCCTTCCTCGCCGCCGCGCGCCTCGAAGCCGATCGAGAAAGTCTCGATCTTCTCGTGGCCGAGCTCGGCCAGCAGCGCCACGACGACCGACGAGTCGACGCCGCCCGAAAGCAGCACGCCGACAGGCACGTCCGCCACCATGCGGCGCTTCACGGCGGTGCGCAGCGAGGCGTGCACCTCCTCGCGCCAGTCGTCGAAGGTCTTGCCGATGTCGGCGGCGGTCCGCTCGTAGGAGACCTGCCAGTAGACCTCCTCCTTGGTGCGGCCGTCCGGCTCCCAGATCTTGAGCGTCGCGGGCGGCAGCTTGCGCACGCCCGCAAGGATCGTGCGCGGCGCCGGAACCACTGAATGGAACGACATGTAGGCGTTGAGCGCCGCGGGATCGATCGAGGTGTCGACGCCGCCCGCCGCGAGCAGCGAGGGCAGCGAGGACGAGAACCGGAGCCGCCCGTTGCCTTCAGACACATAGAGCGGCTTGATGCCGAGCCGGTCGCGGATGAGGATCACGCGGCCGGTGTCGCGCTCGTGGATCGCGATCGCGAACATGCCGAAGAGCTTCTTCGGAAGCTCGGTTCCCCAGGCGTGCCAGCCCTTGACGATGACTTCCGTGTCGCCGTCGGAGAAGAAGCGGTAGCCCTTCTGCTCGAGCTCGGCGCGCAGCTCCTTGTGATTGTAGATGCAGCCGTTGAACACGATGGTGAGCCCGAGCGTCGGGTCGACCATCGGCTGCTCGGCCTTTTCGGACAGATCGATGATCTTCAGCCGGCGATGGCCGAACGCGACCCGTCCGCGCGAGACGACGCCGTCGCCGTCGGGCCCGCGAGGCACCATGCAGCCAGACATCGCCGCCACCGCCTCGACCGAGGCCGGCTGCCCCAGGAAGGTCGCTTCACCACAGATTCCGCACATGTTTTGAGATCGTCCAGTTTCGCCTTGTGCGCTGCAACCTATGGCGCGAATGAGCGAAATCGAGTCTTGGAACGCCAAGAGGCACGCTGAAAGAACGGGCGCCGGCCTAGGAAAGAGAGGCGGGAGCGCTCGCCGTTCCTTCTCCCGTTTACGGGAGAAGGTAAGGATGAGGGGATTTGGCGCTGCAGTTTCAGAAAGACGCCCGTCCGCGCGGACGGGCGCTCCGGTCTGGCCTCTGCGCTGACCCCCTCACCCTTACCCTCTCCCGCCCGCGGGAGAGGGGGCGGAGACGCCGCGCCTCACCTCAGCGGGTAGGCGGCCTCCATCACGTAAGGGCCTCCGCCGACGGAATCGCGCGACGAATAGATCACGAACTGGTCGGCGCGGAACGTCAGCCCGGGAGGGCCTCCCCGCAATCCGAGATAGTCCGCGACCGCCCGCGGGGAGGCGTCGCGCAGCCGCGCGAGCGTGACATGCGGCGCGAACTTGCGCTTTTCCGACGGCAGTCCCGCGCGCCGCATCAGCCGCTCGTGCTCGGCCTGCAGCTCGACGATGGCGGGGGAGGGCGCGATGCGCGCGATCAGCGCGCGCGGCCGGTCGCCGCCGAAGGCGTCGAGCCCCTCGATCGTCACCTCGAAGGGCGCGCGCCGCACCTGCCCCAACAGATAGGCGGCCTCCTGCGCGACCTCCTCCTCGATGTCGCCGAGGAAGCGCAGGGTGACGTGATAGTTCTCGACGTCGATCCAGCGCGCGCCCGAAAGCCCGCCGCGATAGGTCGCGAGCGCCTGCGCCACGTCTTCGGGAACCTCGAGGGCGGTGAACAGCCGCGGCACGCGTGACGCTCCTTCTGGCCTTATGGGCAGGTGTTGGGGCGGGCGGCGTGGATCGCGTCGACCCGCGCCTCGATCTCGGCGCTCCACCGCCTGTCGAAGGCCGCGAGATCCTGGTCGAGCTGCTCCATCGTGGTCGCGCCGATGATCACGGAGGTCACGAAAGGACGCGTCGCGGCGAAACGCAAGGCGAGATCGCCAGGGCTCCAGCCGATCTCCCCAGCAAGATCGAGATAGGCCCCGATCGCCTCCTCGGCGCCCGGCCCCTCGTAGCGCTGCAGCCGGTCGAACAGCTTCTTGCGCGAGCCGTCCGGCAGCGCGCCGTTCCGATACTTGCCTGTCAGATAGCCCTGCGCGAGCGGCGAATAGGCCAGCAGACCGACGTCCTCGCGCAGCGCGACTTCGGCGAGTGCGGTCTCGAATGTGCGGTTGACGAGGTTGTAGCCGTTCTGGATCGAGGCCACGCGCGGGCCGCGGCCGGCGTCGCTCTCGGCCAGAAAGCGCATCGTCCCCCAGGCGCTCTCGTTCGAGAGGCCCACATGCCGGATCTTGCCCTCGGCGACGAACTCCTGGAGCGCCTCCAGAGTCTCGCCGATCGGTACCTCGTCGGGCGCCGGCGCGACGGTCCTGAACGTGACCGGGTTCGCGCCGAACTGGCTGACCTCCCGGTCCGGCCAGTGCAGTTGGTAGAGGTCGATATAGTCGGTCTGGAGCCTCCTCAGGCTCTTCTCGACCGCTTCTCGAAGCTGCCCGCGCGAGAGGCGCGCGCCTTTGCCGTCGTCGCGGAACTGGGGCATCGCGGTCCGGCCCACCGCCTTGGTCGCGACCACGACCTTGTCGCGCCCGCCGCGGCTCTTGAGCCATGTGCCGATGGTCTCCTCGGTGCGCCCCTGCGTCTCGGGCTTCGGCGGGATCGGATAGAGCTCGGCGGCGTCGAGGAAGTTGACGCCCGCGTCCTTCGCCCGGTCCATCTGGGCGTGGCCTTCGGCTTCGGTGTTCTGCTCGCCGAACGTCATCGTGCCGAGGCAGACAAGGCTAACGTCGAGCCCCGTGCGGCCGAGCTTGCGCATTTCCATGGGTGAACGTCCTTTCGAAGTGGACGGAGAAGGCCCCGTCGTCGTCCCGGCGGGTGAGCCGGGACGCGTCGCCTGCGGCGAGACCGGGCATTCTGCGTCGTCGCGTTTGTGGGTCCCGGCTCTGCGGTCGCGATGACGGTCTGAGCGTCTTCCGTGAAAGCTGCGGGCGTTCTGGATTCAGCTGCGGCCGGCCTCGATCTTGTCGAGGAACTCCTCGACCTTCGGCAGCATGCCGGCCACGATCACGTCGACGCCCTTCGGGTTGGGGTGGATGCCGTCGGTCTGGTTCAGCGAGCGGTCGCCCGCGACGCCCTCGAGGAAGAACGGGTAGAGCGTCAGCCCGCGCTCGCTTGCGAGATCCGTGTAGATCTTCTCGAACGATTTTCCGTAGTCCAGTCCGAGGTTCGGCGCGGCCCGCATGCCGGCGAGCATCACCGAAATCTTGCGCGCCTGAAGTCGGTCGAGGATGCGGGTCAGCGCGGCGCGCGTCGTCTTCGGGTCGACGCCGCGCAGCATGTCGTTGGCGCCGAGCGAAAGGATCACGCCTTGCGTGCCCTCGGGGACTGACCAGTCCACCCGGTCCGCCCCGCCGCTCGCGGTGTCGCCGGACACGCCTGCGTTCGAGATCGCGACGTCCCGTCCCTTGGCCTTGAGCGCGGCCGCGAGCTTGACCGGAAAGGCGTCCGCCGGGCCGACGCCGTAGCCCGCCGTCAGGCTGTCACCGAAGGCCACGAGCTTGATCGGCTGGGCTGCGGAGGAAGCCTCGGAGATCATCACGCCTGCGAGAGCGAACGCCATTCCTGCCGCCACCATCCGCCGCGACGGTTGGAACGCCGCAATCGCGTCGCTATCTGCGCCGATGTTGCGCCGCGATACACCGGCGTTCTTAAGGACATGGATCAACGGCTTCATGACGGCGATCGAACTCCGTGACGTCAACGTCGCGCTGGGCTCCGGCCCCGCCCGCGTCCACATCCTCAAGGGCGTGAGCCTCTCGATCGAGAAGGGCGAGGCCGTCGGCCTCGTCGGCCCCTCTGGGTCGGGAAAGTCCACGCTGTTGATGGTGCTCGCGGGGCTGGAGCGGCCGGACTCCGGCGCGGTGACGGTGCTGGGCGAGAACGTCGCCGTCCTCGGCGAAGACGCGCTGGCGCGCTTTCGCGGCCGGAACATAGGGGTCGTGTTCCAGGCCTTCCACCTCATCCCGACCATGACGGCGCTCGAGAACGTCGCGGTGCCGCTCGAGCTCGCCGGCGAGCCGGACGCGTTCGAGCGGGCGGAGGCCGAGCTGCGGGCGGTCGGCCTCGCCGAGCGGCTGCACCATCATCCGGCCCAGATGTCGGGCGGCGAGCAGCAGCGCGTGGCGCTCGCCCGCGCGCTGTCGAACCGGCCCGAAATCCTCGTGGCCGACGAGCCGACGGGCAATCTCGACGAGACGACCGGCAAGCAGATCGCCGACCTTCTCTTCGCCAAGACAGCCGAGCGCGGCGCGACGCTGGTGCTCGTCACCCATGATCCCGCGCTCGCCGCACGCTGCGGCCGCGTGGTGCGGCTGCGCTCGGGCCGGATCGAGACCGTGACGGACGCCGCCGCGTGACCAACCTCCCGCATGCCGAGGCGGCGGGTTCGGCCCGTCGCGCCGCGTCCGTCAGCAATCCCGGAAAGCTCGCCGTCATCCTGCGGCTCGCCGCGCGCGAGCTGCGCGGCGGCGCAAAGGGCTTCGTCGTCTTCCTGATGTGCCTCGCGCTCGGCGTCGCGGCGATCGCGGGCGTCGGCTCGCTCGCGCGCGGCCTCACCGAGGGGATGGCGCGCGAAGGCCGCACGATTCTCGGCGGCGACGCCTCGTTCTCTGTGCATCACCAGGAGGCGACCCCGCCACAGCGCGCGCTGCTCGAGTCCAAGGGCCGGGTTTCGGAAGTGGCGACGCTGCGCGCCATGGCGCGCGCCGCCTCGGGCGACGCGACCCTGGTCGAGCTCAAGGCCGTCGACCGCGCCTGGCCGCTGGTCGGCGCGGCGACGATCGAACCTGCGATCCCGCTCTCCGACGCGCTTTCCGAGAGGGACGGACGCTTCGGCGCGGCGGTCGATCCGGCCGTGCTCACCCGCTTCGGCCTCAAGATCGGCGACCGCCTCACCGTCGGCACGAGCGAGTTCGACATCCGCGCGACGCTGACGCGCGAACCCGACAAGCTCTCCGAGGGCATCGGCTTCGGGCCGCGCATGATCGTGTCGGACGAGGCGCTGAAGCGCTCCGGCCTCGTGCAGCCCGGGAGCCTCGTGCGCTATTCCTACCGCGTCGCGCTGCCGCCCTCCGCCGACGCCGACGCCGCGACCCGCGCGCTCGTGACGGACGTCGAAAAACAGGCGCCGGAAGCCGGCTTCTCCACCCGCAGCCGCTTCAACGCCGCCCCGCAGCTCGAGCGCAACATCGGGCGCTTCACCGAGTTCCTGACGATCGTCGGCCTTGCCGCGCTCGTGGTCGGCGGGGTCGGCGTCGCGAACGCCGTCGCGGCCTTTGTCGAGCGCAAGCGCGCCACCATCGCCATCATGAAGAGCGTCGGCGCTTCGGGCCGCACGGTCTTCCTCATCCATCTCGTCGAGGTGTCCGCGATCGCGCTCGTCGGCATCGCCATGGGCCTCGCGGTCGGCGCGGCCATACCCTTTGCGGCCGTCGCGGCGCTCGAGACCGTGCTGCCGCTGCCGATCGAGGCCTCGGTCTATCCGCGCGAACTGCTGCTTGCGCTTGCTTACGGCGCCCTGACCGCGCTCGCCTTCGCGGTGTGGCCGCTCGGGCGCGCGCACGACGTGCCGGTCGCGGCGCTCTTCCGCGACGCCGTCGCGCCGGAGCGGCGCTATCCGCGGCCGATCTACGTGATCGCGACCGCGGCGCTCGCCATCGCGCTCGGCTGGCTCGCGATCGCGGCCTCCTATGACCAGCGCATCGCCCAGACCTTCGTCGTCGCGACCGCGGCGACGTTCCTGGCGCTCCGGCTCGTCGCCTCCGGCATCATGCGGCTCGCCGCCTGGGCGCCGCGGCCGAAGCGCACCGAGCTTCGCCTCGCGCTCGCCAATGTCCACCGTCCGGGCGCGCTGACGCCATCGGTCGTGCTGTCGCTTGGCCTCGGCCTCGTGCTGCTCGTGACGCTGACCCTGATCGACGCCTCGATCCGCCAGCAGCTCACGCGCGAACTGCCGCAACGCGCGCCCGCGTTCTTCTTCCTCGACATCCCCGGCTCCGAGAAGGACGCCTTCGCGAAGCTCGTCCAGCAGAAGGAGCCGGACGCCAAGCTCGACATGGTGCCGATGCTGCGCGGATCGTTCTCGACCATTCGGGGCGAGCCGCTGTCGGAACAGAAGGTCGATCCGGAATATCGCTGGGCGCTGCGCGGCGATCGCGGCGTCACCTTCGCCGAGGAGATTCCGGAGGGCTCGCGCATCGTCGAGGGCGATTGGTGGCCGAAGGACTACGCCGGCGAGCCGCTCGTCTCCTTCGACCAGCGCCTCGGCAAGGCGCTCGGGCTGAAGATCGGCGACGAGGTCGGGGTCAACATCCTCGGCCGGGTCATCACCGCCAAGGTCGCGAACTTCCGCGAGATCGACTGGGAGACGCTCGGCATCAACTTCTTCATGGTGTTCTCGCCGAACGCCTTCCGCGGCGCGCCCTACATGAACCTCGCCACGGTGACGTTCCCGGACGGCGCGTCGGACGCGCGCGAGTTCGAGTTGCTGCGCGACGCCACCAAGGCCCACGCCTCGATCACCGCGATCCGCGTGAAGGACGCGTTGACGACCGTCTCGGCAGTCGTCGAGAACCTCGCTTTCGCCATCCGGGTGGCGAGCGGCGTCACGCTGCTCGCAAGCGTCATGGTGCTCGCTGGCGCGCTGGCGGCCGGCCATCGCAGACGGGTCTATGAGGCGGTGGTGCTGAAGACGCTCGGCGCGACGCGCGGCCGGCTGATCGCGGCGTTTGCGGCCGAATATGCGATCCTGGGCGCGGTGACGGCGGTCTTCGGACTTGTGGTCGGGTCGCTCGCCGCCTGGGGCGTCACCACGCAGATCATGAAGGTGACGTTCGTGTTCGATCCCGCGGGCGCGGCGATCATCTCCGCCGGCGCGCTCGCCGCGACCATCGCGATCGGCCTGATCGGGACATGGCGCGTGCTCGGCGAAAAGCCGGCGCGGCACCTCAGGAGCCTGTGACGCAGAGGCGTCGAAGCCGTCCCGGACCAGCCTTTCGGCGGTCCGGGACGTCGCCTCATGCGGGCATCAGCTCAGGTATCCAAGCAACCACAAGATGAGGATGATCGGGAGCGGGATACCGATAAGCCATAAGAGACCGCCCTTAAGCATCGTCGCCTCCTAACGGACCCAATGGGGAGTCAACCCGGCCCGTTAGGACATAGTTCCGCTTTTCCGAATGTTTGGCGCTAAGACTTTCGTCAGATCTGGTCGCGCTGATCGGTAATAAGACGGGCGCCTCGCTGGAAGGTCATGAAGTCCCAGACCCACTTGAAGGCGACCGCGATGCGGTTGCGGGCTCCGATCAGGAAGTAGATGTGCGCCACGCACCACACGAGCCAGGCGGTGAAACCGGTTAGGTTCATGTAGGGCATCTTGATCACGGCAGATCGCCGGCCGATCGTGGCGACGTCTCCTTGGTGGCGGTAGTGGAATGCTGGCGGCGGCACCGCGCCGCGGACCCGCGAGGCGATGACGTCGGCCACGTAGGCGCCCATCTGCTTCGCCGCGGGGGCGACGCCGGGGACGTCCTGTCCGTCGGGCCGCTTGGCCGTCGCGGTGTCGCCGACGACGAAGATGTTCTCGTGGCCCGGCACCGTCAGATTCGGTTGGACGATGACCCGGCCCGCGCGGTCGGTCTCCGCGCCGAGCCAGCGGCCGGCCGGCGAGGCGATGACGCCGGCGGCCCAGATCACGGTGGCGGCGTCGAGGCGGCCGTTGGCGAGATCGACGCCCTTGTCGTCCACATGGGTCACGCGGGTGTCGGTCATCACCTCGACGCCCATCTTCTCGAGCGAGCGGCGGGTGTAGTCGGTGAGCGCCTCGGGGAAGGCCGGCAGCACGCGGGGGCCGGCCTCGATCAGGATGACGCGGGCGGTGCGCGGGTCGATGTGGCGGAATTCGCTCGGCATCACCTGCCGCGCCACCTCGATGATCGCGCCGGCGAGCTCGACGCCGGTCGGACCTGCGCCCACGATCGCGAAGGTGAGGAGGCTCTCGCGCTCGGCGGGATTCTCCGACAGCTCGGCGCGCTCGAAAGCCATCAGCAGGCGGCGGCGGATGATCGTGGCGTCCTCGATGCGCTTGAGGCCGGGTGCCGACTTCTCCCAGTCGTCATTGCCGAAATAGGAGTGGCGCGCGCCGGTCGCGAGGATGAGCTCGTCGAATTCGAAGGTCCCGGTGTCGGCCACCACCTTGCGGCCCTCGACGTCGATCGCGGTCACGTCCCCGAGCAGCACTCGGGCGTTCTTCTGGCGGCGCAGGACGTGGCGGATCGGCCAGGCGATATCGGCGGGCGACAGCTCGGCGGTCGCCACCTGATAGAGCAGGGGCTGGAAGCAGTGGTAGTTGTGGCGGTCTAGAACCGTGACGTCGACATCCGCCTTGGCGAGCTTGGTCGCGGCCGTAAGGCCTGCGAAACCGCCGCCCACGATGACGACTTTTCGGCGGGCGGACGTGGTCGCTTCGACTGCCATGATGTTTAGTTCTCCTGAACGCGCGAGCGCTCCATATCAGATTTTGTGCAGTGCAGCGTCATGCCAATCCGTCCAATGCGTCCTGCGCGGCGCGCAGGGCGGGGCGAAAAGCGCGAGCCTCGAGGTTTGCATTCGCGCCTGGCTTCGCCCATCTGTGGCGCGGCGCTTGGAAAGCATCCGCGCGCGCGACACGACGGAGACTTTATGACGATGCTCGCCGGGGACACGCCCGCCGCCAATCCGGCCGACGGCCTGATCGTCGCCACCACCACGCAGACCTTCATGACCGACGTGGTGCAGGCCTCTGTGCAGACTCCTGTTCTCGTCGACTTCTGGGCGCCCTGGTGCGGACCGTGCCGCACCCTGACGCCTGTGCTCGAAAAGGTGGTGAAGGCGGCCGGCGGCAAGGTCAAGCTCGCCACCATGAACATCGACGAGCACCCGCAGATCGCGGGGCAGCTCGGCATCCAGTCGATCCCGGCGGTGATCTGCTTCCAGCGTGGCCAGCCGATCGACGGCTTCATGGGCGCGCTGCCGGAGGCGCAGGTCCAGGCCTTCGTCGAGCGCATGCTGGGCGAGGCGCTGCCTGACGAGGCCGGCGACGTCCGCGCCGAAGCCGAGGGCGCGCTTGAGGCCGGCGACGCCGCCGGCGCAGCCGAAATCTTCATGGCGCTGCTCGCCGAGGATCCGGAAGACGTCGGCGCGCTCGCCGGCCTCGCCCGCGCCCGCGTCGCGCTCGGCGACCTGCAGGGCGCCAAGGAGACGCTCGAATCCGCGCCTGCGGGCGATGCCGCGGTCGCGGCCGTGAAGGCCCAGATCGATCTCGCCGAGCGCGCAGCCGCCGTCGGCGACCTCGCGCCGCTCGAGGCCAAGGTCGCGGCCGACCCCGCCGACCACCAGTCCCGCTTCGACCTCGCTGTCGGGCTTGCGGCCGCGGGCCTCAAGAGGGAGGCGGTCGAGCACCTGCTCGACATCGTCAAGCGCGACCGCGCCTGGAACGACGACGGCGCCCGCAAGGAGCTCGTGAAGCTGTTCGAGGCCTGGGGCTTTAAGGACGAGAACACGGTATTTGGCCGCAAGCGGCTGTCGTCGCTGCTGTTCGCCTGATAGGCTCGTCCCGGCGATGGCTTCGAACGTCACCTATCACAAGGCCGAGGATCTGCCGGAGGTCATTCCGGTGTTCCCGCTGCGCGCCGCGCTCCTGCTGCCGCGGGGCGAGATGCCGCTCAACATCTTCGAGCCGCGCTATCTCGCGATGATCGAGGACGCCATCCGCGGCGACCGGATCATCGGCATGATCCAGCCCGATCCCGAGACCGACGACGACGATCGGCCCGACCTTGTGCGCATCGGATGCGCGGGGCGGCTCACCGCCTTTGGAGAGACCGGAGACGGCCGCTATCTCGTGACGCTGACCGGCGTCTCGCGGTTCCGCATCGTCGAGGAGCTCGGCGTCGGCACGCCCTATCGGCAGGTGAAGGCGAACTTCGCCGAGTTCGCGCTCGATCTCGCGCCCGGCGAGGGCCAGGACGAGGTCGACCGCGAGGCGCTGCTCAAGACCTTGAAGGACTATCTGACGGCCAACAGCCTTGAGGCCGACTGGGACGGCATCCGCCGCGCGCCGAACGAGGCGCTCGTCAACGCGCTCGCGATGATGAGCCCGTTTGGTCCACGCGAGAAGCAAGCCCTGCTCGAGGCCGCCGACCTGAAATCCCGCGCCGAGATCCTGGTCGCCGTGACCGAGATGGATCTCGCCCGCGCCCGTGGAGATGCGAGCTCGTCCCTGCAATGACCGACGTGACCGACCGCCGTTCCGACAGGCAGATCGACCCCAAGCTGCTCGAGATCCTGGTTTGCCCGCTGACCAAGGCGACGCTGAGCTATGACGCCGAACGGCAGGAGCTGATCTCCCGGCCCGCCAAGCTCGCTTATCCGATCCGCGACGGCATTCCGATCATGCTGCCGGACGAGGCCCGCGCGATCGAGGGCTGACGAAGCCAGAGCGCGACGTCTCGTCGCCCGGTGGCGCGATCGCCGGAACCGCCGCAGCCGTCATCCCGGGTTTGACCCGGGATCCAGAACCGACGCCCTCCGAGGGGTGGCTGGAGCCGTCCCGGATCATCCCGGCTCTTCGGTTGGGATGGCGCGCCGCTAACGTCCCGTCGCCGCCCCGACGATCCTGGCCTTGAGACCCGGCGCCCGGTCGACCAGCCCCATTCCGACGTCCCGCAGCGTGCGCGTCGCGGAGCTTGAGAACAGGCGGTAGAGTCCGTCGGTCGCCGCGCCGAGGCTCGCGGCCTCGAACCGGCGGGCGCGCTCGTAGGGCGCGAGCGAAGCATCGGAGCCGATGTCGTCGCCGCGCCGCGCGGCCTCCGCCACGACCCTCGCCAACGCCGCGACGTCGCGCAGCGCGAGATTGAAGCCTTGTCCGGCGAGCGGATGCACCACGTGCCCGGCGTCGCCCACGAGCGCGACGCGGGTTCCCACGAAGCTGCGCGCCAGCAGGAAGCGCAGCGGGAAGGCGCCGCGGGCGCCCGCAAGCCTGATCGCCCCATAGTCGGGCCCCGCGCGCCTCTCGACCTCGGCGAGGAAGGCCGCGTCGTCGGCCGCCGCCATCGTCGCGGCGGTCTCGCGGCGCTCGCTCCAGACCAGAGACGACCGGCCCTCGTCGAGCGGCAGCATGGCGAAGGGGCCGCCGGGCAGGAAGTGCTGCACGGCGACGCCGCCATGCGGGCCGTCGTGGCTCAACGTCGCGACGAGCGCGGTCTGGTCATAGGCGAAGGCGTGGGTCGCGATCCGCGCGGAGGCGCGAACGAGGGAGCGGGCGCCGTCTGCGGCGACGAGGAGCCGCGCCGAGACGTTCTCCCCCGACGACAGGACGAGCGTCAGCCGGCCCGGACCCGCATGAAAGCCGTCGATCGCTTCGGCGCGGAGCGGGATCTCGCCGTCGTCGGCCGCGGCGCGCAGGCGCGCGCGCAGTTCCGCGTCGAAGACCATATGGGCGAAGGGCTCGTCGCGTCCGGCGTCGTCGAGCTCCAGGAAGGTCGGGCGCAGCGCGTCCTCGAGCCGGCTGTCGGTGATGCGCAGGCCTGAGACCGGAAAGGCGGTCTCCGGCCAGCCGCCGATGTCCTGCAGAAGCCGTCGACCGTCCGCCGCGATCATCGAGGCGCGCGCATCGGCCGGTCCGGATCGGGCGAGGCCGGGATCGAACACGCCGATGCGCAGCGAAGGCCCGAGCGCGCGTCGCAGCGCGAGCGCCGTCACGAACCCCGTCGGTCCGGCGCCTGCGACGGCGACGTCGAGAATGGGAGAGGGGGGCGGCGCGACGCGTGTCATCGGGCGCGACCCTAGCACGGGATCAATGGTCGTCGCGGCCTCTCAGCCCTCGCGGCTGCGTCCGCATTTCCACGACTTGATCGTCCATTCGGGATGGTCGGATCCCCATTCGGCGATGATGGGCGAGCCCTGCACCAGGCACGCCGTCGCCGAGCCGTTGAAGTCGATCCGCTCGTCCTTGCAGCGGGTGGGCTCCGCCTGGAGGCAGACGGTGAGAACGAGGGTGAGCATGGGGCGGAAAACCTCGGAAAGCGCGATCTGACGTCCATAACGCCGCGCGCCGCCGCCCGGATCCATTTCGCCGCCGACCGAACGTTCGGCTTGACGGCGGCGGTCCCGCGTCGATGCTGGCCCGGCCGATCCACATCAGAAGGCGCCAACGCCCGATGTCCGCCGTCGACGACCTGCTGCGCATCCTCGATCTCGAGCCTCTCGAGGTGAATCTCTTCCGCGGACAGTCGCCCCAGACGGGCTGGCAGAGGGTTTTCGGCGGGCAGGTGGTGGGCCAGGCGCTGGTGGCGGCGACCCGCACGGTCGAGGGACGGTTTCCGCACTCGCTGCACGGCTACTTCATGCGGCCCGGCGATCCCGCGGCCCCGATCATCTATGAGGTCGACCGCATCCGCGACGGGCGCAGCTTCGTCACGCGCCGCGTCAACGGCATCCAGCACGGGCAGGCGATCTTCTCGATGGCGGCCTCGTTCCATCTCGACGAGGAGGGCTACGCCCACCAGATGGACGCGCCGGACGTGCCTCGGCCCGATCAGCTCCCGAGCGAGAAGGTGCTCAAGGAGCAGATGATGCCGACCATGCCGCAGGCGATCCGAAGCTATTTCGAGCGCGAGCGGCCGATCGAGCTCCGGCACTGCGACCCGATGCGCTATGTCGACGGCAAGCCGCGCCCGCCCGAGCAGAGCGTCTGGATCCGCGCCACCGCGCCGCTGCCGGACGATCCGGCCATCCATCAATGCGTGCTGGCCTACGCCTCCGACATGACGCTGCTGGACGCCGCGCTCGTGGCGCACGGCTCGACGGTGTTCTCCGGCGAGATCCAGGCCGCGAGCCTCGACCACGCGCTCTGGTTCCACCGACCGTTCCGCGCCGACGAGTGGCTGCTCTACACTCAGGACAGCCCCTTTGCGGGCGGCGCCCGCGGCTTCACCCGCGGGCGGATCTACACCGAGGCGGGCGAGCTCGTGGCCTCGGTCGCGCAGGAAGGGTTGATCCGGCGGCGTCGCAAAGACTGACGCACGCCGTGGTTTTCGTGCGCCGCCGACGCTCGCCATCCGAGCGTCGAGCCGCGCCGCTCGCCCTGAACAAAACCCGTGCATGCACGTTTTCTGCGCAAGTTCCAAACGTCGCCCCACGACGTCCACATTTGATGCACGAAAATTAGCCAATAAGATCAGAAATTGATCAGCTCCCCGGCGCAGCGCCTGCCGCTGTCGGCGCCAGTTTCTTAAGCACCCCTAGAATCAAGCGCTTGTCGCCCGCGGCAGGAGTTGGCACGCGACTTGAATTCCGGGGGCCGGCGAGGCGCTCCGGACGGGTTTTGTCCGTAGGCCCCGACATCGTCACCACTCGATCGCTCCCGCGGCTTCTCGTCCGTCAGGGAAGCGGCGGTCCAACGGGGAACGCGACGCATGAAATTTGTGATGGCCATCATCAAGCCGTTCAAGCTGGACGAGGTGCGCGACGCCCTCACCGGCATCGGCGTCCACGGCCTGACGGTCACCGAGGTCAAGGGCTACGGCCGCCAGAAGGGACACACCGAGATCTATCGCGGCGCCGAATACGCCGTGAGCTTCCTGCCGAAGCTCAAGATCGAGGTCGCGGTCGCCGCCGGCTCCGTCGACAAGGTCGTCGAGGCGATCGCCGCGGCCGCCAAGACCGGCCAGATCGGCGACGGCAAGATCTTCGTCTACTCGATCGACCAGGCGGTGCGCATCCGCACCGGCGAGACCGACACCGACGCGCTGTAAGGCGCCGACCCCAAGCGCCTTCAACCATTTCGATCTCTTCGGGAGCACCTTGATGAAACTGAGTTCCGTACTTCGCTGGGGAGCGCCGGCGCTCGCCGTCGGCCTGATGGCCGCCGGCGCCGCCTTCGCGCAGGACGCCGCGGCGCCCGCCGCCGAAGCCGCCGCGCCGGCCGCCGCCGCGGCCACCGTCAATAAGGGCGACGTGACCTGGATGATGACCGCTGCGGTCCTCGTCTTGCTGATGACCGTCCCGGGCCTCGCGCTGTTCTACGGCGGCCTGGTGCGCGCCAAGAACATGCTGTCGATCCTGATGCAGGTGTCGACCATCGCCTGCGTGATGATGCTGGTGTGGGTCGTCTACGGCTACAGCCTCGCCTTCTCGGGCGGCAACGCCTTCATCGGCGACCTGTCCAAGATGTTCCTGATGGGCGTCACCACCGAGTCGCTGTCCGACACCTTCTCGGCCGACGTGAAGATCCCCGAATTCGCCTTCATCGCCTTCCAGATGACCTTCGCGGCCATCACCCCGGCGCTGATCATCGGCGGCTTCGCGGAGCGCATCAAGTTCTCGGCCGCCATCGTGTTCGCGGTGCTCTGGGCCACCTTCGTGTACTTCCCGATCGCCCACATGGTCTGGGCGTCCAACGGCCTGATCTTCGGCTGGGGCGCGCTCGACTTCGCCGGCGGCACGGTTGTTCACATCAACTCGGGCGTCGCGGCGCTGGTCGGCGCGCTCGTGCTCGGCAAGCGCATCGGCTACGGCAAGGACATCCTCGCCCCGCACAACCTGCCGATGACCCTCATCGGCGCCGGCCTCCTGTGGGTCGGCTGGTTCGGCTTCAACGCCGGCTCCAACCTCGAAGCCAACGCCACCACCACCCTCGCGGTCCTCAACACCTTCGTCGCGACCGCCGCGGCCGGCGTGGCGTGGATGCTCGTGGAGTGGGCTTCCAAGGGCAAGCCGAGCATGCTGGGCCTCGCCTCCGGCATGGTCGCGGGCCTCGTCGCCATCACCCCGGCGGCCGGCGTGTCCGGTCCGATGGGCGCGATCGTGCTCGGCCTCGTGGCCGGCGTCGTCTGCTACCTGTTCTGCACCAGCGTGAAGAACGCGCTCGGCTATGACGACAGCCTCGACGTGTTCGGCATCCACGGCGTCGGCGGCATCATCGGCGCGATCGGCACCGGCATCGTCGTGAGCCCGGCTCTCGGCGGCATGGGCGTCAAGGACTACGAGATGGTCGGCCAGGTCATCACCCAGATCAAGGCGATCGGCGTCACGATCGTCTGGACCGGCGTGGTGAGCTTCATCCTGTACAAGATCATCGACGTGGTCATCGGCCTGCGCGTCACCGAGGAAGCCGAGCGCGAAGGCCTCGACCTCACCTCGCACGGCGAGCGCGCCTACCACTCCTGAGCCGTCGACGCGGTCCCTCGCGGACCGCGCCGAGCTCTCCGAAAGCAAGCGAAGGCCCCGGCGACCCCGGGGCCTTTTCGCGTTCATGAGTTCGGCTCGAAAACGAGGCGACGCTGTTCGGACGATCAATTTCCGATCACGGGGCCGTGGGAGGTAAGCGCCCCTTAACCGTCTTTGGCTAACGTCTAAAGGAAGACCGGCCCGCATGACGGGCCAAAAACCTAGGACAGGTTGGCGTAACGGATGCGGCACGAAGGCGGACAGAATCGCGCGGACTTCGACGCGCGTCCTACGCCTGCAGGCCGCCCCGCATCCGGGAGATCTCGATGACCATGCGCGCGCTCCGCTCCCGTCCGCGCGGCTTCCAGACCGTGAGCCTGCTGCCCGACGGACTGCGCGCGGTTCTGATCCGCCGCGCCGTGGAGTTCGGCGGCCTCTCGCTGGTCGGAATCGCTGCGCTCGCCGGCGTCGCGCTCGCCACCTGGTCGGCGCAGGATCCGAGCTTCAGCCACGCCACCGACGGAAAGATCCACAATCTTCTCGGCGCGGCCGGCGCCGTGCTCGCCGATCTGCTCACCCAGGCCTTCGGTCTCGCCGCCGCGGCCTTCGTGCTCCCGATCGGCGTCTGGGGCTGGCGCCTCATGACGCAGCGGCCGGTCGAGCAGGAAAAGGTGAAGCTGATCTCCTGGCTGCTCGCCTGCGCTCTGTTCGCCGGCGTCGCGGGCCTCGTTCCCGCGCCCCCGAGCTGGCCGCTGCCGGCGGGCCTCGGCGGCGTGCTCGGCGACCTCTTCGCCGTGACCGCCGACGCGACCGGCGTCGAAGGCGTCCTGCGGGTCATCGCGGGAGGCGTTCTCTCCTGCGCCGGGCTCGTCGCCTTCGCGCTCGCGCTCGGCCTCGTCGCGCCGAGCGACCGCGACGCGCGCGCCCATCTCGCCGAACGCCGCGAGCCCGACCGCGCCCGCACGGCCGCCCCCCGCAAGCCCGAGGCGAAGCGCGAGCCGGAAGACGACTATTACGAAGAGGACGAGGACGACGGCCGGCTTGTCTCGCTCGGCATGGTGTCGCACTGGGCGCTGTCGGCGAAAAGCGCGGTCATCCGCATGATGGCGCGCCGCGCCGGCCGCGACGCCTATGACGAGAGCTCGCTCTCCGACATCCTCGCCCGCGCGAGCCGCGAACCCGACGACTTCTCTGACGGCCGCGGCCGCCGGGAGCCCGACTTCCGCGACGCCGACGACGTCGGCCTCGACGGCTCGCCGGTGCTGCGCGCCACGCGCTCGACCGGCGTCCTCGGCGGCGCGCCCCAGCAGCTCGCCGCCGGCGCGGCCCGGATCGCGCGCCCCGTCGGCGCGCTGCGTCCCGGCAAGCGCGCGGTGCGCGAACAGCAGCCCGACATCTTCGACCGCGACGTCTACGAACTGCCGCCGCTCGCGCTCCTCGCCGAGGCCAAGGGCGGGCAGGCCCCGGCCGTCAGCCAGGAGGCGCTCGAGCAGAACGCCCGCCTGCTCGAGAGCGTGCTCGAGGACTACGGCGTCCGAGGCAAGATCGTGAACGTGCGCCCGGGCCCGGTCGTCACGCTCTATGAGCTCGAGCCCGCGCCCGGCATCAAGTCGAGCCGCGTCATCGGTCTCGCGGACGACATCGCCCGCTCGATGAGCGCGGTCGCGGCCCGCGTCGCGGTCATCCCCGGGCGCAACGCCATCGGCATCGAGCTGCCGAACGCCAAGCGCGAGACCGTGTACCTGCGCGAGCTCTTGGCCTCGGCCGATTTCGAGAAAGCCAAGATGCGCCTGCCGCTCTGCCTCGGAAAGACCATCGGCGGCGAGCCGGTGATCGCTGAGCTCGCGCGCATGCCGCACCTGCTCATCGCCGGCACCACCGGCTCGGGCAAGTCGGTCGCGATCAACACCATGATCCTGAGCCTGCTTTATCGGCTGAAGCCCGAAGAGTGCCGCCTGATCATGATCGATCCGAAGATGCTGGAGCTCTCCGTCTATGACGGCATCCCGCATCTGCTGACCCCCGTCGTGACGGACCCCAAGAAGGCCGTGACGGCGCTGAAATGGGCGGTCCGCGAGATGGAGGACCGCTATCGCAAGATGTCGAAGCTCGGCGTGCGCAACATCGACGGCTTCAACGCCCGCGCCGAACAGGCGCTCGCCAAGGGCGAGGCCGTCACCCGCACGGTCCAGACCGGCTTCTGCAAGGAGACCGGCGAGGCGATCTACGAGCAGGAGGTGATGGAGATCGGGAAGCTGCCCTACATCGTCGTGATCGTCGACGAGATGGCGGACCTGATGCTCGTCGCCGGCAAGGAGATCGAGGGCGCGATCCAGAGGCTCGCGCAAATGGCGCGAGCGGCGGGCATCCACATCGTGATGGCGACGCAGCGCCCCTCAGTCGACGTCATCACCGGCACCATCAAGGCCAATTTCCCGACCCGCATCTCCTTCCAGGTGACGTCCAAGATCGACAGCCGAACGATCCTCGGCGAGATGGGGGCCGAGCAGCTCCTCGGCCAGGGCGACATGCTGCACATGGCCGGCGGCGGCCGCATCTCCCGCGTCCACGGCCCGTTCTGCTCGGACGGCGAGGTCGAGGCGGTGGTGGCCCATCTGAAGGCGCAAGGGCAGCCCGACTATCTCGACGCGGTCACGGCCGACGAGGACGAGGACGGCGGCGCCGACGGCGCGGTGTTCGACAAGGGCGCGTTCGGCGAAGAGGGCGGCGACGTCTACGACCAGGCGGTCGCCGTGGTTCTGCGCGACAAGAAGTGCTCGACCTCCTACATCCAGCGCCGCCTGCAGATCGGCTACAACCGCGCGGCCTCGCTGGTCGAACGGATGGAGAAGGAGGGCGTGGTGGGCCCCGCCAACCACGCCGGCAAGCGCGAGATCCTGCTCGAAACGGCCGACGCGGACGACGACGCGGCGTGAGAGCTGCGGGCGGCGGGCGGGAGAAGCCTCCGCCCGAAACCTGAAATCGCCACGATGGCGCACTATCTGCCCCATCCTGACAGACGGACGGACCTCGCGCCCCAGCACATGACCGCCAAACGCCTTCTCGCCGGCCTCTCGGCCGCCGCCCTCCTCTTCGTCGCCGCGCCGGCCTCGGCCCAGTCGTGGTTCGGCGGCCCGAACGATCCGCCCGCGCCGAACGCGCAGCCGGTGGCGGCCGGCAAGGGCGTGCCGCCCGGACAGCTCGATCCGGCCCAGCGCGCCACGCTCCAGCGGGTGAACGCCTATTTCAACTCGCTGACCAACGTGACGGCGAATTTCGAGCAGACCGGCCCGGACGGCTCGCGCGCGGTCGGCAAGCTCTATTTGTCGCGCCCCGGCAAGATCCGCTTCCAGTACGCCCCGCCGAGCCCGCTCGAGATCGTGGCGGACGGTAGCCAGGTGTCGGTGAAGAACCGCAAGCTCGCGACCCAGGAGCTCTGGCCGCTGAGCCAGACGCCGCTGCGCTTCCTGCTCGCCGAGAACATCGATCTCACCAAGAACACGAGCGTGCTCGGCGTCTACCAGGAGCCCGACCTCGTCTCGGTCGTGCTCGAGGAGAAGAACGCCATCGGCGGGCGGGCGCAGATCCAGCTGATGTTCTCGGGCAAGAACTACGAGCTCCGTCAGTGGACCGTCACGGACGCGCAGGGCATGGACACCTCGGTGGTTCTGACCGACGTCGCGCAGCAGGCCAAGCTCGACGACAACCTGTTCCGCATCGTCCAGCAGGGCCGCCGCGTGTCGCCCGGCGGGCGTCCGTAACGGGCTCTTAAGGGCGTCGCCGCAAGCTTCGATTGCAGTAAGTAGATTCACGTAGACGTGCGCTTGACGTTCGTCTTCGGAAGGGCCATCTCGGGATCGAGCGAGGCGCACAAGCCTGGGGGGCACTGCGTTCCCCCCGTCGCAGCCCCTGGGCGCGTCTCGTTTCCGCCGCTCCTCCGATCGGCGGGAGCGCCAAGCGCGCGAGACGCCCGGCTCACCCCCCGAGGGCCGGGCGTCTTTTATTTTGGGTCCCCGAAGCTCCATCTCGCCGTCGCGCCTGCGCAAAGCGCGGGTATCCACGACTTCGGCGGGCGTGAACGGTCAAAGTCGTGGATGCCCGAGACAAGCTCGGGCATGAGGAAGGCGACCCCGCGCCTTCCGGACCTCCGCCCCATGCCGCTTCGCCTCGCCACCTGGAACATCAATTCCGTGCGTCTGCGCATCGGGCTCGTGAGGAAGCTCGTCGACGAGCATTCGCCCGACGTCCTGTGCCTGCAGGAGACCAAGTGCCCGGACGACTCGTTCCCGATGAACGAGGTCAAGAAGCTCGGCTACGCCCATGTCGCGATGCACGGCCAGAAGGGCTACCACGGCGTCGCGACCTTCTCGCGCTATCCGTTCGTGACGACCGCCAAGGAGCGCTGGGCCGACAAGGACGACGCCCGCCACCTCGCCACGACCTTCGCCTCAGGGCCGCTCGAGGGCGTCACGGTGCACAATTTCTATGTGCCGGCCGGCGGCGACGAGCCTGACGCCGCGATCAATCCGAAATTCGCCCACAAGCTCCAGTTCGTGCGCGAGCTCGAGCAGTGGTCCGAGCGCATCTCGGAGACGGGCAAGCGCATCATGGTGGGCGACCTCAACATCGCGCCCCATGAGAGCGACGTCTGGAGCCACAAGCAGCTGCTCAAGATCGTCAGCCACACGCCGATCGAGACCGAGGGGCTGGACGCCGTGCTGCGCGCCGGCCGCTGGGTGGACGCGGTGCGCCGGCACGTTCCCCATCCCGAAAAGCTCTATTCGTGGTGGAGCTATCGCGCCGCCGACTGGGAGGCCTCGGACCGCGGGCGGCGGCTCGACCACATCTGGACGAGCGCCGACGTCGCCGAGCGCACGACAGGCGTCGAGACGCTGCGCGACGCCCGCGGCTGGGAGCGCCCGTCCGACCACGTGCCGGTGATTTTGACGGTGGGGTGAGAGGACGGCCGCGGCGTCTGCCTCCTCCTCCACCATCGCTGGCGCGATGGTCCCCCTCCTCCGCTTCGCAGAGGAGGATCAAGAGGAGCGTTGCAGTTCGTGCGCGGATCCTCCCCTGCGCGTAGCGCGGGGGAGGGGGACCATGCGGAGCATGGTGGAGGGGGCTGGCGCGCCGCTCAGCGCGAGGGCGCCCTGACCCTCAGGCGTATTTGCCGTGGCAGTGCTTGTATTTCTTGCCCGAGCCGCAGGGGCATTCGGCGTTGCGGGGCGTGTTCGCCCAGGTGGCCGGGTCATTCGGGTCGACGGCAGCCGACGCCTGGAAGCTCCCGCGCGCCGAAGCCGCCTCGAAGGCCGCGACCGCGTCGGCGAGCGCCATTTCGTTCTCGCCGGTGGTCGGATCCTGGTGGATCGCCTGCATCTCGGGCAGGTCGTCGTCGGCGAGCGGGGGCGGGGCCTGCACCAGCTCGACGCGCATCAGCTGCGCGGTCACGGTCTCGCGGAGCTTGGCGAGCATCGCCTGGAACAGCTCGAACGCCTCGGACTTGTACTCGTTCAGCGGGTCGCGCTGGGCGTAGCCGCGCAGGCCGATCACCTGGCGCAGATGATCGAGCGTCGCCAGATGCTCGCGCCAGAGATGATCGAGCGTCTGCAGCAGCACCGCCTTCTCGATCTGGTTGGTGATGTCCGGCCCGAACCGCTCGGCGCGCTCGGCGGCCGCGGCGTCCGCGGCCTTCATCAGGCGCTCGCGGATTTCCTCGTCGGCGATGCCCTCTTCGGCGGCCCACTCGACGACGGGCAGGTCGAGATTGAGGATCTCGCGCACGTCTTCCTGCAGCTCGGCCGTGTTCCACTGCTCCGGATAGGCGTTCTCCGGGATGTGACGGGAGACTATGTCGTCGATGACGTCATGACGCATCTCGGCGATCGGGTCCGAGATCGAGTCGGCGCGCAGGAAGTCGAGCCGCTGCTCGAACACCGCCTTGCGCTGGTCGTTCATGACGTTGTCGTACTTCAGCAGATTCTTGCGGATGTCGAAGTTGCGCGCCTCGACCTTCTTCTGCGCCTTTTCGAGCGCCTTGTTCACCCACGGATGGATGATCGCCTCGCCGTCCTGGATGCCGAGCTTCTGCAGCATGCCGTCGATGCGCTCGGAGCCGAAGATGCGCATCAGGTCGTCCTGAAGCGACAGGAAGAAGTGGCTGCGGCCGGGGTCGCCCTGGCGGCCGGAGCGGCCGCGCAGCTGGTTGTCGATGCGCCGGCTCTCGTGGCGCTCGGTGCCGACCACGAACAGGCCGCCGGCCTCCTTGGCGATCGCCTTCTTTTCCGCGATCTCGGCCTTGATGGCCTCGATGCGGGCCTGGCGCTCTGGACCTTCCTCGATCCCCTCGAGTTCGCGCTCGATGCGCATCTCGAGGTTGCCGCCGAGCTGGATGTCGGTGCCGCGGCCGGCCATGTTGGTCGCGATCGTGACCGCGCCCGGGAAGCCGGCGTCGGCGACGATGTGCGCCTCCTGCTCGTGGTAGCGCGCGTTCAGCACCTGATGCGGGATCTTGGCCTTGGTGAGCGCGTCGGAGAGCTGCTCGGACTTCTCGATCGAGGTGGTGCCGACGAGAATCGGCTGCTGGCGCGACTGGCAGTCGCGGATCAGCTCGATGATCGCGTTCTCCTTCTCGCGCGTCGTCCGGTAGACCTCGTCGTCGTCGTCCTTGCGGGCGACCGGCAGGTTGGTCGGGATCTCGATGACCTCGAGTCCGTAGATGTCGAGCAGCTCGTCGGCCTCGGTCATGGCCGTGCCGGTCATGCCGGAGAGCTTGTGGTACATGCGGAAATAGTTCTGGAAGGTGATCGAGGCGAGCGTCTGGTTCTCGGGCTGGATCTTCACCCGCTCCTTGGCCTCGAGCGCCTGGTGCAGGCCTTCCGAGTAGCGCCGGCCCGGCATCATGCGGCCGGTGAACTCGTCGATGATGACGACGTCCTCGCCGCGGACGATGTAGTCCTTGTCCTTCTGGAACAGCTTGTGGGCGCGCAGCGCCTGATTGACGTGGTGGACCACCGTGACGTTCTCGACGTCATAGAGGTTGTCGCCCTTCAGCAGCCCGGCCTCCTCGAGCATGCGCTCGATGTGCTCGTTGCCGGCCTCGGTGAGCGTGGCGGTGCGCTGCTTCTCGTCGACCTCGTAGTCGTCCGGCACGAGATGGGGCACGAAATCGTCGACCGCGAGATAGAGGTCCGAACGGTCCTCCATCGGGCCGGAGATGATCAGCGGCGTGCGGGCCTCGTCGACCAGGATGGAGTCGACCTCGTCCACGATCGCGTAGGCGTGGCCGCGCTGGACCATGGCGCGGACGTCGTACTTCATGTTGTCGCGCAGATAGTCGAAGCCGAGCTCGTTGTTGGTCGCGTAGGTGACGTCGCAGGCGTAGGCGTCGCGGCGCTCGTCGTCGTCCATGCCGTGGACGATCACGCCGACCGACAGGCCGAGGAAGCCGTGGACGCGGCCCATCCAGCCCGAGTCGCGCTGGGCGAGGTAGTCGTTGACGGTGACGACGTGCACGCCCTTGCCGTCGAGCGCGTTGAGATAGGTGGCGAGCGTCGCGACGAGCGTCTTGCCCTCGCCGGTCTTCATCTCGGCGATGCGGCCTTCGTGCAGCGTGATGCCGCCCATCATCTGGACGTCGAAATGGCGCTGGCCGAGCACGCGCTTGCCGGCCTCGCGGACCGTGGCGAAGGCGGGCACCAGAAGCTCGTCGAGCGTCTTGCCGGCCGCAAGCTGCTCGCGGAACTCGGAAGTGCGCGCGCGCAGCTGTTCGTCGGTGAGCGCCGAGACCTCGGGCTCGAGCGCGTTGATGGCCGCGACGCGCGCGCGCATCGCCTTGATCATGCGCTCGTTGGATGAGCCGAACAGACGTCGGGCGAGACCGCCGAACATGAGGCTGAACCTTTCTCGATGGACCGGAATTCGCGCGGGGAAAGCCCTGGCTTCCCGGCCACGCGCGCTTCTAACGGCGCTAAAAACCCCGAAATCCGTTCGATTTTGAGGCGCTTTTCGCCGCCCTGAAACCAGCGCACGAGATAAGAGTGGGCCGCAGGCTTGTCAATCCGAGGCGTTTCGGACAGTGTCCCGCCCCCTCAGGCCGCAATCACGGCGCGAAAGGTTAGAGTTTCATGGCAATTTACGACCTGAAGAACTCCCGGCCCCTGAGCCTCGGGATCGCGATCGTCGCAGGTCTCGGCCTTTCGTCGGCCGCTTTCGCCCAGACTCCGCCGCCCGCCGCGGCCGCCGCGGAGGCGCCCGCCAAGCCAGAGGCCAAGCTCGATCCCTCGACCGTGCTCGCCAGGATCGACGGCGCGGAGATCACCGCGGGCGACGTCGAGGTCGCGAGCGAGGACCTGCAGCAGTCGATGTCGTCCATGTCCGAGGACCAGCGCCGCGACTACGCGCTCAACTACCTGATCGACCTCAAGCTCGCGGCCAAGAAGGCCGAGGCCGACAAGCTCGGCGACAGCCCCGAGTTCAAGAAGCGCGTCGCCTATCTTCAGGAGCGCGCCCTGATGGAGGAGCTGCTCCAGAAGGAGGCCAAGGCCGCCGTCACCGAGGACCGGCTGCGCAAGCTCTACGACGACACCGCCAAGAACCTGAAGCCCGAGGAAGAGGTGCGCGCGCGCCATATCCTCGTGAAGACCGAGGACGAGGCCAAGAAGGTCGAGGAGCGGCTCGCCAAAGGCGAGGACTTCGCCAAGATCGCCAACGACGTCTCGACCGATCCGGGCTCCGGCAAGCAGGGCGGCGACCTCGGCTTCTTCGGCCGCGGCCAGATGGTGCCGGCCTTCGAGGAGGCCGCTTTCAAGCTCGAGCCCGGCAAGGTCTCCGCGCCGATCAAGACCCAGTTCGGCTTCCACGTCATCAAGCTCGAGGAAAAGCGCACCCGTCCGGTGCCGCCGTTCGAGCAGGTGCGCCCGCAGATCGAGAACTACGTGGTGCGCACCGCCCAGCAGGACCTCGTGCTGAAGCTGCGCCAGGACGCCAAGGTCGAGCGCACCGAAGCCGGCAAGCCGTCCGCTCCGCCCGTGCCGCTGCCGGGCGCCGAAGCCCCCGCGGGCGGCGCCACCTCGGCCCCTCCGCAGTAAGCCTCGCCGTCTGAGAGGGGAGCGCCTGCCCCCTCCACCATGCTCCGCATGGTCCCCCTCCCCCGTCCTGCGGACAGGGGAGGATCGGCCCACGGCGGCCCGCGCTTCTTTCTGATCCTCCTCTGCGTTAGCGGAGGAGGGGACCACCCGAAGGGTGGTGGAGGAGGCCGGCGCGACGCTTCGCGGAAGCGCAAGATGCGATCTCCACTCTCCGCCGCGATGGCGAGGGGTAAAATCGCAACGCGCTCGGCGATCCGCGGCGTTGCCCATCTTGCGAGCCGCCCGCCTTTCGCGCTACGACCAAGGTCGGAAGCCGCGCCGCCTCCGCGGGCTTTCGCAATCCCGCGTTTTTCGGCCTCCGCGTTTCTTAGCCCCATGACCCAAGAGCTCTTCCGCCGTCCCACGCGCCGCGGCGCGCTCTCGCTCGCCGGCGCGGCCGCGTTGGCGACGCTCGGAACGGGCCGCCTGGCCGCCCAGCAGCCGGCGCCCTCAAGCTTCGGCTTCGACGACGTGCTGCGCCGCGCGCGCGACCTCGCCTCGCGGCCTTACGATCCGGCCTTCCGCGAATTGCCGGAAGAGCTGCAGAAGCTCACCTTCGACCAGTATCGCGACATCCGCTTCCGGCCCGAAAAGGCGCTGCTCTCGCAGGGCGGCGGTCCGTTCCGGATGCAGATGTTCCATCCGGGCTTTCTCTATCGGCGCCCCGTGGTCGTGAACGTCGTGCGCGACGGCAATTCGCAGCCCGTTCCGTTCTCCGCCTCGCTGTTCGACTACGGCCAGAACAAGTTCCAGAAGCAGCTGCCGGTCGATCTCGGCTTCGCGGGCTTCCGCCTGCATTTTCCGCTCAACGAACCCAAGGTGCTGGACGAGCTCGTCTCCTTCGTGGGCGCGAGCTATTTCCGCGTGCTCGGCCGCGGACAGGTCTATGGCATCTCGGCGCGCGGGATCGCGGTCAATTGCGGCGGCCCGGGCCCGGAGGAATTTCCGATCTTCCGCGAGTTCTGGATCGAGGCCCCGGCGCCCAACGCTGAGCGCGTCACGGTCTACGCGCTGCTCGACGGGCCTTCGCTCGCGGGCGCGTTCCGCTTCACGATCTATCCCGACGCCGAGACGGTCACGGACGTCTTCGCCACGCTGATCCCCCGCACGGCGATCGCAAAGCTCGGGATCGCGCCGCTGACCTCGATGTTCTTCTACGCCGAGAACCAGCGCCGCCACTTCTCGGACTTCCGCCCCGAGCTGCACGACAGCGACGGCCTCGCGCTCCAGACCGGCGGCGGCGAATGGGTGTGGCGCCCGCTCAGGAACCCGAAGACGCCGCAGATCTCGTCTTTCTGGGACAAGAACCCGAAGGGCTTCGGGCTCATGCAGCGCGACCGGCTGTTCGAGCACTATCAGGATCTCGACCTCGCCTATCAGCTGCGTCCGAGCTACTTCGTCGAGCCGCACGGCGACTGGGGCGAGGGCCATGTCGAGCTCGTCGAGCTTCCGACCGACGACGAGACCAACGACAACATCGTGGCGTTCTGGACGCCCTCCGCGCCGGTCGAGGCGGGGCGCGAGCTCTCCTTCGGCTACCGGCTGCGCTCGATGTCGCTCGACTCGCGGCTTCACCCCGGCGGGCGGGCGGTCAACACCTATCCGACCCGCGCCGCCGCGCTCGGCTCGGCCGAGCCCGTGCCCCCGGGCATGCAGCGCTTCATCGTCGATTTCTCAGGCGGCGACCTCGCCTATTATCTCGGCGATCCCTCGCGCGTGCAGGTCATGCCCTCGACCTCTTCGGGCGCGATCAGCCGGACCTTCGTCACGCCGAACGCCAAGATCGGCGGTTTCCGCGTCGCGATCGACGTCCAGGCCGACACCGGCCGCACCATGGAGCTGCGCGCCTTCCTCAAGGCCGACGGCCGCACGCTGACCGAGACCTGGACGTTTCCCTACGCGCCGGAGAATGCGGGGTAGGGCCGCGCGACGCCTGCCGCCTCCTTCTCCCGCGTGCGGGAGAAGGGAACGAGGGCGCGTCGCTCACCCCCGCGCGACCGCCACGCCTTTGATCATCGCGTGCACCACCTTGCCCGGCGCAAGGCCGAGCTCGTCGATCGAGCGGCGGGTGAGCTCCGACTTCAGCACCGCGCCGCCGACGTCGACGGTGACGGAGGCGTAAGGCCCCGCGCCGCGCTTCACGCCGCGGATCACGCCCGGCAGCACGTTGCGCACCGAGGTCCGCGAGGGCGGGTCGAGCGACAAAGCGACGTCGCGGGCGAGCAGGCGCACCCGCGCCGCGTCGCCCACAGCGCCGAGGACGCCCGGCGCCCAGATCCGATGGGCGCCGAGCGCAAGGCCCGTCAGCTCGAAGCGCTCGTCGATCTCGGCGATCGCCGCCTCGACCGTCACGCCGTCGAGAAAGCGGTCGCCGGCGCTCGACAGCCCGGCCGCTGCGATCGCCGCCTCGACGGGACCGGAGGCGGTCACGCGGCCGGCGTCCAGCACCACGAGGTTTTCAGCAAGCCGCCGCGCCTCTTCGAGCGCGTGCGTGACATAGACCACCGGGATCTCGGCGCCGGCCACGATGGTTTCGAGGAACGGCATGATCTCGGCCTTGCGCTCGGAGTCGAGCGCTGCGAGCGGCTCGTCGAACAGCAGCGCGCGGGGCCCGGAGAGCAGCGCGCGCCCGATCGCGACCCGCTGGCGCTCGCCGCCCGAGAGCGAACGGGGACGGCGCGACAGCAGGTGCGAGACGCCGAGCGTCTCGACCACGAGGTCGAAATCCGGCGAGGCCGCCCCGCGGCGCTTGCGGCCGAACATCAGGTTGGATTTGACGGAAAGATGCGGGAACAGCCGGCTGTCCTGGAACACGCAGCCCACCCGACGCTTCGGCGGCGCGAGATTGATGCGGCGGCCAGCGTCGTAGAGCGTCGTTCCGTCGAGCGCGATGCGGCCATCGTCCGGGCGATTGAGGCCGACGATCGCGTCGACAAGCGTCGATTTGCCGGCTCCTGACCGGCCGAGCACCGCGGTGACGCCCGAAGGGGCCTCGATCGCGACGTCGAGCGAGAAGTCGCCGACGTTGCGGCGGATATCGACGGAAAGGGTCATTGCGCGCGCCTTCGCGCGGAACAGCGAGGGCGGAGGCGCGACGTCTCCGTCCCCTCCCCCTTGCGGGGAGGGTAAGGGTGGGGGTGGTTCAGAATGGACCGCCAACGTTGCGCGTCGAGCGACGTCGCGGGCGTCGCCCTTTCCGGAGCCACCCCCACCCCCGACCCCTCCCCGCAAGGGGGAGGGGGGAAGGGCGCACATTTCAGTCGAACTGCCCTCATCCCGAGATCCGCGTCGAGAGCCGGCGGGCGAGGATCTCGGACGCCACCAGCGCCGCAAGCGAGAGCGCGATCGCGACCAGCACCAGCCGTCCCGCCGCCTCGTCGCCGCCCGGCGTCTGGGTCAGCGTATAGATCGCGGCCGGAAGCGTGCGGGTCTCGCCCGGAATGTTCGACACGAAGGTGATGGTGGCGCCGAACTCGCCGAGCGCCTTGGCGAAGGCCAGCACCAGCCCCGCCAGAACGCCGGGCAGGCTCAGGGGCAGCGTCACGGCGAGGAACACGCCGATGCGCCCCGCGCCGAGCGTTGAGGCCGCCTGTTCGAGGCGCCGGTCCACGGCCTCGATCGACAGGCGGATGGCCCGCACCATGAGCGGAAAGCCCATCACGCCCGCCGCGAGCGCCGCGCCCGTCCACTTGAACGAGAAGGAGAGGCCGCAGCAGTCGAGCAGCGGCTTGCCGAAGATCCCCTGCCGGCCGAAGGCGATCAGCAGCAGGTAGCCGGTGACGACGGGCGGCATCACCAAGGGAAGGTGCACCAGCCCGTCGAGCAGCGTCTTGCCCCAGAATTTCCCGCGCGCGAGCGCGAAGGCGATCACCACCGCGAAGGGCAGGCTTGCGAGCGTGCCGATGCTCGCGACCACGAGGCTGAGCCGGACGGCCACGAGGTCGTCCGGCTCGAGGCCCAGCGTTGCGGCGATCGCTTCCAGCGGATCAGTTCCCGGCGAGCACGGTGAAGCCGGCTGCCTCGAACACCGCCTTGGCCTTGGCCGAGGAGAGATACTTCAGGAAGGCGTCGGCGCTCGCGCTCGTGGCGCTCTTGAGCTTGGCCGCCGGGTAGACGATCGCCGGGTGGCTGTCGGCCGGGAAAGTGCCGACGATCTTCACGCCTTTGTCGGCGGCCGCATCCGTCTTGTACACGACGCCGAGCGGGGCCTCGCCGCGCGAGACGAGAGCCAGCGCCGCGCGCACGTTTTCTGCGCCCGCGACCTTGGCCGAGACTTGTGTCCACACGCCGAGCTTCTCGAGAGCGGCTTTGCCGTATTTGCCGGCCGGCACCGAGGCGACTTCGCCCATGGCCAGGCGACCGTCGCCGAGAAGGCCCGCGATGTCGACGCCGGGCTTCAGGTCGACGTCGCCCTTCGACCAGTCGGTCGCGGCGACGAGCACCAGCTTGTTGCCCAGGAGGTCGGAGCGGGAGGCCGGGTCGATCAGATCCTTCTGCGCGACATAGTCCATCCACGGCACGTCGGCCGAGATGAAGAGATCGGCGGGGGCCGCCTGCTCGATCTGCTTGGCGAGCGCGGAGGAGGCGGCGTAGCTCGACTTCACCTCGACGCCGGACTCCTTGGTCCAGTCCTTGGCGATCTGGTCGAGGGCGTTCTTCAGCGAGGCGGCGGCGAAGACGACCACGGGGGCCTTGGCGTCCTGCGCGACAGCGGCGAGCGGGGAAAGGGCGAGCGCGCCGGCGACGGCGATGCTCGTGAACAATCTGCGAGTGAAGGACATGGCGCGATACGTCTCCGCGCCGCGAGTCGGCCCCGCGGCTTTTGTCGGCTGGACGTCGCGCCCGGCCTCCATCGAGGCGTCGAGATCGGCGACGAGCGGATGACCGCCGTCAGCGGCGGAGGAACGCCGCGGAAAATGCCCGAGCGCAGGCCTGCGGGCAAGGTGGGATGCAAGGGATTTGAGGAGACGAGACGTCAAACGCGACGCGCTCGTCGTCCCCCGGCTCGTCCGGGGGATCCACGCCGGATCATCGTCCGCCGAGCTCCCCGGAAAAGCGGACGCCCCGGACAGGCCGGGGCATGACGACGCTAGGCCCGAGACAGGTCGGGCGCGGCGTTAGCGCCGCAGTCCCGGCGCCTCACTTCTCGACGAAGGCCTTTTCGATGACGAAGTGGCCTTGTTCGCCGTGGTTTCCTT
>NZ_JBHRXS010000006.1:0-110403 GCF_042648545.1 Chenggangzhangella methanolivorans
GGATACATATCAGCGACTTCCGCACCAGCACGCCTCAGTTGCGAACAGCAGCCGGTCCACACATTCGGGTCAGACTTGGTCTTTCGCCCAGGTCGTCGCGAAGGCGACGAGCGCCACCACCGGCGCCGCCGCGAAGCAGTATTCGTGGATGTAGGTGTAGGCGAAGGCCGCCGCGCCGCACCCCACGGCGAAGGCCCCGATCGACGTCGCCGTCAGGCCGATGCGCTTGCGCGTCGGGGCGCGCTTGTCCGCCGGCAGGCCGCGGGTGAAGTCGGCGATGTCGATCATCATCTGGGTGGTGGAGCCGGTCAGCACCGTCGAGGGCGGCAGCGCCGTCAGCCGGGTGCGGTGGAGCGCGTTCTGGATCGCCATGGCGGCGACGATCACGAGGCCGGTCGCGACCGCGGGCGCGGCGTCGCCGTCCGGGAAGGGGCCGAGCTTCAGGAACAGCCAGGCCCCGACGCCGAGCAGCGCCGCCTGCAGCAGGAACATCAGCCTGAGCGCCGGCCAGCCCTTACGGTCGATCGCGAGGCCGAGGGTGCGGGCGAGCAGGATCACGACGCAGAAGGTCGGCAGCGCCAGAAGCTTGGCCAGCACGCCGGTCGTGCCGAACGCGAAGGAGGCGCCAAGCGTCACGAAGTTGCCGGTGACGTGGGTGGTGAACAGCCCATGCAGCGCGAGGAAGCCGGCGGCGTCCACATAGCCGGCGTTCAGGGCGAGCAGAGCAAGGAGCGCGAGCCGCATCGAGGGCCTCTCCGGAACGTGCGCGTGACGAAAGGCCTGCAGCGTCCTGCCGCTCTGGTCAACCAGACGCTTGCGCACGACGTATGCCGACCATGAGCGAGCGCGACATCGAACGAAACCGTCTTACGGCCCGCATGGGCCGCTACGCCCGGGTCGGGGCCAATGTCGGAGGCGTCGCGGCGCGGATCGCCACCGCGCAGTTCCGCGGCCGCGCCGAAGGACGCGACCAGCGCGCGGCCGATCTTCGCGCGGCGCTCGGGGGGCTGAAGGGCCCGATCATGAAGGTGGCGCAGCTGCTCGCCACCATCCCCGACGCGCTGCCGCCCGAATACGCCGCCGAACTCTCCCAGCTCCAGTCCGACGCCCCGCCCATGGGCTATGGTTTCGTGCGCCGCCGGATGGCGGCGGAGCTCGGTCCGGACTGGCTGGAAAAATTCGGGTCGTTCGAGAAGGAGCCCGCCGCCGCCGCCTCGCTCGGGCAGGTTCACCGCGCGACGACGGTCGACGGACAGGCGCTCGCGGTGAAGCTGCAATATCCCGACATGGCCTCGGCGGTGGAGGCCGATCTCGGCCAGCTCCGCCTGCTGTTCGACCTGAGGGGGCGGTTCGACAAGTCGATCGACACGAGCCAGATCGTTCAGGAGATCGGCGCGCGCATCCGCGAGGAGCTGGACTATCGTCGCGAGGCCAAGCACGCCGCGCTCTACGCCCGCATCCTCGCCGACACGCCCGAGGTGCGGGTGCCGGGCGTCCATCGCGCGCTCTCGACCGGACGCCTGCTGACGCTCGACTGGCTCGAAGGCCGCAAGCTGCTCGAGTTCAAGGAGGCCTCTCTCGAGATCCGCAACCGCCTCGCCGTGGCGATGTTCAAAGCGTGGTGGCGGCCGTTCTCGACTCATGGCGTGATCCATGGCGACCCGCATCTCGGCAACTACGCGGCTTATCTCGAAGACGGAGAGCCGCAGGGCATCAACCTGCTGGACTATGGCTGCATCCGCGTGTTTCCGGCGAGCTTCGTCGGCGGGGTCGTGGATCTCTATGAGGGGCTGCGCGACGGGGACGACGCGCGGGTCGTCCACGCCTACGAGACCTGGGGCTTCAAGGGCCTCAAGCGCGAGCTGATCGACGTGCTGAACATCTGGGCGCGCTTCATCTACGGCCCGCTGCTCGACGACCGCGTGCGCACGATCGCGGACGGCGTCTCGCCCGGCGAGTATGGGCGAAAGCAAGCGTTCCAGGTCGCGCAGGAGCTGAAGAAGAAGGGTCCGATCACCGTGCCGCGCGAGTTCGTCTTCATGGACCGCGCGGCGATCGGGCTCGGCGGCGTCTTCCTGCATCTCGCCGCCGAGCTGAACTTCTCGCAGCTGTTCCGCGACGCGATGGCGGGCTTCTCGGTCGAGGGCGTGGCGGCGCGCCAGCGGGCGGCGCTCGAGGCGGTCGGTCTCGGCGGCGACGATCCGTCTCCGTCCCGTCCCTGATCAGGGACGGGACGGTTGGGCGAACTCGCCTGGCGTCACTGCGCCCGCCGCACCACCGAGATCGCGTAGGCCGGGGAGCGGATGGCGAACATCGGGTCGTCCTTCGGCCCCTCGACGCCTTCGGCCAGGATCGTCGGGTCGAACGTCTGTCCGTCGCAGGCCGAGGCCTGCTCGATTTTGGCGATCTCGACGGTTCCAAGCGTCGTGGCGGGGCGGCTCTCCTCGTCGGGCCACATCGCGGTGACGTCGTTCATCGGGTCGCCGTCCTTCGTCGGGATCGCCACGAGGTCGAACACGACCGGGCCCTTGGCGAGCCGCTCGGTCAGCTCGGCGACATAGAAATCCTTGCCCTTGGCCTTGGCCTCGTCGTCCGTGAGTCCGGGGGCCTCGGCCTTGGGCGTGAATTTCAGCTTCGCGACGGTCGCCTTGCCCGAGGCGTCCGTGAGCGTGAAGGCGTGCGCGCCCCAATAGGGAACCGTGGCCCAGCTCGCAGGGATCGGCTTTCCGGCGAGCCATTTCGACTGGTTGGCGGCTTCGGGGTTCGCAGCCGTGAAGGCCTTGATCTTCTCCTGGTCGGGCTTGCCGTCCGGCCCGGGCGCGCGCGCCTTGAAGCCGGCCAGCATCTGGTCCGGGTTCTTGGCCCCGAACACCGGAGCCGAGATGAACACGAATTCCGAGGCGTCCCCCTCCGGATCGATGCGGAGCGCGAAGCCGCGCGTGACGCCCTTGGTGAAGTCCGGGATGGCGGGATTGCCGCCGCCCATCGAGAACCGGGCGACGACCGGCAGTTCGGCCTTGGCGAACATCGCCGACTTCGACATGGCCTTGCCGTCGGCGGACGGCTTGAAGGTTCCGGCCACGCACTGGCCCTTGGCGCCGCTGATGCGCGCTTTGTGCTTGCCCGCCACCGCTTCCTGCGCGTTGACGATGGCGTTGACGTCAGGCGCCTGCGCGAGGGCGGGAGCGGCGAGGGCGAGGGGGCCTGCGAGCGCAAGCGCGAGGCGAAAGGACGGCGTCATGGGGGGATCTCCCGGAGGCCGGACCCTGATGGCCACGCCTGTCGCCCACGCTCTGCGCGTTTAGAACCGTTTTCAACTGGAGCTTGGCCGCGGTCCGCGGAGCCGTACGAGCGACGACAGGCGGTCGGAAACTGACGCCGGCGTCAAAGTCGTCGATCGCGCAATGGATTGGCGCGCGACCGGCCGCTTGCGGCCTTTCCGGTCCGGCCCAGGCGGTTCACGCTGTTGTCATCGCCTGAGCGTCGGATAAGCCGCCGCGGCGCTCGGGCGCGACGCTGGACCATGTGTCCTGGACCGTCGCCCGATCAGCTGATTTTCCGTCCGAATCCGCGGCGTTTGGCCGATTGCCCACGCCCGCCGTTTCGGCTAAACGCGATTTGAAGCAAGCAACAAGAACGCCGAGGAAAGCCTGCATGGCCGAGCACGCTCCGACCGAATACGCCACCGCGACCGGCAATGACTACGCCGAGCACGAAGGCACCTACTCGCTCGTCATGAAGCTCTCGAAGGTCGCCACCGCGGCCGTCATCCTGATCGTGATCTCGCTCGGCATCGGCGGCGTCACCGGCCACTGGGGCCTGTGCGGTCTCGGCGTCGTCGCGGCGCTCGTCACCGGCGTGATCGGCGGCCTCAGCGAGAAGGGCACGATCCTTCCCACCGTCGTCGCGGGCGTGGCCGTGGTCGGCCTCTGGCTCCTGATCAAGTGACCTGACCGGCGCGGCGCCGTCACGGGCGCCGCGCCGATCGACGTTTCGAAAGGCCGGACCGCGAGGTCCGGCCTTTTTCATCTCGGGCCGCCGGCCCGCGCAGAGTTTCGAGTTCGCCCGCATGACAGCCGAGCCGCAGCGTCTCCTCGTCCTCGTCCGCCACGGTCAGAGCCAGGACAACGAGCGCGACCTGTTCTCCGGCCTGCGCGACCCGTCCCTGACCCCGCGCGGCGTCGAGGAGGCGCGCGCGGCGGGCCGGGCGTTGCGCGAGCTCGGCCTGAGCTTCACCCACGCCTTCACGAGCGTCCTGACCCGCGCCCGCCAGACCATGGCGCTCGCGCTCGAGGAGCTCGGCCAGGCCGATCTCGCCGTGCGCGAGGACGCAGCCCTCAACGAGCGCGACTACGGCGCGCTCGCCGGTCTCAACAAGACCCAGGCGCGCGCCCGCTTCGGCGCAGAGCAGGTGCGGATCTGGCGCAAATCCTACGACGCCGTGCCGGAGGGCGGCGAAAGCCTCGCCATGACCGCCGCGCGGGTCTGGCCGTTCTACGAGCGCGAGATCGCGCCGGCGGTGAGGGGCGGGGGCCGCGTGCTGGTGGTCGGCCACGGCAACGCGCTGCGCTCGATGCTGATGCGGCTCGACGGCGTGGATCCGCAGGCGATCGAGGAGGTGAACATCGGCACCGCCGAACGCCTCGCCTACACGCTCGCCGAGGACGGCGAACGGCTTGTGAAGACCGAGCTGCGGCCGTTCAGGGCCTGAGCCTTCACCGCCTCATATGCTCGAGCGCGGTTTCGAGCGCAGCCGGCGAGACGCGGATCCAGCCGGAGAACGGCGCGTCCATGTCGAGGATGAGGTAGAGCGCCGCCGAGATCAGCGCCGCGCCGGCGGTCATCCACACGGCCACCACGACGTTTGGGGGCGCGCGATACGCGAAGCTCGCGAAGATCAGCGACACCCACCCCACCAGCACCACGATGAGCTGCGGCGGCATGGTGCCTTCCCAGTGCTGGATCAGCGTCCAGCGCAGCTCGGTGATCTTCTGGAAGCGTTGGCGCCACTCGGCCTTGAGCTGGAGGTCCTCGGGCTCGTCCGCCTCGATCTTGCGCATAGCCGCGCCGACCTCGTCGAGCTGGGCTTCGGCGGCCTCGTCCTCGACCGTCACGTCGCGGCCGACGGCGTCCCTGGGCCATGTGCCCGCGACCGCGCGCTCGACATAGCTTGCGAGCTTGGCGCGGGCCTCGGCGGTGTCGGGGCCATGCGCGCGCAGCGAGCGGTCGAGGATGATGATCTCGGTCGCGAAGGAATGGACGTTGTGGTCGATGGCGTCGAAGGTCGTCTTCGACGAATTGATCAGCAGGCCGATCGCCATCGACGTCATGGTGACGAAGATGGTGGCCACCAGCTTGATGACGTTGTGGGTGTCGTCGCGCTGCAGCCGCTCGGGCAGCCGCGAATAGACCAGCATGCAGCCGAACGACGCGCCCGTCAGGCAGAGGAAGGTCGCAAACGCGATCAGAAGGGGAGCCACGGCCCGCATCTCCGGATGAGTCGGCCGTCCCCGCGGCCGCGCCGGACCATAGGCGCCTGCTGGTTGACGTATCGACAACCGCTTTGAACCCTCCTAACCTCCGTCTCGGTCCGAGGGGCGTCCCGCTGCGATGCGGGGCTGAGATGGCGACACGCCGATCCCTTAGAACCTGATCCGGGTCATGCCGGCGAAGGGACGGGAACCTGCGAGCGGCGAGGCCATCACGGCCGATCGACCATTCGCCCCAGACTTTGCGTCGAACTCCCCCGGATCTCCGAAACGAGAAGCATTCGAGGAGGAGATCCCGCAATGAACGTCCATGTTCCGCCGAAAGACGCGCGCGCCGCGCCCGACAGCGTCACCACAGGCCCGATCGAGGGCTCGCGAAAGGTCTACGCCGCGCCGGCTTCGCATCCCGAGATGCGCGTGCCCTTCCGCGAAATCCGGCTGACCGACGCCAACGAACCGCCGGTCCGCGTCTACGATCCGTCCGGCCCCTACACCGAGACCGACGCGCCCATCGACCTGAAGAAGGGGCTGCCGCTCGTCCGCGAGCCGTGGATCGCCAAGCTCGGCCTCGAAACCATTCCCGGCCGGGCGGTCAAGCCCGAGGACAACGGCAATGTCGGCGCCGACAAGCTGGTGGCGGCGTGCCCGGCGATCCGCGAGATCCGCCGCGCGCGGCCCGGCCAGATGGTCACCCAATACGAGTTCGCCCAGGCGGGCGTCATCACGCCCGAGATGGCCTATGTGGCCCACCGCGAGAACCTCGCCCGCGAGGCCGCGCTCGACGGCGCCAACATCCGCCATGCTGACGGCGAAAGCTTCGGCGCGAGCGTCCCGGAGTTCGTGACGCCCGAATTCGTGCGCGACGAGATCGCCCGCGGCCGCGCCATTATCCCGGCCAACGTCAACCACCCGGAACTCGAGCCGATGGCGATCGGCCGGAACTTCCTGGTCAAGGTCAACGCCAATATCGGCAATTCGGCCGTGACCTCGGGCGCGGCCGAAGAGGTCGAGAAACTGGTCTGGGCGACCCGCTGGGGCGCGGACACGGTCATGGACCTGTCGACGGGCCGCAACATCCACAACATCCGCTCGTGGATCATCCGCAACTCGCCGGTGCCGATCGGCACCGTGCCGATCTACCAGGCGCTCGAAAAGGTCGACGGCGACCCGCTCAAGCTCGATTGGGAGGTCTTTAAAGATACCCTCATCGAACAGGCCGAGCAGGGCGTCGACTACTTCACCATCCACGCGGGCGTCCGCCTGCGCCACGTGCCGCTGACCGCGAACCGCATGACGGGCATCGTCAGCCGCGGCGGCTCCATCATGGCGCGCTGGTGCCTCGCGGGGCATCGCGAGAGCTTCCTCTACGAACGCTTCGACGAGATCTGCGACATCTGCCGCGCCTATGACGTCTCGTTCTCGCTCGGCGACGGCCTGCGCCCGGGCTCCATCGCCGACGCCAACGACGCGGCGCAGTTCGCCGAGCTCGAGACGCTGGGCGAGCTCACCAAGATCGCCTGGGACAAAGGCTGCCAGGTGATGATCGAGGGCCCCGGCCACGTGCCGATGCACAAGATCAAGGAGAACATGGACAAGCAGCTGCGCGAATGCGGCGAGGCCCCGTTCTACACGCTCGGGCCGCTCACGACCGACATCGCGCCGGGCTACGACCACATCACCTCCGGCATCGGCGCCGCGATGATCGGCTGGTTCGGCACCGCGATGCTCTGCTACGTGACGCCGAAGGAGCATCTGGGGCTGCCCAACCGCGACGACGTCAAGACCGGCGTCATCACCTACCGGATCGCGGCCCACGCGGCCGACCTCGCCAAGGGGCACCCGGCCGCGAAGGTGCGGGACGACGCGCTCTCCAAGGCGCGCTTCGACTTCCGCTGGGAGGACCAGTTCAACCTCTCGCTCGACCCCGACACGGCCCGCGCCTTCCACGACGAGACGCTGCCGAAGGACGCCCACAAGGTCGCGCATTTCTGTTCGATGTGCGGGCCGAAGTTCTGCTCGATGCAGATCACGCAGGAGCTTCGCGCAGAAGCCCGCGCGATGGGCGACAACGCGGCCAAGGCGCTCGAAGCCGAGACTCTCGCGGCGCGAGACGGCATGGAGGCGAAGTCGAAGGAGTTTCTGGAGACCGGCGGCAAGCTCTACGTCGACGCCAAAAGCTGACGGTCCGGGCCTCCTCCCTCGCGCTGCGCGAGGGAGGAGGCCGTTTCCGCCTGTCGCGACGGATCCTTCTGTCCCATATCCGCGGCATGACGGGATCCGCATCAGGGGAGCGCGCAGCCTTCGCCCGGGGCTTCACGCTTCTGGACCGGACGCTCGGCGCGCCGCGTCCCAATTCGCGCCTGTGGACGGTCGTGGACGTCGCCTACGGGCACGCGACCGACTGGCGGTTGCGGGTGACGCTCGAAGACCATCGGGAAACGACCGTCTGGTTCGAGAATCCCACGGTCTTCAGGGTGCTGGACGACGGCGAGCTGCTCGACTATTGGGGCCGCCGCAGCGAGGAGAACGTCGCAGTCGGCACGCTCTACAGCATCCGCGAGAGCCCGTTTCTCGCTCAGCTTGGCGCAGGGGTGACGGCGCAGTCGCTGGGCGTCGGCGAAAGCCTCACCCATTACCTGATCGCGGGCATGGACGTCTGCGTCGAGGTGATCTCGGGCGCTCCCCCGACATTTGCGGACGAATCCGGACAGCCGGCCGGGCGCGGCGGGTCGGACATCCGTAGTCGCCCGTAGTGTTGCGCCGCCCGACGCTTTGCTAGCGTCCCTGGCCATGGCGGGAGGCGGCATGTTCAGGCTCATTGCGGTGGCGTTCGCCACGATGCTCCTGGCGTGCGCGCCCCGCGCCGCGTCCGCTCAAGACGCGGCGATCGGGGAGCCGGACCTCTCGCCCGGCGAGGTCGCCGCGGCCAAGGCCGCATGCGCCAGCCAGACCCCGGGGCGGCCCGCCAGCGGCTCCATCAAGCGCTACGTCGAGACCTTCGTCGCCGCGCATACGGAGTACGATCCGAAGACCTGCAAGCCGCACGGAGCCGGAGAGTGGCTGCCGATCGACAAGCAGCCGTGCGATCTCGGCGCCGGCTGCGGAATGATGTCGACCGGCGTCCTCCAGAACCGCCCGCTCGCGAGCGGCGCCTGCGCCGGCCGCACCTACAACTTCGCCTCGCTCTGCTACACGTGGATCCTGCATTCGAACCTTTATCTGCGCGACCGGATCGCGGCGATGTACGTCCCGCCGCAGATTTCGCCGGTCACCGAGACTTTCGAGTTGAAGGTCAAGCTCGTGAAGCCCACCAGCGAGGCCAGCGAGTTCACCCGCTGGTTCGAGGACGGCCTCGGACTGTGGCAGCAGAAGCTCGCGGCCGCCGCTGACAAAGACCTCAAATGGTCGGGCACGAGCGTCAAGGAGACCAGTCCGAGGCCGGAGAAGAAGACCAACGACACGTGCTGGTGCGCCGGGTCCACGATCCTGCCGTTCTACGAGATCAGCGGCGGCGAGTGGACCGTCGACGAAGACACGGGCGAGTGGGGACCGGACGGCGTCGGCTGGAACACGGACGCGATCGACTATTATCGCGAGAAGCGGCGGGCCCCTTGCGGGACGAGATTCCGCCAGCAGATGCAGTTCATGGTCGTCGACACCCATCCCGACTGGGAGAACTACGGGAAGATGAACGTGCTCGGAGGCTCGTTCGATAACCGGACGATGACGTCGCTCCGCGCCGGGCTGTCGAAGACGCGCGAGTACAAGGTAGTCGCGAAGAAGGCGCGGCTCGCCTGCAGCAAGATCCGGTTCCCGGACCTGCCGCCCGCCGGGCCCGGGGCCATGGCCGTGATCGACGATCCCCGGCCGGTCGCGGCCGCCGCGATGGAGATCGAGCGCGTCTCGGGACGCGCGATCTCCTACGAGGACGCGCCCTTCCGCGACCGGCGCGCGATGGCCTCGATGGTCGAGGCTGCGGAGGGCGACGCGTTCTTGGCGCCCCGGGGCGACGTGCTGACGACGCCGATGCCGTCCTCGCCCGACCAGGCCGCGGCCGCCTTGCGGGCGGCCGTCGTCCGCTACGAGGCGGGCCGGCCGGTCGCCGCCTTCGACGTCATCGAGGACGGCATGATCCGGGTCGCGCCGCGGGCCGCCGTCGACGCCTCGGGCGCGATGCGCCCCGTCACGCCCGCGCTCGACCGAAGGATCAGCCTGAAGGCGAAGCCCCGCACGGGCATGGAGCTGCTCGGCGATCTGCGCGAGGCGGTGGCGGCGGCCGAGGGACGACGGGTGCTTATCGGCACGGTTCCGACCGGCCTGCTGTCGCGCCTGAAAGTCGGTTTCGGCGCGGCCGACGAACCGGCGCGCGCGGCGCTGGCGCGGCTCGTCGCGGCCTCCGGCCGCAAGATGGCGTGGAAGCTGCTCTACGATCCCGGCTTCGACGACTATGCGCTGAACCTGACCGTGGTGGACTGACGGCGTCGCGCCGTCAGTTCTCGGTGTAGCTCGTGCCGCGCTGGCCGCCGACGCGGCTGAAGCCTTCGAGCGCGCGCTTGTCGCTTGGATTGAGGTTCAGCGCCTGCGCGTAGGACGCTCGCGCGTTGCCGAGCTCGTTGCGCTTCTCGAAGGCGGTCGCTCGGCCGAGCCACGCGTCGATGTTCTTCGGCGCGAGCGTGCGGGCGGTGTTGAAGTCGTCGATCGCGGCCGCGTAGTCGGCGAGCGCGAGATAGCTCATGCCGCGCCCGATATAGGGCTCGGCCTGCGTCACCGAGATCGCGGTCGCCTTGGTGAAGTCGTCGATCGCTTCTTCCTGCCGGCCCTGCGCCTGGTGCACGAGGCCGCGATTGTGCCAGGCCTGCGCGTTGTTCGGGTCGAGCTGCACCGCCTTCTCGAAGTCGGCGAGCGCCATGTCGGTGCGCCCCGTCGAGCGGTAGATGTTGCCGCGGCCCACATAGGCGGCCGAATAGCTCGGTTCGGCGTCGATGGCGCGGTTGTAGTCGGCGAGGGCTTGCCCGGTGTCGCCCTTGGAGCGATAGGCCAGCGCACGGTTGGCGTAGGCCTTGGCGAAGTTGCCGTCGATCTGGAGCGCGCGGTTGAAGTCGCCGATCGCGTTGTCGTACTGGCCGAGCCGCGCATAGGCCGAGCCGCGCATGTTGAGCGCCTGCGGGTCGTTCGGGTTGCTGGCGACCACCTGGGAGAGCGAATTGAGGTCGGTCGAGCGGGCCGCGTAGACGTCGGGGTCGACGTCGCGGGCCGAACCGCCGCCGCCCATGGTCTCGCAGCCGGCGAGCGCGAGCGAGGCCGCGAGCAGCAGGCTTGCGTTCCGGAGGCGGACGGAGCCGGGACGACCGATCATGGCCTCACTCACCTGTTCGCTGTGCGGTTTGGAATCCGCCACAGACACAGGCGGATTGCGGCGACATTGCGTTAGCCCGCGGCAAAGCGGGCCGCTCCTGCGCCTGAAACGCCAAAACGCCCGTCGGCGTCGCCGAACGGGCGCTTTTTTTCCAAAGCTCGTCGCGCCGCGGAAGCCCGCGGCGGCCGACTCACTTCTTCTTCTGCGGCAGCAGGCCTTCGCGCTGGGCGCGCTTGCGGGCGAGCTTGCGGGCGCGGCGGACGGCCTCGGCCTTCTCGCGGGCGCGCTTCTCGGAGGGCTTCTCGTAGTGGCCGCGGAGCTTCATTTCACGGAAGATGCCTTCGCGCTGCATCTTCTTCTTGAGGGCCTTCAGGGCCTGATCGACATTGTTGTCGCGGACGAGAACCTGCACGTGTCGCCTCAGTCTGGTTTCGATATCGCGGCCTTCACCGCGTCAAAAAAACAAAAAGACGACGTCCACGCGGATCGCGCGCGGCGTCATCGTTGAGTCGTGTCTAGCAAAGGGCGGGGCGCTTGTCCATGCGGGAGGACGTCTTCCAGGACAGTGTTGAGGCCCAAAGGTTGGGCGTTCTCCCGTCCCTGGGACAGGGGAGGGCAGGCTGGGGCGCGGTTCAGGAGAGGGCTGGACAAATCGGGCTGCCGCGGCCGTCATCTACCGGCGCCCTAGACCGGAGGCCATCCCTCCCGCCACGCCGCTTCGCGGCGCGCCGCCCTCCCGAGCCAACTCCGCCGTTGCGGAGTCGGCCATTCAGAGTGGGCAAGTCGGAAACATCCGACTTGCCTGCGAGGGAGGGAGAAGAGCCGTCACTTCACCCGCGTGACGTGCCCCATCTTGCGGCCCGGCGCCGGCTCGCCCTTGCCGTAGAGGTGCAGGGCGGCGCCGGGCTCGGCGAGCAGCTCGCGCCAGCGATTGGCCTCGGCGCCGAGCAGGTTCGTCATCACCACCTCGCCGCGCGTGCGGGTCGAGCCGAGCGGCCAGCCGGCGATCGCGCGGACATGCTGCTCGAACTGGCTCGTAGCCGCGCCCTCGATGGTCCAGTGCCCGGAATTGTGCACCCGCGGGGCGATCTCGTTCACCACCACGCGCTCGCCCGCCGGTCCGTCGACGAGGAACAGCTCGACGCCGATGACGCCCACATAGTCGAGCGCCTCCACGATCTTCTTCGCGATCGCAATGGCGGAGGCGGCGGTCTCGGGCTTGATCGCCGCGGGCACGTGGCTCGAGCGCAGGATGTGGTTCTCGTGGCGGTTCTCGACGATGTCGTAGGCCGCGAAGTCGCCGCCGCGCCCGCGCGCCGCGATCACCGAGACCTCGGCGCGGAACGGAACGAAGGCTTCGAGGATCGCCGGCTGGCCGCCCATCATGGCGACCGCCTGGTCGATGCCGAGACCCTCGCGCACCAGCACCTGGCCCTTGCCGTCATAGCCGAAGCGCCGCGTCTTCAGCACCGCGGGACGCCCCACGGCCCCGAGCGCGGCCGCCATCGAGGCGCGGTCGTCGACGGCGGCGAAGTTCGGCGTCGGCAGGCCGAGGTCGCGCAGGAAGGTCTTTTCGACGAGCCGGTCCTGCGTGGTCGCAAGCGCCCGTTCGTTCGGGAACAGCGCCTTGTGGGCCGCGACGAGCTTCGCGGTCTCGGCCGGCACGTTCTCGAACTCGTAAGTGACGACATCGACCGAGTCGGCGAACAGCGCGAGCGCGGCCTCGTCGTCGTACGCCGCGACCGTGCGCTCGGCCGCGACGTCGAAGGCGGGCGAGTTGGGGTCGGGCGCGAACACGTGGGTCTTGAGGCCAAGCGGGGCCGCGGCGAGCGCGATCATGCGGCCGAGCTGGCCGCCGCCGAGAACCCCGATGCGGCAGCCGGGGGTGAGGGGAAGGGCGACCGCCATGACCTTAGCCCTCCGAAACCGGCGTCTCGGCGACGCCGCCGGTCTGCGTCGCGCGCCATGCGTCGAGCCGCTCAGCCAGCGGCTCATCGGAGAGCGCGAGCACCGAGGCCGCGATCAGCGCGGCGTTGATCGCGCCGGCCTTGCCGATCGCAAGCGTGCCGACCGGAACGCCGCCGGGCATCTGGACGATCGACAGCAGGCTGTCGAGGCCCGACAGCGTATGGGATTGAACGGGCACGCCAAACACCGGCAGCGGCGTCATGGCCGCCACCATGCCCGGCAGATGCGCGGCGCCGCCCGCGCCTGCGATCACCACCTTGAAGCCGTCGGCCTTGGCGCTCTTGGCGAAGGCGACCAGCCGGTCGGGCGTGCGATGCGCCGAGACGATGCGCGCCTCATGGCCGACGCCGAGCGCGGCGAGCGTCTCGGCCGCATGGCGCATCGTCGCCCAGTCGGACTGGCTGCCCATCACGATGGCGACGGGCGTCTGTTCGGCGCGGGCCTCCGCGGCCATTGGTCATGCTCCGGAAAGAGAGGGTTTTTGAGGCGGCGGACGATAGGCGCCGCAGACGCGCGAGGCAAGCGCGCCGTCCGGACGCGCCGACCTTTTCGCCGTCGCGCAGAACGGCGATCCGCCTTCGAGGCCCGCCGAAAGAACAGGGGCGCCTCTGGCGGTCGACGGCTTTGTCCGACTTTGGTCGCCGGGCTAAGCCGTCGGCGCAGCGGAGATCTGCGTCACCGCCCGCAATAGACCAGCACGTTGAAGGGGCGATCCGAGAGCTGGCCGCTCAGGTTGTAGGTCCTGACTAAGATGGAGTCGACCTCGCCGCCATTGTAGACCGATATCGATCCGGGCTCGTCAGGCGCTCCGAACCTGCTGCCCTGGGTCGCGGAAAATGTGCAGTCGTAGATGCTGCGGCCGAAAATGACGAAGTAGAGGCCGGGCCCCTCCCTTCGCGTTGCGACCACCCCTTCTCCGCCGTCGAGTTGGCCGTCCTTGAAAACGCGCGCCGACATCGTGGCGACGCCGAACTGGGCCATCGCCTGCGTGAAGCCGGCGGCCGTCGAAACGACGACCAGCGCGGCGACCAAGCTTCTCTTCGCGAAGGTCGTCATGTCGATCAATCCTGGCACTTCACGAGAAGGCTGAAGTCACGTTTGGCGAGCGCGCCTTTCGCGTCGAAAGTGCGGACTTCGAGCACACGCGGATCGGACGGCGGAGTCGACTTGCCGAGTTCTACGCCGACCGATCCTGCCGAGCGGCCGTGGATCGAGCCAAACCACCCGCATTTGTCGATCTGCCGGTAGAACTCGATCTCGAACACGCCCTTTTCCTTTCTCACGGACGAAACGATTCCGGACGTTCCCCCGATCTGCTTTCCGGCGCTCGAGAAATGGCCCCAAAATTCAGCCGTGCCGGTTCCTTCGCCGGGGCGGGCCGAGGCGGGCAGGGAGACTACGAGCGCGATCGAAGCGGCAAGCGCGATCGACGACAATCTGCTCGACGGCATTTCGCCTCCATGAATACCTTAAGTAGTATTTGGTTAGATAGTCATTAATATGCAGTCGACGCAAGCTCGATTTTGCCGCTGATTGCTTTCCGACGCGACGCAGGAGGAACGATCTTTTTAGTTGATTTAGATCATGTCTGGACGAGCGACGTCATCGCGCCGATCCGCTGTTGCGGAGGACATCGAACGTCGTCGTGGTCGCGAAAGCCCGTCACGCTCCTTGCCCTCAGGCGATGATGTCGGGCGTCAGCCTGTCTTCGAGAAAGATGATGCGGTCCTTGAGGCTCAGCTTGCGCTTCTTGAAGCGCTGGATCTGAAGCCTGTCCCCGGCGCCGAGCTTCTCGAGCGCCTCGATCGCGTTGTCGAGGTCGCGATGCTCTTCGCGCAGCCGGGCGAGCTCCTCCCGGGCCGCCGCTTCCTCGGCCCGCGCCTCGTCGTCCCGCACCGCCATTCGCGCCCCGCCGTTCAACGCACAACTGTCACGCCACGCCGACTATCGCCCGCGGCCCACCGGGCGGCAAGCCGGGGCGCGCCCACGGGGCGTAAACCGGACGGTAAGCCTCCCACGTCGCTGTGAAGAATCGGTAGGCCGATGTGCATCGACAGCGTGACGGGACCGTGACATGATTCCGCTCGTCTATCTGAAACAGGGAGACGTGCTTGATGTCTATCGAGTCGCACATCGCCGAGCTCGAAAAGAAGCATCGCGCCATCGAGAAAGAGATCGAGGTGGAGATGATGCATCCGAACTCCGATGAAGTTAAGGTTTCGTCCCTCAAGCGTAAGAAGCTTCGCATCAAGGACGAAATGGTGCGCCTCAAGTCTCCGGAGCCCACGCTCCACTAGCATCACGCGTTACACAGTTTTACGTGAACTTCGCGCCGCCGGTCTCCTCGATCGGCGGCGTTTTCGTTTGGGCGATATTGCTCTCGCGAGCGTGAGCCGAGCTCGCTTGCGACGCGAATCGGCTACGTATAAACCCGTATCCGCCCGCCGCTTCCGGCGCCTCGATCCTTGGAGGGAGAACGCATGACCACGACCGTCATCGCCGTCGCCTCCGGACGCATGCGCCTCGCCGGCCGATAGGTCCGCGGACCGCGCGGTCCACCGGGCCGCGCCGCAGCCGACGACGTCTCTCCACCGATTTCGACAGTTTCGGGCGTTTGATCGAACGCTGGCGTGCGGCCGCCATCGACGCCGCGCGCCTGACGCTTCGCGCGCCCCCAATCTGGGAGGCGGCCGCCGCTCAAGCGCGGGGCCGCGCCGTTTCATGACCCGATCTCTTCGGACCTCCGGAGCGAGCCCGTTCCTGCGGGTGCTCGGCTTCGTCTTCTCGCACTGGCGCCGCCAGCCGAAACGCCTGGCGCTCGTCGGCGGCGCGATCGCGGCCGCGACCGCCGCCGACCTCGCGATCCCGGTCTTCGCCGGCCGTCTCGTCGACGCGCTCGCCTCGGCCGACCGCGCGGCGGCGCTCCAGGCCGCGCTCGACGCGCTTTGGCTGATCGTCGCGCTGGGCTTTGCGATCGCGCTGTTCCGCCACGTCGCCTTCGAGGCGATCGTGCACATGACCCAGCGCCTGATGCGCGAGGTCGCGGCCGAGGCCTTCGCGCGCGTGCAGCGCTTCTCGACCGACTGGCACGCCAACAACTTCGCGGGCTCGACCGTGCGCAAGATCACGCGCGGGATCTGGTCCATCGACCAGTTCAACGACATCCTGCTGGTGGCGCTCGCGCCTTCGCTCGTCGTCCTTGTCGGCGCGACCGCGATCCTGGGCGCGTACTGGCCGGCCATGGGCCTCGTCACGCTCGTCGGCTCGCTGCTCTATGTGGGCGTGACGGTCGCGGCCTCGCTGCTCTGGGTCGCGCCGGCGGCCCAGCTGTCGAACGCCTGGGACACGCGGCTCGGCGGCGCGCTCGCCGACGCCGTCACCTGCAACGCGGTGGTGAAGGCCTTTGGGGCGGAGGCGCGCGAGGAGGCGCGGCTCGGCTGGCTGATCGGCAAGTGGGGGCGGCGCACGACCCGCACCTGGATGCGCTCGGTCTGGAACAACACGTTTCAGAACGCGGCGCTCGCCGCCTTGCGCGCCGCGATCCTCGGCGTGGCCATCTGGCTCTGGTGGCGCGGCGAGGCGAGCGCGGGCGACGCCGCCTTCGTGCTCTCGATGTTCTTTGTGATCTACGGCTATCTCCGCGACGTCGGCATGCATGTCGCGGACGTGCAGAGGGCGGTGAACGATCTCGAGGAGCTCGTGGCGCTGCACGACGAGCGGATCGGCGTCGGCGACCGTCCGGACGCGCGGCCGATCTCGGTCGGGCAGGGGCGCATCGCCTTCGAAAACGTCACGTTCCACTACGCCGGCCACGTCGAGCCGCTGTTCCGCGGACTCGACGTCGAGATCCGGGCCGGCGAGCGCGTCGGGTTGGTGGGCCGCTCGGGCTCGGGCAAGACGACTTTCGTGAAGCTCGTGCAGCGGCTCTACGACGCCAACGAGGGCAAGGTGACGATTGACGGCCAGGACGTCGCCCGCGCCACCCAGTCGAGCCTGCGCGCCCAGGTCGCGATCGTGCCGCAGGAGCCGATCCTGTTCCACCGCACGCTCGGCGAGAACATCGCCTATGCGCGGCCCGGCGCGGGCCAGGCCGAGATCGAGGCGGCGGCCAAGCTCGCCAACGCCCACGAGTTCATCTCGCGCCTGCCGAAGGGCTACGGGACGCTGGTGGGCGAGCGCGGCGTGAAGCTGTCGGGCGGCGAGCGGCAGCGCGTCGCGATCGCCCGGGCGTTCCTGGCCGACGCGCCGGTGCTGATCATGGACGAGGCCACCTCGAGCCTCGATTCGGAGTCCGAAAGCCTGATCCAGCAGGCGATCGAGCGCCTGATGGACGGCCGCACCACGATCGTCATCGCGCATCGGCTATCCACGGTGCGCGCGATGGACCGCATCTTCGTGTTCGACCGGGGGCGGATCGTCGAGCAGGGAACGCACGAGGCGCTGCTCGAGCGCGAGGACGGCGCCTATCGACGCCTGTTCGAGCGGCAGTCGGGCGGGCCCGGCGAAGGGATCGCGGCGTAAGCGCAAGGAGCGAAGGACGATGCGGACGCTGTTTTATGTGGGCCTGATCTTCGCGCTCGTCGGCGGGCTCTTCACCGTCGTCGGCGCCGGGCTCGGGATCTATCAGAACCGGGCCTACGAGGGGCTGAGGGAAGCCTCCGGCCGGGTCGTGGCCAACGACTACAGCCGCGACTCGGACGGCGACGGCGGCTATCGCGCGGTCGTGCGCTTCGAGACCGCCGACGGTCGGCAGGTCGACATCCGCAGCCGCGTGCGCTCCAGCCCGCCGGCCTTCGACGTCGGCGAGAGCGTCGTGGTGCGCTACGATCCGGCGGTCCCCGACAGCGCGCGCATCGACAGCTTCATGGAGCGATGGTTCGGGCCGCTGATCTTCGGCGGGCTCGGCGGCGTGTTCCTGGCCATCGGGCTCGGCCTTCTGATCGCCCGCGGCCTGTCGCGGCGGCGCGACGCGCGGCTCAGGGAGACCGGCGACCGTCACGTCGGGCGGGTTCTGGGCGTGGCGCGGAACCCGAGCGTGCAGTTCAACCGTCAGGCGGCCTGGCGCGTAGAGGCCGAGTGGAGCGACGGGATTACCGGAGAGCGCCGCGTCGCGCTGAGCCGCAACCTCGACTTCGACCCGTCGCCCTGGCTCAAGAGCGACGTGCCGGTCTTCGTCGACCGCACGAACCGCGGCCGGACGCTCGTCGACGTCTCGGAGATCGAGGCGGCCGCTTCGAGATGAGGGCGCCGCCCTTCTTGTCCCGGACGTGATCCGGGACCCAGAACCGACGACGGCCGCCGGATGGGAACTCCCGGCGGCCGTCGCGTCTTCTTGAAGCGATTTCGTCTCTGGATCCCGAATCAGGTCCGGGACAAGCAATGGGTCAGCGCACCACGACCTTCGTGCCGAGCGGAACCCGCGAATACAGATCCTCGACGTCGAAATTGATCATGCGGATGCAGCCCGACGACATCGCCTTGCCGATGGTCAGCGGCTCGTTGGTGCCGTGGATGCGGAACAGCGTGTCCTTGCCGTCCTTCCACAGATACATCGCGCGGGCGCCGAGCGGGTTCTCCGGGCCGCCGGACATCCGCAGCGGAAGGTCCGGGCGGCGCTCCAGCATCTCGGGGGGCGGGACCCAGTCGGGCCATTCCTGCTTGTTCTGGACCGTGGCCTCGCCCGACCAGCCGAAGCCTTCCTTGCCGACGCCCACGCCGTAGCGCAGCGCCGTGCCGTTCGGCTGCACGAGATAGAGATAGCGCTGGCCGGTCTCGATCACGATGGTGCCGGGCGCCTCGCCGGTCGGATCCGGGATCTCGGTCTTGCGGAACTGCACCGGCAGGGCCGTCGGATAGTTCTTCGACATCGCGAAGGCGATGGCGGCCTCGCGGGAGCCGCCGCCGCCCGTCGTCGCGCCGCAGCCCGCAAGGGCGATCGACGCGGCCACGACGCCAAGCGCCGCGGCGCTTCGCGTGAACCCGAAACGTACTCTGGTCATCTGACGCTCGCCCAACACGCGGCGGTCGCCCGCACGCGCCACGCAGCCTCGCGGCCGCCCACTTCCCCGATCCATGAATACACTGAAGTCTTGCGGGCAAGTGAAGAGCATGGGCCCGCGCCCCGGCGTTTGCGCGCGCCTCGTGTCCGCTGCGCCACATGACGGCGGCGTGATCTGCAGGCGCCGAAGCGATGATCACTTTTGCGCCACGTTTCCGTCAGGTCCGACGCACGCCGCTGGGCGCCGCCGAAGCGCAAGGAGCGTCACGAAAATGTGAGGCCGGAGGCGGGCGGACGTGAAAGTCAAGCGCAGCAAGCGGCCGCGCGCTTCTTCGAAGATCTTGCCGGGCGTGTAGCTTTCCTCTCGCGAAACAAATTCGCTTCGTTGGCGCCCGGTTTGCCTCGCACGCCTTGGGCCGCCTCGCGTCGATCGCCGGGTTGGTCCGTCACGGGGATCACGGGGAAGACGGCGCATGACAGAGCACCTCACAGCTCTCACAACAATCTTCACGGAGTTTTACTTCTTTCTGACCGTCGTGTTGATGTTCTTCATCCACGTCGGCTTCTGCATGTATGAGGTGGGCGCCGCCCGCACCAAGAATGTGCAGCACACTCTGCTGAAGAACACGATGGCCATTCCGCTCGTCGGGCTGTGCTTCTTCCTGTTCGGCATGTGGATCTACATCGCGTTCCAGGGCTGGCCGGTGAACAGCCTGTCGCTCAGCTTCGAGACGGGCTTCGAGCCGTGGTCGCAGAAGATCGCGCCGAACCTCACCGACCGCATCTCGGGCGTGTTCTGGGCGGCCTTCGCGCTGTTCGGCATGACCGCGGCCTCGATCGTCTCGGGCTCGCTCATCGAGCGCACCAAGACCTCGGCCTTCTTCATCATCGCCATCTATGTCGGCGCGATCGCCTGGGTCATCCCGGCGGCCTGGGCCTGGGCCGGCAACGGCTGGATGGCCCAGTATCTCGGCTTCCACGACCAGTATTGCTCGGCGATCCTGCACTCGGTCGCGGGCTTCGCGACGCTCGGCGTGCTCATGCATCTCGGCCCGCGCATCGGCAAGTTCGCCGCCGACGGCACGCCGCGCGAGATCCCGCCGCACAATCCGTGGCTGGTGACGATCGGCCTGTTCATGATCTTCATCGGCTTCTGGGGCTTCTACGCCGCCTGCCACGTGCCGATCGTGAACGTCGCGGCCGAAGGCGCCACGCCTTACTTCACCGCCACCAACATCTATGGCGTGCCGATCACGCTCTCGGGCGTCGTGATGAACTTCTCGCTCGCCCTCTTCGGCGGCATGGTCACGGCCTACATCGTCTCGAAGGGCAACCCGTTCTGGACATATTCGGGCGGCCTCACGGGCCTGATCTCGGCCTCGGCCGGCAACGACTTCTACCACCCGGTCATCGCGCTGGTGATCGCGGTCGCCGGCACGATCATGGCCTACAAGCTGCACTACTGGGTCGAGAAGAAATACAAGATCGACGACGCCGTTGGCGCGGTCGCGGTCCACGGCTATTGCGGCCTGTTCGGCGGCGTGGTCGCGGGCTTCGCGCTCTGGGGCTATCCGGCGATCATGCCGTCGGCCGGCGTCGCGGTGACGCTCGCGGACGGCGCCGGCTGGTTCGGCGTCAACGCGGAAGGCCTGCCGATCGTCACCCCGATCGGCAACCTGATCGGCTCGCTCGTCTTCGCCCTCGGCTTCGGCTTCGCGCCGGGCTGGGCGCTCGGCAAGGTCCTGTCCTCGCTCGGCATGCTGCGCGTGTCGCCCGAGAAGGAGCTGCTCGGCCTCGACGGCAAGCACGTCGCCACGACCTACCCGGCGCATTCGGGTCTGGAGGCCGAGTTCGAGGCCATCCAGCGCGCCGAGGCCAAGATCTGATCATCGCGACATAAGGAGACAACTCATGAGCACTGGCATCACGTCCGTCGCCAACCTCCCGGAGCTTGCGGCGATGTATCCCTTCGCCGGCTTCGAGTGGCTGTTCACGCTGATCGTCGTGGCCTTCACGGTGATCTTCATCATGAAGCAGATCGCGATGGACAAGGACGAGTCGGCGGAAGCCGCGACGTCCCCGATCCCCGCGACCACGATCGCGCCGGCCGAGTAAGGGCGGAAGCCGTCCCCCGGGCTCGACCCGGGGGTCTGCCGGCGACGCGAGCGCCAAGCCTGGCGAACCCGTGGTCCGAGAGGGCCGCGGGTTTCGTCTTGTCGAGAGGCGTCAACCCGACCGGAGCGCAGCGCAGAGCCCGGATGACGCCCGGTCCGGAGCCGCCGCCTCCGGTTCCTCCTCCGCTTTGCGCAGGAGGATCCCGTTTCACCCCTCCCGCGCGCGCTCCCGCAGCACGAATTTCTGCACTTTTCCCGTCGAGGTCTTGGGCAGCTCGTCGAACACGATCGTCTTCGGCAGCTTGAAGCGGGCGAGGCGCTCCGCCGACCAGGCGATCAGTTCTTCCGCGGTGGCGGACTTCCCCGGCTTCAGCTCCACGAAGGCGCAGGGCGTCTCGCCCCACTTCTCGTCGGGCTTGGCCACCACCGCGACCGCCGCCACCGCCGGGTGCTTGTAGAGCGCGTCCTCGACCTCGATCGACGAGATGTTTTCGCCGCCCGAGATGATGATGTCCTTCGAGCGGTCCTTGATCTGCACATATTTGTCCCGATGCCGGACGCCCAGATCGCCCGAATGGAACCATCCGCCGCGGAACGCCGCTTCCGTGGCCTTGGGGTTCTTGAGATAGCCCTTCATCACGACGTTGCCGCGGAACATGAGCTCGCCGATGGTCTCGCCGTCGTCGGGAACCGGCTCCATTGTCTCAGGGTCGATGACGCGGAAATCCTCGAGCGCCGCATAGCGCACGCCCTGCCGGGCCTTGCGCTTGGCCTGTCCGGGCAGGTCGAGCTCCGACCAGTCCTCGTGCCAGTCGTTGACGACCGCGGGCCCATAGGTCTCGGTGAGCCCGTAGAGATGCGTCACCTCGAAGCCCGCGTCCTTCATGCCGGCGAGCACGGCTTCCGGGGGCGGGGCGGCCGCGGTGAAGAACGCCACCTGACGGGGCAGGGGGCGCTTCTCGTCCTCCGGCGCGTTGATCAGCGTCGCCATCACGATCGGCGCGCCGCAAAGATGGGTCACGCCGTGGTCGGCGATGGCGTCATACATCGCTTTCGCGCGCACCTGCCGCAGGCAGACATGCGTGCCGGCCGTCACGCTGACCGACCAGGTGAAGCACCAGCCATTGCAGTGGAACATCGGCAGCGTCCAGAGATAGACCGGGTGCTTGCCCATGTTCCCGGTCACGACGTTGCCGGTGGCGAGCAGATGCGCGCCGCGGTGGTGGTAGACGACGCCCTTCGGGTCCCCGGTCGTGCCGGAGGTGTAGTTCAGCGAGATCGCGTCCCACTCGTCGCCGGCCCACTGGGGCGCCTCGCCGGGTTCGGCTTCGGCCAGCAGCGCCTCATAGTCGAAGTCGGAGATCGGCTCGCCGGCGCCATGGTATTCGGGATCGTTCACGTCGATCAGCAGCGGCTTCACCCTGGCGTTCGCGAGCGCCGCCGTCATCGCTTTCGAGAACTCGCGGTCGACGATCAGAACCTTGGTCTCGGCATGGTCGAGAGTGAAGGCCAGGATCTCGGCGTCGAGCCGTGTGTTGAGCGTGTTGAGCACCGCCCCGGTCATCGGCACGCCGTAATGGCATTCGAGCATTTCGGGCGTGTTGGAGAGCAGCACCGAGACCGTGTCGCCGCGCCTGATCCCGCGCTTGGCGAGCGCCGCCGCAAGCCGCCGGGCGCGGTCCCAGAACTCGGCGTAGGTGCGCTTGAGCGGCCCATGAATGATCGCGACGCGTTCGGGAAACACCATCGCGGAGCGCGCCAGAAACCCGATCGGCGTCAGCGGCTGATGGTTCGCGGGCGTCTTGGGAAGGTCGTCATAGGGCGACGTCATGGGGCTCGGCTCTATCGGTCGATTTGTCGTGACGATCGATAGAGGCTCGCTGGCGTCCGGCCAATGCCGCTTTCGGGGGAGCGGAGCGGCAAGGTGAGCGCCTTGCGCCGAGGGCCGTTGGTGCGGGCGGAAATTTGTCCCATGGTCAGGCTACCACCCGCGTGGAGCGGATTGCGCAATGAAGGCGACCGTCAACGATGACCGATAGCAACGCGTTCTTTCGTTTCATCTGGCGCATGAACGCCTTGGTGATTTTTGGGCTGGCGCTGCTGAGCCTCCTGGCAGTGGTCTACTGGGTCGTTGAGCTGGTCGGCCCTCGCGCACGCAATGTCGTCGAGATCTCGTCGGCTGGTGAGAAAGACGCTCCGGCGCGCGAACCTGCTCGCGAACTGAAGGTCGGAGGCTTCCAGCCTTCGGGACCCTCCGTCTTCGAGGCGCCGCTGCTTCGCGCTTCGTCTTCGCGCAAGCGACCAGCATTGTCCTCCGGCTTTAAGGGCGGCGAAGATCAGATCGCGCTCAACGTTGTATTCTTCAACACGCAGACCGGTGAGATCAAGCGGGTGTTTCCGACGGACAGCGGGCTGGTCCTGCGGCGGCACGCAGTGCGCTTCAGCGAGAAGGACGATCCTGTCGCCCACCTCTACGTCTACGTGCCGGCGGACAGCAACGGAGACAAGTTGTTGACCGACGACGACGCAAAGCGCGTCGTGATGGTGCGGCCGGACGGCGGGAGCATGATCACGCTGGCCGAGGGCGTCGATGAGTTCGATCGTGCGGACGAGACGAACTACGGCAGCATGCTGGTGAAGGCCGACGCGCCCAAGCTCCGCTGCTTCGTCCGCAAGTACGACGAGACACGCTTCCTGGAAGTGGATCTCGCGACCTTCACCGTGACCAGTGGGCCGGTGGTGGCGCTGCCGAAGCTCTAGATGTTCCCGACCAGTTCCCGATAGAGCGCCGCATAGGCTCCGGCGCTCGCGTTCCACGAGACGTCGGCCGCCATGCCGTTCTGCTGGATCCTCGCCCACGCCGCCTTGTCGGCCCAGAGCGCCGCCGTGCGGCGGAGCGCGGTCTCGAGCGCCGACTGGCAGACCGGCGAGAACTGGACGCCGGTGGCGACGCCCGGGCCGAGCGCCGCGGGGTTGGCGTCGATCACCGTATCGGCGAGGCCGCCGACGCGCGCGACCACCGGGACCGCGCCGTATCGCAGCGCGCAGAGCTGGGTGAGGCCGCAGGGCTCGAACCGCGAGGGCACGAGGATCGCGTCGGCGCCGGCCTGCATGAGATGGGCGAGATCCTCGTCATAGCCGATGAAGCAGCCGACGCGTCCCGGATGCCGCTGGCTGAGCGCCGAGAAGCGCTCCTCGAGCCAACCTTCGCCGGAGCCGATCAGCGCAAGGTCGGCGCCGAGCTCGAGGATGGTGGGCACGGCCTCGGCGAGGAGATCGAGCCCCTTCTGGCTCGACAGCCGGCTGACGACGCCGAAGATGAGCCGCGTCCCGTGCGGGTCGAGCCCGAAGCGCTCGGCGAGCGCGCGCCGCGTGTCGCGCCGGCCGGACAGGTCGGCGGCCGAATAGCGCGCGGGGAGCCGAGGATCCGTCGCGGGATTCCAGACCTCCGTGTCGACGCCGTTCAGCACGCCGGAGACATCCGCGGCGCGCGCCGACAACAGGCCGTCGAGCCCGATGCCGCCGTCCGGTTCGAGGATCTCGCTGGCGTATGTCGGCGACACGGTGGTGATGCGGTCGGCGAAATAGAGCGCGGATTTGAGGAAGCCGACGCCGCCGTAATATTCGACCCCGTCCATGTCCATCGCATGGTCGGGCAGGCCGAGCGCGCCGCGCAGGGTCGGCGGAAACCAGCCCTGAAAGGCGATGTTGTGGATGGTCGCGACCATCTTGGGCCGCGGGCCGGGGGCGTAGGTGAGGTAAGCGGCCGCAAGGCCCGCCTGCCAATCGTGCATATGCACGACTTGAGGGATCGGATGGCCCGCCGCCCCCCGCGCGACCTCGGCGGCGACGCGCCCGAGCGCCGCGAACCGATAGGCGTTGTCGGGCCAGTCGGTTCCGTCCGGGCCGGAATAGGGGCCGCCTGCGCGGTCGTAGAGATGGGGGGCGTCGATCACCAGCAGGTCGAGGCCTGCGTGCTCGCCGGCGAGCAGCCGAGCGCGGCCGCCGAACAGGTCACCGAACTCCGCCACCGGCTCGGCCGCGCCGAGTTTCTGCATCACCTGCCGATAGCCCGGCAGCAGCGTCGTGGTCTCGACGCCGTGCGGCTTCAACGCCGCCGGCAGCGCGCCTGCGACGTCGGCGAGGCCGCCGGTCTTGATGAGCGGGTAGATCTCGGAGGCGACAGCGAGGACGTTGAGGGACATGGACGCGCGAACTCTGCTTCGACGAGCGAACCTTGGTCCGCCGACTGCCGCCGCGCAAGCCGGCCGCCCGGTCTAATCCCCGCGCAAGCTTAGGCTTTTTGGCTAGTGGGATCAGGCCGAAACGCCGCCTCCATCTCGCGCCGGACGCGCACCGCCTCGCTGTCGGCGATCTCGACGTCGCTCCAGGTCACGATCTCGCCCTTGGCGATCGGCCGCGTGAGCGTCACCCCGTGCGCGAGGCCGATCGGCAGCGCGCCGAGGCGCAGCGAGTCCTCCGCCGGCATCAGGCGGCCCCAGACGGTGCGGCCGCCCTCGCCGTCGAGCGTCGCGCCCGCATCGAGCGCGGTCTTGGCGCAGGCGCCGACATCGGCGCGAAATCCCGTCGGCGCGCCTGTCGGCTCGCCGCGGAGCGCGGCCGAGGCGACGCTCACCCCGAGCTCCAGCCCGATGAGATGCGAGGGCCGCCAGAGCGCCGCGACGCGCCCCGTCGGATCGGTCGACACGCCGTATTCGCGAAAGCAGCGGCGGGCGTAGTCGCCGCCGGGATCCTTCGGCTCGAACGTCACATAGACGCCCCAGCGCAGGTCGTTCGGCGTCTGCGACCCGTCGCGGTTGAGGCTCGACACGACCTCGACCATGCCGGACCCGTCCAGAACGCCGCCGTCCGCCCGCGGCCGCAGCACGCTCGCGAGCTCTCCGACGCCTGCGGGCGGGAAGGCGAGGCCGCCCTTCGGGGCCTTGAGCCCTGTGCCGTTCGCGATCGCGGCCATTTCGATCGCGGATTTGGTGCCGTCGAGGAAGGAGTTGAACATTTGCGGGTTCATGCCCGCCGCCTTCGCCTCCTCGGGCGAGAGCCCGTAATGGTCCCACACGGTGTCGGGCGTCGAGGCGTGATAGCTCGGCAGGTACTTCGTGCCCTTTCCCGCCGCCACGACCTCGAAGCCGCAGGCGCGCGCCCAGTCGACCATCTCGCAGACGAGCGCCGGCTGGTCGCCATAGGCCATCGAATAGACCAGTCCCGCCTGCTCGAACTTTTTGGCGAGCAGCGGGCCGGCCAGCACGTCCGCCTCGACATTGACCATCACGATGTGCCGGCCGTGCTCGGCGGCGAGCAGCGCGTGCCGCACGCCCGCCGACGGGCTGCCGGTGGCGTCGATCACGACCTCGAGGCCGCTCGCGCGGATCAGGGCCTCGGCGTCCTCCACAATGGCGACGCCGCCGCCGGAAAGCGCGGCGTCGAACGAGCCGACGATCGCTGCGTCGGCGTCCCAGCCCGTCGCCACGAGCGCCGCGCGGGCGCGGTCGGGCGAGAGATCCGCGATCCCCATGACGTGCAGCCCCGGGGTCGCGCGGGCCTGCGCGAGAAACATCGCGCCGAACTTGCCGGCCCCGATGAGGCCGACCCGGACCGGCCGGCCCTCCTCGGCGCGGCGGAGCAGCTTGGCGGCGAGGTTCATGGGACGGGCCTTTGCTGCGGGCTATCTGGCGCTCCGAAGAGCCAGCCGAGCTCGCTTGCCGCCTTTACCGTTCGGTCTTTCGGCTTCGTCGCCATCGCCCGCTCGATCGTCGCGCGAAGGTCCGGCACGGCGGGGAGAGGCGCGGCCCATTCGAGGCTTTCGTATTCGTCGGGCCGGGCCGGCGGCTCGATATCCTTCGGAGTCCAACCGTAGAGCTGAAAGCTTCGGAACCGGAGCAGAGCGCGCACGGCGGCGCTGGTGTCGGTCAACTTCGCGATGAAGGCGGGCGTCATGCAGATGTTGGCGAGTGACGTATAGCTGTCTGGATCTCGACTTGCCGCATAGACGTGGTTGAACTGGACGTCGCGCCCGCGCCGCGAAAGGCCGTTGGCCCACAAGAACGCGTCTGTCGGGCTCTTGTTGTCATCGAGAAGAACGGGACAGCCGTCGATTTCAGCGCGCTCGCCAACGCGGCGTTGATCTCGGATGGATCGAAAAATTGCTTTGCCGTCGGCTTGGTGAACCGTCACCGGATGGCTGAACAAAGTCAGCGACGCGACAGCCTGAGCGACCGATCCATAGCGTGAGAGTTCGATCAACGCCTCGAAAGCGGAGCGGCCGTCCAGATCGAAATCAGCAAGCGTTCGCGCTGCCAATTGTCGAGTTCGTTTTGGATCGGGCTTTTCGCGGCCGCGAGGCGCTACGCGCACGTCTTGAGAGCCGAGTTCGATGGACGTTGCTGTCGGGCCGCTCCTCTCCGTGTCTCGAAACCGTACGTACCAGAGCACAGAGCTCTTGTAGGACGCGAGATTGTTTCGAACATCGCCGACAAACGGGATTTTGGACGGATTGGGGCGGCCGTGACGGCTGTCGTCTACAGAGTACGTCAGCGTTTGAATCAGCGATCGACAGCGGTCGCGCTCGTAAAAGTCGTCAAGATCGCCGTGATGCGTTTCGACGCGGGACACCCGGTGAAGCTGAGCCGTGATAGTTCCCTCACTGTAGCCTTGCGCGCGCAACAAACGCGAATACTCGCCTCTCATTAAAACCCCCCGCGTCATCCCGCGAGAGGCTATAGCAATCCAAGATTGTGAAAAGCGCTCACATCCCGTCGATCATCGCTTGGGTGATGAGGCACACGCCCTTTTCGGTGCGGCGGAAGCGGCTGGCGTCGAACTCCGGATCCTCGCCGACCACGAGCCCCTCGGGGATCTTCACCCCGCGGTCGATCACCACGTTCTTGAGCCGCGCCGAGCGGCCGATGACGGCGTCTGGCAGGATCACGGCCCGGTCGACGTCGGCGTAGGAGTTCACCCGCACGCCGGTGAAGAGCAGAGACTCCTTCACCCCCGAGCCCGACACGATGCAGCCGCCCGAGACCAGCGACGAGATCGCGCGTCCGCGCCGGTCGTCGCGGTCATGGATGAACTTCGCCGGCGGGGTGATCTCGGCGAAGGTCCAGATCGGCCAGTCCTTGTCGTAGAGGTCGAGCGACGGGACGAAGTCGGTGAGGTCGATGTTGGCCTCGAAATAGGCGTCCACCGTCCCGACGTCGCGCCAGTAGGGCTCGTCTTCGGACAGGGAGCGCACGCAGGACTTCGAGAAATGGTGGGCGACCGCCTTGCCGCCCTTCACGATCGCCGGGATGAGGTCCTTGCCGAAGTCGTGGGACGAGTTTGGATCGGCGGCGTCCTCGCGCAGCAGGTCGAACAGGAACGGGGTGTCGAACACGTAGATGCCCATCGAGGCGAGCGCCATGTCGGGCTTGCCCGGCATCGCCGGCGGATCCTTGGGCTTTTCGAGGAAGTCGACGATGCGGTCGGTCTCGTCGATGTGCATCACGCCGAAGCCGGAGGCCTCCTCGCGCTTGACCTCGAGGCAGCCGACAGTGACATCGGCCCCGCTCTCGACGTGCTGGGCGAGCATCTGCTCGTAGTCCATCTTGTAGATGTGGTCGCCCGCCAGGATGATGATGTGGCGCGGCGCGTAGTCCTCGACGATGTCGATGTTCTGGTAGACCGCATCCGCCGTGCCGAGATACCAGGCGTCTTCCGAGACGCGCTGGCTCGCGGGCAGCACGTCGAAGCTTTCGTTGCGCTCGGCGCGGAAGAAGTTCCAGCCGCGAGTCAGGTGCCGGATCAGGCTGTGGGCCTTGTACTGGGTCGCCACCCCGATGCGGCGGATGCCGGAATTCAGCGCGTTCGACAGCGCGAAGTCGATGATGCGCGTCTTGCCGCCGAAATAGACCGCCGGCTTCGCCCGGCGGTCCGTCAGCTCCATCAGACGGGAGCCTCTGCCCCCCGCGAGAACGAACGCCATGGCCGTACGGGCGTAAGGCGGTCCGAGCGGGGATGCAGGCGGCATAAAACACTCTCCTCGACACGACTTCGCGGGGGCGGGCGGGACGCCCGGCCGCGTCAGGCCGAGGGCGTCACGTTCCAGATCTCTTCAGCGTATTCACGTATGGTCCGATCCGACGAGAACCAGCCCACTTTCGCCGTGTTGATGACGCTCGAGCGCATCCAGACCGGCCGGTCGCGCCATTTCTTGTAGACCGCGCGCTGGGAAGCGAAATAGGCGTCGAAATCGGCCGTCACCAGGAAGGTGTCGTGGTTGAGAAGCCCGTCCACGAGCCCGCGATAGCGGCCGGGATCGTCGGGCGAGAAGGTGCCCCCGGCGACCGAGTCCAGCACTTCCCGCAGCGTGGCCGAAGCCGCAACCGCCTCGCGGGCGTCGTAGCCGGCGCGCTTCTTCTGCTCCACCTCCTGGGCGGTCAGGCCGAAGATGAAGATGTTGTCGTCGCCGACATGCTCCTTGATCTCGACATTGGCGCCGTCGAGCGTGCCGATCGTCAGCGCGCCGTTCAGCGCGAGCTTCATGTTGCCGGTGCCCGACGCCTCGAGGCCCGCAGTCGAGATCTGCTCGGAGAGGTCGGCCGCCGGGATGATGCGCTCGGCGAGGCTGACATTGTAGTTCGGGAGGAACACGACCTTCAGCATGCCGCGCAGCGTCGGATCGGTGTTGACCGTCCGCGCCACGTCGTTGGCGAGCTTGATGATGAGTTTGGCGGTGTGATAGCTCGCCGCCGCCTTGCCGGCGAAGATCTTCACGCGCGGCAGCCAGGCGCGCATCGGCTGGGCGCGCATCGCGTTGTAGACCGCGACCGTCTCCAGGATGTTGAGCAGCTGGCGCTTGTATTCGTGGATGCGCTTGATCTGGACGTCGAACAGCGCGTCCGGATCGACCTTCACCTCGTTGCGCTCCATGATGATCTTGGCGAGCGCGATCTTGTTCTCGCGGCGCGCGGCCATCAGCCTGTCATGGAGCCCCGTGTCGTCGGCGAGCGCGGCGAGCTTGTCGAGCTGCGTCGGGTCGTCGAGCATCTCCGGCCCGATCGCGTCGATGATGACGTCGGTCAGCAGCGGGTTCGCCTGGCTGAGCCAGCGGCGGAACGTGATCCCGTTGGTCTTGTTGACGATGCGGCCGGGATGCAGCGCGTGCAGGTCGCGGAACACGGTCTGCTTCATCAGGTCGGTGTGCAGCGCCGAGACGCCGTTGACCTTGTGCGAGCCGATGAAGGCGAGCCACCCCATGCGCACGCGGCGCCCGTTGCCTTCGTCGATCAGCGAGATGGTGGTGAGCAGCGCGTCGTCGCCCGGGCGCTTGGCCCGCGCGGCCTCGAGCTCGAGCGCGTTGATGAGGTAGATGATCTGCATGTGGCGCGGCAGCAGCCGCTCCAGCAGCGGCACCGGCCAGCTCTCGAGCGCCTCGGGCAGCAGCGTGTGGTTGGTGTAGGAGAAGGTCGCGCCCGTGATCTTCCAAGCCTCGTCCCATGAGAGGCCGTGGACGTCGAGCAGGATGCGCATCAGCTCCGGCACGGCGATCGCCGGATGGGTGTCGTTGAGCTGGATCGAGACGTGGCTGGCGAGGCTCTTGATGTCGCCGCGCTCGCCGAGATGGCGGCGGATCAGGTCCTGCAGCGAGGCGGAGGCGAAGAAGTACTCTTGCCGCAGCCGCAGCTCCTGGCCGGCCGGCGTCTCGTCCGACGGATAGAGGATCTTCGAGATCGACTCGATGCGCACGCGGTCGGCGAGCGCGCCCACATAGTCGCCGCGGTTGAAGGCGTCGAGCGAGATCGGGTCAGGCGCGCGGGCCGACCAGAGGCGCAGCGTGTTCACGTGCTTGCCGCGCCAGCCGACCACGGGCGTGTCGATCGCCACCGCCTCGACGGTTTCGGCCGGGCGCCACACGAAGCGCGGCTCGCCGCCCTCCATCACCTGCTCGACATAGCCGCCGAAGCCGATCGGATAGTCGACCTCGGGATGGGCGAACTCCCACGGATTGCCGAACGACAGCCAGTCTTCCGGATATTCCTGCTGCCAGCCGTCGCGCATGCCCTGGCGGAACAGGCCGTGATCGTAGCGGATGCCGTAGCCGAAGGCCGGCACGCCGATCGAGGCCATCGAGTCCATGAAGCAGGCGGCGAGGCGCCCGAGGCCGCCATTGCCGAGCGCCGCGTCGGGCTCGGCGGCCCGCACCTTGTCGATGTCAACGCCGAGGCCTGCAAGCGCCTCGCGGGCGTCCTCGATCAGGCCGAGATTGTTCATCGCGTCGAACAGCAGGCGGCCGATCAGGAACTCGAGCGAGAGATAGTAGACGCGCTTCTGCGGGGTCGCGGCGTTGTGCTCGGCGACCCAGCGGTCGACGATCCGGTCGCGCACCGCGAGCGCGGTCGCCACGAACCAGTCGCGGTCGCTTGCGGTGTCGGGCGTGCGGCCGACCGAATAGGTCAGCTCGGCCAGGATCTCCTTGCCGAGTTTCTTGGCGGCGGCGCCCGGTTCCGGGGCGTCGGAGCCGCCGCGGACAGGACGCTCCAGATCGGCCGCCGTGGTGGATGCGGTGTCGTTCATGAGCCAGGTCCCCCGTCGCATGAGTCGGTCGACCGTCGACCTAGCAAGAGCCGGGCCGATATGTCGAATGCTGCAACGCAGTAGATGACGCGGGGGCGGGGGAGGGCAACCCCGGCGTCTCGGCGCGAGCGCGCGCAGGACCGGCGAAGGCCGTGGCGGGGCGTCGCATGGATGGGGAAGGGGGATGGGGTTCTTGTCCCGGACTCGATCCGGGACCCAGAACCGATGCGTCAGCAGAACGGAGCGCGATCGTCAGATGATCTGGAAACGCGTCTCGGCTCTGGGTCCCGGGTCAAGCCCGGGACGAGGGCCTTTGGGTTTCACGCCCGCAGCATCCGGGCGTCACGCCCGTGCGGCGAACATCACGACGTTGGTGTCGGGATCGTCCAGCGCGTCCATGGTCGCGACGTGCCGGCTCGCCGTGTCGGCGAGGCGCGACCGCAGCGCGCGAACCTGCACCAGAAGATCGAGCCCGAGCCCGAGAGGCGTGCACATCAACGTCGTGGCGTAGACGTCGAGCGCCTGGGCAACGAGTTCGGTGTCCTGAGCGGACAAAGACAGCTTGATGTCGTCCATTCGCCGGGCCCCCTCGCCGGAGGTGTCATCGGCCGCCCCCTGCGACCACCTCCAATGAATGGGCTGAATTGTGCGCAATTGAATATACGCAGAACGACTTACGCCTCAGGACGAAGACGTCAGAAAAGCGACGGGCAGAAGAAGCAGATCGCCCAAGAGCGTCTCGGCCTTCAGCCTCGTTGACCGTCCGGTGACATGGTCTGTCGCCTGCCTGTCGCGCAATGTCGCAGGCATGTTTATGACGTTCTTCTGCAACACTTTTTCGGCCATCCGCAGGCCGTCGGAGGCGTCCAGGCGCCCGCAGGCCTGCCGGAACGCGACGGCGACGGCCGTGTCGCCGCCAAGCGTGCGGGCGAAGGCGACGACATGGTCGGCGTCCGGACCCTCGATCTCGAGCGGCTCGTAGGAGCCTTCTGAGAAGAGCCGCGGCGAGCGCGCGCGCTCGGCGAGAGTCGCGGCGATCAGCGCCTGCTTGACCGCGCCGTCCCGCCAATGGGCGGCGGCCTCGAGCGGCGTCTCCGCCTTTCCGAGCGCGGCTTCGCGGGCCGCGAAATCGACCGGGCGGCGGTTGTCGGGATCGACCAGCGACAGGTCCCAGAACTCGACGCCCTGATAGGTGTCGGGCACGCCCGGGATGGTGAGCTTGAGCAGCGTCTGCGTAAGCCCGTTGGCCGCGCCTGCTGGGCCGATGCGCTGCGCGAAGGCCGCAATCTCGGCGCGCAGCTTCAGGCCGGGCGTCGTCATCAGCTTCATGAGCAGGTCGCGCGCCGCGGTCTCATAGGCCTCGTTCGGCGCGCTCCAGTCGGTCTGGAGTTTTGCTTCTCTGAGCGCCTTCTCCTGCCAGCCCGCGACGCGGTCGGCGAAGGCCTCACAGCCCGTTGCGTCGTCGGGCGAGAGCCAATGAGGCCAGGCTCCGACGAGCGTCTGGCAGAGGATCTGCTCGTCTGCGGCCGACGGCCCGTCCGCGCTCCGCAGCTCGGCCGAGGCCTCGCGCCAGCGGCGGGCCGCGGAGGTCCACTCGTCCGGGATCTCGCTCAACACCGCGAGCCGCGCGCGCACGTCCTCGCCGCGCTTGTGGTCGTGGGTCGCGCCGGTGAGCATCGCGTCGGGGAACGCCTCGCCGCGGGCCGCCGCCTTTCGGTGGAACTCGGCGACGTCCATCGAAAACGTCGCGACGTCGAAGCCGACGTCGGTGCGCGAAAGCAGCCGGCCGTAGCGGTAGAAGCCCGTGTCCTCCACCGCCTTGGCGGCGACCGGCGCCGAGAGCTGCTGGAACCGGCGGATCGCCTTGTCGAGCAGGATGCGCTGATCGTCCGGCGCCTTCTTGCCGCCGAGCCATCCGTCGAGCTGGTCCAGCACCGGCGCGTCGGCCGGCATGATGGTCAGGCGCGCCTTTTCGAGCGCCTTCGCGAAGATCGGCTTGTCGGCCTCCGTGCGTCCCTCGATCGCGTTGGCGTAGGTGCGGTAGGCCGGGAAATGCGCGAGCAGCTCGACGAGCGCCCGGCGGATCGCGGCGCGCGGCGTGTCGCGGGTCTCGTAGTCGAGCCGCGCCACCCGGTGCAGCGCGTCGGTCGCCTGGTCGAGCTGGGCCGAGAAGGAGCGGTCGAGGATCTCGCGCCGCGCCGTCTCCTCCTCGACATGGAAGTCGGCGGGCCGGCCGCTGATCTCGGCCCAAAAGACGTTAAGTTTCTCTTCACCATCAGCGTCGTGCAGCAGCGCGCTGACGTCGTCCATGAAGTCGTAGCCGCTCGCGCCGTCGACCTTCCAGTCGCGCGCGAGCTCTTCGCCGGGGCCGAGAATCTTCTCGATCACCAGATAGGCGCGTTGCTCGGAAAGCTCTCCCGGCCGCTCCGCCTGCCGCTCGTCGAGATGGTCGCGCAGGTTCCGCGCATAGCCGCCGGGGTCGGCGAGCCCGTCGATATGGTCGACGCGGAACCCGTCGATCAGCCCCTCGGCGTAAAGGTCGAGTAGCTTCTCATGGGTCGCCTCGAACACTGCGGGATCGGCGACGCGAAGCCCTGCGAGTTCGTTGACGTCGAAGAAGCGCCGCCAGTTGATCTCGTCGCCCGCCACCATCCAGTGGGCGAGCCGCCAGTTCTGCTTTTCGAGCAGCGCGTGGAGACGGGCGCGGCCGTCCTCGGTCGTCGCGTCGTAGGCCTCGATGCCGCCAGCGGTCTCGATGTCGTAGCGGTCTTCGGGGCGGATCGGGAACATGTGGTCGGCGTAGCGCAGCGTGATCCCGCCGCGCTTGCCGTCGCGCGCGAGCTTGAGGTCGCCCGAGCGCAGCGCCTCGCCGTAGGGCACGCCGAGGGTGGGCAGCAGGATCTTGTCGCGCAACGCCGGGTCGGCCGGCTCCCAGTCGATGTCGAAGAAATGCCCGAAGCGCGAGCCGCGGCCATAGGTCAGCACGTCGAGCCACCAGGCGTTGTCGTCCTTGCCGACCGCCATGTGGTTGGGGACGATGTCGACCACCATTCCAAGGCCTTCGGCGCGCAGCGCCGCCACCAGCTTGCGAAAGCCGTCCTCGCCGCCGAGCTCGGGGTTCACCCTGGTCGGGTCGACCACGTCGTAGCCATGGTTGGAGCCCGCGCGGGCGGTCAGGATCGGCGAGGAATAGAGGTGGCTGATCCCGAGCCTGCGCAGATAGGGCACGAGCGCGATGGCGCGCTCGAACGGGAAGTCCTTGTGGAACTGGAAGCGCATGGTGGCGCGGGGAGGGGCGGCGACGGCCGGAGCGTTGGTCATGGGGCGGGGCTCCGTTGGATCGCGACGCGGGTCGATGGTTTCTGGCGCTCGTCTAGGACGTGGCGCGACGTCTCAACTCCCTCCGCCTTGCGGGGAAGGTGAGGGTGGGGGTGGTTCAGGATCGAGCGCCTCGGTTCTGCGGAGAGCGACGTCGCCCTCTGAGCCTCATTCGGAGCCGCCCCCATCCCCGGTCCCTCCCCGCAAGGGGGAGGGGAGAAGGGCTGCGCTCGCTCCACGCGGCTCACCCCTCTCGTCTCCTGTTCAGGCTCTTCAGCCGCTCGGCGGCCTTCGGCTCCGCGAGCATCTCCGTCGCGGGCTTGGCCAGGCGCCTGCGCCAGTTCGGATGTTCGTCGAGCGTCCCGGGCAGGTTCGGCTGCTCGACCTGGCCGAGCGCGTCCTCGAGCGGCAGCAGCACGAGCTTCGAAGGGGTGGCGGCCAGGAACCGGATCGAGGCGGCGACGGCGGGATCGGTCTCGTCGGGAGCCGGCCGCGGCCCCCGCGCGACGCCCGCCTGCTCGAAGGCGCGCCAGAGCTCGCCGCGCTCGCCCTCGCGGGTCGCCGTGTCGTTCTCTGACGTCTCGCCGAACTGCTGGCCGCCGATCGAGGCCTTGAGCGCGATGTCCGCGCCCGACCACCAGCCAGCCATGGTGGGCAGGTCGTGCGTCGTCGTCATGGCGAGCGCGTCCTGCGGGTAATAGTCCGGCGGAAAGAAGCCGTGCGCGTCGTCGCGCTCGAACTGCAGCACCTTCATGCCGGCGACGCCGGCCGCGGCCAGCTTGTCGCGGAACCCCTCCGGCACGGTGCCGAGGTCCTCGCCCACGACCACGCAGTCGTTGCGCAGCGACTCGAGCGCGGTGAGCCGCAGCATGTCGTCGACGGGGAACGAGAGATACGCCCCGTGCTTCGAGCTCTCGCCCTCCGGGACCATCCAGAGACGGGCGAACCCCATGGCGTGGTCGATGCGGACGCCGCCGGCGTTCTTCATGCAGGCGCGCAGCGTCGCGAGGAAGGGCGCGAAGCCTTGGGCCTTCAGCGCGATCGGCGAGAAGGTGGCGAGGCCCCAGGCTTGGCCGTTCGGGTTGAACAGGTCGGGCGGCGAGCCGACCGAGAGGCCGACCAGCACGTCCTGCTGCCGGCTCCAGGCGTGGCTGCCGCCTGCGTCCATGCCGACCGCGAGGTCCGAGACGAGGCCGATCGCCATGCCGGCCTTGTGCGCCACGCTTTGGGCCGCGGCGAAAGAGCGGTCCGAGATCCATTGCAGGAAGAGGTGGAAATCGACCTCGCCGGCATGCTCGCGCGCGAAGGCCTCGACCTCGGGGCCGTTCGGATCCTTGAGGCCTTCGGGCCATCGCCGCCAGTCCCACTGGCCAGGATCCGCGCCGAAGCGCGCCGCGTGCAGCGCCTCGAAGCGGGCGTGCTCGATCAGCAGAGCGCCGCCCTCGCGAAGGTAAGCCGCATAGTCGAGCGCGAGATGGCTCGTGGTGTCCGCGCCGAGCTCGACGGCGCGGAAGCTGTCATGGAGCGTCCGGAGCGTCGCGAGCTTCACGGCCGCCGAGCCCGGCCAGTCGACGAGCGCCGCCTTTTCGAGCTTGGCCCGGCCGGCCGCCACGCCCGCGGCCTTGGCGGCCTCGCGCACGCGCTCCTCGCCGAACAGGAAGTCGGGATCGGCGTGCAGCGGATTGAGGAACAGCCGGCTCGACGGGGAATAGGGGCCGAAGTGGTGCGGGTCGGCCGAGAAGCCCGCGTGGAGCGGCGACAGCGCGAGCGCGTCGGCGCCGGCCGCGGCGGCGGCTTCTGCGAGCGCCGCGACCCCGCCGAGATCGCCGATCCCGCCGTCGCCCTTGCGGGTGAGGCCGTAGACCTGCGAGGCGAGCCCCCACATGCGCCGGCCCTGGCCGGCGTCAACGATCGAACGTCCGCGGCCGGGCGAGACCGCGACGACGATCGCTTCGTCGCCGAACTCCAGCTGGTGGTAGCCGGGCTCGAGGATCGGGCGCGCGCGGGCGCGGTCGTCGCCGGCGTCCTGCAGCATGAACTCGAAGATCTCGCCGTCTTCGCGCGTCAGCCGCGCCTGCACGGCCGTCGCTTCAGGAATGTCGAACGGCTCCCCGACGCGCGCGGTGACGAGGGGCGGGCGGGCGCGGTCGGCGGCGTCGAGCGACGCGAGCGCGTCCCGGGCCTGCGCCTCGGTCTCGCAGGAGACGCCGAGCGCGGCGAGCAGACGCTTCAGCGTTTCGGGCGAGACCTCCTGCGCCTTGCCGGCCTGATCGGTCCAGTGAACGGCGAAACCTGCGCGGGTCGCGAGGCGGCGGACGAGATCGTCCGTGGTCATGCCTTCTCCATCAACGCGACGACCGCAAAGCCCTCGAGCCGTCCCGCCCGGGCGGCGTCGGCGACGCCGGGCGCGCTCTCGTAGAGCAGGGGGCCCTCGATCGGGGCGACGTCCAGCGGGCTGTCGGCGAGATTGACCGCGAGCGTCAGCCGCGCCCCGTCCTCGAAGCGCCATGTCGCGCGCACCGCCTTGGGGCCGATCGCTTCCGCCTCGGCGTCGGCGGTCGCCTCGCGCGACGAAATCTCGGCGGCGCGGATCGCGAGAAGACGCTTGAACAGAGCGGCGCGCTCGCCCGCGAGCGTCGGATGGGGCTGTGGGATCGAGGCCTCGAAGGTCGACTTGGCGTTGGGGTCGGGGATCTCCTCGCCCGCAAAGGCCGCGAACTTGGAGAACTCCTTGCGCCGTCCCTCGCGCACGGCGTCGGCGAGCTCGTCCTGGAAGTCGGTGAAGAACAGGAACGGGGTCTCGCTCGCGACCTCCTCGCCCATGAAAATCATCGGGATCTGCGGGCAGAGCAGGAAGGCGGCGGTCGCGGCCTCGACGCCGCCCGGGGGCGCGAGCGTCGTCAGGCGGTCGCCGAAAGCGCGGTTGCCGACCTGGTCGTGGTTCTGCAGGAACGACACGAAGGCCTTGGGCGGCAGATGTCCGGACGGGGTGCCGCGCGGATGGCCGATATGGGCCATCAGCTCGCCCTGATAGACGAAGCCGTCCTTCAGGCAGCGCGCCAGCTTTCCGGCCGTATCCGTTGCGAAATCGTCATAATAGCCCTCGCGCTCGCCCGTCAGCAGCACGTGGAAGACGTGGTGGAAGTCGTCGTTCCACTGGGCGTCGACGTCGCCGGCGAGATGGCTCTGCTGATTGTTCTCGTTCTCCAGAACGAGATGGATGCGGCGGTCGCGCAGCTCGTGGCTGGAGCGGACGGCGGCCGCCATCTCGTCGATCCAGTCCTGCTCGCAGATCGCGTGCACCGCGTCGAAGCGCAGGCCGTCGAAGCGGTACTCGATCAGCCAGTAGAGGACGTTCTCGGTGAAGAAGGAGCGGACCTCCGGGAGGCGGAAGTCGATCGCGCCGCCCCAGGGGGTGTGAAGATCTTCGCGGAAGGCTGGCGGGGCATAGGCCCCAATGTAGTTCCCGTCCGGCCCGAAGTGGTTGTAGACGACGTCGAGGAACATCATCAGGCCGAGCTCGTGGGCGCGGTCGATGAGGCCCTTGAGCTCCTCCGGCGTCCCGTAGGCGGCGTCCGGCGCGTAAGGCAGCACGCCGTCGTAGCCCCAGTTGCGCGCGCCCGGAAAATCCCAGATCGGCATCAGCTGGATCGCCGTGATCCCGATGTCCTTCAACCGCGGCAGAGCGGCGGCGACGCCGCGGAAGCCGCCGAAGCAGCCGACATGGAGCTCGTAGAGCACCGCCTCGCGCCATGGCCGTCCGGCCCAGTCGCCCGCGAGCCAGCGATAGCCGAGCGGATCGACCAGCACGCTCCAGCCATGGACGTCGCCGTCCTGGAAGCGCGACGCCGGGTCCGGGACGGCGAGCCCGTCGGGCAGGCGGTAGCGGTACCGCGCGCCGGCGGGGACGTCCACGGTGAGCGCGAACCAGCCTTCCTCGTCGCGCTCCATCTTGCGCGGGTCGTCGTCCCGGATCTCGAGCTCGACGTCGTCGAGGGCCGGCGCCCACAAGCGAAACGTCGTGCCGCCCGCCTTGTAGGTCGCGCCGAGGGGCAGGGGGCGGACGAAGGCGTCGCTCAAGCTTGGTCGTCTCCGGATATGGCTTCGAGCTTCGGCGGACGCCCGCGGCGCACGGGCGGATGGAGCGACATCAGCAGCACGGCGCTGCGACCCGCGACCGTGACGCGGTCTCCCTCGGCCAAGCGCTCCGGCGCCTCGGGCGCCGCCGTGTCGCACAGGATCGTGGTCGGCAGCTTCGGGGGCGGCAGGGCGAAGGCGCGGTCTTCCGGCGTCGGGTTCATCATCAGCGTCACGAGGGGAACGGCGCCGTCGGCTCGGGGTTTTGCGCGCCGCAGCGTCAACGTGCGTTCGCGATGGTCGTTCCAGGCGTCGGGAGAAACCGGCGCGCCGTTCTCGTCGAACCAGGCGATGTCGAGCACGCCGGGCGCGGGCTGGTCGAGCCCGTGCAGGAAGCGATTGCAGTGCAGGACCTTGTGGGCGCGCCTGAGCTCGATCAGCCGGCCGATGAAGTCGACGAGCGCCTCGCCCTCGGGCGTCGCCGCCTTGCGCCAGTCGACCCAGGAGGTCTCGTTGTCCTGCGCATAGGCGTTGTTGTTGCCGTTCTGGGTGCGGCCGAACTCGTCGCCGGCGAGCAGCATCGGCGTGCCTTGCGCGAACAGCACCGTGGCGAGCATCGCGCGGGCGACGCGGGCGCGGGTCGCGCGGATCTCCGGATCGCTCGACGGTCCCTCGACGCCCCAGTTGGACGAGTAGTTCTCGCCGTGGCCGTCGCGGTTGTCCTCGCCGTTCGCCTCGTTGTGGCGACGCTCGTAGGACGTCGTGTCGGCCAGCGTGTAGCCGTCGTGGCTGGACACGAAGTTGACCGAGGCCCAGGGCTTTCGCGAGCGCTTGTCGAAGAGGTCCGACGAGCCCGCGATCCGCGCCGCGAACTCCGGCCGCTGCCCGCCGTCGCCGCGCCAGAACCGGCGGGTCGAGTCCCGGAACTTGTCGTTCCACTCGGCGAAGCCTGGCGGATGATTGCCGAGCTGGTAGCCGCCCGGCCCGATGTCCCACGGCTCCGAGATCAGTTTGACGCGCGAGAGCGCCGGGTCCTGGCGCACGGCGTCGAAGAAGCCGGAGCCGGGGTCGAACCCGTGGGTCTCGCGGCCGAGCACCGTGCCGAGATCGAAGCGGAAGCCGTCGACGTGATAGTGCTCGACCCAGTAGCGAAGTGAATCCATCACGAGCTGCAGCACGCGCGGATGAGAGAGATTGACGGTGTTGCCGCAGCCGGTGTCGTTGACGCAGCGGCGCCAGTCATGGGTCTCCTGTCGGTAGTAGGACAGGTTGTCGAGGCCGCGGAACGACAGCGTCGCGCCTTCCTCCGAGCCCTCGGCCGTGTGGTTGTAGACGACGTCGAGAACGACCTCGATCCCGGCCGCATGGAGCCGGCGGATCGCGACCTTCATCTCGTTCAGAGAGCCGTCGGAGAGGTAGCGCGGTTCGGGCGCGAAGAACGCCAGGCTGTTGTAGCCCCAGAAGTTCTTCAGCCCCATCTCGACCAGCCGCCGGTCCTGCACGAAGGCGTGGATCGGCAGAAGCTCGACCGCGGTGATCCCGAGCCGCTTGTAGTGCTCGATCATCGGGGGGCTGGCGAGCGCCGCGAACGTGCCGCGCTCGTGGTGCAGCACGTCGGGCCGCAGCATGGTGAGGCCGCGCAGATGCGCCTCGTAGATGACGGTCTCGCCCCAGGGCACGTTCGGCGGCCGGTCGTCGCCCCAGTTGAAGCTGCCGTCGATCACCACCGCCTTCGGCATGCCGGGCGCGGAGTCGCGCCGGTCGAACGAGAGGTCGGCGCGCGGGGAGTGCAGGCGGTAGCCGTAGAGCGCGTCGGACCAGCGCACTTCGCCCGCGAGCTGCTTGGCGTAGGGGTCGAGCAGCAGCTTGTTCGGATTGAAGCGGTGGCCGTGCTGCGGGTTGTAGGGGCCGTGAGCCCGGAAGCCGTAGAGCAGCCCCGCGCGGGCGTTCGGCAGATAGCCGTGAAACACCTCGTCGGTCTGCTCGGGCAGCGCCATCCGCGCGATCTCGCGCCGGCCCGAAGGATCGAACAGGCAGAGGTCGATCTGCTCGGCGTGCGCGGAGAAGACGGCGAAGTTCACGCCGAGCCCGTCCCAGGTCGCGCCGAGCGGGTAGGGCAGGCCCTCTTCGAGGATGCTCATGGCTCTTCCCTTCTCCTGCTTGCGGGAGAAGGTGGCCGAGGCGAAGCCGAGGTCGAATGAGGGAAAGTCAAAAAGAACGGGCGCGCCGACTTCCCCTCACCCTTATCCTCTCCCGCACGCGGGAGAGGGGGGCGGAGGCGTCGCGCCGTGCTCAAGGCTTCATCACTCAGTCCGGCGTGCTCCCCCGAGCGCATTTGACCCCGCACCGTGTTCATTCCCCCAGTTCCCGAGCCTACCCCGCGCGCAGCGCGATCACCGACAGCGGCGGCAGCGAGAGGTCGAGCGATTGCGCCTCGCCGTGGCTCTCGACGGCTTGCGCCTCGAGCCCGCCGCCATTGCCGACGTTCGAGCCGCCATAGAGGCCTGCGTCCGTGTTGATGATCTCGCTCCACCAGCCCGCCTTCGGCACGCCGATGCGATATCCGTGCCGCGGCACGGGCGTCATGTTGGCGACCACGAGAACCGGCGGAGCGCCGTCCTCCCCCTCGCGGCGGAAGGCGAAGACGGAGTTCGTCCGGTCGTCGCCGATCACCCAGCGGAAGCCTGAGTCGAGGTGGTCGCGCGCATGGAGCGCCGGCTCCTTGGCGTAGATCGCGTTGAGGTCGCGGATCAGGCGCTGGACGCCGGCGTGGTGCGGGTCGTCGAGCGCCGGCCAGTCGACCTGCGCGTCGTGGTTCCACTCGCTCCATTGGGCGATCTCGCCGCCCATGAACAGGAGCTTCTTGCCGGGGTGGGTCCACATCAGCCCGTAAAGCGAGCGCAGATTGGCGAATTTCTGCCAGGCGTCGCCCGGCATCTTGCCGATCAGCGAGCCCTTGCCGTGCACCACCTCGTCGTGGCTCAGCGGCAGCACGAACTTTTCGGAGAAGGCGTAGACCAGCCCGAACGTGATGCCGTCATGGTTGTAGGAGCGGTAGATCGGGTTCTGCTCCATGTAGTTCAGCGTGTCGTGCATCCAGCCCATGTTCCACTTGTAGTGGAAGCCGAGGCCGCCCTCGGTGGTGGTGCGGGTGACGCCGGGCCAGGCGGTCGATTCCTCCGCGATGGTGATGGCGCCCGGCACGCGCTCGCGCATCACGGCGTTGAAGTGCTGCAGGAAGCCGATCGCCTCGAGGTTCTCGCGGCCGCCGAGATGGTTCGGCACCCACTCGCCCTCCTTGCGGGAGTAGTCGCGGTAGAGCATCGAGGCCACGGCGTCGACGCGCAGGCCGTCGACATGGAACTGCTCGAGCCAGTGCAGGCCGCTCGCGATCAGGAAGTTCTGCACCTCGCGGCGCCCGAAATTGTAGATCGCGGTGTTCCAGTCGATGTGGAACCCTTCGCGCGGGTCGGCGTGCTCGTAGAGCGGCGTGCCGTCGAAGCGGTAGAGGCCGTGGGCGTCGGTCGGGAAATGCGCCGGCACCCAGTCCACCACCACGCCGATCCCGGCGGCGTGCGCGGCGTCCACGAACTTCGCGAAGTCCTCCGGCGCGCCGTAGCGGCCGGTCGGCGCGAACAGGCCGAGCGGCTGGTAGCCCCACGAGCCGCCGAACGGGTGCTCGGCCACGGGCAGCAGCTCGACATGCGTGAAGCCGAGCTGGGACACGTAGGGGATCAGCTTCTCGATCGCGAAGTTCCAGTCGACCGCGCGGCCGTCCTTCATCCACGAGCCGAGATGGACCTCATAGAAGGACAGCGGCTTGTCGGGCTCCTGCCGTCGCTCGCGCGAGGCCATCCAGTCGCCGTCGGTCCATTCGTAAGCCTTCGGATCGGCCACGATCGAGGCCGTGCCGGGCGCAGGCTCGGCCGACTTCGCCACCGGATCGGCCTTGTCGGGAAGCTCGCCGCCGTCGGGCCCGCGCAGCGCGAACTTGTAGCGCTCGCCCGGGCCGATGCGCGGGATGAAGAGCTCCCAGACGCCCGAGGGGTGGCGCAGCCGCATCGGGTTGCGGCGCTTGTCCCAGGCGTTGAAGTCGCCGACCACCGCGACGCGCTTGGCGTTCGGGGCCCAGACGGCGAAGCGCACGCCCTTGACGCCTTCGATCTCCATCGCGTTGGCGCCGAGCGCGAAGGCGAGCTCGAAATGGCGGCTCTCGCCGAGGAGATGCAGGTCCATGTCGCCGAGCAGCAGGCCGAAGGAGTAGGGGTCCTCGGTTTCCTGTTGCTGGCCCGGCCAGTCGATCTTCAGGCGATAGGGGTCCACGCCCCGCACCGCGCCTTCGAACACGCCGGTGTCCTCGATCTGCTTGAGCTTGCCGATCGACGCCCCGGTCTTGGCGTCGATCGCCTCGACCGAAAGCGCGCCGGGCAGAAGCGCGCGGATATAGGGGCCGTCGCCGTCGTCCCGGCGGCCAAGCGCGCCGAACGGGTCGGCGTGGGCGCCGTGAGCGAGGGCGTCGAGGGCGGAGCGGTCGAGTTTCATATGTCCTTCCGGGCCTGGGCGCATGGCCATGGCTCTGGCGGCGGTCATGATTGGCCTCCCTCTTCTGGAGCGAGTCGGGCCGCAAGGGCGTGCAGGCCCCCAAGCGGAACGTCGATCCATGCCGGACGGTTCGCCGCCTCATAGGCGATCTCGTAGGCCGCCTTCTCGATCAGGAACATGTCGAGCAGTTCGCTCGACACCGAAAGCCCCTCGGCTTCCGCGCGCGCCCGGTAGGCGTCGAGGAAGGCCTGGGCGGCGTCGACGCGGAAGCGCTCCAGGAACTCGTCGCGCCGCGGGCCCGCGACATGCGCCGAGGCCTGCTCGTTCCGGCCGACCATCGCGGCCGCATAATCGAAGGAGCGCAGCACGCCCGCGACGTCGCGCAGCGGCGAGGCCTTGCCGCGGCGCTCCTCGAGCGGCCGGGCGGGTTCGCCCTCGAAGTCGATAAACACGACGTCGCCGCTCGCGACCAGGATCTGGCCGAGATGGAGATCGCCGTGGATGCGCGTCATCGGCGTGCCGCCGCCGGCTTCCGCCAGCTGTCCGATCGCGGTCTCCAGCGCGTCGCGGCGGGCGATGATCGAGCCTGCGCGCGTCGCCTGCGCCGGGTCGACCCAGTCGGCCTTGGCGCGCAGGGCGTTGATCGCGCCTTCGAGCAGCCCGGTGGCGCGGGCCTTCCAGCCCTCGACGTCGCCGGTCGCGGCCGGCGCCGGCGCGAACCACGGGTCTGCGCTCGGTTTGGCGAGCGTCGCATGAAGCTCGGCGAGGCGCGTGCCGAGATTGCCGGCGAAGTCCGTGAACTCGCTGAAGCGCTCGACCTCGGTCATCTCGCCGCCGCCCGTCGAGCCGAATTCGTCGAGCTGGCGGGTGAGGTGGTCGAGCGTCCAGGTCCAGGCGTCGCCCTCGTTCTGGACGAAGCCCTGCACGATCGCGAGCGTCGATCGCGTGCCGTCGGTCGCGACCCGCACCATCTCGCCGAGGAAGGGCGCGGAAGCCGCGAACCCGTTCTCGGTGAGATAGCGGCCCATCTCGGCTTCCGGATGCGCGCCCGGCGCGATCTTGCGCAGAACCTTGATCATCATCAGGTCGCCGGCGATGAGCGAGGAGTTCGACTGCTCGGCCGAGAGCCAGTTGATCTCGGCGTCGGCCGGAAGCTCCGGCACGTTCGCGCCTTCCGCCTGCTCGAACACGATCTCGCCGTCGCCGCTCGGCAGCCGCGCGGACTGCTTCAGCGAGCGCGCCATCGCATGGGCGAAGGCCGGCAGCGCGAAGGCGTCGGTGAGGAGCTGCACCTCGCGGCCGCGACGCACGCGCGCCAAAGCCAGCCGCCCGGCGAGCGCCGGCAGCGGGTCGTCCTCGGACACGACCGCGATCGGCAGCAGCCAGCGCGACGGCTCGGCGCCGCCCGTGACCTCGATCTCGATGAGGCCGATCGGCTCGCCGTCGCCGGGCAGGCGCGACATGCCCTTGATGCGCGGGATGATCTGCTTCTGGTGTTTCCCGGAGAACCACCTGCGGCGCGCCAGGTAGTTCGGCAGCACCGCGGTCTCGAGCGTCTTGCGCGCCTCCACCTGCATGGCGTCGTCGACGCCGGCGCGCAGGACGAGCGTCTCGAAGTCGGCCATCGGCTCGGGCGCGGGCGTATGCCAGCTCGGCGCCTCGGCTTCCTTGGCGAGGATGAACCAGTAGAAGCCGTAAGGCGGCAGGGTGAGCAGATAGGTCAGCTGGCCGATCGGCGGGAACACCGAGCCGGCCGTCATCTCGACCGGCACGCGGCCCTCGAACTCGGAAAGCTCGAGTTCCACCGCCTGCGGGCTGCGGCCCATATTGGCGACGCAGAGGATCGTCTCGCCCTCATGCTCTCGCAGATAAGCGAGCACCCGGCGGTTCGACGGATAGAGGAAGCGCAGCGTCCCGCGGCCGAAGGCGATGTGCTGGCGGCGCGTCGCGAGCATGCGGCGCGTCCAGTTCAGCAGCGAATGCGGGTCGCGCGCCTGCGCCTCGACGTTGACGGCGAAGTAGCCGTAGAGCGGGTCCATGATCGGCGGCAGCACGATCGAGGCGAAGTCCGCCCGCGAAAACCCGCCGTTTCGGTCGATGGACCACTGCATCGGCGTGCGGACGCCGTCGCGGTCGCCGAGATGGATGTTATCCCCCATCCCGATCTCGTCGCCGTAATAGATGACGGGCGTTCCGGGCATCGAGAGCAGCAGCGAGTTCATCAGCTCGATGCGGCGCCGGTCGCGCTCCATCAGCGGCGCGAGGCGCCGGCGGATGCCGAGATTGATGCGCGCCCGGCGATCGGACGCATAGGTGTTCCAGAGATAGTCGCGCTCCTTGTCCGTGACCATTTCGAGCGTCAGCTCGTCGTGGTTCCGAAGGAAGATCGCCCATTGGCAGTTTTCCGGGATCGCCGGCGTCTGCCGCATGATGTCGGTGATCGGGAAGCGGTCCTCGCGCGCGATCGCCATGTACATGCGCGGCATCAGCGGGAAGTGGAACGCCATGTGGCATTCGTCGCCGTCGCCGAAATATTCCTTGGTGTCCTCCGGCCACATGTTGGCCTCGGCGATGAGGAACCTGTCCGGATAGGTGGCGTCGAGCTCGGCCCTGATCTTTTTCAGGATGTCGTGGGTCTCGGGGAGGTTCTCGTTCGAGGTGCCGTCGCGCTCGATGAGATAGGGCACGGCGTCGAGCCGAAGCCCGTCGATCCCGAGGTCCAGCCAGAACTTCATCACCTTGAAGACGGCTTTGAGCACCTGCGGGTTGTCGAAGTTCAGGTCCGGCTGGTGGCTGTAGAACCGGTGCCAGAAATAAGCGCCGGCCACCGGATCCCAGGTCCAGTTCGAGCGCTCGGTGTCGAGGAAGATGATGCGCGTGCCCGAATAGAGCTCGTCATTGTCGGACCAGACGTAGAAGTTCCGGTGCGCCGAGCCGGGCTTGGCGGTCCGCGCGCGCTGGAACCACGGATGCTGGTCCGAGGTGTGGTTGATGACGAGCTCGGAGATCACCTTCAGGCCGCGCTTGTGGGCCTCATGGATGAAGCGCTTGACGTCCTGCAGCGTGCCGTAGTCGGGCGAGACGCCAGTGTATTCCTTGATGTCGTAGCCGTCGTCGAGCCGCGGGCTCGGGTAGAACGGCAGCAGCCAGATCACGTTGACGCCGAGATCGGCGATGTAGTCGAGCTTGGAGATCAAGCCCGGAAAGTCGCCGATGCCGTCGCCGTTGGAGTCCATGAAGGACTTCACGTGCAGCTGGTAGATGATGGCGTCCTTGAACCACAGCGGATCGACGCCGTCCTTGGAGACGAGCGTGCCGGTCGGCTTGGTCTGGGCTGAGTGCTGGACGTTCATGCCACGGCTCCCGCGGGCTTAAGCCGCCAGACGTGGAACGGCAGCTCGTGGGGGTTGATGTAGATCGAGTGGCTCTTGCCGGTCAGCGTGAAGCTGTTGCCGCGCATCAGATCCTCGACCTCAACGGTCCCGGTGTCCGGCAGCCCGAACTCCCAGAGCGGGACCTCGTATCCGGCCGTGCGCTCGGAATGGGGATCGAGCGCGACGAAGCACAGCACCATGTCGATCGGCGTTCCGTCGGGGGCGGTGCGCGCCTTGCCGTAATAGATGATGTTGTCGTCGAAGCAGTTGTAGAACTTCACGCCCAGATGGGTCTGCAGCGCCGGGTTCTCCTTGCGGATCCGGTTGAGCCGCGTGATCTCCTGGATGATGTTGCCCGGTTGGTTCCAGTTCCGGATGCGGATCTCGTACTTCTCGCTGTCGAGATATTCTTCCTTGCCGGGCAGGGGAGCGCTCTCGCAGATCTCGAAGCCGTTATACATGCCCCAGAGACCCGAGAGCGTCGTCGCGAGCGCCGCGCGGATCAGGAAGCCCGGCCGGCCCGAGGTCTGCAGGAAGAACGGGTTGATGTCCGGCGTGTTGACGAAGAAGTTCGGCCGAAAGAAGTCCTTGGGCGCGGTGGTGGTGAGCTCGATCAGGTAGTCCTCGAGCTCCTTCTTGTGGTTGCGCCAAGTGAAGTAGGTGTAGGACTGGCCGTAACCGACCTTTGCGAGCCGATACATCACCTTTGGGCGGGTGAAGGCCTCCGACAGGAACATGGCGTCCGGGTGCTTGGCCTTCACCTCGGCGATCATCCACTCCCAGAACGGGAACGGCTTGGTGTGCGGGTTGTCGACCCGGTAGATCTTCACGCCCTGCTCGGCCCAGAACAGCACGACGTCGCGCAGCGCCGCCCAAAGGCCCGGAACCGCGTCCGGGCCGTAGAAGTCGACATTGACGATGTCCTGGTACTTCTTCGGCGGGTTCTCGGCGTATTTCATCGAGCCGTCAGGGCGCCACTTGAACCAGCCCGGATGCTCCTTCAGCCACGGATGGTCGGGCGAGCATTGGATCGCGAAGTCGATCGCGAGCTCGAGCCCGTGTTCGGCCGCAGCGTCGACGAGCGCCTTGAAATCCTCGAGCGAGCCGAGCTCCGGATGGAGCGCGTCATGGCCGCCGGCCTCCGAGCCGATCGCGTAAGGCGATCCGGGGTCGTTCGGGCCGGGGGTGAGGGTGTTGTTCGGACCCTTGCGGTTCGACGACCCGATCGGGCTGATGGGCGGGAAGTAGAGGACGTCGAAGCCCATGTCGCGGATCATGGGCAGGCGCTTAATCACGTCGCGGAACGTGCCGTGGCGTGCCGGGTCGCCGCTTTCGGAGCGCGGAAACAGCTCGTACCAGCTCGCGAACTCGGCCTTGGTGCGCTCGACTTCGAGCGGGAACGGCTCGGTGCGCGCCGCGTGGTGGCGCGGGTCGCCGGCCTTTGCGGCCTGCGCGGCATCGGACGACAGCAGCTCGGCGACGCGCCCGGCGACGTCGAGCGGGCGCGTCCTCAGCGCGGCGTCCGCAAGCGCCCGGGCTAGCTTGGGCTCGGCCTTCGCCGAAAACTCCTCGAGCATCTCGATGCCCTCGTCGGTCTCGAGCGCCACGTCGAAGCCGGCGTCGCGCTTTTTCGTGAGATCGCGGCGGAAGGTGCCGAAGTCGTCCCACCAGGCCTCGACGAGAAATTCCTGACGACCGATCTCGTCGGGCGTGAAGGTCCCGGTCCAGCGGTCGTTGACGACCTCGGCCATGGCCGCGCGCTTCCAGTCGCCGCCGTTCGGCCCGCGCCAGAGGATCTCGGCGCGCAGCACTTCATGGCCGTCTGCGAAGATGTCGGCCTCGACCGTGATCGGGCGGCCGGCGATCGTCTTGACCGGAAAACGGCCGCCGTCGACGCTCGGCCTCACCGCCTCGATCGCGATCCGCGGGCGCTTTGCGGCGTCGACGGCGTCGATTGAGGCATAGGACATTCGAATCTCCGAAACGAATCAGTAGTCTGAGCGTCACTCAAGCAAGGCGGCGGGTCAGGGCGCCGCGCCGCAGCGGAAACCCACACATCGGTCGGCCGTTTAAGCCGACAACCCCTGAAGCGGGTGAAGGAGAGGGCGATGGGCGATCGAGACAGGCGTGTTCAGGACGAGGCGTACCGCATCTGGAACGAGGCCGGACGGCCGGAGGGCCGCGGCGACGAGCACTGGTACGAGGCCGAAAAGCGCATCGCCGCGAGCGAAGGCGAGCCGGTCCCGTCGAAGGCGAAGAAGCCGAAGGGCGTGAAGCCGGTGGTCAAGGGCGCCGGCGCGAGCGGCGTCGTGACGAAGACCGTCGTCGCCAACGACGCGCCGAAGCCGCGACCGACCAAGGGCGCGGCGGTCGACATTGCGCCCGCCAAGCCGAAAAAGGCGAAGGTCGCGACCGAGGAGGCGCCGAAGGCTGCGGCGAAAGAGCCGGCCAAGCCGGCCGCCGCCAAGGCCGCGAAGCCCGTCAAGGACAAAGCCGAGGCGGACAAGCCCGGAAAGGCCGCGAAACCCAAGCCGAAGGGCTGACGTCGGCGGGCCCTGTCCTAGTTTCTTTGTGATCCGACGATCACCGGGAACGCGCGCGCTTGCGCGCCGTTCTCATCGCGGTGACGGGACACGAAGTCGGGGCTTGCCGCCTCGGGGAAAGGGCTAGCGACCGCATGAGCGACATCAAGACCGACCGCCGGGCGGAGGCCGGGCGGCCGAACAGGCTCGGCGCGACCTTCGACGGCGAAGGCACCAATTTCGCGCTGTTCTCGGCTCATGCGGAGCGCGTCGAGCTCTGCCTCTTCGACGAGAAGGACAACGAGGTCGAGCGCGTCACGCTCCCCGAATTCTCCGACGAGATCTGGCACGGCTACCTGCCCGGAATCCTCCCCGGCCAGCGCTACGGCTACCGCGTCCACGGCCGCTACGCGCCAGAGGAAGGCCACCGCTTCAATCCCAACAAGCTGCTGCTCGACCCTTACGCCAAATCGCTCGCGGGCGAGATCACGTGGGACGACAGCCATTTCGGCTACCGGCTCGACGCCAAGGAGAAGGATCTCAGCTTCGACGAGCGGGATTCGGCGCCGTTTACGCCGAAATGCGAGGTCGCCGACACCGCCTTCGACTGGCAGGGCGACCGCAAGCCCGACGTGTCGTGGGACAAGACCGTGTTCTACGAAACCCATGTCCGCGGCTTCACGATGCTGCATCCCGGCGTGCCCGAGGACGTGCGCGGCACCTTCGACGGCTTGAGCCAGAAGGCGGTCATCGACCACATCAAAGCGCTCGGCGTCACTTCGGTCGAACTGCTGCCGATCCACGCCTTCCTCGACGACCAGCATCTTGAGGGCAAGGGCCTCAAGAATTTCTGGGGCTACAACACCATCGGCTTCTTCGCGCCGATGGCGCGCTACGCCGGCGGCAACGGCAAGTCCGGCAGGGCGCGGATCGCGAGCTTCAAGCACATGGTGCGCTCATTCCACAACGCCGGCATCGAGGTCATCCTCGACGTGGTCTACAACCACACGGCGGAGGGCAACGAGCTCGGGCCGACGCTCTCGTTCAAGGGCATCGACAACCTCAGCTACTACCGAACGATGCCGAACGAGCCGCGCTACTACATCAACGACACCGGCACCGGGAACACCGTGAACACCAGCCATCCGCGCGTGCTGCAGATGGTGACGGATTCGCTGCGCTACTGGGTCGAGGAATGCCATGTCGACGGCTTCCGCTTCGATCTCGGCACGATCCTTGGCCGCGAGCCCGACGGCTTCGATCCGCGCGGCGGCTTCTTCGACGCCGTGAACCAGGATCCGACGCTGCGCCAGGTGAAGCTCGTCGGCGAGCCGTGGGACATCGGGCCCGGCGGCTACCAGGTCGGCGGCTTCCCCCCCGGCTGGGCGGAATGGAACGACAAGTACCGAGACGACGTGCGCGACTACTGGAAGAAGAGCTCCGACACGCTCTCGGGCTTCGCGGCGCGGATCACGGGTTCGGGCGACGTCTACGACCGCAACGGGCGGCGGCCGTGGGCCGGCGTCAACTTCGTCACCGCCCATGACGGCTTCACGCTGCACGACACCGTCACCTACAACGACAAGCACAACGAGGCGAACGGCGAGGACAACAAGGACGGCCACTCGCACAACCGCTCGTACAATTACGGCGTCGAGGGCGAGACCGACGACGAGGGGATCGTGGCGACCCGCGAGCGCCAGAAGCGCAACTTCCTCGCCACGCTCCTGTTCAGCCACGGCACGCCCATGATCCTGGCGGGCGACGAGTTCGGCCGCACGCAGGGCGGCAACAACAACGGCTACTGCCAGGACAGCGAGATCTCCTGGGTCAACTGGGATCTCAACGACAACAACAAGGCGCTGCTGGCCTTCACCCAGAAGCTCGCCAAGATCCGCGCCGATCACCCGATCCTGCGCCGCTCGAGCTTCCGCGACGGCATGGAGATCTCGTGGCTCAATCCCGGCGGCGGCGAGCAGAAGCCGGAGCACTGGGCCGACTCCAACGCCGACTGCATCGGCCTGAGGCTCAAGACCGCGGACGAACAGGCGATCCTGATCTTCAACGCCCATGACGGCGTGGTGCCGTTCGTCGTTCCGGAAAAAGACGGCGGCGGCGACTGGACCGTCATGGTCGACACCGACCAGCCGGAGGCCGATCCGCGCCCGCAGCCGGGCGGCGGCGACGCCATCGACGTCGCGGGACGGTCGCTTCTGCTGCTGATGTAGGGACCGTGACCGTAATAAGGTACCGGATTGACAGCGGTCTCGACGCCGAAATATCTCGGTCTGACGATGGGCTCCAGTCCGCGACGGGTCGGCGGTGAAATCACAGTTTCCGGGACCGTGGCGCAGCTCCGTAGGCGATGCCTACGAACAGGGCGCGATCTGGGACGAGATCCTCGCAAAGGATTGGTCCGCGACGTCGCTCGGACCGGTCGAGGCCTGGCCGATCGCTTTGCGGACGATCCTGAGGACGGTGATCTCGTCGCGCCAGCCGATGTGCGTGTGGTGGGGGCCGGACCTTCTCCAGTTCCACAACGAGGCGTTCCTGCCGATCCTCGCCGACCGCGCGAAAGACGCGATCGGCGCGCCGATCGAGGTTCTCTGGGCGGACGTGTGGACGGACGTCGAGCCGCTCATCAGCGAGGCGCTCGCAGGCCGGGGCGCGTCCGTGAACGACATGCCGCTCGACATGATGCGTTTCGGCGTGTCCCAGCCGACCACCTGGACGTTCTTCTACAGCCCGGTCTACGACGACGCCGGCGAGGTCGCGGGCGTCCTCAACGTCACCACCGACACCACCGCGCAGGTCGAGGCCGGACGGCGCCAGCGCGCCGAGACGGACGCCCTGACCGAGGCGCTCGGCGACGCGAATGTGGAGATCGGACAGCAGCGGGAGGCGGCGCGGCTCCGCATCGTGGTCCAGCGCGAGCTCTCGCATCGGCTGAAGAACGCCTACGCCATGATCCAGTCGATCGTGAACCAGACGCTGAACCACGCCGAGTCGTTGCAGGAGGCCAAGGAGACCGTCGGCGCCCGCATCAAGGCGCTGTCGCTAGCGCAGGACGTGCTGATGGAGTCGTCGTCGGACGACGTCGAGGTTTCGGCCGTCGTCGCCGCGGCGCTCACGCCTCACCAGGAAGCCGTCTCGCGGATCATCGTGTCGGGCCAAAAGCAGCTTGTGGGCTCTCAGCAGGGGCTCGGGCTCGCCCTCGGGGTCCACGAGCTCGCCACGAACGCCGCGAAATACGGATCGCTGTCGACGGACGCCGGCTCGGTTCGCCTGTCATGGGCCTCCGAAGGCGGAGGCTTCCGCTTCGAATGGGCCGAGGAAGGCGGGCCGCCCGCCGCGCAGCCGGTTCGGCAGGGCTTCGGCACGCGCCTCCTGAAGCGCGTCGTGCCGGCCTATTTCAACGGGTCCGCGAAGCTGGACTACGCCGAGGGCGGCTTCCGCTACAGCCTGGCGGGCAAGCCGGACGACGAACCCGCGCCATCACTCTAGTTTGCGCAAGGCCGCAAGGAGTTCGGTCTTCCACGGCGGCTTGCTGACGAAGCCCAGCGGTTCGAAATCTGCGGCCGCCGCGATCACGCGGGCGTCGATCCTCGAGCTGACGAAGACGCTGCGCACGCCGAGCCGCCGGTAGAGCCTTTCGGCGGCGTCCAGCCCGCTTGTCTTCCGGGCGAGATCGATGTCCATCGTCGCCGCGTCCGGCTTTTCGCGCTCCGCCATCGCGAAGGCGGCGTCGGCGTCGCGCGCGACCCCCACCACCACGTGGCCGCCGTCCTCGAGAATGCTCTCGACCTCCATGGCGATGAGCGGTTCGTCTTCGACGACCAGGATCCGTTTCAAGCGGCTGAGCATTTTCGAGACGGATAAGCGCGGAGGATGCCGCTCGTTCAATCCGATGAACGCGTGGAGTTAGCGCAGCGGCGCCGATTGGTAAGGCGCGGGCGCGGACTTATCCGCCGCCGCGCCTTTCCAATCGGTTGGGCGTCATCGCGGAGGCGCGCTCGCCGCCTCGATCATCCCCGCGCCGTCGCGGATCGTCTGGAACGTCGGGAGGGCCTCGGCCATCCTGCCCTTCGCCGCCACGCAGGTGATGGCGTAGGCCCCGCTCGGCCGCTCGAACATCGCGACGTAGAACTCCGAGTCGCTCCAGCCGGGGGCGCCGGCCCTCGGCGTCTGGAACAGCTCGATCAGCTTCGAGCCCCGATAGTCGGTGACGGACGTGCGATCGACCGCGAGGCTGTTGGCCTCCGCGGCGCGGGTCTGGACGGCGAGCGCGCGGTCGACGCTCGCATCCTCGTTCAGCCCCTCCTGCGTCCGCGACGGGTCGTCGGCGTTCTTGAATCCGACGAGGCAGAGCGGCTCGTTCGGCGCGGCGTAAGGGGGAGGGGCGCCGGCCGCCGTCACCTGGACGCCCGCCGTGAGGCGGGGATTGTTGGGAAGCGGGTCGAGCAGGAAGGGCGGCGGCGTCTCGATCCTGAGGCCGAGATCGGTGTGGACGTAGAGCCGCCGGTCGGCCTCGTCGGTCGGCGCGAGCGTCATGATGAGCGGCAGCGTCGCCGCATGGGTCTCGCCGGGGATGTCGGCCGGCAGCGGGGGCAGCGATCCGGCGTCGCGCGCCATCTTGAGCGCGGCCTCGTCCGCCGGCCCGAAGCCGGAGGACTTCTCGATCCTGACGTCCGCGATCGAGCCGTCGCGCCGGATCTCGATGCGCACCACCGTCCGCAGCGAGCCCGCGACGCCCTTGACGCTGTCCGGCAACGGCCGGGCGCCCGCGAAGGTCAGTCGGGCCGCGACCGCCCACTCCTGGCGGTTCTGCGGGAGAGGCGGCTTTTCGGGCTCGGCCGGGGCGGGCGAGGCGACGGCGAGCGTCAGCGATAAGGCGAGGAGCGAGCGGGCGAACATCGCCGGACCCTATCGCCGTGCGTCCTCGCCGGGCAATCCGTCTCGCGGCGCGTCAGCCGCCGGTGACGAGATGGGCGAAGCAGGACGACAGCGCCGGCGGAATGCCGGCCGCGTTCTGCTCCACCTCCTGCCGGATGTCCTGATACTCGTCCGGGCGTCCAAGGCCGGGCGAGAGGTAGATTCGCTGCGTTTTCGCCGGATCGCCCTTGAAGAACAGCCACAGCGCGTCGGCGCTCTTCGGTTTGACGTGGAAAACGCTCCAGGCGCCGACCGACAGCTTGCTGTCGATCGGCAGCGCCCCGCTCGAGATCTGGCGGCCGACGGCGGCCGCCTCGGCCGGCGTCGCGGCGCCGTGCGCGACCGTCACGCCGGGGCAGGGCGGCGTCGCGAGGGCAGGGCTCGCGCAGCAGAAAACGGCGAGAAGTCCGAGGCGAATCCGGGGCATGGACGGGTCTCCGCAAAGCAGGCCGCGGCGCGCCGTCGGCGCGGGCCAGAAGAAGAGTCTAGCGCCGGCGGCGGCCCGCCGACAGAGTCTCGGGCGGACCCGCCCGCCGCGCGACTCTATGCCGGGGAGGGCGCAAGCCCGCGCTCATTGTGCGGCGCGGCCCGATCGCCTATGTTCCGCGCTCGCGCGGACGCCGCTTCTCGCGACGACCACACCCTTTTCCGCGCGCGCCGGATGAGACACGACCCTCCGGTCAGGCCCGACACACCCGGCAGGTGACATGGATTTCCTCAAGCCACGGTATACGCCGATGAACCGCCGCCGCCGCATCTACGAAGGCAAGGCGAAGGTCCTTTACGAAGGTCCCGAGCCCGGCACGCTGATTCAGCACTTCAAGGACGACGCGACCGCCTTCAACGCCAAGAAGCACGAGATCATCGACGGCAAGGGGGTGCTGAACAACCGCATCTCCGAGTACATCTTCCAGCATCTCAACGACATCGGCGTGCCGACGCACTTCATCCGTCGGCTCAACATGCGCGAGCAGCTGATCCGCGAAGTCGAGATCATCCCGCTCGAGGTCGTGGTGCGCAACGTCGCAGCGGGGTCGCTCGCGACCAAGCTCGGGCTCGAGGAAGGCACCCAGCTGCCGCGCTCGATCATCGAGTTCTATTACAAGAACGACGCGCTGAACGATCCGATGGTCTCCGAAGAGCACGTCACGGCCTTCGGCTGGGCGAGCCCGCAGGAGATCGACGACATCATGGCGCTGGCGATCCGCGTCAACGACTTCCTGTCCGGCCTGTTCCTGGGCGTCGGCATCCGTCTCGTCGACTTCAAGATGGAGACCGGCCGCCTCTGGGAGAACGACACGGTCCGCATCGTCGTCGCCGACGAGATCTCCCCGGATTCGTGCCGCCTCTGGGACATCAAGTCGAACGACAAGCTCGACAAGGACCGCTTCCGCCGCGACATGGGCGGGCTGGTCGAGGCCTATTCCGAGGTCGCGCGCCGGCTCGGCATCCTGCCCGAATCGGAGGTTCCGAACGGGCGCGGGCCGGTGCTGGTGACCTCCAAGGAGTGACCCGAAACACGCATGCGCCGCGGCCTTTCCGGACCGCGGCGTCATGCGCCGGAGGATCCCATGACACGTAAGGTCATCTCATGACCCGAATGGTCATCCCATGACCCCAATGGTCTTCGCGGCCGCCCTAGGGGCGGCCGTCGCGTTTTCCGCGCCCGCCGCGGCGCTCGACCTGTCGAAGCTTCCGAATCCCTTCGGCGGCGACTGGACGGTCAAGAGCGCCGCGCCTGACCTCGTGCGCTACGTCTGCGGCTCGCCCGCCTGTCCGCCCTCCGGCGAGATCGCGATCGCGCTCCGTCCGGCTCCCGACTCCGCGCGCGACGCGGTGATCGCCGATCCGGAAGGCACGCTCGCGGGCTACGAAAAGGGCTTCAAGAACAACCCCGCCAACAAGGCCTGCGAGTTCTCCGACTTCGCCGCCGCCAGGGACGGCGAGCAGGCCTCGCGCTTCGAGATGCGCGGCGAATGCCCGAGCGGCCTCGTGCTGATGATGGCGACCCTGTTCGACAAGCGGCAGCCCGGCACGATCAGCGTCGTGGCCTCGTCGATGGACGCTCCGAAGGCCGGCGCGGTCCGCGCCCGCGCGGTCGCGGCGATCGGCGCCGCGCTGTCGGCCGCGCGCTGACGGGCCGCCCTTCCGGCTGGCGTTCGGCCGCGCGAGCGCCTAAACGAAGGGCCCGCAATTCCCGACACCGGAGCCCATGACACCCATGAAGGCGCGCGTCACCGTCACGCTGAAGACCGGCGTTCTCGACCCCCAGGGCAAGGCGATCGAAGGCGCGCTCGGCTCGCTCGGCCTCGAGGGCGTGGAGAGCGTTCGCCAGGGCAAGCTGTTCGACGTCGAGCTCAAGACGTCGGATCCGGCCGAGGCCGAAGAGACCCTCAAGGCGATGTGCGAGAAGCTGCTCGCTAACACCGTGATCGAAAGCTACCGCTACGAGATCGCGGGCTGACCCCGAAAACGGGGCGGCGGACTCTCCAGAAAAAGAACAAGATCCGAGGGAGGATCGAACCCGTGACCCGCAGTCTTTCGCTCGCCGCGGCTCTGGCGCTCGCGCTCGCCGCGCCGGCCGCCGCGCAGTCTCCGGAAGGCGGTCCGCGCCTGTCGGCGCCGGGCGGCCAGCAACAGCCGTCGGAGCCCGCCGCCGCCGAAATGCCCGGACCGACCACCGAGATCATCGGGCCTGACGGCTCCTTCCGCCTTCAGCCCGACGGGACCACCTGGGAGCGCTTCCAGTCGGTCCGCGCCATCGGCGTGCGCTGCACCGACAAGGCCTGCGGCTCCGAGCGCGTGTTCTGCCTGATCCAGGTGCGCGGCGCGCAAGACGCCAAGGCCGGCCAGCCGGTCTCGCAGGCGGCCGCCGAAGAGTTCGGCGCGGGCGTGATCAGGAACTCCCCGAAGGAGATGGCGGCCGACTACGTCACGCCCTTCAGCGAGAAGACCTTCGGGCCCCATCCCGGCCGCTGGGCGGACCTCAAGGCCGAGGGCGAGCCGGGCTCGCTGCGCTTCGGCCTGTTCCTCACCAACGCCGAAAAGCACCTCGTCGCCTTCAATTGCGTTTCGCCGACGGCGAAATGGGACGAAAACAAGCCTAAGTTCGAAAGCCTCATCGCGACGTTGCGGACGCTCTGACGTTCGAGCCGCGCCGTAAGGAAAAGCCGTTCATGAAAGCCGCCGTCGTCGTCTTCCCCGGATCCAATCGCGAGCGCGACGTCGCCAAGGCGCTGCAGCGCGCCACGGGCCAGGCCCCCGCGATGGTGTGGCACGCCGAAAGCGCGTTGCCCGAGGGCACCGACCTCGTGGTGCTGCCCGGCGGCTTCTCGTATGGCGACTATCTGCGCTGCGGCGCGATCGCGGCGCGCGCGCCGGCCATGGACGCGGTGCGCGCCCACGCCGGCCGCGGCGGCCTCGTGCTCGGCATCTGCAACGGCTTTCAGATCCTGGTCGAGAGCGGCCTGCTGCCCGGCATCCTCACCCGCAACAAGGGCCTGCGCTTCATCTGCAAGTCGCAGCACCTCAAGGTCGGGCGCGCCGACACCGCCTTCACGAGCCAGTATTCGGAAGGCCAGGTCATCGAGGTCTGCTGCGCCCATGGCGAGGGCAACTACTTCGCCGACGCCGAGACCATCGAGCGGCTCGAGGGCGAGGGGCGGGTCGCGTTCCGCTACTGCGACGCGGCCGGAAACGTCGGCGGCAACGCCAACGCCAACGGCTCAATCAACGACATCGCGGGGATCTACTCCGAAAACCTCAACGTGCTCGGAATGATGCCGCATCCCGAGAACCTCGTGGACGCGGCGGTCGGCGGCGTGGACGGTCTGGCGCTCTTCACGGCGCTCGCGAAGGCGGCGTGATGTCGGCCGCGCCCGGCCGCATCCGCATCGGGGTCGGCGGCTGGACGTTCGAGCCGTGGCGCGGGGCGTTCTATCCCGCGAAACTGAAGAAGGACGACGAACTCGCCTACATGGCCGAGCGCCTGACCGCGATCGAGGTCAACGGCACCTTCTATCGCGGCCAGAAACCCGAGACGTTTCGGAAGTGGGCCGACGCCGCGCCGGACGGCTTCCAGTTTCCGCTCAAGGCCTCGCGCTTCTGCACCAGCCGCCGCGTGCTCGCCGAGGGCGCGGAGTCGGTTCAGAAATTCTGGGACACCGGACCGACCGCCATGGGCGAGAAGCTCGGCCCCATCCTGTGGCAACTGCCCGCCACCAAGCGCTTTGACAGGGACGACATCGCGGCTTTCCTCAAGCTGCTGCCGGCGAGCCATGACGGCGTAAAACTGCGCCACGTCATCGAGGCCGGCCACGAGAGCTTCGCCGACCCCGCCTTCGTCGAGTTGCTGCGCGAGGCCGAGGCGCAGGTCGCGCCGGTCACCCTCGACGATCCGGACCATCCGACCATCGCCGACGTCACGGCCGACTTCGTCTATCTGCGTCTCGAGCGCAGCCGCGACGACGTCGAGACCGGCTATCCCGAGGATGAGCTCGACGCCTGGGCGTCGCGGCTAAAAACCTATGCGGCGGGCGGCGTTCCGGGCGACCTGCCGACGCTGAAGGGCGACACGCCTGTAGCGAAGCCGCGCGACGTCTACTGCTTCCTGATCTCGGGCGCGAAGGTCCGCAATCCCGCCGGCGCCATGGCGCTGATCGAGCGCGCGGGCCGCTGAAATTTTTGTCCGCCCGAACGCCCGCCCGCTACCCTCATAGGTGACTTTACGGATGGCCGCGCCGGCCGGCCCGGCGCTACCCTTCCGGGCGTCCCGATGCTTCGCGTCGGGACGGTTGCGTCCGCATCGCATCCGGCCGCGTCCTCGATTCGACAGCCGCGGCCGCCGGCGTCGCCGAAGCGCGACGATCACGCGGAGGATTTTCGGCATGGCGGCGATCAGGCGTCGCGTCGGCCGGCTCTCGGCGCTCTCGGGGGCGCTCGCGGCGGCGTTGACAACGGCCATTTTGGGTTTCGCGGGCGCCGCTTCGGCCGCGCCCGAACTCACCACCCTCTTCGCCTTCACGGACGGCGTCACCGGCGAGCATCCCTGGGCGGCGCCGATCCTCGGGCCGGACGGCGCGCTCTACGGCGTGACCATCGACGGCGGGGCGAGCGATGACGGCGTGGTCTACCGGCTGACGCCGCAAGAGGCGGGCAAGCCATGGAAATACAAGGCTCTGCATGAGTTCCGGGGCGGCCGCGACGGCGCGGATCCGATCGCGGGGCTGGCGATGGGCCCCTCCGGCGCGCTCTACGGCGTGACCTCGGCGGGCGGCGGCGGCGAGTGCTCGGGCGGCTGCGGCGTGGTCTACGAGCTCGCGCCCAAGGGCGACGGAAGCTTCGCCTATGACGTCATCTACCGGTTCAAGCGAGTGGCCGACGGGGTGCGAAGCTCGTCGCGGCTCGTGATGGACGATGACGGCGCGCTCTACGGGACGACCGCGGCCGGCGGCGCCTATGACAGGGGCACGGCGTTCTCGCTGAGAAAGGCCAAGAGCGGCTGGAAGAAGAAGATCCTTCACAGCTTCGCGGGCGGAAAGGACGACGGCCGGTTCCCGGACGCCGGCGTCGTGTTCGGCCCGGACGGCATGCTCTACGGAACGACGCGCGTCGGCGGCGCCGTCTCGGGCGACAGGGGGACGGTCTATCGGTTGGCGCGCTCGTCGGCCTCCGGCCTGTGGAAGGCCAAGCTTCTCCACCGCTTCACGGGCGGCCCCGACGGCGAGCAGCCGACCGGTCCGCTCGCCTTCGACCGGGACGGCGCGCTTTACGGCGCGACGTCGCTGGGCGGCGGCGGAACCTGCTTCGGCGGATGCGGGACGGTGTTCCGCCTCGCCCTGCGCGCCGCGAAGGGCTGGAGGAAGGAGACGATCCACAGCTTCACGGGCGGCCAGAGCGACGGCGCCTCTCCGCGCGCCGGCCTTGTGGCCGACGGCGCAGGCGCGCTCTGGGGCGCGACGCCCGGCGGCGGGCCGAACCCGTCGGTCGGCGTGATCTTCAATCTGACCCCGCCCAGGAAGCCTGACGGGGCGTGGAGCGAGAAGATCGTGCGCGCCTTCACCGGCTCCGGCGGCGAAGGTGGCGTGCCCTTCGACGGCCTGATCCTCGACGGCGCGACCGGCGACTTCTACGGCTCGACCCGCGACGGCGGGAACGCCACCGGCTCCGGCACGGTGTTTCGTCTCAGGCCCTGACGTCGGGCCGCCAGTTAGGCCGCGACGTCGCGGATGAAGCCGCGGATGCGCTGCTCGAGCTCGGTCGTCGCGCGCAGCACGTCGGCGGCGTCGGTCCTGATGCGATCCGCCGCGACGCTGGTCTGCTGCGCGACGCCTTCGGAGCCGCGCGAGATCTCGGACACCGCGCGGGTGCCGGTCGCCACGCTCGAGGCGCTGCGCGAGATCTCCCGCGTGGCGGCCTGTTGCTGTTCGGCCGCCGCCGCGACCGCCTCGCCGAGCGTGCTCATCTCGTTGAAACGCGAGGAGAAACTGTCGATGGCGTCCACCGCCGCGCAGATCTCGCGCGAAACCGCGTCGATGCGGCGGGTGACGTCCTCGGTCGCGCGGCTCGACTGGTCGGCAAGGCTCTTGACCTCGGTCGCCACCACCGAGAAGCCGCGCCCGGCCTCGCCCGCCCGCGCCGCCTCGATGGTGGCGTTGAGCGCGAGCAGGTTGGTCTGGTCGGCGATGCCGCGGATGATGTCCACGACCTCCGCGATGCTGCGGGCCTCGCCGGCCAGCATCTCGATCGCCTGCGAGGTCTTGAGCGCGGAGCTCCGAGCCGAGCCGATCAGCTGCGAGGTCGCGGCGATCTGCCGGCTCATCTCGTCGGTCGAGGTCGCGATCTCGCTCGTCGCGCCCGCCACCGCCTCGACGTCGAAGGAGGCGTTCTCCGCCCGGCGGGCCGCCTCGGCGGCGCTCGTCGAGGCGTCGGAGGTCAGCCGGGCGAGGTCGGTCGAACGGCTGTCGAGGTCGGTCGAGCGGCTGCGAAGCGCCGACAGCAGCTGCGACACCTCCGCGCCGAACATGTCGAGCAGGCCTTCAAGCGACTTGCGGCGCTTCTCGTCGGATTTCGCCGATATCGTCCGCTCGCCGAGTAGCGCTTCGGCGCGGGCTTCGGCGGACTGCGCGCTCTCAAGCGCCTCGGCGTTACGCGCGAACAGCCGTTCGGCCTGGATGCAGACCACCGCAAGGATCGCGGTCTGGACGAAGACGATCGCCGAATGCAGCGCGACGCGCCAGATGTCCGGCTGGTCGGACGGGAACACGGCCGCGACGTTCATATAGTTCAGGATGAGGTGGTGGAACACCGTCACCGCCGCGAAGGCGACGAGCGGGCGCCAGTCGCACCAACATGCGGTCGCCGCGAGCATCGCGAAGAAGTACATGTGCATGTCGCTCTGGAGCGGATGCCCGGCGAACGAGAAGATCAGCAGCGCGACGAGCCCGGCGGCCGCGACGCCGGTGATCACGCGGGTCTCGACCCCGGTCGGGTTCGTGCGCCAGGCGAGCGTGGCGCTCGCCGTCATCGCGACCGCGGCGACCGGCACGAGGACGCCGTTCGACGCCGCATAGGCGGTTGCCGACACGAGGGCGACGTTGAGCCACAGGAAGGCCATGAAGGCCCTCCCGAACAGCAGCCGCATGTGGTTCAGGTCGCTCATGCAGTCCCTTCTCGGGCGTCGTCAGGACCCGCAGCGGGCCGCGCCTGCGGCGTCGACGACCGCGAGGGCGCCTGCGCCATAGGCCTTCCAGATGAAATTCGGGTCGTCCGACCGCGCCACCACGATCCAGTCCGCGCGCCCCGGTGCCATCAATTCGCCTCCCGCCAGCGTCGCGACGCGCGCCGCCGCGCCGGCTTCCGCGAAGGGCGGAACCACGATCGCGACAAGCGCGCCTTGCTTCGGCGCAAGCGCGGCGGCCGACAACGCGACGACCGCGAGGCCGAAGTTGAGGGCGATGGAGACCAGGGACGTCATGACTTCGTCAGCAGTGACCTGCGGACGAGGCTACCCGCTGGGAATTGAACGCGCGGTTAAGGCGCTCGGCCGGAAACCGCGGCTTCAGGCGTCGAACGCCGTCCTGTTTTCGGTTTTGCCGCGGGAGGGGGATCTCGGCGCCGCTCGCGGCGTCCTGCGCCCTAGCATCGCGCGCGCCTATGGCGTAGCAAAGCCCGGCGCCGCCGAAACGCACGAGTCCGATGTCCTCAGCCGAACCCGCAATCACGCCCGAACTCGTCGCGAGCCATGGCCTCAAGCCCGACGAATACGAGCGGATCCTCGCTCTTATCGGTCGCGAGCCGAGCTTCACCGAGCTCGGGATCTTCTCGGCGATGTGGAACGAGCACTGCTCCTACAAATCCTCGAAGGTCTGGCTGAAGACGCTGCCGACCACGGGCCCGCTTGTGATCCAGGGACCCGGCGAGAACGCGGGCGTGGTGGACATCGGCGACGGCGACGCCGTGGTCTTCAAGATGGAGAGCCACAACCACCCGAGCTTCATCGAGCCCTATCAGGGCGCGGCGACCGGCGTCGGCGGCATCCTGCGCGACGTCTTCACCATGGGCGCGCGTCCGGTGGCGGCGCTCAACGCCCTGCGCTTCGGATCGCCCGACCATCCGCGCACCCGGCATCTGGTGTCGGGCGTCGTCGCGGGCGTCGGCGGCTACGGCAATTCCTTCGGCGTGCCGACGGTCGGTGGGCTCGTAGGTTTCCACTCCCGCTACGACGGCAACATCCTGGTCAACGCCATGGCGGTCGGTCTCGCGAAGGCGGACGCGATCTTCTACGCCAAGGCCACGGGCGTGGGGCTGCCGGTCGTCTATCTCGGATCGAAGACCGGCCGCGACGGCATCCACGGCGCGACCATGGCCTCGGCCGAATTCGACGACGCGTCGGAAGAGAAGCGTCCGACCGTGCAGGTCGGCGACCCCTTCGCCGAAAAGCTGCTGCTTGAGGCCTGCCTCGAGCTGATGGCGTCGGGCTCGGTCGTCGCCATTCAGGACATGGGCGCGGCGGGGCTGACCTGCTCGGCGGTCGAGATGGGCGCCAAGGGCGACCTCGGCATCCGGCTCGATCTCGAGAACGTGCCGGTGCGTGAGACCGGTATGACGGCCTACGAGATGATGCTCTCGGAAAGCCAGGAGCGCATGCTCATGGTGCTGGATCCCGCGAAGGAGGATGTGGCCCGGGCGATTTTCACCAAGTGGGGACTCGACTTCGCGGTCGTCGGTCACACGACGGATGATCTGCGCTTCAAGGTCTACCTGAACGGCGAGCTCAAGGCCGACCTGCCGATCAAGGAGCTCGGCGACCAGGCGCCCGAATATGAGCGTCCCTGGGTCGAAAGCGCGAAGCAGCAGCAGATTTCGGCCGCGAGCGTCGAGACGCCGGAGGACACCCGCGCCGCTTTGCTCACGCTGATGGGCTCGCCTGAACTCTCCTCGCGCCGCTGGGTCTGGGAGCAGTACGACCACATCATTCTTGGCGAAACCGTGCAGAAGCCCGGCGGCGACGCCGCAGTTGTGCGCGTCGAGGGCGGCCCGAAGGGTCTTGCGGTCACCGCCGACGTGACGCCGCGATATTGCGAGGCGGACCCGTTCGAAGGCGGCAAGCAGGCGGTCGCCGAAGCCTGGCGCAATCTTACAGCGGTCGGCGCCAAGCCCTTGGCCGTGACGGACAATCTCAACTTCGGTAATCCCGAGAAGCCCGAGATCATGGGCCAGTTCGTCGGCTGCGTGAGAGGCATCGGCGAGGCCTGTAAGGCGCTCGATTTCCCGGTCGTGTCGGGGAACGTCTCGCTTTACAACGAGACGCAGGGGCGCGCGATCCTGCCGACGCCGACCATCGGCGCGGTCGGCCTCGTGGACGACGTCGCGAAAAGCGCGACGATCGCGTTCAAGCGCGAGAACGAGGCGATCATCGTGATCGGCGACGCCAAGGGCTGGCTCGGCCGCTCCTGCTGGCTGTGGCTGGTCGCGGGCCGCGAAGAGGGCGCGCCGCCTCCGGTCGACCTTGCGGCGGAAAAGCGCAACGGCGACTTCGTGCGTTCGATGATCGTCGCAGGCGTCGCGACGGGCGTGCACGACGTCTCGGACGGCGGCCTGCTGCTCGCGCTCGCCGAGATGGCGCTCGCCGGCAAGATCGGCGCGCGGCTCCACGGCGCGCCGCAGGGCGTTCCGGCCCATGGCTGGTGGTTCGGCGAGGATCAGGCGCGCTACGTCGTGACGGTCTCGGAGGCGAACGCCGCCACCGTGATCGACGCCGCAGCCGGCTCCGGCATTACGGCCGCGCGGATCGGCACGACCGGCGGCGACCGATTGATTCCGGGCGACGAAGCCCCCATCCTGTTGGATGAGATGCGCGAGGCCCACGAGGAATGGTTCCCGCGCTTCATGGCCGGGCCCGCGGTCGACGCCGCGGCGGCCGAGTAGGCCAAGGAGAGATCTGCGATGCCGATGGACGCCCGCGAGATCGAGGAACTGATCCGCGCCGCCCTTCCCGACGCGCAGGTGAGCATTCGCGACCTTGCAGGGGACGGCGACCACTACGCCGCCACGGTCGTGTCGGAAAGCTTCCGCGGCAAGAGCCGCGTCCAGCAACACCAGATCGTCTATCAGGCGCTCAAAGGTCAGATGGGCGGCGCGCTCCACGCGCTCGCGCTTCAGACCAGCGCCGGGCCGGTCGCACAGACGGACGCCGGTTGAGCGGCTCCGAGGAGAAAACGAAATGAGCGCCAGGGACGACATCGCCTCCACGATCGAGACCAACGACGTCGTGCTGTTCATGAAGGGCACGCCGCAGTTCCCGCAGTGCGGCTTCTCCGGCCAGGTCGTGCAGATCCTCGATTATCTCGGCGTGCCCTATAAGGGCGTGAACGTGCTCGCCTCCGACGAGATGCGCCAGGGGATCAAGGAATTCTCCAACTGGCCGACGATCCCGCAGCTCTACGTCAAGGGCGAGTTCATCGGCGGCTGCGACATCGTCCGCGAGATGTTCCAGGCGGGCGAGCTGCAGACCCACCTGAAGGGCGCGGGCGTCGAGACGAAGCAGACCGCGTGACCGCCCGCGGCGACACCAGCGTCGCGTTCGAGTTCGGCGGCCGGGCGGTCGAGGTTCTGATCGCCGACATCACCGAGCTCGAGGTCGACGCGATCGTCAACGCGGCCAACCGCTCGTTGCTCGGCGGCGGCGGAGTCGACGGCGCGATCCACCGCGCGGCCGGCAAGGAGCTGCGCGCCGAATGCGAGTCGCTCGGCGGCTGCGAGACGGGCGGCGCCAAGATGACGGCCGGCTACAAGCTGCCGGCCAAGCACGTCATCCACGCGGTGGGGCCGATCTGGCACGGCGGCCACGGCAAGGAGGAGGCCGAGCTCGCAGGCTGCTACGCGAGCTCGCTCAAGCTCGCGGGCGAGGCGGGCCTGTCGTCCATCGCCTTCTCCTCGATCGCGACCGGCGTCTACGGCTTTCCGCCGGACCGCGCGGCCGAGATCGCGATCGAAGCGACGCTGAACGGGCTCGATGGCTCGCCCTCGGTCAAGCGCGTGGTGTTCTGCTGCTTCTCGGAAAAGAGCGCGCGCCATCACCTCGACGCGATCGAGGCGCAGGGAGCAAAGGCCTAACCACGTTCGAGGCCTGGGGCTCGACGTCGGCGGCCGCCGGGGCCATCTCGGGCCCGTCACGCCTTCCTGGAACGACCGCCTCGACATGACGATCATCACTCGCCGCACGTTCCTCGCCGCCGGCGCCGCAGGCTTCGTCGCCTCAGCGACGGGCGGCGCCTATGCGGGCGTGGTCGAGCCGACGATGATGCTCGGCGTCACGACCTACGAGCTCACGCCCCCCGGCTGGCCCGACGACCTGCTGCTCAACGTCGCGGTGATCTCCGACGTCCATGTCAACGAGCCTTACACGCCGATGTCGCGCGTCAAGCGCATCGTCGAGATCGCGAACGGGCTGAAGCCGGACATGATCGTCCATCTCGGCGATCACGAGGCGACACACCGCTTCGTCAAGCGGCGCGTGCCCCCGCGCGAGTGGGCCGCGGCCTACGCCGATCTTGCCGCGCCGCTCGGGCTCTGGACCGTGCTCGGCAATCACGACTGGTGGAACAATTCGCGCGAGATCCGCCGCGCGCTCGACGACGCGCATATCCGCGTGCTCGAGAACGAGGCGGAGCTGCTCGAGCACGGCGCGCGCCGGTTCTGGATCGCAGGGCTCGGCGACCAGATCGCCTACCGGCTCGGGCGCGGCTCGTTCCACGGCCGCGACGACCTTCCCGGGACGCTCGCGCAGATCCGCACCGACGATCCGGTGCTGATGCTCGCGCACGAGCCCGACATCTTCGCCGAGATGCCGCCGCGGGTGTCGCTCACGCTGTCGGGCCACACCCATGGCGGCCAGGTCTACATTCCGGGCCTGCCCGCGCCCTGGATCCCTTCAGGCTACGGCGACCGCTACCGCTACGGCCACATCGTCGAGGACGGCCGCCATCTCATCGTGTCGGGCGGCATCGGCATGTCGGGGCTGCCGATCCGCTTCGGCGTGCCGCCCGAAGTCCTGATGGTGCGGCTCGGCCGGCCGATCGCCGCGGCGTGAGCGCGCGCGCAGGGCGATGACCGATTTCGAGCGCTTCACGGCCCCGCTTCACGGCCTGTCCGTCAGCTCCGTCTGGCGCGGGGCGGGGACGGCGATTTTCCTCGAATTCGGCGAGGGGCCCAACCTCTCGGCCGACCGCTCGGACGAGCGCCGGACCGGCGCCTTCACGCTGATGCTGGAATGGAGCTGGCGGATCGAGGGCGAAACCAAAATCCTCGGCGGCAGCTTCAGCGACGCGCCCGTGATCGAGGAGGCGCTCTACGGCTGCGTCGGCCGCAGGGTCGAGAGCGTGGCGCTCTACGGGCGGCTGCCGGAGGTGAGGCTCGCGCTGTCGGGCGGGCGCGACGTGGTCTCGTTCATGACGGCCGAGGGCGACCCGGAATGGACCCTCTTCGACAACCGCGGCCCCGCGACGCGCTGGGTCCATGCGGTCGGCGGCGCGCTGGCGTTCGCGGCGGAGGACGCGTCCGCGCCGACGGGTCTCTAGGGGCTCAGTCCTCGACGCCGGTCTCGGGCCGGTCGCGGCCGTCGGAATGCTCGCCGTGCCATTGGCCGGCGGCGTCCTCCCACTCGATGTCCTCGTCCTCGCCCTTGAGGCGCTGCTCCTGCGCGGCCTGGACGGCCGCGTCGTGGGCGTCCTCGCGGGTCGCGAAGGTTTCGGAGAACACCTCGCCCAGGCGGTAGGCCCATCCGCCGTCGTGCTCGACGATCTTGTAGATCAGGCGCGTCATCGCGGTTTTCCCTCCTCGATCGAAGAGCGGCGCGGTCGCGACCATAAACGAAAAAGGCCGCCCGGAGGCGGCCTTCCCGAAATTCTGATCAGTCCGAACTCAGCGCGAGTAGAACTCGACCACGAGGTTCGGCTCCATGTGCACCGGGTAGGGCACCTCGGTGAGCGCCGGCACGCGGACGTACTTGGCGGTCATCTTGTTGTGGTCGACCTCGAGGAAGTCCGGCACGTCGCGCTCGCCCGAGGCCGCGGCCTCGATCACAATGGCGAGCTGCTTCGACGCGGCCTTCACCTCGACCACGTCGTCGACCTTGACGAGGTAGGACGGGATGTTGACGCGGCGGCCGTTCACCGTGACGTGACCGTGGTTCACGAACTGGCGCGCGGCGAACACGGTCGGCACGAACTTCGCGCGGTAGACGACGGCGTCGAGACGGCGCTCGAGCAGGCCGATCAGGTTCGCGGAGGTGTCGCCCTTCATGCGGGTCGCCTCGGCGTAGACGCGGCGGAACTGCTTCTCCGAGATAGAGCCGTAGTAGCCCTTGAGCTTCTGCTTGGCGCGCAGCTGCACGCCGAAGTCGGAGAGCTTGCCCTTGCGGCGCTGGCCGTGCTGGCCGGGGCCGTATTCGCGGCGGTTCACCGGGGACTTCGGACGACCCCAGATGTTCTCGCCCATGCGGCGATCGATTTTGTACTTCGAGGCGTGTCGCTTCGACATCGCGTCCTCCATTTTGAGTTTCGAGGAACGCGCCCTCCTGCTTCTCCCTGTCGGGAGACGACAGATCCGGTCGTCGCGAGAACGCCGGATCGCGGGTGCGTAAAACGAGCCGCGCGGGGCTGTTAACCCCGCGCGGTCGGCGGTTCTCTAGAAGGAGAGGGGCCGCATGTCAATCGCAAGACAGCGGAGCCTTGAGCCTCACGCGTCGAGGATCGGCGAAAAGCCGCCATAGATCATGCGTCGACCGTCGAACGGCCGGGGCGCGCCGCCCGGCTGCATGCGGGGGTCGGCCATGATCTTCGCCCAGCCGGCGTCGTGTTCGGCCTTGGAGGGCCATTCGACCCAGGAGAACACGACGGTCTCGTCGTCCTGCGCCTTCACGGCGCGGGCGTAGTCGGTGACCTCGCCCGCCGGCACGTCGTCGCCCCAGGCGTCCACGACGCGGCTCGCGCCGGCCTCGAGGAACACTTCGGCGGCCGTCTCGGCGAAGGCCCTGTAGGTCTCCTTGTTGGAGGAGGGAACCGGGACCACCATGCCGTTCATGTAGCCCATCGCGCCCTTCTTTCCGGCGTCGAGGATCGGCGCGAAGCCGGCGTAGATCATGCGCTTGCCGTCGAACGGCATCTCCTGGCCCATCGCGTCCATGCGCGGGTCCGACATGATCTTTTCGTTCGCGGAGTCGCGGGTCGCGCGGTCGGGATATTCGAACCACGAAAACACCACGACCTCGTCGTCCTTGGCCTGCACCGCACCCTTGAAGTCGGTGACCGCGCCGTCCGGCACCTCGTCGCCCCAGGCCTCGACGTGACGCAGGGCGCCGAACTCCTTGAACAGCGGCGCGGCGTTGGCCGCGTGGCGCAGATATTCGTCCTTCTTGGCGGTCGGGACGGCGAGCACGAAACCTTCGACATAGGACATCTCAAAATTCCTTCGTTTCGGGTCTGATAGGGGGCGGGCGGCGCTCAGGCCGCCTCGCGCGGCCGCTCGAAGGCGGCCATGTGGTCGGCGAGCGCGCGGGCGAAGGCCGGCCGCGCCTCGCAGCGCGCGAGATAGGCTTTGAGGTTTTCGTGCTCGGCTACGAGGTCCGTGTGACGGAGCGCGCGAAGCACCGAGGCCATCAGAAGGTCGCCGACGGTGAAACGGTCCTCGAGATGGTCCTTGTCGCCGAGCCAGCCGGACAGCAGCGTCAGCCGGCGGCGAACCTCCTGCTCGGCCTGCGGGCGGCGCGCCTTCGCCCAGTCCTCGCCGGCGTGGAACACGTCGACGTCGATCAGCGCGTTGATCGCGATCTCGACGCTGTTGATCGCGGCGATGGCCCAGGTCCTGGCGCGTGCGCGGCCCATGGGGTCGCGCGGCATCAGCGCTTCGGAGCCCTCGGCGATCTCGAGCGCGATCGCGACCGACTCGAACATCCGCACGTCGCCGCATTCATAGGCCGGCACCTGTCCGAAGGGCTGCTCTCGCAGATAGCCTTCGGGCCGGGCGTCCTTGGCGTCGAACAGGCGGGCCCGGTAGGCGAGCCCGGCCTCCTCGAGCGCCCAGCGCACCCGGAGGTCGCGCACGTTGCCCTTGGCGAAATCCGGAACCCAGTTGAACGCGGTGATCTCGATGGCGGCCGTCGGGTCGAGCGGCATGGCCAGTCCTCCCTCGTCGTGTTCTTGACTTATATGTTGATATCAACCTATATTGCGGGAGTCAAACGGGCTAGAAATCCTCATGATCACGCGTCCGTCAGAAGCGACCGGGGAGATGGAGGGCGCGGGCCGGCAGGGCGGGGCGCCCATGGCCGAGCTCGCCGCCTCTCACGAGACGACGCTGTTCATCCGCGACAACTGCCTGTGTCTCGCGTCCCAACGGGCCGCGCGTTCGCTGTCGCGCCTGTTCGACGAGGCGCTGAAGCCCGTCGGGATCACCAGCGGGCAGTTCTCGCTGCTGACCTCGCTCAACCGCGAGCATCCGCCGACCATCGGCTCGGTGGCGAACGTTCTGGCGATGGACCGCACGACGCTCACCGCGAACCTGAAGCCGCTTGAGCGGCGCCGGCTGGTGAGGAGCGAGGTCGATCCGAAAGACCGCCGAGGCCGGCGCCTGTCGCTGACGCAAGAGGGGCTCAGCCTGCTCGACGCCGCCACCCCGATCTGGGAGCGGACGCACAAGGCGGTCGAGGCGAAGCTCGCCGATCCGCACGTGCTGAGGGCGGGGCTCTCGGCGATCGCCTGAGGGCCTGTGAATAGCGGGTGCCGGGCCCAGGCCGGCTCTCGACGTGACGTCTCGGCCACTCCCGCCGGCTCGTTCGATCTTATATAAAATCCGATCGACCGCCTCTCCGTCCGGATTTTCGCGCCCGCACATGCGATTCACGCCCTCCTTCCTCGACGACCTGCGCCAGCGGCTTCCCGTCTCGGAAGTCGTGGGCCGGCGCGTGAAGCTGAAGCGGCAGGGGCGCGAATATGCCGGCCTCTCGCCCTTCAACAAGGAGAAGACGCCGTCCTTCACGGTCAACGACCAGAAGGGGTTTTATCACTGCTTCTCGTCGGGCAAGCACGGCGACGTGTTCAAGTTCCTGATGGAGACCGAAGGGGTCACGTTCCCCGAGGCGGTCGAGCGCATCGCCGAGATGGCGGGCGTGCCGATGCCGAAGGACAATCCGGAAGAGATGCGCCGCGCCGAGGCGCGCGCCTCACTGATCGACGTCATGGAGATGGCGGCGAAGTTCTTCGAGGCGCAGCTTCAGGACCGGATCGGCGCCTCGGCGCGCGGCTATCTGGCGGGCAGGGCGCTTGGACCCGCCACGCAGGCGCAGTTCCGCATGGGCTACGCGCCGAACGATCGCACCGCGCTCAGGAAGCATCTTGCGGGGCAGGGCGTCTCGGTCGCCGACATGGTGGAGGCCGGGCTGCTGATCTCCGGCGAGGACGTGCGCGAGCCGTTCGACCGGTTCCGCGACCGCGTAATGTTCCCGATCGAGGACGTGCGCGGCCGCGTCATCGCTTTCGGCGGCCGGGCGATGCAGGCCGACGTGCCGGCGAAGTACCTGAACTCTCCCGAGACGCCGCTCTTCCACAAGGGCGCGACGCTCTACAACCACCACCGCGCCCGCGCGGCCGCGCACACGGCCGGAACCGTGGTGGCTGTCGAGGGCTATGTCGACGTCATCGCGCTGACGGCGGCAGGCGTAACCAACGTCGTGGCCCAGAACGGCACGGCGCTGACGCCCGAACAGCTCGAGCTGCTCTGGCGCATGGCCCCGGAGCCGATCCTCTGCTTCGACGGCGACAAGGCGGGCCGCCGCGCCGGCTTCCGCGCCATCGAGACCGCGCTGCCGCTGCTCCAGCCCGGCCGGTCGCTGCGCTTCGCCTTCCTGCCCGAGGGGCAGGATCCGGACGACCTCGTGCGGAAAGAGGGCCGCGGCGCGGTCGAGGCGGCGTTCGCGGCCGCGGTCCCGCTCGTCGACATGCTGTGGTCGCGCGAATTCGAATCCGGCCCGACCGACACGCCCGAGCGAGCCGCGGCCTTCGAACGGCGCCTGCGCGACGCGCTCGGCTCGATCCGCGACGAGACCGTGAAGCGCCACTACCAGATCGCGATCGACGGGCGGCTCTCCCGCTTCGGCCGGCCCGACCGCCCGCAGGCGCGGCGCGGGGCGGGGCGGCCTGCGCCGCGAAACGGCGGCGGCCGTCGCGGCGATTGGCGCGGCGGCTCCGAGGCTCCGCCGCTCGCCCCCACCGCGACGCTGCTTCAGAGCCCGATGGTGTCGTCCGGCGCCGGCAAGCTGCTCCGCCGCGAAGTCGCGCTCGTCGTCGCCATCGTCAACCACCCGGTTCTGCTCGACGAACTCGCCGAGGCCTTCGCCGAGCTGGAGTTCGGCGCGCGCGAGCTCGACCGCCTGCGCCGGGCCGCGCTCGAGGCCTATGTCAGCGGCGCGTCCGACCGCGACGCGGTGCGCGCCGCGATCTTCGACGGCGGCGAACGCGGCGCGCTGGAGCGCGCCGAGGCCGCGCTTCAATCTGGCGCGCGCGACTGGTGGGTGGGCGAGGAGGCCGATCCGGCCGACGTCTCCGTGGCTTGGAGGCACGCTTCCGCCTTGCACATCAAGGTGCGGGCGCTAAATACGGAGCTCCGCGAGGCCGAGCTTGATTTTGGTCGGGATTTCACGGACGGAAACTTTCTCCGAATCGTCGAAATCCAGCGCCAGTTGGCGACGGCCGAGGGGGCCGAGGCTTCGATCGAAGGGTTCGGCGGCGCTTCGGGCCGAGCCGTCCGGCCGATGTGAGGGGTTGTCGAGCGGGACCGTCGAACCAAAACGGTCGGCCGTAAGCACGGTGTTTGGGCTGGCCGCCGCAAATCGGCCGCATGGTTAACGCGGGCGTAACGCGAATCCGCGGTAGCTGACTGGATTGGATGGGGCGGCGCCGGACGAGCGGCGATCCGCCCGCATGGTGTGATTTAGGCACGGGGGTCGGACGCGCGCTCCGGCCCGGAGACGATAACGAATGGCGACGAAGCTGCAAGCGAAGGACGAGGCCGAGACCGGAGCCCCGGAGACCGAGGCCGGTCCTCTGCTCGACATGAACGACCAGGCCGTCCGCCGGATGATCAAGGCCGCGAAGAAGCGCGGCTATGTCACCAACGACGAGCTGAACGAGGTTCTTCCCTCCGACCAGAACACGGCGGACCAGATCGAAGACATCATGTCGATGCTCAACGAGATGGGCATCAACGTGATCGAGTCCGAGGACGCCGAGGACAAGGAGCGCGAGGAGGGCGACGACGACGCCGAGGAGAGCGGCGGCGAAATCGTCGAGGCTCCGCGCCAGCAGGCCGTCACGGTCACGCAGAAGTCCGAGCCGACCGACCGCACCGACGATCCGGTGCGCATGTATCTGCGCGAGATGGGCTCGGTCGAGCTGCTCTCGCGCGAGGGCGAGATTGCGATCGCCAAGCGCATCGAGGCCGGCCGCGAGGCGATGATCGCGGGCCTCTGCGAAAGCCCGCTGACCTTCCAGGCCATCATCATCTGGCGCGACGAACTGAACGACGCCAAGATCCTGCTGCGCGAGATCATCGACCTCGAGGCGACCTACGCCGGCCCTGACGCGAAGAACAACGCCGGCCAGCCCGCCGCCGAGGGCGAGGAGTCCGAAGGCGGCGAGGAGGGCGAGTCGGAGAGCGAGAACGCGCCCGAGGGCGATCTCGACGACGACGACATGGAGAACAACGTCTCGCTCTCCGCCATGGAGACCGAGCTGAAGCCGAAGGTGCTCGAGACCTTCGACGCCATCGCCGACGACTACAAGAAGCTTCGCCGCCTGCAGGACCAGAACGTCGAGAACCGTCTCCAGAACAAGACGCTCTCGCCGGCCCAGGACCGCAAGTACAAGAAGCTCAAGGACGACATCGTCGTCAACGTGAAGTCGCTGTCGCTCAACCAGAACCGCATCGACGCGCTGGTGGAGCAGCTCTACGACATCAACAAGCGGCTCGTCGCGCTCGAGGGCCGGCTGCTGCGGCTCGCCGACTCTTACGGCGTCGATCGCGTCGACTTCCTGAAGCAGTACCAGGGCTACGAGCTCGATCCGAACTGGATCCGCCGCGTGGCGGGCCTCGGCACCAAGGGCTGGAAGGGTTTCGTCGGCTCCGAGAAGGACCTGATCAAGGACATCCGCGGCGACATCCACAATCTCGCGACCGAGACGGGCCTGGAGATCCAGGAGTTCCGCCGCATCGTCCAGATGGTGCAGAAGGGCGAGCGCGAAGCCCGGCAAGCCAAGAAGGAGATGGTCGAGGCCAACCTTCGCCTCGTGATCTCGATCGCCAAGAAGTACACCAACCGCGGCCTGCAGTTCCTGGACCTGATCCAGGAGGGCAACATCGGCCTGATGAAGGCGGTCGACAAGTTCGAGTACCGCCGCGGCTACAAGTTCTCGACCTACGCCACCTGGTGGATCCGGCAGGCGATCACCCGCTCGATCGCCGACCAGGCGCGTACGATCCGCATCCCGGTGCACATGATCGAGACGATCAACAAGATCGTCCGCACCAGCCGGCAGATGCTGCACGAGATCGGCCGCGAGCCGACGCCCGAAGAGCTCGCCGAAAAGCTCGCGATGCCGCTCGAGAAGGTCCGCAAGGTCCTCAAGATCGCCAAGGAGCCGATCTCGCTTGAGACCCCGATCGGCGACGAGGAGGATTCTCACCTCGGCGACTTCATCGAGGACAAGAACGCGATCCTGCCGATCGACGCCGCGATCCAGTCGAACCTGCGCGAGACCACGACGCGGGTGCTTGCCTCGCTCACCCCGCGCGAGGAGCGCGTGCTGCGCATGCGCTTCGGCATCGGCATGAACACCGACCACACGCTCGAAGAGGTCGGCCAGCAGTTCTCGGTGACCCGCGAGCGCATCCGCCAGATCGAGGCGAAGGCGCTGCGCAAGCTCAAGCACCCGAGCCGCTCGCGGAAGCTCAGGAGCTTCCTCGACAACTGAAGCTCGGCTAGGCTGACCCGATGGAAGGCCGCCGACGCTCCATCGAAGTGGACGAAGACGTGGCCGTCGCGCTGGAGCAGCGCGCGGCCGAGCGCGGGGTCACGCTCGCTGAGTTCCTGTCGGACGTTTCTGCGGTTGACGCCGGAACCGTCGCGCTGTCGCGGGAAGAACTGGCCGAACTCGACGAGCGCGTCGCCGACTGGGAGCGCGACCGAGACGACGTTTCGGCGGAGGAGGTCTTTGACCGCCTGATCGATCGAGCAGAGGCTCGTCTCCGCCAGACGTCGGGGGCGTCGCGCGGTTGAAGCTGCGAATGCTCAAGGTCGCGGAGCTGGATCTGGACCGGCTCGAGGTGTTTCTGGCGCAGGAGGATCCACGCGCGTCCGTCGAGGCCCTGCGCCGGATCCGGGCCGCCGCGAACGATCTGCTGGCGTTCCCCGCGCTCGCTCCGACGATTCACGGGCGCGCCTCCCGCCGCCTTACCGTTCCCTTCGGCCGCGGCGCCTATCGCGTCGATCGCGAGCGCGAGACCGTCGTGATCCTGCGCGTCCGCCACAGCCGCGAGGCGCGCTGACGTCGTTTCGCGGCGCCGGCGCAAACGAAGGCGTGAAATCCTGCGCCTTCATCTTGCCGGGCCGATCGATCAGAAGGGCGGCGATCTCCAGAAGGAAGCCCCCACATGAAGCTGTTCTCGTCCGCACTCTTGGCCGCATCGCTTGCGCTTTCGGCCGCGCCCGCGCTCGCGCAGGAAATGCCCGGCAAGGCCGACGTCGCGCTCGTCTCGGGCGGGACCTACAAGGTCGATCCGAACCACACCCAGGTCGCCTGGTCGGTGGACCATATGGGCTTCTCGACCCTGTTCGGCATGTTCGGCCAGCCCAAGGGCCAGCTGAGCCTCGATCCGAAGAACCCGGCAGACGCCAAGCTCGAGATCGAATTCCCGATCTCCGGCCTGGCGGTCACGTCGGAGAAGTTCGACGCGCATCTGAAGAGCGCCGAGCTGCTCGACGCCCAGAAATTCCCGACCGCGACCTTCCGCTCGACCTCGGTCGAGGTCTCGGGCCAGAAGGCCAAGGTCACGGGCGACCTCACGGTCCATGGCGTGACGCGGCCGGTCACGCTCGCGGTCGCGTTTCACGGCGCCGGGATCAATCCGATGAGCAAGGCCGAGACGGTCGGCTTCTCGGGCTCCACCAAGCTGAAGCGCAGCGAGTTCGGCCTCAGCGCCTTCGTCCCCGTCGTCTCCGACGAGGTCACGGTCACGGTGGTGGGCGCGTTCGAGAAGTGACGCCGTCGAGCGCGCCGCGCCTCTAGCGGCGGGCGGCGCGCTCGGCCGCCTTCACGGCCTCCTCGAGCGCGGCCTCGGCGCGGGTGAAGCAGTCCGAGGCGGCGCTCCAGTCCTGCGCGCGCACATGAGCGAGCATCGCCGCCGCCTCGCGGCGCACGACGTCGCGGGCGCGGATCGCGTCCTCGGGCCGCTCGTCCGCCGGCAGCGCGTCGAGGCGCGCCCCGAAGACGCCGGCGTCGAGCTCGGCCGACCCCGCGCCGATGAGGATCGCGCCGAGGCGGCGGTGAAGCTGGCCGGCTTCGGCGGCGAAGCGCAGGCATTCGAAGCCCCGAAGGCCGCGGCCGGCGGCGCCGTCGACGCCGGCGATCGCGGTCTCTTCCGCGGCCACGAGCTTGCCGAGTACGGCGTCGATCTCGCCGCGGGTCTTGGACGCGGTCGAGGCGATGCGCCCGACATTCTCAGAGATCTCATTGGTGGCCGCGCGCTGCTGGCCGAGCACGTCCGACAGCGCATGCATGTTCGACGTGATCAGCGAGACGTGGCGGCCGACCGCCTCCACCTTGTCGCCGGTCGCGCGGATGGTCGCCTCGCCGTCGGCGACGGCGCTCGCGCTCTCGCCGGTCGCGCGCTTGATGGCGTCGGTCTCCTCCATCAGCGTCGCGATGCGGGCGCGGATCTGTTCGGTGGCCTTGGCGGTCTGGCCCGACAGCGACTTCACCTCGTTGGCCACCACCGCAAATCCCCGGCCGGCGTCGCCGGCGCGCGCGGCCTCGATCGTGGCGTTGAGCGCCAGAAGATTGGTCTGGCTGGAGATCGCCTCGATCGCGCCCGCCATGTCGGCGATCTGGCGCACCGCGTCCTCGAGCACGCCGATGCGCGCCGCGATCGCGCCGACCCGGTCGCGGATCGCGTCCATCGACGAGGAGGCCGCGCCCATTTCCTGAAGGCAGAGGCCCGTCTCCTCGCGGGCGGAGGTGGCGTCGGCCGCGCCGGAGCTGCTCATCGAGAACAGCTCCGAGATCGAGTTCGCGAGCTCCTCCACCGCGCCGGCGATGGTCGAGGTGCTTTCGGCGACCTGGCGCACGTCGTGGGTCACCCAGCCGACGCCGAGCCCGGTCGCCGAGGCGTCGCGCGCGAAGGAGACGAGCGCGCCGAGATCGTCGCGGCCGCGCCGGGAGACCGCGTCGGCGAAGGCCCTCAGCGCCGCGCCCGCGTCGCCCTCCGGCCATTCGGCCGGCTCCGCGCCGCGCTTCATGGCGTCGAGCGCCGCGACGAGACGCATCTGGTCGAGCGCCACGGCCTCCGCGGCCGGGCCCGCCTCAGCCGCTTTGACGACCGACGTCGCTGCGCGCCCGAATCCGAAAGTCATGGGTGGTGTCTCGCTCGTTTCCCGGGAGCCGCCTGACGTGCTCCTTCTCCGGGCGCGAGTATTTCACCACAGGCTTAACGCGTAATGACCGGAAAATTGCGCGCGGCCGAACTCGCGCGCCTCAGTCCTCAAGCTTCCAGCGCACCGTGACGCGGGCGGTCAGCTCCTGCTCGCCCTTGGCGATCGGGGTCGGAGCGGCGTCCATGGCCTTGGCGCGCATCGCGAAGGGGCGCGCCGGCTCGCCGACGTCGCCGGCCTCCTCGATCGAGAGCGCCTGGCCGAGCTTCGCGCCGGCGGCCGCCGCATAAAGCTCGGCCTTGCGCCGCGCGTCCTTGACCGCCTCGCCGCGCGCGGCGTCGAGCTTCTCGTCGCGGTCCGAGATTTCGAAGCTGAAGCCCTCGATCTGGTTCGAACCCGCGGCCACCAGCGCGTCGACGAGGCCGCCCGCCTTGTCGATCTGGCGCACGCGGATCGTCACCATGTTGCGCGCCTCGTAGCCGGTGAGCTTGGGCGCGCGCGGCCGCTGGCCGTCGCCATAATCGTATTGCGGCTGCACCGAGAGTCCGGAGGTCGCGACGTCACGGTCCTCGATCCCGGCCTTCTTGGCGGCGGCGAACACCTTGGTCATCGCCTCGGCGTTGGCCTTGAGCGCGTCCGCCGCGCCCGGCGCGGACGTCACGACGCCCGACGAGACGATCGCGAGGTCCGGCGCGGCCGAGATCGATCCTTCTCCGGTGGCCGTGACGCTCCGGGGCTTGGGCTGCGGCTCGGCGAGAGCCGGAGAGGCGAGCGCGGCGGCGGCGAGAAGGGCGGCGGCGAAGAGCTTCATTGGGTCGCGATCCTCGCCGCGTCGTCGGGTCCAGACGGGGCGCCCGCGGCTCGACGCGCCCGCCTGCGGTGATCCCTGAACATTGCGTCGGCGATGGGGCGCAGGCGACGCCGAAAATCGCCCGCGGACGCGGAACGAAGCGGCGCCGGTTCTGTTGGATTCAGCAAGGGGCCGCGCATCGACGACGGCCTCGCCACACATCAGGAGGCTTTACGCCATGGGTCTTTTCACCAAAGACATCAAGACGTTCGACGATCTTTTCGTGCATCAGCTGCAGGACGTCTACTACGCCGAACAGCAGATTCTCTCGGCGCTCCCGAAGATGATCGAGAAGGCGACCGCGCCCGAGCTCAAGAGCGCGTTCCAGCATCACCTCAAGGAGACCGAGGAGCATGTGCGCCGGGTCGAGCAGGTGTTCGAGATGCACGGCGCGGAGAAGAAGTCAGCCAAGTGCCCGGCGATCAACGGCATCATCCAGGAAGCCAACGAGGTCGCGGGCGACATCGACGACAAGCAGGTTCTGGACGCAGCCCTCATCGCCTCGGCGCAGGCCGTCGAGCACTACGAGATGACGCGCTACGGCACGCTGATCGCATGGGCCAAGCAGCTCGGCCGCGCCGATTGCGCCGCGGTGCTGGAGAAGACGCTGAAGGAGGAGAAGGCCGCTGACAGCAAGCTCAACGGCCTCGCCGAAGGCGGCGTGAACCGCAAGGCGGCCTAACAAGGCGCTTCGTGACGCCCCGGCTTGTCCGGGGCGTCCACGGCTCCGCCGAGCGGCGCTCGATGATCAACCGTGGGTCCCCCGGACAAGCCAGGGGATGACGGCAGAGCGAAAACACGAAAAGCCCGCCGGCGAAATCCGCCGACGGGCTTTTCAAATTCTCGAGAGAAGCGAAAGAGCCTTAGGAGGCTTTGCGCTGCTGGTTGCGGTCGCGCGGCATGTTCATGCCGGCGATGGCGCTCGCCGCGAGGGCGTATTTCGAAGCCGCGATGATCTTCGGGCGGGCGGCGAGACGCTCGGCCTCGAGACGGGCCTCTTCGGCCGCCTTCTCGTCGGCGATGCGCTTCTCCTCCGCGGCCTTCTCGGCGGCGATGCGCGCCTCCTCGGCGGCCTTCGCCTCGGCGATGCGACGCTGCTCGGCGGCCTTGGCCGCGGCGCGCTCCTCGCGGGCCGCCGTCACCGCGGCGCGCTCGGCGCGACGCTGCTCCAGTCCGGGATCGTTGGCGATCGTACGGAAGCGCTCCAGCAGCTTCTGCTTGGCGTCGCGGGCGTTGTCCTGGCGGGTACGGAAGGTGTCTTCCTTCATCATATGAAGAATGCGGGCCTTTGATTGTTTCGGATGATCGGTGAGATAGTCCCAGCGGCCTGAAAATGCAACGGGATTCAGCGGGATTTCGCCGGATCGCATGGCTGGTGTGTCAGTAACGCCGCAAGGTCGCCGAAGGTTCAATCGCGCACGATCGTTTTTCGAAGCGACTTGATCGTCCCGCGCTTGGTCTTGGCGTCGACGCGCTTGGCCTTCTGGCCCTTGGAGACGCGCGTCGCCACCCGAGGCTTCGGCTTCTGGGCGGCTTCCGCGACCATCTCGACCAGCCGCTCCAGCGCCTCGTCGCGGTTGTCGCCCTGCGTGCGCCGCGACTGGGCGGTGATCACGATCACGCCGTCCTTGGTGAGCTTCGATCCCGCAAGCCGCATCAGGCGGATGGCGACGTCGTTGGGCAGCGAGGGCGAACGACGCGCGTCGAAGCGCAGCTGCGCCGCGGTCGACACCTTGTTGACGTTCTGCCCGCCCGGGCCGGAGGCGCGCACGAAGGTGAATTCCAGCTCCTCCTCGTCGATCGAGAGCGTGTCGGTGACGCGGATCATGCGATCGACCTCACTCCTTGGCCGGCCAGCCGAGGGTGAGCGACTGGATGACAGGCCGCACCGCCCGCATCGCCGTGTCGGCGGAGGAGAACGTCCTGTCGCCGCTCACTCTGTCGATCGCCTTTTCGGGCGCGTCCTCGGCGTAGCCGAACTGGACCGAGAGGAAGCATCCGCCCGCAAGCTTGGCGAGCCGTCCGCCCTTCCAGTCGGTGACGTTGCCGCCCATGTCCCAGCCGAAGCCCGACAGCGAAAACGCCTTGCCGTTCGCCGCCTCAGCCGCGGCGAGGTCCTGTCCGAGCGAGAGCCCCGCGACCGAGACGCGGCTGTCGCCGCGCACGATCGCCTGCGCGCCGGACTTTTGGTCGTCGGCGCTCCATACCACCTCGATCCGGCGCGCAGGGTCGCTCGCGCGGATGACCACGGCCTCCATCGTCTCGCCCTCGGAGCCGTCGACCTGCGCGGTCGCGGCGACGCCCTTGCCGAGCTCCTTCATGAGCGAGGCCGGCGTGCTGTAGGCCTTCACGGGCCCGGCGCAGGAAATGGCGTCGGTCTCGGCCGACGCCGACGAAGCGAAGATCGCCGTCGCGGCGACGGCCGCGAAAAGGCTGCGGATCATGGTGTTTCGGGCCCCCGCGAGCCCGCCGTCGGGGCTCCCGCCGCCCTTATAGCAGAGGCCGCGTCGCGGTCGCGCGGGGAACGATGCGCGGGCCGCGCGTGTTCGGATCTCACAGACACGACGCTGGGAGGCGCCCGATGACCATCGCCAGAAGGATCGCCGCTCCGACGCTTGGAGCGCTTGCGCTCGCCGCGACGCTCGGCCTTGCGGCCGCCGCCGAAGGCGACCGCGGAACCGGAGCCCCGGGCCGCGGCGACGGCAGCGGCATGGGGCAGGACAACACCGAGATGGGAACGTCCAAGGGCCCGGGCGACAAGCCCGCCACGACGCCGCCCGACGTCACCAAGGAGCAGCGGCTCGAAGGAACCTCGCCCGAAGGCACGGGCATGATCGGCCGCTGCGACGACGGCAAGCCGCCGGTGAACGGCGCCTGCTCGAAATAGGCGCGCGGAGCCTGCTCAGCGCGCGACCTCGAACCAGAGCGGGCCGCCGTCGCACAGGCCGTCGGACAGGATCGCGACCCTCCAGGGATTGGCGTCGACGTCCTCGACCATGAGGCCTTCGGGCTTCACGTCGGCGAGGCTCTTCTCGTCGTTGCAGCCCTCGAGCTTGCGGCGCTTCACGCCTGAGAAGTCGAGCGTCCCGAGCGTGCGCGATCCCGTCTCGCCCGGCGTCGCCGGATCGAACAGCACGAGCGCGTAGCCGACGGGATCGTCGACGCCCCGGGGAGGGCCGGCGAGCAGCAGCAGCCGATCGCCGACGGCCTGCATGTCCCGGATCGTGCGGCCGGCGCCGACATGGGCGGTGAGCAGCGCGGGCTTCTGGTCGCCCTGAGAAAAGACGGCGTCGGCGTCGACCCGCAGCACATAGGCCCCGTCCGGCGCCTTCGGCCCGCGGAAGCCGAACCACAAATGGCCGCCCGAGGCCGCCAGCCCCTCGATGTCGAGCCCCATGCCGTCGGTCAGGCACTGCCTGTCGGCCGCCCTGAGCTCCGGCGCAGCGTCGATCGCCGGCTGAATGACGCCCGGCGTCGCCCGCCCGTCCGGCTCGATCCGCGCCACGAAGCGGGCGGTCGGGTTCCCGGCGCATTTGTGGATCGGATCGCGCTTCACGGCGTGCGAGCCGGTCACGTAGAAGCGGCGGTCGGCGAAGGCCGCGCCCTCCGCGTCCGCCTCCTCGCCGTCCGGAACAAGCGCGACCGGAGCGCCGGCCGCATATGTTTTCGGCGAAAGCTCCGCCCGCCGCGCCTCGATCCCCTCGTCGAAGACGACGACGCAACTTCGTGCGTCCGCGCAGGCGATCCCGCTCGCCGAACGGCGCAGCTTCTTCTGCTTGTCGCCGGAGAAGAACGAGCCTTCGAGCGCCTGAGGCCGCTCGTTCAGCGGCGTCAGCGGTTCGGCTCTGGCGAGCGCAGTCGCGGCGCAGAGCGCAGAGGCGGCGGCGAGACATGCGGCGATCGGGCGGCGCGTCATGGTTTCGATCCGGGCGCGAGGGGCGGGGAAGGGCGGTTCAGGAAGACGTTCGGCGCGCGCGGCGTCATTGGACCCTCAGCGCCGCGAAGCGGCCGTCGGCGAGCGCCGCGACCCGGCCGTAAAGCGCAAGCGTCGAGAGCGCCTGCCCGACGCTGTCGCGCCGGCCCTTCGCCCGGCCTTCGAAGGCGCGCGCGAGGTCGTCGGGCGCGAGCGGCCGTCCCGCCGCAGCCAGCGCGGCTTCCACCGCGAGCGGATGCTCGTAAGGGTCGCGCGGGAAGACGGGGCGCGCCGCGGCCGGAACCTCCGCGGCCGGCGCCTGCGCCGGCGTCCGCGGGGGCGCGCGCCTCGCAGCCTCCCCGCCGAAGCGCGGCGCCTGGAACTCCGGCCGCAGCCAGCGCACCTCGCCCGACTGCTCCTCGCGCGCCCGCTCGGCGTTGAGCGCGACCAGCCGCTCGAGGATCGCCTCGTCGCCGAGGCTTCTCGGCCAGCCATAGGCGTCGAGCGTCGTCCGGTCGATCTCCTCATGCAGCTCCTTGATGACGAGCACGAGCCCGCGGCGCTTGGCGTCTTCGTCCTTATCCGAAAGCTCGGCGCCGGCGCGCAGCTTTTCGAGGACGTTGTAGAGGCCGGTGACGGTGAGGTCCGGATGCTCCTCCATCACCGCCTTGCGCAGCGCGTCGAGCTCCTCGCCGAGCGAGGCGATCTTCGCGCGCAGGGCAGGCGAGGGTTCGGGGAAGGGGAACGGATCGAAGCAGCGGGATTTGGAGTAGCGCGGATCGTTGCCGACCCCGAGCCACCCGCCCGCCGCCAGCGCCCAGACGAGATGCGGGCGCGACGAAAGGACGGCGAGGTGGAAGGCGTCGGCGGAGGCGATCACCACAAGCATGTTGTCCGCCAGCACGTCCTCGGGGAGAAACTGGAAGCTTCGGTGTTTCGACGTCTCGATCGTGACGATGTACCGATTGAGCGTGGCCAGCGCTGGGCGAAGCTCCCGTCGCGGCTCTCCGAACAGCCACCATCTCAAGCGATAAACATCGCGGCGATTGACGTCTCGCTCGGGCTTTACGGTTTCGACAAGGTGCTGAAAGACGGCTGGAAAGCGCTGTCTTACGTCTTCGCTTTCCAGGCCGAAGAGGTCGATCGCGAAGAGGTCACGGGGAGAATGGGCGAGATCACGTCCGTTGCGGAATGGTCGGATGTGCTCAGTCAATCCGGCGGTCCTGCCGAGGCCGAGGCGCTTCGCGTCCTGTCGAGTCACCAAGAACCCTGATCCATGCAGTTTCACGCCCGGCGAACAAATCCTGTCGTTGGCGCGCAGCGGGACGGCCTTCGTCACATCGACGCCGATCGTGAGATCGGAGTTTATCCGGCCCTCACGGATCGCAAACGCGATGACGGGTTCATCGGTGTCGAGGCCGGTTTCGGCGATGACAGTGGCTAGAACGCCGGCGCGTGATCCAGCCTCGACGACGGTCATGGCGATCCGCACGGCCGCCGAACCGTCGGCCGCCTTCGTCCATGGGTGATCAGGTACGGCGAAGATGAGCGAAACCTGCAGAACGGCGTCGAGCGAGCGTTCCATGACGCGGCGCTGAAACAGCTGGCTGATCGAATTCGTCGTCACCAAGCCCACACGGCGCAGCGTCGAGTCTTCGGTCGCCAATTCCTCAGAGGCCCGATCCCACCAATACATCACGAAGTCGGCGCTCTCGTTGATCTGGGGATGGGCGCGCCAGAGGGCTTCGGCGTAGCCGGGCCGCATGCGGGACCGCAGATCCTTGCCGCCGATAAACGGCGGGTTCCCCACGATGAACTCCGCGTCCGGCCAGTCCGGCCGCCGGGCGTTCGGAAAAGTCTCCACGCTCTTCCCGTCCCGCCGCTCCACGCGCGGGTTCGGAAATCCGTCCCAGGTCAGCACCGCGTCGTAAGGGCGCCCGGTCCCGAAATTCACGTTGGCGAAGGCCTTCAGGATCGGCTCGCCGGGATGGCCGGTGCGGGTCCGGTAGTGCTGCTGCAGATAGCCGATCCAGACCACGAGCTCGGCGATGGCGGCGGCGCGCGGATTGAGCTCGAGCCCCAGAAACTGGTGCGGGTCGACGGTCTCGCGCTCGAGCCCGAGCGTCTCGGTCTCGCCGAGCCGTGAAAGCGTCTCCAGCACCTCGCCCTCGAGCGCCTTCATCAGTTCGAGCGCCACGTAGAGAAAATTGCCGGTGCCGCAGGCCGGGTCGAGCACGCGCGTCGCGCAGAGCGTCTTGTGGAACGCCCGCACGGCCGCCACCGCGCGCTTGGGATTTCTGGCCTCGGTCGCGGCCTCGGCGCGGGTGAGCGCGGCCTGCCAGTCGGCGCGCAGCGGCTCCATCACGGTCGCCTCGACGAGGCGCTGCACATAGGCGCGCGGCGTGTAATGCGCCCCAAGCCGGCGGCGTTCGGCCTTGTCGAGCGCCTGCTCGAGCAGCGTCCCGAAGATCGCCGGATCGACCTCGCGCCAGTCGGCCCTGGCGGCGGCGATCAGCTCGGCGATCTCGGCCGCCCCGAGAGCGAACACCCGCGCCTCATGGAAGAAGTTGCCGTTGAAGTAGGGGACGTGGGCGCGAAGCGACGTCGAGAAGCGCTTCGACGCGTCCGGCTCGTCCATCTTGCGCCAGAGCTCCTCGACGAGCGGCGCGAAGCTCTTCGGCGACGCGAGGCAATCCTCCAGCAGCGTCTTGAAGCTGTCCTTCGGCAGCAGCCCGACGTCGTCGGCGAACATCGTGAAGATGCAGCGCATGAGGAAATGCGCCACCTCTTCGGCCGGGTGGTCGGCCTCGAGCGCCTTGGAGACCTCCGCGAGCCGCGCCGCGATCGCGCGCGTGACCTTGGCGGCCTCGCGCGCCGGATCGAGCGAGTGCGGGTCGTTCCAGATCCTCGCGAGGTTTTCACGGGTCGGCGCGTCGCCGAGCTCGTCGAGATAGACCCGAAAGCCGCGGCGGTCCGGAAAATGGCGGTAGGCGCGGCCCGTGCCGGTGAAGTCGGCGTAGAGCTCGAGGCAGTGGCCGACGTCGCACAGGATCAGGAAGGGCGGGGCCGGGTGGTCGGCGTCGAGCAGGAACACGTAGTGCTCGGCCTGCCGGCGGGCGTTGGCCATCATCGCGTCCCAGTGGCGCGCGCCACGCGGGCCCGCCTCGCCCGGCGCCGGCGCGCCCGGCGGGGCCTTGCCCGCGCCCTTGAGCCGCGACTGCTTGGCCTCGAGGATGAAGCAGCCGCGCTTGTAGAGATCGATGCGCTTGGGCCCGCCCGCGTCGGTCTCGCGCGGGCGGACGGCGCGCTCGAACGCGTAGTCGTTGCGCGCGGCCGAGGCCCCGGCCACGTCCGGCCGCGCGACCCCCAGCACGTCGCAGAGCTCGGCCAGGAACATCTGGTAGTTGGCCCGCTCCGCCCCGCCCTCGCGGCCGGACCAGCGGGCGATGAAGTGTTCGGCGCTCATGGGAGACCGGACCGCGCGTCACTGGCCGTCGGCTGAGACGGGCGGTCCGCCCGCGGCGGCGCAAGCCTTCAGCGCCGCCGCGCGCTTGATGTCGATCAGGTCTTTCGCGGCCCCGACCTGGATCGCATAGGCGCGTTCGTTGCTCTTCCTTCTCAGGTTGAGATAGTCGAACGTCTTCTCGACATCGTGGCAGCTCTCGCCGGTCAGAGACGTCTCGATCGAGTTGAGGTCCGTCCACAACACGCTCTCAACATGGTCGAGCGCGGTCGAAAGCTCGGCGTATTTCTTCGGGTCGCTGAACGTGAAGGACTCGGCGAGACGCGCGCGCAGATCCTCCGGCGGCAGCACCCAGCCGGATTTCGAGAGATCGGTGAGCGCCGAGACGGCCGTGTTCAGCGCGCGCCGCGTCATCGGCGCTTCGGGCGAGACCAGAGTGGCGTAGTGCGCCGCTTGCTGAAGCGAGGCGAGGAACCGCGTCCAGCGCCGCATCGGCTCGCGCATCCGCTCATAGGCGCGCAACGCGCCCTCGCCGACGCCGGTGAAGGGGTTGGCCTCGACGCTGCGGGTCTCGTCGGCGCGCCATTTGCGCAGCACCAGCGGAACCTCGACGCTGAAGGCGTCGACGTTCGAGGCCGGGACGTCGATCGCCTTCGGCCTCCAGCCTATCACCACGATCCGCTCGACATAGGCGCCCGACGTGAACAGGGACCGGTCGTAGGCGAAGGCGTAGACGCCGTCGGACGCCGCGAGCCACACCGGATCGGCGAAAGGGTCTTCGCGCGTGCCGACCTTCCACTCGAACGCCGATGAGTCCCCGGAAATCTTCAGCGTTCCCGCCTGCGCCCCGCCGGACGCGCCGAGCAGAAGGGCGGCGGCGACGGCGGTCGCGGCGACGCCGTCCCGCAGCTTGATCCCGAGCAGGGCCGCGGCGAGCGCCAGATAGGCGATGCGGCCCGCGACCGCGAAATTCGCGACATGGGCGACCGCGGTCTGAGTCTTGGCCGCTTCCCCCTGGTCGAGCACGGCGATCAGCGCGTCGCGCGCGACGTCCTGCGAGAGCACCGCGTCCATCCAGAGATAGGACGCCCATCCCACGAGGCAGATCGCGATCGAGGCGTTGAACAGCGTCTTCTTGTCCTTGGAGGGCGCGAGAAAGGCGAGCGCCGCCGCAAGCGCGACCGGGGTCGATACGCCGGCCAATGCGGCGTCCGAGACGATGGCGGGAGCGGCGGCGGAGATCGCCTTGGCGGCCGCGCCGCCAAGGCCGAGCGCATGCCCGCCGGGCACTTCTGCGAATTGGGAGGCGATGACCACGGCCGGCGCGACGCCGAGCGCGAGAATGCAGATGAACGCGAGACTCCTGCCGGTCATGCCGATCCCCCAACCTTCTGCAACCGAAGATAGAGGTATGTTAAAATAACAATCAATACGTGTTCTGCGCGGGCGTGGGCGCGATCAGGTTGCAGGGTCGCTCGGCTCGTTCCCGGCTCTCTTCTCGCCCGCGAGACGCTCGAACCGCGCCAGCTCCTCGGGCGGCATATGGACGTCGCTCTCGGCCGCCGGATAGGCGCCGGCCACGCAGTCGTCGCGATAGCGCGTCAGCGCGTCCTCGATGATCGCGCCGACATTGGCGTAGGCGCCGCGGTTCTTCGGGATCGGGAAGGCGGAGTAACCCACGAGGTCGCCGCTGATGTGATAGACGCCGTCATTGACCCGGCCGCCGCCGAGCGTGACCACGGGGGCGGAGAGTTCGGCGGTCAGGCGCGCCGCGAGCTCGGTCGGAATCTGCTCGGCGATGAAGGCGAAGCAGCCGGCCTCCTCGAAGGCGCGGGCGCCGTCGAGGATCGCGGCCGCCTCCTCGGCCGAGCGGCCCTTGATCCCGAAGCCGCTCTGCTCGACTCGGCGCGAGGCCTGCATGCCGACATGGCCCATGACCGGCACGCCCGCCGCCACGATCGCGGCCACATGCGGAGCGATGCGCCGGTCGCCCTCGCATTTCACCACGTTGGCCCCGCCCTCGCGCACGAAGCGCACGGCGCTTTCGACAGCTTGAGCCGGCGAAGCGTGGTAGCTGCCGAACGGCAGGTGCCCGACCACGAGACCGAAGCGCGCCACGCGGCTCACCGCCCGGGTGAGGAAGAGCTGCTCCTCGAACGTCACCGTCGTGGGATCGGGATGGGCGAGCAGCGACATCGGCCCGGCGTTGCCGACCACCAGCAGGTCGAAGCCGACGCGGTCGGCGATCGCGGCCATCGGCGCGTCGTAGACCCCGATCGAGGTGATGCGCTCGCCCGCGGCCTTCTTCCGGCGCAGCGCGTTGAGCGTGACCTTGCGGCGCACGGGTTCGGCGGACATCAGCGGCTCCGATCAAAGAGAAGTCAGTCGATCGGATATATGGATTTCAATCGCCGCTCAACGCTGCGGCGAGGCCGCGTCAGTTCTCCGCGAACGAGCGGAGGTTCTCGGTGCGCCGGGTCGTGAGCGCGGCCGCAAGCCGGTCCGAGGACGTCTTGGAGCCGGCGGCGGCCGCAAACGCCGTGAAGGCGTCGCGATAGGCGAGCCAGGCGCGCTGCGTGGTCTTGATGCCGGCCTTGGTCACCGTGCCCCAGCGGCTTTCGTCCGGCTCGGCCTGCGCCGTCCTGTAGGCGGCGTTGAGCGCGCCGTCGGCGGTCGACAGCGCGGTCTTGACGTCGAGCGGGCCGGTCCCGAGCGCGGCGCGGAGCGTCGCGAGAAACGCCTCGTCCTCGTCCTCCTTCGCGCCCGTCACCATGGCGCCGCGGGCGGTGCCCGAGAGGTCCACCTCGTTCTCCCCGACGGCGTCGCGATAGGCCGTGAAGGCCTTGCGCAGTCTGGCGTAGGCGGCGCTCGCCGGCGGCGTCAGCCGGGCGGCGAGGCGCGTCAGCTCCGCGTCTCGGCCGACCGCGTCCTTCTTCGCGGCGCGCGAGGAGCAGAAGCCCATCATCATCCCCGAGGTGATGTCGTCGCAGAAGTCGAACCGGTCGGGGACCGCGGCGCCCTGGCGTTTGCGCTCCAGAAGATGCTCGACGCGGCCGGAGATCTCGGCCGGCGCGCCGCCGGCCGCGCAGGCGTAGGCGATCGCGAGGTCGTCGTTGCGGGGCGCGCCGTCGCCGTTGGCGTAGATCATCGAGAGGATCGCGGCCGGCGGGAAGGCGATGTCGGGCTCGCCGGTCGCGTTCAGCGCGCAGGCGCGCGCCGGACCGTAGGCGGGGGCCGCGCCGACGCCGTCATAGAGGTCGAGCGCGTCGCATCCCTTCGGCGACGGTCCGGCGGAGCCGGGCTTCGGCAGCCCGAGCTTTGCGGCCTTGTCGCACGCGGCCTTGACCGCGGCGTCGTCGGCGAGCGCGGCGAAAGGCGCGAGCAGCAGCGCGACCACCGCGAAAGCGAGGCCTCGCGGTCGGAACGTCGTGCTCGTCATCTGTCGCCCCATGCGTCGGTTTCGGCGGACGTCCTAGCGCGGAACGGCGACGCGAAGAAAACGCTCGATCATGGCGTCGACCTGATCGGGGACCTCGAGCTGGCAGAAATGGCCCGAACCGACGGTCTGGCCGTAGAGCATGTCGGGCGCGAGTTCGCGCAGCCGCGCAAGATCGGTCCGCGGGGTCGGCTCGTCGGCCGCGACGTAGAGCGCGGGCGTGCGCAGGCGCGCCGTGGCGGTGGCGGGGTCGTAGTCGCGCAGGCCCTCGAAGGCCGCGACCATCACATGCCGGGGCGCGGCCGCCATGGCGTCGAGAATGCGGTCGCGCCGGTCCGGGTCGTCGGTCGGGATGAAGAGCGCCGCGCCCACATAAGCGCGCAGCGCCGCGGCGCCGTCCGGGCCGCGCAGTTTTTCCAGAAAGGCCGGGATCGCGACGCGGGCCGCGGCCGGCAGTGCCACTGCGGCGTCGATCATGACGAGCGCCTCGACGAGGTCCGGCCGGCGCGCCGAAAGGTCGAAGCCCACGATGCCGCCCATGCTGTGGCCGACGACGAGGGATCGCTCCAGCCCCAATTCTCCGCACAGCCAGGCGAGGTCGTCTGAGAACGCCTCCATCGGATAGGGCTGGACGGGCTTGTCGCTCGCCCCGTGGCCGCGCAGGTCGACCGCGACCACGCGCCGGCCGAGCGCCGCGAAATGGTCGGCCTGCGGCGCGAGATAGGACTGGTCGCAGCACCAGCCGTGGACGAGCAGGACCGGCGGTCCGTCGCCCGGCGTCTCGGCGAAGGCGAGAGAGACGCCGTCGCGCGTCAGCGTGCGAAGCCGGGCCTGCGCCGTCACCGCCGCTTCGGCCCCTGTCGCCTTCCGCCCGGCCGAAAGTTCTTCGTCATCATGTCGGGCTTCTCGCGCCGCGGGGCGTCGTCGTCGTGGAGCGGGGTCACGCGGTCGGTGCCGGGGCCCATGTCGTCGAGGCTCGGCTTGGCCACCCTGGACTGGCTTGTCGAAGACTTGGGCGGCGTGTTGGCCGAGCGCCCGTATTTGCGGTCCCCGCCATAAGAGCCGGCGCGGTCCTCCACCGCGTATTGCCGCGCCATCGGGTCGTCGGCGAGCGCGAGTTCGGTCTGCTGCAGGCGCTTGATCTCGTCGCGCAGCCGCGCGGCGGTCTCGAATTCGAGGTCGGCCGCGGCCTTGCGCATGCGGGTCTCGAGGTCGGCCAGCGTCGCCTTCATGTTGTGGCCGGCGCCCGGCGTGTCCTCGGAGAACCCCTTGTCCACGGTGACGCGGTCGCGCTCGTAGACCGAGTTCAGGATGTCGCCGATCTCGCGGCGCACGCTTTCGGGCGTGATGCCGTGCTCTTCGTTGTAGGCGAGCTGCTTTTCGCGCCTGCGGTCGGTCTCCGCGATGGCGCGCGCCATCGAGCCGGTCTCCTTGTCGGCGTAGAGGATGACCTTGCCGTCGACGTTTCGCGCCGCGCGGCCGATGGTCTGGACCAGCGAGGTCTCCGACCGGAGGAAGCCCTCCTTGTCGGCGTCGAGGATCGCCACCAGCCCGCATTCGGGGATGTCGAGGCCCTCGCGCAGCAGGTTGATGCCGACCAGCACGTCATAGGCGCCGAGCCGCAGGTCGCGGATGATCTCGATGCGTTCCAGCGTGTCGATGTCGGAGTGCATGTAGCGGACCCTTATGCCCTGCTCGTGCATGTATTCGGTGAGGTCCTCGGCCATGCGCTTGGTGAGCACCGTGACGAGCGAGCGATAGCCCTTGGCCGCGGTCTCGCGCACTTCTCCCAGCAGATCATCGACCTGGCTGCGGGCGGGGCGCTGCTCGATCATCGGATCGATGAGGCCCGTGGGGCGGATGACCTGCTCGACGAAGACGCCGCCGGTCTGCTCCATCTCCCAGGAGCCTGGCGTCGCCGAGACGTGCACGGTCTGGGGCCGCATCGCGTCCCATTCCTCGAACCGCATCGGCCGGTTGTCCATGCAGGACGGCAGCCGGAAGCCGTATTCGGCGAGCGTCGCCTTGCGCCGGAAGTCGCCCCGATACATGCCGCCGATCTGCGGGATGGTGACGTGGCTCTCGTCGGTGAAGACGAGCGCGTTGTCGGGCAGATATTCGAACAAAGTGGGCGGCGGCTCGCCGGGTTTGCGGCCAGACAGCCAGCGCGAATAGTTCTCGATGCCCGCGCAGGAGCCCGTCGCCTCCATCATCTCGAGGTCGAACTGGGTGCGCTGCTCGAGCCGCTGGGCCTCCAGCAGCCGGCCCATCTTGGTGAGCTCGACGAGGCGGTTCTTCAGCTCGTCCTTGATGCCCTTGATGGCCTGGTTGAGCGTCGGCCGTGGCGTGACGTGATGCGAATTGGCGTAGATCTTGACGGCCTTGAGGTCCTGGTACTTCTGGCCCGTCAGCGGGTCGAACTCCTGGATCGTCTCGATATCGTCGCCGAACAGGCCGACGCGCCACGCCCTGTCCTCGTAATGGGCCGGGAAGATCTCGATCGTGTCGCCGCGAACCCGGAAGGTGCCGCGCACGAAATTCACGTCGGCGCGCTTGTACTGGAGCGCCACGAGGTCGGCCATCAGCTGGCGCTGCGCGATCTGCTCGCCGACCTGCAGCACGAAGGTCATCGAGGTGTAGGTCTCGACCGAGCCGATGCCGTAGATGCAGGACACCGACGCCACGATGATGACGTCGTCGCGTTCGAGCAGAGACCGCGTCGCGGAGTGCCGCATGCGGTCGATCTGCTCGTTGATCGAGCTTTCCTTCTCGATATAGGTGTCGGATCGCGCGACGTAGGCTTCCGGCTGATAATAATCGTAGTAGGAAACGAAGTACTCCACCGCGTTGTCGGGGAAGAACGACTTGAACTCGCCGTAGAGCTGCGCCGCCAGCGTCTTGTTGGGCGCGAGAATCAGCGCGGGACGCTGGGTCTCCTGGATGACCTGCGCCATCGTGTAGGTCTTGCCCGAGCCGGTGACGCCGAGCAGCACCTGGTCGCGCTCCTGCCGGCGGATGCCGTCGACGAGTTCTGAGATCGCGGTCGGCTGGTCGCCCTTGGGCTCGTACTCGCTCTTCAGGTGAAACGTCTGCCCGCTTTCGAGCTTGGCGGGCCGCTCCGGCCGATGCGGCACCCAAGGCTTGCCCTGAAGCTCGGGCCGGCCGTGCTGGATCAGCTGCTCGAGCGCCGCAACGGTGGCAGATACGCCCTTGGACGGATCGAAATCGGCCGGCAGCGCGCCGACGTCGGTCTCGTTCACCGCCCCGAAGCCGCGCGGCGCCTTCTGGGGATCGGGCGCCGGCTCGTGGTCCTGGATCTGCCGACGCTTGCCTTTGGGCTTGGCGGCCGCGGCCTTGGCGGCGGCGTCGGGGCCCCGGCCGAGCGCCTTCAGCAGGGCTGCGTCGGCCGTGACGTCTTCGAGCGGCGCGCCCTCGAAGGCGGCCTGCGGGGCTTCGGCGAATCCGGACTTTCGGGACGATTTCGGCATGGGCCGAATATAGGCGCGTCGGTCCGGACGTGCGACGGCGCCGGCGCGAAAATCAGGCGGGTTTCGCCCAGAGGCCGCGGAGCGCGTCCCAAGCCGGCGCGAGCGCATAGCCGACCAGCGGGATGATGGCGAAGCCGATCGCCAGCCCGATCGCGCCCGCGGCGGCCGCGCCCACGGCCCATTCCGCGAAGCCCGCGGCGGCGGGAACCGCATGGCCCGCGGCCACGGCCCAATCGTGGATCGCGTGAGCGATCGCGCCGAGCCCGTATTCCTCGAGCCCGTGCACCACGATGCCGCCGCCGACCCACACCATCGCGGCGGTGCCAACGATCGCCAGAACCTTCAGGAAAACCGGCATGCCGACCACGAGCCCGCGGCCGAGCGCGCGCACCAGGGATCCGGCCTGCGACTTCGCCATCGCGACGCCGGCGTCGTCGGCCTTCACGATCAGCGCCACCACGCCGTAGACCGCGACCGTGATGCCGAGGCCCACCACCGCCAGCACCGCGGCCTTGGTCCAGAACCCGCCGTCCGGCACGGCCGCGAGCGTGATGGCCATGATCTCGGCGGACAGGATGAAGTCGGTCTTGATCGCGCCCGCGATCTTGGCGTCTTCGAGCGCCTTGGCGTCGGCCGGGTCGGCGATCGCGGCCTCGTGCGCGTGGGCGGCGTGGGGAAACAGCTTTTCGTAGATCTTCTCCGCGCCCTCGTAGCAGAGGAACGCGCCGCCGAGCATCAGCAGCGGGGTGATGAGGAACGGCGCCAGCAGGCTGAGCGCGAGCGCCGCCGGGAGCAGGATCAGCAGCTTGTTGCGCAGCGACCCGAGCGCGATGCGCCCGACGATCGGCAGCTCGCGGTCGGCCGCGAAGCCCACCACGTAGCGCGGCGTCACGGCGGCGTCGTCGATCACGACGCCTGCGGCCTTGGCGCCGGCCTTCGCCGCCTGGCCCGCCACGTCGTCCAGCGAGGCGGCGGCGACCTTGGCGAGCGCCGCGACGTCGTCGAGCAACGCGATCAGACCGACGGACATGCAAGACCCCCTTGGATGCCGGCCATCGGGCGGCGCCGCTCGTTCGGAACACGGACGCGCCATAGCACGCGCGAAATTCGACTTTTGCGACCGCCGACGCCAAATCCGTCGCGCGTCAAAGCACGATCGCTTTATTTAGCCGCCTGCGGCGACGGCGTCGGTCACGCCCTTCGAAGCGGTCCGCTCACGCGTAGCCCGCCACCGCATGCGGCTGATAGGGCGCCTCGAGCGTCGCGATCTCGTCCTCGGTCAGCTTCAGCGACAGCGCCGCCACCGCGTCCTCGATATGGCCCGGCCGCGACGCCCCGATGATCGGCGCGGTGATCCCCGGCTTCTGGATCACCCAGGCGAGCGCCACCTGCGCCCGCGAAACCCCGCGGGCGGCCGCCACGCGGCCCACCGCCTCCGCCACCTCTCGGTCGGAGGGCACGTAGAGCGTCTTGCCGAACTCGTCGGTGTCGGCGCGCGCGCTTCCCTCGTCCCAGTCGCGCGTCAGCCGCCCGCGGGCGAGCGGCGACCACGGGATCACGGCGATCCCCTCTTCGCGGCAGAAGGGGATCATCTCCCGCTCCTCCTCGCGATAGATCAGGTTGAGGTGGTTCTGCATCGAGACGAATTCGGCCCAGCCATGGCTGCGCGAGACATGCACGGCGTTCACGAACCGCCAGGCGCTCATCGACGAGGCGCCGATATAGCGGATCTTGCCGGCCCGCACGCAGTCGTTCAGCGCCTCCAGCGTCTCCTCGATCGGCGTGCCGTAGTCGAATCTGTGAATTTGATAGAGGTCGACATAGTCGGTCCCGAGCCGCTTCAGGCTGGCGTCGAGCTCTGAAAGAATAGCCTTGCGCGACAGCCCCGCGCCGTTTGGGCCCGGCCGCATGCGCTGGCACACTTTCGTCGCCAGCACGATCTCGTCGCGTTTGGCGAAGTCGCGGATCGCCCGCCCCACGATCTCCTCGCTCGAGCCCAGCGAATAAACGTTGGCGGTGTCGAGAAAAGTGATCCCGGCCTCGAGCGCCTGCCGGATGAGCGGGCGGCTCGTCTCCTCGTCGAGCGTCCACGGATGCGCGCCGCGGCCGGCGTCCCCATAGGTCATGCAGCCGAGGCAGATCTTCGAGACGTCGAGGCCCGTGCGGCCGAATTTCTCGTAGTTCATGAAAGCGCCTCCATGGCGGGCGAGGCGCGGGGAGTTAGGCGGCGGGAACGGAGAGGGAAGGGCGGCGCGAGGCGGGCCGGACCCGCGCCGTGCCGGATTGAAAATCCGCCCGCGCGCCCCATATCCTCAGCATCGTCGGCATTGCGTATCGGGCGCCGGCGGCTGAGAGCCAATGGAGCTCCCGCTCGCAGGGGAGAGAGCCATGGTCTCGAGAACAGCCGCCACGTCGCGTGAAGCCCAGACGAACAAGGCGTTTCAGGACATCGTGACCAAGGAACGGAACGAGCGGGACGCCAAGACCGCTCGCCTCAAGGCCCTTCGCCTCGCCCGCGACGCCGAAGAAGCTGCGCAGGCCAAGGCCGCTCCCGCCAAGGCCCCCGCCGCCAAGAAGGCCGCGCCCCGCAAGGCGGCGGCGAAGAAGCAGGCGGTGGGGTGAGAGGCTAAGCAGAGCGTCGGTCTGCTCGCGCGCAGCTCTTTGAGCGCGCGCTGGAGCGCCAATTGCTGGATTGATCGAGCAAGCGTGCGGCTGAAGTTTTGCCGCGGGAGCGCTTGTGACCGCTGCGGTCTGAGTTGGAATTGCGCCTGCCGCGCCCGCTGAAACCTTAGGGTGGATGCGGCGGATCTGTCTGTCGAAGCGCCTTTCCATGAAGACATATGTGACGTGTCGCGCTCGCTCGCGAATGGGAGCGCGGAGGTTCGCCTGCCCATCTTGCGGCTTAGCCAAATGGAGATTCGAGCGGGGCTGGCCGTCTTCCACAGCGAGACCCGAAGGCCACGAGATCATCCTAGCCGAGGGCGCGGCGGCCGAAACCTTCGTGGAGAACGTCACCCGACGCCTTCGAAGACTTCGAAGAGTTTGCGGCGTGAGCGCAGACGCGATCGCCGAGCTCGCCTAAGCCCCGCGCCATGAGCCCGTGATAGGCGCCGTCCGCCATCCGCGCCCGCACTGCGGATTCCGCCGGCCAGCGACTGGCGCAGGCGTGTAACGAACCGCGCAGCTTGACCGGACTTTTCGGGTGCTTCGGCCTTTCGGCGGTCGCGCGCTTGGCCCGCGGCATTAGACCCGGATGGTGTGCTTAGGATAAAATTCCTTGGCATCCGCCTCGTCCCATGCTCTCCTCTTTCGGCCTTTTCCCACACGGAAGGCGTGTCTGGACCGGCCGGGCGTGCGGGGAAGGGGGCGGCGCCCGCGGGCTGGGAGGACCGGATCTCCCGGCTCCCGGGGCGCATTGACGGCGGCGTCCGTCGTCGCGCGCGATCCCCGGCCGATCCGGCTGGAGACGAGGCGGGACGGCCTGATGTCGAGACCAGCCGGCACGATGACCGGTGCGCCTAGCGCAGGCGTAAGGGCGGGCGGCGGCGGCCCTCTCCGGCCTTCGGGATCGCGAGATCCCGGAACGCCGCGGGGCTGTCCGAGGACCTGACGGCCCCGTGCTCGACGAGCCGGGGGCCAGAAGGATCCGGGAGCGTCGCGACCGTTCGAGAGTCGACCGCCGCGAGCGCTAAGACGCCGTGCGCGGGGCGCCGGGCGACCGGTCAGCCCAGAACTACGGCATGTACGGTGGCCCGGCGTCCCGCGCCCTTCCGTATCCTGACCGACGGTTTCGTTTCGAAAACTGCGCTCTCTGACCCCGCGACCCGCCGTTGCTTCGCCGCCCATCCGGGCCCCGGAGGGTTTTGGCGCGGCGGCGCGACCCGCGGCGTCTGCGCGTCGCGGGGGAGGGCGACGGAGCGGCGGCGGCGCGGCCCGAAAGCGTCGCGCAGGCGCCCGTTCGCAGGGTCGTTCGACGGCCCGTCGGGAGTCCGGTCCGGCGCCTTGGCGGCGCCTTTTCGCGGGTCCGGGGGCGATCCTGTCGGCCTTCTGTCGGGAGAGCGGCGAAGTGGCCCAGAAGGTCGAAAGTGATCGGGTGACCTCAAGCCATGCGGTTTCGGAGGGGCCGCAATGCGCCGATGCCGCTTGTCCGGATGTCGTTATAAGTCCATGGAAACAAGCGTAATTTTGAGATTTCTCATCACCTTCCCGTCATCAATCGATAAATTATATAGACAGAGTCGATTTATTGAGGCCAAGTCCGTCGTCCAGCGATTGCGGGGATTGAATCGGACATGGCGCGAGACGTTTCGAGACGTGAGATTCTGGCGGCCGGCGCGGCCGTCGCTTTCGGGGGTGGGGCTCTGGCCGGACCGGCGCAGGCCGCCGTCGGCGGCGATCTGGCGGCGCCCGCCAAGGGCGGGGGCGGCGGCAAGCGCCCGAACGTGCTGTTCGTGGCGATCGACGACCTGAACGACTGGACCGGGTTCCTCGGCGGCTATCCGGGCGTTAGGACCCCGAACCTCGACCGCCTCGCCAAGATCGCGACCGGCTTCACCCGGGCCTATACGCCGGCGCCCGCCTGCAAGCCCGGCCGCGCCTCGATCCTGTTCGGCGTCGAGCCCCACAAGAGCGGCGTCTACACCAACGACAGCGGCGACTGGTGGCAGAGCGATCTCGCCGACAAGCCCTCGATCGTGCGGTTCTTCCGCGACGCCGGCTACAAGACGATCGGCACCGGAAAGCTGTTCCACGGCGGCTGGCGGCACAACGGCGACGAGCCGCGCGGCAACGATCCCGACGCCTGGACCGAGTTCGAGCCGCTGACCGAGCTGATCCAGAGCGGCAAGGAGATCCTCGAATGGGGGCCCGAGGGCAAGACCGAGAAGACCGAGGACGTCGGCCGCGCCGAGTGGCTCGTCGACAACGTCTTGTCGAAACGCCACGGCAAGCCGTTCTTCGCCGCCTTCGGGCTGCGCAAGCCGCACATGCCCTGGGTCGTGCCGCAGGAGTGGTTCGACCGCTATCCTGAGAACAAGCTCGACTATCCGCTGGGCGCGCTCGACGTCGAGCACACCGGCATCCGGGGCAACAAAGACGTGCGCGATCTCTCCGACGCCGGACGGGCGATGATCGAACAGCACGTGAAGGATCACCGCCGCATCATCGCGGGCAAGGGCTGGAAGTCCGCGATCCAGGCCTATCTCGCCGCGATCTCGCTCGCCGACCACGCCGTCGGCCTCGTGCTCGACGGGCTTAAGAAGGGGCCGAACGCCGCCGACACGATCATCTGCGTCTGGTCCGACCACGGCTGGCAGCTCGGCGAGAAGCTCGCCTGGCGCAAGTTCACCCTGTGGGAGCGCGCCACCCGCGTGCCGATGCTGATCGGCGGTCCGGGCCTGAAGGCGGGCCTGTCCGACACGCTGATCTCCAGCATCGACCTCTATCCGACGCTCGCCCAGCTGGCCGTGGGCGAGGCGCCCAAGCATCTCGACGGCGTGTCGTTCGCGAAATATCTGCGCGGCAAGGGCGGAGAGCCGCGCGACCACGTGCTGTCGACCTGGTCGCTCGACCTCAAGGAGGGCGGCGGCGCGAACGCGCACCGGCACTTCGCCGTGCGCGACAAGACCTACCGGCTCATCGTCTACGGCGACGGTTCCCGGGAGCTCTACGACCACCGCGTCGATCCGTGGGAGTGGACCAACCTGCTCGACAAGACGAACCGAGGCCAGGCCGACCAGGGCGCGGTCGCGGAGCTCGAGCGCTTCGTGCCGAAGCGGTCCGCGCCTGAGGTCGGCGACTCCAAGAACGAAGAAGATTAGGACGCGGCGGAACCGCTGGCGTCCCAGGACGTTAGGCTCTCCGGGCGATTGACGCGCGCGGCCCGCCGCGCGCCTGTGCGAGCGATGATCCGGTGAGCAGGGGGACGGCCGCGCCAAGCGGCGAACTGCCGGAAAGCGGCGTGGTCCGCGGAGCGGCCTGGACGATCGTCGTCATGGGCGTGGTGACCGCGCTCTATGTCGGCGCGGATCTGCTGATCCCGATCGCGCTCGCGCTGCTTCTGTCCTTCGTGCTCTCCCCGATCGTCAGTCTCGCCAAGCGGACCCGCGTCCCGCGTTCGGCCGCCGTGGTGTTCGCGGTCGCGCTCGCTTTCAGCGTGATCGTCGGCCTCGGCGCGATCATCGCAGGCCAGATGGGGCAACTCGCCGGCGACCTGCCCAAGTATCAATCGACGATGCGCGAGAAGGTCCAGTCGATGCGCGGCTGGACCTTCGGCTCCGGCACGCTCGAGCGGGCCGCAGACATGCTGCAGAATCTCGGCAAGGAGTTCGACGCGCCGGCCGGCGGCGTGACGCTGCGCCCCGGCGCCAAGCCCGAGCGTGACGGCGCCAAGGCCGACGAGCCTGCGCCTCCCACGCCGGTCGAGATCGTCACTCCGCCGCAGAGCTCGATACGGAACCTGCAGGACATCGTGACGCCGCTCATCCATCCGATGGCGACGCTCGGCATCATCGTCATCTTCGTGATCTTCATCCTGCTCGAGCGGGAGGATCTGCGGAACCGCCTGATGGGCCTCGCCGGGGCGCGCGACATCCCGCGCACCACCGCCGCCATCGACGACGCGGCGCGGCGGCTGTCGCGGCTGTTCCTCACCCAGCTCGGACTGAACTCGGCCTTCGGCTTCGTGATCGGCGTCGGCCTGTGGGCGATCGGCGTGCCGAGCCCCGCGCTGTGGGGCATCGTCGCCGGCGTGCTGCGGTTCGTGCCCTACGTCGGCGCGGTCATCGCCGCGGTGTTCCCGATGGCGCTCGCCGCCGCGGTCGATCCGGGCTGGACGATGCTGATCGCGACCGCGGCGCTGTTTGCGGTTGTGGAGCCGGTGGTCGGCCATGTGATCGAGCCGCTGGTCTACGGCCGCTCCGCCGGGCTGTCGCCGGTCGCCGTGGTGGTGGCGGCGACGTTCTGGACGGCGCTGTGGGGGCCGATCGGCCTCGTGCTCGCGACGCCGCTCACCGTCTGTCTCGTGGTGCTGGGACGGCATGTCGAGAGCCTCGGCTTTCTCGCGACCCTTCTCGGAGACCGTCCGGCGCTCACCCCCGCGCAGCTGTTCTATCAGCGTATGCTCGCCGGCGATCCGGCGGAGACCTCGGAGAAAGCCGAGGAGTTCCTGCGGGAGAAGTCTCTGTCGGCCTATTACGAGGAGGTCGCGATGCCAGGCCTTCTGCTCGCCCAGCGCGACGCCGAGGCGGGCATCCTGAAGCCCGAACGGCTCGCCGCGCTCCGGAACTCGGTGAGCGAGCTCGCCGACGATCTGGCGCGCTACGACGACGCCGACCCGACGAGCGACAAGACCGCGACCGACCCAGAAGCCGTGGAGGCGATCGAAGCCGTCGAGGCCTCCGAGGCCAGCGAAAAGCGCGCCGGCTGGGCGTTGCCGAGGCCGCGCTTCGGCGCGGCGGCGCCGGTCGAGGCGCCGAAGCCGATCGATCCCGATGCGGTGCTCTGCGTCGGGGCCCGCACGCCGGTCGATCAGGCGGCCGCCGTCATCGTGGCGCAGATCCTGTGCAAGAACGGGGTGTCGGCGCGGCTCGTCGAGGGAGACGATCCCCAGACGGCCGGCGCGGCGCCGCCCGTGTGGTGCCTCGTGGCGCTCGATCCCGGCGACGCTCAGCTGCGGCTCGGCGTGCGCCGCATCAAGCGGGCCGGCGAAGAGGCGCAGGTCGTGGTCGCGCGCTGGCGCTCGGAATCGACCGATTGGAGCGCCGAAGCGGCGCGCCGCGCGATCGACAAGGAGCGCGCCTCCGCCCGGGCCGACGCCGTGGCGCTGTCGCTCGGCGACGCGGTGGAGCTCTGCCGCGCGGCCAAAGCCGCCTCGGCCCAGCTCGGGCCCGCCCGCGCCGCTCTGCCGGCCTGACCCCTGCCGCTTCGGTTCAGCCGCCCCATATTCGGGTTGAAGTAGAGGGAGAAGCCGATGAGCACGACCGACGCCGCCTATGAGGTGACCCGCACCGAGGCCGAATGGCGCGAGCTGCTCACCCCCGAACAGTACGACGTCATGCGCCGGCACGGCACCGAGCGCGCCGGCACCTGCGCGGTCATGCTCTCGGAAAAGCGCCAGGGCGCGTTCTGCTGCGCCGGCTGCGGCCAGGCCCTGTTCCGCTCCGGCGACAAGTTCGAGAGCGGCACAGGCTGGCCGAGCTATTCCTCCCCGGTCGACGGTTCGGTCGAGACGACCGAGGACAGGAGCTACGGGATGCGGCGCACCGAGGTGCACTGCTCGCGCTGCGGCAGCCACCTCGGTCATGTGTTTCCGGACGGCCCGCCGCCGACGGGCCTGCGCTATTGCATCAACGGCGTCGCGCTGAACTTCGAAGCCGAGTGACGGCTCAGGCGGAGGGGAGCCGGCCGTCATAGACCGGCTCGACCTCCTCGATGACGCTCCAGAACCGCTCATGCGAGCGGTTCTCGAGCACCGCCTCCAGAACGTCGAGATGCGCGTGCCAGCCGCCGGAGACGCTGCGCGCCTCGTCGCGGTCCTTCAGCAGGCGATGGACGAGGGTGAGGCGGACTTTTCCATCCGCCGCCTCGGCGAGGTCAATCGCGACTTCGGAGCTGTCGCCGGGATCGCCCCACCAGCTGAACGTCAGCCCATGCGGCGGCTCCCAACGGAGAACGCGCCCGTGGCTTTCGATCTCGACGGCGTGTTTCTGGAAGCGCTCCGGGATCGTCTCGCCGGCCGGCGTCAGCGAGCCGTTGTCGAAGATGATCGTGACGTCGCCGCCGACCCGAGGCTCGATCTCGCCTGCGCCAAGCCAGAGCTTGCGCTTCTCGCCCTCGACCAGGAACGCCCAGACCCTCTCGATCGGGCCCGGCAGGATGCGATGGAAGGTGATCTCGCGCGCTCCGGTGATGGAGCCGAAGCGGGTTTCGTCGAGCGTGGCGGCGGTCATGTGTCGTCTCCAGTCGTGTTGGTTTCAACGTCGGCGACCAGCGCCGCCTCGAGCGCGTCGAGTTTGCCGGCCCAGAAACGGCGGTATGGGGCGAGAAAGGCCTCCGCCTCGGCGAGCGCCTCGGGGGCGAGACGGCAGACATGCGTGCGCCCGCGGATCTCCCGCGCCAGCAGCCCGGCCTGCTCCAGGACCTTCACGTGCTTGGCGGCGGCGGCGAACGACATCGCATGAGGCGCGGCGAGCTCTCCGACGCTTCGCTCGCTCAAGGCGAGCGCCGCCAGCATGCCGCGGCGGGTCGGGTCGGCGAGGGCGCGGAACACGGCGTCGAGCTGTTTTTCAACCATATGGTTTAATGTCATGCCATGCCGAGTATGTCAACCATACGGTTGAATGTCTGGATGCGCATCTGGCTACCGCCATGCAGCGGCGGGGCCTATGGTCTGAGACTCTTAAGGTCTTTGTGATGTGATGCGGCCACGATGGACCGTCTGCTTCCCTATCTGCGCGTCAAATCCGGCCGCCACGTTCTGCTCTGGACGGGACTGATCACGCTCATCGCGGTCGGGGCCCCGGTGCTTTCGCTTGCGGTGCCGATGGCGATGATGCCGCGTCTGCCGTCGAGCGCTTTCTGGGGAACGCTCGCGATCGCGGCCGCCATTCCGCTTCTGATCGCTCCGCCGATCTCGTTGTTCGCGCTCTCAATGCTGCGCCTGCTGACGATGACGATCGAGCGCGTCGACGACTACGTGCGCTACGACCCGCTCACCGGCGTGCTCAGCCGCGCCTATCTTCTTGGCCAGATCCGGGAACGGCTGGCGGTCGGCGGCGTCTTCCTGATGGCGGACGCGGACCGCTTCAAATCGATCAACCACACCTACGGCCATGACATCGGCGACGAGGCGCTGAAGGCGGTCGCGAGCGCGCTCCGCACGGCGCTCGGTCCCGACGCGCTGATCGGACGCCTCGGCGGCGAAGAGTTCGGCGTGTTCCTGGTCGGGGCGGACGAGGCGAGAGGCGCCTCCGCCGCCGCCGCGGTGTGCGCCGCGATGCGCGAGGCGGGCGCGGTCGTCGCCGACCATGAGCTTCGGCTGACCATCAGCGTCGGCTGCGCGACGCACCGCTTCGGGCGCTCGCTCGAGGAGACGATGAAACTCGCCGACCAGGCGCTCTACGAGGCCAAGCACGGCGGCCGCGACCGCTATTGCGTGGCGGGCGCTCCCGACGCGACGCCGACCATCGTGGTCCGCACGGCGGGCCGGAAGTTCCGGGATCAGCCGCCGACGTAGGAGACGCGGTAGATCGCGCCGTTGTGGTCGTCGGAGACCAGCAGCGAGCCGTCCCGCATCACATGGACGTCGACCGGACGGCCGACATAGTCGTCATCCTGCACGAAGCCGGTCAGGAACGGCTCGACCGTGATGACCTCGCGGCGATCGTTCAGGAAGGCGACCGCGACGTCGGCGTTCTTGCGGGCGCGGTTCCAGGGACCGTGCCGGGCGATGAAGATCGCGCCGCGATACTTCTCGGGAAACGACGCGCCCGTGTAAAAACGCATGCCGAGCGGGGCGGCGTGCGCGCCGAGCAGCGCCGCCGGCCTTGCGAATTCCGAACATTGCCGCGCGCCGGCGAATTCGGGATCCGCCATCAGCCCCGAGTGGCAATAGGGAAAGCCGAAGTTCTCGCCGGGCCGGGTGACGTGATTGAGCTCGTCGAGCGGCATGTCGTCGGAAATCCAGTCCCGCTGGTTGTCGGTGAACCAGAGATCGCCGGTGCGCGGATCGAAGTCGAGGCCGACGGAGTTGCGGATCCCGGTCGCGACCGTCTCAAGCCCGGTGCCGTCCGGGTTCATCCGGAAGATACGGGCGTAGCGGTCGCCGGGCGCGCAGATGTTGCAGGGCGCGCCGACCGGCACATAGAGCTTGCCGTCGGGGCCGAAGCGAAGCGATTTCCAGCCGTTCTGCGGGGAGACGGCGAAGCGGTCATACACCACTTTGGGCTCGCCCGGGTCATCCAGCCGGTTCTCGATGTCGTCGAATTTGAGGATGCGCCGCGGCGTCGCGACATAGAGCGCGCCGTCGCGGAACTCGACGCCGTTGGCGAGCGGCGTGTCGTCGAGGACCGTCTTCACCTCTCGGCGGCCGCCCTTGTCGACGACAGCGTAGACCTTGTTGGCGACGAACAGCGACGAGACGAACAGCGTGCCCCGCGCGCCCTCGCGCATCATGCGGGCGTCGAGCACGTCGCTCGCCCACACCTCGACCTTGAAGCCCTCCGGGGCGCGAAGCTTCCCGATCGGAAGCTGGTCGGCGGGCGTCGGCACCGGGAAGGCGGACACCGGCGCGAGGCGGTAGCCGTGCTCGGTTTTCGGCCGGCCGATCGCCCAGAAATCCTCGCTCCGGTCGGCCGCGACCGCGCCGCAGGCGAAGATCGCGAGCGCCAGCACGGAACCGAGAATTAACCTGGCGTTCACCACGAAACGCGTCTCCTCGCCGCAAAGCGTCGTGCGGCGTCGATGGCTGCGGCAGGCTAGAGCCCGCGGCCTGCGTCGCCAAGCGCACCAAAGTTCCGCATGTCATGCTTTGGCCGGAATGCGGGCGCGTCTCACGGTCGCGCACCCACTTATGGACGAACGCCAGTGAAGCACGCAGCGCTGATCGCCCTTGGATTTCTGGCGCTCGCTTCCGCGCCCGCCGCGGCTGGCGACTTCGAGCCCCGGTTGAGCTTCGCGGCGGAGGCCGGCCCGCGGACCGTCGCCCTGACGTTCGACGCCTGCGCCGGGGGCTTCGACAGGCGGGTGATGGACGCGCTGATCGCGGCGAACGCCAGGGCAACGATCTTCGTCACCGAACGCTGGCTGAAAAAGAACGCCGCGGCGCTCGCCGAGATCAAGGCGCGGCCGGACCTGTTCGAGATCGAGAACCACGGCAAGGACCACGTCCCGGCCGTGACCGACGCCGCGACGATGTTCGGCATCCGGACCGCCGCGACGATCGAGGGCGTGCGGACCGAGATCGAGGGCGGCGCGAAGGCGATCGAGACTGCGACGGGGAAGCGGCCGAGCTGGTATCGCGGCGCCACCGCCCGCTACAGCCGCGACGCGATGGAGCTTTCGCAAAGCCTCGGCATGAAGGTCGCAGGCTATTCGCTCAACGCCGACATGGGCGCGTCGCTTCCTGCGGCGTCCGTGGCGCGGCGGATGGCGGCGGCGCGGTCCGGCGACGTCGTCATCGCGCACATCAACCAGCCGGGGCGGCCGGCGGGGCAGGGCGTCGCCGACGGCGTCCGGGCGCTCGCGGCGTCGGGCGCGCGGTTCGTGAAGCTCGACGAAGTCCAGACGAAAAGCGACGAGGGCGCGCCGGTCGTGGTGGCGAGGCGCAAGCCGGCGGCTCCGAAGCCAGCCGGCTCCGAGATCCCGCCGGGCGCGGCCCCGACGCGGCGCGGCTGAAACGAAAGCGCCCTTGTCCCGGACTTGATCCGGGACCCAGAACCGATGGCCTTTCAGGAAGAGGCGCCGCCGTCGAGGTTCTTGATTCCGGGCGTGTCGGTTCTCGGTCCCGGATCAAGTCCGGGACAAGCGCGGAGGCCTTACGCGCCGCTGACGAAATCCACCACCAGCTTGACGTTCAGCACCACGATCGTGAGCGCGACCAGCGCGGCGAGCGCCGACATCCAGCGCGGGGCGACGAAGTCGCCCATCTTGGAGCGGCTGGCGGTGAACCAGACCAGCGGGATCACCGCGAAGGGAAGCTGAAGGCTCAGAACCACCTGGCTCAGGACGAGCAGCTTCGCGGTGCCGCTCTCGCCGTACCAGAGCGTGACGAAGATCGCCGGCACGATGGCGATCGCGCGGGTGATCAGCCGCCGAAGCCATGGCGCGAGGCGGATGCGAAGAAAGCCCTCCATAACCACTTGCCCGGCGAGCGTCGCGGTCACGGTGGAGTTCAGGCCGCAGCACAGCAGCGCGACGCCGAAGGCTGTGGCCGCGATCGCGCCGCCGAGGAGCGGCCCGAGCAGGGTATGGGCCTCGCCGAGCTCCGCCACCTCGGTCTTGCCGTTGGCGTGGAAGGCGGCGGCCGCGAGGATCAGGATCGAGGCGTTGATCAGGAACGCGAAGCCGAGCGCGATGGTGGAGTCGGTCACCGCCCATTTGATCGCCTCGCGCTTGCCGGCGTCGTCGCGGCCATAGGCGCGGGTCTGCACAACAGACGAATGCAGGTAGAGATTGTGCGGCATCACAGTCGCGCCGACGATGCCGAGCGCGATGTAGAGCATCGCGGGATTGCTCACGAGTTCAGTTGTGGGCGCGAGGCCCTTGATGATCGCGCCGAGATCGGGATCGGCCATCGCGAGCTGGACCGCGAAACAGGCGGCGATCACCAATAAGAGGCCGATTACGAAGGCCTCGATCCAGCGGAAGCCGACGCGCTGAAGCATCAGCACGAGGAAGACGTCGAGCGCCGTGATGACCACGCCGATCTCGAGCGGGATGCCGAACAGCAGGTTGAGGCCGATCGCGGTGCCGATCACCTCGGCGAGGTCAGTGGCGCAGATCGCGGCCTCGGCCAGCACCCAGAGGCAGAAGGCGATCGGCTTCGGAAAGGCGTCGCGGCAGGCCTGGGCGAGGTCGCGGCCCGTCGCGATCCCCAGCCGCGCGCAGAGCGCCTGCAGCAGGATCGCCATCAGGCTCGACAGGGCGACCACCGCCATCAGCGCGTAGCCGAACTGCGAGCCGCCCGCGAGGGAGGTCGCCCAGTTGCCCGGGTCCATGTAGCCGACCGCGACCAGATAGCCGGGCCCGAAGAATGAGAGAAACCGTCGCAGGTTCGAGCGGCCCCCGACGCGCACGGAGGCGTTCACCTCGGCGAGCGAGGCTTCGCCGGGTCGGCCGCGCCAGCCGGAGAAAGGAGACGAGGGAGAAGCTGCGACGTCGGACATGAGCGGGCGGGCCATCGAACCCCAATTGTTTTGGATCGCTTCTGAGTTTCGTTCGCAACTGAGATTTTTGCAAGTGGTTCGCAAAAGCGATTTTGCGATGCGGGATGCTTCGAGACGTCGCAGGGGCCGGGACTGGAGCGTGACGGATCGACGGTCCCGGTTGGGGGCGGACCGGCGGTCGTCGGTTCAAGCTTGGGAGTGCAGCCGCGGTCCGCGCGCTATTCGAACTCGTCCCCGAGCCCGCGCGGGAAAGGCTGGCCGAAACCATGGCGGAGGCGCGCCAGGATCCAGACCGGATGCGTGCGGTAGCCTCCCCCGAGCGTCGGCGCGTAGCCGAAGGCTGGGCACTGGTCGATGACGGCGGCCTCATAGGCTCCGAGCGCGCTGCGGTCGAAGAAGTCGCTGTCCTCGACCACGCGCGGCGCGTAAGTCGAGCGACGGCTGCCGCGATCCTTCAGCTCGTTCGCCGTCGCCTCGATCCGCGCCTCGTCGAGCAGAACGCCGGCCGCCGAAACGATCCTGCGAAGTTCGTGCGCCGGATCGCTCTCAAGCGCCTCGTGGGCGATGAGGACCGAGCGTTCCGGCGGCTTTACGATCCACTTGTCGTGGAAGCGCTTGTAGTAGGCGAGGCGGTGGGCGAGGAAGTCGTAGAACCTTGCCCTGGCCGAAATCCCGTCCCGGGCTGGGCGCATCCCGGATCGCTTGCGGCGGAGTTCGGCGCCGGAAATGGCGTTGGCCACCGGCGAGCGATGCTGCACCAGATAGAGCGCGCCAGCCACGTCAGTCGGCAGGCGGAACGCGAAGTCGTGGCTCTTCTGATAGACGAATTTCCGGCCTTCCGTCTTCACGCACGGCGCGGCGCGGCAGCAGTCGGCGATGTCGTAGGTCGAGCAATATTTCAGCTGCGCGCCGAAATAGCCCTTCAGCAGCCGCGAGAGGTGGTGGTGGCCGGATCTCGGGATCGACGCTCCGAGAATTGAGGTCGTGACGATATCCGCGGGCTCGGTCACCGGCTGGTCGTTCTCCGCCGAAAGGACTCAGGCCGCCTTCTAACATGCGCGCATGTCCGCGTGTCCACACGTCGCCAAGGCGCCTGCTCCGCTGCCGGGCGCTTGTGCGTTGCGGCAGAGCGTGCCACGTGACGAGCCGTCCGCTGCGCGCCAGACGCGCAGGCGGGCCGAGACTTCAGGAGACCGGCTCGATGACCAAGTGGGTGCTGACCTTCGGCGGCGGCAAGGCGGAAGGGAGCGCCGAGATGCGCGAGCTTCTGGGCGGCAAGGGCGCGAACCTCGCCGAGATGGCGAATATCGGCCTGCCCGTTCCTCCCGGCTTCACCATCACCACCGAGGCCTGCACCTATTACTTCGCGAATGGCCGCAAGCTGCCGCCAGAGCTCGAGGCGCAGGTCACGAACGGTCTCGCCCATGTCGAGAAGCTCACCGGCCGCAAGTTCGGCGACGCCGAGAACCCGCTGCTCGTTTCGGTGCGCTCCGGCTCGCGCGCCTCGATGCCGGGCATGATGGACACGATCCTCAATCTCGGCCTCAACGACCGCACGGCGCAGGCCATCGCCGACAACGCCGGCGACCGACGCTTCGCCTATGACAGCTATCGCCGCTTCATTCAGATGTATTCCGACGTCGTGCTCGGCCTCGACCACGATGTCTTCGAGGAGCAGCTTGAGAGCCTGAAGGACCAAAAGGGCGTCCATGAGGACACCGACCTCGACGCCGACGACCTCGCGGGTCTGGTCAAGGTCTACAAGAAGAAGGTCGAGGAGGAGCTCGGCGAGCCCTTTCCCGAGGATCCGCTCGCCCAGCTCTGGGGCGCCATCGGCGCGGTGTTCTCCTCCTGGATGAACAATCGCGCGGTGACCTACCGCAAGCTCAACCGCATCCCCGAGGACTGGGGCACGGCGGTCAATGTCCAGGCCATGGTGTTCGGCAACATGGGCGAGACCTCCGCGACCGGCGTCGCCTTCACGCGCGATCCGTCCACCGGCGCCAAGCTGCTCTACGGCGAGTTCCTGGTGAACGCGCAAGGCGAGGACGTGGTGGCGGGCATCCGCACGCCGCAACCGATCACCGAAGCCGCGCGCAAGGCCGGCAAGGTCGAGGCGCCTTCGCTCGAAGCCAAGATGCCGGAGGTGTTCGCCGAATTCGTCGCGACCGCCGACAAGCTCGAGGCGCATTACCGCGACATGCAGGACCTCGAATTCACGGTCGAGCGCGGCAAGCTGTGGATGCTGCAGGCCCGCAACGGCAAGCGCACCGCAAAGGCCGCGATCAAGATCGCGGTCGACCTCGTGAAGGAAGGCGTGCTGACCAAGGAGGAGGCGGTCGCGCGCATCGATCCGGCCTCGCTCGACCAGCTCTTGCACCCGACCATCGACCCGAAGGCGGAGCGCAAGATCATCGCGACCGGTCTCCCTGCTTCGCCGGGAGCCGCCCGCGGCGAGATCGTGTTCTCGTCGGAGGCCGCCGAAGAGATCGCCGGCAAGCCCGACGAGGACAAGGTCCGCAAGCAGGTTATCCTCGTTCGCGTCGAGACTTCGCCGGAGGACATCTCGGGCATGCATGCGGCGGCGGGCGTTCTGACGACGCGCGGCGGCATGACCAGCCATGCGGCCGTGGTCGCGCGCGGCATGGGCAAGCCCTGCGTTTCGGGCGCAGGCTCGCTGCGCATCGACGAAAAGGCCGGCACGCTCACCGTCGGCGGCAAGACCTACCGGGCCGGCGACGTCATCACGATCGACGGCTCCACCGGCCAGGTTCTCGAGGGCTCGGTCGCGATGATCGAGCCTGAGCTCTCGGGCGACTTCGGCGAACTGATCGCCTGGGCCGACGAGATCCGCCGCATGAAGATCCGCGCCAACGCCGAGACGCCCGCCGACGCGCGCGCAGCCCTCAGCTTCGGCGCGGAAGGCATCGGTCTCTCCCGCACCGAGCACATGTTCTTCGACGAGGCCCGCATCGTCGCTGTGCGCGAGATGATTTTGGCCGACGACGAAGCCGGCCGCCGCAAGGCGCTCGCCAAGCTCCTGCCGTTCCAGCGCGACGATTTCCGCGAGCTGTTCGAGATCATGAAGGGGCTGCCGGTCACGATCCGACTTCTGGACCCGCCGCTGCACGAGTTCCTGCCGCACACCGACAAGGACATCGCCGAAGTCGCCGAGGCGATGGGCGCCGAGCCCGCGAAGCTGAAAGGTCGGGCGCAGGAGCTGTCCGAGTTCAATCCGATGCTCGGCTTCCGCGGCTGTCGTCTGGCGATCGCTTTCCCGGAGATCGCCGAGATGCAGGCCCGCGCCATCTTCGAGGCGGCGGTCGAGGCCGGCAAGTCGACCGGCGAGAAAGTCGTCTGCGAAGTGATGGTGCCGCTCGTCGTCGGCCGCGCCGACTTCGACTTCGTGAAAGCGCGCATCGACGCCATGGCGAAGGCGGTGCAGGAGGAAAGCGGCGAGACGCTCGTCTACCAGGTCGGCACCATGATCGAGCTGCCGCGCGCGGCGCTGCGCGCCGCCGAGATCGCCGAGACCGCCGAGTTCTTCTCCTTCGGCACCAACGACCTGACCCAGACGGGCCTCGGCATCAGCCGCGACGACGCGGCGCCGTTCCTGTCGCATTACGTCGACAAGAAGCTGCTGCCCTACGACCCCTTCGTCACGATCGACCGCGACGGCGTCGGCGAGCTGGTCTCGATCGCGATCGAGCGCGCCCATACGGTGCGCCCGAAGATCAAGCTCGGCATCTGCGGCGAGCATGGCGGCGACCCTGCCTCGATCGAGTTCTGCGAGGAGGTCGGGCTCGACTACGTGTCCTGCTCGCCCTTCCGCGTGCCGATCGCGCGCCTCGCCGCCGCGCAGGCGACGCTGAAGGCGCGGGCCAAGGGCTGACCCACTCTGCGGCGGG
>NZ_JBHRXS010000006.1:110421-1537024 GCF_042648545.1 Chenggangzhangella methanolivorans
GTGACGAGCCCCCCCCTCTTCCTCTTCCCCTCCTTAGCGGTCCTTATGCTGAGGAGCCTGCGTAAGCAGGCGTCTCGAAGCACGCAGTTGGCCTGTGCAGGGCATGCCGTCCACGAGCGGAACTGCGTCCTTCGAGATGGCCTTTCGGGCCTCCTCAGGATGAGGAGCGCGTGAGGCCGGGACAGCCGATTTTTCGATCTCTTCCGTCTGGATCACCTGTATTTCTTGCACCAACGGCATCGCCGCGTTGCGCCCCTGCGCCATCGGCGACGGAACGAACCGTCGCGCCCCCGGTTGTGCGCCAGACGGCGGCCTTTTCGGCCGCCTCCCAAGCTCATCGAGTTGAGCGCGTAACGTGGCCGCCGCCCGGGACGTATCTCAGCCGAACAGGCGAGAAGGAGCGCTCTCCCCTCATGGCCGCACATCCGCTTCGCAAAGCCGTCGCACCGCACGTCGACGCGCTTGGGCTCTACGCCCGCGTTCGCGCCGAGAGCGAGGCGCTCGCCGCGCCGCTCTCCGACGCAGACGCCACCGTGCAGTCCATGCCGGACGCGAGCCCCGCCAAATGGCATCTCGCACATACGACGTGGTTCTTCGAGACCATGGCGTTGAAGCCCAACGTCCCGGAATACCGGGTCTTCGACGAGACCTACAACTTCCTGTTCAACTCCTACTACGAGAGCGTCGGCGATCGGCAGCCGCGCCCGCGACGGGGCATGATCACGCGGCCCTCGCTCGACGAAATCCTGGCCTATCGCGCTCATGTCGACGCCGCTATGGAGCAGCTGATCGATTCCGGGCTACAGCGTCCGCTCGCGGACCTCATCGAGCTCGGCCTTCATCACGAGCAGCAGCATCAGGAGCTGCTCCTCACCGACATCCTACACCTGTTCGCCCAGAACCCGCTGAAGCCGGCCTATCGCGATCCGGCGCCGCTTCCCGTCGTGGAGACGCCGCGCGAGACAGCCTATGTTCCGTTCGACGGTGGGATCATCGAGATCGGCCATGGCGGCGAAGGCTTCGCTTATGACTGCGAGGGGCCGCGCCATCAGACGCTGATCCGCCCGTTCCGGCTCGCCGATCGCTGCGTCACCAATGCGGAGTGGCTCGAGTTCATGGCCGACGGCGGCTATCGCGACCCGCTGCTCTGGCTCTCCGACGGCTGGGCGCAGATCCTCGAGCACCGTTGGGCCGCGCCGCTCTATTGGGAGGAGCGCGATGGGGAGTGGGGCTCGATGACGCTCCGCGGTTTCCAGCCGATCGACCCGAACGCGCCGGTCGCTCACGTCAGCTACTTTGAGGCTGACGCGTTCGCCAGTTGGGCGGGCAAGCGCCTGCCGACTGAAGCGGAGTGGGAACACGCTTCATTAACCATAGATATGGACGGCGTTTTCGCCGACGGCGGCGCCGGCCGACTGCGGCCGGCGCCTGCGAAGGCCGGAACCGGCCTCCGCCAAATGTTCGGCGACGTCTGGGAGTGGACCCAAAGCCCGTTCACGCCCTATCCGGGCTTCCGCGCGGCGGAAGGCGCGGTGGGCGAGTACAATGGCAAGTTCATGTGCGGCCAGTTCGTGCTGCGCGGCGGCTCCTGCGCGACGCCGACGGGGCATGTGAGGCCCACCTACCGAAACTTCTTCCAGCCCGACAAACGCTGGCAATTCTCTGGCCTGCGCCTGGCGGAGGACGCCTAATGCTCGAGCGTGTCGATTTCCGCGCCGCCCAGCGCGAGGCCTTCCGCTCCGACGTCGCCGCGGGGCTTTCGGCTCCGCGAAAGACGCTGCCGAGCCGCTGGCTTTACGACGACCGCGGCTCCGAACTCTTTGAAGAGATCACGCGGCTCCCGGAATATTATCCGACCCGCACCGAGACCGGCATTCTCCGGGACAACGCGGCGGACATCGCCGACTTCTGCGGCTCGCGAGCGGTGCTGATCGAATACGGCGCCGGCGCGGGCGTGAAGACCGAGATCCTGCTCGGCGCGCTGGATAATCCGGCGCTCTATGTGCCGGTCGACATCGCGGGCGACTTTCTCGTCGACGCCGCCAACCGCATCGAACAGCGGTTCCCCTACATCGAGATCCGCCCCGTGGTGGCTGATTTCACCGCGGATTTCGACCTTCCGGCAGATCTGCCGAAGCTGCCGCCGCGCGTCGCCTTCTTCCCGGGCTCGACCATCGGAAACCTCGCAAAGCCGGACGCGGTCGAGTTTTTGGCGCGCGCCCGCGCCCATGTGGGTCCAGGCGGTCGGATGGTGATCGGCGTCGACCTGCGCAAGGACATCGGCACATTGATCCGCGCTTACGACGATGCGGCGGGCGTCACCGCGGCGTTCAATCTCAACCTTCTGGAGCGTATCAACCGCGAGCTCGGCGGCGATTTCGACCTAACCCGCTTCGCCCATGAGGCGCGCTGGAACGCGAGAAAGTCCGCGATTGAGATGCATCTCGTCAGCCTCAGCGAACAGGACGTCGAGGTGGATGGTCAGAAGATCCGCTTCGCCGAGGGCGAGACCATCCACACCGAGGACAGCCGCAAATACGAACTCGCGGAGTTTGAGGCGTTGGCGGCCTCCGCGGGCTGGCGTCTCGCGCAGACCTGGACCGACCCGGATGGCCAGTTTGCGGTGCTCGGTCTCGCCTGACGCCGCGGCGGATCGGCGCGGCGGGGTGACTCATCCGGACCGCCCGTGCCAAACGTAAGGCGTTCGTAAGACGACAAGCGCCCGGCAGACGGCGCGACGTCCGGAGGATTATTCTATGCGTATCTCCAGCCTTCTGGCCGCGGCCATGCTTCTCGCCGCAGGCCCCGCCTTCGCGCAGGGACCCGGCGGCGACGAGCCGTCCGCGCCGTCCGATCCCGCCCAGCTCAAGCAGATCGACGACGCCTATCGCGGCCGTTGCGAGCCGAACGCGCCCAAGGAGCTGTGCTCCTGCGTGATCGCGGTCGCCGCCACCCATCTCTCCGACGCCGCCGAGCGTCAGGTGTTCTACGACTTCATGATGGGCGACGTGGACAAGGCCAAGACCGCCCGCGGCATGTTCTCGCCTCAGAAGAACATGAAGTTCAACATCGCGCTCCAGAAGGCCGACGTGATGCTGGGCGATCAGTGCGACAAGCTGAAGCCGCAGCCGAAGGAGGCCCCGGCGGGCCAGCCCGGCGGCCAGAAGCTGCCCTGACGAAAGGCGAGTTCGCGCCGCGGCGACGGACGTGGCAGAGGAGGGCGCGACCCTCCTCCGCCTGCCGGACGCCGACGTGAGCCTCAAAACCCTGACCGACCTCGAGACGTTGCGCGGCGCCGGCAAGGCGGGCCTCGCGCGCGCTCTCGCCCGGCTCGAGCGCGTCGCGCGTGAGGAGGAGGCGGCGCGGCTGCTCGACGAGGCGGACGCCAATCCGAGGGGCGAGGTGCTCGGCCTCACCGGCCCGCCCGGCGTCGGCAAGTCGACGCTCACCGGCGCGCTGGTGAAGGCGTTCCGGGACCGGGGAGAGACGGTCGGCGTTGTGGCGGTCGATCCGTCCTCGATGCGCTCGGGCGGCGCCATTCTCGGCGACCGCGCGCGCATCCCGACCGACCCTGAAGACCGTGGCGTCTTCATCCGTTCATTCGCCGCGCGGGATCGCCTCGGCGGCCTCTCGGACCTCGCCTTCGGGGCGACGGTGCTGATGCGGGCGCTCTACGACCGGGTGATCGTCGAAACGGTCGGGGTCGGCCAGTCGGAGGCCGACGTCGCGATTGTCGGCGACACCATCCTGCTCGCCGTCCAGCCGGCCTCGGGCGACGCGCTGCAGTTCATCAAGGCGGGCGTGATGGAGCTTCCGGACGTGGTGGCGGTCACGAAGTCCGACATCGGCGCGCCGGCCCGGCGCGCGCGCGACGACCTCGAGGGCGCGCTTTCGCTCGGCGGCGGCGCGCAGGATCCCGGTTGGGAGGCGCCGGTCGCCCTTGTCTCGTCGCAGACGGGCGAAGGGCTGGACGAGCTGGTGTCGCATTTGAAGCGGCACTCCGAGTTTCTGCGCGCGGAGGGACGGCTGGCGCGTCGCCGCAAGGAGCAGGCGGAGGCTCGCCTGACGGCGGCTCTCAAAGGGCGCTTCGGCACGGAGGGCGTAAGAGCCGCGAAGGCGCTGCTTTCGGATCTCACGGGCGGCCCCTTCGCGCGAGAGGCTGAAATCGCTCGTGTTCTCGGCGACAGGCTGACGGCGCGCTAGCCGTCCGATCGCGGTCCGTTGATCGCCCGTTAACTCCCCCGAAAGGTTAAGGACCGACAACCATAAGTCTGTGTCGGTTCGGTCCCGCCGACTGGCGCCGCTCTTGCGGCGCGGGCGCTCGGCGACCGCGTTGGGGTGCGTGGCGTCATGCGGGGACATGGGACGGCGGCGAGGCGACGCAAAGCGCGCCGCGGAACCTCGAAGGTCCGCCTGTTCGGCCTGATGCTCGCGGCCGCCATCACCCCGTTCTCGACCACTTCGATCGCTCGCCAGGACGCCACCAGCCTTCTGCCGGGCGCAGCGGATCTCGCGGACGCCGCCGGCGGCCGCTACCTTGCGGCCGTGCCGCGGCGGCCCGTCGATCTGGTCTCGCTCGAGACCGCCGATCTTTTCGGAGCCGGCCGCGGCCCGATGGCGCCGACCGCGCTCTTCGACGGCGGCGACGCGCTCATGGTTCTGGATCTGCCGGAGGCTGAGCCTGAGAGCCGTCCCAAGGGCGAGGGGCCGGCGCCGTTCGTCGACCGCACGCTCAAGACCGACCGCGCCCTGATCGCTCCCATACGGCCGGCCGAGCCGGCGGTGCGCCGCGCGGAGGTCGACGGGCCCGGTCCGTTCGACGCGCTGCCGAGCCTGTCGCAGGCTTTCGCGCTCGATCTCACCGGCCTGACGATGCTTCCACACGTGGACACCGCGCTGCTCGCCCGTCGCGCGCCGCTCGTCGTCGCGACCTCGCCCAAGGCGGCTCCCGTCGGCTCGACGCCGAGCGCCGGCAAGTTGCGCGACGAGACCCCGGACGAACCGCTCTCCGCCGACGCCGGCCTCACGGCCGTCCCGATGACGCCGAGAGAGGCGGGCGCGCGACACGACGGCACCACGCCTTCCGTCGCGGCGATGAACGGCGGGCGCACGCCAACCACCACGACGCCCGCAAGCGACGCGCCGCTCGCGGTCGCGGCGCTTCCCGTCACGCGCATGCTCGCCGAGCCGGCCGCGCGCGCTTCGCGCGTCGCGCTGACGCCATCGGCGAAGTCCGCCGCGCCGGAAGGCGAGACGGTGGCGATCCGCGGCGACATGGACGGCGACGGCACGATCGAAACCCGGCTGTCGCATCGCGTCCTCATGCCCGAGGCGCAACTCGCCAAAGCCGAGCAATGTCTCGCCGAGGCGATCTATTTCGAGGCGCGCGGCGAATCGAAGGAAGGCCAGTACGCAGTCGCCCAGGTGGTGATGAACCGAACGCGCTCCGGCTACTACCCGGCCGACGTCTGCGGCGTCGTCTACCAGAACGCGCACCGCCGGAACGCCTGCCAGTTCTCCTTCGCGTGCGATCGCATCCCCGATCGGGTGACCAACAAATTCGCCTGGAACATCGCGACCGCAATCGCGCGCGACGTGACGCGCAACGGCGCCTGGCTGCCCGAGGTCGGCGATTCGACCCACTATCACGCGACCTATGTGCGCCCGAACTGGATCCGCGACATGATCAAGGAAGACCGGATCGGCAGCCACATCTTCTACCGCGTCCGCTGGCGCGCGCCGATCGGCGCATGATCGAACCTCAGCCCGTGTTCCGGGCCTAAGGGCTCGGTTCTGGACGTCGGCTTCTGGTCGGCAAACGGCGTATGCCGCCGCGCGGGCGCGCCCTATGATCGAGACATGCGCGACGACCTCCGGCCCGGACCCCGCAACGCTCTGACCGACGTCCACGGCGTTCTGGTCGGCCATGCCGGCGACGCCGCGCTCGCCTCCGGATCGACCGCGATCATCTTCGCCGAGCCTGCGGTCGCCTCGGTCGACGTGCGCGGCGGCGGACCCGGCACGCGCGAGACCGACCTCCTGTCGCCGGAACGCACCGTCGAACGCATCGACGCGGTGTGTCTTTCGGGCGGCTCCGCCTTCGGCCTCGACGCGGCGGCCGGCGTGGTGGCGGCGCTCGCCGAGCAGGGCAGGGGTTTTGCGGTCGGCCCCGCCAGAGTGCCCATCGTGTCAGGCGCGATCCTGTTCGATCTAACGAATGGGGGCGACAAGGCGTGGGGCCGTTTCTCGCCCTATCGCGACCTCGGCTACACCGCCGCGATCTCCGCAGGGCGCGACGCCGCGCTCGGCTCGGTCGGGGCAGGCCTCGGCGCGCGCACAGGCTCGCTGAAGGGCGGCCTCGGCATGGCGTCCACCGCGCTCGGCTCGACCGGGCTGACGGTCGGGGCGCTCGCGGCCGTCAACGCCCTCGGCTCCGCGACAGTGGGAGACGGGCCGCATTTCTGGGCCGCTCCGTTCGAAATGGAGGGCGAGTTCGGCGGCCTCGGCTCTCCGTCGGAGACGCCGTCGTCCGCCTGGTTCGCCGACGGAAAGCCCCTCGCGGGAGCCAACACGACGATCGCGATCGTCGCGACCGACGCCGCGCTCACCAAGGCGGAGGCCCGCATGCTTGCGGTGATGGCGCAGGATGGGCTCGCGCGCGCCTTGGTGCCCTGCCACACGCCGCTCGACGGAGACACGGTGTTCGCCGTCGCCACCGGGCTCCATCCGCTCGCGGGCGACCGGGTCACCGCGCTCTCGACGCTCGGCCATGTCGCCTCGATGACGCTGGCGCGCGCGGTCGCGCGCGGCGTCTTCGAAGCCACGGCGCTCGAAATTCCGGGCGCCCAGCCCTCGTGGCGCGACCGTTTCGCCACGATTCGGTAACCATCCGGCGGTTCAATCGCTCGGAGGATTCTTGCGCGGGTGAGCAGGCTGGAGATGGGCGTCGATCTTTTCGCGGGGCTCGGCGCGGCGGCGCTTCCGCCGCTCGATCGAGCGCCCCGCATTCTCGTGTTCGACTCCGGGCTCGGCGGGCTGACCGTCTTTTCGGAACTCGCCAAGGCGCTTCCCTCCGCGAGTTTCGTCTACGCCGCCGACGACGCGGCCTTTCCCTATGGCGCGCTCGATGACCAGCGGCTCGTCGATCGTGTCGTGGCGGTGATGGAGCGCCTTGTCGCGCGAGAGGCCCCGGACCTCGTGGTCGTCGCCTGCAACACCGCCTCGACGCTCGCATTGCCGAGCCTTCGGGCGAGATTCCAGCTGACTTTCGTCGGCACCGTGCCGGCCGTGAAGCCGGCGGTCGCAGCCTCGACGTCCGGCCTCGTCTCGGTGCTGGCGACGCCCGGAACGGTCAGGCGCGAGCACACCCGCGCCATGGTCGACGCCTTCGCCAAAGGCGCGGAGGTGACGCTGGTGGGCTCGCCCAAGCTCGCCGGTTACGCCGAAGGGGAACTTCGCGGCGAGCCGGCGTCGGACGCGGACATCGCAGCCGAAATCGCGCCCTGCTTCGTCGAGCGCGAGGGCCGTCGCACCGACGCCGTGGCGCTCGCCTGCACGCATTTCCCCCTGCTGACGAAACGATTCGCGGCCGTCGCGCCCTGGCCGGTGGCGTGGATCGATCCGGCGCCCGCGATCGCACGGCGGGTGCTTGCGCTCGTGGGATCTTTGTCGCCGAAGCAGGGAGAGCCGGCGCGGGCGCTGTTCACCTCAGGCGACGCTCGGCCTTCCGGACTCTCTACGGCCCTTCGACTGCGCGGCATAGGTTGCGTTGGAAACGAAGTCTTTCCGCTAAGTTGAATCCGTCAATATTGCTGTCTTTACATCGTCACATTGTGCGAGTCTGATGACCAGATCAGACCGATCGTCTTGTCTCGCGTGTGATCGGATTGCGCGAACGAGAAAAAGGCGGCCTCCATGCTCAGCCCGCGCTACCCGACGATCATCGAAATTGGCGGACTTCTCGCCGATGTCGCCCATGACGGCTACGAAGCGGCGCTCAGCGAAGCTTTCGCCGATCCCGAGGTGATGAATACGCTCGGCGGCGTGCGGCCCCCCGAGGCGGCGCGCAGTTTCATCTCGCGCACGCGGGCGCATTGGCGCGACGCGGGCTACGGGCTGTGGTTCTTGCGCGATCTGCGCGACGGCGGTTTCGCCGGCTGGGCCGGCCTGCGGCGCTGCGAGGCCGACGGCGAACGCACGGTCGAGCTCGCTTACGCATTGACGCCGCGGCTGCGCTGCAAGGGCCACGCGACGCGCGTCGGCGAAGTCGCGCTGCAACTTGGCTTCGACAATCTCGGCCTCGGCGAGATCGTCGGTTTCACGACGCCCCAGAACGACCACTCGATCGCGGTGCTCGACCGTCTCGGCTTCGATTATGACAAGCCGTTCGAGCATGCGGGGCGGCCGCACGCGCTCTACCGGCGCACCCAGGCGATGCACCGGACGAACTGAGAAGCCGCCACGCATCTGATCTGCGCCGGCCGCGCCGACGGCGGCGAGATGACGCCGCGCTTTATTCCGCTGCGATCTTCTGGGCGCGGTTCGGATCGTAGTTCAGAACCGGCGCGAGCCATTTCTCCATGTCGGCGAGCGCGTAGCCCTTGCGGGCGGCGTAGTCCGTCACCTGGTCGCGATCGATTTTTCCGAGGCCGAAATAGCGACTCTCGGGGTGGCTGAAGTAGAGCCCCGAGACCGCCGAGCCCGGCCACATCGCGTAGCTCTCGGTCAGCGTCAGGCCGATCTTCTCCGGCGCGCCGAGGAGATCGAACAGGACGCCCTTCTCGGTGTGGTCGGGCTGCGCGGGGTAGCCAGGGGCGGGGCGGATGCCCTGATAGTCCTCCGAGATCAGCTGTTCGTTGGTGAGCGTTTCGTCGGCTGAGTAGCCCCAGTGTTCGCGCCGCACCTGCGCGTGCAGCCACTCCGCTCCCGCCTCCGCGAGACGGTCGGCGAGCGCCTTGGCGAGGATCCCGCCGTAGTCGTCGTTGGCGCGGGCGAAGCGCTGGCTCATCGCCTCCTCGCCGATGCCGGCGGTGACCGCAAAGCCCCCCACATAGTCGGGCGCGCCGGCGTCTTCCGGCGCGACGAAGTCGGAGAGCGCGAGGTTCGGGCGGTCCTTGCCGCGCGCCATCTGCTGGCGGAGGGTGTGCAGGACCGCGAGTTCCTCGCTCCGCCCCTCGTCCTTGAACAGCACGATGTCGTCGCCGCGCGCCGCCGCCGGCCAGAAGCCGATGACGGCGCGGGCCTCGACCCATTTCTCGTCCGTCATCTGGCGGAGCATCGCCTGCGCGTCCTCGAACAGGTTGCGCGCGGCCTCGCCGTATTTCTCGTCCTTCAGGATCTCCGGGTAGCGGCCCTTCAGCTCCCAGGTCTGGAAGAACGGCGTCCAGTCGATGAACTTGGCTAGCTCGCCGAGCGGGATCTCGGTCAGCACCTTGGTCCCGAGGAAGCTCGGCCGCGGCGCGACTTTCGAGACGTCGATCTGCAGCCGGTTGGCGCGCGCGGCCGCGATCGGCGCGCGGGCCTTGTCCTCCTGCGCCCGGGCGTGCTGCTCGGCGAGGCGGGCGTAGTCGGCCTGGATGTCGGCCACGTAAGCAGGCGCGCCGCCTTCCTTCGAGAGCAGCTGCGACACCACGCCGACCGCACGGCTGGCGTCGAGAACGTAGACCGCCTGCCCACGCTCGTAGGCCGGGTGGATCTTCACCGCGGTATGGATCTTGGACGTCGTCGCGCCGCCGATCAGAAGCGGAACGGCGAAGCCCTCGCGCTCGAGCTCGGACGCCACCGTCACCATCTCGTCGAGCGAGGGCGTGATCAGGCCCGACAGGCCGATGACGTCGACGTCGTGTTCACGGGCCGCGGCGATGATCTTCTGCACCGGCACCATGACGCCGAGGTCGATGACCTCGTAGTTGTTGCACTGGAGAACGACGCCGACGATGTTCTTGCCGATGTCGTGTACGTCGCCCTTGACGGTCGCCATCAGGATCTTGCCGGCGTTTGAGCGCTGGGCGCCGCCGTTGAGGCGCTTCTCCTCCTCCATGAACGGCATGAGGTAGGCGACCGCCTGCTTCATGACGCGGGCCGACTTCACCACTTGCGGCAGGAACATCTTTCCCGAGCCGAACAGATCGCCGACGACGTTCATGCCGTCCATCAGCGGGCCTTCGATGACGTGCAGCGGGCGCTCGGCGGCGGCCCGCGCTTCCTCGGTGTCAGACTCGATGAACTCGGTGATGCCGTGCACCAGCGCATGCTCGAGGCGCTTGGCGACCGGCTGGTCGCGCCATTTGGTGTCGACGACACGGGCTTCCTGCTTGCCGCCCTTGAACTTGTCGGCGGCCGCCAGCAGTCGGTCGGTCGCGTCCGGACGGCGGTTGAGCACAACGTCCTCGGCGAGGTCGCGCAGCTCCGGATCGATGTCGTCATAGACCGGCAGTGCGCCGGCGTTGACGATGCCCATGTCCATGCCGACGGCGATGGCGTGATAGAGGAACACGGAGTGCATCGCGGCGCGCACCGGCTCGTTGCCTCGGAACGCGAACGACAGGTTCGAGACGCCGCCGGAGATGTGGGCGTGCGGCAGGTTCTCGCGGATCCACTTCGTCGCCTCGATGAAGTCGACGCCGTAATTCGAGTGCTCCTCGATGCCGGTCGCGACCGCGAACACGTTCGGGTCGAACACGATGTCTTCCGGCGGGAAGCCGACCTGCTCGATGAGGATCTTGTAAGCGCGCGCGCAAATCTCGGTCTTGCGCGCGAAGGTGTCGGCCTGCCCGGTTTCGTCGAAGGCCATGACGACCACAGCCGCGCCATAGGCCCGGACCTTGCGGGCGTAATGGACGAACTGCTCCTCGCCTTCCTTGAGCGAGATCGAGTTCACGATCGGCTTGCCCTGGACGCATTTGAGGCCCGCCTCGATCACCGACCATTTGGACGAGTCGATCATCACCGGCACCCGCGCGATGTCGGGCTCGGAGGCGATGAGGTTCAGGAACTCGACCATGGCCTTCTCGGAGTCGAGAAGGCCCTCGTCCATGTTGACGTCGAGGATCTGCGCCCCGTTCTCCACCTGCTCGCGCGCCACGTCGAGCGCCGCGGCGTAGTCGCCCGCGGTGATGAGCTTCCTGAACTTTGCGGAGCCCGTGACGTTTGTGCGCTCGCCGACATTGACGAAGCGAGAGGCGGCGGAAGTCATGAAAAATCCTGCGCTTAGGCGGGGAATTTACAGTTAACGAATGGCTTCAGGCGGCGGTCAGCTCGAAGGGCTCGAGGCCCGACAGCCGCATCTTCGGCGCGATCTCGGGGAGCTTTCGCGGAGCCTTGCCCTTCACCGCCTCGGCGATCGCCGCGATGTGGTCCGGCGTCGTGCCGCAGCAGCCGCCGACGATGTTGACGAGACCCGATGAGGCGAACTCGCCCACCAGCTCGCCCATCGCCTCCGGGCTCTCGTCATAGAGGCCGAATTCGTTCGGGAGCCCTGCGTTCGGATAGGCGCAGATCAGGGTGTCGGCCACGCGCGAAAGCTCCGCGATGTGGGCGCGCATTTCCTTGGCGCCGAGCGCGCAGTTGAGCCCGAAGGAGACCGGGCGCGCATGGTTCAGCGCGTTCCAGAACGCCGTCGGCGTCTGGCCGGAGAGCGTGCGGCCCGACAGATCGGTGATGGTGCCCGAAATCATGATCGGCACGCGGATCCCGCGTTCGGCGAACAGCTCCTCGATCGCGAAGATCGCTGCCTTGGCGTTCAGCGTGTCGAAGATGGTCTCGACCAGCAGCATGTCGGAGCCGCCGTCCAGCAACCCGCGAGCGGCCTCGCCATAGGCGGTCGCGAGCTCGTCGAAGGTGACGGCGCGGAAGCCCGGATTGTTGACGTCCGGCGAGATCGAGGCGGTTCGGTTGGTCGGCCCGAGCGTGCCGGCGACGAAGCGCGGACGGCCGTCTTCCTTCGCCGCGATGTCTCCGGCCTCGCGCGCGAGTCGCGCGCCCTCGACGTTGAGCTCGTAGGCGAGCTCCTCCATGCCGTAGTCGGCCTGGGCGATCGTGGTCGAGGAGAACGTGTTGGTCTCGACGATGTCGGCGCCGGCGCGGAAATACTGCAGGTGGATGTCGCGGATCTTGTCGGGCTGGGTGAGGATCAGAAGGTCGTTGTTGCCTTTCAGATCCCGCTTCCAGTCCTTGAAGCGCTCCGCGCGAAAATCCTCCTCGGAGAACTTTTCGCGCTGGATCATCGTGCCCATGGCCCCGTCGAGCACGAGGATGCGCTCCGAGGCGAGCTTGCGGATCGTGGTTTCGACGTCGGTCATGGTTTTGGCTCCGATGGCTGGGCCGGTCACGCCGCCGCGCTGCTTTCCGCTTTCGCGGTGGGCCTGAGGCCCAGCAGATGGCAGACGGCGTAGACGAGGTCGGCCTTGTTCATCGTGTAGAAGTGAAAGTCTTTCACGCCGTGGTCGACGAGGTCGAGCACCTGCTCGGCCGCGACCGCCGCAGCGATCAGTTGGCGGGTCTGGACGTCGTTCTCAAGCCCCTCGAAGCGTTCGGCGAACCAGCCGGGCACGCTCGCGCCCGCCTTCTGCGCGAAGCTGGACGTCTGCTTGAAGTTCGAGACGGCCACGATGCCCGGCACGATCGGAACGTGGATGCCGCGCTTGCGCGCCTCGTCGACGTAGCGGAGGTAATGGCCGTTGTCGAAGAAGAACTGGGTGATGGCCCGGTTCGCGCCGGCGTCCACCTTGGCCTTCAGCGTGTCGAAGTCCGCCTCGCGGCTCGGGCTTTCGGGATGCATCTCGGGATAGGCCGAGACCGAGAGCTCGATCTCCGGCGCGCGCCTGCGGATGCCGGCCACGAGATCGGCGGTCGACTGGTAGCCGTCCGGGTGCGCCTCGAACGTCGTGCCGACGCCGCCCGCGGGGTCGCCGCGCAGCGCCACGATGTGGCGCACGCCCGCCTCGCGATAGCTGTCCACGACCGCGTCGACCTCGGCCTTGGAGGCTGAGACGCAGGTGAGATGCGCGGCCGGCGGGACGTCGGTCTCCTGCACCATGCGCGCGACGGTCGAATGGGTGCGCTCGCGGGTGGAACCGCCCGCGCCGTAGGTCACGGACATGAAGGTGGGGCCGAGCGGCGCGAGGCGCTCGACGGCGCTCCACAGCGACTTCTCCATCTCGGGCGTCTTGGGCGGGAAGAACTCGAAAGAGACGCGGATCGGCCGGCGGGTGGCGCGGGAAAGACGATCGTTCGGCATCAGGCGACCTCGAGGTTCGAGGAGGGCAGGGGATCGGACACGATGCGCGGGTCGCGCGCGGTCCAGAGCGAGACGGTGAGCTTGTCGGCCGCGCCGTCGGGCGGCGGCAGGTCGCGCCGGGCGAGCGGCTCGAGGCCCGCGGCGCGGAACCACGCCTCCATGGTCTCGGACGCAAAGCCAAGGCGGCGGTGCGCGTGGTCCTCGCGGAGCGCCTCGATGGCGTGGGGCGCGAAATCGACGACGATCAGCCGCCCGCCGGGGCGCAGCGCGCGCGCGGCCTCGCGCACCGCGCGGCCGGCGTCGTCGAGGAAGTGCAGAACTTGGTGGACGATCACGAGGTCGAAGGCGCCGATGGGGGTCGGCGGCGCGAAGATGTCGCCCTGCCGGACCTGCGCGTTGGAGACGCCGGCGCGCGAGAGCGTCGCGCGGGCAAGGGCGAGCATGTCGCGGTTGCTGTCGACGCCGATGGCGCGGCCGACACGCGGGCTGATGAGCTCCAGCATGCGGCCGGTGCCGGTGCCGAGGTCAAGCGCCGTTTCGATGCGGGCGTCGCCCACGGCCTCCAGTATCGCGGCCTCGACTGCGGCTTCAGAGACGTGAAGGCCGCGCAGGCTGTCCCAGCGGGTGGCGTTGGCGCTGAAATAGCCGTCGGCGACGCTCTGGTGGGAGGCGCGCACCTCCGCAAGACGCTCGCGGTCGCGCGAGATCGCCGGATCGTTGGGGTCGAGCCGTCCGAGCGCTACGCGGATGGCGAGGCCCGCTTCCGACTGGCCTGCGAGGCCGAAGAACGCCCAGGCGCCCTCGCGGTGGCGCTCGACGAGCCCCGCCTCGACCAGCAGCTTGAGGTGGCGCGAGATGCGCGGCTGGCTCTGGCCGAGGATCTCAGTGAGGTCGGAGACCGTCAGTTCGCCGGCGGCCAGCAGAGCGAGCACGCGCAGCCGCGTCGGCTCGCCTGCGGCCCTAAGGACCGAGAGCGCCGCCTCGAGGCCGACCGGAGCGATGGGCGCGTTCGAGAAAGACATAAACATGTCTTTATATGATCCCGCCGCGCCGGGCAACGGCGAACTCGCGCGATCAGTAAATCCACTGCTCCGGCAGATGGATCGTAACCGCGTCGCCGGGCAAGACGGGACCCGCGTGCTCGACCGAGGCCACCAGCCCACGCAGGCGCTTGGCGGCCTTGGGAAAACTGATCTCGTCGCTCGGCCGCTCAGTGTGGCGGGCGACTGCCCGGCCCGCGTGCCGGCAAGGCGCGTTCTGGCCCTCGACGACGACGGAGGCGCCGGAAGGGAAGAACATGCGCGTGCCGGCCGGCAGGAAAGACAGGCGCGCGACGCCTTCGACCACGAGATTCGCGCCGATCCAGCCGGCTTCGAGCGGCGGCAGGCCGAGCGCATAGCCGATCTCCCAGAGCTCTTCGGGCGAGACGATCGAGATCTGTCGGCCTGAGCGCATCTTTGCGCCGCGGCGATACCAAGGCTCGCGGGCGCCCGCCTCGCGTGTAAAGCCGGCGTGGCGATCGCCCGAAATGCCCTCAAGAGCGAGGTTCAGCTGCTCGACCGGCTCGGTTTCGAAGTCGTCCGTCCTAAGCGTCGAGAGCGTCCCGATGAGCTTCGCCGTCAGGCGCTTCGCCGGGTGGATCACCACATGATCGAGCAGGTCGCGCGTCATGGCTGAAACCTAGCGCCGCGTCGCCGCCACGAACAGCCGCGGGAAGCGCAGCAGCGCCTTGCCGGTGGCGCGCTCCGGATAGAAGGCGCCGAGACGCTCGGTGTAAAGCGCGAGAAAATCCTTTCGCTCGTCCGCGTCGAGCGGATCGAGGAAGGGACGCAGGCCCGTGGCCTTCAGCCACTCGCCGATGGCCTTGGTCCCGTCGAGCGGATGCAGATAGGTCGTGCGCCAGATGTCGACCGAGCTGCAGAACGGCGCGAGCAAGTCGAAATAGGCCTCTCCTGCAAGGATCTGCGTTCGCGAGGCCGCCGCGCCCGCCAGCCGCTCCGCCCAGCGCCCGTCGCGCGCCACCTCGCGCATGACGGCGTGGCTCGGCTCGGCGAGATTGTCGGGCATCTGGACCGCGAGCGCCCCGCCCGGCGCGACGCTGCGCATCAAACGCGGGAACAGCGCCTCGTGGTCCGGCAGCCATTGCAGCACGGCGTTGGCGAAGACGACGTCGGGGGCGCGTTCGGGCGACCACGTGGCGAGATCCGCCTCGACGAACGCGACGTCCGGCAACCGCTTGCGCGCGGCGGCCAGCATGTCGGGAGAGGAGTCGAGGCCCATGACCTCGGCGTTCGGGAAGCGGCGGACCAGAAGCTCGGTCGAGTTTCCCGGCCCGCAGCCGAGATCGACGACGCGGGCAGGCGCCTCGACGGGCACTCGCGCGAGAAGGTCGGCGGACGGCCGGGTGCGCTCGTCCTCGAAGCGCAGATAGGTGGCGGCGGACCAATCTTCCTTGAGGCTCATGCGGTCGCCGCCCCTCGTTGTCTGAAGCGCCAGACTAGGCGCTTCGCCTCATCGCGTGAACTGGCGGTACTTGATCCGCTTCGGCTCGACGGCGTCGGGGCCGAGGCGGCGCTTCTTGTCCTCCTCGTAGTCCTGGAAGTTGCCTTCGAACCATTCGACGTGGCTGTCGCCCTCGAAGGCCAGCATGTGGGTGGCGACGCGGTCGAGGAACATGCGGTCATGGCTGATGATCACGGCGCAGCCCGCGTAATCCTCGAGCGCCTCTTCGAGCGCACGCAGCGTCTCGACGTCGAGGTCGTTGGTCGGCTCGTCGAGCAGCAGGACGTTCGCGCCCGACTTCAGCATCTTGGCGAGATGCACGCGGTTGCGCTCGCCGCCCGAGAGGTCACCGACCTTCTTCTGCTGCGCCGCGCCCTTGAAGTTGAACGCGCCGACATAGGCTCGGCTGTTCACCTCGCGCTTGCCGAGATGGATCACCTCGGTGCCGCCGGAGATCTCCTCCCAGACGTTCTTGTTGGCGTCGAGCGCGTCGCGGCTCTGGTCGACGTAACCGAGTTGCACCGTCTCGCCGACCTTGAGGCTGCCGCCGTCCGGCTTGTCCTGGCCGGTGATCATGCGGAACAGCGTGGTCTTGCCGGCGCCGTTCGGGCCGATGACGCCGACGATCCCGCCGGGCGGCAGCTTGAAGGTGAGGTCCTCGATCAGCAGCTTGTCGCCGAACCCCTTGTTGAGGTTCTCGAAGTCCACGACGTTGGAGCCGAGGCGCTCGGCGATCGGGATGACGATCTGCGCGGTCGTCGGGCCCTGCTCGGAGGCGCGCTTGACGAGCTCGTCGTAGCGCTGGATGCGGGCCTTGTTCTTGGCCTGGCGGGCCTTCGGGCTGTTGCCCATCCACTCCTGCTCGCGCTTGAGCGTCCGCTGCAGGGATTCCTCCACGCGGCCTTCCTGGATCATGCGCTTCTGCTTCTGCACCAGCCAGGAGGAGTAGTTGCCCTCGTAGGGGATGCCGCGGCCGCGGTCGATCTCGAGGATCCAACCCGTGACGTTGTCGAGGAAGTAGCGGTCATGGGTCACGATCAGGATCGCGCCGGGGAAGTTGCGCAGGTGGTTTTCGAGCCAGTTCACCGTCTCGGCGTCGAGATGGTTGGTGGGCTCGTCGAGCAGCAGCAGATCTGGCTCGGAGAGCAGCAGCTGGCAGAGCGCGACGCGGCGCTTCTCGCCGCCCGAGAGCTTGTCGACCGTCCAGTCGTCGGGCGGGCAGCCGAGCGCGTTCATGGCCTGCTCGACCTTGCTGTCCAGGTCCCACAACCCGAGCGACTCGATGCGGTCCTGAAGCTCCGTCATCTCATCGGCGGTCTCGTCGGAGTAGTTCATCGCGAGTTCGTTGTACCGCTCGAGGATCGCGGTCTTCTCCGCCACGCCCTCCATGACGTTCCCGCGGACGTCCTTTTCCGGATTGAGCTGCGGCTCCTGCTCGAGGTAGCCGATCCTGGCGCCCTTGGCGGCCCACGCTTCGCCGGTGAACTCCTTGTCGATGCCCGCCATGATCTTGAGCAGGGTCGACTTGCCCGAGCCGTTGACGCCCAAGATGCCGATCTTGGCGTCCGGGTAGAAGGAGAGGTGAATGTTATCGAGCGTCTTCTTGGGGCCGAAGGCCTTGGAGACGCCGCTCATGTGATAGATGAATTCGCGGTTGGCCATGGGGGCGGGGCTCGCGGGGCTTTGCGCGGATCAGCGCGGAACGGAATGGGTCGCGGGCCTTCTAGCGCGGAGCCCGATCGCGCCACAAGGGGAGGGCGTATCTTCCGGGGCTGCGACCGCAGATGCTCCTCCGCGACTGATCGACGGCGCGTCATCACGTTCGCTCGCCCGAGCTTTCGCGGAAGCCGCGCGCGCTGTAGAGCCTCGTCATGATCTCGAACGTCACCCTTCCGGCGGTCTTCGGCGCGGGCGCGCTCAGCTTCCTGAGCCCCTGCGTGCTGCCGTTGGTGCCGCCTTATCTCTGCTTCCTCGCCGGCACGACGCTGGACAAGCTGACCGCCGAAACCGCGCCGCGCGCCGTCACCGGGCGCACGCTCGCCGCCGCCGCGCTGTTCGTCGCGGGTTTCGCCACCGTGTTCGTGGCGCTCGGCGCGACGGCCTCGGCGGTCGGCGGGCTGCTGCTGAAGAACGCCCCGCTGCTCGCGACGATCGCGGGACTCGCCATCATCGTGATGGGCCTGCACTTCCTCGGCGCCTTCCGAATTCCGCTGCTGATGAGGGAGGCCCGGGTCGACGTCGAAAAGCCCGTCGGGCTGTGGGGCGCATATGTGATGGGCCTCGCCTTCGCGTTCGGCTGGACGCCCTGCATCGGCCCGGTGCTCGCCGCAGTGCTTGCGGTCGCGGCGTCCGAGGAGACGGTGGCGAGCGGCGCCGGTCTGCTGGCGGTCTACGCCGCGGGCCTCGGCCTGCCGTTCCTGATTGCGGCCCTCGCCATGAGACCGTTCGTGGCGTTCCTGAAGCGCTTCAAGACCCATCTCGGCACGGTCGAGAAGGTGATGGGCGGCCTGCTCGTGCTGACCGGGATCGCGTTCCTCACCGGCTGGACCGCGACGGCCTCGTTCTGGTTGCTGGAGACGTTTCCGGGGCTCGCGACGCTGGGGTAGCGCCGCGCTTGCCCCGGACTTGATCCGGGGCCCAGAAACGCCCCGGGTCCGTGAGCTCTCAAGATGCTGTGGTTCTTTGTCCCGGATCAAGTCCGGGACAAATAGGCGGCGTTTGCGTCGCTAGACGGCCGACACGATCCCGCGGATGTCCGCGACCTGCTCATCGCTCAGCGCACGCTTGGGCAGCACCTGGTATTGGTAATCTGACAGGAAGAACACGAAGGCGTGGCGGTCCTCGCGCAGCATCGCGTAGTCGCGCCAGGCGATGCGGTTGCGCATGCTCGGCTGGACGGCCTCGTAGGCCTCCTCGTCCCAGCTCGCCGTGATCGGCTGGACGAGCAGCTTGTCCTGCTGGAAGCGCTTGCTGATCACCCGCGCGCCAAGCAAGAGCGGAACTGCGACGTCGAGGACAAGCAGCCCGACCGCCGCGAGAGCCGCAAGCTTCGGCAGGCTGTCGCGCAGTTCGGGCCAGGGCGTTCCGCCAAGGTGATAGGCGCCCGCGATCGCCGCCGTGGCGACCAGCCAGATCGCAACGAGAGCGAAGAGCTTCCGCGGCTGGCGCAGCATCGCCAGCATATGGAGGCGCAGCGCGCGGCGAAGGTCGCGCTCGGCGAGCGTGAACGTCGTCGTTCGGTTCATGGTCGGCAGGCTCATCGGCTGCGCAGCAAAAAGCCCGCCGGTCGCCCGGCGGGCTCGTTCAGCTCAGGACGATCGACTCGTCACATCTGCTCGTAGGTGCCGTTCTTGAACTCGTAGAACACGAAGCCCGCCACCGTCGGGTCGCCCTTGTCGTCGAACTTGATCGGGCCGGCGACGGTTTTGAACTCCTGCTTGTTCATCTCGGCGGTCACGGCTTCCGCTTCCGTCGACTTCGCGGCGTTCGCGGCCGCGGCCCAGATCTGGAGAGCGGCGTAGGAATAGAGCGTAAAGCCTTCCGGTTCGAACTTCTTGGCCTTCAGCTTCTTCACCACTTCGGCGGCTTCGGAGAGCTTGCGCTGGTCCGGCGGGAAGGTGAACATCGTGCCTTCGCCGCCCTTGCCCGTGATGCCCAGGAACTCGCTCGACTGCAAAGCGTCGCCGCCCATCAGGATCGCGTTCACGCCCTGGTCGCGCATCTGGCGAACGATGAGGCCGGCCTGCTGATAGTAGCCGCCGAAATACACGACTTCCGCGCCGGCCTGCTTCAGCTTCGAGACGAGCGCCGAATAATCCTTTTCGCCCGCGGCGATCGACTCGACGAGCACGGGCTTGCCGCCGCCGGCCTCGTAGACCTTGCGGGTCTCGTCCGCGAGACCCTTGCCGTAGGACGAGCGGTCATCCACGACCGCGACCTTTTTGCCCTTGTACTTCTCGAGGATCGCCTTGCCCGCGATGCCGCCCTGCTGGTCGTCGCGGCCGCAGACGCGATAGGTGGTCGGGCCGGGGCGCTTGTCGGTGTAGGCCGGGTTGGTTGAGGCCGGAGAGATCTGGATCACGCCTTCCTCGGCGTAGACCGCGGACGCCGGGATCGACGAGCCCGAGCAATAGTGGCCGATCACCACCTTGGCGCCGTCGCCGGCGATCTGGTTCGCGACGTTGACCGCCTGCTTCGGGTCGCAGGCGTCGTCGCCGACCTTCACGACCAGCTTCTCGCCGTTGACGCCGCCCGCGGCGTTGATGTCCTCGACCGCCTGCTCGACGCCGTTGCGGATCTGCTGGCCGAAGACCGCGTTCTCGCCCGTCATCGGCCCTGCGACGCCGACCGTGATGTCGGCGAAGGCCGGAGTCGAGAGGACGAGGGCGAGGCTGGCCCCTGCGATCGTTGCGAGATGTCTCTTCATGCCGATTGGTCCTTTAGGGCCGACGTGGGGAAAAGAGAGTGACGTCTTTCGCGCCATGCCCATTGTTGGCGCGTCGAAGCGGATCTGTCACGCCCCGTCGCGCTTCTCGCGCCAGCCGAACGGGCCCGCGCGCTCCAGCATCCAGCCATATTGCCGGACCATCCGGGTCGCGAGCGTCGAGCGATGCCCGGCGAGCCCGAGCGCGATCAGAATGACGAGGTCGACGAGATAGAAGTGGAGGGTCAGCAGCGAGCCTGAGAACAGCGCGAAGTGGATGAAGCGCACGGCGGCGGCGAGCGGGATCATCCAGAGCGCCGTCTTCCACATCGGCTCCCAGGCCCCCGCGATCGCGCGCCCCGCCATCCACGCCGCGCCGCCCCCGAGGATGAGCGTGACGAACACGAACTCGGCGAGGGAGATCTCCCAGATCAGGCCCATGCGCGAGGCTCCGAGGGGATGACGCGAACTGCGTGCTTCGAGACGCCGGCCAGGGGCCGGCTCCTCAGCATGAGGGAGGTCTTCGCTGCTCCGACGATCCTCATGCCGAGGAGCGCCGAAGGCGCGTCTCGAAGCATGCAGTCGGTCTCCGCTCTCACCGTCCGCCCTCCAGATAGGCCGCGCGGACCTCGGGCTTCTCCAACAGCTCCCGGCCGCCGCCCGACATGGTGATCTTGCCGTTGACCATCACATAGCCGCGATGGGCGAGCTTGAGCGCGTGATAGGCGTTTTGCTCGACGAGAAAGACGGTGAGCCCGTCCTTCTCGTTCAATTCCTTGACCACCGAAAAGATCTGCTTGGCGACGAGCGGCGCGAGGCCGAGCGAGGGCTCGTCGAGCATCAGCAGGCGAGGGCGGCTCATCAGCGCGCGGGCGATGGCGAGCATCTGCTGCTCGCCGCCCGAGAGCGTGCCGCCGCGCTGGGCCGCGCGCTCCTTCAGGCGCGGGAAGATCGCGAACATGCGCTCGAGATCCTCGTCATAATGGGCGAACTGCGTGACCGCCGCGCCCATCTTGAGGTTTTCGAGCACGCTCATGCGCGGGAAGATGCGTCGGCCTTCCGGCGACTGGGCGATCTTCAGCCGCGCGATCTCGTGCATCGGCGTGCGGGTGATGTCGCGGCCGTCATAGACGATGCGGCCGTCGCGGGCCTGGGGGCTGCCGAAGATCGTCATCATCAGAGTCGACTTCCCGGCGCCGTTCGCGCCGATCAGCGTGACGATCTCGCCTTCGCTCACCTCGACGTCGACGCCCTTGAGCGCCGCGATCGACCCGTAATAGGCGGTGACGCCTTCGAGGGAGAGGAGCGCGGTCACGCCTGCGCCCCCTCGATCTCACGCTCCACCGCCTCGACCTCCTCGTCCTCGACGCCCAGATAGGCGGCGATCACCTTCGGATCCTCGCGCACGGCCTGAGGCGTTCCGTCCGAGATCTTCTTGCCGTAGTCGAGCACGACGACGTGGTCGGAGATCTCCATGACGACGCTCATGTCGTGCTCGATCAGCAGCACCGCGACGCCGTCTTCCTTGCGGATCGAGCGCAGCAGGGCGTTGAGGTCCCCGCTCTCGCGCGGGTTGAGGCCGGCGGCCGGCTCGTCGAGGCAGAGCAGCACCGGGTCTGTGCACATGGCGCGGGCGATCTCGAGGCGTCTTTGATCGCCGTAGGGCAGGTCCGCGGCCGGGTCGTCGGCGCGGTCGATGAGGCCGATACGCTCCAGCCAGGCCTTGGCTTTCTCGATGGCGGCGGCTTCAGCCTTGTTGAAGCCGCCGAGCCCGAGCACGCCCAGCACCGTCATGCCCGACGCCTTCATCAGCGGCGCGTGCTGTGCGACGAGCAGGTTCTCGAGCGCCGTCATGCCCCCGAACAGCCGGATGTTCTGAAACGTGCGCGCGACGCCGGCGAGCCGCGAGATCTGGTGGTCGCGCAGGCGCTCCAGCAGCCAGCCACGCCCGCCCGCGCCGTTCAGCGTCAGGCGTCCGACCGTCGGCTTGTAGAAGCCCGTCACACAGTTGAACACCGTGGTCTTGCCGGCCCCGTTCGGGCCGATCAGCGCGGTGATGTCGCCGCGCTTCACGTCGAACGAGACGTCGTCGACGGCGGTCAGGCCGCCGAACCGCATGGTGAGGTGCTCGACGCGCAGCAGCGTGTCGTCGGGGAGCTTCGGCGCGTCCGCGGGGGGCGTCGTCATCCGTGGCCCTCCTGCACGAGGGAGCCGGAGATCGCCTTCTTCTCCTTCAGGAAAACCGACGGGCTGCGGGACGACACCAGTCCTCGCGGGCGCCACACCATGATCAGCACCATCACGAGGCCGAATATGATCAGGCGATAGTCCTGGAACTCGCGGAACCACTCGAAGCCGCCGATCATCAGGAGGGCCGCGACCGCGACGCCGAACTGCGAGCCCATTCCGCCGAGCACCACGATCGCGAGGATCAGCGCGCTCTCCATGAAGACGAAGCTTTCGGGGCTGATGAAGCCCTGCCGGGTGGCGAAGAACGAGCCGGCGAAGCCCGCGAACATCGCGCCGAGCGCAAACGCCGTCAGCTTGGTGTTGACCGTGTTCACGCCGAGCGAGCGGCAGGCGATCTCGTCCTCGCGCAGCGCCTCCCAGGCGCGGCCGATGGGAAGACGCCGAAGGCGGATGACGAAGTAGTTGGTGATCAGCGCGAGCGCGAGGATGAGGTAGTACATGAAGATGATGCGATGAAGCGGCGAGAACGTCAGGCCGAACGTCGCTGCGAAACCGTCGGGGCCGGTCTTGAAGTCGATGCCGAAGAAGCTCGGCTTCGGGATCCCGCCGATGCCGTTCGGCCCGCCGGTGAACCACTGCCAGTTCAGCAGGACGAGGCGGATGATCTCGCCGAAGGCGAGCGTCACGATCGCAAGATAATCGCCGCGGAGCCGCAGGACCGGGAAGCCCAGCATCACGCCCCAGAGCGCCGCCAGAATGCCGGCGAGCGGCAGACAGAGCCAGAACGAGAAGCCGAAATTCTGCGCGAGCAGCGCGTAGGAATAGGCGCCGACGGCATAGAAGGCCACGTAACCGAGGTCGAGCAGGCCTGCGAGCCCCACCACGATGTTGAGGCCCCAGCCGAGCATCACATAGGTGAGCACCAGGATGCCGAGGTCGATCTGGCCGCGGCCGACGCCCGGCAGGAACGGCAGGATGATCGCGAAGGCGACCGCCGCGGGGGCGAGGTAGCGGGCTGTCTTCGAGAGCAGCCGCTCGGTCTTCGGCGAGATCGCCGTGACCTTTTTCACCCGGCCGGGTCGCCAGATCGTGAGGTTGAGGATCAAGCGGCCGACGAAGACCAGCGCCACCGCGATCGCGACGCGCGGGCAGTGCGGCTCGAGCCCGAGGTCGCCGCCGACCTGCACGGTGACGAGGCCCATCATCGGCGCGGCGAGCCCGAGCGCGATCAGCGCCGTGACGAAGGCGTTCTTGAGAGCTTCGGGAAACGGCGAGGGGGCTGCGGCGGTCGTCATCCGCGCCTCAGACCTTCTCGACTTCCGGGCGCCCAAGCAGGCCGGAGGGCAAGAAGATCAGCACGATGATCAGGATGGAGAAGGCCGCGACGTCCTTGTACTCGACCGAGAAATAGGCCGACCAGAAGGTCTCGATGAGGCCGATCAGCAGGCCGCCGATCATGGCGCCAGGCAGCGAGCCGATGCCGCCGAGCACCGCCGCCGTGAAGGCTTTCACGCCCGCCACGAAGCCGATGTAGAAGTCCACCACGCCGTAATAGAGCAGGTACATCAGCCCTGCGACGCTCGCGAGCGCGGCGCCCATCACGAAGGTCAGCGAGATCGTCCGGTCGACGTCTACGCCCAGCAGCGCGGCCATCTTGCGGTCCTGCTCGCAGGCGCGCTGGGCGCGGCCGAGATTGGTGCGCGAGACGATCAGCGTGAACGCGACCATCAGCGCGACGGTGAGCAGCACGATGATGATCTGGACGTTCGAGATGTTGACCCCGAAGCCGTCGACCGCGCCGAACTTGTGGCCGCCGGTGACGACGGGCGGCAGCGGCTTGAAGCGGGCTCCCTGGGTCACCTGCGCGTAGTTTTGCAGGAAGATCGACATGCCGATCGCCGAGATCAGCGGCGCGAGCCGGAACGAGCCGCGCAAAGGTCGGTAGGCGACCCGTTCCACCGTCCAGCCGTAGAGCGCGGTCAGCGCCATCGCCACGAACAGCACCAGCAGCAGCGCCAGCGGCACGAAGGTGATGCCGATGGAGGTCAGCGCCAGGAAGACGATGAGGGAGAGGAACGCCCCGATCATGAACACGTCGCCATGGGCGAAATTGATCATGCCGACGATGCCGTAGACCATCGTGTAGCCGATGGCGATGAGCCCGTAGATCGAGCCGAGGGTGACGCCGTTGACGAGTTGCTGGGCGAAATACTCCATCGGCCGGCGGCGTCTCCTGTGTCGGGGGAGGGCGCCCGAACGATGGGCGCGCGCGTTCGTTAGGCAGTCTTAGCAAGGCCGTTGGCGTCCGACAACGCGTCGAGTGCGCAGGGCGGCATTCGTGAGGGAATGACGAAGGGTCGCGCGGCGCAACCTTTCCCGATCGGCGTCGAAGGGGGTACTAGGGGCGGAATGCAAGCGCCATCGGGGGCTTGAAATGAGCGCGCGTTCGAAAATTTATCGGTTTTGGCGCGCCAGCGGTCGCGCCGCGCATGGTTCGGAGGGTTTCTGATCTGATGTCGAAGGGCGTTCGACTGGGCGCATTGGCGCTGAGCGCGACGCTCGCGGCGCCCTTCGGCGTGCGCGCGGAAGGACCTGTGGATCTCGCCTCCGCGTTCGAACGCGCTTTTTCAGGATCGGAAGCCTGCGTGGTCCTGCGCGACGTCGCGCCGGGCGCGGGCGCCGCGGTCTCCGATCCGCAGACCTGCGCCCGACGGTTGCCGCCCTGCGCCACGCTCGAGGTTCCAGCGACCGTGATCGCGCTCGACCGCGGCGTGACGCCGGACGCCAACGCCCCGGTCAAGCGCAATCCCCCGCAGGAAGGCGATCCGCCCGAGGGCGTCAATCTGCGCGACGCGTCGCGCAAACAGGTGGGCTGGGTGTTCGAAGAGGTGGCGCGCCGCATCGGGCCCGAAGCCTTTACGCGGGCGCTCGCTGCGATGCGCTATGGCGACGTCGAGGCGAACGGCCGCCCGCTCGAGCGCATCGACCGCGACGCCGACGGGCAGGGTCTGTCGCTCAGCCCGATCGAACAGGTCGACTTTCTGGCCCGCCTCAAGCGCGGCGAGCTGCCGACCTCAGCCGAAAGCCAGGCGCGCGCCGCCGAGGTGCTGGCGACGGAACGAATCGGCGATGCGACCATCTCCTGGAAGAGCGGGGCGTGCGACGGCGTCGCCTGGTCGGTCGGCTGGGTCGACCGCGCGCAGAGAAGCGTGATCTTCGCCGCCGCGATGACTGGACAGCAGCGCTCCACGGAAGAGGCTTCCGAGCGCATGAAGCGTCTGATGTCGGATCTCGCGCTGATCCCGCCGCCGCAGCCGAAATAGGCGCGCTCGATTGCGGCCGCGGGCGGTCGTGGCTATCTGGCGTGAAGCCGGAACTTCGAAGTCCCATGACAGATCCGATCCGAGACCCGCTCATTGTCGCCGAAGCCTGGGCCAGGGAGGGCCGTGCGGTCGCGCTTGCGACCGTGGTGGAGACCTGGGGCTCGGCCCCTCGGCCGGTCGGCAGCCATCTCGCGATCGACGCCGACGGAGCGTTCGAAGGGTCGGTTTCGGGAGGCTGCGTCGAGGGCGCGGTGGTGGCCGAGGCGGTGGAGGTCATCGCCTCCGGCTCTTCGAGGATTCTCGAGTTCGGCGTCGCGGACGAGACGGCCTGGGAGGTTGGACTCTCCTGCGGCGGGCGAATCCGGGTGCTGGTCGAGAAGGTCGCATGAGGCTCGAGCTTCTCGCCGCCCTCAACGCCGCCCGCGCGGAGCGCCGAGCCGCGGTGGTCGCGACCGCGCTCGACGGCGGCGCCCAGCGGCTGATCCTCGATTCCGCGGGAGACCCGCTCGAAGCGGCGATCGAAATCGCAATCCGGGCTGGAACGAGCCGGCTCGTCGACAGCCCCGAGGGTCCGGTGTTCCTCAACGTCCACCGGCCGCCCACCCGAATCGTCGTGGTGGGCGCGGTCCATGTGAGCCAAGCGCTCGCGCCGCTGGCCGCCGCGCTCGGCCATCATGTGACGGTGGTCGATCCCCGCACGGCCTTTGCGACCGAGGCCCGCTTCAGCGGCGTCGACCTTGTGGCCGACTGGCCCGACCGCGCGCTGCCGGCGGTCGGCCTCGACGCCTTCACCGCGTTTGCGGCGCTCACCCATGATCCGAAGATCGACGATCCGGGCCTCGTCGAGGCGCTGAAAGCCAATTGCTTTTATGTCGGGGCGCTCGGGTCGCGTAAGACGCACGCCAAGCGCGTCGAGCGGCTTGCGGCGTTGGGCGTCGCGCGCGAGAAGATCAACCGCATCCGCGCGCCCATCGGACTTCCGATCGGCGCCTCGTCGCCCGCCGAGATCGCTTTGTCGATCCTCGCCGAAATCACCCAGGCCATGCGCCTGCCGGAGGCCCCATGAAGTTCGGCCCCGTCGCCATCGAACGCGCGGTCGGCGCGGTCGCGGCCCATGCGCTGAAGTCCGGCGGCCACGTTCTGCGCAAGGGCGCGCGCGTGACCGAGGAGGATGTCGCGGCGCTCGCCAAGGCAGGCGTCTCGGAGATCGTGGTGGCGGAGCTCGCCGCAGACGATGTTCCGGAGGACGAGGCCGCCCGGCGCATCGCCGCGGCGCTGCTCGGCCCCGAGGTGCGGTGCGAAGCGCCCTTCACCGGCCGCTGCAATCTCTTCGCCGAAAAAGCCGGCGTGCTGATCGTCGACCGCGCGGCCGTCGACGCGCTGAACGAGCTCGATGAAGCCGTGACCTTCGCGACGCTCAGCGAACACGCCGCGGTCGCCGCCGACGCCATGGTGGCGACGGTGAAGATCATTCCGTTCGCGCTGTCGGAGGAGATCGTCGCCAGGGCCGAGGCGCTCGCCCGCTCGCGCGCGCCGCTGGTCTCGGTCGCGCCCTATTCGGTGCGGCGCGTGGCGGCGATCTCCACCATCCTGCCGGGCCTCGACGCCAAGGTGGTGGACAAGACCATCACCACCTTCGAGCGGCGGCTGCAGCCGTCGTCCGCAAAACTCATCGCCGAGCGGAGGGTGCGCCACAACGAGGCGGCCTTGACCGCGGCGTTGAAAGAGATCGAGCCCGACAAGGCCGAGCTCATCGTGATTTTCGGGGCCTCCGCGGTCACCGACCGGCGCGACGTGGTGCCGGGCGCGATCGAGGCGGCGGGCGGCGTGGTGGAGCGGCTCGGCATGCCGGTCGATCCCGGCAACCTGCTGCTGCTCGGCCGAATTGGCCGCGCGACCGTGCTGGGCGCGCCCGGCTGCGCCCGCAGCCCCAAGGAAAACGGGTTCGACTGGGTGCTGAACCGGCTGCTCGCCCGCGCCCCCGTGGGCGCCAAGGAGATCGCCTCGATGGGCGTCGGCGGCCTCCTGATGGAGATCGTCTCCCGTCCGCAGCCGCGCGCAGCCGCGGAGACCCCGCGCGTGACGCCAAAGCCGAAGATCGCAGGGTTGGTGCTCGCGGCCGGCCGTTCGACCCGCATGGGCGGGCCGAACAAGCTGCTGGAGCCGCTGCTCGGCCGCCCGATGGTGCGCCACGCCGCCGCCGCCGCGCTTGGCGCGGGGCTCTCGGAAGTCGTGGTGGTGACCGGCCATCAGGGATCGGCGCTTGAGGCCGCGCTTTCAGGGCTTCCGGTGCGCTTTGCGTCGAATCCCGATTACGCCGAGGGCCTCTCGACCTCGCTGCGCGCAGGGCTCGCGGCGCTCAGCCGCGACGTTGACGGCGTCGTCGTTCTGCTCGGCGACATGCCGGGCGTGACGGCGCCGCTCGTCCGGCGCATCGCGGAAGCGTTCGAGCCGGAGACCGGCGCGCATATCGTGACGCCCGCCCGCGGCGGCCGGCGCGGCAATCCGGTGCTGTGGGGGAGGCGGTTCTTCCCCGACCTCGCCCGCGTCGAGGGCGACGTCGGCGGCCGTCATCTGCTCGAGCTTCATCCCGAGGCCGTGCGCGAGGTCGAGGCCGAAGACGACGGCGCGCTGATCGACGTCGACACCCCCGAGATGCTCAAGGCCCTGCAGGCGATCCGATAAAAAAGAGGCTCCCCGGGGGAAGCCGGGAAGCCTCTAGGGACTGCGCTGGGGAAAAGCGGATCAGCAGGCCGGACGCACGACCTTCACGAGCTCGCCACGGGCGTTATAGTGGCTCGTGACCGTCTGGCCGCAGGCCGGATAGACGACAGCCGGACGATAGGCCGCGCTGGCGATCGCGGCGCCCGCCGCAAGGCCGAGACCGCCGAAAGCGAGCGTGCGGCCGACGCCCCAATGGCCGTCATGATGGTCCCAGCCGCCATGGTGATCCCAGCCATGGCCGCCCCAGCCGCCGCCGTGGAACGGCTCGGCGCTGGCGGGAAGCGTCGCGCCGACGAGAGCGACGGCGCAAAGGGCGGCGGGAACGAGGGCGCGAAACGACGTCATGGACGTCACTCCTGAGAAAGGCTCGCCGAAGTCTGCGGAACAGCGCCGCCCCGGAATGGGAAAGCCTCGGTGGGCTCTCCCAAACAACGGAGCGGAGAAGTCGTCGTTCCCGGATGTCTAATCTTTAATATATGGCTGTTTGGTAATATTCGGCGAAGATGTGGCAGTCTTCGGTTCGCCTGCTGTCTTCGCGCGCCGGCAGCGCTCGGAGCAGTAAAGGACCTCGTCCCACACCCGCTCCCATTTCTTGCGCCACGCGAAGGGCCGGCCGCAGACAGGGCAGGTCTTGGTCGGCAGGTCGGATTTTTGGGTGCGTTTTGGCATTGCTATCCGGTTCGCTCGGACGGGCCGACTGCGTGCTTCGAGACGCCTGGCTTGCGCCAGGCTCCTCAGCATGAGGACATTTGGCGCAAGCCATATCCCAACCCTTCCTCATGCTGAGGAGCCGGCGAAGGCGGCGTCTCGAAGCACGCAGTCGGCTTGCGCAGCTCTTCCGGGAACCGCCGCGCTCCGCCCTGCGTAACACCGCCATGCTCCTCCCTACACCCGGCCGCTGATGCCCAAAACTCTCCGCTTGCTGCTTGGCGACCAACTCACGCGCGGGATCGCCTCGCTGAAGGATCTCGATCCCGAGACCGACGTCGTTCTGATGGCGGAGGTCATGGAGGAGGCGACTTATGTCCCGCATCACAAGCAGAAGCTCGTTTTCCTGTTCGCCGCCATGCGGGCCTTCGCTGAGGAGCTTCAGGGCGAGGGGATCGAGGTCGACTATGTCAGGCTCGACGACGCCGAAAACACCGGCTCGCTCGGCGGGGAGCTGAAGCGCGCGGTGAAGCGCCACAAGCCGTCCCGGGTCACGCTCACCGAGCCCGGCGAGTGGCGGGTGCGCGAAATGTTCGACGACTGGCGCGAGGAGCTCGATTGCGACGTCGTCATCCGCGAGGACGACCGCTTCGTGTGCTCGCACGCTAACTTCGAGCGTTGGGCCGATGGCCGCAAGGCGCTCAGGATGGAGTTTTTCTACCGCGAGATGCGCCGCGCTGCCGGCCTCCTGATGGACGGCGACAAGCCCGAAGGCGGCCAATGGAATTTCGACGTCGAGAACCGGAAGAAGCTGCCGAAGAGCCAGAAAATCCCGAAGCGGCTGCGCTTTCCGGCGGACGCCAAAACGCGCGAGGTCATCGCGCTGGTCGAAAAGCGTTTCCCGAAGAATTTCGGGACGCTCGAAGACTTCGGCTGGGCGGTCACGCGCGACGACGCGTTGAAAGCGCTGAAGGAGTTCATCGCCTCCGCGCTCGAAAATTTCGGCGACTATCAGGACGCCATGAAGGCCGGCGGCCCGTTCCTCTTTCACGGGCTGGTCTCGCCCTACATCAACGCGGGCCTGCTGACCCCGCTCGAGGTCTGCGAGGCGGCCGAGACCGCATATCGGGCCGGCAAGGCGCCGCTCAACGCTGTCGAAGGCTTCATCCGCCAGATCATCGGCTGGCGCGAATATGTCCGCGGGATCTATTGGCTAAAGATGCCGGAGTATCGCGAGACCAATCATCTGGGCGCCAAGCGCAAGCTTCCGGATCTCTATTGGACCGCCGAGACCGACATGAACTGTCTCGCCAATTGCGTGGCGGACACGCGCGACCACGCCTACGCGCACCACATCCAGCGGCTGATGGTGCTCGGTAACTTCGCGCTGTTGGCCGGCGTTTCACCGCGGGAGGTGCAGGATTGGTATCTGCTCGTCTACGCCGATGCTTACGAATGGGTGGAGCTTCCCAACGTCCATGGCATGGTGCTGTTCGCCGACGGCGGGCTGCTGGGCTCAAAGCCCTATGCGGCCTCGGGCGCCTATATCGACCGCATGTCGGACTATTGCGGCGACTGCGCCTACGACGTGAAGGCGAAGGCGGGCGAGAAAGCGTGTCCGTTCAACTATCTCTACTGGGATTTTCTCATTCGCAACGAGAAGAAGCTCTCGGGCAACAACCGGCTCGCGATGCCGTATCGGAATCTCGCGCGGTTCGAGAAAACGCGGGTGGAGGAGATCCGGGCCGACGCGAGGAGGTTTCTGGAGAGCCTGCCCGCCACCTATGAGGGGTGAACCGCTCTCGTCCCGGACTCGATCCGGGACCCAGAACCGACAGACGCTCAGAATGCAGCACGGAGGCGGCGGAGCCTTGTTGAGAAACGTCTCGGTTCTGGGTCCCGGATCAAGTCCGGGACAAGGGAGCTATGGCCGCTCGAAACTCGCCGGCAATGGGTGCAGGTGTTCGAGCGTCACGCCGGTCAGCGCCGCTTCGACGCGTTCGGCCACCATCATGCGGTGGCAATGCTCGGGTTCGCGCTCGAAGCACAGCAGGCAGAGCTTTCGGCCGTCACGCACAAGCTGGATAAGCCCCGCCAGATCCTCCTGCGCGGCGTCGGTCTCCAACTGTTCGGCGAAGATCTTTTTCATCTCCGCATGCCGGCCCGCCCGCGCCGCCGCTCGGCCCTCCGCCGGGGTGCCCAGCGCGCGCAGGTGCAGGTAGCCGAGGCCGCGCTCGTCGACGCCCGCGGACAGCGCGCGCTTCGAGAAACCGGGACGCCGGGAGTTCGCCACCGCGCGGATGTCCACCAGCACGTCGACGCCTGCCGTCACCAGCGCGTCGTTCAGCGCCGCGGGCGTTGCGCCCTCATAGCCGATCGTGAACAGGCGGCTCATTTCATCGGACACGCCCAGACCTTCTCCACTTTGGCGGCGAAACGCACCGCAGGATAACCGTCGAAGAACGCCGGGATCACGAAAACGCCTTCGCCCGCTGGCGGCACAAGCCCCGCGCCCGTGAACTCGATCGGGTTCAGGTCCATGTTCTGCGCCGTCACCTCCACCTTCGTCAAAGCCCTGTCGGCGAAGGGATTCTTGAAGTCCCAGACGAAGGTGTTGGACTGGACGTAATAGCTTGGCGTCTCGGCGCGCAGCTTCTTCAGGTCCTCCTTGCTGAGCGGCTCGGCCTTGCAGTCAGTGAGGGCAGCGAGCTTGCCCTCGCTCTGCAGCCTGTCGCGCACGGCGCCCTCGCAGGTTTGCCGGCATTCCTTGGCGGCGTCGCGGATCTGCTGGTCGTCGGACTGGCTCTGGATCTTTCCCCCGAGACATTCCCGGAAGCAGGTGGCGGAGGCCGGCGCGGCCGAGAGGGCCGCGAGGCTCAGCGCGATCACAAGGCGCATCGAGGTCTCTCCCGTGTCGCCTGTTTTTGTGCGGCCGTCTCGCGGCCTCGGGCGACAAAGAGATTCTAGCTCTCGCGAGAGGAGGATCGAGACGTCCGCGCGGCCCTGTCAGCACTCATCGCGGAGCGCTGCCAAATATCTGTTCTACAAGGATTTTTAACGTTGCGGGATTGTCATGGAGCGACGGAGGCGTCCCTAATCCAAATGCGGCGCGAAGGCAACCGCGCCCATCGAGCGATGGAGGTTTTCCATGAGCGGATGCGCGAGATCGGACTTTCAGAAGCAGATCGACGGCTTCGGCCTCACCACGGCCGAGATCCTTTACCGGATGCCGGATCATCCGGGCCTGCTGCAGTCTTACGTCTGGCAGGACTACGACCGCTGCCCCGAATATCCGGTGCTGCGCGGCTTCCTCGACTGGTGGCGGCGCGAGATCGAGGGCGTGCTGCATTCGGTGCGCGTCGGCCACAAAGCGCTGATCGGCCCGGCGGACTTCAAGCCGGTGAGGGCGGAGTTCCGGCTGAACTGAACGCTTTTCGAGAACCGCCGCCCACCGTGTCCCGGACTTTGATCCGGGACCCAGAACCGATACCGCTCGCAACCACAAGCGCGACGCCGTGGAACTCTGCTTCTAAACGACGTCGGTTCTGGGTCCCGGATCAAGTCCGGGACAAGAAAGAGGGCGCTTTACGGCCGATACTCGAACCGCGCCGACTTGGTGTCCTCGGCGTCCGGGCCCGTCATGACCTCCACGCCGCCGGCAGCGATCTCGAAACCGGCGCCGGACGTCCAGTAGCCAAAATCCTCGGGCTTGAGCTTAAGCGCCACTTCGCGCGTCTCGCCAGGCGCGAGCTCGACGCGGGCGAAGCCGCGCAGTTCCCTGGCGGGCCGGGCCACCCGAGCGCTCAGCGGACGGACATAGAGCTGCGGCACCGCGACCCCCGGTCGCTTGCCGACATTGGTGACGCGCACCGTGACCGTCTGGTCTTCGCCGCGGCGAAGCGTCGGGCGGGCGATCGTCGGCGCGCCATAAGCGAAGTCCGTATAGGCGAGGCCATGGCCAAACGGATAGAGCGGCTCGGGGCTCTGGTCGCGATAGCCGGAGGTGTAGGGGTCGGTCGGATCGTAGGGGCGTCCGGTGATGCGCTGATCGTGGTGGATCGGAACCTGGCCGAGCGCGCGGGGCATGGTCATCGGAAGGCGACCGCTCGGCGAGACGTCGCCCATGAGGACTGCCGCAAGCGCCGCGCCCCCCATGGTGCCGGGCTGCCAGGCGTAGAGGACCGCCGGCGCTTTCTCGGCGAGCTCGGTCAGCGCCAAAGGGCGGCCGGCGAACACCACGACGACGGTCGGCTTGCCGAGCGCGAGCACCGCGGAGGCGAGCGCCATCTGGTCGCCCGGCAGTCCGAGTTCGGCGCGGCTCGCCCCTTCGCCCGACTGGTCGAATTTCTCGCCGAGCGCCAGCACGACGACGTCGGCGCGGCGCGCCGTCTCGACCGCGGCCTCGATCTCTTCTTCGCGCGACGCCGCGGCCGTGCCGCCCGGCGTGAACGTCACCTTGCCCTCGCCGAGGCGTTTTTCGAGGCCCATGCGCAGCGTGACGGTTTCGGACGGCTCTCCGCGGCCCGCCCAGGGGCCGAGCGTGTCGGCGGGGGCGTCGCCAAGCGGTCCGATCAGCGCGACGTCGTTGACGTCCGGCGCGAAGGGCAAGGCGCGGTCCTTGTTCTTCAGCAGAACGAAGGATTTTTCGGCGAGATCCTGCGAGGCCGCCAGGTGCTCGGGCTTCAGCGCAGCCTGGGGCGCGGCGGTGAGCCCACGCATCGGATCCTTGAACAGTCCGAGCGACTTCTTGAGCGTCAGCACGCGTCGGACCGCCTCGTCGAGCGCCGCCGGCTCGATCTCGCTTTCCCGCACGAGCAGCGGGAGATGCTCGACGAAGGCCCGCGACTCCATGTCGAGATCGGCGCCCGCCGTGAAGGCGAGTTTCGCCGCCGACCGATCGTCCTCCGCCACGCCATGCGTGACGGTTTCGTGGATCGCCTTGAAGTCGCTGGTGACGACGCCTTTGAAGCCCCATTCGCCCCGGAGGACGTCGGTGAGCAGGCGGCGGTTGATCACCGTCGGCGCGCCGTCGGGGGCGTTGAAGGCCGACATCATGCACTGGGTTCCGGCGTCCGCCGCCGCGCGGAACGGCGGCAGATAGGTTTCGCGCAAGCCCCGCTCGGAGATGTCCTGGGCGGTGTAGTCGCGTCCGCCCTCGACGGCGCCGTTGGCCCCGAAATGCTTGACGCAGGACTTGGCGAAGCTGTGGCCGCCGTCTCCGTCGACGCCCTTCACGCGGGCCTCGGCGATCCTTGAGGCGAGGTAGGAGCTCTCGCCGGGGCCCTCCACCACGCGGCCCCAGCGAGCGTCGCGGGAGACGTCAAGCATCGGAGTCAGCAAGAGATTCACGCCGTCGGCCGCGGCCTCGCGGGAGGCGATGTCCTCGGAGCGGCGGATCGCCTCAATGTCGAAGCTCGCGGCCTGGGCGAGCGGGGTCGGAAAGATCACGCGGTAGCCGTGGACGACGTCGAGCGCGAGGATCAGCGGGATCTTGAGGCGGCTGTCTAGAGCGCGCTTCTGTAGCTCGCGGGCGGTCTCGAAGCCGTGGACGTTGAACAGCGAACCGACCGTCCCGTCCTTCAATCCCTTGGTGATCGGGTCGAACTTGGTCTCGTGCATGGGCACGAACGAGACCATGTTCAGCTGCCCAGCCTTCTCCTCCAGGGTCATCTTTCCGATCAGCGCCTCAATCTCCGGATCGCGCGCCGGCTCGGCCATGGCTGGCGCGGCGGCGAAGGCGGCGGCGGCGAGGAGGATGAGGCGGCGGAACGTCATCGGGCGCGGGTCTCCTGAAAGGCGCCGGGACGCTTAGCACGGACGGCGCGGAAATCGCCTGCTTGCCCGATCACATCGCGCGCGCCAAAACCGACGCCCTTGCATCTCCAGCCATGGAGCCGTCCCATGAGTTCCTTGCCGCGCGTCGCCTTTCTCGGAACCGGCCTGATGGGGTCGCAGATGGCCCGGCGGCTCATCGGCGCAGGCTATCCGGTCACGGTCTGGAACCGCAGCCGCGCCAAGGCCGAGCCGCTTGGCGGGGAGGGCGCGGTGGTGGCGGACGGCGCGGCGGAGGCGGTGGCGGACGCCGCCATCGTCATCACCATGCTGACCGACGGCCCGGCGGTCACCGACACGCTGTTCGGCGCGGCCCGCGTCGCCGAGTCGCTCGCGCCCGGCGCGCTCGTGATCGACATGAGCTCGATCTCGCCTGCGACCGCGCGCGACCACGCCCAGCGGCTCGCCGCCCACGGCAGGCGCCACATCGACGCCCCGGTGTCGGGCGGCGTCAGCGGCGCGGCGGCGGGCTCGCTCGCCATCATGGCGGGCTGCGACGAGACCGACTTCGCCGAGGCCCTTCCGGCGTTTGCGCCGATGGGACGCGCGACCCGGGTCGGGCCCTCGGGCGCGGGGCAGCTTTCGAAGCTCGCCAATCAGGTAATCGTTGGCGTCACCATCGGCGCGGTGGCGGAGGCGCTGCTGCTGGCGGCCGCCGGCGGGGCCGATCCCGCGGCGGTGCGCGACGCGATCCGCGGGGGCTTTGCCGAAAGCCGCATCCTCGACGAGCACGGACGCCGCATGCTGGAGCGCAATTTTCTGCCCGGCGGCAAGGTGCGAACCCACATCAAGGATCTCGACACCGCGCTCGCCGAGGCGCTCGACTCCGGCGTCACCCTGCCGCTCACCCAGAACGCCCGCGACCGCTTCGCCTTCGTGCGCGACGCCATGGGAGGCGGCGGCTACGACCACACCGCGCTGCTGCTCCAGCTCGAGGAGGCGGCCAACGGCGCAAGGGTCGGCGAAGGAAAGGATCAGCTGCCCGGATGACAGACTCCGCGGCGGGCGGCCTCCTGACCGAAGGTTGTTCCAGTTCGGCCCGGCTTTCCGCGACGGTCGAAAATGGCCGTTAAGACTTGCGGGGTACCTCATGACCGGGCGCCGGCGTTGGGCGCCGATGCGGGGGGCGGTCGTCATGGCGGTTTCGGGCATGTCTTCGGTCGGAATGCGCGCGCTCTGCCTTGCGGCGGCGCTCGGCCTGGGCGGCGCCGGCGCGGCCCAGGCCGGCTCGGTCCGCGACATCGTGCGGATGAACGCCGAACGGCTCGTCACGTCGGGGCAGGCGCCCGGCGTCGCGGTCGCGGTGATCGAGGGCGACAAGGCTCCGAAGTTCTTCACATTCGGCGAGGCCACGATCGCCGTCGGGGACGCTCCGGCGGTCCCGTTCGGGCCGAACATGCTGTTCGACCTCGCCTCCATGACCAAGGTCTTCACCACCAATCTGCTCGGCCAGCGGGTCGCCTCTGGCGCGCTCGAGCTCAACCAGCAGCTTGCGGACTTCTCGGCTCAGACCGGGCCGCTCCAGCCGAAGGCGGGCCGGATCAGGCTCAAGGATCTCGGCGCCTTCACCGCCGGGCTCTCCAACCAGCCTCCGGTCTGCATCAACGGCGACGCTCAGGGCTGCATGCCGTCCGACCGGCCGAGCTATTCGGCCTACACGGCGGCCGAACTGGCCAGTTATCTCCAGACCGCCGTCCCGATGGATTTCTCGAAGTGGCCCTACGAGGCGGCCAAGCGCCTTCCCGCGCCGTATCTCTATTCCAACATCAGCGTGGGACTGCTCGGCCTGCTGATGGGCGGCCCGGCCGGCCAGCCGATTTCCAACGCCAACGTGTTCGGCTGGTACGACGCGGTGAACGCCGAGATCCTCCAGCCGCTCGCGATGCGCAACACCTTCCTCATCGTGCCCGAGGCCGAGCAGTCGAGGCGGGTCTCCGGCTACGCCCAGGCGACGGCGCGGGCCCTCGTCTCGGGCGGCGCCGTGACAGACTTCCAGATGACGGAGGCCGGGGCCAACTATTCGGCGCCGCCGCAGGTCGTCGTCTCGGGCGGCGGCGGGACCGGCGCGACCGCGACCGCTGCGATCAACCCCAAGGGCGAGGTCCGGTCGGTCACTATCACCGGCGGCGGGCAGGGCTATGTCGCGCCCGCGCTGGTGACCTTTTCGAACGGCGGCTCGACGACCATGGCCGACGCCGAGCTCGTCGTGGCGAACGGCAAGGCGATCGGCGTCCGGGTGAAGGCGGCGGGAGCAGGCTATCAGCGGGCTCCGACGGTCACCATCACCGGCGGCCGCAGCGCCGGCGGCGCGGACGCTCAGGCGACCGCCTATGTGGCCAACGGACAGGTGGTCTACGTCTCGCTCGACGCGCCGGGCGCGGGCTATGTAGATCCGCTGACGGTGACGATCGCGCCGGGCGAGCCCTACATGAACGTGGTGACCGCCTGGGCGCCGGCCGGCGGCCTGAAATCGTCGATCAAGGACATGGCGAAGTTCGCCGCCGCCGCCATGGGGCGCCCACGCGACCCCGCGCCCGAGGCGCTGCTCGAAGGCTTCCGCATCGCCCAGCGCCCGCAGGCCTGCGGGGAAACGATCTACGCTCCCGCGCTCTCGACATGCCCGGCCGGCGTGCCGCGGTCGGCGCTCGCATGGGTGGTCGCGCCGCGCGACGACGCCAACCGGGTTCCGAGCGTGGTGTCGAAGGTCGGCGGCCTGCCGGGCTTCTCGAGCACGATCGCGCTGATGCCGAAGCGCTCGCTCGCCGTGGTGATCCTCGTGAACTCGCACTCCTCGCTGGAGGAGGCCGGCTCGGCCTTCGCGACGCGGACCGCGGAGAACATCCTCTACGCGCTCTATTACGAGCGCTGCGGCGGCAAGACGCCGGGCTCGGGAGCCTGCAAGTCGACCGACTGAGCGGCCGAACCATTACGGACGGCGTCCGAAGCGCCGTCAGCCGATCGTCGCAGTGGGCTTGGTCGCCCGCGACCGCTGCTGAATCGTGACGTGAACGCCCCGGCTCTCGCCGTCATGCCCGGCGGAGCCGGGTATCCACGACTTTCTAGGAACGTGAAGCGCTACGCCGAAGTCGTGGATACCCGCGCGAAGGCGCGGGCATGACGCGGCGGCTCATCCGAGCGCCATCGTGTTTCGGATCCGCCTTTCGACATCCATCGCCTATCGCCGTCGGCGAACGGCGCGTGGAAGCCCCGGCGCGCCTTGCGCGTACGTGCGACCGAGCCTAGAAACCGCGCCGTCGCAGCATCACGAGTTTTGGAGCCCTGTCATGGCCTTCCTCGCCGACGCGCTGTCGCGCGTAAAGCCGTCCGCCACCATCGCGGTGAGCCAGAAGGCGCGCGAGCTGAAAGCCGCGGGCCGCGACGTGATCGGCCTCGGAGCCGGCGAGCCGGACTTCGACACGCCGCAGAACATCAAGGACGCGGCGATCGACGCCATCCGGCGCGGCGAGACCAAGTATCCGCCGGTCTCCGGCATCGCCCCCCTGCGCGAAGCCATCGCCCAGAAGTTCAAGCGCGAGAACGGGCTCGACTACAAGGCGAGCCAGACGATCGTGGGCACCGGCGGAAAGCAGATTCTCTACAACGCCTTCGTGGCGACGCTTAACCCCGGAGACGAGGTCGTGATCCCGGCTCCCTACTGGGTGAGCTACCCCGAAATGGTGGCGCTGAACGGCGGAACGCCGGTCTTCGTCGACACCAGGATCGAGGACGGCTTCAAGGTGCGCCCCGAGGCGCTCGAGGCCGCGATCACGCCGAAGACCAAGTGGTTCCTGTTCAACTCGCCCTCGAACCCGTCGGGCGCCGCCTATTCGCGCGACGAGCTCAAGGCGCTGACCGACGTGCTGGTCCGCCATCCGCATGTCTGGGTGCTGACCGACGACATGTACGAGCATCTCGTCTTCGGCGGCTTCGAGTTCACCACGCCCGCGCAGGTCGAGCCCTCGCTCTACGAGCGCACGCTCACCATGAACGGCGTCTCCAAGGCCTATTGCATGACGGGCTGGCGCATCGGCTACGCGGCGGGGCCGGAGCAGCTCATCAAGGCCATGGACATGGTTCAGGGTCAGCAGACCTCCGGAGCCTGCACGATCGCGCAGTTCGCCGCGCTCGAGGCGCTCAACGGCCCGCAGGACTTCCTGCCGGGCTTCCGCCAGGCGTTCGAGCGGCGGCGCGACCTCGTCGTGTCGATGCTCAACCAGGCGAGCGGCCTCAAATGCCCGAAGCCGGAAGGCGCTTTCTACGTCTATCCGTCCTGCGAGGGGACGATCGGCAAGACCGCGCCGTCGGGGAACAAGATTGAGACCGACAAGGATTTCGTGACCGAGTTGCTCGAGGCCGAGGGCGTCGCGGTGGTGCAGGGCTCGGCCTTCGGCCTCGGCCCGAACTTCCGCATCTCCTACGCGACCGCCGACGCCACGCTCGAGGAGGCCTGCCGCCGCATCCAGCGGTTCTGCGGATCGCTGCGCTGAAACGGGATGAAATCGTTTTCGCCGAATTTCGCCGCAACTCGGACAGACGGCCGCCGTTAATGATCAGCCATCATGTGGCGTCGACGCATCGCCGCAGGGCCGGCGCCGACGCCGCGTGGAACCAAAGCGCGCCCGGCGGGGGCTTTTCCCCCGACGCTTCCGCCGGAAGCGCGCTTTCAGAGCCTTCAGTCTGGAGACTGAGATGACCCTCCTGATCCGTTCGGCGCTCGCGGCGGCGGCGCTCTCCGTCGCGGCCTTCGTCCTGCCCGCGGTCGCGGCCGACGACGCCCATCCCTTCGTTACGATCAAGAAGGTCGGCCGCAGCTACGAGCCGGTCTCGGGCTATCAGGTCGGCACGCTGCGCTGCGAGATCCCGGGCGGGATCGGCTACATCGTGGGCTCGCGCCGCGACGTCTCCTGCGAGTACCGGCCGAATGTCGGCCGCAACGCCGTCGATCTCTACATGGGCCACATGAACAAGATCGGCGTGGACGTCGGCAAGACCGGCCTGAGCGTGCTCGCCTGGGCGGTGGTGGCCCATTCCAAGGATCTCGGCCCGGGCGACCTCGCGGGCAAGTATCGCGGCGCCTCGGCGAGCGTTTCGGCGCTCATCGGCGGCGGCGCCAACGTGCTGATCGGCGGCTCGGACATCACCGTCTCGCTCCAGCCGCTCAGCGTCGAGGGCCAGACCGGGTTGTCGGTCGCGGCGGGCTATTCGTCGCTCACGCTCAATCCGATCTGACGCTCCTCGCAGGATCGTGAGACTTTTGCGGCGGCCGGGGCGTAACCTTCGGCCGCCGCTTTGCGTAACGCCCATGACGACCTTAACGAGGAGATCGGCATGCTGATCCGGCGCGTTCCGTCCTGGGCCATTCCCGAAAGCCATGCGACGCCCGAGCGCGTCGCGCTGAACCGGCGCCTGTTCATGGCGGGCGCGGCCGCGGGCGCCGCGGGCCTGACGCTCGCGCCCGACGCCGCCAAGGCCGGCATCTTCGACATCTTCAAGGCCAAGGAGCCTCCCAAGCCCGACGCGCCCGACCCCTCGGCCGGCCTCTATCCGGCCAAGCGCAACGAGCTCTACAAGCTCGACCGCGACGTGACGCCCGAGCGCTTCAATCTCGGCTACAACAATTTCTACGAGTTCGGGACCGACAAGGGCGACCCCGCGCAGAACGCCGGCGCGCTGAAGACGCGGCCCTGGACGGTCAAGATCGCCGGCATGGTCGAGACCCCGCGCGAGGTCGGGATCGACGACCTGCTGAAGGCGCTGCCGCTCGAGGAGCGGCTCTATCGCCACCGCTGCGTCGAGGCCTGGTCGATGGCGCTGCCCTGGACCGGGATCCCGATGAAGGACTTCGTCGCCTGGGCCAAGCCGCTCGGCTCGGCGAAATACGTGACGATGAAGACCTTCCTCGACAGCGACGTCGCGCCCTATCAGGCGAGCCCGCTCTACGACTGGCCCTATACCGAAGGCCTCACCATCGAGGAGGCGACCAACGAGCTCGCGTTCCTGGCCACCGGCGCCTACGGCAAGCCGCTCGCCAAGCAGATGGGCGCGCCGATCCGCCTCGCCGTGCCGTGGAAATACGGCTTCAAGTCGGTGAAATCGATCGTGAGCTTCGAGTTCACCGACAAGCGCCCGAAGACGCTGTGGGAGGCCGCAGGCCCGCGCGAATACGGGTTCTGGGCAAATGTGAACCCGGAGGTCTCGCATCCGCGATGGAGCCAGGCGCAGGAGCGCGTGCTCGGCACCTCGGAACGGCGCCCGACCCTGCTCTACAACGGCTACGCCGAGCAGGTCGCTGGCCTCTACAGGGGACTCGAGGGCCAAAAGCTCTTCATGTGACGAGGCGCTCGTCGCTTCAGAACGTCACGACGGTGGTGACGCCGAACACGGTCGCATTGGGGATGCGCTTGCCGCCGTCTTCGGGCGGGCCGCTGCCCGGGCGAACCACATATTGCAGCGTCGGCTGAACGGTGAAGCCCGGCAGCAGCTGCGCCTTGTAGGTCGCCTCGATGATCCCCTCGAAGCGGCGGACGGCGCCAGCGAGCCCGCTCGCGGCGTTCTCCGCGCGGTCGACGTCGGCGAGGCGCGGCGAGAAGTCGGCGTAGGCGGCCGCGATCCCGAACTTGTCGTCGGGCCTGCCGGGCACGAGCCCGCTCGCGACGATCCCGCCGTCGACATAGAAGCTGATCGCGTTGCGGTCCGGGCGTCCGGCGATGACGCGGGCGAAGACGCCGATCCCGGCCTGCGGATCGTCTCCGGGCGCGCGCCAGACCTGCTGGTCGACGATGGCGTAGAAATTGACGTTCCCGCGGTGGCGACGCGGATCGTCGTTCGAGCCCGGCGAGCCGAGCACCAGCCCGTCGGTTCCGTATTTCAGGTCGTCGAAGCGGCCGAAATGGCCATAGCCGCCGAGCTTCAGCACGCCCGGCAGGCCGTTCAGCCCGTCGAAGGCGAGGCGCGACTCGAGGATGACGAGCGGCGGATCCTTCAGCCGGAAATTGAGGCCGTGGCGATTGGCTTTTTCCGGATCGGCGGCGTCGGGGCGCGCGGGCGTCCCGTTGTAGATCGCGCCGACGAGGGTCAGGTTCTCGCTCGCCTTCCAGGTCGCCTGGACCCCGAGCGAGGCGAACGGATAGGCCGGACCGCCCTGCGGCAGGTTCTCCGACGGCGGCGCGGCCCAGCCGAGCGTCGCGCCGATGAACATGTCCTCGGAGTATTCGCTTTTGATGAACTCCTCGTCGGCCGCCATCTGGCCAAACCGCAGCGACAGCCGGTCGTCGATCTCCTGGTCCCACCAGAGTTCGAACAGCCGCGTGGTCGGTCGCGCGCCGATGTCGTTCACCGACATGAGGTTGCCGACATACTCGTCGGAGAGATCCTTGCCGTGGATCTGGAGCATGCTGGCGTGGAGCCGGCCGCCCTCGACGCCGAAGACCTTCTCGCCGTCGAGCTCGAGAGCGAGGTTCAGCAGCCCGCTATAGGTCGCGTCCTCGCGCATGCCGCCGTCGAGGATCGCGCGCGGGTCGGCGAAGTAGAAGCCCGAGAGCCGGAAGCCCTTGTCGGCCAGCGCGTCGCGCGCGTTCTTCAGGACGGATAGCGCCGGGACATGGTCGAGGATCGAGGGCTCCGCCTCGTCCTCCCCGGCCGCCGCGGGCGATGCGAGCCCAACCGCGACCGACAACGCCGCGACGCCCGCCGCTGACCGCCAACACACCCGCATGCCGCCCCCGATTCCGTCGTTCGTGAGCGCGACGGTCGGCGAACTTTGGCGAAGGGCGAGGGGACCCACAACGGCGTAATCGCCGAACTTTTTTCTAAGTGATTTTTAAGAGACAACCGAAGCGCTTAGGCGCAGGTCGCTCAAAGCTCCCTCATGGGTTGCTCTAGCTCTTTAGAATTATAAAAGATTGAAAACGAGACCGTGAGTTTCAGCTTCCTGTTCGGGCCCGGCGAAAGACCGGCCCGACTGGGAGGAGACCATGACGAAAATCGTCGATGAAGGGCGTCGCGTCGTCATTTCGCGCCGCATGGCGCTCGGCGGCGCGGCCGCGATCGCGGTGGGCGCGGCGTGCGCCGCCACGGGACCGGCGCGGGCGCAGACCAAGCAATCTCAGGCGGACGTGCAATATGTCGCCAAGGCCCCGGCCGGCGACAAATGCTCGGGCTGCGCGATGTTCCAGCCGCCGGAAGGGTGCCAGGGCGTCGAGGGCAAGATCAGCCCCGAAGGCTGGTGCAGCCTCTATACGCCGAAGGCCTGAGAACCGGCCGTCCGACCTGCCCGGCGCGGCCGGGCGGCCCTTCAGAGCGCTGTGAGCGCCACCTCGGGCGCTTCCTCGAGCGCATGCGCCATGAATTCGAGCGCGCGCGCGAGCTCGCTGCGGGAGATCGGCCCGCCGAGGCACACCCGCGCGGCCTCCGGCGGCGCGCCGGCGGCCACGAAGGCGTCGCTCGCAACGACCCCGAGTCCGCTCTGCCGCATGTGGGCCATGAAGGCCGAGCGGGTCCAGGGCGCGGGAAGCGAGAGCCAGAGGTTGAAGCTCAGCGGGTCGGCGCGGAACATGTCTTTCGGGAGGATTTCGGCCGCGAGCTTCTGGCGCGCCGCTGTCTCGGAGCGGATGAAGCGCAGCAGCGTGTCGGCCGTGCCGTCCTCGATCCAGCGCGTCGCGAGCGCGACCGTGAGCGGCGACGCCATGACGCTCGAGGCTCTCAGCGCCGCCGCGAACGGCCATGCGGCGCGCGCCGAGGGCGCCACCACATAGGCGGTGCGCAACCCCGCGCCGATGCATTTCGCCAGCCCCGCCACATGCCAGGTGATGTCCGGCGCGATCGCCGCGAAGGGCGAGATGCGCGCGGTCGGCACGAAGCCGTAGGCGTCGTCCTCGACGATCGGCACCTCGTAGCCGCGCGCGATCTCGGCGAGCACGCGGCGCCGCTCCTCCGAGATGGTGAGGGTGGTGGGGTTCTGGAGCGTCGGATTGAGGTAGAGCGCCCTAGGCTTCAGGCGCTCGCAAGCCTGCGAAAACGCCTCCGGCGTCACGCCGTCGTCGTCCATCTCGAGCCCGATAAGCTTCAGCCCGAGCTGCGCCGAGATCGCCCGCACGCCCGGATAGGTGAGCGCCTCGCAGAGCACCACGTCGCCCGGCCGCGCGAGAACGGTGAGGATCGCGAGCAAAGCCGGATGCGCGCCGGGGGTGACGAAGACCCGGTCCTGCGTCGGCACGAGGGCGCGGCGTCCGAGCCATGAGGAGGCCGCGTCCTTGTCCGGCTGCGCGCCGCCGAAGCCCTGATAGCGCAGCAGCGTGACGAGATCGGAGGCGATCTCCGAAAAGCCCTGCCGCATGAGGGCGAGAAGGGCCTCGTCCTCGGGCTCGGGCGGCAGGTTCATGGAGAGGTCGACGAGGCCGCGGCGCGCAGGCGAGGCCGGGGTCTGGGCCCGCGCGCAGACGAAGGTGCCGCTGCCGACCCGCGACTCGACGAGGCCGCGCCGCTGGGCCTCCACATAGCCGCGCGCGACCGTCGTGAAGTCGACCTCGAGGCGCCGGGCGAGCGCGCGCTGGGGCGGCAGCCGGTCGCCGGCCGCGAGCTTGCCGAGCGCGACGTCGGCCTCGATCTGGTCGGCGATCGCGAGATAGCGCGGCTTGTCGCTTGCGCTGAGATCCGCCGTCCATTCGCGCATGCGTTGTCCGCCCCGATGCGGCGCGCTCCTGCGCCGGCTGAATTGACTGCATAATGTTGCGCGGCGGTCCTGTCACCCTTCTTGCATGGAGGACTGTGCGCTTCGTCACGCCGGAGCGGCGCGGCCGAAAGCCCGGCGCTGCTCAATATGCAGGCGTGCTCAGCCTAAAACGTCATCGCTTCCGGCGACGTGCGCAATGACATTGAATGTATAATTGAATGCATATTGTTGGATTTTGAAGGGCAGTCAATCTGGCATGGGGGTTGCGTAAGGGTCGCTACCGTCGGTGGACACGCCGACCAGCCAAGGAGCGCGCAATGCCCGAAGTGACGATGCCGTTTCACAAGGACGGCGACTTCCTCGTCGACTACGAGGACAAGAAGTTCGAGGACGTCAAAGCCGCTCCCGGCGAAAAGGCGCTCGTCACCTTCCACACGGTGGCGTTCGAGGGCTCGATCGGCCTCGTGAACCTTCTCCAGGCCTCGCGGCTGATGTCGAAGGGCTTCGAGACCTCCGTCCTGCTCTATGGTCCGGGCGTGACGCTCGCGGTTCAGCGCGGCTTTCCGACGCTCGGCGCCGAGGCGTTTCCGGGCCATCTCAACTTCAACAACCGCATCAAGAAGATCATCGCCGACGGCGGCAAGGTCTACGCCTGCCGCTTTGCGCTGCAGGCGCTTTACGGCCACGGCGAGCCGTCGCTGATCGAGGGCGTGATCCCGATCAGCCCGCTCGACGTGCTCGACCTGATCCTGCTCCACCGCAAGGACAACGCCTTCATCCTCAACACCTGGACGCTGTGAGCTGAGCGGGCGCGGAGGACGCGCGTCATCCCGGACGGCGGCGCAGGCCGACGATCCGGGATCGTCCTCGAAAAAGAGGCGATGGCGCCAGACGCGGAGAGCGATCTCGGCTCTCCGCTTCGACGGGGCCGGGATGACGTGAGAGAACGGAGGCCGGCATGGCCGAAAAGCGCATCGTGAAGGCGGCCGCGGTCCAGATCTCGCCGGATCTCGACAGCGGCGAGGGGACGCTCGCCCGCGCTCTCAACGCGCTCGGCGAGGCGGCCGACAAGGGCGCGGAGTTCGTCGTCTTCCCCGAGACGTTTCTGCCCTGGTACCCGTACTTCTCGTTCACCCGCCCGCCGGTCGCGATCGGCGGCGAGCATCTGCGGCTTTACGAGCATGCTGTGACCGTTCCGGGCCCGGTGGTCGACGCGATCTCGGCGACCGCGCGGCGACGCGGCGTCGTGGTGGTGCTCGGCGTCAACGAGCGCGACCACGGCTCGCTCTACAACGCGCAGCTCATCTTCGACGCCGACGGTTCGCTGAAGCTCAAGCGCCGTAAGATCACGCCGACCTATCATGAGCGCATGATCTGGGGGCAGGGCGACGGCGCCGGCCTCAAGGTCGTCGACACCAAGGTCGGCCGCGTCGGCGCGCTCGCCTGCTGGGAGCACTACAACCCGCTCGCCCGCTTCGCCCTGATGGCGCAGCACGAGGAGATCCACGCGGCCCAGTTCCCGGGATCGATGGTGGGGCAGATCTTCTCCGACCAGATCGAGGCGGCGATCCGCCACCACGCGGCCGAGAGCGCCTGTTTCGTGGTCAACGCCACGGGCTGGCTCACCGACGAGCAGCGCGCCGCGATCGAGCCCAACGAAGCGATGCGCAAGGCGCTCACCGGCGGCTGCATGACCGCGATCGTGTCGCCCGAGGGCGCGCATCTCGCAAAGCCGCTGACCGAAGGCGAGGGGATCCTCCTCGCCGATCTCGACATGGCGCTCTGCCTCAAGCGCAAGCGCATGATGGACTCGATCGGCCACTACGCCCGGCCCGAGCTCCTCAACCTCGTTCATGACGACCGGCCGCAGTCCGTTCTGCGCTCGGCCTTTTCCCCCGCTGAGAGCTACGGGAGCGCGCCCGATGAAACCGATGGCGAAGCCAACGGCCTCGATGCCGACCGAGCGCCTGATCGCCGAGTTGCAGTCCTTCGGGGTCAGGCTCGAGGCGCCTAGGGAGGGCGCCGACAGCCGCCGCGGCGGCGCAGGCCCCTCCGACCACAAGGCCGTGACCGTCGACGGCGTGACCTTCATGGCGCCGGTGCACACCGCGCCGGCCTTCGACAGCCCTTACGTCATCGAGCGTCCGGACGCCTTCGGCCGCTCGCGGGTGACGCGCGAGGGCGAATTCGTGGGCGACGTCTCGTTCCCGGCGCGGCCGAAGTTTTACGACCTCACGACCGCGGACGGCGTGCCCTACAGCCACATCGCCACGCTTCACGGCCGCGACGTGCTGGCGACCACGGTGCTGCAGACCTGCATCCGCTACCAGTCGCGCACGAAGACCTGCCAGTTCTGCGCCATCGGCCAGTCGCTCGCGGCCGGCCGCACCATCGCGCACAAGACGCCGGCGCAACTCGCCGAGGTGGCGGAAGCCGCGGTGCGGCTCGACGGCGTCCGCCACATGGTGATGACGACCGGCACGCCGAAGGGCCTCGACCGCGGCGCGGCGGTGCTGACGGAGAGCGCGGCAGGCGTGAAGGCGCGCGTGAACCTGCCGATCCAGGTCCAGTGCGAGCCGCCGGAGGACGACGCCTGGTACGGCCGCATGCGTGAGGCCGGCGCGGACGCCCTCGGCATGCATCTCGAGGCGGTGACCGAGGAGGTCCGCCACCGCGTGATGCCGGGCAAGGCGAGCGTCTCGGTCGAGCGCTATTTCCAGGCCTTCGCCGCCGCCGTCCCGGTGTTCGGGCGGGGCCAGGTCTCGACCTATATTCTCGCCGGCCTCGGCGACAGCCGCGAGGACGTGCTCGGCGTCTGCGAACGGCTCGTGGGGCTCGGCGTCTACCCCTTCGTCGTGCCCTTCACGCCGATCTCCGGCACGCCGCTCGAGAGCCACCCGACGCCCCCGGCCGCCTTCATGGCCTCGATCCTCGCGCCGCTGTCGCGGATGCTGGTCGAGGCCGGACTGAAGTCGGCGGACGTGAAGGCCGGCTGCGCCAAATGCGGCGCCTGCTCGGCGCTTTCGGCCTTCGAGCGGAGGGCCTGCGCATGATCTTCGAGCCCTTCGCGCCGTTCGTCTCGAGCGAGTTCCAGCTCAAATACGTGACCGAAGCCTGGGAGCGGCGCGAGGCGGCGGCGCTGCGCCGGGAGGTGTTCTGCCGCGAGCAGAAGATCTTCGAGACCGACGACCGCGACGCGATCGACGAGGCCGCCACCACGATCGTCGGCCTGTCCTCTCACACGCTCGCCTTCGAGGCTGTGGTCGGCACGGTGCGCATCCACGAGGAGACGCCGGGCCTCTGGTGGGGCTCGCGGCTTGCGGTGGCCAAACCCTACCGGCGCATCGGGGCGCTCGGGCCTGGCCTCATCCGGCTCGCGGTGTCGTCGGCGCATGCGCGCGGCTGCACGACGTTTCTGGCCCATGTCCAGGCCGCGAACGCCATGCTGTTCCAGCGCCTGCACTGGGACGTGGTCGAACCCATCGACCTTCACGGGCGCCCGCACTTCCTGATGCGCGCCGATCTCGCGCATTACCCCGCCTTCGCGACGCCCGAGACGGGCTTCCGGGCGTTCCGTCGGGCGGAGGCCGCCTGATGCTCTCCGCATCCGCCTTCGCCGGGATCGCCGAGGGGCTTCGGGCCTCGCAGGGGCTGAAGTCCAAGGCCGACATCGCGCTCGCGGCCCGCCGCCTCGGCGTCTCGGGCGCCGACGCCGTTCAGGTCGGCGACGATTGCGCCGCGATCCCGAGCGGCGACGGCTGGCTGCTGTTTGCGGTCGAGGGCTTCATGAACCGCTTCGTGGCCGAGGACCCGTGGTTCGCCGGCTGGTGCGGCGTGATGGTGAACTGCTCCGACGTCGCCGCCATGGGCGGGCGGCCGATCGCGGTCGTGGACGCGGTCTGGGCGCAAGGGGAGGCGGGCGCCGCGCCCGTGCTCGACGGGCTGCGGGAGGCGTCGGACCGCTTCGGCGTGCCGGTGGTCGGCGGCCACACCAATCTGGACTGCGACCGCGGCCAGCTCTCGGTCGCGATCCTTGGCCGCGCCAACCGCCTGCTCTCCAGCTTCGACGCGGCGCCCGGCGATCGGCTCGTCGCGGCGATCGACCTGCGCGGCCGCTACCGCGCGCCCTTCCTCAACTGGGAGGCGGCGATCGACGCGCCGGCGGAGAGGCTGCGCGGCGATCTCGAGATCCTGCCCCAGATCGCCGAGGCGGGGCTCTCGCGCGCCGCCAAGGACATCAGCCAGGGCGGGGTCGTGGGCACCGCCGCGATGCTGGCCGAGGCGTCTGGCGTTTCGATCGAGATCGACCTCGACGAGATCCCGCGGCCCGACGGCGTCGCGCTCGACCGCTGGCTCCAGAGCTTTCCGAGCTTCGGCTATCTCCTCGCGGTCGCGCCACAGGACGTCGGCGCCGTCACGGCCCGCTTCGCGCGGCGCGGGATCGCGGCCGCCGACATCGGCGCGATCGAGGCGGGCTCGCTCGTCTCGGTGCGCTCGGGAGCCTCGCGCGAGACGATCTGGGATTTCGCGGCGCGCCCGCTGATCGGCTGCCGCGAGAGGGTGGCGGTATGACGTCCCGGGCGTCGGGGCCCTCGCGATGACGCGGACGGGGAGCCTGCGCATCGCGATCTGCTGCCACTCGGTCAATCCGCGCGGCGGGGTGGCGCATGCTCTCGCGCTCGCGGAGGCGCTGGCGGGCCTTGGGCATGAGCTCGTGGTCCACGCGCCGGACCCGGCCGCGATCGGCTTCTTCCGCAGCGCCTCCGTCGAGACGCAGGCCTTCGCCGCGGTCCCCGCGCCGGAGGGCGGAACGAGCGCGTTGGTCGAGGCGCGCATCGGCGACTATGCGGCCCATTTCGACGCCGCCCGCATCGCGCGCTTCGACATCTTCCATGCGCAGGACGGCCTTTCGGGCAACGCGCTGGCGAGCCTCAAAGAAGCCGGCGCGATCCGCCGCTTCGCGCGCACCGTCCATCACGTCGACGCCTTTCGCGATCCGCGCCTCATCGCCTGGCAGCGCCGCGCCATCATGCGGGCGGACGCGCATTTCGCGGTGAGCCGGCTGTGGCGACGCGAGCTGCTGGCGCGCGAGGGCGTCGAGGCCACTGTGGTGGGCAACGGCGTCGATCTCGCGCGCTACTCGCCCGAGCCGAGCGGCGGCGAGCGGGCGCTCGCCACCCGGCTCGGTCTGGGCGGCGGGCCCGTGATCCTTGCGGTCGGCGGCGTGGAGGAGCGCAAGAACACGGTGCGGCTGCTCGCCGCCTTCGTGCAGCTGCGCCGGCTGGTCCCGGGCGCCCAGCTCGTCGTCGCGGGCGGCGCGTCGTTGCTCGACCACGGGGCCTATCGGGCGAGGTTCCGCGAGACCCTCGCCGAGAGCCGCCTGCCGTCGGACGCGGTCGTGGTCGCCGGGCCGCTGCCGGACGCCGACATGCCGGCGCTCTATCGTCTCGCCGACGTGCTCGCCTTCCCGTCGGTCAGCGAAGGCTTCGGCCTCGTCGCGCTCGAGGCGATGGCGAGCGGGACGCCCGTGGTCGTTTCGTCGATCGAACCCTTCACCGAATATCTGAGCGCGAGCGACGTCGCCTGGTGCGACCCGCTGAGCGAGGGGTCGATCGCCAACGCGTTGATGGCCGCGCTTGGCGGCCTGTCCGAACAGCTGTCCCGCAAGGGACTGGAAGCCGCCGCCCGCCATGGCTGGGAGCGCGTGGCCAAGGCTCATCTGCCGGTCTACGCGCGTCTTGCGGAGCACGCCTATGCCTGAGATGCGCTTCCACATCCGCTGGCCGGACGGGGCCGAGGAGCGCTGCTATTCGCCCTCGCTCGTCGTGAAGGAGCATCTCGTGGTCGGCGAAAGCTATCCGGTCGCCGACTTCGCCGCGCGGAGCCGCACGGCGCTCAACATCGCGAGCGAGCGGGTGCGGGCGATCTACGGGCGGCCCTGCGGCCTCGCGCTGGCCCAGCGCGACCGCATCGAGACGACCGCCGAGCGGTTCTACGCCGACGCCGGAGCGCGGGTCGCCGTGCTCGGCTTCGAAGATTGACGCGAAAGGACGGACCCATGAGCGCGCCCATGAACGGATCCATGACGAGCGTTCCGCATGTCCCGGTCGTCGTCGTCGGCGGCGGGCAGGCCGGGCTTTCGACCAGCTACTGGCTGAAGAGCCGCGGGATCGAGCATCTGGTGTTCGAGCGGCGCACCGCGGCCCATGTCTGGGAGACGACCCGCTGGGACACGTTCTGCCTCGTCACTCCCAACTGGCAGTGCCGGCTTCCCGGCCACCCCTATGACGGGCCCGATCCCGACGGCTTCATGAAGAAGGACGAGATCGTCGCCTATGTGAAGGGCTTCGTCGCCAAGGTCGCGCCGCCGATCCGCGAGGGCGTCTCGGTCGAGCGCGCGTTCCGCCGCGGCGACGGCGTCTTCGAGGTCAAGACCTCCGAGGGCGACGTCACCTGCGACGAGATCGTGGTCGCGACCGGCGGCTACAGCGACCCGATCATCCCGCGCATGGCCGAACGCCTGCCGGAGATGATCGTGCAGATGCACTCCGAACAGTATCGGCGGCCCGAGGCGCTGCCCGAGGGGGCGGTGCTGGTCGTCGGCTCCGGGCAGTCGGGCGCGCAGATCGCCGAAGACCTGCATCTCGCCGGACGCAAGGTGCATCTCGCCGTCGGCCCCGCGCCGCGCTGCGCGAGGTTCTATCGCGGCCGCGACGTCGTCACCTGGCTCGCCGACATGGGCTATTACGAGATGACCGTCGACAGCCACCCGCTTCGCGAGGGCGTGCGCGACAACACCAACCACTACGTCACCGGCCGCGACGGCGGGCGCGACATCGACCTCCGCCGCTTCGCGCGCGAGGGCATGGAGCTCTACGGCGTGCTCGACGACTTCCGCGACGGCGAGCTGCGCTTCCGCCCCAACCTCGCCGAGAGCCTCGACTTCGCCGACCGCACCTACAACGGCATCAACGCCGCGATCGATAAGCACATCGCGCAGGCCGGCGTCGAGGCGCCGCCGCCGAGCGTCTACGAGCCGGTCTGGCGGCCGGACGCCGAACGGACCGCGCTGCCGCTCGACGGCTCCGGAATTTCGGCGATCGTCTGGTGCATCGGCTTCACGCCGAACTTCCGCTGGCTCGACGCGCCGGTGTTCAACGGCGCGGGCCGCCCGGCGCATCGGCGCGGGATCACGGAGTGCCGCGGCGTCTCCTTCATCGGCCTGCCCTGGCTCAACACTTGGGGCTCTGGCCGCTTCGGCGCCGTCGGCGACGACGCCGAGCACGTGGTCTCGACGATCGCGGCCCGGCTGGAGGGCGCCGCGCCGGCCATCCAGGCGGCCGAATGATCGGCCGCCGGTCGGAGCGCCGTCAGGCGGCGCTCGCGACCGAATCCTCCGGGTCCTCGCCGAAGGCGGCGTTGATCTGCGCGGCCTTGGTCGCGAAGGCGTGCGCGTCCTCTCGGCGCTCGAACACGTGCGGCGCGAGGCCTCGCTTCTTCAGCGCCTCCTGCATCTTCAGGCGCAGGAACCCGTTGGTCGCGTAGCGCGTGGTTGTCGCGTAATAGTGCTCCATCAAGTACTCGATCATCTCGGCGTAGTCGTCATAGAGCGCTTCCGAGATCTTGAACCCGTCGTGGTTCACCACCGAGTTCACGCGCTTGCCCGCCTCCTTGCAGCCCTCGATGATCGCTTCGCGCAGGTCGTCGATGTCAGCCTTCGTGCGGACCACGAAGCCTTCGAGGTTGAGGAACAGGATGTTGCGCGGCGCGTCGTAGCTCACGCGCTCGCAGAGATTGAGGTTCAGGAGGTCCTTGACCAGCTCCATCGGCTCGTCGCGGAAGATGCGGGTGTCCATGAGGACCGGCTGCTTGATGATCGGCCGGAACTCCATGTGGGGCAGGATGTCCCGCTCGATGTCGACGCCCGGCGCGACCTCGATGAGCTCGAGGCCTTCCTTGGTGAGCTGGAACACGCAGCGCTCGGTGACGTAGATCACCGGCTGCGCGCGCTCCTGCGCGAAGGGCCCCGAGAAGGTGTTCTGTTCGACCTGCCGGATGAACTTCTTCGACCTGCCTTCCTGGACGATCTTCAGCTCGCCCTTCTCGACCTTCACGTCGAGGCCGCCGACCGTGAAGGTGCCGGCGAAGACGACCGAGCGGGCGTTCTGGCTGATGTTGATGAAGCCGCCGCAGCCGTTCAGCTTGCCGCCGAACGCGGAGGTGTTGACGTTGCCGGCCTCGTCGCACTCGGCCATGCCGAGGCAGGTCATGTCGAGGCCGCCGCCGTCGTAGAAGTCGAACATCTGGTTCTGGTCGATGATGCAATCGGCGTTAGTGGCCGCGCCGAAGCTCGAGCCCGACGCCAGCACGCCGCCGACTGCGCCGGCCTCGGTGGTCAGCGTGATGTAGGGCGTGACCTTCTCTTCGTTGGCGACCGAGGAAATGCCCTCCGGCGCGCCGACGCCGAGGTTCACGACGCCGTTCGGCGGCAGCTCGAAGGCGGCGCGGCGCGCGATGATCTTCCGCGCGTCGAGCTTCATGCGGGCGATGCCGGTCACCGGCACGCGGATCTGGCCGGCGAGCGCGGCGGAATACTGCACGCCGTAGTTCATGCGGTGGTGCTCGCTGTCGGCCACCACCACGCAGTCGACCAGGATGCCGGGGACGCGCACGTCCTTGGGCAGCAGGAAGCCGTCGTCGACGATGCGCTCGACCTGCGCGATCACGACGCCGCCATTGTTTCGCGCGGCCATCGCCTGGGCGAGGCTGTCGAGGGTGAGCGCCTCGTTCTCCATCGAGATGTTGCCCGAGGGGTCGGCCGAGGTGCCGCGGATGAACGCGACGTCGATCTTGGTCGCCTTGTAGAACAGCCACTCCTCGCCATCGACTTCGACCACCTTCACGATGTCCTCGGAGGTGAGCTGGTTGACGCGGCCGCCGCCGTGGCGCGGATCCACATAGGTGTGGAGGCCGACCTTGGAGAACAGGCCCGGCTGCCCGGCCGCGCAGGCGCGGTAGAGCTGGCTGATGACGCCCTGGGGCAGGTTGTAGCCGCGGATCCTGTTCTGCTTGGCGGCCTCGGCGACCTTCGGCATGCGCCCGAAATTGGCGGCGATGACGCGGCTCAGCAGCCCCTCATGGTGCAGCCGCCCCGTGCCGAGGCCCTTGGAGTCGCCGGCGCCGGCGGTCATCACGAGCGTCAGGTTCTTCGGGGAGCCGGTCTCGACGTAGCGCTTCTCGAGCGCGGCGTGCAGCGCCTCGGGGATGCAGCTCTGGACGAAGCCAGTGGTGGTGACGACGTCGCCGTCATTGACGAGCGCCAGCGCCTCTTCGGCGGTGACCACCTTGTTCTTCTTCATGATCGCCATGACGTCCTCCCGCTGTCGCCCCCGTCTCGGCCCGGCGAAGGGCGGCGGTGGTCTTCAGAACAATTGAACGAGAGCCTAGGGGGCAGAAAGAGGAGCTGCAATGCAGCACTATGTCCTAGCCATAGGTAGTAGTGTGGCTCCGGCGTGCTCGCCTGCCGGATCAGCCGCCCTTCGGCGCGACGAGCGGGGCGGTCAGCGTGACCTTGAGGCCGGGGCGGTTGTCCTCGCGGATCATCTCGCCGCCGATCTGCTTGACGAGCGCGTCCATCATCCGCGAGCCGAATCCGCGACGGGTGAGGTCCGGCGCGCCGACGCCCTTGTCGGCGACGACGAGGCGGAAGCTGGCGCGATCCTCCATCACCGTCACCAGAAGCGGACCGGCTTCGCCGCCATAGGCGTATTTGGTGGCGTTGATCATGAGTTCGGTGAGCACGAGGCCGAGGCTGATGGCGCGGTCGGTCGCCAGCAGGATGGGCGCGAGATCGAGGGTGAGCTTGTCGCGCCAGTTTTCGCCGAGCGACGACACGACGTCGGCCACGAGCTCGTCGACGTAGCGCGAGACGTCGACGGTCTCGACCTGGTCGGAGCGGTAGAGCCGGCGATGCACCAGCGCGACGGCGGTCAGGCGGCGGCGGGCCTCCTCGAGCGCGGGCGCGAGCCCGGGCTGGTTGGACGAGCGCCCCTGCAAGGCGAGGAAGCTCGAGACCAGCTGAAGGCTGTTCTGGACGCGGTGGTTCACCTCGCCGATCAGGAACTCCTTCTGCTGGATGAGAAGGTCCTTCTCCTCGATGGTGGCGGCGAGGCGGCGGTTGATCTCCATCAGCCCGCGGCTCTGCCAGACCTCGATGACGGCCGAACGAAGCCGGCCCGCGGCCTCGACTTCGGCCGGCGTCCAGCGCCGCGACCGCCCGCGCACGGTCTCCCGCCACACCTCGAAGGAGGAGCGGGGGGTGAGGATCGCCTGCGGATCGGACGGGTCCTCCTTGTGCGGATTGCCCGCCCATTCGACGACTTCGATCTCCTCGGCGCGGAACCACAGCACCACCCAAGGGTCGCTGACCGACAGCGTCACGGCGAGCAGCCCGGCGCCGACGCCCTCGAAGGTCGCGGCGGTGGGATAGATCTCGACCAGTCGGTCGGTCGAGAACACCTGCTCGGCGCCGCGGCTGAGCGACCATTGGGCGAGCGCCCGGATCTCGCGTTCGGCCGGGCAGCGGCCGCTCGTCAGCAGATCGCGCCCGCGCAAGATCGCGACGCCGTCGCCGCCGAGCGCCCGGCGGATCTCGTCCACATGGTTCGAGATCGCCTCTTCGAGCGTGCCCTCGCGCGACAGCAGCGCGACGAGGTCGTCCTGATAGCTGCGCAGCCTCACGCGCTCGCGGAAGGCGTCGGTGTCGTCCTTGACGCGGATCTGGCGGCCGAACGCTCCGGCGACGGCGCGGGCCGCCGCGCGCTGGTCGAAGCCGATCGGCTTCGGCGTCGAGTTGTGGCAGGCCGCGAGCCCCCACAGCACGCCGTCCTTGACGATCGAGACCGAGGCGGACGCGCCGACGCCCATGTTCTTCAGATACTGCACATGGATGGGCGAGACGCTGCGCAGCGCCGCGTCCGAAATGTCGACCTCCGGAGCGCGGCCGTCGGCGAAGCGCAGCGGCGCAGGCGCGTAGCCGACGTCGGGAATGACGCGGACGAGATTGCGCAGGTAGAGGGCGCGGGCCTGCTTGGGGATGTCGGTCGCGGGAAAGCGGTGGTGCATGAAGGCGCGCATCGACGGATCGCGATCCTCGCCCAGCACCTGGCCGGAATCGTCGTCGAGGAAGCGATAGATCATGATCCGGTCGTAGCCGGTGATGCGCCGGAACTCCTTGGCGGCGATCGCGCAGAGCTCGTCGATGCTCGCGGCGCGTTCGAGCGCGGCGGCCGTCGCCTCGATCTCTCCGAGCAGCACGCCGCCCGGCCGCGAGCCGTGCTCTGCGGGTTCGAGCTCGACGATCACGCCGCATTCGGCGCGATGGGCGCTGGCGTCGAAGGCCTCGCCGTCGCTCGTGCGGAACTTGCCGAGATAGATCGCCGGCCGGTTCGCCGGCGCGGACTTGGCGCGGAGCGCGAAATCGGACCCGATCACGTCCTGAAGAGGCTGGCCGGACCAGTCGGACAGGCCGAGCTTGCTCTCGACGTCGCCGGCGACGCCGAGAAGCTTGAGGCTCGAAGGATCGGCGACGAGCAGCAGGCCATGGGGCTGAATGGCTCCCGGCGCATGGATCGGCTCGCGATCGCACGCGGTCAGGTCAAGAGTGTCCACGCGCAGATAATCCTAGGGAAACGATCCGAAGCCCTAGGCAGCTATGGCATGGTCAGCGCGTGATGAAAAACTGTTTTGACGTGTCCTGGCGCCGAAGTCCGGCTGTTTCCGCCCGGTCGAGATCCAACGGATTTCGACCGGGGCGCGCACTGGCCGATCAGTAGGGCAGGTCGGGCCATTTCTCGGCCGCGCCGCCGAACGCCTTGGCGCATTTCGCGCGCTCGGTCTCGAACAGCTCCTGCATCAGCTTCTGGACCTTCTTCGAGCGCTTCGACGGCCGCGACTTCGCCTTGCGATTGAAATCCGGATTGAAGTTCGAGGACTTCTCCGGGTCGCCGCCGAGGAACGAGATGATCTCGGCGCGCACCTCGTCGGGCCGCGACGCGACGTCGTCGAGGAAGAAGTAGCGGAACCGGTCGCCGAAGGCGGCCTGCCAGCGCTTCGCGATCTCGCTCGGGAACGAGCGGGCCAGAACCTCAGGCTCGACGATGAACTTCTTGAAGGTCTTGAGCCGCTTCTCGGCGCGATGCGGCCGGCGCTTGCTGGCGTTGTGCATGCGCCACTGCGACCAGAGGCGCGAGACCGGCTCGCGCAGCATCAGGCAGATGCGCATGTGCGGAAATTCCGCCGCGAGCTTGCGGATCGTCTTCTCGTCGAGCGAGCAATAGGCCGGCGTCACGTCGCCCGTGACCTTCTCGCCCTTCATGGCGAACAGGCGGCCATAGGCGCCGATGTCGCCCTGGCGCGCGTCGTGCTCAAGCACCTTGGCGTAGAAGGCGGCCCCGCGCTCGTCGATCGGCGCGTCGCCGCGCTTGTCGCGCTTGGCCGTCACGCGTTCGGGCGACTCGGCGTAGTTCCGAGCCGCGCGGCCGATGTTGTTGTCCGGGAACCGGCGATCGAAATAGTGGATCTCCTTGTAGGGAGGCATCCAGAAGTCGTCGTGGTTCTGCAACTGGTCGTAGAGCCACTGCGTGCCGCCCTTCTGCAGGCCAACGCAGATGAAGTCGGGGCCGAGCTCGCTGCGCTTGGAGGACTTGGCGACCTTCGGCGCTTTGCCGGCCTTGTCCTTCTTGGCGGCTTTGGCGACGTCGTCCTTTTTCGCGGAGACCTTCTCTGTTTTCTTCGAAGCGGTCTTGGCCGCCGATTTCGCGGCCGCCTTCGCCGTCGCCTCGATGGCGGTCTCGGCGACAGCCGCTGCGACGGGCGTCTTGGCTCTCGGCTGCTTCGGCTTTGCGGGAACGGCGTCGATGGATCCGGATGCGGATTTGGCGGTCTTCGAGGCTCGGGTCATCGGGCGCAGGCGGTCTCCTTGTTGCGGCGCGACCATATGCGGTTCGTCTTCGACAAGGAAGCGCATGCTTTGGCGCGCCAAAAAAATACGGCCGCGCCCTAGAAAAGGCGCGGCCGATATCTGTCTGGAAGCTGTCAGAACGCGGGCGTCATCCCGCGAGCTTGAGCGCTCCGGCGGCGGGGGTGCGGATCTCGATGTCGACCTCGAGCGTGGCCAGCGTGTCCTGCCTGTCAAGCTTCACCCGGACCTTCTCCGGATCGATCGCGACATGCTTGGCGATGACGGCGAGGATCTCGTCCTGCAGCAGGGCGACGAGGTCCGTGCGGCCGAACACTGCGCGCTCATGGGCCAGGAGCAGCTGGAGGCGCTCCCGAGCCGCAGGCGCGGAGGAGCGACGCGTGAAGAACCTCAGAACGCTCATGCCGCGGCCCTCCGGCCGAAGAGGTTGCCGAAGAAACCCTTGCGGTCGCTCGGCACGGTCATCTGGATGGTCTCGCCGCGAAGACGCCGCGCGGCGTCGGCGTAGGCGCGGGCCGGCGCCGAGATCGGGTTCGCGAGCGTGACCGGCGACCCAAGGTTCGAGGCCTTCAGCACTTCCGGGCTCTCCGGGATGATGCCGAGCAGGCCGATCGAGAGGATCTCGAGGACGTCGTCGACCTTCAGCATGTCGCCGCGCTCGGCGCGCACGGGATCGTAGCGGGTGAGAAGCAGGAGCTTCTCCATCGTCTCGCCGCGCTCGGCCTTTTCGGTCTTGCTGTCCAGCAGGCCGATGATGCGGTCGCTGTCGCGCACCGAGGAGACTTCCGGGTTCGTCACGATCACCGCGAGATCGGCGTGGCGCATCGCGAAATAGGCGCCGCGCTCGATGCCGGCGGGGCTGTCGCAGATGATCCAGTCGAAGCGGCCCTTGAGCTCGTTGATCACGCGCTCGACGCCTTCGGCGGTCAGCGCGTCCTTGTCGCGCGTCTGGCTCGCCGGCAGCAGCGAGAGCGTGTCGATGCGCTTGTCGCGGATCAGCGCCTGGTTGAGGTTGGCGTCGCCCTGGACGACGTTGATGAGGTCGTAGACCACCCGACGCTCGGCGCCCATGACCAGGTCGAGGTTGCGCAGGCCGACGTCGAAGTCGACCACGCACACGCTCTGCCCGGTCTGCGCAAGCGCCGCTCCGAGGGCGGCCGTCGACGTGGTCTTGCCCACGCCCCCCTTGCCCGACGTGACGACCAGAACCTCAGCCATTTAAGTGTCTCCTTGAAAGAAGCATCGTCACGAAGTCAGTCGAGCGCCGAAACCTTCAGCGTCTCATGTTCGATGAAGGCGCGGGCGGGCTTGCCGCGCAGCGCGGGATCCAGCTCGTCGGTCGTCATGTAGACGCCGTCGATCGCGAGCAGCTCGGCGTCGAGGCGGCTGCAGAAGATGCGCGCCTTCGGGTTGCCGGCCGAGCCGGCGATCGCCCGGCCGCGCAGCGCGCCATAGACGTGGATCGAGCCGCCGGCCACGATTTCGGCTCCGGACGCCACCGACCCGCAGATCGTCACGTCGCCCTGGAACGACACCGCCTGGCCGGACCGCACCGTATGGTCGATCACGAGCGAGGTCGCGTTCGCGGCCTGCGCCTCGGGAGCGGCGATCTCGCCGGCCGCGCGGCCGCCGATCGGCATCGCGAGCTTGGCGTTGGGGCCGTCGAGGAACTTCGGGTCGCAGCCTTCGACGCCGATCAGCTTCACGCCGCGCTGTTCGAGGTCGCCGAGAAACGCCGCGAGCGTGCGGGGCGACAGCTTGAGGGCCGAGACGTCCAGAATGACGGGACGGCCGCCGAAAAAGCCCGGCGAGCGCGCGGTCAGTTCGTCGAGTTCGGCCAGCCATTCGACGACCGGCTGCTCGGGCGAGAGCACGAGCGCCATGAAGGAGCGCCCGCGGAACCGGACGGGCTTGCGCTTGGCGGGCGCCTCGGCTTCGGCCTCGGCGACTTTCGGGACGATCTGGAGGGCGGCTGGCGACACAGGCGGCGTTTCCGGGGCGACTCGGGTGGTTAAGGAAGCGTTGACCCGACAGTCGCGCCGGCGTGGTTAACGAGGCGTTAAAGGGCGGCAGATTTTGCCGGGCTCCGGCGTCCGCGCAGGCGGATTGCGACGTTTGCGCGACGCCCGCCGCGGTCGTCCTCGCAGGGGCGACGAGCGGACGATCGGCGGTTCCGGCGTCGGCTGGAGCGGCTCCCAGATCTTCGGTTGAAAGCCTTCCGGGGCTTCAGCGGATGCGTGCGCGCGCGCAACCGTAAGGAGGTAAGTGAATATTAGTCACTGTCTGACATATCTGATTGCGGCGTCTCCTCGCTTCTCGGCCCACCGCAATGTTCCGTTTCCGCCGCTTCCGCGCGACCGAATCCGGCAATGTGTCCGTCATGACGGCGTTGCTAAGTCTGCCGTTGATTCTCATCGCTGGCGGCGGGGTCGACCTCATGATGCACGAGCGTCAGCGGGTTAGGCTTCAGGACGCCCTCGACTCCGGTTTGATCGCGGCCTCCGCGCTGCTGCAGCCAAACGCCGCCGAGCCGACGGTCCGCTCCTATCTCGACGCGGCCGGCTTCAAGGACTACCGGCTGACCGTCAGCGAGACCAAGACGGTCTCCTCCCGCGCCGTGACCGGCTCGGTCGCGCTCGACATCAAGACCAGCTTTCTCGGTGTCGCGCGCATCCCCACCATGTCGGTGAAGGCCGCGGGCGCGGCCGAAGAGGCGTTCAAGGACATCGAGATTTCGTTCGTGCTCGATCTCTCGGGATCGATGCGCGGCGCCCGCATCAACGCCATGCGCCCGGCGGCCAAGAACTTCATCGCCCAGCTTCTGACGCCCAAGACCAAGGACTACACGTCCATCAACCTGATCCCGTTCGCCGGTCAGGTGAACGTCGGCCATGCGGCTTACAACGCCTTTGCGGGCGCGTCCGCGCGCAAGCATGACAAGTCGTCGTGCTTCTCGGTGCTCGAGCCGACCTACACGGAATCCATTCCGGACTTCCCGACCCAGGATCAGGTTCCGCAGTTCAGCACCTGGGTGGTGGGCACCAACACGGGCTTCGACCCGTGGAACTGCCCGACCGAAGAGACCTCGATCTCATACGTGTCGAACGACGCCGCCGCGCTTCAGGCGAAGATCGACGAGTACCATATGTTCGACGGCACGGCGACGCACATCGCGATGAAGTGGGGGCTCCATCTGCTGGACCCCGGCTTCCGCTCCATCCTGCTCAAGGCCAAGCTCGCGGGCGTCTCGCTGGCCCCTGCGCAATTCGCGAACCGGCCGGCCGCCTATTCGGACAAGACGCTGAAGGTGATCGTGCTCATGACCGACGGCGAGGTCGTCGGTCAGTTCCGGCCGAAGTCCGGCGAATACGTCAACGAGCAGCCGGTCACGAAGAGCCCGGACTCCAACAAGCAGATCCTCTCGGCCTCGACGAACCTGTCGAACATGAGCGCGGCCTGCGCCGCCGCCAAGGCCCATGGCGTGGTGGTCTACACCATCGGCTTCGAGGTGAACGGGTCAGACCCGAACTTCCTCTCCAAGCTCAAGGCCTGCGCGTCGAGCCCCGACAAGTTCTACGAGGCCAAGACGAGCGACATCAGCCGCATCTTCCAGGACGTCGCCCGCAGCATCTCGCCGCTGCGGCTGACCAACTGACATGGCGGCCCGCTTCGCTCTTCTCCCGACGGCGCGCCGCTTCGCCCGCGGACGCGACGGCGTCGCCGCGATCGAATTCGGCATGGTCGGGCCGCTGTTCCTGGCGCTGGTGCTCGGCACCTTCGACGTCGGCGGGCTGATGCTGCAGTCGATGCTGCTCGACCGCTCGGTCGACAAGGCGGTGAGGACCGTGCGCGTGCAGGGCGGCGTGTCGGCTGTCGTGCAGGACCAGTTCAAGGACGCGGTCTGCGGCGGGATGCTGCTGTTTTCGACCGGCTGCGCGGCCCGGCTCACCGTCGAGATGACGGTGATCAAGGCGGCGTCGAGCTTCCCGAGCACGGGGGTGACCTGCGTGTCGCGGACCGCGCCGAAGCCGACGGTCACCTACAACAGCGGCGCGCGCTCCGAGATGGTGCTGGCGCGCGCGTGCCTCAACGTCGATCCGCTGATGCCGTTTCTCGGAACCGGCCTCGGCCTGCCGCGCAACGCCTCCGGCGGCTTTGACGTGGTCGCGACCAGCGGATTCATGAACGAGCCATGAGCCGGGCGAGCCTCATAGGGCGCATGCGGCGCGCGATCGGCCGGCGGTTCGCAGCCGACGAGAACGGCGTGGCCGCGATCGAGTTCAGCGTCGTGGTGCCGATCCTGATCGTCGTGGTGCTCGGCGCCGCGACCTATTTCGTCATGGGCCGCGAGGACTACCGCAGCAAGCGCGCGACCTATGTGGCGGCCGACATCATCGCGCGGCAAAACAGCGTCAGCGACAGCTATCTCGCGCTGGTCAAGACGCTCGCCGAACGCATCGCGACCTCGAACGCGCGCACCATCGGGTTCCGGGTGACGAGCGCAACCAAGATCGGGCCGCTGTTCGTGGTCAACTGGTCCTACGCCACCGCGCCCTACGCCAAGCGCACGCTGATCGACAGCGCGCTGGTCTCGACGCCGCTTGCGGGGATTGGCGAGTCGATCCTGATGGTCGAGACCTCGACGCCCTACAGGCCGCTGTTCGGCCTCGCGGGCCTCGCCCAGGCCACGCATGAGAACGTCTCCTTCGCGCGGCCGCGCAACGTCTCGCAGGTTCTCAAGGTCGAGTAAGCGCGGGCGGCTGTCGCGCCGGCCGGGCGAGCCCGCTATCATGGGCGCGCAAGCCGGAAGGAGAACCGCGCGATGGGACCTTGGCGATTCGGACGCGCGGCGGCGCTGGCGCTGACCTTCGCGCTTGCGGGGCCGCAGGCGATCGCGGGCCCCTCCGACGTCTCCCGCGAGATGATCACGGCCGATCCCGCGGCGCCGGTCGGCGGATCGGCGGACGGCGACGTCACGATCGTGGCCTATGTCGATTACAATTGCGGTTTCTGCAAAAAGTCCGCGTCGGCGCTTGAGAAGCTGGTGAAGGACGACGGCAAGATCCGGCTGGTCTACAAGGACTGGCCGATCCTCGCCGAAAGCTCGGTCTTCGGGGCTAAGCTCGCGCTCGCCGCCAAGTATCAGGGCCGCTATGAGGCCGCCCACAAGGCGCTGATGACGCTGAAGGGCGGCTCGGTCTCCACCGACCGGATGGAGGCGGCGGTGGCGGCCGCAGGCGTCGACATGGCGCGGCTCAAGACCGACGCGGCGGCGAAGGACAAGGAGATCGTCGCGCTGCTGAAGCGCAACGACGCGCAGGCGCGCGGCATGCTGTTCCAGGGCACGCCGGTCTACCTCATCGGCCCGCTGAAAGTGGCGGCCTCGCTGGACTACGCCGAGTTCAAGGAAGCCGTGGCGCAGGCACGCGAACGCGCGGCCAAGCGCACGCTGTGACCTCGTCCGCGCCGGGCGGGGAGGGCGTGACGCCCCCTCCGGAGCCGAGCCGCGCCCAGAGGGTTCGGGCGAAGCTGCTGGCGGGCGTCGGCGGGCTCGCCGCGGCCGGCCTCTCGCTCGGGCTCGCCATCTGGGACAAGCGCCAGCAGCCCGACGTTCCGACGATCGAGCTCGGCCAGCCGGTCGAGGCCGGGCGGTGGACCGTGCGGCTCATCGGCGCGCGGCTGTCGTCCGAGACGCCGGACGGCCGTCCGGTTCGCGGCGGCGGGCAGGCGCTCGTGGTCGACATGTCGCTCGAGAACCGCACGGCCGAGAGCTCGAACCTCTATTCGGACGTGATCCGCCTGAACAACGCGCCCGCGGGACTCGAGCCGCGTCCCACCTTCTATCTCGCGCGCGACCGGGAGACGCTGCGGGCTCTCCAGCCGCGGCTCGTCGAGCGCGTCTCGGCGGTGTGGGTCTGGCCTGCAGGCGCCACGACGCCGGAAAACCTCGCGGTGACGCTGACGGGCCTCACCTTCAAGCCGCGCGACAACCTCTACGGCGCGCCGATCTGGAGCAACGCGCGCGAGGTCGCGACCGCGACGCTGCCGCTCGGGGCCGGGGGACGGCCATGACGCTGCGGGGGGCGCTCAAGAGCCTCGCCGTCGTGGCGGTCGCCGCCGCCGCGCTCGCGGCGATGCGCTTCACGACGCCGGGCTATGCGACGCTCACCGGACCGATCGAGCAGTCGGCGATGATCGGCGAGCGCGCCGAGGGCAGGGCGTTCGGCGCCAGGATAGGCGCGCCGCGCTTCGCCAGACGCGTGCGGGCGAAGATGATCGCGAAATCCGTGGTGCGGGACACCGAGGGCGTCTGGGTGGTGGTTCCGGCGGAACTCTGGGCCACGACCGAGACCGCGACGGTGATGGGCGCGATCTGGGCCGGCCCGAGCGGGCGCAGCTATTCGGCGGATGTGCGGGTGGACAAGGCGAAAGCTCTCGTCATCGGCAAGCCGCTGCAGCCGGGGCTCTCGCGGCGCGGGCTGATCGTGTTCGAGATCCCGGCCGACGAGGCGGCCGGCGCGCGGCTGAAGCTGTCGCTGACTTCGGACCCTCGGCTCGACACGCAGCTCTCGTTCGCGGCGACGGGCGAGGGGGCCATGCGGATCGAGGACGAACTGGATCTCGACGATGGCGACCTCCACGGTTGAGGCTCCGCGGGGGCGCCCGCGGCTCTGGAGCCTTCTGGCGCTCGCCGTGCTGCTGCCGGCCGCCTTCGCGATCGCGAGCTGGCGCGACGTGAAGGATCTCCTGTGGGCCGGGGAGCTCTCGCCCGTCGCCGTGCCGGCGGGCGCCGCCGCGCCCTACGCCGGCGCGCGCTTCCGGCTGGACGCGTTCAAGATCGTGACCGGCGAGCGCGGCGACCCCCGGCTCAAGATGCCGCCGGACCGCGCCCTCGCGTTGGTGCGGCTGGAGGCGGTCGCCGAGCGCGACGTCGGCGAGCTCGAATGGCTCGCCTGCGCGCTGACGGTGTTGGACGACAGGGGGCGGCGCTGGAAGCCGCTGTTCCTGACGCTGACGCGCGACGTCGAGAAGGCGATCGTTCCGGACGCGCAGGAGACCAAGGGCTGTTCCGGCGCCGCGCTCGCGCCGAAGCCCGCGGGAACGAGGCTCTTGGTGCAAGAGGCGTTTCTGGTCCCGCGCGATGCGCTTGCGAGCCTCAAGCCGTCCTTCTCTGTCGGCTCCGCGCGGCCCGAGGCGTTGCGCTTCGAAGGCGCGGCGGAGCGGCGATGAGGGGCGTCCCTCTCCCCGTGCGGAGAGGGTAGGGTGAGGGCTGAACCGCCGCCTTGTCCGTGAAGGGCGCCGCCCGCACCCCCCATCCGTCCTCGGCTTGGCCGAGGCCGCCTTCTCCTGCAAGGAGGGAAGGAAGACGGGCGGCGCGCTCACCCCCGCTTCCGAAACCTCGCGCCGCGCGAGAAGGCGATCTCGATCGTCGCGGCCAGCAGGCAGATCTTTAGCGGGGTGACCAGAACCCCGTCGCCAGGCGCCGAGGGCGTCCCGAACAGCAGCGAAATCCCGTTCGACAGCGCTTGCCATTCACGAAGCTCGTGCGGGCCGATGACGAGCGCCGCGCCGCTCCATGCCCAGGCGGAGAGCCAGTCGATGAGGCGGAACAGCACGACGGCGGTCGCGATCAGCGCGACGCCGCTCGTGAGCGTGAGCCGCACGCCGTTCGCGATGGCGCGGTAGCGCTTCAGCAGCCCGTCGACGAAATGACCCACGAAATCGCGTGCGGCCTTGGGCGACGACCGCCAGCGCGCCAGCGCCTGCGCGCCGCGGCCTGCCGCCGGCTCGTCCACGCCATGGACGTCGTAGCCATAGATCAGCGCCGCGATGGTGAGCTGGACGAGCGGATAGAGCGCATAGAAGAACACGCCGGCGAGCGCGTCGCCGAGCGCAGGCGGCGTCTGCTCGATCGGCGGCGGGACGCCGGCGGCCTTCGCCACGCCGATGAGGGCTCCGATCGTCTCGGGGACGATCGCGAGCGCGGCGAGGATCTCGTTCTTCCAGTTCGAGATGACGAACAGGCCGATGAAGGCCCAGAGCGCCTCGCAGGTGACGATCAGCCAGTCCCAGGCGGCCGTGCCTGTCTTCGCCCGCATGTGCTTGGCGAAACGCCTTATGGCCCAGGCGAGCGCGACCGAGGCCGCAAGCCACGCGCCGCCGGAGACGTCCAGAATGTTTCCGCTCTCGCCGAAGGGCGTCAGCGCCAGCGCGTGCTTGGAGTAGTCGCGGACGGCGTCGGCCAGGAACCCCCAGGCGGCGTAGATGGCGAAGAACGGCGCAAGGGTGAGCGTCACCGCGGAGGCGTAGCGCCGGGCGGTCTCGCCGCGCCGCCGTCGCGGCTGCGCATCGGGGAGGGGCTCCGCGCCGCTCGTCCGGGCGGCTTCGAGCGAGGGCAGGCCGGGGCGCGCCGTCTCGTAGAGCGCCACCACCATCACGAGATGCGCCAGCACCACAAGGGTGAGGGCGGTCAGCCCCGCGAGCCGGTTGAGGAAACCGAGCGCGACCGACGCCTCGATCAGCAGTTCGCGGGCGATGAGCCCAAGCGTCGCGACGACGGCGAGCTGCGGCCCGTAAGACCAGACGAGCCGGCCGGTCAGCGCGACGAGCGCGATCGGAGCGGGCGTTCCGGCGGAGGGGGAGGCGGCGGCGAGGTCGGTCATCGCGCGACCACTTAACGCTGTGGCGGCTGCGGCGTCGAGTTCTCCCCTCTCCCCTTGCGGGAGACGGCGGCCAGCACGAAACGCTGGTCGGATGAAGGGGGCGGCGGCGCGCGATGCGACGCCGCGGAGGTTCACCCCTCGCCCTCAAGCCTCTCCCACAAGGGGAGAGGAGATCGGCAGGCGTCGCGCCTTAGTTTCAGAAGGCGCGCGCGTTTCGATTACAGAATCTGCCCGAGGAACGTCCGTGTGCGCTCGTCCTTCGGGTTGTCGAAGAACTCCTCCGGCGGGGCGTGCTCGACGATCACCCCCTTGTCGGTGAAGTAGATGTGGTCGGCGACGTCGCGCGCGAACTTCATCTCGTGGGTCACCAGAAGGCAGGTCATGCCCTCTTCCGCGAGCTCGCGGATGGTGACGAGCACCTCCTTCACCGTCTCCGGGTCGAGCGCGGCGGTCACCTCGTCGAACAGCATGATGTCGGGCCGCATCGCGAGCGAGCGGGCGATGGCGACGCGCTGCTGCTGGCCGCCGGAGAGCTCGCCCGGATAGTTGTTCTCCTTGCCCGTCAGGCGGACCTTCTTGAGCAGAGCGTGGGCGCGCTCCTCGACTTCCTTCTTGTCCTGCTTCAGCACGTTGATGGGGGCCATCATGACGTTCTGCAGCGCGGTCTTGTGCGGGAACAGGTTGTATTGCTGGAACACCATGCCGACCTTGCGGCGCAGCTTCAGCTTGTCGAGGTTGGGGTCGTTGACCTCCTGGTTCTCGACGGTGATCGAGCCCTCCGTGATGTCGACGAGCGCGTTCATGCAGCGGATGAGGGTCGATTTGCCCGAGCCCGAGGGCCCGATGATGCAGATCGCCTCGCCCTTCTTCACGTCCATGGACATGCCCTTCAGCACCTGGAAGGAGCCGAAGGATTTGTGCACGTCCTTGACCCGGATGATGGGCTGGTCGGGGGTCCAGGCGGGGGCGGAGGTGGCTTGCGGCGCGGCCATGAGCGGGACTCCTTACGTCTTGACGTTGAAGCGGCGCTCAAGCCGCTGCGTGAGTTTCGAGATCGGCCAGCAATAGGCGAAGAAGCAGAGGCCCGCGAAGCCGTAGAGGGGCGCGAACAGCTCCGGCCGGCCGCCTTCGGCCGCGTGGACCTGGGCGGTGAGCGTCAGCATCTCGCCGACGCCGACGATCGAGGCCAGCACCGTCGCCATGGTGATGAGCGAGTAGAGGTTCATCCACGGCGGCAGCATGCGCTTCACGCACTGCGGCAGGATGATCTTCCAGATCGTCTGGGTGCGGGTGAAGGCGAGGCTCTCCGCCGCCTCCCACTGGCCGCTCGGCAGCGAACGGATGGCGCCGCGCAGGAGCTCGGAGACATTCGCCATGACCGGCAGCGAGAAGCCGATGATCGCCTTGAACCAGTCGGGCAGCGGGATGGTGACGCTTCCGATCGTGATCTGGAACGGGATCATGAACATCGCGAAGAACAGCAGCACCAGCCAGGGCGAGTTGCGGAAGAACTGCGTGAAGAACCAGCTGAGCTTCGCGACCCACTTTCTCTGGCTGATCTGGCCGAGGCCGAGCAGGAGGCCGGTGATAGTCCCGAGCGCCATCGAAGCGACCGAGATGACGATGTTGAAGATGAAGCCCTTGAGCAGCAGCGGGGCCCATTTGAGCACGACCGTCAGCGGCGTCGCGGGGGCCGTGGTGGTGGCCTCCGAGACGGGCGCGGCGGGCGCGTCGCCGGCCGGCGCCTGGCCGTTCGCGACCTGCGCCACCATCAGGATCGCGAAGGCGATCATCAGGCAGTGCGTCGTCGAGAGCTTCGGAAGCCTCGGCAGCGCCGGAAGCTTCGGGAACTCGAGCGGAGCGCGGGGCTTCGGCTCGAGCAGGACCGCCATGGGCTTTTCGGACGCCGGCCGGTCATAGGCGGGCGCGGCCGAGAAGGGGACGTCGCGAGCGAACATCGGGCTGCTCATCGGCCGCCTCCCTGGCCGTAGCCGGGAACCGCCATCGAGCGCTCCCAGGCGTTCATCGCCCACACCAGCACGCCGACGAGCGCCACATAGGTGAGCAGCAGCACCACCATCATGGTCGGCACGTTCTGCGCGTCGGTCCAGATGTTCTTCGAGGCGTAGAGCAGCTCCGGCACCGCGATCGCATAGGCGAGCGAGGTGGTCTTGAGCAGGTTCACGAGGTTGTTGTTGAGCGCCGGCAGACAGACCCGGATCGCAAGCGGCAGCACGATGTGGATGTAGGTGCCGAGCCGCGTGTAGCCGAGCGCGGCGGCCGCCTCCTTGGTGGAGTTCGGCACGGCCTCGATGCCGGATCGGAAGATCTCGATGTTGAACGCGCCGGCGAACAGCGACAGCGAGAAGATCGCCCACTGCACGTTCGTCAGCAGCGGCGCGCGCATGCCGTCGGCGTCCTCGATGTAGGGCAGCAGGTTCGAGATGCCGAAGTAGAAGAAGAAGATCTGCACCAGCGGCGGCGTGTTGCGGAACAACACGATGAAGCCGTTGATCAGCCAGCGGACCACCCGGAAGTCCGAGCCCTGCGCCCAGGCGCCCACGACGCCGATGATGAGGCTGAAGAACAGGCTGACGACGCTGAGATAGATCGTCATGCCGATGCCGGAGATGAACCGGTTCCGGTCGAACTCGTCGTGCAGGATGGTGAGGTTGACGCCAGTGTTGTCGAGGATCCAGCAGCCGACCGACTGGATGGCGTCGACGGAAGCGACGTCACACGCCATGCGCGCGCCCCCCGCGGCCGCGGGCCGCCTGTCCTGACGATTGATACGAACTCATCTGCCTGCCCGGCCCCCGTTCGATTGCGCCCAATCTTGTGGATAGGAACGGCGCCTGCGGCGGCGCCGAAAGAGGCGGGGCCGGCCGGATCGCTCCGGCCGGCCCGCTCGCCGAACTCAGCTGCCCTTGGCCTGCTCGTGCATGCGCTTGGAGTAGTCGGTCGACTCGATGCCCCACTTCTTCTCGAGCTCGATGACCGTGCCCTGCTTGAACCAGTCCTTGGTCGTGTCGGAGAGGAACTTGCCGAACGCCTCTTCGCCGGTCTTGGCGCCCATGATCCAGGGCGTCTCGAGGATGCCGGGGAGCGGCTTGTAGTAGCCGGACTTCCACTCGTCATCGAGCAGTTTGCCCTGCACGAAGGTCTGGTCGTAGAGGTAGCCGATGCACTCGCCCTGCTTCAGCGCGAACAGCGGCTTCTCCGAGCCGTCGAACGCCTTGATGGTGACGCCGTACTTCGACTCGACTTCCTTGTTGTAGAACGAGCCCGAGGTCGCGCAGAGCGTCTTGCCCTTCAGGTCTTCCCACTTGGTGTACTTGGCCTTCTGGGTCATCAGCACGTTGACCGCGTCGGAATAGTACTGCGGGTCGATGGCGAGCACCGACTTCCGGCGCTCCGGCTTGTCCGACATCGTCGCCATGACGAGGTCGATCTTGCCCTGGTTGACGAACTCGATGCGGTTCGACGCCACGACCGGCACGAGCTCGAGCTTCACGCCGAGGCGCTTGGCGAGGTCGGCGGCGAGGTCGGGCTCGATGCCGACGATCTGGCCCGAAGGATCGCGGAAGCCGAACGGCTTGTAGTCGGCCTTGACGCCGACGATCAGCGTGCCGCGCGATTTGATGTCCGCAAGGACATCCGCGGAAGCGGGGGCGACGGAGCCGAGGGCGAACACAGCAACGGATGCGGCGAGGATTTTTTTCATATGCTTCTCAGTCCTTTGCGATCGGTCGGGACGAGGGCCCCCCGCCGCGGACTGCCGCAGCGTCCCGTCGTCTTGGACGCAATGCCGCACCAAACGGACCGCGACGTCAAGCGAGGCCGCCGATTTTCTGTGCGGCGCCTAAAGGCACGTCGAGGGGTGGTGAAAAAAGCGCCGCAGGGCGCGGCGGACTGGAAAAAGAGGGCGTGCGGCCCGACCGTCAATGGAACCCGCGAAGCGCGAGCGCCCAGATCACGAGCGGCACGATCGAGGCGGTCCCTGCGACCCCAAGGGCGAGCGCGCCGTAGGCCAGCACGCTTCGCGTGCGATCCGTCGCCGCCGCGACTGCGCTCAATGACGACCACGTCGACATGTGTCCGCTCATATCCGCAGAACCCCACCCCACGCCGCCAAGGTTAACGAATTATGACGGTCTCGCCATAGGTGGAACCGCGTAGGCGTGCAAAAAAATCAGGCGAGCCGCTTAATGCGGCCCGCCGTCAGTCTGTTGAAAACTCGACTGGAGTCCGGTCGGCTTAGAACCGCTCTCCGCGGAAGGAGCGCCCGCCGCCCTGCTGCTGGCCCATATCTGACTGGCCGAAAGCCCGTCCGCGAAGCCCCTGGCCGTCTCCGCCCGAACGACGGGGCATGACCATCCGCTCGAGGTTCGGCGTCCGGTCCCGCCCGACCAGCCGCTCGGGCTGGCGTCCGCCGAAATCGCGCTGCGGGAAGCGGCTGTCCGGGAAGACCTTGGCGGGCGGGCGACGCTCGCCGACCTCGCGGTTCGGCTTGCGGCCGCGGCCGGGCTCGGCCTGCTCGACGTCGCGGTCGTTCAGGCCGGGTCCGTCCGTGCCCTGTCGGCCGGGACGGCGGCCGCGGATCACGACGTCGTCGGGCTGAGGCTCGAAGGTTCGGACCTGACGGTCGGGCCGGCGCGGCCCACGCTGCGGGACGTCGATGTCCTGCATGCGCGGACGGCGGCTGAGGCCAGGCGCCGGGGGCGGACCGTTGTCCTTGAGGCTCGGTCGGAACGGCTTCGGATTGTCCGGGCCGGGCTGGTCGACGTCCTTCGGCTGGTCGCCGTTCGGGTTTTTCGGGTCGTTAGGGTTCTTGGGATCCTTCGGCTTGCACTGGTTGATGGTCACGTCGATGTCGACGTCGTTGAAGACGCTCGTCCAGTTCCACACCCAGGAGCCGATGAAGGTCGGCGACCACGGCGCGAACACGTCGATGTCGATGTTGACAGACGGGCCGACGATCCAGCTCGGCAGCACGAATACCGAGACGCCGTCGACGAAGCGGATGTCGGTGACGTAGGTCGTGGACTTCCAGACGTCGCCGTAGTTCACGACGGTCGCGCCGGGTTCGCAGGTCGAGCCGAACTTCTTGGCGTCCATGAAAGTCCAGAGCTTGTCGTCGTCGAACGCCTCCATTTTGGCGGGCGTCAGCTCGGCGTCCGGCGGGGTGGGGGCCCAGCCGACCCACTCGTCGCTCGTGCGCCACACCACCCAGCCGGGGCTGAACTCGGCGCCCGGCTGCCACAGCCAGCCTTCCGTTTCGTCGTGGAACCAGCGGCCGTAGTGGTGGACGATCGCGCCCCACACGGTCTTGTCGGAGAAGTACCAGCCGAACTGCTTGGTGTAGACCCAGTCGCAGGCTGGATAGGGATGCCAGCCCTTCGGCGTGACGGTCGGCTTCCAGACCTCGCCGTGCTTGTCGTGGGCGATGAACTGGCCGTAGTCGGCGAGCGTCTGCTTCATCTCCGTGATGGTCGGGGCGCTCCTGGCCTCGGCGACCGCGGGGGCGATGAGGACCGCGCCCGTCAGGGCGAAAGGCGCGGCGGAAAGGCCGAGCGCGAGGGCGGCGCCTGCGAACGACGAACGGATGATCGGCTTCATGATGTCCTCCATGGCGGGCGCCGGACGGTGAAGGGGTGCGGGCGAGGCCGGCCTTTTGGGGCTTCGGCGTCTCGTCTCTCCCGCGGCTCCGATCGTCGTTCGTCCCCTTCGGCTGTTCAGGGGGCCGCGCCATCGCGGCCCTTGCGACGGTTTGGTCGGAGGGGCCGGGCCGGAGGTTCACGCCGCGTCGCAAGAATTTTTCGAGGCCGTGACTGCGTATCCGTCCATTCGTCTAAGCGCTTGGGCGGCTCGAACCTTTCGGCGTCGCGATGCGACCAAGGAGGTTGGGACGCCAGCGCGAGCAACCGCCAAGTCGAACGACGGCCAAAGCTTGCGTTGACGCCCCGCGGGCGCTGTGGCCAAGATCGCCGCAGGGTCGCTTGTTGAAATTGATCTGATGATCAGCGGTGGTAAGCGCCGCCGTGGGGATAGGCTCATGACATCGTCCGGCAGCGCCCGCCGTCCGTCGCGCTCCAGCCGCGCAGCCGCGGCGTCCTTGGTTTCCGCGCTCGCGATCGCGCTCGCCGTGGCGCCGCTTCCCGCGCTCGCCCAGTCGCGCGGCGACAAGGGCTACGACCGCGTGGCGCGGCCCGGAAAGCATCGCGGCGGCGGAGGAGGCGGGGTCGGCGCAGGGATCGCGGGCGCGATCATCGGCATCGGGGCCGGGCTCCTCATCGAACATGCGCGCGCCAAAGCGGCCGAGCGCGAGGAGATCGTCGAGGAAGAGGTAGAGCGTCCCCGCAGGCGGCCTGAGCGCCCGAAGACGGAGAAGCCAAGGCCCGAACGGCCGAAGGTCGTGCGCGCGACGCCCGAGGATCTCGGGCCGTCGCCGAAGCGGAAGGTGGAGCCCAAAAAGCCCGAGCCCAAGGTCGCGCGCCAGACGCCGCCGAAGGACCGCGCCCCGAGGTCCGCCGACCGCAACCGCCCGCCGGCTCCTCCCTCGGGCGCGGCTCCGCTCGTTCCGGCCGGGTCCGCCGCGGCGCTTGCGGCCAACGGCGCGACGAGGGCGCCGGACGAGGTGCTGTGCGAGATCCGCGTCGGCACGCCCGATCCGGAGATCGTCGCGATCGGCCGGCGCCAGGGGCTGGAGCGGCTGTCGATCGAGCGGTTCGCGCTGACGGGAACCACCGTCGTCAGATATCGCATCCGCAATGGCCGCCCGGTCGACGCGGCGATCTCAGGTCTCGAGCGCGAGCCGGCCGTCGCGAGCGCGCAGCCCAACCACATCTACCAGCTCAGCCAGCAGGCGAATTCGGCTCTGATCTCCACCCAATACTCGGTCGCCATGATGCGGCTCGAGGACGCCCATCGCGAGGCGACCGGCGAAGGCGTCGGCATCGCGGTGATCGACTCCGCGATCGATCCGAACCATCCGGCGCTGAGAGGCGCGGTGGTCGAGACCTTCGATCCGATCGGCGGCCAGGCGCGGCCCCATTCCCACGGCACGGCGGTCGCGGCGCTCGCGGCGGGCCGGGGCGCGCTCATGAGCCCGGCGCCGCGCGCCGGCATCTATGCGGTCCGCGCCTTCGCGCCCGAGCAGGCGGCGAAGTCCGGCGCCCAGGGCACGACCATGCACATCCTGCGCGGGCTCGACTGGGCCGCCGGCCGGGGCGTCAAGGTGGTGAACATGAGCTTCGCGGGACCAAGGGACGCCAAGATCTCCGAATTCATCGCGGCCGGCGCTGCCAAGGGGGCGATCTATGTCGCGGCCGCCGGCAACGCCGGCCCGTCGTCGCCGCCGCTTTATCCCGCGGCCGATCCGAACGTGATCGCGGTCACGGCGGTCGACGCCCGCAACGACCTGCTTCCGGTCGCCAACCGCGGACCGCATCTCAGCGTGGCGGCGCCGGGCGTCGACGTGCTGGTCGCGGCGCCCGGCGGCGGCTACGGCTATCTCAGCGGAACCTCGATGGCGTCCGCGGAAGTCGCCGGCCTCGTCGCCCTCATGGTCGAGGCCAAGCCCGGCCTTGCCGCCTGGCAGGCCCGGGCCGCGCTCGTGGGGTCGGCGCGCGATCTCGGCGCGCCGGGGCCTGACGCCGAGTTCGGCGCAGGCCTTGCGGACGCGCGGGGCGCGCTCGACGCGCTTGGCGAGCCTGGCGCGGACGCCGTCGCCGAAGCGCCGGCGGCCTCCGGCCAGACGGCGGCCGCAGCCGAGCTTGCGGAGCGTCCGTGACCTCGACGCGCATGGAAAATCCGCGTCGCGTCGAACCTTTCGCGCTCTCCGCGCGACACACTTCCGAACCGCGGCGCGCGCCGTGACGGAGGTCTCGGACGACGTCCTCATCCAGCGCATCGCGGGCGGCGACAGGGCCGCGATGCGGACGCTGTACGGGCGCCATTCCACGCGCGTGCTGCGCTTCCTCATCCGGCTCGTCCGCGACCAGTCACGGGCGGAGGATCTGATGAGCGACGCGTTTTTCGACGTCTGGCGGCAGGCCTCGCGCTTCGAGGGGAGGTCGAGCGTCTCGACCTGGATCCTCTCGATCGCGCGGTTCAAGGCGCTGTCGTCCATGAGGAGGCCGGGCGAGCGCGAGCTCGAATCCGAGATCGCCGAGGCGGTCGAGGACGAGGCCGACACGCCCGAGGTCGTGGCGCAGAAGGCCAGCAAGGCCGAAGCGCTGCGGCGCTGCCTCGGCCAGCTTTCGGCCGAGCATCGCGAAGTGGTCGACCTCGTCTATTATCACGAGCGAAGCGTCGAGGAGGCGAGCCAGATCCTCGGCGTGCCCGCCGCGACCGTGAAGACCCGCATGTTCTACGCCCGCAAGCGCCTCGCCGAACTGATGGCCGCCGCCGGCCTCGAAAGGGGCTGGCCATGAGCGCGGAGAGAACCGGCGCCGACAAGACCGGCCGCGGACCCGCCCATGAGGTCGACCTGCTCGCTCCCTGGGCCGCGATCGACCGTCTCGACGCGGCCGACATGGCGGCGCTCGAACGCCTGATCGCCGACGAGCCTGAGCTCGGGCGGCGGCTGGAGTTCGCGCTGGAGGAGCGCGACGAGACCATCGCGCTCAACGAGGCGCTGCCTGTCCCCTCCAACGCCGCGCGCGAAAAACTGTTCGCGTCGATCGACGCCCATCAGGCGTCGCGCGCCCCGAAGGCCGCCGGCGCGATGCGCTGGTTTTCGGCGCGGATCGCCGCGCTCTCGCCGCAGACGCTCGCCTGGGGCGCGGCCGCGGCGGCGCTCGTGATCTTCGCGCAGGCCGGCATCATCGGCGGATCGTTTCTCGGAGGGGTGGAGGAGAGCGGCTCGACCTATCAGACCGCCTCCGACGGCTCGGCCTCGCAAGCCGCCGCGGGCCCGACGGCGCTGGTCTCGTTCCAGCCGTCCGCGACCGCGGCCGCCGTCGAGGCGGCGCTGCGGGAGGCCGGCGCGGAGATCGTCGGCGGACCGAAGCCCGGCGGCGTGTTCGTGATCCGCGTCGCCGGCGCCACGACGCCGGACGAGCTCGAGCCCTCGCTCAAGCGCCTGCGCGGCCATGCCGACGTGGTGAAGTTTGCGGCTCCCGGCGGACAGTAGGGCTGACAGGCCCGCCTCCGGTTGCTAGGAGGCGGGTCCGATCCCCATATCGGCGCTCAAGATGACAGGCACCACACGTACCGGCGAAGGCCTCGACGCCGACCGTCGCCGCGCCCTCTACCGTTCTTGGCGGCGCGGCACGCGCGAAATGGACCTTCTGATGGGCCGGTTCGCCGACGCCGAGATCGATCGCTTCACTCCGGAAGAGTTTTCGCAGTTCGAGGCTCTGATCGAGGTCCAGGACCGCGACCTGTTCGCCTGGATCGCAAATAAGGAAGCACTTCCGGAGAGTTACGACACGGAAGTGTTCCGGCGTCTCAAGGCCTTTCACGAGGCGTTCCCGACGACGGAACACATCGGGTAGCGCCGCCGCTCTTGTCCCGGCCGTGAGCCGGGACCCAGAACCGATGCGGCTGAAGCCAAGTCCGATCGCGCCGTTTTCTTCGGACGCGGCAACGTTTATGGGTCCCGGCTCAAGGCTGGGACAAGGCGTACGCGCTTTCGGCGCATGACATTGACGACCAGATGACCCTGAAGCTCCCAGCCCTTCTCGAACTTCGGCCCGCCACCGTCGGAAACGTTCCCGACGGCTTCGACGCCCTCGTGGTGGCGGACCTCGCCCGCGCGCTCTCGGCCAAGGCCCACGACGCGCAGGGCGTGCTGCATGTCTCGCGCGACGCCTCGCGGATGGCGGCGCTCGAGCGGGCGCTCGCCTTCATGGCCCCGGACGTCGAGCGGCTGACCTTTCCGAACTGGGACTGCCAGCCCTACGATCGCGTCTCGCCCAACGCCGCGATCGTCGCCGCCCGCACCACGACGCTCGCGCGCCTCGCCGGCTCGCGCGGCGGCGAGAAGCCGCGCGTGGTGCTGACGACGGTCGGCGCAGCCGTGCAGCGCGTCGCGGCGCCCGACGCGGTCGCGCGGCAGAGCTTCTCGGCCGCGCCCGGCAACGTCGTCGACCTGAAGACGCTCGCCGACTGGCTCGAGACCAACGGTTTCATGCGCGCCTCCACAGTCCGCGACTACGGCGAATACGCCATCCGGGGCGGCATCGTGGACCTTTTTCCGGCCGGCCACGCCGAGCCGATCCGGCTCGACTTCTTCGGCGACACGCTCGAATCCATCCGCCCCTTCGATCCGGAGACCCAGCGCTCCACCGGGCAGCTGCGCGCGCTCGATCTCGTGCCGATGTCCGAGGTGCAACTGACCTCGGAGACCATCCGCCGGTTCCGGCAGGCCTATACGGCGACCTTCGGCGTGGCGGGGCGCGACGATCAGCTTTATGCGGCGGTGAGCGAGGGCAGGCGCTATCCGGGCATGGAGCATTGGATGCCGCTGTTCCACGAGCGGCTCGCGACCATCTTCGATCACCTGCCGCAGGCGCGCGTGGTTCTCGATCCGCTGCTCGACGACGCGGCCGGCGAACGCCTCGCCCAGATCGCCGATTATCACGAGGCCCGCGCCGAGGCGTTGAAGCACGACAAGTCCGGCGCGACCTACAAGCCGCTTCCCGCGGACGCTCTTTATCTTGCGCCGAAGGAATGGAAGGAGCGGCTCGACGAAACCGCGCCGATCCGGCTGACGCCGTTCTCGCTGCCCGAGGACCGCTTCGGGCGCGTGTTCGACGCCGGCGCCCGTGGGGGCCGCAGCTTCGCGGCGGAGCGCGCCGACGAGAGCGCCAACGTGTTCGACGCGGTGGTGGCGCATATCAAGGCGCTGAAAGACGACAGGAAGCGCGTCGTCGTCGCCGCCTGGACCGACGGCGCGCGCGAGCGCCTCGGCACGGTGCTCGGCGATCACGGCCTCGCCGCCACCCGGCCCGTCGGCAGCTGGCGCGACGCGATGGCGCTGCCGCCGGACGCGGTCGCCCTCGGCGTTCTCGGGATCGAGCAGGGGTTCGAGACCGACGACGTCGCGGTGGTGGCCGAGCAGGACGTTCTCGGCGACCGCCTCGCGCGCGGGCCGAAAAAGAAGAAGCGCGCGCAGGACTATCTGACCGAGGCCGCGGGCCTCGCGCCGGGCGACCTCGTGGTCCATGTCGACCACGGCATCGGGCGCTTCGTGGGCCTGAAGACCATCGAAGCCGCAGGCGCGCCGCATGACTGCGTCGAGCTGCATTACGCCAATTCCGACAAGCTGTTTCTCCCCGTGGAGAACATCGAGCTCTTGTCGCGCTACGGCTCGGAGGACACCGAGGCCCAGCTCGACAAGCTCGGCGGCGTCGGCTGGCAGGGCCGCAAGGCCAAGCTCAAGAACCGCATCCGCGAGATGGCGGGCGAGCTCATCAAGATCGCGGCCGCGCGCATGACCAAGGAGGCGCCGCGTGCCACGCCGCCGGAAGGCCTTTACGACGAGTTCGCGGCGCGCTTCCCCTATGACGAGACCGAGGACCAGCAGGCCGCGATCGACGCCGTGTTCGACGATCTGGCGGCCGGGCGCCCGATGGATCGCCTCGTCTGCGGCGACGTCGGCTTCGGCAAGACCGAGGTGGCGCTGCGCGCGGCCTTCGTGGTGGCGATGACCGGCCGGCAGGTCGCCGTGGTGGTGCCGACGACGCTGCTGTCGCGCCAGCATTTCCGCACCTTCGCCGAGCGCTTCCGCGGCTTGCCGCTGAAGGTCGCGCACGCCTCGCGCTTCGTCACGCAGAAGGAGCTGAACGAGACCAAGAAGGGGCTCGCCTCCGGCGACATCGACATCGTGGTCGGCACGCACGCGCTTTTGGGCAAGACCATCGAGTTCAAGGATCTCGGCCTCGTCATCGTCGACGAGGAGCAGCATTTCGGCGTGGCGCACAAGGAGCGGATGAAGACCCTGCGCTCCGAGGTCCATGTGCTGACGCTCAGCGCGACCCCGATCCCGCGCACGCTGCAGCTCGCCATGACGGGCGTGCGCGAGCTGTCGATGATCGCGACGCCCCCGGTCGACCGCCTCGCGGTCCGCAGCTTCGTCGCGCCGTTCGATCCGCTGATCGTGCGCGAGGCGCTGCTGCGTGAGCGCTACCGCTCCGGCCAGTCGTTCTTCGTCTGCCCGCGCATCGAGGACATCGCGGACGCCCGAACCTTCCTCGCCTCCGAGGTCCCGGAGGTGAAGGTCGGGGTCGCGCATGGCCAGATGCCCGCGACCGAGCTCGAGAAGGTCATGACCGACTTCTACGAGGGCCAGTTCGACGTGCTGCTCTCGACCGCGATCGTGGAGTCCGGCCTCGACATCCCCAACGCCAACACGCTGGTGGTCTGGCGCGCGGACATGTTCGGCCTGGCCGCGCTCTACCAGCTGCGCGGCCGCGTCGGTCGCGCCAAGACGCGCGCCTATGCGCTCTTCACGGTCCCGGCCAACAAGACCATGACGGTCAACGCCGAGCGCCGCCTCAAGGTGCTGCAGTCGCTCGAAGGGCTCGGGGCCGGCTTCCAGCTGGCGAGCCACGACCTCGACATCCGCGGCGCGGGCAACCTGCTGGGCGAGGAGCAGTCGGGCCACATCCGGGAAGTGGGCTACGAGCTCTACCAGCAGATGCTCGCCGACGCCGTCGAGGCGCTGAAGGAGGGCGGCGAACAGGTGTTCGACGACCGCTGGTCGCCGCAGATCACGCTCGGCTCGCCGGTGATGATCCCGGAGGAGTATGTCGGCGACCTCGCGGTGCGCCTCTCGCTTTACCGCCGCCTCGCCGACATCGACGACGACGAGACGCTGGAGGCCTTCGCGGCCGAGCTCACCGATCGCTTCGGCCCCGCGCCTTCGGAGGTCAAGCAGCTGCTCGAGATCGCGGCCATCAAGGCGCTGTGCCGCCGCGCCAACGTCGAGAAGATCGACGCCGGCCCGAAGGGCGTGGTGCTGAGCTTCCGCGAGAACTCCTTCGCCAATCCGGACGGCCTCGTGATGCACATCGCGCGCGAGGAGGGGCCGAACGCGAAGGTGCGGCCGGACATGAAGGTCGTGTTCAAGCGCGAATGGGCGAGCGTGAACGCGCGCCTGAAGGGCTCGGCCAAGCTGCTCCGCGACCTCGTGAAGATCGCCGAAGCGCCGCGAAAGGCTGCTTAAGGCGCGTCTGCTGGTCGTTAAGGACGAGGCAGTGGTTTCATCGTAGCCTGCGCGCCGGGTTTCGCGCGCCGGCTCTCGCAGGGGGAGGTCGGCTCGGAAATCCGCGGGGATTTCGAGACATGGCGTTTGGATTGAGCTTCCACCCGTCGACGCTTCTCGCGGCGGCGATCTCGCTTGTGGCCGCCACCTGCGCGCAGGCGGCCACGGGACCCAACGAGGTCGCGACCGGCAGCTACAAGTTCCTCGCCCGCGACGAGCCGCTGGTGACGAACGACCGCAAGGTCGATCTCTGGGCCGAGGTCTACCGGCCGGCGCGGCTCGGCGCGAAGCCGGCGCCGCTCGTGGTCTTCCTCCACGGCAACCACTCGACCTGCGGACGGTTCGACAAGGACCTCGGCGTGCGCGTCGACGACCGGAGCGACTACACCGACACCGGCGAATGCCCGAAGGGCTACGTCGTCACCCCGAACCATCTCGGCTACGGCTATCTCGCCGAGGAGCTCGCCTCCTGGGGCTATGTCGTGGTCTCGATCAACGCCAATCGCGGCGTGACGGCAGGCGACCCGGCGCCGGGCGACTTCGGCCTCAACCTCATGCGAGGCAGGCTGGTCCTGCGCCATCTCGCGCTGCTGTCGGCCTGGAGCCGCGGAACCGGCGACCTCTCGCCTCCGAAGTCGCTCGGCTTCGACCCGCGCGGCGCGCTCGACTTCCGGCAGGTCGGCCTGATGGGCCACAGCCGCGGCGGCGAAGGCGTGCGCGCGGCGCTCGTCCAGTTCGGCGACGAGGGCAGCCCGTTCCCCGCGCTCATCGGCGACCTGAAGATCCGGTCGATCTTCGAGATCGGCCCGGTGGACGGGCAGACCGACCGCGTGCTCGACGCCAAGGGCGTCAACAGCATGATCCTGCTGCCGGCCTGCGACGGCGACGTCTACAACCTTCAGGGCATGAAGGTGTTCGACCGCGCCGTCACCCGCAAGGCGGACGACGACCGGAAGAACGCCATCCACGGCACGATCGCGGTCTGGGGCGCCAACCACAACGCCTACAACACCGAATGGCTGACCACGGATTCGCGCGGCTGCCATGGCTCCAAGCGGCTGTTTGAAGCCGTCGGCCGTTCGGCGCGGCAGGAGGCGACCGCGCTCGGCACGCTGGTCCCGTTCTTTCGCGCGACGGTCGGCCCCGACGCGGACGCCGACCGCGCGGCGCTGTTCGATCCGAACGTGACGCTGCCCAAAAGCCTAAAGTCGATCACGGCCTATGACCGCGGCTATCTGCCCGGCCCGATCGACAGCCAGACCCGGGTTCTCGAGAGCTTCAACAGGCGGACCGGCGTGAGCGACTCCCGCCTTCCGACCGAGACCGTGGGCGTTTCCGCGGTCCACGGGCCGGCGAGCTTCGAGCATGATCCGTCGGTGCGCGCGGCCTTCGTCGACCTCACCCAGGGCGTTTCGGGCGATCGCTATTTCCAGACCAACCTGTCGGCCGACGGGCTCGACCTGTCGGCGTTCAAGACCTTCGCGTTCCGCGTCTCGCTGACCTGCTTCGACGGCATCTGCGCGCGCGACTCGGCGGGGAGCCAGCTGGACTTCGCGGTGGCGCTCGTGACCGAGGGCGGGACGCTGTCCAAGGCGCTCAGCGTCGCGGATCGGGTCAAGCTCCGTCGTCCGGTCGGCCCGAAGGGCTTCGAGGAGCTGCACTCCACGCTCTACACGGCGGAGATTCCGCTCAAGGCGTTCGGTCTCTCAAAGACCGCCAAGGTCACCGGCGTGCGCTTCATCTTCGAGCCCGGCCAGAGGGGGAAGCTGTACCTCTCGGCCCTGACCGTCTCGAAATTCAAGGCGGCGCCCGCCGGCGCGGCGCGCTCGTCGGACGCCGCCGACGCGCCCGAGCTGATCGTCGCGGCTTCCGACGAGATCCGGATCCCGGCCGCCACGCCCGGCGGGGACGGCAATGCGATGAAGATCGTGCGCCGCCCCGCTGGCGCGCCCGCGGACGGCTCGCAGGCGCGCTCAGGCGGCGTCGACATCGTGTTGAGCTCGAAGCGCTTCTTCCCGGTGACGGGCGCGCTCCCGCGGCTCAAGGTCGGCGACCGCACGCTGAGCGGCGGCGAGATCTCCGCCGACGGCGGGACCATCGTGTTCGGCCTGACGGACGGCGAATTCGCCGCGCTCCCGGACGGCGCGGACGTTTCGCTCGACATTCAGGCGAGCTCGCCGACCTGGAGATTCGGGCGTCTCGCGAGGTGACCCGACGCGCCGCCGGCCGAGTGATCAGACCGAACGTGCGAATTCGCCATTTCGAGCTTGAACGTGAGCAACTTCCCGCGGCGCCCAAAAAGGCGTCGTGATCAAGGGATGGGCGCGCCATGCACGATTGTGGCCGACCGCCACATATTCGAGCGCATTGTGGCGATGGGCCATGTGGCAGGTTTGACATCAGGCGAGCCGGCGCCCGCTTTCGAGCGCGCCGGCTGATTGTCGGCTGATTATTTGAGCTTGGCCGCGACGAAAGTCGAAACCTAGCTTCGCGGGCTCGTGATCAGACGATCGCGACCTATCGGAGCAGAAAACCAATGAATGTGGGGCGTTTACTGCGCTGCGCGGCGCTTGCGGCCGTGGCGGCGTTGGGGACTGTCGTCAATGACGCGCAGGCCGTCGAGGGACCCTATGAGGTCCGAACCGGATCCTACATGCTGCCCGGCCGAGACGAGCCGCTGGTGGCGACCGACCGCAAGGTCGACCTCTGGGCGGAGGTCTACAGGCCCAAGACCCTCAAGGGAAAGCCGTTCCCGATCCTCGTGTTTCTCCACGGCAACCACGGCACCTGCGGCACCTATGATCCCGTTCGCCGCGTGCGCGTCGACAACCGGTCGGACTACACCCGCACGGGCGTCTGCCCCGAGAACTACGTCATCACGCCGAACCATCTCGGCTACGCCTATCTCGCCGAAGAGCTCGCCTCCTGGGGCTATGTGGTCGTCTCGATCAACGCCAATCGCGGCGTCACCGCGGGCACGGGCCTCACCGAGGACCGCGGCCTCAACCTGATGCGCGGCCGGCTGATCCTGCGCCATCTCGCGCTTCTGTCGGACTGGAACTCCGGCCGCGGCGACATCGCGCCGCCCAAGACCCTCGGCTTCAAGCCGCTCGGCACGATGGACTTCTCCGAAGTCGGCATCATGGGCCACAGCCGCGGCGGCGAGGGCGCGCGCGCCGCGCTCCAGCAGTTCCGCGACGCCACGAGCCCGTTCCCCGGCCTCATCGGCCCGATGAACATCAAGTCGATCTTCGAGATCGGCCCCGTCGACGGCCAGACCAGCCGGGTGCTCGACGCCAACGGCGTCAACAGCATGATCCTGCTGCCGAGCTGCGACGGCGACGTCTACAATCTCCAGGGCATGAAGGTCTTCGACCGCACCTTCGACCGCGCCGCGCCGTTCGACACGACGCAGGCGTTCCACGGGACGTTCGAGGTGAAGGGCGCCAACCACAACGCCTACAACACCGAATGGCAGACCTCCGATTCTCCCGGCTGCCTCGGCGTCAAGAACCTGTTCCCGGCCGCCGGCTTCTCGAAGGACCAGAAGGCCACCGCGTTCCACACGATGGTGCCGTTCTTCCGCGCCACGGTCGGCAAGAACGCCGACCCCGCTCTCGCCGCGATCTTCGACCCGGCGACCACGCTGCCTGCGACGCTTTCCGACATCACCAAGTACAATCGCGGCTATCTGCCGGGCCCCAACAACGAAAAGACCGAAATGCTGGAGCGCTTCTCGCAGGAGAGCGGCCTCAGCGACTCCGGCGTTCCGACCACTGTGACGGGCGTCACCGTGACGAACCAGCAGGCGAGCTACGAGCACCAGCTCGGCACCCGCGTCGCCCGCGTGACCTGGGACGAAAGCTCGCCGTCCGAGCGCTTCTTCCAGCTCAACTTCGCCGGAAAAGGCCAGAACCTGACGAGCTACAAGACGCTGGCGTTCCGCGCCTCGCTCGGCTGCTTCGCCAACATCTGCAACAAGAAGCAGTCCAAGAAGGGCGAGATGGACTTCACCGTCGCGCTGGTGGCGGCCGACGGCACGCTCTCCAACGAGCTCGCGATGGTGGGCCGCACGCGTCTCAGCCGTCCGGTCGGCCCGGCCTACGGGACGCAGTATCTCCACGAGACGCTCTATACGGTCGAGCTCCCGCTCGAGGACTTCGAGGGCGTGGATCTCGGCGCGGTGGCGGGCGTCCGCTTCACCTTCGAGAAGAAGCGCTCGGGCGTCGTGAACATCGGCACGATCTCGAAGTCCACGCTGCCGGCCGCGACCGGCGACGTGGACCAGGAGCCGGCCATGGCCGAAGCCGAAACGCCTGAAGCGATCCTCACCGCCTCGGCTGCGCCCCGCACCACCGCGGGCGCGGACTCAAACCGCATCCGCATCGTCCGCGCGTCCGGCCCGTCCTCGGCCCGTTCGTCGGGCGGCTCGGGCGACGGCGCGGTCGAGATCGTGCTGAGCACGAAGCGGCCCTTCCCCTTCACGGGCGCGCTTCCGACCCTCACGGTCGGCGGCGAGACCGTCGAGGGCGGCGACATCTCGGTCGACGGCAAGACGATGACGATCTCGGTGCCGGCCAAGGACTTCGCGAAGCTGCCGGATGGCGGCGAGGTCTCGCTGTTCGTCCAGGCCTCTTCGCCGGTCTGGAAGTTCGGCAAGCTCGCCAAGTAAGCGGCGCCGCCGAGCCTGACGAGAGGGCGCGCCTCCTGGCGGAGGCGCGCCCTTTCTTATTCCTCGGTTTCGTCCTCGTCGCCGAGGGCGCGGTCCATCGCCTCGACGAGCACCTCGGGCGGATGCGCGCCCATGACCACCAGCTTGTTCTCGAAGATGAAGCAGGGCACGCCCTCGACGCCGATCGCGCGCGCCCGCTGGATCTCCTCGCGGACGAGCTCGACGTCCTCGTCGCTCTCGAGCCGTTCGCGCAGCGTGTCGGCGTCGAGGCCGGCCTCCTCGGCCGCGCGCTCGATGACGGCGTGGTCCGAGATGTCGTCGCCTTCGGTGAAATAGGCCTCGAACAGCTGCTCGATCAGCGCGCCCTGGGCGACGAGCCCTTCCTCTGCCGCGAAGCGGATCGCCCGGTGGGCGTCGAGGGTGTTGGGCGCGCGCTCGATGTCGGCGAAGAGGAGCGCCAGCCCCTCGTCGCGGCCGACCGCGGCGAGCTGCTCGTGCATGGCGCGCACCTTCTCGTCGTCGCCAAACTTGTTCTCGAGATACTCGGCCCGGTCGAGGCCCTCGGCCGGGATCGTCGGGTCGAGCTGGAACGGCAGCCAGCGCACCACCGCCTCGACGTCCGGCCGGGCGGCGAGCGCCGCCTCGAGCCGCCGCTTGCCGATCCAGCACCAGGGGCAGACGGGATCTGCGAAAACGTCGATCGTAAGGGGTGCGGACATCGCGAAAGGCTCGGCTCAGACTGTAAGAACAGCCGCCGATATGGCCTCTGGCGCGCCTTCGCGAAACCCCTGACGTCGTCAGGCGGTCTTTCGCGCCGGTTCGGCCGCCCGTTCGACCGGCGCGACGGCGGGCCCGAAGCCGGCCGCGTCGAGCGTTTCGGCGGCCGCCGCGGCGTTGTCCGTCGCAGTCCCGGCGAGGGTGAGGCGCGCGCCGAACAGCGGGTCGTCGACAAGCGTCGGCAGGCCCTTCACGCCGGCGCGCCGATAGGCGGACTCGACGTCGGGCATGGCGAGCGCCACGCCCCCGATCTGCGCGACGCCGCGTCGACGCCCGCCGAACGCGACGTGCCCGGCGGCGGGATCGGCGACGGCCGCAAGCCCGGTCTCGACGAAGCCCTGCGGGTCGAAGGCGAGGTCGGGCGCGGCGGGTTGCGAAGGGCAGGGCGCCTGCGGGCAGGCGGGGCCGCGCAGCGCGAGGCGCCCGTCGTCGCCGATCTTGAACTCGATCAGCGGCGCGACGCGCTCGGCCGGCCGCGCGGGGCCGAGCGGCACGGGCGCATGGCGCGTGCGCGTGGGCCGCACCGTGGCGAACATGCCGAGTTCGCCGAACGCGACCGCGTCGACGATCACTGACGCGCCGGGAATGTCGGCGGCGGCGCCGCGCCCGTCCGGCGCGCGCCAGACCGCGACGGCGACGAGCCCCGCCTCGTCGAGGCCGCTGTCGGCGAAGGCCTCGCCGGCGACGCGGCCAGGCAAGGCGATGTGGGTCGCGTCGGCGGCCCGCACGACGTCCTTGAGCGCCGCCGCGGTCGAGACGGGATGGAACGCCGCGCCGGCGCCTGAGAGCAGCCAGGGCACGAGCCCGGTCGCGACGCCCGCGAGACCCGCGAGGTCGAGCGTGGAGACCAGGCTCGAGCCGGCCGTCAGGCGCATCGCGAGGATGGGGCCGAGCGCTGCCGCCGCGAGATCGTTGTGGCTGCGCGCGACCGGCGCGCCGCCGGCCTCGAAGGTGACGACCGCGATGTGGTCGGCGGCGTCCTCCGGCCGGTCGGGCCGGACATGGCGCGCCCCGTCCCGGTCGAAGGCGTGGTCGAGCGGCGTGGCGCCGTCGGGCGCGGGGCCGCCGAAGCAGCCGACGAAGCGGATCGTCTCGAGGCCCGCAGCGATCTCGCACGCGAACTGGGCGAGCGGCGCGCCGCCGCCTTCGACCGGCGCGATCAGCGCGGTCGCGCCGATCGAGGCGAGCGCGGCCGTGATCTCGCGGCGCCGCCAGGCGAGCGGCAGCATCGCGGGCGTGAGGCCGGCGCGCCAGAGCGCGAGGCATGCGAGCGCCGCCTCGGGCGTCGAGCCGAGCTGCACGCCGACCACGGCGTCTTCGCCGAGCGCCCACTCGGCGAAGGTCGCGGCGAGGCCGGATACGGCGCTGTCGACCCCGGTCCAGTCGCCCGAGAACGGCAGGCCGCGCGCCAGCAGCGCGAAGCCGCCCGGCGCGCGGGCGGCGTTCGCGGCCAGGATCTCGTCGAGCGTGCGGTCGCCCGCGGCCGGGTTCGGCAGGCTTGCGGCGAAGGGGGCGAGGCGCATGGGTCTTGTCTCGAAACGCGGGCGCGACCGTCAGCCGGCGGGCGCGCGCCACCAAGTCTCAAGCATGGGCCCGAAAAGTGAGGCGCGCTCGGGCCGATCGAGCGTTTTCCACCGCGCGATCCACGTCTTCTCGAGATGGAACAGCGGCACGACGTAAAAACCCGACAGCAAAACGCGGTCGAGCGCGCGCACGCAGGAGACGAACTCCTCCCGGTCGCGCGCCGCGATCAGCGCGTCGATCATGGCGTCGATCGCCGGCTCCTTGGCGCCCATGTAGTTGCGCTCGCCGGGCGTGTCGGCGGCCGACGATCCCCAGAACTTGCGCTGCTCCATGCCGGGCGAGAGCGAGGCGTACCAGTTGTAGATCACCATATCGAAGTCGTAGGTCTGCATCCGGCGGAACGCCTGGATGCTGTCGACGAGGCGGACCGTGGCGCGCACGCCCACGCGGTCGAGCCCGCGCGCGAAGGCGAGCGAGAGCCGCTCCTGTTCCTTGTTGGAGACGAGGATCTCGAAGCGCATCTGCTCGCCCGAAGAGGTCTCGCGCAGCTCGCCGCGCTGCACCTTCCAGCCGGCCTCCTCGAGCCTTGCGAGCGCGTCCCGGAGCTGGTCGCGGTCGCGGCCCGAGCCGTCGCCGTCGGAGGGGGCCCACTCGCCCTCTAGGATGTCGGCGCGGACGACCCCGGGGAACGGCTTCAGGAGCTCGCGCTCGCGATCGTCGGCCGGCAGGCCCGTCGAGGCGAGTTCGGAGCCCTCGAAATAGCTTCGGGTGCGCGCGGTCGCGCCGCCGAACATGTTGCGGTCGATCCAGGCGTAGTCGAACAGCAGCCCGAGCGCCTCGCGCACACGCTTGTCTGCGAAGGCGGCCTTGCGGCAATTGAACACGAAGGCGTTCATGCCGGCCGGCACGCCGGAGTCGAAGTCTTCCTTCAGCACGTCGCCGCGGCGCACGGCCGGGAAGTCGTATCCGGTGGCCCAGCGCAGCGGGTCGCGCTCCTCGCGGACGTCGATCAAACCTTTCTTGAAGGCTTCGAACATCGAGTTCGCGTCGCGATAGTAGTCGTAGCGGATCTCGTCGAAATTGTTCAGGCCGCGGTTCACGGGCAGGTCCGCGCCCCAGTAGTTCGTGTCGCGGCGGAAGCTGACCGAGCGGCCGGGGTCGACGTTGCTGACCACATAGGGGCCGCTGCCGGTGAGCGGCCGGAAGGTCGTCTCCTCGAACGCCTTGGCGTCGGTGGCGTGCGCCGGCAGCACCGGCATGAGGCCGAGAATCAGCGGCAGCTCGCGGTCGTCGCCCGACAGCTCGAAGCGGACGCGGCGCGGGTTTTCGGCGCTCGCGGACTTCACGCGTCGGTAGTTCGAGCGGAACGTCGGATGACCGCGCTCGCGCAGCAGCTCGAAGGTGAAGAGCACGTCTTCGGCGGTGATGTCCTCGCCGTCTGAGAAACGCGCGCGCGGGTCGATCGTGAAGACCACGTAGCTGCGGTCGTCGGGCGTCTCGATGGTCTGGGCGATCAGCCCGTAGAGCGAGAACGGCTCGTCGTAGTTGCGGGCGAGCAGGCTCTCATAGACGTAGCCGCGCAGCCCTTGCGCCTGCGATCCCTTGTAGGCGTAGGGGTTGAGCGTCTCGAAGCCGCCGAGCCAGCCATAGGTCAGCCGCCCGCCCTTCGGCGCGTCGGGGCGCACATAGGGCAGATGCTCGAAGCCCGGCGGCAGCGCGGGCTCGCCGTGCATCGCGACGCCGTGGCGGTCGGCCGGCGGCGTCTCGGCGGCGCGGCCAAGACGGGGCACCGCGAGCGCGGCCGCAAGCGTCGGCGCGGCCCTCAGGACAGCGCGGCGGGAGAGATTCGGGCCATGGGGTCGGAGCATGGTCATCGATCCACGTGACCCGGCGACGGACGCGATTCGCAACGCCGGAGGCCGAGCTATCACAGCCATATGAGGCGCCAGCCGGGCGGCGACGGCTTCCCAAGGCGCTCATGGGCTCTAACGTCACTGTGTTGCCGCAATTCGACGACAGACAGCCGGTCTCTCTTTCGGAGCGCCCGGCTCCTCGGACGCGCGGTAGGCCCCAAGAGCCGGCGCGCGACGGCCGCGGCCCGTAAGTCGTCCCGACGATAGGAAGGAACGTCGAATGACATTGGGGAAGTTTGCGCGCATCGCCATGATCTCCGCCGCCTTCTGCGTGCCGGCCAGCCATGGCTTCGCGCAGGACGCTAAGCCCGCTGCTCCGGCGGGCGGCGCCCCGGCGGCCGGTCCCGGCCCGATGTCGATGACCCCGCCGGAGCCGCCGCAGCCGAGCTGGGTTAAGATCTGCAACACCGACGAGAAGGCCAAGAAGGAGGTGTGCCTCACCTCCCGGGACGTGCGCACCGACACCGGCCAGAACGTCGCCTCGATCGCGGTCCGCCAGATCTCGGGCGAGCCGAAGAAGTTCTTCCTGGCCGCGGTTCCCCCCGGGCTGCTGATCCAGCCGGGCGTGCGCGTCGCGGTCGACCAGAACTCGCCCGCCAACGGCAAGTACTCGATCTGCTTCCCGAACGCCTGCTACGCCGAAGTCGAGATCAACGACGCCTTCTTCAAGAACATGCAGAAGGGTAAGAACCTCGTCGTCCAGGCCATGAACCAGCAGGCCAAGACGATCAACTTCCCGGTGAGCCTCGACGGCTTCCAGAAGGCGTATGACGGTCCGGCCATGGACCAGAAGGCCTTCGCCGAGGAGCGCAAGGAGCTGAACGACGGCCTCGCCAAGAAGGCGCAGGAAGCCCGCGACAAGCTCCAGGCTCCGGGCAGCGCCCAGGCGCCTGGCAACGCGCCGGCGATGCCGGGCGGCCAGGGCACCGTGAAGACGCAGTAAGGCGTCTCGCCCGATCGCTTTTGAAGACGCCCGGCCGCAAGGCCGGGCGTTTTTCGTATGCGCGAAGGCAGACGTGGAAGGAGGCTGAACGTCGCCGCCCGACGCGCCGCCGACCGTCATCTCTGCCTAGAGCCTGGATTGAAACGCCTTGAAATTCAGGATTTCTCGGCGGCCGGCGACGTTTATTGAGCTCGGGTCAGGCCCGATGTGACGGCGTCAGGCGCAAGAGCCAATCAGTCGATCGCGGTAGCCGCCGTCAGTGCCCAAGATCGCCGCGGAAGCGGTAGGTGCCGTCGTCGAGCCGCTCGAACATCTCGCCCACCTGCGGGTGCCGCACCGGTTCTCCGGTGGTGTCGGCCACGAGGTTCTGCTCCGACACATAGGCCACGTACTCGGTTTCCGAGTTCTCGGCGAACAGGTGGTAGAAGGGCTGGTCCTTGACCGGGCGCACCTCCTCGGGGATCGCCTCCCACCATTCCTCCGTGTTCGAGAACGTCGGATCCACGTCGTAGATCACGCCCCGAAACGGGTAGACGCGGTGATGGACGACCTCGCCGATCCTGAATTTGGCGAGGCGCTGCTCGGGAGCCATGGACGTCTGAAAACCCCGGTTGCGGGAACGGCGGACATGATCTGACCCGCGGCGGCGCGTCAACGCCGCTGCGAGCCGTCTGTCACGTCGCCGTCGGTCCCGCCCTGCGGTTCTCGACGTCAGAAACCGTAGCGTTCTGCGAGCTCAGGCTCGCGCTCGGCGATCTGCTTTGCGAGGTCGACGATGACCTTGGCCTGCTTCCAGGTGGCGTCGTCCTGCATCTTGCCGTCGAGCATCACCGCGCCGGTGCCGTCCGGCATCGCTTCGACGATGCGCTTGGCGAAACGGACTTCCTCGACGTCCGGCGAGAACACGGTCTTGGCGATCTCGACTTGGGAGGGGTGCAGCGTCCAGGCGCCCACGCAGCCCATCAGGAAGGCGTTGCGGAACTGCGCCTCGCAGGCCGGGCCATCGGAGAAGTCGCCGAAGGGCCCGTAGAACGGCTTGATGCCGTTCGCCGCGCAGGCGTCGACCATCTTGGCGATCGTGTAGTGCCAGAGATCCTGCTGGTAGAACGCGCGTGCCTCGCCCTCGGCGCCCTTGTCGACGAGCACGCCGTAGCCCGGATGGCCGCCGCCGACGCGCGTGGTCTTCATGCGCCGCGACGCCGCAAGATCCGCCGGACCGAGGCTCATTCCGTGCATGCGGGGCGAGGCGGCGGCGATCTCCTCGACGTTCATGACGCCCTGCGCGGTCTCGAGGATCGCGTGGATCATGATCGGCCGTTCGATCTTGTTGCGGGCCTCGAGCTGCGCGAGCAGGCGGTCGAGATAGTGGACGTCCCACGAACCCTCGACCTTCGGCAGCATGATGACGTCGAGCTTGTGGCCGACCGCCGAGACGATCTCGATGACGTCGTCGAGCGCCCACGGGCTGTCGAGCGCGTTCATGCGGATCCAGAGGCCGGCGGCGCCGAAGTCGTTGGCCTTGGCCATCTCGATGAAGCCGGAGCGCGCCGCCTCCTTGGCGTCGGCCGGGACCGCGTCCTCGAGATTGCCGAGCACGACGTCGACCTGCTTGGCCAGATCCCCGACGCGGGCGCGGATCTTCTCCACATGCGGCGGCACGAAGTGGATCATCCGCTCGACGCGGACCGGAGGTTCGCGGAACGGAGCCGGCGCGCCGAGCGCGAGGGGACGGTAATAGGCGCTCGGGACGATCATCGCGCTTGGCCTTCTTCCGGGGGACGTCGAATTCGGCCGCACCATCTGCGGCCAGGATGCTGCGGCGCAAGACGTCTTTGGTCGCAACGCGGCGGAGGCGATTGCCGGTCTCTCTGCGCGCAGCCTAAGGTTTGGCTTCCTCACGCGGAGACGAGCCATGAAAGACGCGCGCCTGCCGGCCTACATGCCGGCCAACCTTGCGCCTTCCAGCCTGTCGCAGAGCATCCTGCCCTGGACCTGGGCCCCGCAGTTCACCGGCCTCGGGCTCGGTCAGGTCACGGTCTATGTCGGCCAGTCCTCGAACCCGGACACGGAGCGCGAGATCCTCGACCGGGTCGGCTCCTACGGCCGGCAGCTCGGCCAGATCGGCGACGCGCTCGCGGTGATCATGAAACGGGTCGATCTCTCGGGCCTCAGCGAGGAGGACCAGGACGCGATCGACGAACTGAAGGATCAGCTGTCGGCGATCGCCCGGGTCAAGCGCCGGGCCGCCAGGGCGCGCGCCGCCGCGCGGTGACGGAGCCGGCGGTCAGAACTGCGGGCCGCCCAGAAGCCCCTCGCGCATCACGAAGCGGCGGAGCGGGCCGACGCGCGAGATCGCCGCGAGCCCGAGCCCGCGGGCCGCGTGGAGCGGGGCGAACTCCGTGAGCAGCGAGCGGTTCAGAAGGTCGGTCGCGGCCGTGCGGCTCCAGACGTCGGCCGAGCGCGCCCGCGCATAGGCGCGAAGGCTCGCGTCGCCGCCCGGATCGCGCCCTTCCGCGATCGAGCGCGCGACCACCTTTCCGGCCGCGGCGGCGTCGCGAAAGCCGAGGTTCAGCCCCTGCGCGCCGATCGGCGGCAGAACATGGGCGGCCTCGCCGACGAGCAGCGTGCGGTTCGCCGCGAGTCGTAGCGCGGATCCGATCTCGATGGGGAAGCGCCCGACGCGGCCCTCGACGGTCATCGGGCCGAGCAGCCGTCCGGCGGCTTCGGTCGCCGCACGGCCGAGCTCCTCGGGCGAGAGGCCGGCGAGCCGCTCGGCGCGCTCGGGCTGGCAGGCCCAGACGAGGCTCGATCGCTTGCCCGGAAGAGGCACGAGCGTGAACGGGCCTTCCTCGTAGTGAAGCTCCGTCGAGACGAAGTCGTGCTCGCGCGTGTGGGAGACCGAAAACGCCAGCGCCTCCTGCGGGGCCCTGCGGCTCTTGAGCGTCACGCCTGCGGCCTCGCGCATGAGCGAGCGGCGGCCATCGGCGGCGATCGCGAGCCTCGCCGTGATGGGCGTCCCGTCCGCGGCCTCGATCTCGACCGCGTCCTCGCCCGGACGGCTCGCGGCCGCGGCCTGCGGGACGATTTCGGCGTTCGGCTCGGCCCGGAGCGCTTCCGTCAGGAGCGCGGTGAGGCGGGCGTTGGCGACGTTCCAGCCGAAAGCCTCAAGGCCGAGCTCCTCGGCGTGGAACAGCGCTTCCGGCGCGCGGAAGAGCCGTCGCCCGGCGTCCGCGATCCGGAGCGATTTCAGCGGCGCGGCCTCGCTTGCGAGCGCGTCCCAGACGCGCGCCGCCTTGAGGATCTCGACCGATCCTCCGATCAGCGCCGTGGTGCGCGTGTCGGCGGGGGGAGGGGGCGCGACCAGAACCGTGACCGCGCCGCTCCGCGCGGCGAGCAGCGCGGCGAGCAGGCCAGCCGGTCCGCCGCCCACCACCGCGACGTCACAGGCCTTCGTCGTCATGCTCGGTTCCGCGTCTGTCATCGCACCGAGCATATAGCGTCGCGACGGCGGCCGCGCCAAAGGAACGGCCGCCGCCGGCCCGCTTATTTAAGGACCTTGTTCAGCGCCTTGCCGTCCACCGTTGCGGCCGGCGTCACGCCGAGCAGGCGCATCACGGTCGGCGCGACGTCGATGTTGCGCACCGCCTCGACCGAGCCCGAACGGATGCCGGGGCCGGCGGCGATGAAGGTCGCGGCCATCTCCGGGAGGTCGGCGTCATGGCCGTGCGCGCCGTAGAAGTTCGGCGTCGAAAGCTCGACCGTCGCCGCGTCCGCCGCCTTGTCGCCCTTGCGCTTGACCGGCGGGGTCTGCTGTCCGTCGAAGTTGTAGCCGACGTCGAGCTGGGCGAAGACGTCGCCGAAGTCCTGGCCGATGTGCTTGTCGACGCAGAAGCCGGGCTCGCCGCAATCGTCCGGACGAACGCGGACGTTCGAGAACAACCGGCCCTTCTTCAGGTCGCCGTTGAAGCGGCCGTTGGGGTCGCGCGCCTTGCGCAGGACGTCGGCCACCTGATCGACCAGAGCGCGGTACTCCTTCTTCGAGACCGTCCCGCCGTTCTCGCGGCCCTTGAGGTTCACGTAGACGTTCGCCGCCGGGCCCGAGGTGCGGATCGCGAGCTTCGAGACGTCGACCTTCGCGTTCCTGAGGATGTTGGTCAGGTTGGCGGCGGTGTGGAACGGCGCGAAGCCGTGGTCGGAGACTAGCAGCACGTTGGTTTCGGGACCCGTCAGATCGAGGATCTTGGCGACCGCCTCGTCGGCGCGCTGGTAGGCGGCCGCGACGTAGTCGGCGTAGCGCTTCACCTTTTCCTGGTCCTGGCCCTTGCCGATCGTGTTCGGATCGCGGGGATCGCTCGCCTGACGCCTGTCGGTGAGCAGGAACTGGTGCTTCGAGCCGTCGGGCTCCTCGAAATAGATCATCGCCAGATCCGCGCCCGGGTTCTTTTTGATGGCGCGGGTCGCGACCTCGCCCTGATAGGCCACGAAGGTGGTGACCTGATCCTGATAGGCGGCCTCGAGTTCGGCGTCGGAGAAGGCGTCGAGGCCGGCGCTGAGGCGTTCGGGGATGCGGAAGTCCGGCTGCGGGGCCCAGAAGCCGACCTTGTGGTTGATGTCGTCGACCGCCGCGAGCGCCGGAGCGTTGCGCGGGATGTAATAGGCCGAGTAGCGGATGAAGCGGACGTTCGCGAGATCGGGCGCGACGGAGGCCGCGAAGAAGGAAAGGCCGGCCTTCGCGCCCGAGCCTTCGAGGTAGAATTTCGCGGAAGCGCCGCCGGCCCTGGCGAAGGCCGAGCCGGTGCTCGGGGCCTTGGCGTCGTCGGAGATCACGCCCGCATTGGCGTCGAAGAACACCAGCGTGTCGTAGTTCGTCACGCCGTCGTCCGTCGAGTCGAGCGCGGCGACGCGGATCCGGTAGCCGACGTCGAGCGCGGGGGTCGACGTGGTGCAGGTCGCAGGCAGCTCGGAGGCGCAGGAGAACGTATCGACGACGTCGGTCGCCAGCACCTTGCTGTAGGAGGTCTTGCCCGCCGCCTTCACGGCCTCGGCGACCTCCTTGTCGGCCGAGAACGCCGCGGCGCCGAGCGAGAAACCGGCGGTCGAGATCCCGGCGAAGGCTCCGAACGGCACCGTGTAGTCGACGACGCGGGTCGGCTCGGCGGCCTGCGCCACCTGTCCGTTGATCGACACCGTCGCGCCGTCGGCGCCCGGCCATGTCGCGGCCACGACGGACTTTCCGGCCTTGCGCAGTTTCACCCAGAGCGGCTCGGCGGTGGGCTCTCCGGCGGGCCCCGTCGGGCTGATCTCGTATCCGCCGATCGGCGCGCCGAAGCCACTGATCGACGTCCCGATGGGAGCCGCGACCGGATGGAAGCTGTTGGCCGGGACGTCGTTGTGGACGGCGGTCGAGCCGGTCGCGATCGCGATGTGCGACACGGCGGTGAGCGAGGGGTTGGCGGTGACGTTGCGCTCGGCCACCGCGCCCGCGGCGACGAGGCGGGCGATGCCGCCGTCGGCCGGCAGGACGCCCGACTTCAGATATTTCTGGATGAAGTCCGGACGCGCGCCGTCGAGCGAGATCAGCACGACCTTCGGGGCTTTGGCGGGTTTCTCCGCCGGTTCGGCGAAGGCCGGACCGGCCAGCACGCCGGCTGCGGCGAGGATCGACAGACGCGTGACGCTTTTCGGTGACCAATTCATGTTCGGGCTCCCCCATCACGGGGCGGGCGTCGCGGCCTCGCCCTCGATGACGAGGGAGTTACCAGCCTTGGGCGAAACGCCTGTGACGCGCCTGGGGGCGAAAAACTGTCAACTGGCTGTCTGCTGACAGGCTTGTGTTCGCTCAACCCCTTCATATCGTTGCAATCGGGAGACCTCAGGCTATCTCGCAACCGCGAAAGGCCGGCCCTCGCGCCGCCCCCATGAGGCGACAACGACGATGCTCGAACTCCTTCAGAGCCCCGAAGCCTGGGCCGCGCTGCTGACGCTCACCGCCATGGAGATCGTCCTTGGCATCGACAACGTCGTGTTCATCTCGGTTCTGGTCGCCAAGCTTCCGCCCGAGCAGGCGGAGAAGGCCCGAAAGCTCGGCCTCGCGCTCGCGCTCGTGTTCCGCATCGCCCTGCTGTTCATGCTCTCCTGGCTGATCGCGCTGAAGGATCCGGTCATCGAGATCTTCGGCAAGGGCCTCTCGTGGCGCGACATCATCCTGATCGCGGGCGGCGGCTTTCTGCTCGTGAAGGCGACGCTCGAGCTTCACAACTCGATCGAGGGCGAGGAGCACGGCCAGGAAGGCGGCGCGGTCCAGAAGGCCTTCATGGTCATCATCGCGCAGATCATCGTCATCGACCTCGTGTTCTCGATCGACTCGATCATCACGGCGATCGGCATGGCCGAGGACATCGAGGTCATGATCGCCGCGGTCGTGATCGCGGTCGCGGTGATGTACGTCTCCTCCGGCCCGATCTCGGCTTTCGTGGCCAAGCATCCGACCACCAAGGTGCTGGCGCTCTCGTTCTTGCTGCTGATCGGCATGGTGCTTGTCGCCGACGGGTTCGGCTTCCATGTCCCGAAGGCCTATATCTACGCCGCGATGGCGTTCTCGCTGATGGTGGAGATCTTCAACGTGATGGCGAAGAGCCGGCAGGCGAAGAAGAAGGGCGCGCTCGGCGTCGAGGGCGTGCCCGCCAAGCCCGCCGAGCGGACCACGCATTGATCGGAGCGTTCAAATGACCGGGGCAGCGAAGGTCCTGGTCGTCACAGGCGCAGGGCGCGGCATCGGAGCCGCGACCGCCAGGCGCGCGGCGGCCGCCGGATGGGACGTGGCGGTGAATTATTCGCGCTCCCGCGCGGCCGCAGACGAGGTGGCGGCGGCCGTTGAGGCGGAGGGCCGCAGGGCCGCCGCCATCAAGGCGGACGCCTCCTCGCCGAAGGATATCGAGGCGATGTTCGAGGCCGCCGAGGCCCTGCTCGGGCCCGTGGGCGGCGTGGTCATCAACGCCGGCGTGACCGGCGATCCGCGCAGCGCGCTCGCCGACGCCGACCCGGACATGATCGCGCGCGTGGTCTCGCTCAACGTCACCGGCGCGCTGCTGGTCGCCCGCGAGGCCGCGCGGCGCATGTCGGTCTCGCGCGGCGGGCATGGCGGCTCGATCGTCGCGCTTTCCTCGGTCGCCGCAATCCTCGGATCGCCCGGCGAATATGTCTGGTACGCGGCGTCGAAAGGCGCGGTCGACAGCATGACCACGGGCCTCGCCCGCGAGCTCGGCCGCGAGGGCGTTCGGGTGAACGCGGTCTCGCCCGGCCTTATCGACACCGAGATCCATGACGGCGAGGAAAACCGCCGCCGCCTCGCCGAGCGGCTGCCGAGCGTGCCCCTGGGCCGCGCGGGAACGGCCGAAGAGGTCGCCGACGCGATCGTGTGGCTACTTTCCGACGAGGCGCGCTATGTGACGGGCGCGAACCTCCGCGTCAGCGGCGGCCGGTGACGATGAACCGACCCGAACGGACGACACGTGATCCCGATCAGATTTCTCGCCGCAGCATCCCTTCTGGCTTCACTGGGCGCGCCGGCGCTCGCGGCTGATCCAGCCGCCCAGGCCTGGGTCGAAAACAAAAGCGAACCAACGCTCTGCGCCGAGTTCGACAACGTCTACTACACCTTCACCAACCCGAAGGTCGGGCGCTTCGCCATCGACGTCACCCCGCCGGTCTACCTGCCTGACATGAAGACCGATTCCACCGGCCCCGACTTCGCCAATTGCGAGGCGATGAAGGACGATCCGAAGCACAAGTTCGAGCCGAAGAAGCTCACCCTCTACGAAGACGACCAGATCCGCATCGTCGGGCACACCTACGCCGAGAGCTGGCGGGCGCGCGGCGCCGAGGTGATCGTCGGCGACATCGACGAGGCCGACCTCCATCTCGTGCAGTGGTTCGAGAAGGTGAACGGCGATTTCCAGGAGTTTCTGGTCGTCTACCCGTTCGACGGCTATTGGCGCGCCAAGCCGATCCCGACCGAAGCCTTCCCGGAAGCCGCCTACGGCACGTCGTTCCTCGTCGGCCCGATCGAGCACCAGCACCGGCCGATCGTCGACATCGCAAAACTCAAGATCGACCCGAAGGCGCGCGCCTTCCGCATGACCTTCGCCAAGGGCGGGGTGGGCGAGCTCAAGATCGTGCGCTCGGACCGGGACAAGATCTCGCTGGAGCTGAAGGTCGACGGGCTGCCCGAGGGCGACGGCCAGCTGCCCTTCGCGGCGATCCGCTCGATGTTCGTGACGCCGACCAACGCCGACACCGCGCGCACCAACTGGAAGACCGACGCCGGCCTGTTCAACGAGCCGGTGATGGACTTCAAGGCCGCGAACGCGACCGAGGTGACGTTCGACCGGATCGAGCTCTCCAAACACAACACGAGCGCGCCGGACGTGACCTTCCGCAGCTTCGGCCCGGGCGACAAGAAGTAGGTTTGCGTCCGCGCCCGTGATGTCGGGCGCGGTTCCGCCCTTTTCTTTGACCTCGCCTCCTCCAGGTCGTGGACGCCCGGACACAAGCCGGGAATGAGCTGCGTCCAGAAGACGGCCGAGACATCACACTCAAGGAGCATCACATGGCGAAGGCGATCCGCGTCGAGGCCCCCGGCGGCCCGGAGGCGATGCGCTTCGAGGAGGTCGAGGTTCCGGCCCCGGCCAAGGGCGAAGTCGCGGTGAAGCACACCGCCGTCGGCGTGAACTTCATCGACGTCTACTACCGCACCGGCGCTTACGTGGCCCCGCAGAAGCCCTTCGGCCTCGGGCTTGAGGCGGCAGGCGTCGTGACGGCGGTGGGCGAGGGCGTCTCCGACCTGAAGGAGGGCGACCGCGTCGCCTACGCAAAGGGGCCGCTCGGCGCTTATTCGACCGAGCGCGTCATCGCCGCGGAGCATCTGGTGAAAATTCCCGCCGGCGTCAGCGACGAGATCGCCGCCGCCTCCATGCTCAAGGGCATGACCGCGCAGTATCTGCTCCGCCGCACCTTCAAGGTCGGGCCGGAGCACGTGATCCTGTTCCATGCGGCGGCCGGCGGCGTCGGCCAGATCGCCTGCCAGTGGGCCGCCCATCTCGGCGCCACGGTGATCGGGACCGCTGGCGGCCCGGAAAAGGTCGCGCTCGCCAAGACCAAGGGCTGCGCGCACGTCATCGACTACAAGACGGAAGACTTCGTCGAGCGCGTGAAGGAGATCACGGGCGGCCAGAAGTGCGACGTCGTCTACGACTCGGTCGGCAAGGACGCGTTTCCAGGCTCGCTCGACTGCATCAAGCCGCGCGGTCTCTGGGCGAGCTTTGGCCAGTCGTCCGGTCCGGTCCCTGAGTTCCCGATCGCACTGCTCGGCAAGATGGGCTCGCTGTTCGCGACACGCGCCAGCCTGTTCAACCACATCGCCACGAGGCCCGAGCTCGAGGCGACCACCGCCGACCTGTTCGACGTCATCGCGAAGGGCGTGGTGACGGTGGACGTCAGCCGCACCTTCGCGCTCGCCGACGTCGCCGAGGCGCACAAGGCGCTCGAAGGCCGCGGCACCACCGGCTCGGTGGTGCTGATCCCGTAAACCGGCGCGCGTCATCCCGGACGGCCGAAAGGCCGATCCGGGATTGTGTTCAGGATCAAGCGCAGGTCCTCCCTGCCCCGCGGCAGCGGGGAGGGGGGCCGAGGCGGAGCCGAGGTCGGGTGGGGACTTGGATCGTAGAGCTCCGTCCGGAAGTCCACCCCTCCCTTACCCTCCCCTGTCCCAGGGGAGGGAGTTCCACAACGTCGTACCCAGTCCCCGCCTGGGATGACGCTTCCCGCGTCGTTTCCTATACTTTCCAAGACCCGCAACGACCGCGAGCCCAGATGCCCGCCTTCCGCACCACCCGCCGCGTGCCGCATTCGCCGGACGAAATGTTCGACCTCGTGGCGGACGTCGAAAAATACCCGCTGTTCCTGCCGCTCTGCGAGGCGCTGAGGGTGAAGGCGCGCGAGGAGCGCGACGCGCGGCCCGTGCTCGTCGCCGACATGACCATCGCCTACAAGATCTTCCGCGAGACCTTCACCAGCCGCGTGACGCTCGACCGCGAGGCCAAGAAGATCCTGGTCGAATATCTCGACGGGCCGTTCAGCCATCTCGAGAACCGCTGGACCTTCAAGCCGCGCGAGGCCGGCGGCTGCGACGTCGAGTTCTTCATCGAATGGGAGCTGAAGAGCCGCTCGCTCGCGATGCTCGTCGGCTCGGTGTTCGAGCGCGTGTTCCGCCGCTACGCCGAGGCCTTCGAGCAGCGCGCCGACCGCGTCTACGGCAGGCCTGCGCTCGCGTGAGGCGGCCCGGCGAGCAGGAGCTGATCGCCCGTTTCTTCCGGCCGCTCGCGACGGCGCCCGGCGCCGCCATGCTCTCCGACGACGCCGCCACGATCCCGCCGGCCGACGGCGCCGAGATGGTCGTGACCGTCGACGCCGTGGTGGCGGGCGTCCACTTCTTCCCCGACGACCCGCCGGACGCGATCGCCCGCAAGGCGCTGCGCGTGAACCTCTCGGACCTCGCCGCCAAGGGCGCGCGGCCGGCCGGCTATCTGGTGACGCTGGCGCTTCCCGACGACTGGGAGGTCGACTGGCTCGAAGGCTTCGTCGAGGGGCTCAGCGCCGACCAGGAGGAGTTTTCGGTCTCGCTGCTCGGCGGCGACACGGTGCGCACCACCGGCCCCCTGATGGTCTCGATCACCGCGCTCGGCCACGCTCAGGAGGGGCGGGTGCCGCGCCGGCACGGCGGCGCGCCGGGCCAACGGCTCTACGTCACCGGCACGATCGGCGACGCGGCGCTCGGCCTCGCGCTGCGGCAGGATCCGCGGCTCGCGCTCAAATGGGACCTGCGCCGGGCCGAACGCGAGTGGCTGCTCGACCGCTATCTGATCCCGGAGCCGCGGCTTGCCCTGTCGAGCGTGGTGGCGGCTTACGCGGCGGCCTCCATGGATCTCTCCGACGGGCTCGTCGGCGACCTCGCCAAGCTCGCCGGGGCCTCGCAATGCGGAGCGCTCGTCGAGGCGGCGCGCATCCCGCTGTCGCCGGCGGCCGGCCGCGCCGCGCTCGTCGACCCGACCACGCTCTCGACCGCGCTCACCGGCGGCGACGACTACGAACTGTTGATCGCGATCGATCCTGACGACGTCGACGCCTTCGAGGCGGAGGCGGCGGACTGTGGGGTGGCGGTCACCGACGTCGGCGCGCTCGTGGAAGGCGAGGGGGTGGAGGTCGAATCGAAGGGACCGCCGCTCGCCCTCGACAGGCCCGGCTACGCCCATTTCTGAGGCGATATTTGTTGCGCAAGGGCGACACGGGCCGGCCATCGGCCGCAAGCCGCGATTGAAAGCCCGCACCCTCAGCCTCATGATGCGCCGCAGCCCGAATCTTGGCCACATTTGACCGGCCCAAGTGAGGCACGCCAATTCCGGAAGACCGGACAACGCCAGATTCTAGGGCCGCCCCCATGCGACGCATCAAGACTGTTCTCGCCGCCGCCGTCATCGGGGCCGGGGCTCTGTCCTCCGCCGCGAACGCCGCCCAGTGCGGCAGCAACGGCGAAGGCTTCAACGAGTGGGTGCAGAGCTTCCAGCAGGAGGCGATCTCGCGCGGGATCTCGCAGCGCGTCGCCACCGCCGCGCTCACGGGCGTGTCCTACGACCGCGGGCTCATCGCCTATGACCGCACCCAGCGGCCCTTCAAGCTGACGCTCGAGCAGTTCATCGCCAAGCGCGCGCCGGCCTCCCTCATCAGCCAGGCGAAGAAGCGCTGGGCGAGCAACCGCGCTTTGTTCGACCGCGTGGAGCAGAAATACGGCGTCGAGGCTCCGGTGATCCTCGCGATCTGGGGCATGGAGACCGCGTTCGGCGCGATCCAGGGCCGCAAGAACGTGTTCAACGGCCTCGCCACGCTCGCTTATGACTGCCGCCGCACCGAGATGTTCCAGGCCGAGCTGCTCGGCGCGATGCAGCTCGTCGACCGCGGCGACCTCACCATGGCGGAGATGCGCGGCGCCGAGCATGGCGAGATCGGGCAGGCGCAGTTCCTGCCGACCTCGTATCTCAAATTCGCGGTCGACGGCGACGGAGACGGCCGCCGCGACATGGTCCGCTCCTCGGCCGACACGGTCGCCTCGATCGCCAACTATCTGCGCGCCCATGGCTGGCGCCGCGGCGCCGGCTTCGACCAGTACGGGCCGCTCTCGGAGTGGAACAAGGCGAGCGTCTACCAGAAGGCGATCGCCTATGCGGCGAACAAGATCGACGAAGGGTCGAGCGCGGCTCGCTGATCGGCCTCTTCGAAGAATAAGTCTGAACGGGCCTCGCTTTCGCGGGGCCCGTTTTCGTTTGCGCCTCCCGCCTCCGCCATTCGTACGAATTGGCCGGAGACGCATCCTATCTCGTTGCGAAGGCGTAACTTCTCTGTCAGCCTCGCGGCCGCAGAACGGGCGGGCCTGACTTCCCCGAAACAAAACAAGATCCGCGGCGTCTTCGCCGAAGGATCGGCCCGCGCCGTCGGTTGGAAACGTGTCGAGGAACCGAACGCGATGGCGCTGACGCTCATCATCATCTTAGGACTATTGTCCGTCGTCTACGGCGTATGGGCGACGAAGTCGCTGCTCGAGGCCGACGCGGGGTCGCCCCGCATGCAGGAGATCGCAGGGGCGATCGCCGAAGGCGCGCAGGCCTATCTCAAGCGCCAATACACCACCATCGCGATTGTCGGCGTCGTCATCTTCATCGCCGTCGCCTTCTTCCTGTCCTTCACCGTCGCGGTCGGCTTCCTGATCGGCGCGGTGCTCTCGGCGGCCGCCGGCTTCATCGGCATGAACGTCTCGGTGCGCGCGAACGTGCGCACGGCGCAGGCGGCCTCGAAGTCGCTCGGCGCGGGTCTCGAGATCGCGTTCAAGTCAGGCGCCGTCACCGGCATGCTCGTCGCCGGCCTCGCGCTGCTCGGCGTCGCGATCTACTACGGCGTCCTCGTCGGGATCATCGGTCACCAGCCGGGCGATCGCATCGTGATCGACGCCCTGGTCGCGCTCGGCTTCGGTGCCTCGCTCATCTCGATCTTCGCGCGTCTTGGCGGCGGCATCTTCACCAAGGGCGCCGACGTCGGCGGCGACCTCGTGGGCAAGGTCGAGGCCGGCATTCCCGAGGACGACCCACGCAACCCCGCGACGATCGCCGACAACGTCGGCGACAATGTCGGCGACTGCGCCGGCATGGCCGCCGACCTCTTCGAGACCTACGCGGTCACCGTCGTCGCCACCATGGTGCTGGCCTCGATCTTCTTCGCCGGCCATGCGGCGCTGCCGAGCCTCATCCTCTATCCGCTCGCGATCTGCGCGATCTGCATCGTGACGTCGATCGCCGGCACCTTCTTCGTGAAGCTGCCCGCCAACAACTCGATCATGGGCGCGCTCTATCGCGGCTTCGGCGTCGCGGCCGCGCTCTCGCTCGTCGGCATCGCGCTCGCGACCGCCGCGACCGTCGGCTTCGGGACCGAATACACCACCACGACCGGGGTCACGTTCGACGGCTGGGATCTCTATCTCTGCGCGGTCGTCGGCCTCGTGATCACGGGCGTGATCATCGTCATCACCGAATATTACACCGGCACCAACTTCCGACCGGTGAAGTCGATCGCGGCGGCCTCCGTCACCGGCCACGGCACGAACGTGATCCAGGGCCTCGCCATCTCGCTCGAAGCCACCGCGCTCCCCGCCCTCGTCATCATCGCGGGCATCATCGTGACCTTCTCGCTCGCGGGCCTCTTCGGCATCGCGATCGCCGTGACCGCGATGCTGGCGCTCGCGGGCTTCGTGGTGGCGCTCGACGCCTTCGGCCCGGTCACCGACAACGCCGGCGGCATCGCGGAGATGTCCGAGCTTCCCCCGGAGGTCCGCACCTCGACCGACGCGCTCGACGCGGTCGGCAACACCACCAAGGCCGTTACCAAGGGCTACGCGATCGGCTCGGCCGGCCTCGGCGCGCTGGTGCTGTTTGCGGCCTACACCTCCGACCTCAACCACTTCATCGCCAACCCTCAGCAGTATCCGTACTTCGCGAATGTGAAGCTCGATTTCTCGCTGACGAACCCCTACGTCGTCGTCGGCCTGCTGTTCGGCGGAATGCTGCCGTTCCTGTTCGGCGCGATGGGCATGACGGCGGTCGGCCGTTGCGCCGGCGCGATCGTCGAGGAGGTCCGCCGCCAGTTCCGCGAAAAGCCCGGCATCATGCAGGGCAAGGACCGGCCGGACTACGGGCGCGCCGTCGACATCCTGACCCGGGCCGCGATCAAGGAGATGATCGTGCCCTCGCTCCTGCCGGTGCTGTCGCCGGTGGTGGCCTACATCGTCGTGCTGCTGGTCGCCGGCAAGAACGAGGCCTTCTCGGCCGTCGGCGCGATGCTGCTCGGCGTGATCGTCACCGGCCTTTTCGTCGCGCTGTCGATGACGTCGGGCGGCGGCGCATGGGACAACGCCAAAAAGTACATCGAGGACGGCCATCACGGCGGCAAGGGCTCGGACGCCCACAAGGCCGCCGTGACGGGCGACACGGTGGGCGATCCGTACAAGGACACGGCCGGACCCGCCGTGAACCCGATGATCAAGATCACCAACATCGTGGCGCTGCTGCTGCTCGCGGTGCTGGCGCATTCGGCCGGCTGACCGGCCGACCACGTTCGGGAACGGGCCGGCCAGTGAGCCGGCCCGTTTCGTTTCAGGAGCGGTTCTTGTCCCGGATTTGATCCGGGACCCAGACGCGCTTCGATGTCAGGAAGAGGCTCCGCAGGCGCGGCAGTGTTCGGGCGCCGCGACGTTTCTTAGCCCCCGGATCAAGTCCGGGGCGACGAAGGAGGCTCGCGCGCTTCGCCGGTCAGGCTTTTTCGACGCCGTGGCGCGCGGCGCGGCGGCGTTCCATGCGCCGCCACCACGACCGGGCCCGGCGCCTGGCGTATTTGGCCGCAAGCCCGAACGAGGCCTTGAGCGCGGGGAAGGGGCTGTTGGGATGGCCCGCGACGCGCCCGCCGGCCGCCCGCCAGGACGTCAGCCCGCCGCGCAGCGCGAGCGCCGACTCAAGACCGAGCTCGCGCGCGCGCTTGGCGGAGGCGAGCGGAGGAAAGTCGGGCCCGCCATAGAAGATGAAGACCTTGCCCGGCTCGAACAGCCGCGCGTGCAACGGGCTCGTCGGCGAGACGATGTTGGCGAACTCGCCGGGCGGGCAGTGCAGCGAGCCTTCGATCCACCCGGTCTGGTCGAGAATCTCCCAGTCGCGCAGGTCGACGAACACCGCCTGCTTGCGCCGCCACATCGTCAGCGCTTCGCGGGCGCCGACGGCGATCGAACGCCGGGGGCGCGGCGCCGCCTTTGCGCGCGACGCCGAGGTCATCGGCGCGAATCGGGGGGAGGCGGTGGTGGACGTCATGCCCACGATCTTTCGATAGATTGAGCCAACCGGCCAACGCACAACTTATGTCTTCGGTTGCTGAGCGTCAGCACAAAAGCGTCATCGGCCCACCGATATATTGTCGATGAGACGAACGCCTGAGAGGCGCACGGCGGCGAGAAGGCGGCCCCGCCGGCTCGCCGGCGCCGGCGCCGGCAACGGGGCGAGCGTCTCCTCGTCGCGCAGCTCCAGATAATCGATCGTCATGCCCTCGGCCTCGATCGCCGCGCGCGCGTCGGCGAGCGCAGTCTCGACCGCCGCTCCGTCCGCGATCGCGGCCGAGGCGGCGCGCATCGCCCGGTGGATGGCCGGCGCCTTGGCGCGGGCGTCGGCGTCCAGATAGACGTTGCGCGACGACATCGCGAGGCCGTCGGCCTCGCGCACCGTCGGCACGCCGCGGATCTCGGTCGCGATGCAGAGGTCGCGCGCCAGACGCCGCACGACGGCGAGCTGCTGGAAATCCTTCTCGCCGAAGCAGGCGACGTCGGCGCCGGCCTGGATCAGCAACTTGGTCACGACGGTCGCGACCCCGCCGAAGAAATGCGGCCGCGCGACGCTCTCGAGGCCTTCGGACGGGCCGCCGACGGCGACGGTGGTCGCGGCGCCTGCGGGATACATCTGCGCTGCGTCCGGCGCGAAGACGAGGTCGGCTGGGCCGCCGGCGAGCGCGGCGAGGTCCTTGTCGAGATCGCGCGGATAGGTCGCGAGGTCCTCGTGCGGCGCGAACTGAGTCGGATTGACGAAGATCGTGACCACCACGCGCGCGGCTTCGGCCGCCGCCGCGGTCACAAGCGCGAGATGACCAGCATGCAGCGCGCCCATGGTGGGGACCAGCGCCACGCGCTCTCCAGCGGCCCGCCATCCGGCGACGCGCGCCCGCAACTCCGTGACGGTCGAGACGACTTCCGGCTTCATGGTGTCCTTCCGCCGTGTCCTTGCCCGCCGCCTTGCGTCGGTCTGCGGCGCGACAAGCCATGCGCGCTTCGCCGTGGTCAAGCCCCGGCTCGCCGTGCCAGTTTGCACGCGGCCGGCGCGTCGGCGGCGTAGAGGATTGGAATGATCTGGATCGTGTTCGGCGCGATGGCGGTGGCGACGTTTCTCGCCGTCAGCCAGATCCTGGTCGAGGCCGATCCCGAGCGGGCCCGCAAGCAGATCCGCACAGCCTCGGTGCTCACCTGGGTCGCGGGCCTTGCGCTCTGCCTGTTCGGAAAGGCGCTGTTCGGGCTGCCGCTGATGGCCCTCGGGGCGCTCGGGGCGTTTTTCGTCCCCAAGCGCCGGAGCCGGTCACGCGTCTCCGAAGGTCAGCGTCGCGGCGGGCCGGCCGGACGGCGACCGGACTTCCAGGCTCACGCGGACCCGGGGGCCGGAGAGGTCGGGCCCGACATGCGATCGGGCGTAGTGACCGAGCAGCAGGCGTATCAGATCCTTGGCCTGCAGCCTGGAGCGACCTCGGAAGAGATCGCTCGTGCGCATCGGGCGCTGATGAAGAAACTCCATCCCGACCAAGGGGGGTCGACGGAGCTCGCGGCGCGGGTCAACGCCGCCAAGGACGTTCTCGCGAAGCGGCGCCATGGCTGATCGCGCCTCCTATGCTCAGTTTTTGATCGCGAAGCAGCTGACGGAGCTGCGCTTCAGGGCCTTGCAGGCGGCGTCGGCCGACTGCTCGTTGAGCCCGGCGAAGCGCGCGCGGTAATAGGTCGTCGCGCCCTTCGTGAAGGTTTCGGTGAAGGGCTCGGCGGCGTTCAGCGCGCGGCCGCCCTTCGTCTTGGCGTCCGACAGCAGCGCCTGGGCCTGCGAGGGCTCGGTGGTCGCGCCGATCTGGATCATCCAACCCTTGCGGACCGGCTGCTGCTCGACCACGGGGGCCGACGCCTCGACGACGTCGCGAGCGCCGGAACGGGGCGAGCGCGCCGAAACCGGACCGGCCGCGGAGGCGAGCTGGGTGCGCGGCTCTGCTTCGGCCGCGACGCTGCCCGTCGTGGTCGGGGTCGCGCCCACGACCCAGCGCATCGGCTGCGGGGCCGGAGCGAGCGAGGCGGCCTCGACCGGCTCGGATTCGGCCGAGACGGTGCGAACGCGGGCCTCGACGATCCGCGCCTCGGGCTTCGGCGTCGCGCCAGAGGCGATCGGCGCCGGAACCGGAGCAGGCGGCGGGGTCGGAACGGTCTCGAGCGACGCGACGCGCTGGGCGCCGGGCAGCGGAGAGGCGATCGGCGTCGGCACGCTCGCCATGACGGCGGGACGCGCGCCGCGCACGGCGGCGGGCTCGCGGGCGCTGGCGTCGGCGACGAGCGGCGCGGTGCGCGCGCCGGGCTGCGCCTTCGGCAGGTTGAGGGCGATGAGCTCGCGCATGTGGTTGTCGCGCGAGGGGCCCGAGCGGCCGCCCATCACCACCGCGACGATCGACCGGCCGTTGCTCTTCACCGAGCTCAGCAGGTTGAAGCCGGAAGCGTTGGTGTAGCCGGTCTTGATGCCGTCCACGCCCTCGACGCGGCCGAGCAGCTTGTTGTGGTTGCCGATCGAGCGGCCCGCGAAGTTGAACACGCGGGTGCCGAAATAGCCGTAATAGCGCGGGAACCGATCCTGGATCGCGCGGCCGAGCGTGACGAGGTCGCGGGCGGTGGTGACATGGCTGCCGTTCGGCAGGCCCGAGGCGTTGCGGAACACCGAGCTCGACATGCCGATGGCGCGGGCCTTGCGGGTCATCCGCTCGGCGAAGGCGCTCTCGGAACCTTCCAGGTTGTCGCCGAACGCGCAGGCGACGTCGTTGGCGGATTTGGTGACGAGCGCCTTGATGCCGTCCTCGACGTCGATCGTCTGGCCGGGGCGCAGGCCGAGCTTGGAGGGCGCGCGGGAGGCGCATTCCGACGACATCGTCATGCGGGTGTCGAGGCGGACGCGGCCGCGCTCGAGATCCTCGAACACGAGATAGAGCGTCATCACCTTGGTGACGGAAGCCGGGAAGCGGATCGCGTCGGCGTTCTTCTCGTAGAGCGTGCGGCCGGTCTTGGCGTCGACCACGAGCGCCGCGTAGTTCGACGCGCCCGTGAAGGTCGCGCCGGCCGCGGCGTGGACGATGCGCGGCGCACGCTTCTTCGAGCGCGCCTCGGCATGGTCGAAGGTTGTGAGGAGCGCCGCTCCCGCGAGGCCGGTGATGGCGAGGCCGGTCGCGAGTCGGGCGCCGAACTTGGTTACGCTACGAGACATTTCTTCCGCCATTTCCGTCGTCGCCGTCCCCCGGCGCGATGCTTTTTCCGAGAGGCGCCGCCCCCGCGGCGCCGATCAGCAGCGCCGCGCGGGCCGAACCCGATGGCGCTGTCAACGACGGTAGGAATTTGCGGTTACGCTCCGGTTAAGCGCGGCGTTGTGCGTTGCAAAAAACTTCCTTGACACGAATGTTGCACTGCATATATCTCGCCTGACGGGACGCAAAGCGGATCCCGTTTGGATCGAAAGTGGTGGGTTTGTCGCAGCGGCCACGAATGGAGCGCGACGGATCAGACATTCGTCGAAGGAGGAGACAACTATGACGACGACGACTTTTGAAGATTTCCAGAAGTACGGCCGCGAGAACATGGATCTCGCGCTGAAGAGCTTCGGCTCGGTGAGCAAGGGTTTCCAGGCCATCGCCGTCGAAGTCGCGGACTATTCGAAGAAGAGCTTCGAAGACAATTCCGCCCTGGTCGAGAAGCTGGCCGGCGCGAAGACCCTCGACAAGGCGATCGAAGTTCAGTCCGCCTTCGTCAAGACGAGCTACGAGACCTATCTCGCCCGCATGACCAAGCTCGGCGAGCTCTACGCGGACATCGCGAAAGAGAGCTACAAACCGGTCGAGACGGCGCTCTCGAAGGCGAAGTGACGTTTCGCCGCGGTTCGCTCCGCGGCTGAACCAAGAGATTTGAAGCCCGGTCGTCAGGCCGGGCTTTCTTTTTGCGCCCCCGGCTGCGGCTGCGCGTCGGTCCAGTCGGCGCGCCCCGACGACCGTGCGGCCGTTCGTGACGACATTGTCATCGTTCGGATCTCCCCGAAGCCGGCGAAGCCGATACGGGCGCCAGCGGTCGGCGCGGCGGGATCGTCACGCAGATGTCGTCCGCCGGCCGCGCCGCGCAAATCGGGGCGTGCGCCGCCGCCGGTTCGACGCGCGCCGGGCGGCCTTTTTATCGGACGGGCGAGCCCATACCTGTGTGCTGAGGAGAACGGCCCGCCGCTCTGGCGCCTGCGCTTCGGCGTGCTAGGATCGCATGAACCGATGCGATGCGGCGCCGCGGCGGGAGGCGAGACGCGGGCCGCCAGCACGAATGGACGGCGCGACCGATCGATGCATGAACGACCGACACATCCCGACGACGGCCAGCGGATCCGCAGAGCGGGCGCGGCTTCGGCGGCGGGTCCGAGGGCTGCCGGTCCCCGTCGCGACGACGACGGGCCGGGAGCGGCGGTCGTCACCAAGACGCGGCCCAAGGTCAAGCGGCCGAGCCTCTATCGCGTCCTGATCCTGAACGACGACTACACGCCGATGGAGTTCGTCGTCCACGTGCTCGAACAGTTCTTTTCCAAAGACCGTGAAGCTGCGACGCGGATCATGCTCCACGTCCACAATCACGGCGCAGGAGAGTGCGGCGTCTACACTTACGAAGTCGCCGAAACCAAAGTGACGCAGGTGATGGATTTCGCCCGAAAGCACCAGCACCCGCTGCAATGCGTCATGGAGAAGAAGTGAGGTAATCCAGTTGCCGTCATTTTCGCGCAGTCTCGAGCAGTCCCTGCATCGCGCTCTGGCTTTCGCCAATGAGCGCCGCCACGAATACGCGACGCTCGAGCATCTGCTCCTGTCGCTCGTCGACGACCAGGACGCCGCCGCCGTCATGCGGGCCTGCAACGTCGATCTCGAGATCCTGCGCCGAAACCTCATCGAGTATGTCGACAGCGAACTCGACAACCTCGTCGGGGACACGCAGGAAGACTCCAAACCCACCGCCGGCTTCCAGCGCGTCATCCAGCGCGCGGTGATCCACGTGACGTCCTCGGGCCGCGAGGAGGTGACGGGCGCCAACGTGCTCGTGGCGATCTTCGCCGAGCGCGAAAGCCACGCCGCGTTCTTCCTGCAGGAGCAGGACATGACGCGCTACGACGCGGTCAACTACATCAGCCACGGCATCGCCAAGCGCCCCGGCCTCTCGGAGAGCCGGCCCTCGCGCGGCGTCGAGGACGAGGCGGGGTCGACCGCCGACGAGCCGGCCGGCGCGAAAAAGAAGGCCGACGCGCTCGAGGCTTATTGCGTCAACCTCAACAAGAAGGCGAGGGACGGCAAGATCGATCCGCTGATCGGCCGCGACGCCGAGATCACGCGCACGATCCAGATCCTGTGCCGCCGCACCAAGAACAATCCGCTGTTCGTCGGCGACCCGGGCGTCGGCAAGACCGCGATCGCCGAAGGGCTCGCGCTGCGCATCGTGCGCGACGAGGTGCCCGAGGTGCTGCTCGACGCGACCGTGTTCTCGCTCGACATGGGATCGCTGCTCGCCGGCACCCGTTATCGCGGCGACTTCGAGGAGCGGCTGAAGCAGGTCGTGAAGGAGCTCGAGGCGACGCCCGGAGCCATACTGTTCATCGACGAGATCCACACGGTGATCGGCGCGGGCGCGACCTCGGGCGGGGCCATGGACGCCTCGAACCTCCTGAAGCCCGCGCTCGCCTCCGGCCAGCTGCGCTGCATCGGCTCGACCACCTACAAGGAATATCGCCAGCACTTTGAGAAGGACCGGGCGCTCGTCCGGCGCTTCCAGAAGATCGACGTGGCGGAGCCTTCGGTCGAGGATGCGGTGGAGATCCTCAAGGGCCTCAAGCCCTATTACGAGAGCTTCCACCAGGTCCGCTACACCAACGAGGCGATCAAGGCCGCGGTCGAGCTGTCGCATCGCTACATCGGCGACCGGAAGCTGCCGGACAAAGCCATCGACGTGATCGACGAGACCGGCGCGAGCCAGATGATCCTGCCGGAGAACAAGCGCCGGAAGACCATCGGCGTGAAGGAGATCGAGACCACGATCGCCACGATGGCGCGCATCCCGCCGAAGTCGGTCTCCAAGGACGACGCCGAGGTGCTGCGCTCGCTCACCGCGAACCTCAAGACGGTGGTCTACGGCCAGGAAGCGGCGATCGACGCGCTGTCCTCCACGATCAAGCTCGCGCGCGCCGGACTTCGCGACCCGGAGAAGCCGATCGGCTGCTACCTGTTCTCGGGGCCGACGGGCGTCGGCAAGACCGAGGTCGCCAAGCAGCTGTCGTCGATCCTCGGCGTGAAGCTGCTGCGCTTCGACATGTCCGAATACATGGAGCGCCACACCGTGAGCCGCCTCATCGGCGCGCCTCCCGGCTATGTGGGCTTCGACCAGGGCGGCCTGCTGACCGACGGCGTCGACCAGAACCCGCATTGCGTGCTCCTGCTCGACGAGATCGAGAAGGCTCACCCGGACCTGTTCAACATCCTGCTGCAGGTGATGGACCACGGGAAGCTGACCGACCACAACGGCAAGCAGGTCGACTTCCGCAACGTGATCCTGATCATGACGACGAATGCGGGCGCGGCCGATCTCGCCAAGGAGGCGATCGGCTTCGGGCGCGGCAAGCGTCAGGGCGAGGACACCGAGGCGATCAACCGCTTGTTCGCGCCGGAGTTCCGCAACCGCCTCGACTCGATCATCGCCTTCGGCAACCTGCCCATCGAGGTGGTGCGCCAGGTGGTCGAGAAGTTCGTGCTTCAGCTCGAGGCGCAGCTCGCCGACCGCAACGTCACGATCGAGCTCTCGGACGAGGCGCGCGACTGGCTCGCCGAGCGCGGCTACGACCCGATGATGGGCGCGCGGCCGCTCGCGCGGCTCATCCAGCAGACCATCAAGACGCCGCTCGCCGAAGAGGTGCTGTTCGGGCATCTCAAGGGCGGCGGCGCGGTCCAGGTGATCGTGAAGGACGGCGAGGACGGCAAGTCGGAGCTCGGCTTCGAGTTCCCGGAAGGCCCCGTGACGCCGAAGCCCGAGAAGATCGAGCGCGACGCCAAGGGCGCGGACAAGAGCGATGCCGAGAAGGCCGAGCCGGCCCGCAAGGCCTCGCCCAAGCGCAAGTCCGGCGACGGCCCGCGCCGCACCGTCACCAAGACGCCGCCGCTCGTGCGCAGTGACGGCTGAGGCGGGCGGCCGGCTCCGCTCCGCGCCGCGGAGCTGAGCCTTTGGCCGAAGACGGTTCGAACATCGAGGCGCCGGACGATCCCGGCGCCTCGTACTGGTTCTGGAACGGGGCCCGGTCGGCGCTGAGCGTCCCGGGCCTCGTGCTGTTCTGCAGCTATTTCGGCTTCGGCGCGATGACGCACGACTTCGGCTGGTCGTGGTGGATCGCGGGCCTTTCGACCTTGCTGATCTGGGCCGGGCCCGGACAGCTGGTGCTGGCCGGCTCGCTCGCCAACGGGGCGGGCCTCGCCGCCTCCGCGCTTGCGGTCACGATCTCGGCCGTGCGCCTCCTGCCGATGGTCATCGCGATCCTTCCCGCCTTGCGCACGACGGAGACGCGGCTCGGCACGCGCCTGCTCGCGGCGCATTTCGTCGCCGTCACGGCGTGGTTCGAGGGCGGCCGGCGCACGCAGATGATGCCGCGCTCGGGGCGCATGCCCTTCTTCCTCGGCTTGGCGAGCGGACTTGCGCTCGGCAGCACGCTCGCCACGATCGCGGGCCATCAGGCCGCCGGCCTGCTGCCGCCGGCGCTCGCCATCGGATTGCTCGGCCTGACGCCGATCTACTTCCTGCTGTCGCTGGAGCGCGGCGCGAGGGGCGTCGGCGAGAAGACGGCGATCGTCATCGGCCTCGTGACGGCGCCGGTCGTCGCGCAGATGTCCCCGAGTCTCGACCTGTTGCTGACCGGCCTCGCGGGCGGCACCGCGGCCTTTTTGATAGACCGCGCGATCGCCCGGCGAAGGACGCCGTCGTGATCCAGCACGACGACTGGTTCATGCTGCTGGCGCTTCTGGCCGCCTTCGCCGCGAACGAGGTCTGGCGCTCGCTCGGCGTCGTTCTGTCGGCGCGACTGCGCGAGGACAGCGCGCTGTTCGCCTGGGTGCGGATGGTGGCGACAGCGCTGGTGGCGGGGCTGGTGGCGAAGCTGGTGCTCTCGCCGACGGGCGCCTTCGGGCAGGCCCCGCTGTGGCTGAGGCTCGCCGCGGTCGGCTGCGGCGTCGCGGCTTACGCCGCTGGGCGGCGGTCGATGGCGCTTGGCGTTGGCGTCAGCGCCGCCGCGCTCATCGCGGGGATGGCCTGGCTCGGGCCGTAGCCGGCCGAATTTCGCGCGCGAACCATCGCCGTCATGCCCGTTCTTGCGCTGGTATCCACGACTTCGGCGGAGAGCTCTCCGATCCTAGAAGGCGTGGATGCCCCGCTGCCGCCGGGCATGACGGCGACGTTGCGCCTGCGATCGTCGCGTTGGCGGGTCCAAACGCAGTTCGGCCCCGACCGGAGGCCGGGGCCGAACCAAACTTGCGTCGGAACCCCTGCGCTCAGCGGCGCTGGGAGATCGGCATGTAGTCGCGCAACGGCGCGCCGGTGTAGAGCTGGCGCGGGCGGCCGATGCGCTGGGACGGATCCTCGAACATCTCCTTCCACTGCGCGATCCAGCCAACGGTGCGGGCGACGGCGAACAGCACGGTGAACATCGACACCGGGATGCCCATCGCCTTCAGCGTGATGCCCGAGTAGAAATCGATGTTCGGGTAGAGCTTGCGCTCGACGAAATACTCATCCTTGAGCGCGATCTGCTCGAGCTCCATCGCGACGTCGAGCAGCGGGTCGTCCTTGATGCCGAGTTCGCCCAGAACCTCATGGCAGGTCTTCTGCATGATCTTGGCGCGCGGATCGTAGTTCTTGTAGACGCGGTGCCCGAAGCCCATCAGGCGGAACGGGTCGTTCTTGTCCTTGGCCTTGGCCACGTATTTCGAAACGTTCTCGGGCTTGCCGATCTCGCCCAGCATCTTGAGCGCGGCCTCGTTCGCGCCGCCATGCGCCGGGCCCCAGAGGCAGGCGATGCCGGCCGCGATGCAGGCGAAGGGATTGGCGCCCGACGAGCCTGCGAGACGCACCGTCGAGGTGGAGGCGTTCTGCTCGTGGTCGGCATGCAGGATGAAGATGCGGTCCATGGCGCGCGCCAGAACCGGGTTCACCTTGTACTCTTCGCACGGCACCGCGAAGCACATGTTCAGGAAGTTGGCCGAGAAATCGAGCGCGTTCTGCGGATAGACGAAGGGCTGGCCGACCGAATACTTGAACGCCATGGCGGCGAGCGTCGGCGTCTTGGCGATCATGCGGATCGCCGCGATCTCGCGCTGCTCGGGATCGTTGATGTCGGTCGAGTCGTGATAGAAGGCCGAGAGCGCGCCGACGACGCCGCACATCACGGCCATCGGGTGGGCGTCGCGGCGGAAGCCCGAATAGAACCGCGACATCTGCTCATGCACCATGGTGTGGCGCGTGACCTGGCGGTCGAAGTCGGCCTTCTGGGCCGAGGTCGGCAGCTCGCCATGGAGCAGCAGGTAGCAGGTTTCGAGGAAGTCGCCGTTCTCGGCCAGCTGGTCGATCGGGTAGCCGCGATAGAGCAGCACGCCCTCGTCGCCGTCGATGTAGGTGATCTTCGACTCGCAGCTCGCCGTCGAGGTGAAGCCGGGATCGTAGGTGAACATCCCGGTGTTCTTGTAGAGCGTCTGGACATCGAGCACGGACGGCCCGATCGAGCCGTGGCGGATCGGCAGATCCATGCTGGCGCCGCCCACCGAGAGCGTGCCCGGAGCGTCGGAACTGATCTCGGCTTCCTTGAATTTGACCGTGCTGGCCGTCGGTGACATGCGCCATACCCCTTAGCTGAAACAGTGAGGTCTCACGCCGCTCTGACCGGCGCTTTCAGGCCTCGCTCGGAGGCCGCCGGGTCTCATGGCGGCTGCGAGCCTATACGACTATTGTTGCAGCGCAAACTAGGGCGCGGAGCGCCTTTGGCGAGTTTTTTTGATCGGTTTCAGACCTTCTGAATCTGCCGGGCCTGATCCTCAATTCGCCCAAGGCTTTCTTCGCGTCCGAGCGCCGCAAGCACGTCGAAAATGCCGGGCGACGTCTTGCGTCCCGTGAGCGCCGCGCGCAGCGGCTGGGCGACCGCGCCGAGTTTCACGCCCGCGTGCTCGGCGACGCGTCGCACCACGGCCTCGGCGTCGGCGGCGGACCATTCGGGAAGGGCCGCCAGTCCCTGATGGGTCGCGGCCAGCAGGCTGCGCGCCTCCGGCGTAAGCAGCTGTTCGGCGGCGGGCTCCATGGCGAGCGGGCGCTCGTCGGTTAGGAAGCGCGCGCCGTCGAGCAGCTCGACCAGCGTCTTGGCGCGCTCCTTCAGCCCCGGCAGCGCGAGCGCGAAGGCGTCCCACCGGCCGGTGGCGTCGAGCTTGGCCGCCGCCGCCTCGCCGCCCGGCAGGAAGGGCAGGGCCGTCCGGAACGCCGCCAGGAGATCGGCGTCCGGCGTCTCGCGCATGTAGTGGCCGTTGAGGTTCGACAGCTTGACCTGGTCGAAACGCGCGGCGGAGCGGCCGACCGAGCCGATGTCGAACCATTCGACCGCCTGTTCGGTCGAGAAGATCTCGTCGTCGCCGTGGCTCCAGCCGAGCCGCGCCAGATAGTTGCGCAGCGCCGCTGGCAGGAAGCCCATCTCGCGATAGGCCTCGACGCCCAGCGCGCCGTGGCGCTTCGACAGCTTCGCGCCGTCCGGCCCGTGGATCAGCGGGATGTGGGCCATTTTCGGCACGTCCCAGCCGAGCGCCTGGTAGATCTGCGTCTGGCGGGCGGCGTTGGTCAGATGGTCGACGCCGCGGATGACGTGGGTGACGCCCATGTCGTGGTCGTCCACGACCACGGCGAGCATGTAGGTGGGCGTTCCGTCCGAGCGCAGCAGGACGAGGTCGTCGAGGTCCTTGTTGGGGATCACGACGCGGCCCTGCACGAGGTCGTCCACCACTGTCTCCCCCTCGGTCGGGGCCTTCAGGCGAATGGCGGGCGCGCGGCCTTCCGGCGCGTCAGAAGCCGGGCGATCGCGCCAGCGGCCGTCATAGCGGGGCGCGCGGCCCTCGGCTTGAGCGGTCGAGCGCATCTCCTCGAGCTCTTCTGCCGAGGCGTAGCAGCGATAGGCGCGGCCGTCGGCGAGCATCTGCTCCACGGCTTCCCGGTGGCGCTCGGCGCGGGCGAACTGGAACACCGGCTCGCCGTCCCAGTCGAGGCCGATCCATTTCAGTCCGTCGAGGATCGCGTCGATCGCGCCTTGCGTGGAGCGCGCGCGGTCGGTGTCCTCGATCCGGAGCAGCATCTTGCCGCCGAGGCTTCTGGCGAAGAGCCAGTTGAACAAGGCGGTGCGCGCCCCCCCAATGTGGAGGAAGCCGGTGGGCGACGGCGCGAAGCGGGTGACGACGGGTTCGGTCACGGGCGGACGGTCTGGCTCTCGGAAAGGTTGCGTGCGAGGCTCATGGAGCCGCGCGTTGCGGCCCTCCTAACACAGGCGGCGGACCGGGGAAAAGACGGCCATGGCCATCGCGCCGAGCGGGCGTGAGTCGGACGGAGTTCGGGGCAGGGCGCGCGCGATCGCGCTGCCCGGGACCCGCACGCGCGCCGGCGCGCTGCCGGGCCTTTGGCGCGCCGCGCAGGGCTGGCTGCTCGACCGCCTCGCCGAGGAGGCGGAAGCCGGCCGTCCCGCGCTCTGGCTGCCGGTCGCTTTCGGCGTCGGCTGCGCGGTCTATTTCGCCGCCGCGCATGAGCCGGAGCTCTGGGCCGCGGCGCTCGCTTTCGGGATCTCCGCCGGCCTTGTGGTCGCGGCGCGAAAGCGCTTCCTTATCCTTGGCCTGGCTGTCGGGCTTGCGGCCGTAGCGGCGGGGTTTTTGGCCGGAAAGCTCGCGACGATCCGCGCCGACGCGCCGGTTCTGGCGCGCCCGATGTCCGCGGAAGTCGTCGGCCGCGTCGCGCTGATCGAGCCGCGCGAGAACGCCAGGCGGCGGGTGACGCTCGAGGTCGAACGCTTCGGCCCGCTCGAGGACGAGGACCTGCCGCGCCGCGTGCGCTTCACGCTTGGGCCCGAGCCCGCCTTCACGGCCGGAGACCGCGTCTCGCTCGAAGCTTTCTGGCGGCCGCCCGAGGGGCCGGTGCGGCCCGGCGGCTACGACTTCGCGCGCGTCGCCTTCTTCAACGGGATCGGCGCGAGCGCCTTCGCGCCGAAGAACGTGAAGGCCTGGGGCCCTGCCGAAACGCAAGGCTGGGACGCGGCCCTTCAACGATTGCGCGAACGGCTGACGAAGCGCATCACCGCCGCAGTGGGCGGTCCTGAAGGAACGGTGGCGGCCGCGCTCGTCACCGGCGTTCAGGGGCCGATCCCGCAGCCGACCGAGGACGCGCTGCGCGCCGCGGGCCTCAGCCACATCCTGTCGATCTCCGGTCTTCACATGGCGCTGATCGCCGGGACGCTGTTCGCTCTCGTGCGCGCGGCGCTGGCGCTCATTCCGGGCCTTGCGCTGCGATGGCCGGTGAAGGGCGTCGCAGCGGCGCTCGCGCTCGCCGGGGCGACCTTTTACCTGGCGCTCTCGGGCGCGGAGGTCGCGACGCAGCGCTCCTACGTCATGATCGCGGTGGCGTTCGTCGCGGTGCTGGTCGGCCGCCCGGCGCTGTCGCTGCGAAACTTCGCGCTCGCGGGCCTCGCCGTGATGGCGCTGACGCCCGACGCGCTGCTCGGGCCGAGCTTCCAGATGTCGTTCGCGGCGGTCGCGGGCCTCCTCGCCTGGTTCGAGGCGCGCAAGGGCAAGGCGAAGCCGCCGCCGCCCGAAACCCTTGCGGGCAAGGCGCTGCGCTGGTTCGCCGCCGCCGCGGCCGTCGCCGTGATGACGACGATCGTCGCGGGTCTCGCGACCGCGCCCTTCGCCGCCTATCACTTCCACCGCACCACCCCCTATTCGCTGGTCGGCAACGCGCTCGCCACCCCGCTGCTCGGGATCATCGTGATGCCGAGCGTCGTCGGCGGCCTCGCCTTCGCGCCGCTCGGGCTCGACGGACCTTGGTGGCAGGCCATGGGCTTTGGCCTGCGCGGCGTATTGGCGATCGCCGAGACCGTCGCCTCGTGGCCTGGCTCCGAACGCTTCGTGTTCGCCTTCGGGGAAACGGCGCTCATCCTGTTCGCGGTCGGGATCGCCTGGCTCTGCCTGTGGCGAACGGCGCTGCGCTATCTCGGCGCGCCCGCGATCGGCCTCGCGCTCGCGCTGGCGGCGTTTCCGGCGCGGCCCGACGTCGTGATCGACGCCTCCGGACGGCAGATCGCCGCGCGCGGGCCCGACGGGCGCCTGGCGATCCTCGGAGGCCGGGCGTCGAGCTTCTCGGCGAGGGTCTGGCGCGGGGCTGACGGCGAGGCGCCGGGGGGCCCGAGTCCCGACGGCGGGCGCTGCGACTCGCAAGGCTGCGTCGCGCCGCTTTCCGGCGGTGGAGAGGTCGCGCTCGTGACCGACGCGCGGGCCTTCGCCGAGGAGTGCCGGATTGCGACGCTCGTCGTCACGCCGCTCGTCGCGCCGAAGGCCTGCAGCGAAACCGCGGCGGTCGTCGACCGGCGGACGCTCGCCGCGACCGGCGCGCTGGAGCTGACGCGGCAAGGCGTGGCGTTCTCGGCCAAGGCGGCGCGCGATCCGGCCGGACGGCGTCCGTGGACGGGCCCTATGCTTCGCGATCCGCCGCCGGCGGAGGCGCTGCGGCTGAGCTTCGCCACGCAGCCGAAGGCGGCCGGACCGCCGCAGGATCACAAGATCGTCGATCCCACGGAACCGGACGATATGACAGGCGACGGCGAAGAGCCCTAGCGTCTGCGGCCGCTCGATGCCGCCGACATATCCGTCCCCCTTCCCTTGCGGGAGAGGGTTAGGGGGAGCCTCCGAACTTTACAAAAAGGCGCCGCCCGCGCCCCTCAAGCGGCCAGCGCTTCGCGTCGCCTACCTTCTCCCACAGCGGGATAAGGAGAGACGCCGTCGCGTCGAAAGGCGAAGCCTTCAATACCGGCGGATCAGCCCCACGAGCCGGCCCTGGATCGCGACGCGGTCGGGGCCGAAGATGCGGGTCTCGTAGGCCGGGTTGGCGGCCTCGAGAGCGATCGAGGCGCCGCGCTTCCTTAGACGCTTCAGCGTCGCCTCTTCGTCGTCGACCAGCGCGACGACGATGTCGCCGGTGTCGGCGGTGGTCTGCTTCTTGATCAGCACCAGGTCGCCGTCGAGGATCCCGGCCTCGATCATCGAGTCGCCGCGCACTTCGAGCGCGAAATGCTCGCCGCCGCCCAACATGTCGGGCGACACCGAGATCGTGTGGCTGCGCGACTGGATCGCCTCGATCGGCACGCCGGCGGCGATGCGCCCCATGACGGGGACGGAGACCGAGCGGGGATCCTCATCCTCGTTCGCTGGCTGCGGACGGCGGCCGAGGCTGCCCTCGATGACGTTCGGAGAGAACCGGCCGGTCGGCCGCGTGACGGCGGGAGCGGCGGCTTCCGGCAGCTTCACCACCTCGAGAGCCCTGGCCCGGTTCGGCAGGCGGCGGATGAAGCCGCGCTCCTCCAGCGCCATGATGAGACGGTGGATGCCGGACTTCGACTGAAGCCCCAGCGCATCCTTCATCTCCTCGAACGAGGGGGGAACGCCGGTCTCCTTCAGCCGCTCGTGAATGAAGCGCAGGAGATCATATTGCTTGCGGGTCAGCATCGACGGCTCCGCGCGAGGCCAAAACAAATCATGAACACGACCGTAACTGTTCTAGACATGTTCCGCAAGCGTTAACATCCCGTTTCCGTCCGCGTGTCGGACAGACGAACGAGCGACGCGCCGCCGATGCGCCTCGCCGCGCAGCACGACCAGAGAGGGCGTAGGACCGATCTCCGACAAGCCGGGCGCCCGCGGCGATAGGTAGTCTTGCGGATGCCCGCCACGGTTGCCGGCGTCTAAACTTGTCGGAGTGCGGTCGCGCGTCGCGATCTCTAAGCAACCGACATCAGGAGACGACGATGCGTCGACTGGCCTTCGCGGTAGCGTGCGGTGTTGCGGCGTCTTGGTCCATGGCGGGCGAGGCGGCCGCGCGTGACTATTCTGGAAAATACAAGAGCAAGATCACGCTGCCGAACGGCGACGTCGTTAAGGCGAACGTCACGATCGTCAAGGTCGATGGTAGTATCTATCGATCTGAGTCAAAGTACGGGGATTTCATAGAGCTTTCGATGTGCTTTGCCGAGGAAGATCGCTTGAGTTGCGGATTTGCTCCCAAGTCCGGCGGCGGCTATGTCGGGTTCAGCATCTATGAGCCGGATGGATCGGGCAAACTGATCGGCAAATTCGCAGAGACGTCCACTCAGAAGCTCGGCAAGGAAGTCTTGACGCCCGTCGGGAAGTAGACGCTTCGGTCGGCCGCTTGCGGCGAGCCTTAGTAAGGATGCGGCAGCGCGAGGATCCGGCATGCGTCGCCGGCCTTCGCGGCCGGGGCGTGCGCGGGGCGGACCAGCAGGCATTCGGCGTCCGAGAGTCGGCGCAGCATCGACGAATCCTGCCGCGGAAACGCGGTCGCGACGGGAACGCCGTCAAGCCCGATTTCGAGCGCGGCGCGCATATAGTCCTCGCGCTGGTCGTTCTCGGGCATGTCGCGGCCGAGCCTGGCGGGCAGCAAAGCCGGATCGAGGTCCGCGCGCCCCGACAGCCGCCTGAGCGCGGGCGCGAGGAACAGCAGCGAACAGACGATCGACGAGACCGGGTTGCCCGGCAGGCCGAGCGCGAGCGTCGCGCCGCGGCGGCCCGCCATCATGGGCTTGCCTGGCCGCATCGCGATCTTCCAGAAGTCGAGCGTCACGCCCTCGGCCTCGAGCGCGGGCTGGACGAGGTCGTGGTCGCCGACCGAGGCGCCGCCGAGCGTGACGAGAATGTCGGCCTCTTCGGCGAAGGCGCGGGCGATCGCGGCGCGGATCGCCTGCGGCCGGTCGGGCGCGATGCCGAGGTCGAGCGGAACGCCGCCCTCGGCGGTCACGATCGCTGAGATCGCGAAGGCGTTCGAGGCGACGATCTGGTCCGGGCCGACAGGGTCGCCCGGCGCGACGAGCTCGTCGCCGGTGGCGAGGATCGCGACGCGCGGGCGTCGCGCGGCCTCCACCGCGGGATGGCCGAGCGCCGCCGCGAGCGCGAGGTCGCGCGCGCCGAGGCGCCGGCCGGCCTCGAGCAGCGCCTCGCCCTTCGAGAAGTCGAGCCCCGCCCGCCGGATGTGGCGCCCGGCTTGGGCCGCCTCTCGCGCGGTGATCACGTCGCCGTCGCGGTCGGCGTCCTCCTGGATGAGGATCGCGTCGGCGCCCTGCGGCACGGGCGCGCCGGTGAAGATGCGCGCCGCCTCGCCGGGACCGATCAAGCCGCCGAAGCTCTTTCCGGCCGCCGACTCGCCGACGACGCGCAGCCGCGCGCCCCCGGCTGCGTCCGCGGCGCGGACCGCGTAGCCGTCCATCGCCGAACAGTCGCAGGGCGGCTGGTCGCGGAGCGCATGGAGCGGAGCGGCGAGCGTGCGCCCAAGCGCCTCGGCGAGCACGACGCGCTCGGCCGGCAGCGGCGCGAGGCCCGCGAGGATGCGCGCGCGCGCCTCGGGGACGGGAAGCAGGCCGCTCACGCCGGCTCCCCGGCGTGGAAGTCGCCGGAGCGGCCGCCGGACTTCGACAGCAGCCGCACGCCCTCGATCCGCATGCCGCGATCGACCGCCTTGGTCATGTCGTAGACGGTGAGGCACGCGACGGTCACCGCCGTCAGCGCCTCCATCTCGACGCCGGTCGGGCCGGAGACGCGGGCGGTCGCGGAGACGCGCACGCCCGGCAGACTGTCGTCGGGCGTCAGCTCCACCGAGACCTTGGAGAGCGCCAGCGGATGGCAGAGCGGAATGAGCTCGTGGGTCCGCTTGGCCGCCATGATGCCGGCGATGCGGGCGACGCCGAGCACGTCGCCCTTCTTGGCCTCGCCCTCGACGACGAGACGCAGGGTCTCGGGCGCCATGACGACGCGGCCCTCCGCCGTCGCCTCGCGGGTCGTGGCGGGCTTGCCGCCGACGTCCACCATGTTGGCCTCGCCGGAGGCGGACAGATGGGTGAGACGCGGGGAAACGTCGGTCATCGTCAGGCTCCCGAGAACAGGGGGGCGAGGGCGTCGAACGAGACCGCCGCGCAGACGCCGAGGCCCGTCAGGATCAGCCCGACGAGATAGATCTTGGTCGCCTTGTCGTAGATCTTCTTTCGGAGCCCCTCGATCGGCAGCAGGAGCGCCAGCGCGCGGATCTGCAGCGCGACGCCGACGAAGATCATGAGGGCGGGCGGCGTGTCGTAGCTGTGCCAGACGCCCGGGCTCGACGCCCATTGCGACAGGAAGCCGAGAGAAAAGGAAACCGTGACGCCGAACGCCGTGATCGTGCCGTTGCGGAACGTGGCGTCGAGCGGCGGCGGGGGCGGGTCTTCCGGCGTCATGGTCGTGGTCGCTGGCTGGCGTGGCGCGGGCGGCGGCGCTTGGCGCGGCGGTTTTCGTTCGGAGCGGCGAGTGATGGCGGGTCGCGCGCCTCAACGCAACGGGCGCTGCTCGAGCAGGCGCGTGAGCAGGGCGATCTGCTCCTCCTGCTTGGCGACCAGCGCGACGAGATGGTCGTTCCTCAGCGCGTCGAGCTTGTCGTGCAGCGCCATGATCTCGATCTCGGCCTTCAGGTTCACCTCGTAATCGAGTTCGGCCTGCCGCCGGTCCTTCGCCGACTGGCGGTTCTGGCTCATCATGATGATGGGCGCCTGGATCGCGGCCAGCATCGACAGCATCAGGTTGAGGAAAATGAAGGGGTAGGCGTCGAACGGACGCGTCAGCAGCCAGACGTTGGCGACCGCCCAGATCGCCAGAATGACGCCGAAGATGACGATGAAGGTCCAGGATCCGCCGAACTGCGCCACGCCGTCGGCGAGCCGGTCTCCGAAGCTGTCGGCGTCGTCGTCGGGCGAGGGAGGCCGCGCGATGAGCTTGCGGCCGCGGGCGAGCTTGAGGACGCGCTTCTCGGCGTCGTCGAGGGCGTTGAGCGCGCGGCCGAAGACGCGGTGCGAGGCCTGGTCCAGCTCTGGCGAGGTCTCGTTCGTCATGGCAAGACCTCCTTGTCCGGCGGAAGCCTTCAGGCCGCGAGCAGCGACCGGGTCGCGGCGGCGACGTCGGGCTGGCGCATGAGGCTCTCGCCGACGAGCAGCGTGCGGCAGCCGACGGCGGCCAGGCGCGCGGCGTCCGCGGAGGTGAAGATCCCGCTCTCGCCGACGAGGATCCGGTCGGCCGGAACGCGGGCCGAGAGCTCCTCGGTCGTTTCGAGGCGCACGTCGAAGGTGCGCAGGTTGCGGTTGTTGACGCCCACGAGGGCCGTGCCGAGCGGCAGCGCCCGGTCGAGCTCTTGGCCGTCATGGACCTCGACCAGCACGTCCATGCCGAAGTCGCCGGCGGCGGCGACGAGGTCGCGGGCCTGCGCGTCGGTCACGGCCGCCATGATGACGAGGATGCAGTCGGCGCCGAGCGCCCGGCTCTCGGCCACCTGGTAGGGATCGTAGAGGAAATCCTTGCGGATGGCGGGCAGCGGGACGGCGTCGCGGGCTTGGCCCAGGAACTCGGGCGCGCCCTGGAACGAGGGGCCGTCGGTCAGCACCGAAAGGCAGGCGGCGCCGCCGGCCGCATAGGCGCGCGCGAGCGCCGGCGGGTCGAAGTCGGCGCGGATCAAGCCCTTGGACGGGCTTGCTTTCTTGATCTCGGCGATGAGCGCGGTGCGCCCGTCCGCATGGGCGGCGCGGATCGCCTTGACGAAGCCGCGCGGCGGGGAGGCGGCCTCCGCCGCGCGCCTCACCTCGGCGAGGGGGCGGGCGGCTTTCGCGGCCTCGATCTCCTTGAGCTTGTAGGCGCCGATGCGCTCCAGCACGTCTGCGGTCATTCGGCCGTCTCCGGGTTCGAGACGCGGATCAGGGCGTCGAGGCGCGAGGCGGCGGCGCCGCTGTCGATCGAGGCGGCGGCGAGCTCCGCGCCCTCCAAGAAACTCTTGGCGCGGCCCGCCACGATCAGCGCGGCGGAGGCGTTGAGGATCGAAATGTCGCGATAAGCCCCTGACTGGCCATCCAAAACACGGCGCAGCGCGGCGGCGTTTTGCGCGGCGTCGCCGCCCTTCAGCGCTTCGGCCGGATGATGGGGGAGCCCAGCGTCCTCGGGCGAGATCGAAAAGGTCGTGACGCGGCCGTCCTTCAGCTGGGCGACCGAGGTCTCGCCCGAGGTCGTGATCTCGTCGAGCCCGTCGGAGCCGTGCACCACCCAGGCGGCCTCCGAGCCGAGCGTGGAGAGCGCTTCGGCGATCGGCTCGACCCATTTGGCGGCGAACACGCCCACCATCTGCCGCTTGACGCCGGCCGGGTTCGAAAGCGGCCCGAGCAGGTTGAAGATGGTGCGCATGCCGAGCTCGGTCCGCGCCGGGCCGACATGGCGCATCGCCGAGTGATGGTTGGGCGCGAACATGAAGCCGACGCCGGCCTCCGAGATACAGGCGGCGATGCGCTCGGGGCTGAGGTCGACGTCGACGCCGAGCGCCTTCAGCACGTCGGCCGAGCCTGACTTGGAGGAGAGCGCCCGGTTGCCGTGCTTGGCGACCGGCACGCCGCAGCCCGCGACCACGAAGGCCGCGCAGGTGGAGACGTTGACCGAGCCGGCGCCGTCGCCCCCGGTCCCGACGACGTCGACGGCCTCGGCCGGCGCCGCGACCGGCGTCATGCGCGCCCGCATGGCCGCGACCGCGCCCGCGATCTCGTCCACCGTCTCGCCGCGCAGGCGAAGCCCCATCAGAAAGGCGCCGATCTGCGCGGGCGTGGTCTCGCCCGACATGATCTGGCCGAACGCGGCTTCTGCGGCTGCGCGATCGAGCGCGCGGCCTTCCGCGATCCGGGCGATGACAGGCTTGAAGGCGTCCATCGGAGCCGCCGTCAGCCCGCGCGCGCGGCGGCGAGCCGCCGGCGCTCGACGTTCCACTCGGCGGCGTCGGCGAGGAAGTTGCCGAAGATGGTCGCGCCATGCTCGGAGGCGATGCTCTCGGGATGGAACTGCACCCCGAAGATCGGCCATGCGCGATGCGACAGGCCCATGATCAGCCCGTCCTCGGTCTCGGCCGTGACCTCGAGCGCGTCGGGCAGTCCCTCGCGCCGCACGACGAGCGAATGATAGCGCGTGGCGCTCAAGGGGCCGTTGATGCCCCGGAACGAGCCGCGGCCCTGATGGCGGATGGTCGCGAGCTTGCCGTGCACAGGGGTCGGGGCGCGCTCCACGACTCCGCCGAACACTTCGCCGATCGCCTGATGGCCGAGGCACACGCCGAAGATCGGCGTCTGGCCGGCGGCGGCGCGGATGAGCTCGCAGGAAATCCCCGCCTCGCGCGGCGTGCAGGGGCCGGGCGAGATCACGATCGCGTCCGGGCCGTCGGCCAGCACTTCGGCGACCGAGGTCTTGTCGTTGCGGCGCACTGTCACCTGCGCGCCGAGCGCGCCGATGGCGTGGACGACGTTCCAGGTGAAGCTGTCGTAGTTGTCGATCAGGGTGACGGCGGTCATCGCAACGCTCCGAAGCGCCCGACAAAGCGCAAGCGCGGTCGTCTCGTCAAGGGCGGGAGCTCTGATCGCGCGGGCAGGGGCGTAGCGCGCTTCGCCTGGGCCTCGCCCGGCCAAGCCGGTCAGTTGTTCGGCGGCGACTCGAATTCCTGGTCGAGCGGCCGGCGCTGGACGGGGCGACGCTCGACCTGGCCTCGGTCGACCGGATCGCGGCGCAGGATGATCACGTCGTCGGTCGGCGCTTCGCGGCGCGGGCTCGCGCCGGTCTGGGTCGGGTCCGGGGTCGCGGTGCCGCCGTCGAGCGTGGGCGCGGGAACCGTGGGCTGCGCCGGCGCCTTGGGCCGCTGGCGCGCGAGCGCCTGGGCGGCGGCCTGGGCCTCCTCCGGGCTCTTGGCGCGGTTCATGTCGTTCGCGGTCTTCTCGTCGATGACGATGTCGCCCTTCTTCACCGTCTTGTCGTCGACGCCCTGCAGCGCCTCGGCCCAGTTCATGCCCTCCGGCTTGCACGAGCAGCCGGCGACGAACTCCTTGCGATAACGGAAGGCGTTTTCGAGCTTCGTGTAGGGCTGGCCGTCGACGTCGAACGCCATCTCCATCTTGCCGCCGGGATTGGGGTAGGCGAACAGCTTGGCCTCCGCCCCGGGGCAGGTCGCGTGGCAGATCGCCTCGTCGCGGTTAAACGCGTTCTTGGTGGTCTGGTAGGAGATCGGGAAGAAGAAGCCGTCGCAGGCGCGCACGCAGACGGTGCGGAAGGTCGAGACATGCGGCGTCGCGCCGGGCTCCATCTCGGGCTCGAGCACGGTCTCGCCGCCGACGGCGTCCTCCGACTGGCGGCCGCCGCCGCCGAACAGCATGTCGAGGAAGCCGCGCTTCTCCTGCTGCTGGGTCGGCGCGACGCGGCGCTCGACCAGCCGGTACTGCGGCCCGCACTGGCCGCGGGCGAGCGCGAACAGAAGCTCCCGGCGGCGCGGATCCATGCCGCCGCCCTGGGACGCCTGAGCCGCCTGCGCCTGCAGCCGGTCGAGATTGACCTCCATCTGCTTGATGCGCTGGCCGAGCGGGCCGCATTCGGCGGGCGGGTCGCCGAAGAACAGGAACTTCTTTCCGCAGCCGATGCCGCGGGCGTAGGCGTTGGTGCGGTCGAGCTCGTTCTGCTGGCGCGCGACCGACTGCTCGAGCTGGCGCGGATCGGCGCGCTTGGGGCCGGACCGATCGAGCCCGGCGAGCTGCGCCTCGAGACGCAGGCAGTCCTCCGATCCCTGCTGGGCGTCCGCCGGCGCGGCCGCGAGCAACCCCGCGGCCAGAGCGGCGATCGTCAGGATGGCAGACTTCATGCTCGTTCCTTCAGGCGATTCTCGCATGCCGGCGCACGCGCACCCCGCAAGGGTTCTAGCAAGCCTCGACCGCCTCGCACAGGGCCGCGCGAATGGGACGGAAGTGAGAAGGCGGCGGCCGCGAACGCTCTCGACTCTGTGAACTGCGCGCAATCTTTCTGCGCTCGACGCAACGGTTCCTAAAGCCCCGGCCGGGTATCCAGACCAGGTCAAACCGCTGAGAGAAAAGGGCGCCCGCGATGAAAGCCGTTCGCCGGTTCATGCATGACCAGTCCGGCGCGACCGCCATCGAGTATGGCCTGATCGCCGTCGGGATCTCGATCGCCATCATCACGGTGGTGCGCGGCATCGGCACGAGCCTCAACTCGTCCTTCACCAAGATCAACAGCAACCTGCGCTGACGCGTTCTCGGGCCGGGGCCTGGCGGGCCCGGTTCCGCTTGGCCAGCGTCATGCCCAGCGGCGGTCAAGACGCGCCGCCCTCTTGTCCCGGACTTGATCCGGGACCCAGAACCGACTGCGGTCGATGGGCAGCCGAGGCGCTGCGGAAGGACTTGAAACGTTTCGGTTCTGGGTCCCGGATCAAGTCCGGGACAAGAAAGTCACCTCGCCACGCATGCGCCGCCTGATCGCCCCATGGACGGGCTGCAGCCGGGCTGGGGGATCGAGATCCGGTGAGGCGAAGCCCCGTCATGCCCGCGTCTTCGCGGGCATCCAAAGCCTGGCTCAGACCGGCGCGCCGTTGCGCGTGATCTGCACGCGCGCCGCGTTTCCCGGCGTCGCGCCGAAGCGGCGATAGATGTAGTCGCGCCCGTCGTCCGCCGCGTCCTTGATCGCGAGCGACGTGATCTTGGCGTGGAACGGCGACAGCGAGCAGGCGGGATCGGCGTTGCGCGGATCGCCCGTGATGGCGAGCGCCTGGCAGCGGCAGCCGCCGAAGTCGATCTCCTTGCGCGGGCAGCTGGTGCAGGGCTCCTTCATCCAGTCCGTGCCGCGATAGGCCTCGAAGGCCGACCCGTTGGTCCAGATCTCCGACAGGCTTTTCTCGGTCACGTAGTCGAATTCGAGATGCGGGATCGTCTCGGCCGCGTGGCAGGGCAGCACCTTGCCCTGCGGCGTGACGTTGAGCGACTGCTTGCCCCAGCCGCCGACGCAGGGTTTTGGGCGCCGCGCGTAATAGTCCGGCACCACGGCGTCGATCACCAGCTTGCCCTGAAGCTCCGCGCGCAGGCGCTCGACGGTTTCGGCCGCCTTCATCACCTGCTCGCGGGTCGGCATCAGCATTTTGCGGTTTTCGAGCGCCCAGCCGTAATATTGCGAATGCGCGATCTCGACGCGCCGGGCGCCGAAATCGAGCGCCATGTTCACCAGCGCCTCGATGTTCTCGACATTGCCGCGGTGGATCACGGCGTTGATCGTCAGCGGCATGCCGAGCTCGAGCACCCAGCCGGCGAAGATCCGCTTCTTGTCATGCGCGCCTGAAAGCCCCGCGATCTTGTCGGCGTTCTCGGCTTCGGCGTCCTGGATCGAGAGCTGCACGTGATCGAGGCCGGCGTTCGCCAGCTCCTCGAGCTTTTCGCGCTGCACGCCGATGCCCGACGTGATGAGGTTGGTGTAGAGCCCGACCTTCACCGCGTGCGCCGTCAGCTCCACGATGTCCTTGCGCGCCGTCGGCTCGCCGCCGGAAAGGTGGAGATGCAGCACGCCCATGGCGGCGGCTTCCGAAAACACGCGTTTCCAGGTTTCGGTGTCGAGCTCGCCGGAACGCTTGTCGAGCTCCACGGGGTTCGAGCAGTAGGGGCAGGAGAGGGGGCAGCGATGGGTGAGCTCGGCCAGCATGCCGAGAGGCGCCGGCGGGGCCACGCGGGCGGCCTCCGAGGGGTTCGGAAGGGTCATGTCGTTCATGTTTTGCCTCCTTCCTTCCAGAGCGCCTTGCATCAACGAACTGCGTGCTTCGAGACGCGATCCCTCGGACCGCTCCTCAGCATGAGGGATGTTGAGTTTTGGCCTTCTCACCATCCCTCATGCTGAGGAGCCTGCGCCAGCAGGCGTCTCGAAGCACGCAATCGGCTTCATCTCAACTTCACGCCAGATCCAGCACCCGCTTGTCGGCGAGGTCCCGGAGCATCTTCTTCACGTCCGTCTCGATCTGCTCGCGCGGCGCGGCGTATTTCTGCGCGAGCTCGTCCACGATGGTCCCGACCGTGCGCGCGCCGTCGCAAAGCTCCAGCACCACGACCGCGATCGCGTCGGGCTTCAGCACGCGCTCGGGCGCGAGCAGCAGCCATTCCTGACGCACCTCGTCGCGGCGAAGCCTCACCCCGCGCGGCAGTTTCGGCGTCGCTTCGCTCGGGACGTCGCTCATTCCGCGGCCGCCCGGCGCATCTCCGCGGCTCCGTCCGGAGCGAAGGCGTCCGGCCAGGGCTTGGCGTAGACATAGGCGTGCTCGAGCGCGTCGAGCATGGTCCAGAGCATCGAGCACTTGAATTCGAGAGCGCCGATCGCGGCCTGCTGCTGCTCCGGCGTCTTGGCGTGCTCGAGCACATAGGCGAGCGCGAAGTCGCTGTCGCGCTTGGCCTGGACGGGACGCGCGGTGAAATAGGCGAGCGTCTCTTGGGTGACGTAGTCGTAATTCGAGAGCATGCCGGCGACGCGCGTCTTGATCACCATCGGCGAGAACAGCTCGGTGAGCGAGGAGGCGATCGCCTCCAAGAGCGAGCGGTCCTTCACGAAGGACAGATAGGCGTTCACCGCGAACTTCGTGGCGGGCAGCGCGAGCCGCCCCGACATCACGTCGCCGCGGTCGAGACCGAGATCGTCGGTGAGCTTCAGCCACTTGGCGATGCCGCCTTCGCCCTCGCGCTCGCCGTCATGGTCGATGATGCGCTGGCGCCATTCGCGGCGCATCGAGGCGTCCTCCATCCGGGCGAGGATGTGGCTGTCCTTCTGCGGGATGCAGGCCTGGTAGAGGTAGCGGTTGAGCGCCCAGGCCTCGACCTCGCCGCGCGTGCACTCGCCCGACTGCAGGCGAAGCTGGAACGGGTGGAGGTGGTGGTAGCGCGTTTCGCCGACCTGGCGCAGCCGCGCCTCGAGATCTTCAGGGGTCAGCAGTTCAGCCGAAGAACCGGCCATGGGTTCGTCTCCCGCGAACGTCGCGTCGCTTCAGGCCGCGGTTGATCCGCGGTTCGCCGAGGGCTCGCCGATCGCGATCTCGAGCCCGTCTTCCGACACGTCCCAGCCCTTGGCCTCGACGGCGCGGCGCTCGGCCGAACCGGAGATCAGCACCGGGTTGGTGTTGTTGATGTGAATGTAGACTTTCCGGCCGACGTTTACACCCTGGAACGCCTCCAGCGAGCCGCCCGGACCCGACATCGGCACGTGTCCCATCCGCCGGCCCGTCTTCACGCCGACGCCGGCCTTCTCCATCTCGTCGTCCTCGAACACCGTGCCGTCGAACAGCAGCAGGTCGGCTCCTGAAGCGCGGGCGCGGACGTCGTCGTCCACTACTGCGCAGCCCGGGATGTAGACGAGCCGCTTTCCGGCCTTCTCCATCGCCACGCCGATCGTGTCGCCGGAGGTGTCGCCGATCTTGAGATCTTTCGTCTCCAGATAGAGCGGCACTTTTCCGGGGACGCCGAAGAACTCGATCTCGGTGTCGTGGATGCGGAAGGGATTGTTGAGCTCGACCACTTCCCGCGAGACAACGTCCTTTGCTAGCACGCCGAAGATCGGGTTGGCGTCGAGCACCTTGGAGATCTGGGACGTGGCGTAGACGGTGAGCGGCGAGCGTTCGCGCAGCGTGATCAGCCCGTCGACATGGTCGACGTCGCCATTGGTGAGCGCGACGGCGGCGATCGGCGTCTCGCGCAGTCCGGTCGGCTGGATGGCGCGGGTGGCCAGGATCTGGGAGCGCAGGTCGGGCGAGGCGTTGAACAGCGTCCAGCGCCCGTCGCCGGTCTCGACCGCGATCGACGACTGCGTCCGCGCCTTGACGCGGGGGTCGCCGTCCCAGGCGAGGGCGCACACCGGACAGCGGCAATTCCACTGGGGAAAGCCGCCGCCGGCGGCCGAACCAAGCACGATCATGCGGAACGACATGGCGTGGGCCTTACGATCCGCAGATCTGCTGAAGTTCAATCACGACGTATAGCTCAGAGCTCGGCCGGGCTGTACGAGGTGACTTCGAGACCAACCGGGGTCTCTTCGACGATCGGAGCGGTCCAAAGGGCCATTGTTGCCTCCTCAAGGGTTCCTAGACTATGCTGCAGCGCAATAAATCACCCTGCGGCACGTCGGGAAGATAGCCCGGCGGCAGTCCCGCCGCCAGCCGCCGCCGCCTTAAATCTTGGTAATGCAAGGCCGCTAAATCTCAAGAAGCTCTTAGACTTGGGGTGGTCATGCCGGCCTCCGCCTATGGTCTATGCCGCCGCCTTGTCGCCATGATTTCAACGGCTTGCGCGCCCGCTTTCCAGCGGCGGCGGGGCCGCGGCGCTTCATTCGGGCGCGGGAAAGTCGACGTCCTCCATGTCGCGAATCTGCTCGGCCCCGCGTCAGGCCGGTCCGGCAGCCGATGAACTTCGTCGTGGCGGATTGGAATTGGACGCGCTTGACGCGCCCGGGGCCCGCGAGCATTGTCCGCCGCCATGAACACCGCCCGACGCGCGACCTGCCGGATCGTCATTATCTGCGGCTGAGCTGAAGGCTGGCCGCGGCGGTTTTTCTTGAACGTTTAAGAGAAGCGCGACACCCCGGCCGACGAGGAGGACGGGGCGTGACCACGCTCAAGCTCTACAATTCGCTGACGCGCGCGAAGGAAGACTTCGCGCCGATCGATCCCACGGACGTCCGGATGTATGTCTGCGGGCCGACGGTCTATGACCGCGCTCATATCGGCAACGCCCGGCCCGTCATCATCTTCGACCTGCTGTTCCGCCTGCTCCGCCAGACCTATGGCGAGGACGCGGTGACTTACGTCCGCAACATCACGGACGTCGACGACAAGATCAACGCGCGCGCCGCCGAGCGAGGGATCACGATCCGCGAACTGACCGAGGCGACCGCCGCCGGTTTCCACCAGGACGTCGCGGACTTGGGGTGCCTCTCGCCCACCCACGAGCCGCGCGCCACCGACTACATCTGCCGTGGCGCGGACGAACTCGATATGATCAAGGTGGTGGAGCGCCTGATCGCCGGCGGCCACGCCTATGCGGCCGACGGCCATGTGCTGTTCGACGTCGCCTCGATGCCGGCCTACGGCAAGCTCGCCCGCCGTTCGCTCGACGAGATGGAGGCCGGCGCCCGCGTCGAGGTCGCGTCCTACAAGAAGGGCCCGATGGACTTCGTGCTGTGGAAACCCTCGAAGGAGGGCGAGCCGGCGTGGGAGAGCCCTTGGGGGCAGGGCCGTCCCGGCTGGCACCTCGAATGTTCGGCGATGTCGGCGGCGCTGCTCGGCGAAGTGTTCGACATCCATGGCGGCGGCATCGACCTGATCTTCCCGCACCATGAGAACGAGATCGCGCAGTCGACCTGCTGCTTCGGCCACGACCGCATGGCCAATGTGTGGATGCACAACGGCTTCCTGCAGGTCGAGGGCGAGAAGATGGCGAAGTCCGCCGGCAACTTCGTCACGATCCGCGAGATCCTGAACGACTGGCCGGGCGACGTCGCGCGGCTCGCGATGTATTCGGCGCATTACCGCCAGCCGATCAACTGGACGCTGAAGAGCCTTCAGGAGGCCGAACGGACGCTGGCGGGCTGGTTCGAGGCGGCGGCGAGCGAGGCCGACGCGCGTCCGGCGCCGGGCGTCGTCGAGGCGCTGGCCGACGACCTCAACACGCCCAAGATGATCGCCGAGATCCACCGGCTGAAGTCCGAAGGCGGCCGCAAGGCGCTCGCCGGCACGCTGAAGTTTCTGGGCTTCCGCCCGGAGGTCTTCGCCGACTGGCGCGCCGCCAACGCGCCGGAGCTCGCGATCTCCGAGGCCGAGATCGAGCGCCTGATCGACGCCCGCCTCGCGGCGCGGCGCGAGAAGAACTTCGCCGAGGCCGACCGCATCCGCGACGAGCTTCTGGCGCAGGGCGTCGTGCTGAAGGACGGCGCCGGCGGCACGGTCTGGGAGGCGGCGAGATGACCCGCGAGCGGGTCTATCTGTTCGACACCACGCTTCGCGACGGCGCGCAGACCGCGGGCGTGGACTTCACGCTCGACGACAAGATCGCGGTCGCGCGGCTGCTGGACGACCTCGGCGTCGACTATGTCGAGGGCGGCTATCCAGGCGCGAACCCGACCGACACCGAGTTCTTCTCGGCACCCCGCACCGAAAAGGCGACCTTCGTGGCCTTCGGAATGACCAAGCGCGCAGGGCGCTCGGCGGCCAACGATCCGGGCCTTCAGGGCGTGCTGCAGGCCAAGGCCGGCGCCTGCTGCTTCGTGGCCAAGACCTGGGACTTTCACGTCCGCGAGGCGCTCCGGATCACGCTCGAGGAGAACCTCGAGACGATCCGCGAGACGGTCGAGGCCTCGGTCGCGGCCGGCCGCGAGACCATGGTGGACTGCGAGCACTTCTTCGACGGCTACAAGGCCAATCCCGACTACGCGCTCGCCTGCGCCAGGACCGCGGCCGAAGCCGGCGCCCGCTGGGTGGTGCTCTGCGACACCAACGGGGGCACGACGCCCGAAGAGGTCGCCGAGATCGTGCGCGCGGCCGGGACCGTGGTTCCGGCGGGGCGTCTGGGGATCCACGCCCATGACGACATGGGGCTCGCGGTCGCCAATTCCCTGTCGGCGGTGCGCGCCGGCGCGCGCCAGATCCAGGGCACGCTGAACGGCCTCGGCGAGCGCTGCGGCAACGCCAACCTCACGACGCTGATCCCGAACCTGAAGCTGAAGAGCGAGTTCAACCGCGCCTTCGACGTCGGCGTGCCGGACGAGGCGCTGGCGGGGCTGTCGCAGCTCTCCCGCGCCTTCGACGAGCTCGTGAACCGCCCCTCGAACCGCTACGCGCCTTATGTCGGCGCCAACGCCTTCGCGACCAAAGCCGGGATCCACGCCTCCGCGATCCTGAAGAACCCGGCGACCTACGAGCACGTGGCGCCGGACGCCGTCGGCAACCACCGGCGCCTGCTGGTGTCGGACCAGGGCGGCAAGTCGAACCTCCTTTCCGAACTCGCCCGCGTCGGCGTCGATGTCGACAAGGCCGACCCGCGGCTCGACGCGCTTCTGGCGCGGGTGAAGGAGCGGGAGTCGCAAGGCTACGCCTATGAGGGCGCCGAGGCCTCCTTCGCGCTGCTGGCCAAGCGCGCTCTGGGCCGCGTGCCGGACTTCTTCACGGTCGAGAGCTTTCGCGTGATGGTCGCGCGCCGCCGCGACGGGCATGGCGGCCAGATCGCGGTTTCGGAAGCGGTGGTGAAGGTCACGGTCGACGGCGAGCCGCTGATCACGGCGGCCGAGGGCATCGGCCCGGTCAACGCGCTCGATCTCGCGCTGCGCAAGGATCTTGGCCGCTACCAGCCCTACATCGCGGATTTGAAACTCACCGATTACAAGGTCCGCATCCTCAACGGCGGCACCGACGCCATCACCCGCGTGCTGATCGAGTCGACGGACGGCGACGGCGAGGTCTGGACCACGGTCGGCGTCTCGCCCAACGTCGTCGACGCGTCCTTCGAGGCGCTCACCGACAGCCTCACCTACAAGCTGCTGAAGGCGGGGGCCGCCGCGCCTTAGTCGAAGCCTGACGATCTCAAGGGTGGTCGCCGTCATGCCCGCGCCTTCGCGCGGGTATCCACGACTTCGTCGCGGCGCTCGATCTTCTCGGAAAGTCGTAGATGCGCGGCTCCGCCGGGCATGACGCGGCGAACGGCCGCCTTACCCGTCCCAGCCGGCCGCCTTCAGCGGCTCCGACGAGAACTGGCGGCGGTGCAGGATGATGGTCACGAGCGTCGTGGTGGCGATCAGCACCCAGGGGCTCACGAACCAGCCGATCAGCGCCAGCGCGAAGAAGAGCGAGCGCAGGCCGCGGTTGAAGTGCTTTCCGGCCTCGATGTTCATCCGCGCCGCGCGCTCGATCGCGATCTCCATCTGCGGCGTGCCGAGCTCCTCGCGCGGAGGCGCGGCGGCGACCAGGATCGAGCCGTAGTTGAACAGCCGGTAGGACCAGACGAACTTGAAGAACGCGTAGGTGAGCACCGCCGCGACGCCCAGAACCTTGATGTCGTAGGCCTCGCGCGTCGTCGTGATGCCGAGGGGGAGCGCGGAGAACACCTCGATGGCGTTCGCGCTCGCGCCGAGCGCCGCAAAGGCGCCGCCGATCGCGATCAGCGATGTCGAGGCGAAGAACGCCGAGCCGTTCTGCAGGCCCGTCATCGTCATGGTGTCGGGCATGCGCGCCTCGCGCCCCGCCATCCGCCGCATCCAGTCGCGCCGGCGCTCTGCCATCACGGAGTTGAGGCTCTTGGCCGAACGTTCCGAAAAGGCGTAGTGGCCGAACCAGACGACAAGGAAATAGAGGATCGCCGCCGCGTCGATGAGGCCGAAACTGGTCACCGCCGGCGTCTCCCGAGACCGTGTCAAAGTCGCGCCGTGGGAGTACCACGCGGAGGCGACCCTGAACACTGGTTGGTCGGAAGCCGGCCCACAGGCCCCGGCGGCGGTCCGCCGGGCGCGAGTCGCCCCGTAGTGGCGCAACGGACGCTTTTTGCTCGGATACGTAGTTCTACGGATATCGGTGGTATCGGGCCGCCGATCTAATCGGCGGCATTGCTTCCGCGGGCTTGGCGATGCGCAGCTTGGTCTGGTCCGTGACGGCGGCGTGCGCCGTGTCGTTCATGATCGCTCCGGCCGTGGCGGACGACGAGCCCGCGACGGCGCCTGCCGTCGGGTGCGTGACCCAGACCGGCCAGGCTTCAGGTGCGCTCCGGTTGATCGTCGGTCCGGAAGACGCCTGCGCGCCGCAGGAGATGCGCATCGAGCTCGCCGCGAGCGGCCTCCGCTGGCTCGGCGACTGGAAGGTCGACCGCAGCTACAAGGTCGGCGACACGGTTTTCTACAAGGGCTCGAGCTTCATCGCAGTCGAGAAGAGCAAGGGCGCGGCCGTCGAACTCCGCGAAGTGGGACCTCCTCGCCGCGAAGGGCGACGAAGGTTCCAAGGGCCCGAAAGGTGCCAAGGGCGAGCCGGGCTCGGACGGCGCAGCCGGTCCCGCCGGACCCCAGGGAGCGGCGGGACCTCAAGGGCCCGCCGGCGCGGATGGAGCCGCGGGACCTCAAGGCCCGGCGGGGCCTCAGGGAGCCGACGGAGCGGCCGGGCCCGCGGGCCCGCAGGGCCCGGTCGGTCCTCAAGGCCCGGCCGGCCCGGACGTCATGATGGGGGCGGTCGTCAATGTGGACGGCTCGCTCGACCGCGGAACGGCGGGCGCGAGCTCTTTTCTGATCGGGGGCATCACCGGCAATTATGAGATCGGTTTCGATCGAGACGTCTCGCACTGTTATTATTCGGTGTCGATTTCAAACGGGCCCGGATATTTTGCTTTTACTCAGGAAAGATTTGGCAACCCCAACGCAGTTTTCGTCGGCACGCATCGGATGTCAGGAACCTCGACTGTGGCCACAAACGTGAAATTTCGTCTGATCGTGTTCTGTCCGGCGAGCTGACGGATCTGTTTTCGCGAAGCTGAAGTCTGCGTTCGACACCGAGAGCACCGGCGCTACAGCAGCCCGAGCGTCCTGAGTTCTGCGACGAGGTGCGCGGGCAGTCCCGGCGCCTTGCGCTCGTCGTCCGCGAGATCCGCCGGCGCTTCGCCGGACGGCAGGTAGCGCCAGCCCTGGAACGCGCGGCGCGGCGTGGGGCGCACCGGGATCAGTTCGGGCTTGAGCACCAGCTCGCAGCGCTCGATCCCGTCCGCGCCCGTCACGGCGCGCAGGTCGAGCAGCGGCTGGCGGACCAGAATCACGCCCTTGATCACCCAGTAGAGCGAGCCGCCGTCGAGCAGCTCGTCGCGGCGCTTCGGGGCCATGCGGGTGGTGTGGATCTGTTCTTCGGGCGCGCCGCGGCGGCGGCGCTCGGCCATGCGCTCGTCGATCCAGCCGCGCAGCTCCTCGGGCGAATCGCAGCCGACGCAGAGCTTCTGGAGGTTGAGCGGCATGCCGCGGCTTGTCCTCAGATGCCGGGAGCGTTCTGCCAGCCGGCGAGCGTCATCTGATTCTTGAGCGACTTGCAGGGCTTCACCGAGATGCCCGGCAGGGTCGGCAGGCGGCGCTTGTTGGCCTTGGCGAGCGCGTCGATCGTCTCCTTGCAGGCGATGATCTCGAGACCCGCGGGCCGCCGCTTCTTCATATATTCGAGCTGCGCGATCGAGGTGCTGGGGATCGCCACGATCACGCCCGCGGCCGCAAGGATGATGCGGAAGCGCCGGCCGCGCCCGCCCTTCACGAAATCCTCGCCGGCCCGCAGCGCTCTTACGAAGCCCTGCGGGGAATGGTCGACGATCGTGACGTACTGCATGTCGCCGGGCCCCGCCGCCGCAGGCGTGGGGAGCGCGAGCGACAAGGCGGCGGCCGCGGCCGCCGCCGGCAGGCTCAGGCGGCGCGGCGCGGGGGCCATGCGGATCAATCCTCGTTCGAGAGCAGTCCCTTGAAGACGTGCTCGAGGAAGTTGCGCTCCTGGCCCGCGGTCGGCGTGGTCTCGCCCACGAAGTCGATGATGCGGCCGTCCTGCACGCCGAAATGCGCCACCTTCTCGACCCGGCGGTCCTTGTTGAAATAGACCGCCACCACCGTCTGGTCGGTGATCGTCGGGTTCAGGAAGGCGACCGCGCGCTTCGAGCGCTGGGTGATGTAGTAATAGACCTCGCCCTTGAGCGTCGCGGTCGTGGACGGCGTGCCGAGCACGACCAGAACCTGCTCCTGGCTGGAGCCGACCGGCACCTGCTGGAGCGCGTTCGGGGCCATCACATAGCCCTTGGTCTGCTCCTCGGCGCAGCCGCCGAGCGTCAGGACGCCGGCGGCCGCTACCGCGAGCGCCGCCGCGCGGACGGTCGAAAAACCCTTGGAAAACATGCTCGAACGTCCTCCCGAAACGCCACTCTTGCGCGGTCCGGGCCGCCCAGCCCATACCGCGGCGACGGGGCCTCTCCCCGCGAGGCTTGTTCCTTCGCCGGCCTTGGCGTAACCCGCAGGCCGTTCCGTTTCAACAGGCGACGCGCCGAAGCCACCGATTGCTCTCGATCACATGATCTTCGGCCTCTTCAGGAAACGCTCGCCCGAAGACCCGTCCGCGGGCGAGACGGTCTATGCGGCGATCGCCGCGGCGGCGCGGCGCCCCGCGCTTTACCGCGACCTCGGCGCGCCCGACACGCTGCCGGGACGCTTCGAGACGCTCGTGCTGCACGCAGCCCTCGTGACGCGGCGGCTCGGCCGCGATCCCGACCCGCGAGCGCGGCCGCTGTCGCAGGAGATCTTCGACGCGATGATCGCAGCGCTCGAGGCGAACGTCCGCGAGATCGGCGTCGGCGACGTCACGGTGCCCAAGCGCATGAAGGCGATGGCGCGCGCGTTCTACGACGGGGCGCGGACCTATGACGCGGCGCTCGACGCGCGCGACCCGGACGCGCTCGCGGCGGCGCTCGGGCGCATCGTCTACGGCGGCGCTCCGGCCGACGCGTCGGGCCCCCGCGGGCTCGCGGTCTGGGCGTTCGAGGCCGACGCGGCGCTCGCCGCGCAGTCGGTCGCGGAACTCGAAGCCGCCGGTCCGGCTTATCCCGAGGTGAGGGAGACGCGAAAGTGACGCCAAGCCCCATAAGCCGGCCGCTCTCGGTGGCCACGGTTCCGCCCGAGGGGCTGACGGTCGAGATCATCGCCGACGCGGCCGAGCGCGAATCGCTCGCCGCGGCGAACGACCTGCCGTCGGTCGGGCGCTTCACGGCGCGGCTCGAGGCCCGGCCGGTCGGGCGCGACGGGCTGAGGGTCACGGGACGGGTCGAGGCGCAGGCCGAGCGGACCTGCGTCGTGAGCCTCGAACCCTTCGTCGAGACGATCCGCGAGGACGTGGACGTGCGCTTCTCGCCCGAGGGCGCGCCGGCGCTGCACGAGGGCGAGGACGCCGATCCGCCGGACCAGATCGTCAATGGCGAGGTCGATCTCGGCGCGGTCGCGTGCGAATTCTTCACGCTCGGGCTTGACCCGCATCCCCGCAAGCCGGGCGTGGCCTTCGACGCCGCCGCGCACGGGGCGGAGGCGGAGTCGCCCTTCGCGGCGCTCAAGGCCCTGAAGGACGGAGCTCAAGACAAGTGAGGGCGAGGGTTGCCACGCGGGCCGCAGACGTTATGGTCCCGCCGCGCCCGAACCGCCGCCAGAAGCGGGGCCGCATCGGCGCCGCAGACCCGCGCATCGCGCCATCCCGGCCGCAGGACGAATGACAGACACGGTTCGCATCGCACTCGACGCCATGGGCGGAGATCACGGCCCGTCGGTCGTCGTTCCGGGCGCGTCCATCGCGCTGTCGCGCAAGCCTGACCTGCGCTTCCTGTTCGTCGGCGACGAGGCGCAGATCCGCCCGCTGGTCGACGCCGACCCGACGCTGAAGCCGGTCTCGGAGATTCTCCACACCACCGTCACCGTGGCGATGGACGACAAGCCCTCGGTCGCGCTGCGCAAGGGCCGCTACAAGTCGTCGATGTGGCTCGCGCTTGAGGCCGCCAAGACCCGCAAGGCCGACGCCGCCATTTCGGCCGGCAACACTGGCGCGCTGATGGCGATGTCGCGGCTCTGCGTGCGCATGATGCCGAACGTCGATCGGCCGGCGATCGCCGCCATCTGGCCGACCACCCGCGGCGAATCGATCGTGCTCGACGTCGGCGCGACCATCGGCGCCGACGCCCGCCAGCTCGTCGACTTCGCGGTGATGGGCGCGGCCATGGCCCGCATCCTGTTCGACATCGAACGCCCAACCGTCGGCCTGCTCAATGTCGGCGTCGAGGAGGTGAAGGGCGTCGAGGAGGTCAAGGAGGCCGCGCGGCTGCTGCGCGAGGGCCATTTCCCGGCGCTCGACTTCCGCGGCTTCATCGAGGGCGACGACATCGGCAAGGGCACGGTCGACGTGGTGGTGACCGAAGGCTTCTCGGGCAACATCGCGCTCAAGACCGCCGAAGGCACCGCCAAGCAGATCGGCGAATATCTGCGCTCCGCCATCACCCGCACGTTCCTGTCCAAGGTCGGATACGTGCTCGCCAAGCACGCCTTCGACACGCTGCGCGAGAAGATGGACCCCCGCAAGGTGAACGGCGGCGTGTTCCTCGGCCTCGACGGCGTCGTCATCAAAAGCCATGGCGGCACCGACGCGGAGGGCTTCGCGTCCGCGGTCGAACTCGGCTACGACATGGCCCGCTACGACCTCGAGGAGAAGATCCGCGAGGGCTTCGCGCAGGACGGCGCGGCGGCGCCCGATGCGCCGAGCGAGCCCGCGCTCGCAGGAGCGGCGTCGTGAGCCGCATCCGGTCCGTCGTCCGGGGCTGCGGCTCCTATCTCCCGGCCGAGATCCTCACCAACGAGGACCTTGCGAAGTCCGTCGACACCTCCGACGACTGGATCGTCCAGCGCACCGGCATCCGCCAGCGCCATGTCGCGGCGGCGGGCGAGATGACCTCCGACCTCGCCATCGCCGCGGCGAAGGAAGCGCTCGCCGACGCCAAGGTCGATCCGAACGAGATCGACCTGATCGTCGTCGCGACCTCGACGCCGGACAACACCTTCCCGGCGACCGCCGCGAGCGTCCAGGCGGGCCTCGGCATCACCACCGGCTTCGCCTTCGACCTGCAGGCGGTGTGCTCCGGCTTCGTCTACGCGGTCGCGGTCGCCGACAAGTTCCTGATCGCGGGCCAGCACAAGCGCGCGCTCGTCATCGGCGCCGAGACCTTCTCGCGCCTGCTCGACTGGACCGACCGCACCACCTGCGTGCTGTTCGGCGACGGCGCGGGGGCGATCGTGCTCGAAGGCGTCGAGCAGCCGGGCGAGGCGAGCGACCGCGGCGTGCTCACCACCCATCTGCGCTCCGACGGGCGCCACAAGAGCAAGCTGTTCGTCGACGGCGGCCCGTCCTCGACCGGCACGGTGGGCCATGTGCGCATGGAGGGCCGCGAGGTGTTCCGCCACGCGGTCGGCATGATCACCGACGTGATCGAGGACGCCTTCGCGGCGACCGGCGAGAGCGCGCAGTCGATCGACTGGTTCATTCCCCACCAGGCCAATCGCCGCATCATCGACGCGAGCGCGAGCAAGCTCGGCATCGCGCCCGAGAAGGTCGTGGTGACGGTCGACCGGCACGGCAACACCTCGGCGGCCTCGATTCCGCTTGCGATCGCCGAGGCGCGCAAGGACGGCCGCGTGAAGGAGGGCGACCTCGTCCTGCTCGAGGCGATGGGCGGCGGCTTCACCTGGGGATCGGCGCTCCTGCGCTGGTGATCAGGCGATCAGATTTATAAAAAGACCTCATAAGGCATGATTGACCGCGCGGGATCAGGCACATAGCCTCGCGAGCGTCGGTATTGGCGCAGGCACGAAGACCGCGCGAAAGACGCGGCGCTTGGGGGGAATTCGGCATGGCGGGGCGCACCGTTACGCGGGCGGATCTTTGCGAGGCGGTCTACCAGAAGGTGGGGCTGTCGCGGACGGAGTCCGCCGCGCTGGTCGAGATGGTTCTCGGCGAGATCGGCGACTGTCTGGAGCGCGGCGAGACGGTGAAGCTCTCGTCATTCGGGTCCTTCGTCGTGCGCGACAAGGGCCAGAGGGTGGGGCGCAACCCCAAGAGCGGGCAGGAGGTTCCCATCCCGCCGCGGCGCGTGATGGTGTTCAAGCCCTCCAACATCCTCAAGCACAGGATCAATGGCGGCGAGGGCGAGCCGCCGGCGGAGAACGGGGCGGCGTGACGGATCTTCCGGAAGACGATCGCGACGTCGCGGCCAAGGGCCCGGACGCGTTCCGCACGATCAGCGAGGTGGCCGAGGAGCTCGGCCTTCCCCAGCACGTGCTGCGATTCTGGGAGACGCGCTTTCCGCAGATCCGCCCGATCAAGCGCGGCGGCGGCCGGCGCTACTACCGGCCGGGCGACGTCGACCTTCTGCGCGGCGTCAAGCAGCTCCTTTACGGGCAGGGCTACACCATCCGTGGCGTGCAGCGGATCCTGCGCGAGACGGGCGGGCGCAAGAACACGCAGGAAGCCGGCCAGCGCGCCGGTCCCTCCTTCGCCCCGGCCGGGTCCGCGCCCTCGGGGCCGGGCCCCGAGATCTGGGCGTCGGGCCGCAGGGCCGCGATCGAAGAAACGCCCGATCCGGCCGATCCGACCGACGACCTTCTCGCGTATGACGACGAGGAATTCGAGGACGCTCCCGTCGCTGCGGCCGGCGCTCGCGTCGTCCAGCCGCACCTGGCGCCGGTCGTCGAGGCGCGGCCTGCTCTGAGCGCGGAGCAGATCGGGCGGCTCCGGGGCGCGCTCGAGGAGCTGGCGGCCTGTCGCCGTTTGCTCGCTGAGCGGACCTGAGGTGTCGCGGCGCCGCATATAAGGCGTTACAATGGGTCGCTATCCCGGTTAAGACGGTAGCCGGGTGGGACTTCGGGGGTGAAGAGTGGCGTTGAAGAGCCTGACGTGCGGAGTTTTTCCGCGGCTCTTCGCCGTGTCGGCGGCGTGCGCGATGGTCGCGGTCGCCCATGCCCAGCCTGCGCCCGACGGTCCTCCGCCTGCCGCCGCGACCGCGGTGCCGGGCGTTCCCTACACGCTCCAGATCCAGGTCGACGGCGGCGACGCCGAGGTCGAGAAGATCGCGACCGACACCTCGACGCTGAAGACTCTCGAGAAGGAAGCTCCGCCGGGGCCGCCGGGCCTCGTCGGCCGCGGCAAGGCCGACATCGAGCGCATCGCCGCCGCGCTGATGGCGACGGGGCGCTACGGGGCGACGGTCGGCGTGACCGTCGCGGGGGTCTCGGTCTCCTCGCAGAGCGCAGCCGACGCGGCGCAGCGCTCCGCCAAGCCCGTACCGGCCGTCATCCGCATCAATCCCGGCCCGGTCTTCACCTTCGGCTCCGTCCGTCTCCAGCCTCTCGACCGAGGCGCCATGGACACCCCCGTGACCCTGCGCAGGACCGGCCTCGAGCCCGGCCTGCCGGCCCCCTCGACCGCGGTGTTCGGGGCCGAATCGCGGATCGTCGACCAGCTTCGCGACGAGGGCTATCCGTTCGCCGCCACCAAGGGCCGCGAGGTGGTCGCCGACCACGCCCGCAAGCAGGTCGACGTCACCATCAACGTCGCGGCCGGCCCGCGCTCGCCCTTCGGCGACGTCACCATCTCGGGCACGCGCGAGGTCGATCCGAACGTCGCGCTCGGCCGAGTGCCGTTCCAGCCCGGCGACCGCTACGACCCCAAGAAGATCAAGCGCCTCAAGGACGATCTCGCCAAGCTCGACGTGTTCTCCTCGATCCGCGTGCGCGAGGCCGACAAGCCGGACGCCTCGGGCCGCGTGCCGATCGCGATCGAGGTCGAGGAAAAGAAGTTCCGCTACGTCGGCGCGGCAGCCAAGTGGGACTCGGTCGACGGCGCGGGCGTCAACGCCTATTGGGGCCACCGCAACCTGTTCGGCGGGGCCGAGAAGCTGCGCATCGACGCCGGCGTCGGCCAGCTGATCTCGAACCCGCCCTCCGAATACGAGTACAAGCTCGGTGTCCATTTCGAGAAGCCGGGGATCATCACCGGCTATGACGACTTGCTGATCGACGTCATCGCCCAGCGCGAGCGGCCGGACGCCTATTGGCGCGACGGCGTGAACGGCGTGGTGGCGATCCGCCGCCAGCTCACCGACGAGCTCGCGCTGCAGATCGGCGTCGAGGGCGACTATTCGAAGGTGCGCGACACCTTCGGCGAGAAGCGCTTTCTGCTCGTCGGCCTGCCGATCGTCGGGACCTTCGACAACACCGACGACAAGCTCGACCCCAAGAGCGGCATGCGCGTCACGCTGCAGGCCGCGCCCTATTACAACGCCAAGGGCGAGCAGAAGTCGCTCAACATCTTCAAGGGCCAGGTGTCGGCCTACTGGTCGTTCGACGAGGACGGCAAGTACATCCTCGCGGGCAAGATCGGCGCGGGCTCGATCATCGGGCCGAGCACGACCGAGGACGTTCCGGCCTATCGGCGCTTCTTCGCGGGCGGCGGCGGCTCGATCCGCGGCTTCGCCTATCAGAGCGCGAGCCCGCGCTGCGAGAAGATCCTCCCGCGCCCGAACAAGTCGCTGCCTTGCGTGCTCAAGGACGATCAGCCGCTCGGCGGCCGCAGCCTGCTCGAATCCTCGCTCGAAGCCCGCATCAAGGTCACGGACACGATCGGCGTCGTGCCTTTCGTCGACGCGGGCGCCGCCTTCGACAAGGCGATCCCGGACTTCAAGGAAGACGTCCGCATCGGCGCCGGCCTCGGGCTTCGCTACTACACCGCGATCGGCCCGATCCGCTTCGACGTGGCGATGCCGGTGGTGGGCCGCACCAAGGCCGATCCGCGGGTCGCGTTCTACGTCAGCATCGGGCAGTCGTTCTGATGCGAGACCAAGGGGTTAAGATCGCACACTGATGGCTGTTCTGAAGCGCGCCCTGATCGTTCTCGCGATCCTGCTTCTGATCCCGGTGGTGGTGCTGGCGGCTGCGCTCGCCTACGTCACGACCGCGCACGGCCTGTCGACGATCGCCTCGGTCGCCTCGACCTACGCCAGCTCCGACGACACCAAGATCGCGATCGGCGACATCGAGGGCTCGTTCCCCTACGACCTGACGCTGAAGGACGTCCGGCTCGGCGACCGCAAGGGCGAGTGGCTGACCGTCGATCGGGCGCGCGTGGTCTGGTCGCCGCTCTCGCTCTACTCCGGCAAGCTCAAGATCGATCTCGTCGACCTTGGCCGCGTCGCGGTCGCGCGCGAGCCCGACTATCCGGAGAAGGAGGAGAACCTCCCGCCGCCGGACCCGAACGCGCCGCTGTTCCCGGAGCTGCCGATCGAGATCCATCTCGACCGCTTCTCGCTCGCCGACCTCGACCTCGCCCAGCCCGTGATGGGCGTGCCCGCGCGGCTCGCGGCCACCGCCTCGGCGATGGTGCGCAAGCCGAAGGAAGGCGTCTCGGCCGAGTTCGACGTGCGCCGCACCGACGGGACCAAGGGCCAGTTTTCCGGCAAGGCGCGCTTCATCCCCGCGACGCAGGGCGTCGAGATCTCGCTGCGCGGCTCCGAGCCCGCCGGCGGGCTGATCGCCCGCATGGCCGAGATTCCGGGCCTGCCGCCGATCGACATCGGCATGGAGGGCGCCGGCACGCTCGACGCGCTCCGCACGCAGCTCGTGGTCACCGCCGGAACCCAGGGCCGCATCGACGGCGCGGGCGAGCTTCGCCGCGAGGGCAAGGGCCGTCGCGTGAGCCTGGAGCTCGCGGGCGACGTCGGCCGCATGGTCAAGCCCGAGATCGCGCCGCTCGTGCGCGGCCAGAGCCGCATCACCGCCGGCGCCTTCGTGCCGGACGAGGGGCCGATCGAGATCTCCGAGACGGTTGTCGACATTCCGGCCGTTCGCCTCGGGGCGCGCGGACGGGTCGATCTCGACAAGGAGACCGTCGACCTATCCTATGATCTTCGCGCCGGCGACGCCGCCCGCTTCGCCAGCCTGCTGCCGGGCGTGCGCTGGTCCTCGCTCACCGTGCTCGGAACCGCCAAGGGCCCGCTCGACCATCCGACCGTGAACGCCACGCTCGACGGCGGGGCGCTGGCGGCGCCCCAGGGCGCGGCCGAGACGGCGCGGGTCGTCGTGACCGCGACGCCCAACGGGCCGTTCGCCGACGAAGCCACCAAGATCGCCGCGACCGTGGAGGCGCAGGCCGACGGCGTGAAGTTCGCCGACGATCGCCTCTTCAGCCTCGGCCGCGAGCTTCGCCTCTCGGCCGCCGCCGTCACGACGCCGAAGGGCGTCACCGACGTCGAGCGCGCCGAGCTGTGGCTGGCGGACGTGCGCGCGACCTATGTCGGCAAGGCCTCGCCCGACGCGGTCACGGGGCGCGCGACGGTGAACGCCGGCGACCTCTCGACCCTTTCGGGCCTCGCCGGCCGCGACCTCGCGGGCGCGCTGAACCTGTCGTCCGACCTCGACGTCGCCTTCGACATGTCGAAGCTCGAGGTTTCGGTGGACGGGACGGGCTCGGGCCTCAAGACCGGCGTGCCCCAGGTCGACGCGCTGACCGGCGGCTCGCTGCGGCTGCGCGGCGGGGTCTCGCGCGGACAGGACGGTTCGCTGACGTTCCGCGGCCTCGACGCGCGCGGCGACCACGTGCTCGTCACCGCCGACGGCTCGGTCACCGACGCGAACGCCGACGCCAAGATCCGCGCCGAGATCGACGACCTCGCGCTGGTCGACGCCAATGCGAGCGGCCGCGCGACCGCGACCGCCGACCTCACCGGCCGCCTCGACGATCTCGGCCTCAAGGCGCTGATCGCGGTGCCGGACGGCAAGGTGCTGGGCCGCGCGCTCGAAAAGCTCGAGGTCCGGGTCGACGCCGGCAAGCTCACCGGCGACGTGACGGGGTCCCTGGCGCTCTCCGGCAGCCTCGACCGCAAGCCCATCGCGGGCGGCGCCCGCCTCGTCACCGAGCCCTCGGGCGCGCGCCGCATCGAGAACCTCGACATCGCCGTCGCCTCGACGACGGTGAAGGGCGCGGTCACCGCGCTTCCGGGCGGGATCGCCACGGGCTCGGTCGCGATCGATTCGCCGGACCTCTCCGAGATCGGCGCGCTCGCGCTCACCGAACTCGCCGGCGCGCTCAAGGGCGACGTCGCGCTCTCCGAGCAGAACGGCGCGCAGCGCCTCGTCGTGAAGCTCGACGGCCAGAACGTCGCCGCGCCCGGCGCGAAGCTCGGCGCGCTGAAGGTCGACGCCGCGATCCTCGACCCGGCCGGCAAGGTGACGGTCGACGGGACGGTTTCGGGCTCCGGGATCGTGGCGAGCGGCCAGGCGATCGACACGCTGTCGGTCGTCGCCCGCGGCGCTCCGAACGGCATGGACGTCGCGCTCGACATGGCCGCCAGGGGCTCGTCGGCGAAGGCCGCGGCGCGCGTCGCCTATGCGCCGAACGAGACCCGCATCGATCTCTCGCGCCTTGATCTCGCAGGCGGTGGCAAGACCGCGGCGCTCAACGAGCCCGCGACGGTGCGCGTCGGCGCCGGGGCCGTGGCGATCGACGCCTTTTCGCTGCGGGCCGGCGAGGGGGGCGTGCTCGACGTCTCCGGCACGGCCGGCGAGACGCTCGATCTCAACATGCTGCTGCGCGACCTGCCGCTCGCGCTTGGCAACGCCTTCACGCCCGGCCTCGACATGGCCGGCATGGCGCAGGGAACCGCCAGGCTCACGGGCGCGGCCGCCGCGCCGGTCGTCGACTACGACTTCAACGTCGCCGGCCTCTCGATCGCCAAGCTCCGCAACGCCAAGGTCCCGGCGCTGTCGATCGCCACCCGCGGCCGGCTCGAAGGCCAGCGGGTGACGACCGACACGAAGGTCTCGGGCGCAGGCGGGCTCGAGGCCGACGTGACCGGCTCCGCGCCGATCGGCGAGGGCGAGCTCGACATGAACGTGCGCGTGCGCTCGCTGCCGCTCGCGCTCGCCAACGCTTTCCAGCCCGAGCTCGGCTTCGGCGGGCGGCTCGAGGCCGACGCGCGCGTCGCCGGACCGGTGACGGCGCCGAACGGGACCTATCGGGCCAAGGTCGTGGACTTCACCTCCGTGCGCGCCCGCGGCGTCGCGCCGATCTCGGTCGACGCCTCCGGCGAGCTTCAGGGCGCGCGCGTCACCACCGACGCCACGATCGCCGGCGCAGGCGGCGTGCGCGCGACCGCCAGGGGCTTCGCGCCGCTCGGCAAGGGCGACGTCGACATGGCGGTCAATGTCGCCGAGTTGCCGCTCAGCCTCGCCAACGCCTTCGCGCCGGATCTCGGCCTCGGCGGCGTGCTGCGCGGCGACCTACGGGTCAGCGGCCCGGTGGACGCGCCGCGCGGGACCTACGACCTCAAGGTCTCGAACCTCGTGGCCGCGCCCGCCAAGGGCGTCCCGGCGCTCGAGATCCAGACCCGCGGCGCGCTCGAAGGCGAGCGGGCGACGACTGTCACCACCGTCACGGGCGGCGGCATCGATCTCTCGGCTCAAGGGTCCGCCCCGCTCGGCGACGGCCCGATCGACATGGACGTCGCGATCCGCGAGCTGCCGCTGAAGATCGCCGACGGCTTCCTGCCGAACTCCGGACTGGGCGGCGCCCTGATGGGGACCGCCAAGATCGGCGGCTCCGCCAAGGCGCCGGCCGGGACCTATGACCTCACGGTCAAGGATCTCACCTCCGCGCGCGCCAAGGGCGTGCCCGCGCTCAACGTCTACGCCCGCGGCGACTTCGACCCGAAGCGCGTCGTGACCGACGCGCTGGTGACGGGCGGCGGCGGGATCGAGGCCTCGGCCCGCGGCTCCGCCCCGATCGGGCAGGGCGACCTCGACATGACGGTCGGCCTCAAGGCGTTCCCGCTCGCGCTCGCCAACGCCTTCGCGCCGACGCTCGGCCTCGGCGGGCAGGCGATGGGAAATGCGCGCCTGACGGGCCCGGTCTCGGCCCCGATCGGGACCTACGATCTCACGGTGAAGGACCTCACCGCCGCGCAGGCCAAGGGCGTGCCGCCGCTCCAGATCGCCGCACGGGGCGACCTGACGGGCGAGCGCGTCTCGACCGACGCCGCGATCACCGGCGCGGGCGGGATCAGCCTCACGGCCAAGGGCTCGGCACCGATCGGCGACGGCGATCTCGATATGGCGGTGGCGATCCGCGAGCTGCCGCTCGCGCTCGCCAACGGCTTCAGGCCCGAGCTCGGCCTCGCCGGCGTGCTGCGCGGCGACGCGCGCGTGCTCGGCCCGGTGTCCGCCCCGCGCGGGGCCTACGATCTCACGATCGCGGATCTGGTCTCGGCGCAGGCCAAGGGCGTTCCGGCGCTCCAGATCGCGACCAAAGGCGCGCTCGAAGGAAACCGCGTCACCACCGACACGCAGATCACCGGCGGCGGCGGCGTCCAGGCCTCGGCAAAGGGCTCGGCCCCGATCGGGGACGGCGACCTCGACATGGCGGTGGCGATCGGCGAACTGCCGCTCGCGCTCGCCAACGCGTTCCAGCCCCAGCTCGGCCTTGCGGGCGCGCTGCGGGGCTCGGCCAACGTCTCGGGCCCGATCGCCGCGCCGCGCGGAACCTATGATCTCGCCGTCTCGGGCCTCACCGCCGCGCAAGCCAAGGGCGTCGCGCCGCTCGAGATCGTCACCAAGGGCGCGCTCGAGGGCGACCGGGTGACGACCGACACCGCGATCACGGGCGGCGGCGGGGTGAGCGTCACGGCCAAGGGCTCGGCCCCGCTCGGGACCGGCGACGTCGACATGAGCGTCGCGATCCGCGAGGTTCCGCTCGCGCTCGCCAACGCGTTCTCGCCGTCGCTCGGCCTTGGCGGCCGGCTCCGGGGCGACGTCAGGGTCGCGGGCCAAGTCTCCGCGCCGCAAGGAACTTACGACCTCTCGGTCGAGAACCTGACGTCGGCGCAGGCCAAGGGCGTTCCGGCGCTCCAGATCACGTCAAGGGGCACGCTCGAGGGTCAGCGCGTCACCACCGACACGGCGGTGACGGGCGGAGGCGGCATCCGCCTGACCGCCAAGGGCGCGGCCCCGATCGGGCAGGGCGACCTCGACATGGCGGTCGACATCGCCGAACTCCCGCTCTCGATCGCGAACGGCTTCTCGCCGGGCCTCGGCCTCGGCGGAAAGCTCGCGGGCGGCGCGAAGGTCGCAGGGCCCATCGCCGCGCCGACGGGCGACTACGACCTGCGCGTCACGGGCCTCACGGCGGCGGCCGCCAAGGGCGTGCCGGCGCTCCAGATCACGTCGAAGGGCGCGCTCGCCTCGGGCCGCGTGACGACCGACACCGCCGTCACCGGCGGCGGGGGCGTCCGCATCACGGCGAACGGCTCCGCGCCGCTGTCGGCGACAGGCCCGCTCGACGTCGCGATCGCGATCCGCAACGTGCCGCTCTCGCTCGCCAACGGCTTTTCGCCGGGCCTCGGCGCGAACGGCACGCTTCAGGGCGAGGCCAAGGTCGCGGGCACGGCGTCCGCGCCGGCCGGAACCTATGCGCTGAGGGTCACGGGGCTCTCCACCCAGGCGACACGCGGCGCGGGCGTGCCTGCGGCCTCGATCGACGCCAAAGGCCGGCTCGACGGCCAGCGGGTGTTCACCAACACGGTGGTGACGGCCGCGAGCGGCCTGCGCGTCACGGCCAACGGCTCGGCGCCGCTCGGCGCGGGCGACCTCGACCTCCAGGTCGGCGGCCGCGCGCCGCTCGGCTTCCTCAACGACACGCTCTCAGTCTCGGGCGACCGCATCGACGGGACCGCGACCTTCGACGTCAAGGTGGGCGGGCCGACCTCGGCGCCGCGCATCAACGGCTCGGGCGCGCTCCAGAACGCCTCCTACTCCAACCGCGCCGCGGGCCTGCAGCTGCGCGGCCTCTCGGCCTCGGTGGTGGCGAACGGGACCAACATCAACGTCGCGAGCCTGCGGGCCACGACGCGCAACGGCGGCACGATCTCGGGCTCGGGCCGCGTCGCGGTCGACCCGGCGGCGGGCTTCCCGGGCGAGATCAACTTCCAGGCCAACAACGCCGAGGTGGTGGGCACCGACATCGTCACCGCGATCACGGACGCCAACCTCAAGCTTGAGGGCCCGCTCGCGCGCCGGCCGGTGATCAACGGGACGATCCGCACCCGCTCGGTCGAGATCCAGATCCCGGACCGCATCCCGGCCCAGTACACGCCGCTGCCGGGCGTGCGCCACCGCAACGCGCCGGCCGCAGTCACCCGCCAGCTCGCGGCGCTCAACACCGGCGGAGGCAAGGGCGGCTCCAAGGACGACGCCTTCCTCGCGACGCTCGACATCGACGTTCAGGCCGAAAACCGCATCTTCATCCGCGGCATGGGCATGACGGCGGAGGCCGGCGGCCAGATCAAGATCACCGGCACCTCGGCGGCGCCCGTTCCGGTCGGCGCGTTCCAGCTGCGTCAGGGCCGCAGCTCCATCACGGTCATCGGCAAGCGGCTGAACTTCACGCGCGGGCAGGTGGGCTTTGCGGGCGATCTCGACCCGACGCTCGATTTCCTCGCCGAGACGCCCGCCAAGGGCATCACCGCGCAGGTGCTGATCTCCGGAAACGCGTCCTCGCCCAAGATCGAGTTCACCTCAAATCCGGCGGTGCCGCAGGACGAGGTTCTGTCGCGCCTCCTTTTCGACAAGTCTTCGGGCGAATTGTCCCCGAGCCAGGCCATCACGCTCGCCCAGGCGGTCGCCCAGTATTCGGGCGTCGGCGGCGGCGGCGCGGGGCCGCTCGACAGTCTGCGCAAGGGTCTCGGGGTCGACAACCTCGATCTCGGCGGCGGCTCCGGCGGAGGGCTCTTCGGCCTCGGCATCGGAAAGTACATTTCCGACAACATCTATCTCGGCGTGACGCAAGGCACGTCGCCCGAGACCACCGGCGTGACGGTCGACATCGACATCACGAAGAACATCAAGGCCCAGGGGATGGCCGGCGCCGCCGGCAACACCTCCGCGGGCGTCGCGATCGAATGGGACTACTGAACGTCCGCTCTCCCGGCCGAACCCCGGACAGGCGGACGCGGCGTGAAGCGAGATGGATGACGACACCGACGGCGTGAAGCGCCGCACCAGCGAACGGATCGCCGAAGTGCGCGCCCGGTTCGCATCAGGGCTCGGCCAGCGGGCGGAGGCGCTGTCGGCGCTCGCCCGCGGCGCCGCGAGCGCCGACAGGTCCGTGGCCGACAAGGCCGCGGACGATCTGAGGCTCGGGCTCCACAATCTCGCAGGCGGCGCGCCGACGCTCGGCCTCGCCGATCTCGGCAAGGCCGCGGCGGCGCTCGAGAAGCGCCTGATCGCCGAACGCCTCGCCGACGGCGGCCTCGAGCTCTCGGTCGCCGAGCGGCTCGCCGGGGATATCGAAAGGTTGCCGGACCTCGCGTGAGGCGTCGCGCGGCCGCGGAGCTCCGGCCTGCGGTCAGCCTGCGCGGCGCAGGAGCGCGGCGGCCGGCGCCTCGGCGCGGTCGCGCGCCGGCTGGCCCTTGTCGGGCACGGGCGCAAGCGCGCTCATGACGCGCGAGGCCGGAAGGGTGACGATGACCTCGGTGCCTTCGCGCAGCCTCGACTTCAGCGAGAAGCCGCCGCCGTGAAGGTCGATCAGCCCCTTGACGATCGGCAGGCCGAGGCCCGCGCCCTGCTCGGCGGTCTTGATCGCGAGGCTGCCCTGGCCGAACGAGGCGAGCACGGTCGGGATCTCGTCCTCGGGGATTCCCGGTCCGGTGTCGGAGACCGAGACGTACTGGCCGCCCGACGTCGTCCAGCCGAGCTTCAGGCGGATCTCGCCGCCCTGGGGCGTGAACTTGATGGCGTTCGACAAGAGGTTCAGCACCACCTGACGCATGGCGCGCTCGTCGGCCCAGACGGGCGGCAGGTCGGGCTCGGCGATCTCGCGGATCTGGATGCCGCGCTTCTTGGCGCGCAGCTTCAGCAGGTGGTGGCAGTCCTCGACGATGTAGGCGAGCCGCACGCTCTCCTCATTGAGCTCGTAGCGCCCCGCCTCGATGCGCGAGAGATCGAGGATCTCGTTGATGAGATTGAGCAGGTGCTGGCCCGACTGGTGGATGTCGTCGGCGTATTCCTTGTAGGTCGGGGTCGCGTGCGGCCCGAACACCTCGGTCTTCATCACCTCCGAGAAGCCGAGGATGGCGTTGAGCGGGGTTCTGAGCTCGTGGCTCATGGTGGCGAGGAACCGGGACTTGGCGAGGTTGGCCTCCTCGGCGCGCCGGCGGGCCTCGTCGGAGTTGGACTTGGCCTGCTCCAGCTCGCCGATCAGCGCGTCCTTCTCGGCGCGGAACTCGAGCGTCTCGAGCGCCGTGGCGTGAAGGCGCTGGGCGAGGAGCAGGAAATAGATCTCGGCGCCGGCGCTCAGCGCCGCGACCGCAGTGGCGGCCGCGCCGCCTTTCAGCACGTAGGTGCCGATCACGATCGCGGCGATCGGCAGCGTCGCCGCGCAGGCGGCGATCGGAACGGTGGAGGCGAGCATCGTCGCGACCGCGACGCCGACCAGCATCACGAACAGCGAGACGATCTCGGCCGCGTCGCCGGTGTCGCCGGCGCCCGCCAGAAGAATGACGATCGACGCCCAGGCGATGCCGTTCAGCGCCTCCGCGCCGGCGAAGCGCGTGATCCAGAGCTTGAGATGGGTGGCCTCGACCTCGCTCGCGACGAAGCGCCGCGCGAGCGCGGCCACCAGCACCTGTCCGGCGAGCGCGAAGACGAGCCAGGCGAGCGCGATCGGCGGCACGAGCCACGTCATCGACACGCCCGCGATCACCGCCGCGACGGTGAGCGCCACGGGCACGGCCGAAATGCGATTCTGGGCGTAGATTCGTGCGAGCTCGAAGCCGAATTCAGGCCGCGGTCCGGAGCTCGACGTCAGGGTTTCGCGCGCGGCCCGAACCTTCTGGCCCACAAGCCGCCTTCGCTCGGACGTCTCGCTCGTCCGGCGGTCGGTCGTCCGCTCCGCCGGGAGTTCGAACATGTCCACGTGGCAAGGGCCTGTCTGTCGTTCCGCTCAGGCCCGAACCATGGCGCCCAAACCTTTAAGACCCGCTGACCCGATGGATCGATTTTGCAGGTATCGATCGTGAGTCGTTCGATTTCCTCCGGGTCGCCGGCGGCGTTCGACGCCCTGCTTGCGCGGGTCCGGGCGTGCCGGATCTGTCGCGACGCGCCGCTCGGCCGGCCGCTTCCGCACGAGCCGAGGCCGGTGCTGCGCGGGCGCCCTTCGGCCCGGATCGCGATCTGCGGGCAGGCGCCGGGCACGCGCGTCCACGCGAGCGGCGTGCCGTTCACCGATCCTTCGGGCGTCAGGCTCCGGTCCTGGCTCGGCGTCGACGAGGCGGAGTTCTACGACGAGGACCGCGTCGCGATCGTGCCGATGGGCTTCTGCTTCCCGGGCCTCAGCGAGGCCGGCGCGGACCTGCCGCCGCGTCGCGAATGCGCCCCGGCCTGGCGAAGCGAGGTGTTCGCGCATCTCGAAAATCTCGAGCTCGTCGTCGCGGTCGGGCGGCCGGCGCAGGTCTGGCATCTCGGGCGCCGCGAGGCGGGCGCGAGCCTGACCGAGGCGGTGGCGGACTGGCGGCGGATCGTCGCCCTCCCGGGGCGGACCGCGGTGTTTCCGCTGCCCCATCCGTCGTGGCGCAACAACGCCTGGCTGAAGCGCAATCCGTGGTTCGAGGCCGAGGCGATCCCGCGGCTCAAGGCGATGACGCGCGCGATCCTCGACCGGCCGGCGTGAGCCGATCCGGGAAGCGCCGCGCAGGGTTTTCCCCCGGGATGCGTGAGAGGCGGCGAAAGGGGCGACGCGCCCCCACAGGAGCGGTTCACATGATCCGACATTTCGCAGCGGCGAGCGCCGTGGCGATTTTTCTGGCCTCCGGCCTCGCGGCGATCGCGCCTGCGGCGGCGCAGGACGCCGGCGCCTCGCGCGAGCAGCGCGCCGAGCGCATGGTCAAGCGCTTCGAGAAGCTCGACCGCAACAATGACGGCGCGGTCGACCGGCGCGAGGTCGAGCGGCGGCTCGAGCGCGGCTTCGAGCGCGCCGACCGCAACAATGACGGCGTCGTCGACCTCGACGAGGTCAAGGCGCTCACCGAGAAGCGCGGAAACAAGGGCGGCGGGCGCCAGCGCGGCGGCGGCGACCGGATCGAGAAGCGGTTCCAGAAGGCCGACGCCGACCGCGACGGGCGCGTGACGCGAGAGGAGTATCTCGCGAAGACGCCCATCTGGTTCCGCCGCGCCGACGCCAATCGCGACGAGCGCGTGACACGGGCCGAGTTCGACGACTACATGGCGAATCGAAAGATGAAGGGCGGCAAGCGGAAACGGAACCGGGACGAGATGTGACCGACGAGGTGGGGGGCGGAGGTGCCGGCTGATGACGGCTTCAAGCGCGACCGTGCTCGTGTTCGACGGACGGCGCGTGGCCTCGGGTGAGGCCGCGCGGCCCGAGCGGGCCGAGGCGAGCGAGGACGACGAGCTGATGGCGCGGGTCGCGGCCGGCGATCAGCGCGCGTTCTCGCGTCTCGTCGCGCGGCACGCCCCGCGCGCGCAGGCGCTCGCCCACCGGTTCACCGGCTCGTCCGCCGAGGCCGAGGACGTGGTGCAGGAGGCGTTCTGGCGGGTGTGGCGCTCGGCTGCGCGCTGGCAGCCCGGCGGCGCGCTGTTCTCGACCTGGCTTCACCGGATTGTGGTCAATCTCTGCGTCGACCGCGCCCGCAGGCAACGCATAAGAAACTGGCTGCCCTTCGCCGACGCCTTCGACCCGCCCTCCGACGAGCCGGGCCCGGAGCGCTCGCTTGCCGACCGCGACGCGGTGGAGAAGGTGCGGGCCGACATTTTGACGCTTCCCGAACGGCAGCGCGCGGCGTTGCTGCTCTCGGCCGACGGGGAGCGTTCGAACGCCGAGATCGCGACCGTCCTCGAGACGAGCGAGAAGGCGGTGGAATCGATGCTGGTGCGGGCGCGCCGGACGCTCCGCGCCCGGCTCGCGACGCGTGAGGAGATGTGAGACGTGACTGACGAGAGGCGGATGGATCTCTTCGCCGAGCGGCTCGACGCGCTGGGTCCGGATTTTTCCCGCTGGCCGGCCGCGGAAGGCGCGGCCGCGCGCGCGCTCACGCTGCGTTCCGAGGAGGCCCGCAGGCTGCATGACGAGGCGCGCCGGATGCATGCGCTGGTGGGGGAGGCGGCCGCCGCCGACATGCCGAACGGCCTCGCGTTCCGCATCGTGGCGGAGGTCGCGTCGCGCCGCAGCGACAAGCTCGGCTGGCTGTTCGCCTCGCCGCGCCGCTTCGGCTTCGCCGGCCTCGGCTTCTGCGTCGCGGCGCTCGCCATCGGCGTCGCGCTCGGGTCGATCGGGCAGCCCGCCCAGGCCGACGACGGCGGCGACTTCGACTTCGGCTCGGCCTTCTCGCTGACGCTGACGGACGGCGACCTGTGAGCATGCGCAGGCGGCCGCATGGCCTCGTCTATGCGCTTCTTGCGGTCTCGCTCGCCGTCAACCTGATCGGGGCGGGCTATTTCCTCGGCGCGGGCTTCGCCGACTACCGCAGCGCCCGGCACGGCAAGCCGCCCCGCACGGTGGAAAGCACGATCGACTACGTGGCCGGCCGCTACCCTGCGCCGGTCGCCGCGAAGGTGCGGGCCAAGCTCGAGGCCAAGCGCCCCGAGCTTTCGACCGCGTTCGACGAGATGCGGCTCGCCCGGCGTGAGACCCGCAAGGCGATCAAGCAGCAGCCGCTCGACAAGGCCCGCATCGAGGCCGCGTTCGCCGCCTCCCGCGACAAGGCGGTGGCTTTCCAGCAGTTGATCCAGAGCGCCATCATCGAGGCGCTGCCGGACTTGCCCGAATCCGAACGCAACGCGATCGAGAAGGACGACGATCCGGACTGACGACGCTTTTGAAGCCGTCGTCGCCTGATGTGATGGAGAGGTCGCATGGACCTGCGCGAGCGCCTCGAACGGCTCGTCGAGATCGACCGGCCGAAGCTCTACGTGATGGGGGCCGGGATCGGCATCCTGCTGTCGATCATCGGCGTGTGGCTGACCCCGGTCGCGGCCGACATCGGAAGGCGCCACATGGACTGGCTCTACGGCGTCGGCGAGGCGACGCTCGTCGCGGGCTGCGCGCTGACGCTGCTCTGCGTCGTGATGATCGTGGCGGAGTCCTGAGGCCTCACGCGGCCGCGCGCCGCGTCAGGCGCCGCTCCATCGCGTTCCAGACGCGCCGGACGATCTCCACGACGATCAGATAGAGCGTCGCGGCCCAGACATAGACCTCGAAGTCGAGCGAGGCCGAGAAGGCGCGCTTGGCGGCGCTCATGAGGTCGACCACCGTGATGACGCTCGCGATCGAGCTCGCCTTGATCATCAGCACGAGCTCGTTGCCGAGCGGCCGCAGCGCGAGGACGAGCGCCTGCGGACCGAGCACGAGCCGGTAGGTCTGGAGGCGCGTGAGGCCGAGCGCCTGCGCCGCCTCGACCTGACCGGCCGGAACCGATTTCAGCGCGCCGCGGATGATCTCGGCCTGATAGGCGGCGGTGTTGAGCGTGAGCGTCACCGCCGCGCACCAGAACGCCTCGCGGAAGATCCACCAGATCCCGACATCGGTCAGCGCGTGTCGGAACTGGCCCGTGCCGTAATAGATGAGGAACAGCTGGCAGAGCACGGGCGTGCCGCGGAAAAAGCCGGTGAAGGCGGCGACGGCCGCACGCGCCGGCGCCGGGCCGTCGAGGCGCGCGATCGCGAGCGGCCAGGCCAGCATGAAGCCGATCGGCACGGCGATCGCCACAAGTGACAGCGTGACGCCGAGCCCCTGCAGGAGGTTCGGCCCGTAGCGGCCGAGCAGGTCGGCGTCGAGGCCGATCCAGGAGGCTGCGGCGAGAGCCGTCTCCATCGCGCTCACCGGCCCGCCGTCGCGAGGCCGCGCGACGTCCTCGCCTCGATCCGGGCGACGACGAGCGCGGACAGACCTGCGAGCGCGAGGTAGATCAGGCAGGCGGTCAGGTAGAACAGGAACGGCTGCTTGGTGGAGAGCGAGGCGAGATAGCTCTGCCGCATCAGGTCCGGCAGCGCGATCACCGACACGAGCGAGGTGTCCTTCAGCAGCGTCAGCCAGTTCGCGCTGAGGCCGGGCAGCGCGAGCCGCCAGACCTGCGGCAGGATCACGAGCCGGAAGCCCTGCGCGCGGCTGAAGCCGAGGGCCTCCGCGGCCTCCCGCTGTCCGTCCGGCACGCCGCGGATCGCGCCGGAGAACGTCTCGCTCGCATAGGCCCCGAAGACGAGCGCGAGCGCCGTCGTCCCGGCCCAGAAGGCGCTGACGGCCGGCGTCTGGCCCGACGGCTCGAGGCCGAGGAGGCTTTCGGCGAGGCCAAGCGCGGCTCCGGCGAGCCGCGGCGCGCCGTAATAGACGAGAAACAGCGTCAGCAGTTCGGGAAGCCCGCGGAACACGGTGGTGTAGGCCTCGCCGAGCGCGCGCGGGGCCGCGCCGCGGGCGTTCTTCAGGGCCGCGACGCCGAGGCCGATCGCGAGCCCGATCACGAGCGAGGTCAGCGCGAGCCCGACCGTGACGCCGACGCCCGCGAGCAGCTCGTCGCCCCAGCCGCCCGGTCCGAAGGAAAGCGCGGCCAGGGGAGAGGGCGGCGTCACGCGGGCCGGGCTCAATAGAGGCTGAAGGGGAAGTAGCGGGCGTTGATGCGGGCGTAGTCGCCATTGGCGCGCAGCTTCGCCACCCCGTCGTCGATCAGGCCCTTGAGCGCGACGTCGCCCTTGCGGATCGCGGCCCCCACGCCGTCGCCGAAATATTCCGGATCCGAAATGTCGCCGCCGGTCGCGCGGCAACATTTGCCCTCGTCGGTCGTCTCGAGCCAGGGCAGCAGCACGAGCTTGTCGCAGAGCATGGCGTCGAGGCGCCCGGAGACGAGATCGAGATTGGCCTCGTCCTGCGCCGAATAGAGCTTCACCTCGGCGCCCGCCGGCCCATAGACCGCCTCGAGATAACGGGCGCTCACCGTCGCGGCCTGCGCGCCCACGACCTTGCCCGCCATGGCGTTCGGCGAGACGTCCATCCCGGCGTTGAGGCTGTCGACCGCGAACATCGCGGGCGAGGAATAGTATTTCTGCGAAAACGCCACGACCTTGAGCCGCTCCTGCGTGATCGACATCGAGGCGAAGACCGCGTCGAACTTCGAGGCGAGCAGGCCCGGGATCAGGCCTTCCCAGTCCTGCGCGACGAAGCTGCAGTCGAGGTTCTGGACTGCGCAGATCGCCTTGGCGAGATCGATCTCGAAACCCTGGAGCGAGCCGTCGGAGGCGATGAAGTTGAACGGCGGATAGGCGCCCTCGGTCGCGATCCGCACCTTCTTCCACTCACTCGCCTCGGCTTGTCCGACGAGCGCGAAGACGATCACGAGCGCCGCGGAAACGAGCCGGCGGCGCGCATGTCGCTTCGGGAGAAGCCCGCCGGTTGCGGCCATCACGCTCGCCCCATCGCCCGCCGCGCCGCTCGCGGCGTGGGAGGATGATTTCACCGCGCGGCCCGGACGGCAACGCGACGTTCCGCCTCCGCAAGCGACCTCAATAGGGGTCGAAGGAGAAGTACTTGCGGGCGATGGCCTGATAGCCGCCGTCGCTGCGCAGCCGGAGGATCGCATCGTCGATGAGCGCCTTGAGCTCGACGTCCTCCTTGCGCATCGCGGCTCCGATGCCGGCTCCGAGGAAGGGCGGCATGACGATGTCGTCGCCCACAACCTGGCAGCACTGCGCGACCGGGGATTTCTCCAGCCAGTCGAGCAGGGCGGTCTTGTCGCCAATGATGACGTCGAGACGGCCGCGCGAGAGGTCGAGCCGGGCCTCGTCATGGGTGACGTAGAGCCGGACCTCGGCGCCTTCGGGCACGTAGAGCTCCTGGATCAGCCGCGCGTTGGTGCTCGCGAGCTTCGCGCCGATCTTGAGGCCCTTCATGGACTTGGGATCGGTGGCGGCGATGGGCTTGGCGCGGTTGGCCACGAACATCGCGCGGGTGTCGTAGTATTTGTTGGAGAACAGCGCGAAGCGCCGACGCTGCTCGGTGATCGAGAGCGAGGAGAACACCACGTCGTAGCGCCCGGCGACCAGCGCCGGCAGCAGCCCGGCGAAGTCCTGCACCACGAACTCGCATTCGGCGCTCAGCCGCTCGCAGATCGCCTTTGCGAGGTCGATCTCGAAGCCCTGAAGCTGGCCCATGGAGTCGAGATAGTTGAACGGCGGATGGCCGCCCTCCGACCCGACGCGGATGCGCCGCCACTCCGTCGCCTCGCCCGACGCGGGGGCGAGCGCGGCCAAGAGCGCGAGAGCAAGGGCGGAGAGGCGGGCGGCGAGGATCAAGGGCGCGGGTCGCATGCTCGGGATCCGCGAAGCGCGGCGGCGGCGATGATGTCCCCGCGTGTCTTGTCGCTTTGCTAACGCCCCGGGGCTTCAGCGCCCCGACAGCAGCCGTTCGGCGCGCGCGACGTCCGCGGGCTCGTCGAGATCGAGAAAATCGAGCGGGCCGTCGAAACTGACCGCGGCGGCGCCGAGCGCCTCGAGCGCGCGCTTGGGCGAACGCAGGCCCTCGCGCGCGAGCGCCTCGAGCCGCCCGAGCGCCGAGACAGGCCAGAGCGCGTCGAGCGGCTCGACGCCGTGCGGCCCGTGGGCGACGGCGGCGCCGTCGCCGGCCGCCGCGGCAAGGCGTGCGACGAGGTCGGCGGGCGGGCAGGGGGCGTCGCCCGGAACGGTCGCGAGATGCGTAACGCCCGGCAGCGCCGCGGCCCAGGCGAGGCCGGCGAGGACGCCGGCGAGCGGTCCCTCGGGATCGCCCGGCCGGTCGGCGAGCACCGGCAGGCGGAGGCGGGCGAAGCGCGCCGGATCGCCGTTCGCCGACAGCGCGAGCGGCTCCGCCTGCGAGGCGAACCGGTCGAGCAGCCGGTCGATCGCCGCGCGTCCGGCGACCTCGATCAGGGCCTTGTCTCCGCCGCCCATGCGGGTCGCGCGTCCGCCCATCACGACGAGGCCGGCGATCGCGCGGATATTCGAATGGGGGGCTTGGGTTTGAAGCGTCACGAACGCATTTGACCCGAGGGGCGGCCAAGGTCCATAGGGCGTTCCGAGACGACAGGGAGTTTTGGCATGCCAACCGAAGACGACGTCAGGCGCGCCCTCGGCGCTGTTCCCGCTCCGGACGGCGCGGCGAGCCTCGCCGACTCCCCCTCGCTGTCGAAGATTTCGGTGCTGGGCTCGCGCGTCATCTTCTCGATCGAGACGACGCCCGAGAAGGCCGGCGCGATCGAACCGATCCGCCGCGCGGCCGAAGCCGCCGTGAAGGCGGTGCCCGGAGTCTCCGACGTGCTGGTGGCGCTCACCGCCGAGCGCGAGCCGGGCTCCGCGCCTGCTCCGCGGCCCGCCGCCTCGCCGATGGCCGCCCGCGGCGCCCGCGAGGCCGCGCCGGGGGCCGGAACCCCGCAGCGTCCGCAGGGCCACAGCGGCGCCGGCGTCCCGGGCGTCCGCCACATCGTCGCGGTCGCCTCCGGCAAGGGCGGCGTCGGCAAGTCGACCACGGCCGCCAACCTCGCGCTCGCGCTCAAGAAGCAGGGCCTGCGCGTCGGCCTGATGGACGCCGACGTCTACGGCCCGTCGGTCCCGACGCTCTTCGGCCTGCACTCCAAGCCCGAGATCGAGGGCAAGCAGATGAAGCCGCTCGAGGCCCATGGCCTCAAGATCATGTCGATCGGCTTCCTGGTGGACGCCGGCACGGCGATGATCTGGCGTGGGCCCATGGTGATGTCGGCGTTGACCCAGATGCTGACCGAAGTCGCCTGGGGCGAGCTCGACATTCTGGTCGTGGACATGCCGCCCGGCACCGGCGACGCGCAGCTCACCATGGCGCAGCGCGTGAAGCTCTCCGGCGCCGTCATCGTCTCGACCCCGCAGGACCTCGCGCTCGCCGACGCCCGCCGCGGCGTGGCGATGTTCCGCAAGGTCGACGTGCCGATCCTCGGGCTCGTCGAGAACATGAGCTACTATTGCTGCCCGGAATGCGGCCATCGCGCCGATCTCTTCGGCCATGGCGGCGCGCGGGCGGAGGCGCAGGCGATGGGAACGCCGTTCCTCGGCGAGATCCCGCTCGCGGTCGAGATCCGCGCGCAGTCCGACGCCGGCTCGCCGATCGTGGCGCAGGATCCGGAGGGCGCGCACGCCAAGGCCTATGGGGGCATTGCGGAGCTGCTCTGGAAGCGCCTGACCGAAGGCGCGCCGGGCCGCGTCGCGCCGCGGATCGTCATCGAGCGCTGACCCGTCCAGTCTCGAATTATTCTAACTTGATGACGAGGGCGAAAAAGCCGTTCGGTCAAAGGCTCTTAGGCGTGAATTGACAGGATCGTGATCGAAGCGTTCCGTCCGGCCTGACGTGTCCCGCGCGGCGTCGCGCGGGCGCCGGAGGAGACAAGAAGATCATGACCGCCAGATGGATCGCCGCGCTCGGCGCGGCCGGCCTGTGCGCGATGCTCGCCGCGCCCGCCTTCGCCGAGGAGGAGGCCAAGGCGCCTGCGCCCAAGGACGTGCTGAAGACCTACGCCGACGTCGCGCAGGCAATGTATGGCGACGCGGTGATCGGCGCGAAGGCACTGCAGGCCAAGGTCGACGCGCTGCTGAAGGATCCGACCGACGCCACGCTCGCCGACGCCCGCAAGGCCTGGATCGACGCCCGCCCCGCCTATCAGCAGACGGAGGCCTACCGCTTCGGCAACAAGGCGATGGACGATCTCGAGGGCCGGGTGAACGCCTGGCCGCTCGACGAGGGCCTGATCGACTATGTCGACCCCAAATACGGCGACAGCTCCGACGAGAACCCCTATTACGCCGCGAACGTCATCGCGAACCCCAAGCTCAAGGTCGGCCGCAAGACGGTCGACGCCACGAAGATCACCGCCAAGCTCCTGAACTCGCTTCAGGAAGTGGGCGAGGTCGAGGCCAATGTCGCGATCGGCTACCACGCCGTCGAGTTCCTGCTCTGGGGGCAGGACCTGAACGGCACGGGCCCCGGCGCCGGCAATCGTCCGGCCACCGACTATGCGCAAGGGGCGGCCTGCACCCACGGCAATTGCGACCGCCGCGCCGACTATCTGCGCGTCGTCACCGGCATGCTGGTCGACGATCTCGCAAACATGGAGAAGGCCTGGGAGGCCAAGGGCAAGGCCCGGACGGCGCTCATGAAGAAGAAGGGGCCGTCGGCGCTCGCCCCGATCTTCACCGGCCTCGGCAGCCTCTCCTATGGCGAGCTCGGCGGCGAGCGGATGAAGCTCGGCCTCATCCTGCATGATCCGGAAGAGGAGCACGACTGCTTCTCGGACAACACGCACAACTCGCACTACTACAACATCGTCGGCATGTCGGAGATCTGGCGGGGCCGCTACAAGCGCCTCGTCGGAACGGTGGTCGAGGGCCCCTCGATCAAGGCCTACGCCGAGGCCAAGGCGCCCGAGCAGGCCGAGAAGCTCACCGACCTGTTCTCCGAGACGCTCTCCAAGGCGCAGGCCATGAAGGACAAGGCCGACAGCGGCATGGCCTACGACCAGATGATCGGCGAGGGCAACGCCGAGGGCAACAAGGCGGTGCAGGACGTGATCGACGCGCTCGTGGCCCAGACCCGCGGCGTCGAGGCGGTGGTGGCCAAGCTCGGCGTGAAGATCACCGTCGAGGGCTCCGACAGCCTCGACGCGCCGGAGAAGGTCACGCAGTAAGCGCGTCGGAAACCGTCGTCCCGGATCGCGGGCCATGCGCCTGCGATCCGGGGCCGTTTTCAGGTCATGGCGCCAAAAACGCCGCGCTTGTGTCCCGGCCTTGAGCCGGGACCCAGAACCGATACCTCTTCTCGAAGAGGCGGACGCGGACTTGAGTGAAATGGTGTCGGCTCTGGGTCCCGGCTCAAGGCCGGGACAAGGTGGTGGCGGCTGGTTGTGATGTCGCGTCTTGGCGTTTCCCGCAGAACTCTTCTCGGCGGCGGCCTTGCGGTCGCGGGCGCCGCGCTGCTTTCGCCGCGGGGCTTCGCCAAGGGACCGGCTCCCAAACCGCTGCCGCCCCGGACCCTCAAGCCCGTCACCGGCGAAAAGCCCGTCTCGCTCGTCGCCGCCGAACGTCCCGCAAGACTGCTCGGGCGGGGCGGCCCCGAAAGCCGCCTCTGGACCTATGGGGACGAGCTGTTTCGCCTCGTTCGCCTGAGACAGGGCGAGACGCTCGCCGTCGACTTCGAGAACCGCCTGCCCGAGCACACCTCCATCCACTGGCACGGGCTGCGGATCCCGAACGACCAGGACGGCGTGCCCTATCTCACCCAGCCGCCGGTGAAGCCCGGCGAGCGCCACGCCTATCGCTTCACGCCGCCGGACGCCGGCACCTTCTGGTTCCACCCCCATTGCGACACCGTCTCCCAGCTCGGCCGGGGACTTGCGGGCGTGATGATCGTCGATGGCGACGAGACCAGGCCTTACGACGCCGACCTCGTGCTGGTGCTGAAGGACTGGCGGCTCGACGAGCCGAGCGGCGACTGGCTGCCCTTCACGACGACCCGCGGCATGCTGCGCGCCGGCACCTTCGGCACGGTGCGGAGCGTCAACGGCGAGCAGGCGCCCACGATCAAGCTGCCGGCCGGCGGCGACTGCCGGCTGCGCCTGCTCAATCTCGACTCCACCCGGGTCGGCGACCTGTCGTTCGAAGGCATGGAGGCCGCGGTCGTCGCGATCGACGGCGCGCCCGTCGCGCCGTTCCCGCTGACCGACTGGCGGCTCGGCCCCGCGATGCGGATCGACGTGGTGGTCCGCGCGCCCGCCCCGGGCGCGACCGGGAGGCTCGTCGACTATTTCTCGGCCAAGCCCGTGACGCTGGCGACCTTTGCGGGCGAAGGCGAGGGCAGGTCCGCGCGCGCGTTCGACCCGGCGCCGCTGTCGCGCGGCGCGATCCCCGAGCCGAAGCTGAAGGGCGCCGGAAGACTCTCCTTCGCCTTCGCCACCGCCACGGGCGGCAAGTCGAAGCTCGCGGCGGCGGCGGAGGGCGGCGACGCGCTCGACCAGGCGCTGCTCGACAGCCTCTGCGCGTCCGAGACGGTGAACTGGAGCATCAACCGCGAAAGCTGGCCTGCGGGCGACCATTCCCGCGTGCCGCCGCCGCTCTTCACCCTGCGGGAAGGGCGGACTTACGTCGCCGAGCTCACCAACGAGACGCCGCACGTGCACCCGATCCATCTGCACGGCTTCACGTTCAAGGTGCTGAAATCGACGCGCGCGGACACGCCCGAGCATTTCGCCGACACGGTTCTGCTGACGCCGAAGGACCGCATCACCATCGCGTTCGTCGCCGACCGGCCCGGCGATTGGATGGTCCACTGCCACCTGATCGAGCATCAGGAGACGGGCATGATGGGCTATGTGAAGGTCGCGTGATGGAGCGGGGCCGAAGCGCGACCTCTCTGTTCCCTCCTGCTTGCGGGGAGGGTGAGGGTGGGGGTGGTTCAGGATCGAGCGCCGCCGTCGCGCTTAAGGCTGCGTCTGTCGCTCCACCTCATACTGAGCGACCCCCGACCCCTCCCCGCAAGGGGGAGGGGAGCAGCGCGGCGATCCTCGTCCTTATCGCTTCCATGACGTGCGCCGCCCCCGCGGCCGCCCGCGACCTCGACGTCGCGATCGGCAAGGCGACGTTCGACCGGCTCTGGGTCCAGGCACCCGCCTCGACCAAAAGCGCCGACGGGCTCGGCCCGCTCTACGCCGCGCGCTCCTGCGCCTCGTGCCATGCAGGGAGCGGCGGACGGACGACCTTCCGGCTCGGCCGCGACGATCCGGCAGGGCATCCGGGCCTCGTGATCCGCTTCGGCGACGCATCCGGAACGCCCGACCCGACCTATGGCGCGCAGCTGCAGCCGGCGGGGCTTTCGGGCGCGGCCGGCGAGGGGCGGGCGGCGGTCCGCTTCGATCCGGCGGCGCACGGCATGCCGCCGCGGCCGCGCTGGAGCGTCGAGGATCTCGGCTACGGCGCGCTCTCTGCGGAAACCCACGCCTCGCCCCGCGTCGCGCCGTCGCTCGCCGGGATCGGGCTGCTGGCGAGGGTGAGCGAGGCCGAGATCCTCAAGCGCGAGGATCCCGACGACCGCAACGGCGACGGCGTCTCCGGCCGCGTGGCGCGGCTCGCCTCGGGCGAAATCGGCCGCTTCGGCTGGAAGGCCTCGGAGCCGACGCTCCATGCGCAGGCCGCCGCCGCCTTCGCGCTCGATCTCGGGCTCTCGAGCGACCTCCGCCCCGATCCCGCTGGCGACTGCACGGACGCGCAGACCGCCTGCCGCTTCGCGCCGCAGGGCTCGCAGGACGGCGAGCCCGAAGTCGCGCCGGCGCTGATGGCGGGGCTCGTCGCCTTTCTCGAGCGCCGCCCTGCGCCGCCCGCGCCGGCGACGACGAGGGGCGCCAAGACGTTCGCCGCCGTGGGATGCGCCGCCTGCCATGCGCCGAGCCTTGCGCTCGACGGCGGCGGCGAGGCGCGGGCCTTCACCGATCTCCTGCTCCACGACATGGGCGAGGATCTCGACGACGGCGCCGGCGAGGGCGCGGCGACGAGCCGGGAGTGGCGCACCGCGCCGCTCTGGGGCCTGTCGCGCGCGCTGGCGCAAGGATCCGGGCTGATGCATGACGCGCGGGCGGGCGACGTCGCGGAAGCCGTGCGCTGGCATGGCGGCGAGGCTTCCGGCGCGCGAAGCCGCTTCGACGCGCTGCCCAAAGGCGAGCGCGACGCGCTCGTCGCCTATGTGAGCGGGCTTTGACGATGGAGAGCCGGATGATGGCGCGCAGTCTCGCCGCAACGCTTGCGCTGCTCGCGCCCGCCGGACCGGCTCTCGCCAAGACGCCCGAGCCCGGACCGCTCGCCGTGAAGGCGATCGAGACCGTGATCGTGCCGCGCTACGAGGCTTTCGCCAAAGCGACGGCCGCGCAGACTGACGCCTGGACGAAGGCCTGCGCGGACGGCGACTTCGCGCCCGATCTTGGCGCGCTGCGCGAGGCCTATCAGACGGCGGCCGACGGCTGGGCGGCGGTCGAGTTCGTCACCACCGGGCCGATCGCCACCTCGCTGCGGCCCGACCGGGTGTTCTTCGGGCCGGACCGCCGCAACACGGTGGCGAAGGCGCTCGCCGAACTCACCGCCAAGGCCAGGGACGGCGACCTCTCGCCCGAGACGGTGCGCGGGGTGAGCGTCGCGGCGCAGGGGTTTCCTGCGCTCGAGCGCGTGCTCTACGAGCCGGCCGAGGGCGAGGCCGCGGCGCGTTGCCGGGTCGGCGTCGCGATCGCCAAAAACCTGTCCGGGATCGCGGCCGACGTCGTGACCGAATGGAAGGCCGAGACCGGCCCGCTCGCGCGGCTGAAGCGCGGGGAGGGCGACCCGCTGAGCTTCGCCGATCCGGCGCAAGCCGCCGCCCGGCTGATGACGGATCTCGCCGGCGGCGTGCAGCGGGTGAACGACGTCAAGCTGCTGCCGGTTCTGGGATCGAGCGCGGACGCCGCGCGCGCCAAGGCCGCGGAGGGCTGGCGCTCGGGCCGCTCGGCGCGCGCGATCCGGGTGACGATGGCGAGCGTCGCGGACCTCGCCAGGGTCTTCGCCGCCGCTGCGCCCGTCGATCTCGCGGCTGCCGACGCCAAGGCGTTCGCGGCGGCCCAGGCTTCGGCCGCGAAGCTGCCGGACGACCTCGGCGAGGCGGCGACCGAGCCGAAGCGCCGCAAGGCGATCGAGGCCGCGGTCGCGAGCTTCAAGGCCGCGCAGACCGACGTCGTCCAGAAGCTCGCGCCCGCGCTCGGCGTGCCGCTCGGCTTCAACGCGCTCGACGGGGATTGAGGCGGTGGAGCGGAAAGGAACTGCGTGCTTCGAGACGCCGTCCTTGCGGACGGCTCCTCAGCATGAGGAAGGTGAGAGGGGCGGTGATGGAACTGAGGCCGGGAAGGCTCTGAGACGTCCAAACCTCCCTCATGCTGAGGAGGCGCGCAGCGCCGTCTCGAAGCACGCAGTCGGCTTCGGCCACGCGCATCTCTCCCTGACGCGCCGCCAGGCGCTTGCGACGCTCGGCGCCGCGACCCTTGTCGGACTGTCGCGACTCGCCAGAGCCGACGCCCCGGCGGTTCTCGGCTCCGCCATCGGCCCGGACGGCGCCTTCCATGCGGCAGCTCTCGACGGCGAACTCTCCGAACGCGCCGGCGCCGGGCTCGCCTTGCGAGTCCATGCGCTCACCCCGCGGCCGGACGGGCGCGAGGCGGTGGCGGTCGGCCGACGCCCGCAGGACGTCGCCTTCGTGCTCGACGGGGCGGGCGAAACCCTCCGGGCGTCGTTCGACGCCACCGAGGGGCGCCGCTTTTCCGGCCACGGCGACTATTCGCGCGACGGCGTGACGTTCATGACCGCCGAGATCGATTTCGAGACGGGCGAGGGCGTCGTGGTCCTGCGCGACGTCGCGGGCGGCTACCAACCGCGCGCCGAATTCGCCTCGGCCGGGGTCGGTCCGCATGAGCTGATCGGCGCCGGCGGCCTCGTGGCGGTCGCGAACGGCGCGAAGGAGCCGAAGTCCGAGCCCGGCGTCGCCGCGCTCGGTCGCACGACCGCCCGCTCCAACGTCGCGCTGCTCCATGCCGGGACCGGCGCAGCGGAGAGCGTCGCGGCGCTCGAGGACGGCATGGAGACGCTCTCGCTCCGCCATCTCGTCGCGACGCCCGGCGGCGGCGTCATCGTCGGCGCGCAGGACACGGCGAAAGGCGCGCGCGACCTGCCGCTCGTGGCGCGCGTCGAGGGCGAAAGACTGCGCTTCCTCGAGGTCGACTACGGGCTCGCGGCGCGCTTCGGCGGCTATGTGGGACAGCTCTCGCTCGACGCCTCGGGCCGCTATCTCGCGGCCTCCGGGCCGGTCGGCGGCGTCGTCGGCGTGTTCGACCTGGAGACCGACGAGTGTCTGGGCCTCGTGCCCGCGCCGGACTGCTGCGCGGTGGCGGCCGACGGGACGACCGGCGGCTTCGTCGCCGCGACCGGGCTCGGCGAGGCGCTGCGCATCGCAGCGCATGAGAGCGGCGTCGCGATCACGGCCCGCCGGGCGAGCCGCCTGCGTTGGGACAACCATCTGGCGTCCCGGGCGAATTTCGTCTGACACGAACCCGCGACGGTCGCATCCGGCGCTTGCTCGCGGGACAGGAGTCTTCTACCTCTTCGCCTTGCCGCCTTCCGCAACATCACCTTGCGGGGACTTGACCATTCGGCAGGTCGTCAGAGCGGCGAAGCGCGCCGGCAAAGGCGTCGCTCAGGGAGACAAGTTCATGGAACGCCGCAAATTCCTCACGACCGCCGCAGTCGGCGCCGCCGGCGCGACCGCGCTCGCGGCCCCCGCGATCGCGCAGTCCCAGCCCAAGATCCGCTGGCGCATCACCTCGAGCTTCCCGAAGTCGCTCGACACCATCTACGGCGGCGCCGAGGTGTTCTCGAAGGCGCTGGGCGAGATGTCCGACGGCAACTTCGTCGCGCAGGTCTTCGCCGCGGGCGAAATCGTGCCGGGCCTGGAAGCCGCCAACGCGGTCACCAACGGCACGGTCGAGGCCTGCCACACCTGCTCGTACTACTACGTCGGCAAGGACCCGACCTTCGCGCTCGGCTCCGTGGTGCCGTTCGGCCTGAACAGCCGCCACCTCAACGCCTGGCAGCGCACCGGCGGCAACGAACTCATGGACGAGTTCTACGCCAAGCATAACTTCGTCGGCCTGCCCTGCGGCGGCACGGGCGCCCAGATGGGCGGCTGGTGGCGCAAGGAGATCAACAATCTCGACGACCTCAAGGGCGTCAAGATGCGCATCGCGGGCCTCGCCGGCCAGACCATGGCCAAGCTCGGCGTCGTGCCGCAGCAGATCGCCGGCGGCGACATCTATCCCTCGCTCGAAAAGGGCGTGATCGACGCGGCCGAATGGATCGGGCCGTATGACGACCACAAGCTTGGCTTCTACCAGATCGCCAAGAACTACATGTATCCGGGCTGGTGGGAGGGGAGCCTCGCGGTCCACCTCTTCATCAACAACAACAAGTGGAACGAGCTGTCGCCGGCCTACAAGGCGATGGTGAAGGGCGCGGCCTCGATCGCCAACGAGCAGATGATCGCCAAGTACGACGCCCAGAACCCGAAGGCTCTGCGCGAGATCGTGGCCTCGGGCGTCAAGCTGAAGCCGTTCCCGCGCGACGTGATGGAGGCGGCCTACAAGGCGAGCCAGGAGATCTACGCGGACCTCTACACCAAGAACGAGGCCTTCAAGAAGATCCACGAGAACCAGCAGGCGTTCCGCAACGAGGAGATCCTGTGGTTCCGCGTGGCGGAGCTGCCGTTCGACTCGTTCATGGCGCAGATGCAGAGCCGCGGCTGAGATTCGCGTCGGAAACACGCCGTCATGCCCGCATTCGCGGGCATCCACGACTTGGGCGTAGCGCTCTACGCTCCCAGCAAGTCGTGGATACCCGGCTCCGCCGGGCATGACGACGGCTGACCGTGGCGTCTGAACGCTGATTGAGATCACGCCCGCGGCTTGTCCGCGGGCGTTTTCGTGTGTGGCGCGGTCCTTAGGGCTCCCGCCGCAGGCGTGTCCCGGCTCGATTTCTCTGCCTAAGAGTTGTGCTTGCCGGTCGCAGGTCCCCGGTTACGATGCCCTCGCAAGACAGGCCGCGGCGAAAAACGCTGCGGCGACAACGGACATAAGTCCGCGCCGGCGCAAGCCGTGTCCAAGAGGGAAGACCACCATGGAACGACGCAAGTTTCTGACGAGCGCGGCTGTCGGCGCCGCGGGCGCGGCCGGGCTCGCGGCCCCGGCGATCGCGCAGTCGATGCCGAAGGTGAAATGGCGCATCGCCTCGAGCTTCCCGAAGTCGCTCGACACGATCTACGGCGGCGGCGAGACCTTCGCCAAGGCGATCTCCGACATGACCGACGGCAATTTCACCGCGCAGGTGTTCGCCGCGGGCGAGCTGGTGCCCGGGCTCGAGGCCGCGAACGCGGTCACCAACGGCACGGTCGAGGCCTGCCACACCTGCTCGTATTACTATGTCGGCAAGGACCCGACCTTCGCGCTCGGCACCGCGGTGCCGTTCGGCCCGAACGCGCGCCAGATGAACGCCTGGCTGCGCTCCGGCGGGCGCGAACTGCTCGACGAGTTCTATGCGCTCCACAACATCGTCAACCTGCCCTGCGGCAACACCGGCGCGCAGATGGGCGGCTGGTTCCGCAAGGAGGTCACCAAGCTCGACGACCTCAAGGGCGTGAAGATGCGCATCGCGGGCCTCGCGGGGCAGACGATGGCGCGGCTCGGCGCGGTGCCGCAGCAGATCGTGGCCGGCGACATCTACCCCTCGCTCGAGAAGGGCGTGATCGACGCCGCCGAATGGATCGGTCCCTATGACGACCTGAAGCTCGGCTTCAACCAGGTCGCGAAGAACTACATGTATCCCGGCTGGTGGGAGGGCGGCCCCTGCATCCACCTCTTCATCAACAAGGTGAAGTGGGAGGAGCTGCCGCCGATCTACAAGAACATCGCCAAGGGCGCGGCCGCGATCGCCAACGAGACGATGCTCGCGAAATACGACAACCAGAACCCCAAGGCGCTGCGCGAGATCGTGGCGTCGGGGGTGAAGCTGCGGCCGTATTCCCGCGACATCATGGAGGCGGCCTACAAGGCGAGCCAGGACATCTACGCCGAGCTCTACGCCAAGAACGAGCACTTCAAGAAGATCCACGAGAGCCAGACCGCCTTCCGCAACGAGGAGGTGATGTGGTTCCGCGTGGCCGAGCTGCCGTTCGACAGCTTCATGGCGCAGATGCAGAGCCGCGGCTGATCTTCGCCGCGACGCACGTTTCGCGCGAAGGGCCCGGCGGCGACGCCGGGCCCTTTCGTTTTCGCTTGCGGAACGAGGGCCTTCCGGCCTTGCCGCGGGGGCGGCCCGCCCCTATCTCGCGCTCAAACAAAAGAGCATTCGTAGCGAGGGAGCGTCGCCATGGCTCGTCTATCCGCAGCGACGAGCGAGACGCCCGTCCGCGCTTCGCCGCCCGCGCGTCCGACGGGATATCCCGATGGCCTCGCGCTGTTCCTCGATCTCGACGGCACGGTTCTCGACCTCGCCGCGACCCCGGGCGCGGTGTCGCTGCCGGCCGAGACGCGCGCGGCCATCGCCGTATTGTCCGAGCGGCTCGGCGGGGCGCTCGCGGTGATCACGGGCCGCGAACTCGCCGACGTCGACCGCATCCTTGCGCCGCTGCGCCTGCCCGCGGCCGCGCTCCATGGCGCGGAGCTGCGTCGCCGGGGCGGGGGCAGGGCGGCGGCGGGAGCCGGGGATCTTCCGCAGCGCCTCACGGCGGCTCTCGGCGCTTTCGTCGACCAGCGCCCGGGCCTCACGCTCGAAGACAAGGGGGCTTCGGCCGCGGTGCATTTCCGCGCCAGCCCCGAGCGCGAGGGCGAGGTGCGCGACCATGTCGGCGACCTCGTCGAAAAGCTCGCGCCCGAGCATGAGCTGCAGCCCGGCAAGATGGTGGTGGAGGTGCGTCCGCGCGGCATCGACAAGGGCGCGGCGTTGCGCGCGCTGATGGAGCAGCCGCCCTTCGCGGGCCGGACGCCGCTCGTCTGCGGCGACGACCTCACGGACGAGTTCGCCTTCGAGGCGGCCGCCGCGCTCGGCGGCGCCGCGATCCTGGTGGGCGAGGTCGCCCGGCCATCGGTCGCGGCCTATGCGGCGCCCGATCCGGCGGCGATGCGCGCCTGGCTCGCGGAGCTGGCGGCGGCCGACTGAGCCGGCCGCCGCAGGGGCGGCGTCAGGAGATGACGACGTCGTCGTAGTCGAAGTCGAGGCCGGGCTTGAGCTTGGCGATCAGCACCGCGTCCTCGCCGCCCGCGCCGTCGGCGTCGAAGAACAGCTTGCCGGTCTTGGCGTCGTAGATCAGGCGGTCGGAGGAGTCCTTGGCCTCCGTGCCGATCGTGAAGGCGCTTTCGGAAAGGTCGCCCTGCTCTAGGCCGAACTTCGAGCCGAGCGCGATCTTGTCCTGGCCGGCCGTGAAGTCCTCGATGATGACGATGTCGCCGCCTTCGCCGTCGCGGAAGCGGAACGTGTCGTCGCCGTCGCCGCCGATCAGCGTGTCGGCGCCGCCGCGGCTGACCAGCACGTCGTCGCCGGCGCCGCCCACGAGCTTGTTCGCGCCGGAGTCGCCGACGAGCCGGTCGTCATGCTCGGAGCCGCGCACGGTCTCGAAGCCCTCGACGCCGCCGGTCCCGGTCGCCTTGCCGGTGTCGAGATTGACCGTCACGCCCTTCGAAAAATCGCTGTAGTCGAGCCGGTCGCCGCCGTCGCCGCCCTCGGCGTCCCGACGATCTTCGAGCCGTCGAGGACCTTGAGCCGGTCGTCGCCGCCGCCGAGATCGATCGCGACGCCGTCGCCGCCGACGATCTTGCCGCTGTTGACGATCACGTCGTCCTGTTCGCCCACGATCTTGATCGCCAAGCCCGTGCCGCCCTTGATCAGGCCGTCGTTCTCGATGCGCGTCTCGAAGGTGCCGCCGCCCTGCGAGCTGTCGTCGATCAGGATGCCGACGTCCGCGCCGGTGATCTTCGCGCCGTCGAAATTGTAGATCTCGCCGCCGCCGGCCGCGATGCCCTCGGAGGTGTTGGGCAGGCCGTCGGAGCCGGTTCCGCCCGAGCCCGTGCCCTTGATCACGCCGTAGTTGAAGATGTGGGCGTCGAAATCGATGTCGACGCCGTCGCCGTCGCCGTCATTGATCCCGTCCGGCCCGCCGCCGTCCTCCTCGCCGACCTCGCTGCCATGCGTGTCGGAGCCTTCGGAGTCGGAGAACGCGCCGATGATCGTGCCGTAATTGACCACGGTTCCGGAGCCGTCCGAGCCGACGCCGGAGCCGTTGTGGCCGACGATGACGCCGCCGGCCTTGTTGGTCACCTTGATGATGGAGCCTTCGCCGGCGTCGACGCCGTGACGGTCGCCCTCGATCCGGCCGGAGTTGACGACCACGCCCTTGGCGTCGTCCTCGAACGACACGCCGTCGGCGCCGTCCGAATAGCCCTTGTCGTCGCCGCCGGAGATCCGACCCTCGTTCACGACGCGGCCGACGCCGCCGATCTTCACGCCGTCGTTCTCGCCCGAGGAGATGACGCCGAGGTTGTGGACGAGGCTGCGGAAGTCGCCGCTGGCGTCGGCGAGGTCGAGGCCCTGGCCGATGTCGGACCGGATCAGCCCGTCCTCGCCGTTGCGGATCGCGAGCTCGCCGGAGACGAGGTCGCCGCTGTCGATCTTCACGGCGTCGTCCTCAGAGGACATCTCGCCATAGTTCACGATCTCGGCGGTGAGGCTGTCGCCCACCTCCTCGTCGAACACGATCACCCGGCCTTCCTCGGCGAGGTTCTCCATGACGCCGTAGTTCACGATCGTCGCGCCGTCGGTCGGCTGTTCGAACCGGACCGTCTCGTCCTCGTCGGATACGGAGAACACGCCGCGCACGCGCAGCGCGTCGTCGGCCTCCATGTCCAGGCGCTCGGTGCGGGTCTGGTTCTCGCCGATCTTGATACGGGCCATGCGACGCTCCTGTCAGACGCCGCCTGCGTCGGAAGCAGGGTGGGCGAGGGTTGCGAGCCTATGGACCGGCGGCGTGACGATTGAACGACAAACCAAGGGTTGTGGTCAGCGCGCGATGTCGAACCCTGTCCGATAGGCCGAGGCGCGGCCGTCGTCGGGCCGGTAGCCGACCACGGTCTGCGACTGTTCGCCGAGGCCCTGGACCCCGAGCCGCATCACGTCGCCGGGCTTCAGGAACACCGGAGGGTCCATCGCCATGCCGACGCCGGGCGGGGTGCCGGTGGTGACGACGTCGCCCGGATCGAGCGTCATGAAGCTCGAGATGTAGCTGAGCAGATACGGGATCCGGAAGATCATGGTCGAGGTCGAGCCGTTCTGCATCCGGCGGCCGTTGAGATCGAGCCACATGTCGAGATTGTCGAGGTCGCCGGCCTCGTCGAGCGTGACGAGCCACGGCCCGAGCGGGCCGAAGGTCGGGCAGCCCTTGCCCTTGGTCCACTGACCGGAGCGTTCGGTCTGGAAGTGGCGCTCGGTGACGTCGTTGCAGACGCACACGCCCGCGATGTGTGAGAGCGCGTCCTCCTCGGCGACGTTCTGGGCCCGGTCGCCGATCACGAAGGCGATCTCGACCTCCCAGTCGACCTTCTCGTGGGTCTTGGGGAGGATGACGTCGTCTTCCGGCCCGACGATGCAGTTCGGAGCCTTGTTGAACAGGATGGGCTCGCGCGGCACGCGCAGGCCGGTCTCGGCCGCGTGGTCGGCGAAGTTCAGGCCGACGCCGATGAAGTTGCGTACGCCCCCGACGCAGGCGCCGAGCCGCGCGCCCTCGGGCGCGAGCGGCAGCGAGGCCGGGTCGTGGTCGCGGATGCGCTTCAGACCGGCCGAGGTCAGCGCCGCGCCCGCGACGTCGGGAATGACGCCGCTGAGGTCGCGCACCTTGCCCTCGGCGTCGATCAACCCGGGACGCTCCGCGCCCGCCTCTCCGAACCGCACCAGCTTCATGATCGTCATCCCTTTGCGTTTCTTGTCGCGCCTGGCGTCGAGGCCGAGCGGCAGCGACGTAGCGATATGACGGCGCGCCGCCTTTGACGAGCGCGGCTAACGATCTAGAGCCTCCCGCCACTGGTGCGCGAGCGCCACGCTTTGGGCGAAACTGCGACGAAATGCGTCGACATTGTTGCGGCGGCCGCGGCGCCCATGCACCCTCGGGCTCAAGGCTTCGTCGAATCGGAGCCGTCAAACAAGGCATGGCGCGTCGGGGGACGGGGACGCCGAGCCGGGGGTCGGGAAACCACAATGTCGGTGAATCTGAAGCGTCGCGTCATTCTGTCGTCAGGCGCGGTCGCGCTCTGCGCCCTGTGCGCCTCCTCGACGGCCTTCGCCGGCGCCTTCGCGCCGCGCGAGCAGAGCGCGGTCGGGCAGGGCATGTCGTTCGCCGGCATGGCGGCCGGCGGCGGCGACTCCATCTCCGGCATGTTCTGGAACCCGGCCGTCATCAACCAGGTCGAGCATTTCCAGGGCGAGCAGCACGTTTCGGTGATCGTCCCGGACTCCACCATCGACGTCACGAGCGCGCTCGGGGCCTTCGGCGACAGCGGCAACATCGGCAAGGTCGCGGCGCTGACCTCGGGCTACAGCGCCTATCGCGTGTCCGACACGGTGGTGCTCGGCCTCTCGATCAACACGCCGTTCGGCCTCGCCACCGATCCGAAGAGCAACTGGGGCGGCCAGATCTATGCGCGCAACTCGCGCGTCCGCTCGATCAACGCGACCCCGACGGTCGGCGTCCAGCTGACCGACTGGTTGTCGATCGCCGGCGGCGTCCAGATCCAGTGGTTCGACATCCGCCTGAAGCGCGCCGTGGGCAACGGCGTTCCCGGTGACGCCGTGCTTCCGGGCGCGGGCTCCGCGACGCTCAAGGGCGACGACATCGGCGTCGGCTTCACGGCCGGCATGACCATCGAGCCGATGGAAGGCACCAGCATCGGCGTCGGCTTCCGCTCCTCGGTCTCGCACACGCTCGACGGCAAGCTCTACGGCCCGAACCCGCCGCTGCCGGCGGACTTCGACGTCAAGGCCAAGGTGAAGCTGCCCGAAGTCGTGACCTTCGGCATCCGCCAGAAGCTGACAAACGAGCTCACCGCCCTCGGCGGCTTCGAATGGACCAACTGGAGCCGCCTCAAGACCGTCAACGTGAAGACCGGCGGCCTCGGCACGATCCAGACTCTGCCGTTCAACTATGACGACGGCTACTTCGTCTCTGGCGGCCTCGAATACGCCTATTCGCCGGACCTGACGGTGCGCGGCGGCGTCGGCTACGAGTGGTCGCCGATCAGCACCAAGAACCGCGACGTGCGCCTGCCCGACGACAATCGCTGGTGGCTCTCGGCCGGCGGCAGCTACAATTACAGCGAAAAGCTGTCCTTCGACCTTGGCTACTCCTACGTGTTCGTGCCGGGCAAGTCGAAGATCGACATCGCGCCGGACCCGCTCGTGGGTGCCCCGGGGCTCCAGGGCAAGGCGAAGTCCGACGTGCACATCGTCTCGGCGGCGGTCCGCTACAAGTTCGGCGGCGAAGCCCCGGCGGCGCTCGTCACCAAGTACTGAGGCGCAATCACGCACTGAGGCGTTCGAAAGAACGCCTCGCCGCGCCGCGCGCGGTTCGAAGGGGTCGGCCTTGGGGGAGGCCGGCACCTTTTCGTTTCGGGGCGAGGCGGCGAGGCCGTTATGCCTGCGTCTTCACGCGGGTATCCACGACTTGGCGTGGCGCCTGACGATCCTGGGAAGTCGTGGACGCCCGGCTCCGCCGGGCATGACGCCGACGCGCGAGCTCGGTCTTGTCGCGGCGTCAGAACGCGCCCGGAAAATTGCCGCCGTCGATCAGGAAGTTCTGGCCGGTGAGATAGCCGGCCTGCGCCGAGCACAGGAAGGCGCAGAGCTGGCCGAACTCCTCCGGCGTGCCGAAGCGCTTGGCCGGAACGCCCGCCATTCGCGCGTTTGCGACCTCCTCCGGCGTGACGCCCTTGAGCTTGGCCTCGGCCGGAAAGCCGCCGCGCAGCCGGTCGGTGTCGAACATGCCCGGCAGCACGTTGTTGATGGTCACGTTCTTGTCCGCGACCGTGCGGGCGACGCCGGCGAGGAAGGCGGTCAGCCCCGCACGCGCGCCGCTCGAGAGATCGAGCCCGACGATCGGGGCCTTCACCGAGGCCGAGGTGATGTTGACGATGCGGCCGAAGCCGCGTTCGGCCATGCCGTCGATCACACGCTGAATGAGCTCGATGGGCGTCACCATGTTGGCGACCACGCCGGCGAGCATGGCGTCCCGCGAGAGCTCGCGAAAATCCTTGCGGGGCGGGCCGGCGTTGTTGTTGACGAGGATGTCGGGGGAGGGAGCCGCGGCGAGAAGCGCGTCCTGGCCCGCGGCCGTCGCGACGTCGCCTGCGACCGCGATCACCTCGGCGCCAGTCATGCGGCGGATCTCCTCGGCGACCGTTTCGAGCCGCGCGGCGTCGCGGCCGTTGATGACGACGCGGGCGCCTTCCGCCGCAAGCGCCTCGGCGCAGCCGCGTCCGAGCCCCTTGGAGGAGGCGCAGACGATCGCGGTGCGGCCGGCGATGCCGAGGTCCATGGTCAAGTCCTTCCCAGTCGATCACGAAAAAAGGCCGGTCCCTCGAAAAGGACCGGCCCGGTCTTAAGCGCGGTTCGGCTCCGCGTCAGCCCTGATGGCGGCCGGACATGAAGCGGTCGAACTCCTCCCGCTGGCGGCTGTCGTCATGGGCGCCGCGCTCGGCGCGCAGATGCGCCTCGAAGGCGGCCGTCGTCTCGTCGAGCTTGCGGCGCTCCTCGTCGAGGCGGCGAAGCTCGGCGTCGCGCCAGGCGTCGAACTGGGCGTTGCCGGTGCGCTTGAACGCGCCGAAGCCGCAGGAGCCGCGGCTCGCGCCGCCGGCGGCGTCGGCCGCGCCGCGGGGACGGAACTCCTCGCGGAAGGTTCGGCCGAGGTCTTCGGTCGCCCGTTTCACCTTGGCCGCGATCCCGCTTTCGCTGCGCGCCTCGGCGAGGATGCGCTCGCCCCAAAGCACATAGACGAGCATCGCGAGGCCAAGCGGCCAAAACACGACGAACCCGATCGCGGTCAGCGCGATCGTCAGCGCCGTCCAGCGGTGCGGCACGCCCGGGATGGCCGAGCCTTCGTCGATCGGAGGGTTCTGGGTCATTGGGGTCTGGGTCTCCTTCGAGGCCCGCGGGCGTCGGGGGAAAAGCCCGGGGTCTGTTGCCATTTGGCGACGGCGCGACCGCGCTTCAAGAGAGCGAGGCGCTTGCGCTGGCCCCGAGAGCGTCAACGCCCCATGTCCACAGGGATCCATGACGCGGTGCGTCATATGGGCGAGACGAATCTCAACTATCCGCGAGCTGACGGGGGCGATCGGAGGGAGCGCTGTTGACGAACGAGCCAGAGACGCGTCGCTACCGCACGCTGTTCATCTCGGACGTCCATCTCGGCACCAAGGGGTGCCAGGCCGAGATGTTGCTGGATTTCCTGAGAGAGAACGACGCCGACACGATCTATCTCGTCGGCGACATCATCGACGGATGGCGGCTGAAGGACGGCTGGTACTGGCCGCAGGCCCACAACGACGTCGTGCAGAAGCTGCTGCGCAAGGGCCGCAAGGGCGCGCGCATCGTCTATGTGCCCGGAAACCACGACGAGTTCCTGCGCAACTACTACGGCACGCATTTCGGCGGCGTCGAAGTGGCCGAGACCGCGATCCACGAGACCGCCGACGGCAAGCGCTACCTCGTCATCCACGGCGACATCTTCGACATGGTGGTGCGTCATGCGCGCTGGCTGGCCTTCCTCGGCGATTGGGCCTACGAGACCGCGCTCGTCGTCAACACCTATGTGAGCTATGTGCGGCGCAAGCTCGGCCTCAGCTACTGGTCGCTGTCGGCCTGGGCGAAGCTCAAGGTGAAGAACGCCGTGAACTTCATCGGCCAGTTCGAGGCCTCGCTCTCGCAGGAGGCCAAGAAGCACGAGGTCGACGGCGTGATCTGCGGCCACATCCACCACGCCGCCATGCACGACATGAACGGCGTGGCCTATGTGAACTGCGGCGACTGGGTGGAAAGTTGCACCGCGATCGCCGAACATGACGACGGGCGGCTGGAGCTCATCCGCTGGGGCGAGCGACAGATCTCCCCGATCGTCGATTTCGAGGCCAAGCGCGCCGAGGGCGTCCACGCCGCGGCCTGACGGCCCCGCGCCGGGGATCCCGGCGCGCAGATGACCGGAGCAGAAGAAATCCCATGCGGGTGCTGGTTGTGACCGACGCCTGGCGTCCGCAGGTGAACGGCGTCGTGCGCACGATCGAGCACCTCGTGGAGCACGCCCCGGCCTATGGGGCGCAGATCGACCTGCTGACCCCGCAGCGCTTCCGCACCGTGCCGATGCCGACCTATCCGGAGATCCGCCTGTCGCTCGCGCGCACCTCGGTGGTGTCGCGGATGATCGCCGAGGCGCGGCCCGACAACGTCCACATCTCGACCGAGGGGCCGCTCGGCATCGCGGCGCGGCGCGCCTGCCTCAAGGCGGGGATCGGCTTCACCACGAGCTACCACACGCGCTTTCCCGAATATCTGCGGCGGCGCGCGCCGGTGCCGGAGCGCTGGACCTACGCCTGGCTGCGGCGGTTCCACAACGCCGGCGACGGCATGATGGTGGCGACGCGCTCGCTCTCCGACGAACTGTCGGCGCGCGGCTTCCAGCGCCTGATGTTCTGGGGGCGGGGCGTCGACGCCGACCGCTTCCGGCCGCGTCCGGGCGTCGACGTGCTGAAGCTGCCGCGGCCGATCTTCCTCTATGTTGGCCGCGTCGCGACCGAGAAGAACATCGAGGGGTTCCTCGCGCTCGACCTGCCGGGATCGAAGGTCGTGGTCGGCGACGGGCCGGCCCGGCGCGACCTCGAGGCGGCGTTTCCGGACGCGCACTTCACCGGCTCGCTCGAGGGCGAGGCGCTCGCCGAGGCCTATTCGTCCTGCGACGTCTTCGTGTTCCCGAGCCGCACCGACACCTTCGGCATCGTGATCCTGGAGGCGCTGGCGAGCGGCCTGCCCGTGGCCGCGTTCCCCGTCACCGGGCCGGTCGACATCCTGGCGGGCTCCGGCGTCGGCGCGCTCGACGAGGATCTGCGCGCGGCCGCGCTCGCAGCCCTCGACCTGCCGAAGGACAAGGCGCGCGCCTTCGCGCTCCATCACGGCTGGGCGGACGCCGCCCGCGTCTTCGTGGAGAACGTCGCGAGCGCCATGGAGCTGCGCGCGCGCCGCCGATCGGCCTGAGGCGCAGGGTTCAGGCGAACAGGATCGCCTTTTCGGCGGCCGAAAGCCGATCGAGCAGGGGCCGGGGACGGACCGGAGGCGGCGGTTCGCGCCAGGCGCTCGCGGCCCGGGGCGGCGCGGCCGGCGCCGGTCGCTCGGCCGGGCGGTCGATGCGAGGCTCGGCGGGAGGCTCGACGGTCTTCGCGGGTTCGGCGACCCCGGGCGCGGCGAGGGCGACGAGCGCGGCCGCCTGCGGCGCGCCGAGCGCGCGCAGCGCCTTCGTCAGGTCGTCTTCGACGGCCCGCAGGCCCTCCACTGCGTCGGCATCGGTGTTTTTCAGCGATGCGCGGACCTGCGTGGCGGTCTCGAGCGCGGAGGCGACCCGGCGGGCGGCCTCCTCGGCTTCGGGGGCGGACGCCGTCCGGCCCGAGAGCCGCGCTTCGACCGCCGCCAGCGCCTCCAGCACCGCGGCCGTGTCGGCGGCGCGGTTGCGGCGGGCGAACTCGGCGAGGAACCAGCGCCCGCGCTCGGTCTCCATCACCGCGGAGGCGATCTCGTCGTAGTCCTCCAGAGACAGCGCCGGCGGCGAAGACATGGGACGAACCTCAGGCCGCGGAATCATCCGCAAGGCGCTCGCCCATCTAAGGCCCATCCCCGCCGCGGCAAAAGCCTTGCGGGCTGCGCGCGGCCGTCATCCCCAGAGCTTTGGGTCCGGCGGGCTCATCAGGCTGCCGTCATAGACGAGGCCGTGCTCCCGATCGCGCGCGAGCAAAAGCGGGCCGTCGAGGTCGACCACGCTCGCTGTCTGCGCGACGAGGACCGCGGGCGCCATGGCGAGCGAGGAGGCCAGCATGCAGCCGACCATCAGCGAAAGACCGGCGTCCTGCGCCTCCTTCGCGAAGGCGAGCGCCTCGGTGAGGCCGCCCGTCTTGTCGAGCTTGAGGTTGACGGCGTCGTAGCGCCCGATCAGGCGCGCGAGGCTCGCGCGGTCATGCGCGCTCTCGTCGGCGCAGACCGCGATCGGGCGTTCGACCCGGGCGAGGATCTCGTCGTCGTCGGCCGGAAGCGGCTGCTCGACCAGCGTCACGCGCGCGGCTGCGCAGGCCGAAAGGTTCGTTGCGAGCGCTTCTCCCGTCCAGCCTTCGTTGGCGTCGACGATGAGTTCGGCCGAGGGCGCGGCGGCTCGCACCGCCGCGATCCGCTCGGGGTCGCGGCCATCGCTTCCGCCGAGCTTCACCTTGAGCAGCGGCCGCGACGCCGCCTTGGCGGCGGCCTCCGCCATGGCTTCGGGAGCGCCGAGCGAGAGCGTGTAGGCGGTGACAAGCGGCTTCGGCTCCGGCAGGCCGGCGAGCGCCGCGACGCTCGTCCCGGCGCGCTTGGCCTCGAGATCCCAGAATGCGCAGTCGAGCGCGTTGCGCGCCGCGCCGGCGTGAAGTCGCGCCTGCAGGCCCGGGCGATCGAGCCCGGCGGCGATCTCGCCCGCGAGCGCGTCGATCTCGGCCTTCACGCCCTCCGGCGTCTCGCCGTAGCGCGGATAGGGCCGACACTCGCCGCGGCCGCGATGGGCGCCGTCGGCAAGCTCCGCCACCACCGTCACGATTTCGGTGACGGCGCCGCGGGCGATCGTGAAGGCTCCGGCGACGGGCCAGCGTTCGATGCGGCAGGAGAGGGCGACGGGCATGGCGATCCGGGTCCGCTTCGGTTCGGGACAGGCGCGTCCCGGCCTGAAAGCCTTACCGGCTGCGGCCGCGCGACTGAACCCCGATCGCGGCGTCTTCCGGGTCTGGAAAATTCCGCGCCGCGAGGCGATGGTCGCCGCCACCCGTCCGACCCGGAGGTCTCGCCATCGCCCTCGTCTGGAAGATCCTGATCGGACTGGGCGCGATCTACGCGGCCGTCTGCCTCTTCATGGTGCTGGCGCAGGACCGCCTGACCTTCCATCCGCGCGGCGAGATGGGGCCGCCGGCCGCCTTCGGGCTCGACGACTTCCAGCGCGTGACGTTCCGCACGGACGACGGCGTCGATCTCGTCGGCTGGCTGCACGAGGCCGCGAAAAACGACAAGGCGATCCTCTATTTCTACGGCAACGCCGACGCGCTGCCGCCTTATGCCGGCTTCTTCCGGGCTCTGGCGGAGGCCGGCTACACGGTGCTCGGGGTCAATTATCGCGGCTATGGCGGCTCCGCCGGCTCCCCCTCCGAGGCCGGTCTCTACAAGGACGCCGACGCCGCGCTCGCCTTCCTCACGCAGCGCGTTCCGTCCGAGCGCGTGACGGTGATGGGCCGCTCGCTCGGCTCCGGGGTCGCGGTGGATCTTGCGGCGCGCAACTCCGTCAGGTCGCTTGTGCTGATCTCGCCCTTCACGTCGGTGACCGACGTCGCGGCTGAGATCTACTGGTTCCTGCCGGTGCGGCTTCTCGCTGGGGGGCGGTTCGATTCGCTCGCTGACATCCGCAAGGTCTCGGCCCCGATCCTGATGCTTCACGGCGACCGGGACACGCTCATCGCGCCCGAGCAGGCGCGGCGGCTCCTTGCGGCCGCGAACGAGCCGAAGCGCCTCGAGATCCTCGAAGGCGCCGACCATATCGGGATCGATTTCGACCGCGTGTTCCGCTCGCTCGTCGCGTTCGAGCGCGGACGCTGACGAAGCGACGAGTAAGGGTAAGGCGCCCCGAACGTTGGCGGTCATCCCGGCCGAAGAGCCGGGATCCAGACGCGCCGACGTCGCCGACCTCACGCGCCGTCTCGGTTCTGGATCCCGGCATGAAGCCGGGATGACGGCTGTGGTCGTTCGGACCGCCCGCTCCAAAACCTCAGCCGAACTCCGCGATCAGCCGGTCCACGATCGGCCCGGCGCCAAAGCGCACCGGGTCCGTCGCCGGGAGGCCATGGTCGGCCGCCGCCTTGTCGATCACCGCGCGGGCCTCGTCTTCGGAGAGCGCGGAGCTGTTGATCGCGATCCCGACGCAGCGGATGTCCGGATTGGTGAGCCGCCCGGCCGAGACCGTCGCCTCGATCACCTGCGCGATCGAGGGCAGGGGCGTCGCGACCCCGCGCATGTTGGTTCGGGTCGGCTCGTGGCAAACCACGAAGGCGTCGGGCTGGCTGCCGTGCAGCAGGCCGAGCGTCACGCCGGCGAAGGAGGGGTGGAACAACGAGCCCTGGCCCTCCACCACGTCCCAGTGGTCCTCGGCGGCCGCCGGCGTCAGCCATTCGGCGGCGCCGGCGATGAAGTCCGCCACCACCGCGTCGATCGCCACGCCCCGGCCGGCGATCAGCACGCCGGTCTGGCCCGTCGCGCGGAATTCGGCGTCGAGCCCGCGGGCCTGCATCTCGGCCTCGAGAGCGAGGGCTGCGTATTTCTTGCCGACCGAACAATCTGTGCCGACCGTGAGGATGCGCTTGCCCGGCCGCCTGGCGCCCTTGCCGGTCGCGAAGCGCTCGCTCGAATGGCGGACGTCGAACAGGCTCCGGCCGTTGGCCTTCGCGGCCTCGGCCACCCGCGGGATGTCGCCGAGCCGCATGTGGAGGCCGCTCGCGACGTCCATTCCCGAGTCGAGCGCCTCGACGATCACGTCGACCCAATGGTCGGGCAGCATGCCGCCGGCGTTGACGACGCCGATCACAAAGGTCTTTGCTCCCGCCGCGACCGCTCCGGCGACGTCGAGATCCTCGAGGCCGACATCGGCCCCGCAACCCTCCATCCGCATCTGGCCCACGCACCAGTCGCGCCGCCAGTCGACAACGCCCGACGCCGTCTTGGCCGCGAGCTGGTCCGGGGCGTCGCCCAGAAACAACAGGTAGGGCTTCGTGATCTCCAATGCGCGTCTCCGATGCCGCTTCGCCTCGACAGGCCTCTAAAGCACTGAATATTAGGACGCGATCTGCCCCGACAAGCCGCTCGCTCGCACCGGAGTTCACGGACCTCATCCCGCGTGGCCATTGAGACAGACGTCGCCGACCTGAAGGTCGAGGCCTTCGACGAAGGCCTCGTGCTGACGCCGCTCGGGCCCTGGACGGCGCAGACCGGCGACGGTCTGGAGACCCGAATCGATCGACTCGACCTGTCGGGCGTGTCGGGCCGGCGCGTCGCGATCGACATGGGCGAGATCGAACGCCTCGACACCGTCGGGGCCCTGCTGCTCGAACGCCTGAGGGGCGCGGCCGAGGCCGCCGGAGCCTCGTCGGATTTCTTCGACGCCCGCCCGCAGCACGAGCGCCTGATGACGGCGCTGCGCGAGCACGGCAAGGAGCCGCCGGTCGCGCTCAAGAAGCCGATCTGGCCGGTCGCCTTCGTGGAGGGGATCGGCCGCAGCGTCTGCGAGATCGGCGACGACGTGTCGCGCGGCCTTGGCTTCCTCGGCGCCGTGGTCGCGGTCTCGGGCCGGCTCGCGCTCACGCCCTGGCGATTCCGCTTCACCTCGACGATCCACCACCTCGACCGGGTCGGCGTCGGCGCGGTTCCGATCATCGCGCTGATCTCGTTCCTGGTCGGCGCAATCGTCGCGCAGCAGTCGATCTTCCAGCTCAAGAACTTCGGCGCGACTTTGTTCGTGGTCGACCTGCTCGGCATTCTGGTGCTGCGCGAACTCGGCGTGCTGCTGACCGCGATCATGATCGCGGGCCGCTCGGGCTCGGCCTTCACCGCCGAGATCGGCTCGATGAAGATGCGCGAGGAGATCGACGCGCTGAAGACCATGGGGCTCGATTCGATCGAGATCCTGGCGCTTCCGCGCCTCGTCGCGCTCGTCATCGCGCTGCCGATGCTGTCCTTCATCGCCTCGATGGCCGCGCTCCTCGGGGGCGGGCTGGTGGCCTGGGTCTATGGCGACATCACCCCGGTCACCTTCCTGCAGCGCCTCAAGGACGCGCTGACGCTGCAGACCTTCATGGTCGGGCTCATCAAGGCGCCGTTCATGGCGATCGTGATCGGCCTCATCGCCTGCACCGAGGGCATGAAGGTCGAGGGCTCGGCGGAATCGCTCGGCTCCCGCACCACGGCCTCGGTCGTGAAGGCGATCTTCGTCGTCATCGTTCTCGACGGCGTCTTCGCCATGTTCTTCGCCGGCATGGGGATCTGACGATGATGGATCCCAAAGAGGCGTCCGCCGCGGCAAACGAGCCCGAGCTCGTGATCAAGGTGAAGGACCTCGTGGTCGGCTTCGGCGACCGCAACGTCATCGACGGCTTCGACCTCGACGTCCGCAAGGGCGAGATTCTCGGCGTCGTCGGCCCCTCGGGCGCGGGCAAGTCGGTGACGCTGCGCGCCGTCATCGGCCTGCTGCCGAAGAAGGCCGGGACCGTCGAGGTGTTCGGGGTCGACATGGACGCGGCGACGCCCAAGGAGCGGCTCTCGGTCGAGCGGCGCTGGGGCGTGCTGTTCCAGCAGGGCGCGCTGTTCTCCTCGCTCACCGTCCTCCAGAACGTCGCGATGCCCCTGCGCGAGCACACCGACCTCGGCGCGAAGATGATCGAGGACGTCGCGCGGCTGAAGATCGAGCTCGTGGGGCTGAAGCCGGAGGCGGCCGACCGCTTCCCCTCCGAGCTTTCAGGCGGCATGATCAAGCGCGCGGCGCTCGCGAGAGCGCTGTCGCTCGATCCCGACATCGTGTTCCTCGACGAGCCGACCGCGGGCCTGGACCCGATCGGCGCCAACGCCTTCGACCGCCTGATCATGACGCTGAAGGACACGCTCGGCTTGACCGTCTACATGGTGACGCACGATCTCGACAGCCTCAACACCGCCTGCGACCGCATCGCGGCGCTCAAGGGCGGCAAGCTGCTCGCCGTCGGGCCGATGTCCGAGATGGTGAAGAACGACGATCCGTGGATGAAGGACTACTTCCGCGGCGAGCGGGCCCGCGCGGCCGGCATCGGCGCGGCGGCGTGAGCGTGGGAGAGTAGAAGACCATGGAAACCCGCGCCAACCACGTCGTCGTCGGAGCCTTCACGCTGCTCGTGGTCGCCTGCGCCTTCGGCTTCGTCTGGTGGTTCGCCGCCGCAGGCCAAAGCCGCGAGCGCGCGATCTACCGCGTGCAGTTCGAGGGCGCGGTTTCGGGGCTGACGCCCGGCTCCGGCGTGCTGTTCAACGGCATCCGGGTCGGCGACGTCACCAATCTGAACTTCGATCCGCAGGACCCGGCCAAGGTCGTGGCGCGCGTCGAGGTGTTCAAGAACACCCCGATCCGCACCGACACCCGCGCCCGCCTCGAAATGACGGGTCTGACCGGCGGCGCCGTCATCCAGCTCACCGGCGGCTCGCAGACGGCGGAAAGCTTCCCGCTGGTGACGACCGAGTCGGGCGACCCCAACAACGCCCCGATCCTCGTCGCGGAGGCTTCCGCCTTCCAGGACATCCTGGAAGGCGCGCGCAACGTGCTGCAGCAGGCGCAGACCACCTTCGGCGACATCCAGGGGCTGGTCGGCAATTCGCGCGGCTCGATCGAGCGCTCGCTGCAGAACGTCGAGCAGTTCACCGCGGCGCTCGCGGCCAATTCCGACGACCTCAAGAGCTTCATGCAGAACACGGGCGTGGCGGCGCGCCAGATCGGCAACCTCGCCGACAATCTGGTGCCGCTCGTCACCGACGTGCAGAACCTCGTGCGCGCCGTCGACGTCAACAAGGTCGACCAGACCATGACCAATGCGGTCGCGTTCACGGACTCGCTGCGCAAGGCGGGGCCGGACGTCGAGAAGGCGATGGCGCAGGTCGCCGGCCTCGCCGAGCAGCTCCGCGGCTCCGGCCAGAAGGTCGACGAGGTGCTGAGCCGCGTTCAGGGCATCGTCGCGGCGGTGGAGCCGAGGACCGTCAACGCCGCCGTCGAGCGCTTCAACCAGGTGCTTCAGTCGGTCGATCCGGCGAAGGTGAACTCCACCATCGCCTCGATCGAGGAGGCCTCGCGCAGCGCCAACCGCACCATCCAGGCGATCGACCCGGAGAAGATCAACCGTGCGGTCGACGGCTTCTCGGGCCTGATGACCTCGATCGACGGCCCGACCATCAACCGCACCATCGCGAGCATCGACCGGGCGGTCTCGGCCGTCGACGGCGACAAGGTCCGCTCCACGGTCGACAACATCAACCGCTTCGCCGAGGCGCTCGGCCGCAACAGCCAGACGGTCGACCAGATCATGGCGGACGCCAGGGGCATTTCGGGCCGCCTCACCGGCACCGCCGACAAGCTCGACTCGCTGCTCGACGACGCCAAGAAACTCGTCGGCTCGGGCGAGGCGCAGGGCGCGATCGCCGACTTCCAGAAGACCAGCCAGGCGATCCGCGAACTCGCGCTCAAGCTCGACGGCCGCACCGCCGAGATCGCCTCCGGCATCTCGAAGCTCTCGAGCTCGGGCCAGCGCGACCTTCAGGGCTTCATCGCCGACGGCCGGCGGACCCTTAACAATCTCGATTCCGTCCTTGGGGACATCAGGCGCAATCCGCAACAGTTCCTGTTCGGGACCAAGGGCGGCGTTCCGGAGTATCGCGGCCGATGATCACGTCTTCGCTCCGGTTCGCGGCCGTGCTCGGCGCGGCGCTTTCGCTCGCGGCCTGCTCGTCCTCCAAGCCCCCCCAGACCTTCGACCTCAACGCCCCGGCGCGGGTCGCGGCCGCCGGCGGCGTTCGCGGAAACCTGGTGGTCGCCGAGCCCGTCGCGGTCGCGACCATCGACGGCCAGCGCATCGTGGTGAAGCCGAACGCCGGCGAGGTCACGTTCCTGCCCGACGCGCAGTGGTCCGACCGGCTGCCGAAGCTCGTGCAGTCCAAGATGATCGAAGCCTACGAGAACTCCGGCCGCATGACCTCGGTCGGCCGGCCCGGCGACCGCCTCACGGTCGACTACCAGCTCGTGACCGAGATCCGCGCCTTCGAGATCGACGCCGCGACGGGGCAGGCGCGTGTCGAGATCTCGGCCAAGTTCATCAACGACAAGACGGGGCGCATCGTCTCCGCGGCGGTGTTCCAGGCCGCGCGCCCGGTCGGCGCGATTTCCGGCGCGTCCGCGAGCCAGGCGCTCGACCAGGCGCTTTCGGAGGTTCTGACCGATCTCGTGAGCTGGCGGACGCGCCGGACCTCCTGAGCCCTCTCACGCAGGCGTCATCGCCGGCGGGTTGCCGTGGGCGACCGGCGACCGACCTCACCCTCCGACGCCATTCGCGCGACGGAGGTCTTCCATGCGCTCGTCCCTGAAGCTCGCGGCCTTCTCCGCCGTGATCGCGACGCCGGCTCTCGCCCATCACGGCTGGTCGGCCTACGATTCGTCCAAGGCCTTCGTCATCGAGGGGCCGGTGGTGGAGTCGTCCTATTCGAACCCGCATGGTTCGGTGTTCCTCCAGCATGGCGGCCAGCGCTGGGAGGCGGTGCTCGCGCCGCCCTCGCGGATGAGCGCGCGCGGCCTCAAGGAGGAGGACATCGCGGTCGGCAAGACGGTGAAGGTCGAGGGCTACCCGTCCAACCGCACCAAGAACGAGATGCGGGTCGAGCGCATCACGGCCGGCGGCAAGACGGTCGAGCTGCGCTAGAGCGCGATGCGATCTCATTCGCTCACGCCGTCATGCCCGGCGACAGCCGGGCCATCACGACTTTCCGGGATCGTCGAGCTCGACGCCGAAGTCGTGGATATCCGCGAAGACGCGGGCATGACGTGGCGGTTCGTCCTGACATCATCGCGCCATCGGCAGGGACGCTGAGATGGAGCAGGCCGCCCAGGCGCCCGAATGGGCGGCGGCGCTCGAGGCGACTTGGGCCGGCGTCCTCATGCGGCAGTCGGCCGTCGCCTATCCGGTCGCGAATCTCGTCCACCTGCTCGGGCTGACGCTGCTGGTCGGGCCGATCCTGCTGTTCGACCTTCGGGTGCTGGGCGTCGGCCGACGGCTCGTCGGTCTCGAGGGGCTTTCGCAGTTCGTGACGCCCTTCGCGGTCGCCGGCGCGATCCTCGCGATCGCGTCCGGCCCGCTGCTGTTCCTCGCCGACGCCAAGGCGCTTTCGACCAGCCCGACGATGATCGCCAAGCTCGCGCTCGTGGCGCTCGGCCTCCTGAACGCGCTCGCGTTCCGCCGGGCCTATGGCGACCGCCTCGTCGGCTGGGACTCAGCGCCCGCCGCGCGGGGGAGGGCCCAGGCCGCGGCCTCGATCGTGATCTGGTTCACGGTCGCAGGGCTCGGGCGGATGATCGCCTATCTGTGAGCGCCGCCGTCATGCCCGGCGGCGGCCGGGCCTCCACGACTTTCTGGGATCGTCGAGCTCGACGCCGAAGTCGTGGATCCCCGCGAAGACGCGGGCATGACGCTGCACGGGCGGACTGCGCGCTTTAAGACGCCGTCCATCCTCGAGCCATGAGGACTGCTCTGGTCTCTGGCGTCCAGCCCTGCCCCTCATGGCTCGAGGAGCCCGCCTTTCGCGGGCGTCTCGAAGCACGCAGCTCCTTGGTCCAGCTCCATTCGCTCGCGCCGCCGCGCGCAAAAGAAAAGCCCGCCGGACGGTCTGTCCGGCGGGCCTTGTTTTCAATCGAGCTGTTGGTTTCAGCGCTGCTCGAACTTGCCCGCGGCGTGGGCCAGCATGGTGTAGACCTTGCCCGTCTCCGAGGTGAGGTAGGTCTGCGCGAGGGCGTCGTCGGAGCCCTTGGGCGCGACCTCCTCGAGCAGCTTCTCGAACTCGGCGACGTAACGGTCGACCGTCGTGCGGAACTCAGGCTCCGCGGCGTATTTGCGCTTTATGTCCTCGTATGTCTGCTGGCCCTGCAGCGTGTAGAGCCGGCGGGTGAAGACGCCCCGCTCGCCGCGGCGGTAGCGGTCCCAGAGCTCGGCCACCGCCTGGTGGTCGATCATGCGGGCGATGTCGACCGACAGGCTGTCGAGCGCCTCCAGGGTCTGCGACTGCGGCTTCAGCTGCGCCTCGCCTTCGCCGTCGTCGTCCTGGGACGCGCGGGCGAGCAGGCCCGAGATCCAGCTGGCGTTGTCGTCGCCGCGCGGCATGCGTGGGGCGGCTTTCGCGGGAGCAGCCGGAGCCTGGGCTTTCGCCGGGGCCGGGGCCGCCTGCTTCTGCGCAGGGGCGGGCGCAGGCGCTGCGGCCTGCGCTTGCGGCTTCGGAGCGGCCGGAGCCGGGGCCTGAGCAGGCTGGGCAGGGGCGGGGGCCGCCTGAGCCTGCGGCTGCGGCGCGGGACGCGCGGCGGGCGCAGGGGCCGGGCGGGCCGCCGGGACGGCCGCCGCAGCGGCCGCGCGGGCCGGGCGCTCGGCGACGTCGAACGAAGCGCCGTGGCGCGCGGCGATCTCGCCGAGCGCGTTCAGCGCCTTGATCTGATCGGCCACCACGCGCCGCAGCTCGGCGGCGTTCTCCTCGGCTTCCTTCGGCATTTCGAGCACGCCGCGGCGCAGCTGCTCGCGGGTCTTGTCGAGCTCGGACTGGATCGAGACCGTCATGGTCCGCATCTCGCGCGACACCTCGCCGAAGCGCGTGGTGGTGTCGGTGAGCATGCGGCCGAGCTCGCGCGCGGCCTCGTCATTGGCCGCCTTGAACGCGACGGCGGTCTTCTGCCGCTCGCCTTCCGAGAAGGTGCGGACCTTCTCGAACTCGCCGGCGATCGACTGGGTGGTGGCGCCGACCTGCGCCGCCAGCCCTTCGGCCACCTGACGGGCGCGCTTTTCGGAGCGCGCGAGCGAGGCGTCGATCGTGGTCGAGAAGCCCTCGAGCACCGTGCCGAGCTCCTTGGCCTTCTCGCCGAGCGAAGAGGACAGCGTGTCGAGCGCGCCGCGGCGCTCCTCGAGCTGGCCGGCGAGCTGGCCCTGCGCGCCGTCGAGCGTCTCGATCACGCGGGTGATCGCGCCGGTCTGGCTTTCGAGCTGGCGGGCGACGTCGCTGACGCGCTCGAGCACCCCGACCGAGACGTCGCGGAGCGAGGCCACCTGACCGCCGACGCGGTCGCCCGTGCGGGTGGTGGTCTCGGCGATGTCCGCCATGATCTCTTCGAAGGCGTTCACGCGGCTCGCAAGGTCGGTCTCGACCGCGCCGAGCTTGCGGCCGGCGTTGTCGAGCAGGGACTGCAGGCTGGTGTTGGCCTCGCCGAGACGGGCGAGCGTTTCGGCGAGCTCGCCGGTGAGCGCCGTCTGCGTCTCGGTGAGCTCGGACACCGCGCGCTTGCTTTCGCGCGTGATCGTGCGGGCGAGCGTCGAGGTCGCCTCGGTGACGGCGTCCTGCAGCTTGGAGGACGACCCGTCGAGCAGCTCGACGGCCTTGGTGGTCTCGACCCCCATCGTCTCGCCGAGGCGCTGGGCGGTGAGGCGCAGGCGGTCGGCGACCTGGTTGAGATTGGCGATCGCCGAGGCGCCGCGGGTCTCAAAGGTCGCGATGAGGTCGCTGTTCAGCGCCTCGACGGTCTCGCGCAGCGCGTCGCCGCGCACGCCGAGCGTCTCGATCAGGGTGGCGGCGCGCTCGTCGAGACGGCCCACCACGCCTTCGCCCACGACCGACAGCTCGCGCGTCACCGCGCCGCCATGGGTCTGGATGCGTTCGAGCAGGCCCGAGCCGCTCTGGTCGAGCGCCGTGGACAGCTCGCCGATGCGGCGGGTGATCTCGGCCGCGACGCCCTCGGCGAGGCGGGAGAGGCCGCCTTCGACGCGGGTCGATGCTTCGCCGAGCGCGCGGGTGACCTCGTCGACGCGGCCGGCGAGCTCGCCCGCGACGCCCGCGCCGCGCTCGTCGAGCGCCGTGCTGACGCTGTCGAGGCGGCCGAGCACGGTCATCTCGAAGCGCGCGATGCGGGTGTCGAGCGTGTCGCCGACCTCGATCGCCTTGGCTCCGAGGGCGCGATTGACCGCTTCCGCCTTGCCGTCGAACGAGGCGACGAGATCGTCGGTGCGCGCCGAGAGCGTCGCGGCGAACTCGGCGGCGCGCTGCGAGAGCAGGGCCGCGACGCCGTTCGAGCCCTCGCCGAGCGTGCGGGCGAGTTCGAGCGTGCGCTGCGCGAGCGTCTCGTTGAGCGTGCGGGTGCGCGACGACAGGCCGTCGTCGATGCGCGTCATGCGGCTCTCGAGCGACAGCGCGAGGTCGCCCATGCGGGCCGACATCTGCTGGTCGAAGGCCTGGAAGCGCACGCCGAGCTGACCGTCGAGGTCCGAGGCGCGTTCGCCGAAGGCGTCGGCGCGCTCGGCGAGGGTGCGCTCGAGCTCGGACGCCTTGGAGTCGAAGCTCGCGACATGGAGCGAGACCGAGCGGGTGAGCTTTTGGGCGCGTTCGTCGAGGTTCTGGAAGCTCTCGGCGATGGCGTCGCCCATGGCGCCTGCGCGCTCGTTCAGCGCGCCGACGCGGCTGCCGATCGATTCGTCGAGCGCCGAGACGCGGCCCGAGAAGCTCTCGAGCCGCTCGCCGAGCGCGGCGTCGAGCGCCGCGACGCGGGAGTCGAACGAGCCGAGCCGCTCGCCGATCACGCGGTCGAGCGTGCCGACCTTGGCGTCGATCCGGCCGATCTGCTGGCCGATCGTCTCGTCGACAAGCGCGACCTTGGCGTCGATCGCCGACACGCGGTCGGCCATCGCCCCGTCCATCTGGCCGAGACGGCCGTCAAGCTCGGTGATCTTGCCGTCGAAGGCCGTGACGCGCTGGTCGATCTCGGTCGCGGTGCGCAGGAGGCGGGCGTCGAGCGCTTCGCCCTGGGCGCGAGAGGCGTCCTCGAAGGCCGCGATGCGGGCGCCGATTTCGCCGCCGGCGCGCGTGACGTGGGCGTCGAGCCCGTCGAGCTGGACGCGGGCCGCCTCGCCGAAGGCGGCGAGCCGGCTTTCGATCTCGCGGCCGGTCTTGGCCGCCTGCGTCTCGATCATCTCGACATGGGCGCGATTGGCCTCGCCGAAGGCGACGACGCGGGTCTCGATGTCGCGCCCGGCCTGGGCGGCCTGCGCCTCCAGGCTCTCGATGTGGGCGCGGTTCGCCTCGCCGAGAGCCGTGATGCGGGTCTCGATCTCCTGGCCGGCCTTGTCGGCGTGGGCTTCGAGGGTCTCGAAATGCGCGCGGCTGGCGTCGCTGAAGGCCGCGATGCGGCTCGCGAGGTCGCGGCCGGCCTTGGCGGCCTGGGCGTCGAGGGTCTCGAGATGGACGCGGCTGACGTCGCTGAAGGCCGAGATCCGGCTTTCGATGTCGCGGCCGGCGCGCTGGACGTTGGCCTCGAGGCCGGCGACATGGTCCTGGGTGAACTGGTCGAAGGCGGCGAGGCGCTCGTCGAAGCCCGACAGGCGGCCGGCGAGGACGCCGTCGAACTCGCCGAACTTGCCGTCCATCTCGGCGATGCGCTGGTCCATCCGCTTGGCGACCGTCCGGCCTTCGACGCCGAGCCGATCGGCGAGCGCGCCGCCGCGCTGGGTGACGATCTCGTCAAGCGCGGCGATCTGGGTCGCGAAGCTTGCCCCGACCTCGCCGCCGCGCGCCGAAATGGCGTCGGAGAGCTCGCGGGCCGCGATGGCGAGCGCCTCGCCGACCTTCTCGCCGCGCTGGCCGATCAGCACGCCGATCTCGGTCGCCACGCGATCGAGCTGCTCGCGGATCGCGGAGACGCGCTGGTCGAGCTGGCCGCCGAAGCCTTCGACCGAGCCTTCAAGCGTCGCGCGGGCCGAGGACGCGCCGTCCTCGAGCCTCGTCGCGACATGGGAGGCGGCGTCGGCGAGCATGCGCTCGGCGTTGGAGATTTCGCCCGCGAGGCGGTCGCCCAGCGTCTGGCCTGCGGCGTCGTAGCGGGTTTCGAACGCGGCGATGCGCTCGGCGAAGCCGCGGGCGGCGCGTTCGTCGGCCTCGCGGAACGCGGCCTCGGCGGCGTCGGAGCGGTCGCCGATCGAAGCGACGAGGCGCTGTTCGCTCGCCGCCATCCGCGCCTGGAGATCGGCGCCCTTGGTGACGATCGTGTCGTGGATGCGCTCGGCCGTGTCGCCGAGCGTGATGGTCAGGCGGCCGCCGCGGTCGGCGATGATGTCGGCGACGGAGGCGCCGGTCGTCGAGAGACGCTCCTCGAAGGCGCGCAGGCGGTCCTCGACGCTGGAGCCGATCCGGCCGGTCGCGGCGTCGAACGCCGCCTCGGCCGCCACGGCGCGCGCGTCGATCGTCTCGCCGAGCTTGTCGCCCGTCGCGGCGAGGCGGCTTTCGAGCTCGCCGCCGCGGGTGACCACGATCTCGTGGATGCGCTCGGCGCTGTCGCCGAGATTGTTGAGCAGGATCTGGCTGCGCTCGGAAAGCACGTCGGCGATCGTCACGCCGACCGCCTCGATCGAGTCGCGCACCTCGGCCGCGCGGCCGTCGATCGCCGAGACGATGCGGGCGCCGGCGGCGCCGAAGTCGCTCTCGATCGCGGCGCTGCGGTCGACCACCGCCTCGTAGACACGGTCGCTCGCGCGGGTGATGCGGGCCGCGACGTCGAGGCCCTGGGCCTCGAGCAGCGTCGCCATGCGCTCGCCGCCGTCGGCGTAGCGGCGCTCGAGCTCGCCGCCATGGACGACGATCGCCTCGTGCATCTGGGCGCTCGCCTCGGCGAGCCGGTCGGCGAGGTCGGAGCCGCGGACGCCGATCTCGTCGGTCAGGCGCGAGCCGGTCTCGTCGAGACGGCCGGTGATCTCGGAGCCGCGCTGGGTGAGGTCGTCGACCACGCGATCGCTCGCAGCCTTGAGCGCCTCGGTGACGTCGGCGGCGCGCTGGGCGAGCGCCTCGCGCACCTCGACCGCGAGCGAGCCGAGAGCGGCGGTCGCGTCGGCGACGCGCTCGGAGAGGTCGCGCAGAACCACGTCCGACCTGTCGGCGAAGCGCTGGGAGACGTCCGAGCCGGTGCGGTCGAGGTCGCTCGTGAAGCTTGCGCCGCGGGCCGCGAAGTCGTCGGACAGCCGCTGGGCGGTCGTCGCCAGCGCCTCGATCGAGCGCTCGCCGCGCTCGGCGAAGGATGCGGTGACAGACTCGGCGGTCGCGTTCAGCGTTTCGATCAGGTTGCGCGAGCGTTCGCCGAGCTGGTCGATCACGCCGCGCGACTGGAACTCGACGGCCTCGTGGAAGGAGGCGCCGGCGTCGGCCAGCGCGTCCGACATTTCGCGCGAGCGGGCGCTAAGCGCCGCGAGGACTTCGCCCGAGCGGTTCGACAGCTGGGCGTCGAAATCGGCGCCGGCGGTCGAGAGCGCCATGGACATGTCGCGCGAGCGGGCGTCGAGACGATCGATCAGCTCGCCGGAGCTGACGGTCATGCGCTCGTCGAACGCGGCGCCGGCGCCGGCGAGGGCGTCGGACATTTCGCGCGAACGGGAGCCCAGCGCCGCGAGGACTTCGCCCGAACGGGCCGACAGCTGGGCCTCGAAATCGGCGCCGGCGGTCGACAAAGCTTCGGTCATGTCGCGCGAGCGCGTGTCGAGGCGCTCGATCAGGTCGCCGGAACTCGAGGTCATGCGCTCGTGGAACTCGGCGCCCACGCCCGCGAGGGCGTCGGAGATGTCGCGGGAGCGCGAGTCGAGGGCGGTCAGAACCTCGTCGGAGCGTTCGGAGATGCGCTCGTGGAACGCGGCGCCGGCGGCGGCGAGCGCGGCGTTGAGCTCTTCGGCGCGGCCGGCGAAGCGGTCGCCGACGCCAAGGCCCGTGCGGTCGAGCTGGTCGACGATGGCGTCGCCGCGCTCGGCCAGCTGGTCGGCGATCGCGGCGCCTGCGCGCTCGATCTCGCTGACGACGGAATTGCCGCGCAGCTCGATCGCGCTCGCGGTCTCGGACGAGAAGCGCTCGACGCGGCCGTCGAACTCGGCGCTCGCGGCGGTCAGGCGGTCGACCACCAGCATCGAGCGGTCGTCGATCGAGCGCACCAGCGTCTCGCTGGAGGAGACGAGCGCGACGCGGGCGGCGTCGGAGCGCTCGGCGATCGTCGTGGAGAGCGAGCGGCCGACCTCGTCGAGATCGCGCGCGATCTCGGAGCCGCTGGCCGCGAGCCGCTCGATCATCTCCGAGCCGCGTCCCGCGATCGATGAGAGCATGTCGTCGCCCGCGCGCAGGATCGCGGTCGTGATCTCGTCGGTCTTGGCGCTGAGGTCGCCGGTGACGCGCTGGCCGGAGCTCGTGATGTTGTCGGACAGGAGGCCCGCGGCGGCGTTGAGGTCGCGCGCCAGCAGGTCGTGGGCGCCTGCGATCGTCTCGCGCAGCTTCTCGGCGTTGCCGTCGATCGCCTCGCGCTGGGCCTGGATCTCCTCGATGAGGGTGCGGACCCGGACCTCGTTCTCGTGGAACGAGCGCTCGAGCGACGAGACCTCGCCGCGTACGAGCTGTTCGAGGTCGCCGGCGCGGCTGACCGCGCGCTCGATGCCGTCGCCCATGGCGGCGACTTCGCGGCGGACCGCCTGGCCGAGCGAGGAGACGGCCTCCGACGACGCCGTGTCGGGTTCGGCGAGGCGCAGCGCGACCTCGGTCATGGAGCGGGCGACGAGGCGCATCTCCTGCGCGCGCCAGGACATCATCGCGATCATGAAGAAGACGACGATCGGCGCGAGCGTCGCGAGGATGGTCACCGCGAGGTGGGCCTGCACGCCGCGGTCGGCGAAATCGAGCTCGCTCGTTCCAAGGCCGATCACGGTCGCGGCGTAGATCGCGGCGAGCGCCGCCCAGGCGAGCGAAACCAGCGTGGCGGCGAAGAACGGCGCGCGCGAGGGCTTGCGCTGCAGCGCATAGACGAGATGGGCGAAGGAGCGGGCGTCGTCATTGGCGGGGGCGCGGCGGCCGCGCTCGAGCGCGGCGCGGCGCTCGGCCGCGGTCGTCCTGGCGGGTTCGGCCGGCTTTGCGGCCTCGGCCCGCGGGGCGTCGGCGGGTTTGGCCTCGACCGCCGGAGCGGCGCGCTCCTCGGCTTTCGGGGCCTCCACCGTCGCCTTCGCGTCCGGGGCGACGAGGTTCAGCGCCTCCTCGATCGCGGACAGAGCCGCTTCGGCCGGATCTTTCGCCGGGGTCGCATTCGCCATGATCGTCGCCTCGCGCCGCACGCCACACACACTAACTCTGGCCGGGCCAAGACCGCCAAAGATCGCGCAACGCCTTGAGGAGCTCTCTCAAGATACGACGATCATTGACGAAATTTGTCTTGGCCTAAGCCCTTCCTTGCCCCGACGTGCGCCGCTTCGCCCGACGGGGCATACTCCTGCGCCGAGAATGCTACCGGCGATCTTAACTCTAGAGAACAGTGGAATCCGGCATTTGGCAAACATCGTTAACGTCTTGTTAACCATATGGAGCCTCGCGCCCCGGAGCCGCGCATGTTCTTGAGGTTTTTCGACGCGCTGCGGAGCGCCGGCGTGCCGGTTTCGCTGCGCGAGCATCTCGCTTTCCTCGACGCCCTCGGCCGCGGGCTGGGCGCCGCCGACATCGACGGGCTGCATGCGCTCGCCCGCACATGCCTCGTAAAGGACGAGCGATTCTTCGATCGGTTCGACCGCGCCTTCGGCGAAGTGTTCAGGGGCGTGGAGCGGCTCGAGGACGCGCTGTCCTCCGCCGACATCCCGCCCGAATGGCTCGCGCGCGGCCTCGGGCGGAGCCTCAGCCAGGCCGAACGCGACGCCATCGAGGCCATGGGCGGGCTCGACAAGCTGATGGAGACGCTGAAGCATCGGCTCGAGGAGCAGAAGGGCCGGCACGAAGGCGGAAACAAGTGGATCGGCACGGGCGGGACCTCGCCCTTCGGGGCCTATGGCTACAATCCCGAGGGGATCCGCATCGGGCAGGACGGAAACCGAAATTTCCGCGCCGTGAAGGTCTGGGACAAGCGCGAGTTCAAGGATCTCGACGACACCGCCGAGATCGGCACGCGCGCGATCAAGATCGCGCTCCGCCGGCTTCGCCGATTCGCACGCTCGGGCGCGCCGGACGAGCTCGACCTCGACGCCACCGTCGAGGGCACGGCCCGGCAGGGCTGGCTCGACGTCCACATGCGGCCCGAGCGGCGCAACGGCGCCAAGGTGCTGCTGCTGCTCGACGTCGGCGGCTCGATGGATTGGCACGTCCGGGTCTGCGAGGAGCTGTTCTCCGCCGCGCGGGTCGAGTTTCGGCGGCTCGAGCACTTTTATTTTCACAACTGCGTCTATGAGCATCTGTGGAAGGACAACCGCCGCCGACGCGCCGAGCTGACGCCGACCTTCGACGTGCTGCGCGGCCTGTCTCCGGACTGGCGCGTGGTGATCGTCGGCGACGCTTCGATGAGTCCCTACGAGATCATGGTCCCGGGCGGCTCGGTCGAGCATATGAACGAGGAGGCCGGGCAGGTCTGGATCACGCGTCTCGTCGACCGGTTTCCGAAGCTCGCCTGGATCAATCCTCTGCCCGAGGCGCAATGGGACTGGACCGCGTCGGTCGGAATGGTGCGCGATCTCGTGGGCGGGCGGATGCATCCGCTCACTCTCGAGGGGTTAGAGGCCGCGATGCGCCAGCTCGCGCGTTAACGAAAGATCAAGGATTGGGGCGACGGGAAGGCGACAGGCGCTATGATGGAGCGGATCCGGCGGCTCTGCCCGAGACGCATCGGATCCGCACGGGGTCCGACCGTCCGGCCGAACCTTCCTCCGCCGCCGGAGCGCCGATGGCCTTCGCCTCGATCGATCTGCCCGAACCCCGGATCGGAACGCGCGTCCACGCGGCCGAGCAGGGCGACAGCGACGGCGTCGCGATCGCGCGCGGCGCGGCCGGCCTCGGCGGGCTCGAGGCGGACTGGCGCGAGATCTCGGGACGCGCAGGCGATACGGCGGCCTTCCTCGGCTTCGGCTACGCGCTCGCGGCCGCCCGCTTCCACGAGGCGCGCGGCGAGAAGGTGGTGGTCGCGGTCGCGCATTGGCTCGGCCGTCCGGCCGCCGCGGTCGCCGTCGTCCTACTGCGGCGCGCGGGCGTCACGATCGGCACGGCGCTCGGCGATCCCGTCACGCAATATTCCGACGCGCTGCTCGCCGCCGACGCGCCGCGCCGGCTGGTGGGCCTCGCGCTGCGCGCGATCGCCGAGGCCGAAGGCGTCCATCTCTTCGATTTCCGGCGGGTGAGGGCTGAGTCTCCGCTCACCCCTGCGCTTGCGGCCATGACCCGCGCCGACGCCGTGCGCGCGGAAGCGCCTTACGCAGACCTCACCCGCGCCGCGGACGTCTCGACCCTGCTGCTCGAGGTGGCGGGCGCCAAGCACAGGCGCGAACGCGCGCGCTCGCGGCGCCGGCTCGCCGAGCGCGGCGACCTCGCCTTCGAGGTCTTCCGCGGCGAGGCGGCGGTCGGCCCGCTCGCCGAGGCGTTCCGGGTGAAGGGCGATTGGCTGGCGCGCAACGGGCATTTCAGCCGCGTCATCGAGGATCCCGCGGCGCTGGCGCTGCTGCAGGAGGCCGGGCGCGACCCGGTGGAGGGCGCGTCGCTCGTGGTCGCGCGGCTGTCGGTCGGCGGAGCGCCCGCGGCCTATGAGGTCGGGCTGGTGCGCGGCCGACGCTTCCACGCCTATCTCGGCGCGGTCGTCCACGACTTCGCGGGCGCAAGCCCCGGCAAGGTCGTGATGGAGGACGCGCTCGGCTGGGCCAAGGCCGAAGGGCTCGAGACCTACGACCTGCTCGCTCCGGCCGACCGCTACAAGCGCGAATGGTCGACCGGCGCGGTCGCGGTCCGGGACTTCGTCGCGCCGATGAGCTGGAAGGGGCGGCTTTACGCCGGCCCCTGGCACGGGACGCTGCGGCCAGCGCTTCGCCGCTCGCTCGACGGCCTGCCGCCCGTCGTCCGCCGCGTCGCCGCGCGCGCCGCCGCGGCGCTCGGGATCAGGTGAAAGAGCTGGCGCGGCAAAGCGCGCGCCGGCCGCTCACGTCACTTTCCGCCGGCGCGCTTCTTGGCCGGATGTCCCGATTTCACGGGCGCGCCAAGCGTCGGCCGCGCGCGATGGGGCTTGGCGAAGGATTTGCCCACGCCATGGTCGGCCGTCCCCGGCCGATCCCCATGGGGCCGGTCCCCATGCGGCCGGTCGCCGCCGCGGAACTTCGGCTTGTGCTTGCCCGGACGCTCGCCGGCGCGGTGGTCGCCTGCGTCCTTGCGCGGGCCTTGGGGAGCTCGCGGAGCGTTTGCGATGACGTCGGTGCTCGGCGCCCAGCTTCGGCTCGGACGCGGCGGAGCCTCCGGCGCGGCGTCGTCGGCGCGCGAGATCACGACGTCGCCCTTCTCGGTGCCGAGCGCGGCGGCGGCGAAGCGTTCGGCGGCCTCGGCGGCGATTCCCACCTTGGTCTCGCGGTCGAAGATCCGGATCGCGCCGATCTCGTCGCGGGTCACGCCGCCGCGGCGGCACAGCATCGGCAACAGCCACTTCGGGTCAGCGTTCTGCTTGCGGCCGACCCCGAGGCGGAACCAAACGGCGTCGCCGAACTCCTCGCGGCGATGGAGACGGGCGCCGCCGTCCGGCCGGGTCCCGCCGTCCGGGCGCGCGCCGCCCTCCGGCCGAGCGCGCTGGCGCGGCGCCGCCCAATCGCCGACGTCCTCGACCCGCTCGGGCTCCGGCAACTGCGCGCGCTGAAGCCGCAGCAGCGCGACCGCGACCGCCTCGGCGCCGCCGCGCTCCAGCAGCGCGCGGGCGCGGGCGAGTTCGTCGTCGCTCGCAGGCGCCGAGCCCGCAAGGTCGGCGGCGAGCCGCTCCTCGTCCATGGCGCGGATCTCGGCGGCGGACGGCGGGGCGCTCCAGATCGGCGTGACGCCGATGTCGCTGAACAGCAGCTCGGCCTTGCGGCGGCGCGAGGCCGGGGCGATCAGAACGCTGACGCCCTTGCGGCCCGCGCGGCCGGTGCGGCCGCTGCGATGCTGGAAGGTCTCGGCGTCATGCGGCAGGTCGGCGTGGACCACGAGCTCGACATTGGCGAGGTCGATGCCGCGGGCGGCGACGTCGGTCGCCACGCACACCCGGGCGCGGCCGTCGCGGATCTCCTCCAGCGCGCGGTTGCGCTCGCCCTGGCCGAGCTCGCCGGAGAGCAGGACCGCGGAGAAGCCGCGCTTGGCGAGATGCTGGTGCAGCCGGCGCACGCTCTCGCGGGTGGTGCAGAACACGATCGCGGCGGCGGCGTCCTGCTGGCGCAGCACGTTGACGACCGCGGCGTGGCTCTCGCGCGGGGCGACGCGGATCGCGCGGTGCTCGATGTCGGCATGGGCGCGCGCCTCGCCGACGGTCGCGATCCGGAACGCGTCGCGCTGGAAGCGGCGCGCGATCGAGACGATGGCGTCGGGAAGCGTCGCGGAGAACAGCAGGGTGCGGCGTTCGGCCGGCGCGGCCTCGAGGATGAATTCGAGATCCTCGCGGAAGCCGAGGTCGAGCATCTCGTCGGCCTCGTCGAGCACGACAGCCTTGAGCGCCGACAAATCGAGCGCGCCGCGGGTGATGTGGTCGCGCAGGCGCCCGGGCGTGCCGACGACGATGTGCGCGCCGTGCTCCAGACGACGGCGCTCCGAGCGGGGATCCATGCCGCCGACGCAAGCCGCGATGCGCGCGCCCGCCGCGGCGTAGAGCCAGACGAATTCGCGCTCGACCTGCATCGCGAGCTCGCGCGTCGGCGCGACCACGAGCGCGAGCGGCCTCGCGGCCTGACCGAGCGTCTCAGCGCCCTGGAGCAGGGTCTCGCCCAGCGTGAGGCCGTAGGCGACGGTCTTGCCGGACCCGGTCTGGGCCGAGACGAGGAGGTCGCGGCCTGCGGCCTCGGGCTCCAGCACGGCGCTCTGCACGGGGGTCAGCTGCGCATAGCCGCGCTCGGTCAACGCGCGCATCAGCGGCGACGTTTCGGGGAGGATGTTCACGGTTCGCCTTCGGGACATGAGCGAACCGGCGCACGCGACGCGGCGCGAATGGGATCGGCTCGGATCAGGGATTGCGGCTCCCATACAGGTTTTTTCGCCGATGCGCCAATGCAACCGCGCGCGTCAGGGCTGCGCGGCGGCGATGGCCGGCGTCTTCCCGATTTTCAGCCCGGCGCCTTCGCGGGGGCCGTCTCGGGCATGAGGACCAGCACGGGAAGCACGAGCGCCGCGACCGCCGCGATCATCAAGCCGGGCGTCCCGGGCCAGCCGGTCGCCTCGACCAGCCGATGGGCGAGATAGGGCGCGAGCCCTCCGAAGATCGCCGTCGCGCCGGTCGCGCCGAGCGCGAGGCCCGTGAGCCGGCCCTCGCCGGGCAGCAGTTCGGCGGTCGCGACGGCGCCGACCGCGCTCACCCCTCCGGCGATCGCCGCGAGTGTGACCGCGCCGGCGAGGGCGGCGGCCGCGGAGCCGTTCGCGACAAGCGCGAACATCGCGACGGGCAGGGCGGCGCTCAAGAGCGCGACCGCGACCAGCACGGGCTTCCGGCCGAAGCGGTCCGACAAAGCCCCTGCGACCGGCGTCGCGAGGATCACCGCGACGGCCGCCGCCGTGGAGAGCGACAGGGCTTCGCCTTCGGTGCGGACCCCCGCGGAGGCGAGGAAGGACGGCACGTAGGTGATGCCGACGTAGTAGGTGATCGAGCCGAGCGCCGAGATCGCGAAGCCCCGCGCGACGGCGCTCCTGTGCGTGGTCAGCATGTCGCGCAAGGGCCTGGCGGGAGTGGCGTCGGTCGCGCGCTGCCGCTCGAATTCGGGCGATTCCTCCATGGCCGAGCGCGCGATCCAGACGCCGCCCGCAAGCGCCGCGCCGACGAGGAAGGGAATGCGCCAGCCCCAGGCGTCGAGGTCGGGTCCCGAAAGCGAACCGACGACGAGCGCCGCGACGCCGACGGCGAGCAGGGCGCCGATCTCGCTCGTGGCCGAGGCCGAGGAGGTGACGAGGCCGCGCCGCTCCGCCTTCGCGCCCTCGAGCAGATAGGCCACCACGCCGACATATTCGCCGCCGACCGCGAAGCTCGAGACGCAGCGCAGCGCAAGCAGCGCCCAGCCGGCGGCGGCGCCGGCCTGCGCGTCGGTCGGGAGCGCCGCGGTGGCGAGCATGGAGGCGGTCATCAGCGCGACCGAGAGCAGCATGGCGCGCCGGCGGCCGAAACGGTCGCCGATCTGGCCGAAGACGAGCGCGCCGAGCGGCCGCAGCAGATAGGCGGCGGCGAAGCCCGCGAGCGTCTCGGCGAGCGCGCCTTCGCCCGTCCCGAAGAACACCCTGGCGAGCGTCGGCGCGAGATAGAGGTAGAGCGTGAAGTCGTACCACTCGACGACCGTCGAGACGGAGGCGATCGCGAGCGAGCCGCGCGAGACCTTTCGGGGCGGGAGCGCGGCCCCGGCCGTCACGCCACCCCGAGCTTCTTCTGCAGGCTCGTCGAGGAGGTGGTGTACTGGAACACGATCCGGCGGTCCGGATTGATGCGGCGCGCGGCCGCCTGCGCCATCAGCGCGCCCTCGTGGAAGCCCGAGAGAATGAGCTTCAGCTTGCCCGGATAGGCGTTGATGTCCCCGATGGCGAAAATCCCGGGCGTGGTCGTCTCGAACTTTTCGGTGTCGACCGGCACAAGGTTCTCGTCGAGATTGAGGCCCCAATCGGCGATCGGCCCGAGCTTCATGGTCAGCCCGAAGAAGGGCAGCATGGCGTCGCTCGCGATCTCGTGGATCGAGCCGTCGTTGAGTTTGACGCGGGCGGCTTCGAGCACGCCGTCGTCGCCGAGGAGCTCCGTCACTTGGCCAAGCGCGAGGTCGACGACGCCCTCATCGACGAGCTTGCGCATCTTGTTGACGCTGTCGGGGGCGGCGCGGAAGGCGTCGCGGCGGTGGAGCAGGGTGACCCGCTGGGCGACGGGGGCGAGGTTCAGCGTCCAGTCGAGCGCCGAGTCGCCGCCGCCCACGATCAGCACGCGCTTGCCGCGGAACACGTCCATCTTGCGCACGGCGTAATGGACCGACTTCGCCTCGAACGCCTCGACGCCGTCGATCGGCGGCTTCTTGGGCTGGAACGAACCGCCGCCGGCGGCGATCACCACCACCTTGGCGTCGAAGCGCGTCCCGGCGTCGGTGGTGAGCAGGAAGCGCTCGTCGGGCAGCGGCTCCAGCCCCGCGATCATTTCGGAGAAATGGAACGTCGGCTGGAACGGCTTGATCTGCTCGAGGAGATTGTTGGTGAGCTCCTGACCCGTGACCACGGGCAGGCCGGGAATGTCGTAGATCGGCTTTTCCGGATAGAGCTCGGCGCATTGCCCGCCGGGGCGGTCGAGGATGTCGACCACATGGGCGCGGATGTCGAGCAGGCCGAGCTCGAACACCGCGAAGAGCCCGACGGGCCCGGCCCCGACGATGACGACGTCGGTCTTGATGGTCTCGGTCATGGCGCCCCGGCGCGAGAATGGCGGGCGCGCGATCGCGCCCCTTCAGGACGCCGATCTAGGTCATCGGGAGCAAAAGCGACAGGGCGACGGAGGTCGACGCTCGGTCAGCCCTGGCGTTCGGGGGTCGTGACCACTAGCCCGTCGAGCGCAGGAGTGACCTTGATCTGGCAGGAGAGGCGGCTCGTCGGGCGCACGTCGTAGGCGAAGTCGAGCATGTCCTCCTCCATCGGCTCAGGTCCGCCGACGGCCTCGGTCCAGGCCTCGTCCACATAGACGTGGCAGGTCGCGCAGGAGCAGGCCCCGCCGCACTCGGCCTCGATGCCGGGGACGTCGTTGCGGATGGCGGCCTCCATCACGGTCGAGCCGGGCTCGGCCTCGACGGTGCGCTTGCCGCCGTCCTGATCGATGAAGGTGATGCTCGCCATCGGTCGCCCCGCTCGAAGCCTCGTCGCGGCCCTTTGGGACCGCGGCGGCCGGCGGCGCTCACCGCCGGTCCGAGCTGGCTCTTTAGAGTCTTTCCGAACGACGCGCCAGCAAGCTGCGGCGCGTCAGGTCGTCGAGGCGGTCTGGAGCCGTGAGGCTCAGCGGTCGAGGCCGTAACGCAGCTCGATCGCCGAGGTCACCTCGGCCACCGACTCGGCGAGTTCGGCCAGCGCCTTGCCGGTCGGCTCGCCGGCCATCGCCGCGCGCTCCAGCTCGTCGGCCGCGAAGGCGACGCGATTGGCGCCGACGCCGCGGGCCGAGCCCTTGAGCGTATGGGCCACGTCCGCGCGCTCGGCCGGGTTGGTCAGCGCGTCGAAACGGAAGAGGAGGATGCGGGCCTGGCGGCGGAACAGCTCCAGCACTTCGCGCTCGAGGCTGCGGTCGCCCATGGTCTGGCGGTTCAGGTGTCCGACGTCGATCGCAGTCGCGAAGGCGGTGTCAGCTCGTTGTTCGAATTGTCTCATCATGCTCGACATTGTGGTCACGCTCCGAAGCCCGTCAGGGGTACGCGGCGGGCTGTGTCTCCAAATACTGCGCCTCAGTTGTCTAAATCTGGGCGGAACAGGTTCACCAATCGCTACATTTCTTTTCGTAAGACCCGCCGTGGCTTTTGAGCCACTGGGGCAGCTTGGCCCAAGAATGCCTTGGCCGCGTTGAACTCCACCCGAACGACGCGTTCATCAGGCGTTCATTGCGCTGCACAATGAAGAAGTCGCCAACAGCGTTACCGGCGCGTGAACGGACAGGGTTGAGAAAGCCTGAACGCGCCCCCACCTCCGCCGAGGCGCGACGGGGTTGCGCGCCGGCCACACCTGACGGGAGTCCCATGCGTCGCCTCATCCTGTTCCGCCACGCCAAGTCAGACTGGTCGCAGGAGGGGCAGGAGGACCACGACCGCTCGCTCGCAGAGCGCGGACGGCGCGCCGCCGGACCCATGGGCGCATGGCTCGCGGGGAGGGGATTTCGGCCTGATTTGGTGCTGTGCTCGACCGCCCGGCGCGCGCGCGCCACTTGGGACATCGCCAAAGGGGCGTTCTCGCCGTCTCCGAAAGCGACCTTCGACGCGGACATCTACCACGCATCCCCCGGCGCGCTGCTTCAGGTCGTGAAGGGCGCGCCTGCCGGCATCCAGACGTTGATGATCGTTGGCCACAATCCGGGTCTCGAACAGTTCGTGGAACTACTTGCGTCGAAAGGCGACCCGGAGGCGCGGCGCGCGCTCTCGGCTAAGTTCCCCACGGCCGCGATCGCGGTGCTGGATTTTCCCCTCGACGATTGGGCCTCGGTCGAGCCCGGCTCGGGCCGGCTCGACCGCTTCGTCACGCCCAAGGCGCTCGGGATCGCGGACGAATGAGCCCATCGGGCATCAGCTTCGGCGGCTTGTTCGACGAGGCCCGAATCGTCGCGCGCAGCCTTGGCGAGGCGGTCTCGGGCGCGCTCGATCCCACCATCCGGCTCGGAGTGACGGGGCTGTCGCGCGCCGGCAAGACGGTGTTCCTCACCGCGCTCGTGCAGGCGCTCGTGAACGGCGCTCGGCTGCCTGCGTTCCGCGCCTATGCGGAAGGCCGCATCGCCGGCGCGCGGCTCGCGCCGCAGCCCGACGACGCGGTGCCGCGCTTCGAGGTCGAGCAGCATTTTCGCGCGCTGACCGGCGCCGAACGCGGCTGGCCGGACTCGACGCGGCGCATTTCGGAACTGCGCGTCGTGGTGGACTTCGAGGCGCACGGCTTCCTGACCGGTTCGCGCACCCGCCGCAGGCTCACCCTCGACATCGTCGACTATCCGGGGGAGTGGCTGCTCGACCTCGCGCTGCTCGGCCAGGATTTCCGCGAATGGAGCGAGCGCACCCTCGCCTCGAGCGACGGGCCGACCCGCGCGCCGATCGCCCGGAACTGGCGCACCCATCTCGACACGCTGGATCCGCTGAAGCCCGAGAGCGAGGACGACGCGCGCGCCGCCGCGGCGCTGTTCGCCGCCTATCTGAAGGCCGGCCGCAACGACCGCGTGGCCCTCTCGACGCTGCCGCCCGGCCGCTTCCTGATGCCGGGCGATCTCGAGGGCAGCCCCGCGCTCACCTTCGCGCCGCTGGCGCTGCCGGAGGAGGGGGGCGCGCCCTCGGGCTCGCTCTGGGCCATGATGGAGCGCCGCTACGAGGCCTATCGCTCCCATGTCGTGAAGCCGTTCTTCCGCGACCACTTCTCCCGGCTCGACCGGCAGGTGGTGCTGGTCGACGCGCTCGCGGCGCTGAACGCCGGCCCGGAGGCGGTGGCGGACCTCGAGAACGCGCTCGCCGACGTGCTCTCGGCGTTTCGCCATGGCCGCAATTCGTGGCTGTCGAGCCTGTTCCGCCCGAAAGTCGACCGGCTGCTGTTCGCCGCCACCAAGGCCGACCACCTCCACCACACCAGCCATGACCGGCTGGAGGCGATCCTGCGCCGCCTCGTCAGCCGGGCGATCGAGCGCGCCGAATTCGGCGGCGCGGCGGTCGACGTGGTGGCGCTTGCGGCCGTGCGCGCCACCCGCGAGGCGACCGCGCGGCAGGGTCGGCAGGAGCTTCCGGTCATCGTCGGCGTGCCCGAGAAGGGCGAGCGCTCCAACGGGCAGATCTTCGACGGCGAGGAGGAGATCGCGGTGTTTCCGGGCGACCTCCCGGCCGATCCTGAAGTCGCGCTGCGTTCCGGCGGCTATCAGGGTCTCGCCGCGAGCGAAGACGGCGGCGATCTTCGTTTCGTGAAGTTCCGGCCTCCGAAGCTGGTCACGACCGACCGCGCTCCCCAACTTCCGCACATCCGGCTCGACCGGTCGCTCGAATTCCTGATCGGAGACGCGCTGGCGTGAGAGCGGTGGAAACCAGGCTTCGTGTTTCGAGACGGCTCTGCGGGCCTCCTCGGCATGAGGGAGGTTCTCGGCTCCGGGCCGGCCTCGGCGGTCCTCATGCCGAGCAGCGCGCTTCTGGCGCGCGTCGCGAAGCACGCAGTTCCTCGATGCAGATCTTGATCCGATGACCGAAGCCCCCCGCCGTCCGACGACCTTTCGCCTGAACGATCCCGCGGTCGTGCTCGGAGCGAAGGGCGAGGAGGTTTCCGCCGCGCGCGGCGTGGTGGTGACGCCCGAGCCCGACGTCTTCGAGCAGCCCGAACCGGCGGCCGCGCCCGTGAAGCCGCGTCGTCGCGGCCTCACGCTCGGCGGCGTGTTCTGGAGCGCGCTCGGCGGCTTGCTCAGCCTTGCGGTCGGCCTCTGGGCGACGCGCGTGGTGGAGGACACCTTCGCGCGCGCAGACTGGCTCGGCTGGCTGGCGCTCGGCCTCGCCGGGCTTGCGGCGCTCGCCGGGCTCGGCGTGGTCATCCGCGAGATCGCCGGGCTGATGCGGCTCGGCAAGATCGAGACGCTGCGGGCGTCCGCCGACGAGGCGCACGCGACGGACGACGACCGCAAGGCGCGGAAGGTCGCGGCCGAGGTGGTGGCGCTCTACGCCGAGCGGCCCGAGACCGCCCGCGCCCGCGCCGCCGTCGCGACCCATGACGGCGAGATCGTGGACGGCTCGGACCGCCTCAAGATCGTCGAGCGCGAAATGCTGGCCGAACTGGACCGCGAGGCGACCCGCGCGATCGCCACGGCCGCCAAACGCGTCTCGGTCGTCACCGCCGTCTCGCCGCGCGCGATCGTCGATCTCGGCTTCGTGCTGGTGGAGTCGATGCGGCTCATCCGCAGGATCGGGACGATCTATGGCGGCAGGCCGGGAACGCTCGGCTTCCTCAAGCTCGCAAAGCATGTCGGCGCCCATCTCGCCGTCACCGGCGGCATGGGGGTGGGCGACGGCCTGCTGGAGCAGGTGCTCGGCCACGGCCTTGCGGCGAAGCTCTCGGCGCGGCTCGGCGAGGGCGTGCTGAACGGCCTGCTCACCGCCCGCGTCGGGCTCGCCGCCATGGCGGTGTGCCGCCCGCTGCCCTTCGTCGCCCGCCGCGCGCCAACGGTGCGCGAGGTCGCCGGCAATCTGTTCGAGGGTCAGCCGCGGGCCTGAGAGCGACTGCGTGCTTCGAGACGCCGCCCTGCGGACGGCTCCTCAGCATGAGGACCGTTGAGAGGCAGAAACCTCCCTCATGCCGAGGAGCTTGGCGACAGCCAATCGTCTCGAAGCACGCGATCGGCTCGACAAAAAAAGACCGCCGGCGCGTGACTGCATCCGCGCCGGCGGTGGACATCATGTCTCAAGTTGTCCGTCGCCCAAGGGCGACATCGTGGTTGCAGATACGAGCGGCCGCGCAATCTGGATTGCGCGCCGCCGAACCGCGCGCCTGAGACTTTCGTCGGCGTCAACCGACTGATCTGTCAGCCGATCTGGCCGCGATGCCTCAGCGCATGGTCGGCGAGCACGAGCGCCATCATGGCCTCGCCCACCGGAACCGCGCGGATGCCGACGCACGGGTCGTGGCGGCCGCGGGTCGAGACGTCGACCTCCTGGCCGTCGGCGTCGATCGAACGGCGCGGCGTAAGGATCGACGAGGTGGGCTTTACGGCGAAGCGCACCACGACCGGCTGGCCGGTCGAGATCCCGCCGAGCACGCCGCCCGCATGGTTCGACAGGAACGACGGCCGCCCGTTCTCGCCCGCGCGCATCTCGTCGGCGTTGTCCTCGCCCGAAAGCCTCGCGGCTCCGAAGCCTTCGCCGATCTCGACGCCCTTGACCGCGTTGATGCTCATCATCGCCGAGGCGAGGTCGGCGTCGAGCTTGCCGTAGATCGGCGCGCCAAGCCCCGCGGGGACGTTCTCGGCCGTCACCTCGATCACCGCGCCGACCGAGGAGCCGGATTTGCGGACCCCGTCGAGGTAGCCCTCCATCTCCTTGGCGGCGATCGGGTCGGGGCAGAAGAAGGGGTTCTGGTCGACTTCCGCCCAGTCCCAGCGGCTGCGGTCGATCTCGATCTGGCCCATGGCGACCAGCGCTCCGCGGATCCTCACCCCGGGGATCACCAGCCGCGCGATCGCTCCGGCCGCGACCCGGCAGGCGGTCTCGCGCGCGGAGGAGCGGCCGCCGCCGCGGTGGTCGCGGATCCCGTATTTGGCGTCATAGGCGTAGTCGGCGTGGCCCGGCCGGTAGCTCGAGGCGATGTTGGAGTAGTCCTTGGAGCGCTGGTCGACGTTGCGGATCAGCAGGCCGATGGGCGTGCCGGTCGTCGTCAGCACGCCTTCCGCGCCCTCGATCACGCCCGACAGGATCTCGACCTGGTCGGGCTCCTTGCGCTGGGTGGTGAAACGAGACTGCCCCGGGCGGCGGCGGTCGAGCGCGGCCTGCACGTCGTCTCGGGTGAAGCTGAGTCGCGGCGGGCAGCCGTCGACCACGGCCCCGATCGCGGGTCCATGGCTCTCGCCGAAGGTCGTGAAACGGAACAGATGGCCGAAAGAGTTGTGGGACATGGCCGCGAGCCTATGCCATGCGGCGGTTTTTAGCGGAAGAGCGCTGGCCGCCGCGCGCGTGATTGCGTAGAAAATTGGGCGTAGCCGCCCTCTCGCGCCTTATGTTCCGAGTCCAAGGCCCCAAGAACCTCCATGTCGACGCCTCTCGAAGCCATCGCCGCCGGCGAAACCCCTTACGTCTTCTTCGATCTCGAGACGACGGGACTGACGCCCAAGCGCGACCGCATCATCGAGATCGCGGCGCTCCGCTTCGACCGCGCGAGCGGAGAACTCGACAGCTTCCAGACGCTGGTGAAGCCTGACCGCGCGATCCCGGCCTTCGTGCGCGCCATGACCGGCCTCGACGACGCCGCCTTCGCGGACGCGCCCGACGCCAAAGCCGCGCTCGCCGACTTCTTCGCCTTCGTCGGCGACGATCCGCTCGTGGCCTACAACATCGGCTTCGACCACGCCTTCCTGGTCGCCGAGGCCGAGCGCGAGGGGCTGAGCGCGCCTCCGACGACGGTCTGCGCCATGCGCTTCGCGCAGAGCCGGGTAAAGGACGTGCCGAACCATCGGCTCGAGACCATCGCCAAGGCGCTCGACTGCCCGCGTCCCCGCGCCCGCCGGGCGATGGAGGACTGCCTGACCGGCCTCACCGTGTTCGAGAAGACGCTCGAGCTCTGAGCACGGCCAGAACGTCGATCTGCGCGCCCCGGCATCGCGATCTGACCGGACCGGGGCGGTTTGACGTCCGCTTCTCGGTAGGACCCAAGCCGCGCGGCAGGCGCCGGCCGGACGGTTAGTGCGTCGAGGCGGTCGGTTCGCCGTCGTCGACGCCCGCGACCGCCTTCGCGACGACCGCGCCGCAGGTCGGATCGAGCCGGACGCCGAGCCATTTGAGCGCCGGCCCGAGCTCACGGCGCCACAGCGCCCATTCGTGCCGCCCGTCCACGATCCTGAGCGTCGAGTCCGCGTTGCGCCGGAGCAGCGCGAGATGGAGTTCGGTCGTGCCCTGGACGATGCCGCCAGGGTCGCGGTCGCCGGCGTTGAGGTAGAAGGCGGGCGAGGGCGCCCCCCCGATCCCGAGCCGCACGGCGCGCGGAAACAGGTTGAGCTTGTTGAACCGCGCCGCGACGAAGGGCTTTCCGAACGCCCCGTCATAAAGGCGCGCGGCGCGGCGGATGCGGTCCTTCATCTGCGGGCCGATGGGCGGCGAGATCGAGCCCGACAGGCTGATGGCCGCGCCATACTGTTTCGGTTTGTCGAGGGCGTAGAGCAGGGCGCCGTAGCCGCCGGTGGAAAGGCCTGCGACCGCGCGCCCCTGCCGGCACGCGGCGGTCGGCAGCGCCTTGTCGATCGCGCGCACGAGGTCGCGGGTGAGCGCGGTCTCCATCAGCCCCGCGCCTCCTGAGTCCGGATTGTCCACGTACCAGCTGTCGCCGGCCTGAGGCATGACCACGACGGTCGGCGGCATGTCGCCCGCGGCGATCGCGCGGTCCATCGTGTCGGCGAGGCGGCCGGCGTCGAGCCAGTCGGCCTCGCCTGGGCCGCCGCCGTGCAGAAGGTAGAGCACCGGCCAGCGCGCGCCCGGCGGCGGGGCTTCGGCGGGCCTGTAGAGCGAGAAGCGGATCGGTTTGCCGAGCGCCTTGCTTGGCGCGATCGCCTCACGCGTGACGAGGCCCCCTGCGTGGGCGTCCGTCAGCCAGAAGAGCGCGGCCGCAAGGGCTGCGATTGGCGGGATGAGGCGGCGAACGGAGAACGGCATCGTGCGCGCTCTGGAGCTTGGTCGAGAACTGCTCTCACGGAAAATCTAGACCCGTCATTTGCGCTGCACAAAGCGAAATTTTGTCACGGCGTTCCGTGGCTTGGAGGCTCGCCGCCGCCCGGAAGCGGAGCCGCGCGCGCGATCTCCTTTCCGCAGGACGGGTCGAGCCGCGGCCCGAGCCAGGCGAGCCCTTCGGCGAGCTGGTTTCGCCAGGTCGGCCAGTCGTGAAGGCCTGCGCCGATGCGCAGGGTCGAGTCGAAGCCGGCGCGCTTGGCCTCGACGTGGAGCCGGGTCGTCGAGAGCAGCAGTCCGCCGCGATCGGCGTCGCCGGCCGCAAGAAAAAGCGCCGCCTTCGGACCATGGGCGCGCGAGGCCTCGCGCAGCTTGGCGAACAGCGTCATGTCGTTGAAGCGCGCGCGATCCAGCGGCCGTCCGAACGCGCCGTCGTAGAACACGTCCGAGCGGGCGAGGCGCTCGGTCTCGTCCGCTCCGATCGGAGGCGCGATGGCGCCGGCGAAGCTCATGGCGCCGACATAGAGGTCCGCACGCGTGAGCCCGTAGAGCACGGCGCCGTAGCCGCCCATGGACAGCCCGCCGATCGCGCGTCCCTCCCGGCAGGCGGCGGTCGGATAGCGCGCGTCGACGGCGGCGACGAGGTCGCGCGTCAGCGCGGTCGCGACGAGGCCTTGGCCCTGCGGATTGTCGGCGTACCAGCTGAAGGGGGCGGCGGCCATGACGACAAGCGTCGGCGGAATGGCGCCCTCGGCGATCGCCCGATCGATCACCTCATAGACCGAGCCCTGATCGATCCAGTCCGACAGTCCGGGCCGACCCTCGAGCAGATAGACCACCGGCCAGCGCGTTCCGTCGGTCGGCGCGAGCGCCGGACGGTAGACGCTGAAGACCAGCGGATGGTCGAGCGCCGGGGTCGGCGAGGACATGTGGCGCTCGACCAAGCCGAGCCCCTGCGCCGCGGCGGGCGAGGCGGCGGCGAAGACGGCCCCGAAGACGCTGCAGAGAAGCAGGATGACGCGGTTCAGTCGCAACTCTGGCTCCGGCGCTTGAAGGCGGCTGTTCTGGCGAAGACGAAGTTGGAGATAGGGCTGCGGCGGCGCAAATCCTGCTCACGACTGTGCGACGCGGCGGAGCGCGCGTGACGACGACCGGCGCTTGGTCGCGCAGCCCGTCGGCAACGGTTTGTAACCACGCGTTATCGGCCGATCAATTGCCGGGCGAGAGGCGGCGCCTATCTGGCGTGTCAGGCCGCCTCGCGATACCCGCCCCTCTCGCGAAGCGGAACAGGCCGGAGGACCCCATGTCCGAAGGCCGCCATTTGGTCGGCCGCCTTCGCCGCGTCTCCCATCCGGGCGCGCGGCGGAAGCGGCCGATCTCGTTTGGGCCGGGTCGCTGGTCAGGATTGGTGCGGACGGCGGGACTCGAACCCGCACGCCTTGCGGCGCAAGATTTTAAGTCTCGTGCGTCTACCGGTTTCGCCACGTCCGCATGCAGGGGAAATCGTTCAATAATCAACGCTTTGGCCTCGGGGTCGAGGCGGAACGGGGGTGGAACGTGAGACCTCGAAAAAGTCTCACGTGAGACTTCCGTTCGGGCGGCGTTCTACAGCCTCATTCCTTGCGCCGCCAGCCAGGCCGTCAGCTTGTCGTTCGCGCGCCTGGCGTCGGTCTCGTCGATCAGCAGGTAGTGCTTGAGGATGGTGATGATCGTCGCCGGCGAATGGCCGGTGATCGAGCCGATCTCGGGGTAGTTCGCGCCGGCGCGGAAAAGCCAGGTCACAGCCGTGTCGCGCAGGTCGCGAAAGGTGAGGGTGTTGAGGCTTGGGCAGGGCTCGAGGCCGCGCGCGGCGTCGCCCGCGATCGCGAGATCGCGGACCTCGCGCCAGCGCTTGTCGAACTGGCTGCGGCTGACGAAGGGCGCCCCGCTGCGCTCGTCGACCAGCAGCTCGTCGCGCACGACGGCCCGCGCGCGCCGGCGCTCCTCCATCTGGGCGAGGCGGGCGACCAGCGGCGGCGCGCAGAACACAGCCACCACCGCGCCGGTCTTCTTCTGGCGCAGGCGGATCGGCTCGCCGGCGGCGGCGCGGTCCGCCGCCGATCGGTTCGACCCGAACGGGTCGGCGAGCAGCAGCACGTCGGTCTGGCGCTGGCCGCTGAAGAGCGCGAGGTAGACGGCGTCGACCACCGACCAGAGGCCGAGCGCCTCGGCGGCGCCGTCGAGCGCGCGGATCTCCGCCTCGATCGCGACCCGGATGCGCGCGTCGGCTGTCGGAAGGTTGAGCTTGTGGCACGGGTTCTCTCCCGTCAGCCGCCACGTGGTCGAGGTCGAGCCCCATTTCCATGCGGCCGAGACCAGCATGATGATGTGGCGGGCCGAGACGAGGCCGCGGGTCTTCCGGCAATGTTCGAAGAAGGCCTTGGCCTCCGGCTTGCCGATGGCGCGCGCGGGCGACAGCCCGAAGAGCTCGCGGGTCTCGGGCTCGCCGTGGCGGGCCGGGCGGAACTTGATCGCGCGCAGCTTCGAACGGGCGGTGTCCTGCGTGGTGGCGGCGAGGCGCGAAAAGTCGTCGGACCGCATGTAGTCCTCGACGAGGTCGACGACGCTCGCGCCGCGCGCCGCGGGCTTTGGGGTCAACGGCCTGGCGTCGGCCATCTCGGCGTTCAGCTTGCGCGCCGCCTCGATCGCCGCCTCGAGCCCGAGCCACGCGCCCTCGGCGCTCTTGAGGTCTGCGCCCTTCGCGCCCTTGGCGCGCAAGGCCGGGCCCGGAACCCATCGGGGCCGGCCGTCGCGCCAGACGAGGTAGGGAACTTTCAGCTTGAGCTTCGGCACGTCGGGCGCTCGGGCGGCGGAGGCCGGCATCTCACGACCGCCGACGGCGAGGGTCAAGCGCCATACTCGGCCGCGAGCGCGCGCCGCCACTCCTGCGCGTCGGCCTCGTCGAGGGCGAGCGCCGGGGCGGGGGGCGCCTGGGGCCGCGGCTCGGGCCGTGGCTCGGGCGTGGCCGACCGGGGCTTCGGCCGTTCGCCCATGAACCAGGCGTCGACCGCCTCCCGCGCATAACGGCGGTGGCCGAAGCGGGAGAGCGGCGGCGGAAATTCCTCTTCGGCGACGAGCCGGGCGATGTTTCGATAGACCCAGTCGCGCGAGCGGCCGAAGCGGCGGGCGAGCGCCGCCTCGTCGAGCGGCTCGACGGCGGATTCGGAGACGGACGCAGCGATCGCCTGCGGGATCAGGACGAAGCGCGGGCCGATCTCCTCAACGGCGCGGCGCGGCAGAGATGTGATGCGGCCGTCATGCTCGATCACGACCGTCGCGTCCGACACGTGCCGGACGCTGCAGGACAGTTCGACGAGCGCGACGGCCGCGGCGCTCACGCCAGCCTCACGTCGGTCCATGTCCAGAACCCCTGGGCGCCGCGGGCCGGGGCCGGGGGCTCCAGCACGAAGACGTCGGTGAGCGGCCAGCCCCAGTGGGCGTGATCGTGGCGATCGCTGTCGTTCACCGGGCCGCCGAATTCGGCGGCGATGTCGTCGCCGTGGCGCGGGACGCCGAGCATGGCGGTGCACACGACCGCCGAGAGAGGCAGGATCTTTGGGTCGCGATAAACGCGCTCGAGGACCGGCAGCGCGAGCTTGGCGTCGAGGCACGTCGTCCAGGCCCGGTCCGAGGTGAGGTCCTCGATCATCTCGACGACCTCGGCGATCCTCACCGGCCGGGCGGCGGCGTGGATCGCGATGCGGCGGCCCTGATAGGCGCGGGGCGCGCGCCAGCCGCGGAATTCATAGGGCTTCGCGCCGATCGCGATCAGCGACGCCCAAGGCTGCCAGACGGTGAGGGCGGGAAGGTTCGTCATGGCTGGCCGAACTCCGCCACTGCGGCGCGCTTGTCGAAGGTCCGGAGAGCGCACTGGCCGCGCGGGGTGATGCGCCAAGTGCGCACGGCCCAGTCGTTCGATCCGACGATCCCTTCGACGAAGCCCTCCTTTGCGAGGCGCTTCAAGAAGCGGCGCGCGGCGGCCGTGTCGAGGCTGCAGGCCTTGGCGATCCAGTGGGTCGCCGTGCCGGTTTCGGAGAGGCGGCGCAGAGCGGCGACCATCTCGGGCGACGGGAAGTCCTCGGGGTCGAGCTGCTCGTTCTTCACGAGCGCCTGCAGCGCTCCCTTGCGGGTGAGCACGTAGCAGTCGTCGCCTCCGGTGAGAGACGATCCCCCGAAGCGCCGGGCGAGGCCGTCGGCGACAAGCGCGGACCACGCCTCGAGGTCCTCGCCGCGCGGGCCGCCGAAGTGGTTTCGGTAGGAGCGGCACCGCGCGTTCGGCAGGCCGAGCGCATGGCGGGCGAGATCGCGCTGGATCGGGGTCATGGGCGCGGCTCCAGCGAGATCGGCGGGCAGCGCAGAAAGATCGAAGGGAACCGCTTGCGAGCCTCTTCGAGCATCTCGAATGGTTCGATCGTCAGCGTCGGCGCGAAGAACGCGCTGTTCGAGCCTCCGCGGGCGTCCACCGTGTAATCCCAGAAGGCGAGCGCGGTGAACCCAATGGCAGGCAGTCGGGTGACGCGCGCGACGTATCCCGCGCGGCTCTCAGGGCAAAGCTGGGCGTCGTACCTGTCAAACCGGCGGTCATAGACGCGGCGCAGCTTCTCGTCGTGCGACCCGTGGCCGATCACGTCGACGCAGCCAAAGTAGAACCACGCGCTCTCGGCCATCATCGCCGCCCTCCGGCGCGGGCTTTCAGGCCCGCCGCGACGCCGGCGGCGATCTCGTCGGCCCATTGGTCGTCGGTGATCGGGCCGGGGGCGGCGGCCGGCGCGGGCCAGCCGAGATAGTCGGCCTCGGCGGCGCGCAGCGCGCGGCGGGCGAGCTCGGCCTCGCGGTCCGGGTTCGACCCGTAAAGCGTGCGGTCCTTCAGGGTAAGCGACATGCGCGGGTCGGCGGTCGGCGCGTCAGACATGGGCGGCGGCCTCCGCCTCGACCGGCTCGAACCGCGCCGCGCCGTTCTCGACCACGAGGCGGTGCGGGACCGGGGCTTCCGACCAGCTGTAGGCCTCGACCTCCACGAGGTCGCCGTCGGCGCTCGCGACCTGGGCCTGCGCCGCGACGAAGTCCTTCCAGCTGAAAGCCATCGTGTCGGAGTCGTAGGGGATCCAGTAATGCGTCGCCTCGGGCGGCTCGCCGCCGGCGGGCAACTCGAAGGTTCCGTCGGCGCGAATGAGCGCCTCGAAGTCCTCGCCCGCCTCGTTCCAGTCGAAGTCGAGCGTCTCGCCCGGGGCGATCGCGCGGCGTGAGTTTTCGCGGCCCTCGGCGTCTGCGCTCTCGTCACCGGCGATCAGCCAGCAGTCGCCGGCGGGACCGATGATCCAGTCGGACGGACTGTCGCGCGGCGGTGGCACCTGTTCGTCCTGCAGGTGGCTCGGCATCCATTTGCGATTGGGCATGTTCAGCCTCTCTCGTGGGCCCATGCGGCGCGGCGGCCGCGCGGCGTCTTAAAGACGGAGTCCCGTTCCTGGCCGGTGGTCTCCCGCCGCACATGCAGGCCGAGCTCGAAGGTTTCGGATCGCGTGCGATCGGGGATCCCGACGCCCGCAAGGACGTTGCTCGCGACGGTCTCGGCGCGGGAGCGGTCGGCTTGGGTCCAACTGGACACCGGCTTCGGGCGGCGGGTGAGCCGGTCCCAGAGGACCACGCTCGCGTGCCAGAGGGGCGCGCCGCCGAAGAACACCGCTCACTCCATGCCGACGTTGAGCGTCAGCATGACGCTGGCGTCGTCGAAGGGCGCAGGCAGCCGCCAGCCGAACGCCGTGTTGGCGCAGTCCTCCGGCGCGAAGCACGGATTGCGGCGGGCGAGCTTCTGCTGATGTTCGAGCGTCATCGGGCTGTCTCCGGGCTCAAGCCTGCGTGGATCACCAGCGCCGTGAGCCAGGCCTCGGCGATCGCCTCGGGCGCACGCTTGGGCTTCAGGCGGCCGTCGCGGAGCGGGGCAGGGTCGGGCAGATTCTCGCCCCAGCCGGCGCAGTAGGCGGGCGAGAACAGGTCGCGGCGCTCGGTCGACAGCGCGCGGCGGTCGGCCTCGTCGACCGCGCGGGCGACCGCGTCGGGCGGCGGGAAGGGCAGGCCCGCGGCGGCGTGGACGGCGGCGGCCGAGCGGCGCTCAAGTTCGCCGAGGGCGACGCGCACCGGCGGCCCGCCGAGCCGCTTCAGCGCCGACTTCACGGGCGTGACCCAGTCGCCCAAGATCCCTTCGTGGGCGTCGTGCAGCAGCGCGTGGCCGCGGGCCTCCGGCGGCGCGAGACGGGCGGCCAGCATCATGTGCTCGGCGAGCGACCAGTCGGTCTCGCCGCCGAAGCGCGGCATGCGGGCGAGCCGCAGCGCGAGGTCGCGCCAGCGCAGCGTCGCGGGATCGGGCGCGAGCAGGTCCCATTTTCCGCCGTCGGCCCACGGCATGAAGAGTTCGGGCCCGCGCGAGCCGGCCTCGTAAAGCTGTGCGGCGGCGCTCATGACGCTCGACCTCGCGCGGCGACGATCACGCGCTCGTGCGCGATCGCTTCGGCGGCGTTGCAGATCGCCGAGACGGCTGGATCGTCTTCCGGAAGTCCGGCGGTCTGGTCGCCGACGCTGCCCTTGAGCGACGGCCGCAGCCGCCCCTGCAGAGCGAGCGCGGCGGTGAGCCCTTCCAGCACGACCTCGCGGCTCTCGCCAAGAAACGCCTCAAGCGTGTCTTCCAGCGACACCAGGGACAGCGCTGTCGAGCGCGTGAGCGGCGGAATTCTGGCGGGCTGAAAATCGACATCCGCCTCGCCGCCGCGCGTGAGCCGGAACCCGAAGGCCTCGAACCGCTCGAGCGTCGCGGGCGACTTCAGCGTCAGCGCGTGGATCAGGAAGGCGATCGTCTTGGCGAGGTCCTGCGCCTCATGGGCGCCGCCGTCCTTGTGCTTGGCGCGGAAGAGATATTGCGCGGCCTGCGTCTCCCAGCGGTCGAGCTCGAAGGCGTCGATCACCTGCGCGAGCTCGAAGCCGCCGCGGCGGTAATGCGAGGGCGAGTTGACCGCCGAGCTCACGCCGCGCGCTCCTGGCCGGCGGCGCCTTGAGAGGCGAGGGCGGCGGCCATCTGCTTGACAATGAAAAAGTGGCGGTCGCCCAGGCGGGAGAGATCGCGCAGGAACTCGACGTCGCGCTCGGCGAGCGAGGCGAGCGCCTCCTCGTCGTTCTCCGCGGCGTCGTAATCCGAGCCCTCTGCGTAGAACCAGGCGATCGGGCGGCCGAGCGCCGCGGCGATCTTCTCCATGCGCGATGCCGCGACGCGGTTCACGCCCTTCTCGTATTTCTGCATCTGCTGGAACGAGACGCCGACGGCCTCGCCAAGCTTGGTCTGGCTGAAGCCGGCGAGCCGGCGGCCGAGGCGGATGCGCGCGCCGACGCGGACGTCGATGGGGTCGGGCGCCAGGCTCGAGGGCTTGGCGACGATGGGGCGGGCGAGGGTCTGCAGCATGGCTCAAAAGCCCTTGACGAGGGTGAGGCGCGGCGCCGGGCGGCGAAGCGCAAAGACGGAGGGATGCGGAGCGGAGGCCGCGAGCCGCGGCCGGGCGGCGGGCTCGTGCGCCTCGCGGGGCGCCTGGCAGGCGCAGGGCGCAAAGGTGACTTCGCCGGCTTCGCGGACGAGGCGGGCGCCGAGGCCGTCGCAGGATCGGCAGACGAAACGCTCAGAGGGCATGCGCGGAACCTCCGGAAAACGCGCGCTCGACGGCCTGTTGCAGCGCGCGGGCGGGCGAGAGCGGGCGGGGAAAGCACGGGCGAGGGGCGACGGCCGGGGCGGCCGGCGGCAGGTGGCCGACGGCGCGGCGGATCTCGTCGGCGGCGCGCGCCGCGGTTTTCGCCAGGCCCGGCGAGGGCAGGCGCGCGACCTGGTCCAGCACCATGACGGCGCGGAGCGCGCGAGGCCGGTCGCGGCGGGCGTCCAGCAGGCCCTCGAGCGCGACGCCCAGAACCTTCGGTTCGAGATCGGCGAGGCGAAATGCCGGGCGGCGGGGCGAGGCGGAACGCAGGGCCGCGGCGCTCATGCGGCGGCTCCGCGGGTTGTGGCTGTCAGCTCGTCGATCCCGCCGACCGCGGCGCCGACGGTGCGCCAGCCCTCGAACTGCGCGTCCGGGACCTCGATCCCGAACTCCTCCTCGATCGAGATCAGCAGCTCGACCATGTCGAGGCTGTCGAGGCCGAAGCTTTCGAACTCGGCTTCGAGCGTGAAGGCGGCGGCGTCGACGCCCTGCTCGTCGACGGCGATGCGGCGCAGTCGCTCCAGCGTGTCGGCCATCACGCGGCCTCCGCGGCGGGCCGGTGCAGCGCGATCACGCGCTCGATCTCGTCGCGGTAATCGACCGGATAGGTCCCGCCGGGCGTACGGGCGACATAGGCGAACACCGTCGTCATGTCGGAGGTGAGGCGGTCGTCGACGTTCCAGAGGTCGGAGAGGTCGAAGCCGCCGTTCTGGCCGGCGTTCCACCAGGCCAGAACGAAGTTCGCGCAGCGGCGGCCCTGGCCGGTGTCGGTGATGGCGACGTCGAGGAGGCGGGCGAGCGCCCCATAGGCCTCGACGCCCGAGGGGAAAAGCGCCGCGCTCACGCGTCGAGCCTCCGGGCCTCGCGGCGCAGGCGCGCCAGCACGGTCTCGCGGTGCTCGGCGATCTCGGCCTTGGTGAAGCCGGCGAGCTCGAGGTCGGACTCGTGCAGCTCGCCGCGCCGGAAGATCGTTTTGCGGGCGGCCTCGACCATGTCGGCGAGGGTGACGGCGCGGGAGCCGGGCGCGCGGACTTCCTTGGCGCGCGGCGCGGGCGACAGGCAAAGAGACATCGGCGGCTCCATCAGCGGTTGATGGAGAAAGCATGTCGATATCAGACATAATCGTCAAGAGAGAAAATGTCTAAATTCGACATATCGTCGCGGGGTGGATCGCGCTTGGCGGCTCAGTCTGTCCGAATCAGCCATGGCCGGCGGGTATGGCTGTGCCACTCTCGCGTGCGCGCGGGCGGCTCGGGGGTTAGCGACGCGCGAAGTCTTCGGGGCGAGCGATGGATCACGACGAGGCGCGGGACTGGCTGGCGGCGCGGTGCGGTGAAAATCTTGGGCCGCCGCCGGGCTTCTTCAGCAATGCAGGGATCGGTGATCCTGTTTCGATGATGCTGCGCGGCGCTCCGGCGTCCGCGGTCAGGCTCAGCCCGCTCGCCTGCGCGCTGATCTATGAGGGCGAATCCGAGGTGACGAAGCGGATCGTCCGCTTCAGCCGCGGCTGGTTCGATCGCGAGGTCTGCTATGTCAGCGCGTTCTGCACGCTGCGGTTTGAGCCGCGGCTGTTCCGCGCCGACCGCATGGTCGAGCTGATCGATCTTGGGACCGGCGAGATCATCGCCGACGCCGTCACCTTCTTCGAAGGCTTCGGCCTTTCGCGGAAAGACGATCCGATGCGGGCCACCTTGCGAAGGGCCAAGGACGGGCTCGCGGTGCTGGCCGCGATCGCCGCGTCCGACGGGGTGGTGCATGACGAGATCGAGTCCATGCTGCGCTTTGTAGACCGTGTCGCCGAGCTGGACGGCGTCATGCTGGGCGACGCCGATTTCGCGCGCATCGGGGTGGCGCTGACCGCGCTGCGGCCCTCGGCCGGCCATGCGGCCCACGCTTATGATCGGCTCGCCGCCGACCCCGCGGTCCTGCGGCTGCTTGGGCCTGCGATCGAGGATCTCGTGGCGGCCGACGACCGGCTCTCGTTCGAGGAGCGGCGCGCGATCGAAGCGCTTTACGGGGTGGCGGCATGAGGCGCGCGCTTCTCGCCGCGCTCCTGCTCGCGGTCGCCCTTGCGCCGGCGGTCGCGCAGACGCCCGAGATGGTGGCGCCGGCCTCGGAATGTCCCCAGCCCGACGCGTATCGCTCCTGCGAGCAGACCCGCGAGACGTTGCCCGGCGACATCGCGCGCGCCTGGAAGGGGGACTATCAGGGGCAGCGCAACGTCGCGTTCTGCCTGCTGACGGGCTGCGACGACTCGATCCGGGTCGATCGGCTCACCGGCTGCGCCTGGCGCATCGTCATCGTGCAGAGCGGCGCGAGCGAGGTCGACCAGTCCGACACGCTCAATCTCGACGTGAACTGCGCCGCCAAGCTCAGCCGGACCGAAAAGCAAGCCGCCGTGGCGAAGGCCGCGACGATCTACAAAAAGGTCTACGGGCGGGCCGCGCCGAAATTCGCCTGGTAGTCGGGCGTCTCCCGCTTCACCGACCACATCACGCGGCCTATCGCCTGGACGAGCTCGCCGTTCTCGAAGGCGTCGTCGTCGAGCGGGATCGGCTGGAACGAGCGGTCGAAGGACTCCGGGATGAGCCAGCGCCGGCCGGCGGCGTCGATCTCGAACAGCTTGCAGGTGCCCTCGCGCTCGCCGTCGGGCCGGATGCGCTCGACGACGTAGCGCGCGCCCGAGACCAGCTGCTCGCGGCTCGAGAAGATCGAGGCGACGACCACGACCGATCCTTCCGGATATACCTTGTTCATCGACGGGCCGCGGATCTCGTAGCCCTCGAGGCGGATGTCGGCGAGTTCCGGCGCGTCCGGGACAGCGACCTCATAGACGTCGTCGGGGTGGGGCCAGTGGATCGCCTCGACGAACACGCCGGCCTGGACCGCGCCCACGACCTTGACGCGGCGCATCTTCGGCTGCGCGAACAGGATCTCGATCGGGTCGACCCGGAGCGCGTCGGCCAGCCGCTTCATCCAGCGCGTGTTGACGAGCGTGTCGCCCTTTTCGAGCTTGTTGATGGTCGAGGCCTCGACGTCGCCCATGCGCGCGCCGAGTTGCGCCATCGACAGTCCCTCGGCCTCGCGCAACTCGCGAATGCGGTTCGGCAGGTCGCCGTGATCGGCGGCGCGAGGCTTGGCGGCGCGACCGCGCTTCTTCGGCATGAGGATCGGGGCGGACCCGCCAGGGGTTTTCGCTTTCATAGCAATGATATGTCGGAATTCGACATCGTCGGCCATTGCTGATCCCGACATGACGCTTGACAGGTTATGTCGAAATTGGACATGTTTTGCGCGAAGGAGCTTCGCGCATGGACCTCACGCTCGAGCAGTGGCGGATTTCGGAAGGGCTGACCTATGAGCAGCTCGCCGAGCGCCTCTGCGTCGCGACCGCGACGCAGGCGCGCCGTTACGCGCTCGGCCTCGCCGAGGCTCCGGCCGCGCTGAAGGAGCGGGCCCGCGCCGCGAGCGGCGGCAAGGTCACGCCGGAGGGGTTTCATCGGGCGCGGCTCGAAGCGGCGAAGCCGGAGGACGCGACCCTAGCGCCCGAACCGGAGCCGGTCGGATGAGCGTCGCGGATGTCTGCCTCGCTCTGGCGCTCGTGACGCTCGGCTGTTGCGCCGTGGCGCTCGTCGTGGCCTGGCCGCGGGAGCCGCAGCCGTGATCCGCAACGCCAACTCCCGCCGCGACGCGCCGCATGAGCGCGCCGAATTGATCGACGCGATCGCGGCCGCGATCGGGACCCGCGAGATCCCGGTCTCGATCGACGGCCGGGCCTACGCCATCACGCTCGAGGCCTATCTCGCCCATCTCTCCAACGTCGCGCTGGTCGAGGCCGGTCATGCGGCCTCAGCCGCGGCCTTGTGCGTGACGCGCCTTGTGGCGAGCCAGGACGGCCTCGGCGTCGCCGGGCCGCTCGGCGATGTCGACGAGATCGCCAAGAAGATCCTTGGCCGCGCCGCGGACCTCGTCCGTCTGGAGGCGCTCGGCCTCGACGCGGCCGTGGATGCGCAGGACCTCGCGGAGCTCCCGCGCGCGGCCGGCGGCGATGAGCGTCGCGGCGAGCGCCAGGCAGAGCCGGACGGCGAGGCGGGCGAAGAAGCGCCAGTCGGCGGCGGCGCGGTCGCGGGCGAGGATCAAGAAGCTGCTCCCGGGGCTGATCTCAATGTCGTGCTCTATGACCGCGCGGGCCTGAGCCCGCGGATGTTCTCGCTCGCGGACTTCGCCGCGATGCTGGACCGCGCCCGCCACTACGCCCGCGCAGCCGCGCCGCTGAAGCGCGGCGACGTCCTGCGCCGGAGCGGCGCCGGCGCCGTGGCGGGGGTCGACGACGTCCTCGTGATGGTGAAGGCGGCCGACGCGCTCGCCAAGCTGGAGCGTCAGGGACTTAACAGCCTCGGCGTGACCGAGCGGCATCAGCTGAACGAGCTTGCCCGCCGCGTCGCGGCCGTTCGGCAGGCGACGCCATGAGCGCGGCGGTCCAAAACCAATTTCTTCGCGGCGGCGCGTCCCCCGACGCCGCCTCGGACGCGCGGGCGTATTTCCGCGCGCGCGGCCGGTCCGGTTTTCGCCTGCCGGGTCGGCCGCACCCCATTCGCGCGCTCGCCGCGCGCGTCCTCGAGCCTCTCGGCCGTCTCTCGTTCTCCCTGGACGGCGGCAGGCGTTTCCTCGACTGCCGGCGCGCGAATGCGCCGGGCTTTTCTCAACCGATCTTACTTCCGCGCGCTCCGGGTTGCCGCCCATGACCGCGCTTGTCTCCAGCATGCGTTCCTCCTCTCCGACGCGGGCCCGGGGGGCCGTCGCGAGGGCTCCGATGCGCAAAGCATCGGAGATCGACATGCAACATGCATTGGGATTTCGCCGACTTTCGTGGGCGAACGTCCAACATCTGTCGGCGGGCGAGCGGGTCTGCGCGTTCCTGCGCGCGCTTCACCCGGCGCGCACGGCGCAGAACGTCCACGCCGACACGCGCGGACGGATCGCCGTGAAGACGATCGAGCGGATGCTGGAGCGCGAGAGCGCGCCCTCGCTCGACAACTTCATCCACCTGTCCGAGGCCTACGGCTCGGCGCTGCTGGTGGCGACCTTCGGGCCGCACGCGCCCGACGGACTTGAGGCGCTCGCGCGCGAACAGCAGCGCAGCGGCCTCGACGACGAGATCGCGGCGCTTGTCGCGCTTCGGGACGAGCTCGCGTGAGCCCCCGCCGCGGCCTTCGAGAGATCTGGCTGTTCTGGCGCGCGCACCGCCTGCGCGAGCGCGGCCGCCGCATCGTGCGCGAGGCGCTCGCGCGCGGCCGCGCCTTGCGGGAGCGCGCCGACCGGTACGACGCCGAAGCGAAGTCGATCGCCGAGACGCGGGAGGCCGAGGACCGCGCGGCCGAGGAGGCGGCGCGATGACGACCAGAAATTCGAACGGCGCGCTGGAGCGTTCGCCGGAGACGGCGGCGAGGACGGGGATGGGGATCGCCAGCCTCGCCGCCGTCGCCCCTGCGGCTCTTGCGCCTCTGAACGGCGCGCAGGCGCCCGCGCCGGAGGCTGCGGCGGGGCAGGGGTTGGGCGCTCCCGGCTTCTCTCCCGTCCAGCCGTCCGAGCTCGCGCCCCTGCTGCGCGGCGAGGCGCGCGCCTGCGACGGCGCAGCGCTCGTCCTCGCTCGCCGCCTCGGCCTGCCGCCGCTCGGCGTGCTCGCCGCCCTTCCCCAAGCGCGGGCCTTGGCCCGCCAGAACGCGCGGGCGCTCGCCCGCCAGACCGCCGGAGCCTGACGCAGATGGCCAAGACGATCCGCAAGTTCTTCCAGCTGCTCGGGCTGATCGAGCGCAACCGCTTCGAGCAGGCCTGCGACGAGGCGCTCGCCAAGTCGATCGAGGCGCTGCAGGTCGCGCCGGAAGGCAAGGGCAAGGCGACGATCACGCTCACCGTCGAGATCGCGGTGCAGAAAGAGATGATCAACGTCGTCCCGAAGATCGTCGTGAAGCTTCCCGACGACAAAGCTTTCCGCGGGACGCCGTTCTTCCTCTGGGAAGGCGAGATCACCACGCAGCACCCGAACCAGATGGACATGCTCGAGCCGCGCGAGGTCGGCGCCTCACGCCACGAGCCCGCGCACGAGCGCGCCTGACGCTTGCCGCCGGTTTCGGCCGGCCGCCGCTTCTCTCCCCCGCCAGCCTGAAAGGAGCGCCCGATGGCGCAGCATTCTTCGAACGACCTGCCGACCTCGTCGGCCGTGAAGGACATCGCGCATCTCGCCCAGGCGGCGGTCGATGCGCAGATCATCGGCGTGAAAACCGACGGGCTTGGCCCCGGCCTGCCGGCCGAGGTTCCGGTGCTCTACGACCCGAAGCTGCACACGGCCTCGGCGATCGACCATGTGATCGAGGCCTATCGGCAGGCGCCGCGGGCCCGCGAGGGAACGGCGCGGATCCTGACCGCCCAGTCCTTCGTCGACCTCGTGAACCGCCACAAGGACGAAGGCTCGGCGATCTTCGCCGAGACGCGCTGGCCGAACCCGAAGCTTCTCGCCGTGCTCGACTATCACGACGTCGACGGCGCGCCGCGACACGGCCGCCATCGCGTCGAATACGCCTTCCCGATCTCGGAGGAGTTCCGGGCCTGGCACGGGCAGAACGGCAAGCCGATGGAGCAGGCGGCGTTCGCGGCGTTCCTTGAGGAGCACGCCGCCGAGCTCGCCTCTCCGGAGGACGGCGAGAAGTCCGAATATGAGCGGATCTTCAAGGCGACCTTCGGCAATCCGAACGAGATCCTGACGCTCTCGCGCGAGCTCGAGGTGACGGCGAGCTACCAGGTCAAAAACAAGGTCCGCCTCCAGACCGGCGAGACCGAGCTCAACTTCGTCGAGGAGCACAACGACCGCACCGGCAAGCCCGTGGTGGTGCCGGGCATCTTCATGGTGTCGGTGCCGGCGTTCCTCGACGGCGATCCGGTGCGCATCCCGGCGCGGCTGCGGTACCGTCTCGAGGGCGCGATCAAGTGGTCGTTCCATCTCTATCGCTGGGAATACTGGCTGCGCGAGCGCGTGCAGCACGACCTTGAGCGGGTTTCGAAGGACACCGGTCTGCCGGCCTTCGAGGGCCTGCCGGAAGCCGCGACGGGTCTCTGACCATGTCGGCGGCCGAGGGCTTTTCCGCCGGTCAGCGCGCCAAGCTCGGCGCGCTGACCGAGAGGCTGGCGCCCAACGACGCGGCGGCGCGGGCGGTGTGCCTCGTCGACGGCATCGGCGTGCGCCACCTCGCCCGCGCGATCGCTCGGCGGGCGCTCTCGGCCGACCCGCATCTCGCGCTCTGCGCCGTGCTGAAGGTCGACCCCGTCAGCCTCGCGCCGCTCCGCGAGCTCGCCCGGCCGCCGCGCGCGGTCGCCGGGCCCGTGGCCTGGTGGCATCTCGCCGTCGGCCTCGTGATCAAGCGCGAGGTCGACCGCATCGCGATCCGGGACGCGGCGGCCCGCGTCCATCTCTCGCCCGCCACCTTCGTGCGCGCCGAGCAGGGGCGGGCGGTCTCGACCGACGCGTTCTTCCGGCTCTGCGGCTTTCTCGACCTTCACCCGCATGACGCGACCGCGCGCGTGGGCGCCGACCCCTACGAGGTCGCGGCCGCGAACGTCGCCGTCACCAGCCATGTGCGGACCGCAGCGGCTGCGGGGCCGGATTGTTTCACGGGAGACATTCGGTGAAACACGTTGATATCGCTGATCTTTCAAAAAATGCAGCGACGCTGGTAGCGGCGATCTGGGGGCGGCGATGAGCGTCCACTCGATCCTATTCAAGGGCCCGATGGTCCGCGCGCTGCTCGACGGGACCAAGACGCAGACGCGGCGGGCGCTCAGCCGCGCGAACACGCTGTGGAACGGCGGCAGCTGGCCATTCGGACGGGCTTTCGACGATCTCAACCGGCATCGCGCGTGGGTGGACGGCGGCCCGTCGCCTTCCGGTCATCCCGGCCCGTATCTGAAAGCGCCGTGGGCCGGCGAAGAGGAAGGCTCATGGGCGCGGATCTATCCCAAGGTCCAGCCCGGCGACCTGCTCTGGGTGCGCGAGACCTGGGCGATCGGCTCGATCTATGACGGCTGCCGGCCGCGCGACCTCAATCCCGAGCGCATTCCGCTGTGGTGCGGGATCCGCTACGCGGCGACGCAGGAGCGGCTGGGGATCAAGGACCGCGCCGCGATCCACATGCCGCGATGGGCGAGCCGGCTCACGCTCGAGGTGACGGACGTCCGCGTCGAGCGGCTGCAGGACATCAGCGAAGACGACGCGATCGCGGAGGGCTGCGGCCAGTACGCCAGCAGCTCCAAGCTGGCGAGCGCGTTCGAGCCGGAACGCAAAGGCTCCTACCGCGAGGGCTATCGCGAGCTTTGGAACGTCATCAACGGCGCGGGCGCCTGGGACGCGAACCCGTGGGTCGCGGTCTACGGTTTCGCGGTCCAGCGCCGCAACGTCGACCAGCCGAAGCCCGAGCCCGACCCGGCCGACTGCTTCGACATCGAAGAGGTCGACTCGTGAGCGCGGCGCTCGACGCGGCGGCGCGGGCGCTCGGCGAGGCCCGCAAGGTCCATGAACGGCGGCCCGGCGACCTTCGCGCCGAACTCGTGTTCGAGCGGGCGCGGGCGGATTTCGAGGCTGCGCGCGCGGCGGAAGCCGAGGCGCGGGCGGCAACCGCGGACGCCAGGCGCGCGAGCCTGCGGACCGAGATGGCCCGGCTCAAGCGGGAGTTCGAGGACCGGGCGCGGGCGCTGGTGGCGCGCGCCCGGCCGAAGCGCCGCCGCGCGCAGGCGCAGGCTCTCGGGCCGCTGTTCGAGGGGAGGCCGTTTTGAGCGCGATCTTAAATCTACGCCTTAATTGCAATTTTCGTGAGCGCATCAGTGCGAATGACAATCTCATCGAGATCATCAAGCGCAGCGATTTTGTGCGTTTCAACATATTGGAATGCAGCTTCGAAGGTAAATTTGACCTTATCAGCGCTAGCTCTTGTCACAATGGTCGTGAACTCGCCTTCGTCTTCAACAATTTCGAGGCCATCTCGAATAAATTGAGACACTTGCATGATTGCTTTTTCAGCAGCCACGCGCGTGATGTTGAGTCCAATGCCGTGCGGCTCTTCGAGCGCCACGTCCGCAAGCCGGCTCCGAATGTCGTCGAGCCGATCTGCGTAATTTGCGCCTCTTTCCGCCAGCAGTCTGCCGGTTATTCCTGTTGCGAAAACTTGGCGCATCTCGTCAAATATTGGCTTTACGTCTGCAATCGCCTTCGCCTCAGCAAGTCGACGTCTGTAAACCGGCTGAAGAGCCTGCAGAGCTGTGGCGGCCGACTGCCTGCGCATCTCCGACAGTTGGCCCTTGATGCCCGACAGGGAGAACCACGCGGCGCCAAGAGCGGCGTAGACGCCGAGCAAAGTCGCGATCGCGCCGAGCGCCTCGCCGGCGAACTCGTCATTCGCGAGGATGTGGGCGACGCACACATAGAGCAGCACGAAGGTCAGCGCGAAGCCGACGGTCAGGAAACAGAAAGCGGTTTTCGGGCCCATTGCCAAAGCCTGAGACCGCGACGGCGTTCCGTCGAGAGCGGCGCTCGCTTTGTGCACAGGCGGTGCGCATGACGCGACTCAGCGGCACGCCCTATGACCGGCTGGCGGCGCCGGGATCGCTTTCGGAGACGCAGGCTCGCGCCAAGGACCGCGCGGCGCGGATGGCGGCCGGCGGCGAGATGGTTCCGGCTGCGCGGCTTGCCACGGCCGAGGCGAAGGCGGCGGAGCGCTTGCGCGATCTCTCGGCCACAATCACGCGGCTCGAGGCGGCGCTCGCGCTGAAAAGCGCCCCGAAGGTCGACCCGGCGCAGGGCAGGCGGATCGCCGATCTCGAAGCCGCGCTCGGCCAGAGCAAGGCGGCGCTGGTGGCGGCCGAGACCGAGACCGCGCGGCTCAACGGCGAGGTTCTGGCGCTGCGCCGGCAGGCGAGCGAGGCCGAAACCTCCGAGGCGCTGATCAAGCGCAACGCGCAGGCCCGGCACGAGCGGCGCGTGGCGGCGCTCGAGGCGACGATCTCCGACCTCAAGACCCGGCTCGCCGCGGCGGCGTCCACGCCCGGGCGCGAGAGCGAGGTTCTGGGCGAGGTGACGCGGCTCGAGGCCGAGCTCGCGGCGGCGCGGCGGAGCGCGAGCGAGGCGATCGCCGACCGCGATCACGCGAGGCGCGAGCGCGACCTTGCGGTCGACCGGCTGGCGCAGGACCTCGTCGCGCGCGCGGCCGAGGCGCTGGCGCGGCTTGGCGGGGTGAAGGTCGAGGCCGCGCCGAAGGCCAAGCGCGCGTCGTCTAAGAGCCGTTCGGCGAAGCCCGCGACGGCGGCGCCGAAGGGCAAGCCCTATGTCTGGCCGGCGGGGTACGGCAAGTGAGCGCGCCTCATCCCGCCTACCGGATTAAGGGGCCGGCGCTCATCAGCTTCAGCGGTGGGCGCACGTCGGCCTTCATGCTGCACGAGATCTTGCGCGCGCATGACGGGCAGCTGCCGGAAGACGTTGTCGTGGCGTTCGCGAACACCGGCAGGGAGCGGGCCGAAACGCTGCGTTTTGTCCATGAATGCGGCGTTCGTTGGAGCGTTCGAATTCACTGGCTGGAGTATCGGCCAGCAGGGTTCGAGAAGGTTAGCTTCAACAGCGCGAGCCGCAACGGCGAGCCTTTCGAAGCTCTGATCGCAGCCAAGGGCTATCTGCCGAACGCGGTCACGCGGTTTTGCACGTCGGAGCTCAAGGTTCGTCCGATGAAGCACTTCGCCATGTCGCTCGGTTGGGAGCGGTGGGCGAACGTGATCGGGCTTCGCTACGACGAAGGCCACCGGATCATCAAGCAGCACGTCGCCAATGAGCGCCGAAAGGAGCGCTGGACGACGTTGATGCCGATGGCGCGGGCGCGTCACACCAAGCGAGCGGACGTCATGCCGTTCTGGCTTGGCGAGAACACCGACCCGCTGGCGCCCTTGATGCCGTTGCCGCAGGGTTTTGACCTTGGGCTGCGCGATTACGAAGGCAACTGCGACCTCTGCATGCTGAAGTCGCGTGGCGCCTTGAAGCGCTTGATCCGCGACAATCCCGGAATGGCGGACTGGTGGAAAGCCCGCGAGGCTTCGATCTCCGCCAGATCGGCTAAGGCGACGGCGACCGGCCGCCGCTTCGTCACCGAATACAGCTACGCCGATCTAGAGCGTGAGGTTACGACGCAGCCCTTTATGCCCGGCTTGCTGGGCGACGACGATGATCTCGAGTTTGACGTCGAATGCGGGCTGATCTGCGCGCCATCGCTCGAGGCCGCGGAATGAAGGCCCCCTCCGCCCGCGGGCTGTTCCGCGCGACCGGCAAGACGGCGAAGCCCGTCGCAGTGCGCGACGAAGAGACCGGTGCCTATGCCAAGGTGGCGGAGCGCCCGCGCAAAAAGGACGGGTTCGAGCCGACGCCGGCCGAGGCCACGGAAGCCTTTTGCGCGGCCGAGATCGACCGGTTGCGTGGCCGGACAATCTGGGAGCCGGCGGCGGGCGACGGCGCGATGCTGCGCGTGTTCGCGGCTTTCGGCCTCGACGTGGTGGCGAGCGACCTCGTCGACCGCGGCTGCGGCGCGACCGTGCGCTCGTTCTTCGACTTCGCCGCGCCGCCGGCGGGCGCGATCGTCACCAATCCGCCGTTTCACGAAAGCTCGTGGGGCCACGGCAAGGCGCGCTGGATCGCCCATGCGCTCGACGGGCTCGGCGTCGACTACATGGCGCTGCTGATGCCGCTGAACTGGTGCGGCGCGGGCGGGCTCGGCCCGACCTGGTCGCGGCGGCCGCCCGCGCGCGTCTACCTGATGCGCTGGCGGCTCGACTTCACCGGGCAGGGCGCGCAGCCGGCGCTGCACGCCTGGTACGTCTGGGACGGGCCGACGCGCGAGGGAGACACGCGCCTGCTGATGCTCGACCGCGTGACGATCGGGCAAAGCGACATGTTCGGGGGCGCGGCATGAGCGCGATCCGCCGCTCAGCCGCGTTAACGCGCGTCGTCGACTTCGCCGATCACCTGCGCCGAGAGCTCGTCGCGACGCTTAAACAAACTTACGAGGCGTCTGCCGACAGCTGCAATCCAGAGGCCGCGGTCACGGTTGTAGATGTTCATCGCCTCGAAAAGGGCACGACGCGCATCTTCCCGACTTTGAATGGCCGGTTTGACGCGAGGATCGTCAGGTTTGGCCCCTTCATCAAGTTCCTTTGCAAATCTGTCGGCGTACTCAGCAGTTTTCAACGCCTCAACGAGAGATGGAAGCGCTACGAAATCTATTGCTTCGAGGAGATTCCAGACAGTGCCTTCAGTCGGCTTACGGAAGCGAAATTTTCGTATGGATTCGCGGAGCATTTCGATATCAGTCGAAAGCTGCAAATACTCTCCATTGGAGTATTCGCGTCGTCTCAGGGCATTGGCCGCCGCTTCGTAGGACTGACCAATTGGGCCATGTCCGGCCGCGAAGCTGATCTCTTCCTGCAATTCGGCGATCTGCTTGTCGACGCGGTCGAGCGCAGCGTTGGCGTTTTGCCGAATGAGTTGGTCGAGCGACTTCTGCGCTGGCTCGATTGCATAGATCGCAGCGACCACAGCCGCGCCGCCTGCCGCAAGCGTGGCCAGAGCGCCGAGCGAGCCGCTCACCTCGAAACCCTTGGCGAGGTTGCTGACGGACCGGACGAGCGCGATCACGCCGCTGACGGCCGACACCACCAAGAGAATCCAGAACAGAACGTCGCTCATCGGCGGACTATCGCCGGGCGGTTGTGTTTCGTCGAGCGGAGGGCCGCGGCATGAGCGCGCCAGCTTACGCCGGCTATTCGCTCGACGGGCCGACGACCCATGCCGAGATGGCGGCGCGTCGCAAGGCTGCGCGCGCCCGCATGGCGGCGGGGCGGCCGAAGCCGATCGCGCCGCCGGCCGAGGCCCGCGCGGGCGCGGAAGCGGCGCTGCCGGACTTCGCCGTGCTGGCCGCGGGCGGCGGGCCTTACGCGCCCTCCGACGTCACGGCCGTCGTGGCGCGCGCGATCGCGCGGCCCGGCACGCAAGGCTTCGTCGACGCCGGCGCCTATTGGCTGCTCGGCCTCACCAGGATGACGCCCGAAAGCGTCGCCGAGCTGCTCGGCCTCGTGGACGGGGAGGGCGCGCGCCGCGCGGCGGCGGCCTACGCCGAGGCCGCGGGACTGCCGGCGGTGCTGATCGCGCCGGACGATTTCAGACGCAGGGGACGAGCATGAGCGGGCCGCGTTATTCGGTGATTCCGGCGGGCGCGATCTGCGACCCGAGGCTGGACGGCCGTTATGATCTCAAGGTGCTGGGGCTGCTCGGCACGCACAGCGACAACAGCGGCTGGTGTTATCGCAGCCAGGCCACCATGGCCGAGCAGCTCGGATGCGGCCGCGCGACGGTGCAGCGCGCGCTCGACCGGCTGGAGGAGTTCGGCTGGATCGAGCGGCTGGCGCAGCTGCGCGACGACGGCGCGACCTCGGTCAACGCCTATCGCGTCGTGCTCGACGTGGAGGACGCCGACCCCCCCGCCTCACCGGTGAGGCGGGCCCGCCCGCCCTATGAGCGGGCGGGGGCCCGCCCGTTCCATGGGCGGGCGGGCATAAGAACGTCCCCTAAAAAAACGAATGGGAGAGAGAGCGCGGGCGCTGGCGGGCAGGACAGGCAAGGGGCTGGGCGAGAGGACGAGGGCGACGCCGAAGCGCGGCGCGAGGCGGCCGAGGCCGACGAGCGGGACGTGGAGGCGCGGCTCGCCGCGTTCCGGCCGATCTGGCCGACGACGCCGACCGACGACGCGATGTCGGTCGAGGCGGCGATGCGGGCGCTCGACGCCGAGAGCCGGGCCGCGGCGGTGGCGGGCGCGCCGGTGTTTCTCGCCGCGCTGAAGGCCGACCGCCGCAAGATCACGATCAGCGGCGAGACCTTCCTGCGGCGGCGGCGCTGGGAGCCGGCGGTCGAGGCCGCGAAGGCGCAGGCGGCCGGGGGAGGCGCGGCGCGGCCCGGCGCGACGGCGGCCGTGTTCGACCCGCTGACCAAGATCTGGTGGGCCGGGCAGCTGATGCGCGCCAAGGCCGGCGTGACGGGCTTCGAGCTTCGCAAGACCATCACGCTGGCGCAGAGCCGCGTGGGCTGGCGGCCGGCGAACCCCGAAGCGCGCGAGGCGGCAGAGACGCTGGCCGACACCCTGCGGCCGACGCCGAGCGACAGCGAGCGGGCGGGGCGCTGGTTCGCCTGGTTCCGGGAGCGAGGGGCCGATTTCGGCGTGCTTCTCAGCGGCAAGGCGATGTTCGTGTTCCTGCCGGACCACGACCCGCCGGACGAGGGCGAAGACGAACTGGTGGCGTGACGGCGGCGAGACCGCGGGCAGGGTGAGCGGGGACGGCGATGACCAAGAAGCGGATGACGATCGAGCAGGCGCTTGGCTGGGCCTATCGGCAGGAACTGCCGAAGGCGCACACGATCGGCGGGGGCGAGGCGGCGCTCGCCTCCAGCTGGGGGGCGGTCTCGGCCTTCGGGGCGCTGCTCGCGAGCGTCGACGCGCAGCCGCCGGTGAACGGGTTCGGCTGCGTGATCGACATGAGGGCGTGGGACGCGCCCCACCCCGACGCCGTGCGGATCGGGGAGGCGGTGGAGCGGCTCGACGCGTTCGAGGTGGCGCTGCCGGCCGGCTGGGATCCGCTCGGCGACTTCGGCGGGACCGGCGACGGGCTCGACGGCCTTGGCGAGCTCGGCCGCGAGGCCGTGCGGCGGGGGCTCGCGGCGATCTGCGCGGAGGAGACCGACGCCGAGACCGGCGAGGTCCGGCTCGTCCCGCGCACGCGGCTCTCGCGGCTCGTCGCGGTGCGGGCCTCGCTCGGCGGCGCGCCGGACTGGCGGGGCGAAAAGCCAGCGGCGCGGCTCGTGAGCGGGCCGAAGGGCCGGGCGCTCTGGTTCCGGCGCATGAGCGTGGCGGTCGCCTCGCCGGTGCCGAGCGCGGCGGCGTGGGAGGTGGAGGCCGACGGCTGGGACGAGAAGCGCCGGCGGCCGTTTCCGGGCGCCTATCAGAAATGGCGGCTCGATCCGGACCCTGCAGGGCTGGTGGCGGCGCGGGGAGAATATGAGTTGTGGCGAGCTGGCTTGGACATGGTTCTTGAGACGGTGCGTGAGGGCGGCGGGCTCGACAGCGTGGAGCTGTGCGAGAGCGGCGCGCCGCTGCGGCCATGGGAGACGGGCGAGGCGGCGGTCCCGAGGGTTTTGCGCGCGATTCGGAGCCCGGAGCCGGAGCCCGTGAGCGGGCGTCGAAAAAGGCGCGCGAGAGGCTCTTGACGCGCGACATAAATTTGGCCACCTTCCGAAGCGTTCCAGTAGATGGACGAACCGAAGACCCGCCCGGGAGACCCGAGGCGGGTTTTTCTTTGCGCGGAGCGCGACAGGCGAGGGGTACGCGTGGCGTCTCGGATCAGCGTCGCGAAGCCAAGAATCGCCACGATCGACACGCGGCGGGTAAGGCCTCCTGCGAAAATCGCGGAGGCCGAACTGCAGACGCCCGAGCATCGTGCGTGGGCGGAAGAGGTGAAGCGGCGCGCCGGCTATCGCTGTGAGGCGATCCACGACGGCCGGCGCTGCGGCAAGGCTGCTCCCGCGCATCGGATGTTCGCTGACCACATCCGAGAGCGCCGGGACGGCGGCGAGCCGCTCGACCCGAAAAACGGACAATGCCTCTGCGGCTCGGATCACAGCCTCAAGACGGCGAAGGCGAGAGCCGCAAGATTTAAGGCTTGGACAGGCGCCGCGCGTTCGCGCGCACCTTACGGCGATAGCCGCTGATCACCGCTTCCTGGCTCGCCCCGGTCGCGATCTGGAAGCCGGCGTGCGCCGCAGCCAACAGCTTCTCGCTCACCATACGGTTCATTTCGGCCTGAACCTTTGGGCCCCCGAGACCGACCAGCATCATTCGCTGAGCGATGACGCCTTGGGCCTCAAACGCAAGCATGGCGACGCTCATGCTGTTCTTCCACCAGGTGCCGTACATCGTATCCGCCCTCCGCTGTCCCTCCGAAACTTCCCGCGCTGCACAAAGGATCCATTGTGGGGGTGGGGGGGTGAAAGTCTGGGGGCGACAGGGGCCGGCACCGCATCGGGTCGCATTCGCAGATTTTTTTCGGGGTCGCCGAAATTTGGGAGCGAGTAGGTCCTTTGGGTCAACTCAATATGCTCAGAATTGAACGATCTCGGACTTAAGATTAGGGCTGAAGAGCGATTATTTTTCGGGACGACCAGATGAGCGGGTCAGTAGTAGATCGGGACATCTTCGGCAATCCGATCGAGCAGGCTGGCGAGCGCCGCGGTCGTCCGAAGCACAAGCCGACCGAGCAGAGTCGGATGGTTGTCCAAGTCATGTCGGCCGTGAACAAGCGGAACGGGGAGATCGCTGAGGCGATCGGAATTTCAGAGCCGACGCTGCGAAAGGCCTACAAGTCTGAGCTCCACAATGGCCGGGCTCAGATCCGTGCGGAGGTTCTGTTCCGAATGATGGAACAGGTGCGCGCGGGCAACGTCTCGGCGATGAACCTGATCCTCCGCCAGTTCGACCAGGCGGACGTGACCGAGGCCGCGCGGTACTTCGACGGCGCGGAACCGCCGCAGCCGCGGCAGACGCAGATCGGCAAGAAGGAGGCCGCCGCCGAGGCGGCGACCACTGCCGGCGTCGGAACGGACTGGGGCGACGACCTTCATCCTGGCGGATTGAAGCTCAACTGACATGACGGCAACGGCTTGGGACACGTCTTGCCCTGATTGGGAAAGGCGGATCCGCGAGCGCGACTCTCTCGTTCCTTCGCTTCCGTTGATCGTCTCGGAAGCGGACCGGGCGCTGCGCATCTTCTGTCGACTGCGGGTGCCCGACGTCGAGGGCACGCCGACCTACGGCGAACTCTGCGACGCTTGGGTGTTGGACATCGTTCGAGCCGTGTTCGGCTCATACGACCCCAGCATCCGTCGGCGGATGATCCGCGAGTTCTTCCTGCTGATCCCGAAGAAGAACGGGAAGAGCTCGATCGCCGCCGCCTTGATGGTGACCGCCGCCATCATGAACCGGCGGCCGGAAGCCGAACTGCTGCTGATCGCGCCGACCAAGAAGATCGCCGACATCGCCTACAAACAGGCGGCGGGGATCATCCGGCTCGATACCGAACTGCGAAAGCTGTTCCATCCTCAGACGCATCAACGGACGATCACGCACCGGGTCACCGGCGCCGCGCTCATTATCAAGGCCGCGGACACCGACGTCATCACGGGATCGAAGGCGACGTTCATCCTCGTCGACGAGACGCACGTCTTCGCCAAGAAGCCGAAGGCCGCTGATGTCTTCGTGGAGATCCGTGGCGCGCTGGCGGCGCGCTCGGAAGGGTTCATGATCCAGATCACGACCCAGTCGAAGGAGCCGCCCGCCGGCGTGTTCAAGTCGGAGCTTGCCAACGCTCGGGACGTGCGCGACGGCAAGTTGAAGCTGCCGCTCCTTCCAATCCTCTATGAGCTTCCTCGAGATCTCACGGTCGAGAACGGTTGGAAGGATCCAGCGACCTGGTCGATGGTCAACCCGAACCTCGGGCGCTCGGTCGACGAAGCCTTTCTTACAGACGAACTGACGAAAGCCGAACGCGAAGGCGCTTCAGCGCTCGCTTTGCTCGCCTCGCAGCATTTTAACGTTGAGATCGGGCTCGGGCTTCGCACCGACGGCTGGGTCGGAGCAGAGTTCTGGCTAAAGCGCGCAGACCCTTCGATCACGCTTGAAACTCTGCTCGAACGCTGTGAGGTGGCGACGGTCGGAATTGACGGCGGAGGCCGCGACGACCTTTACGGCATCTGCGTTCTCGGGCGCGAGCGTGAAACAAAGAACTGGCTGGCCTGGTCGTTCGCCACCTGTCACGAGATCGTCCTTGAGCGCCGCAAGTCGATCGCTTCGACGCTTCGTGATTTTGAGAGCGCCAAGGAACTATTGATCCTTAGCGACGAGGTCGACGACGTTCCCTTCGCGGTGGAGATCATTCAGCGCGTGAAAGACGCCGGGATCCTCGCCCAGGTCGGCGTCGATCCGGCAGGTATTGGCGAGCTCGTCGATGCGCTTGCTGAAATTGAGGTCACGCAGGAGAACAAGCTTCTCGGCGGCATTCGTCAGGGTGCGGACATGATGAACGCCATCAAGACCGCTGAGCGAAAGCTTGCGAGCGGAAAGCTACTTCACTGTGGTTCTGGACTGTTCCGATGGTGCGTCGAGAACGTGAAGATTGAGCCGTTGGCGACCATGATCCGCGCCACGAAAGTGAACGCTGGCGACGCCAAGATCGACGTCGCCATGGCTTTGTTCGATGCCGTCGCGCCCATGTCGCTCAACCCAGAGCCGATCAAGATCGGGTCCGTCTACGAGCGTCGTGGCCTCAGGATGCTTTGAGGCCGACCGCGTGGGCATTTTGGACGTCTTCCTTGGCCGAGCTTCAGCGCCGGCCAGCCGGCCCCGCCGTGCCGGCCCGCGCGCGGATGCAGGCCAGTTCATATCGCTCGACGACGAGCGCCTTCGGGAGTTCTTGAGCCTCGGGACGATGACGCCATCGGGCGTCTCGGTCACGACTGAAAAGGCGATGAAAGTACCCGCGGTCTTCCGGTCGGTCAGCCTGATCGCCTACTCGGTCGGCATGCTCCCTCTGCACCTGATGGAGGAGAGCACAAAGAAGAAGGCGAAAGCGCACCCGCTGTTCAAGCTGCTGCACCGGGAGCCGAACAATTACCAGTCGGCCTTCGATTTCCGCACGCTGCTGCAGCGCTGGGCGCTCACCGAAGGCAACGGCTACGCGATCGTGGTCCGATCGCCGACGGACAAGCGCAAGATCCTGCGGCTGATCCCGGTCAACCCGAAGCACATGAAGCCGGTCCAGCAGAAGGACTGGTCGGTCATCTATCGACACACGCCGAGCGATCGCGGCGCCCGCGATTACGATGCCTCGGAGATCCTGCACATCCGCGGGATGACCGATGACGGCATCAACGGCGTCTCGCTCGTCAAGCAGGCCGCGGATGCGATCGCGCTCGCGATTTCGGCGGATCTTGCCGTAGGCCGGCTTTTCAAGAACGGCTCGTTCTCGAACATCTATCTCGCGGCTCCAGAGGGGCTGAGCGACGAGGCGTTCGATCGACTTCGGTCGGACTGGGACAGCTACTACTCGGGCGCGGACAACGCGGGCCGGTCGCCGATCTTCGAGGAAGGCGTCGAGCCGAAGTCCATGGCGCCGAGCGCCAAGGACGCGCAGTCGAACGAGACCCGCGGCCGCCAGGTTGAAGAAATCGCCCGAATCTTCGGGACGCCCCGGCCGCTTCTGATGATGGACGACACGTCCTGGGGCTCGGGCATCGACGTGCTCGGCCAGTTCTTCGTCCGCTACGGCCTCAATCCATGGTTCGAGGCCTGGCAGCAGGCGATCAGCCGGACGCTTCTCGTCGACGAGGACAAGGATCTGTTCTCGCCGAAGTTCAATCCGGGCGGACTGCTGCGCGGGTCAATGCAGCAGCAGGGTGAGTTCTTCGCGAAAGCGCTCGGCGCCGGCGGGCATCAGCCGTGGATGCACTGGGACGAGGTGCGCGACGTCTTCGATCTTCCGGTCCGCGAGCGGCCGGAGAACGCAATGATGGGCCACAACGGCGGCCCGCCCCTGAACGACAACTGAGGAGGCCGGAATGGCTGACGAGGACCGCGACCGGGAAGCCCCGGCCGAGGCGGACCGCACGCGGCCGCCTGCGATCAATCCAGAAGCTCAGGACTCGAAGCCCGAGGCGGTTGAACGCGGTGACGCGGCGCGCAAGCCCGGCGAAGCGAAGCGTCCGCGCGGCGTGGTGGGCAAGATCATGGCGCGAGAACGCCCTGGCGCGCTGCCTGAGCCTGCCAGGCGCGACGTCGCCGCTTTGACGCCTCAGCCCGTGCTCGACAAATGGACCGTCGAGGCGGCGGGCGTCCGGGCAGTCGAAGCCGACGACAACGTCATCACCATGTTCGACGTGATCGGCGAGGACTTTTGGGGCGGCGGCGGCATCACCGCCAAGCGTGTAACCGCGCAGCTCCGCGCCATCGGCGACCGTCCGGTCGAGGTCCAGATCAATTCGCCCGGCGGCGACATGTTCGAGGGGATTGCGATCTACAACGTGCTGCGCGAGCACCCGCAGCAGATCACCGTAAAGGTCATGGGGATGGCGGCTTCGGCCGCCTCAATCATCGCTATGGCGGCCGACAGGCTCGAGATCGGCGCCGCATCGTTCCTGATGATCCACAACTGCTGGGTCGTCGCGATCGGCAACCGGCACGACATGGCCGAGACAGCCGCGTTCCTCGAACCCTTCGACAAGGCGATGGCCGACGTCTACGTGGCCCGTTCCGGGTCGGACGCGGCTGTGGTCGCGAAGTGGATGGACGACGAAACGTACATGTCTGGTTCGGTCGCGATCGAGCGAGGTTTCGCCGACGCGCTGTTGCCGGCCGACAAGCTGACGAAGGACGACGACGCCAAGGAGAAGGCGAAGCAGACCAACGATCTGCGCGCCATGGAGCTCCAGCTCGTCTCCGCGGGGCTTACGCGCTCTGACGCGCGAGACCGCATCAACCGCATCAAGGGCACGCCAGGCGCTGCCCCTGAAGACGACACGCCAGGCGCTGTCGACGACCTCAGCCTGATCGGCGCTCTCGCCGGTCTTCGAGACATCCTGAAGTCCTGAAGGGACACCCCCATGCGAACCTCCTGGCTCGCGGCGCTCGGCGTCGCGATCGCGGTCGCGTGTGTCGTCGCGCTCTCGCCTGACGCTCACGCCGCCGTCCACACCGCGTCGCCGTACATGGCGATGCTGGCCCTGCCGGCCTCCGCCGGCCTCCAGATGCCGCGCGCTATCGCCGGCGGCCTCGTGCGCGCCGACGCCTCGGGCGCTCTCGCCCGCGCGGCGAGGATGCACGCGGCGTCGCCTCTGCTCCTGTCTTCGGTCGCCGCGGCGCCTCGTGCTCTGGCGCACGCCATCGTTCGGGCGGACATGTCCGATCCGAAGAAGGTGATCGCCGAGCTGCAGGTCGCCTTCGAGGAGTTCAAGTCGGAGCACGACAAGAGCCTGAAGGCGAAGGTCGACGACGTCGTGATCAACGAGAAGGTCGACCGCATCAACGCGGTGATCTCCGACCTTCAGAAGGCGTGCGACGACCTCGCGCTGAAGATCGCGGCCGAAAAGGCGGGGCCGGGTTCGATCATCGGCGATCTGCCGCCCACCTCTCCCGAGGCGGTCTCCGCCTTCAAGGCGCACATGCGCAAGGGCGAGGTCAGCGCCGCGCTCACCAAGAGCTCGGACGCCGAGGGCGGCTACCTCGCTCCGATCGAGTGGGACCGCACGATCACGAGCAAGCTCAAGCGGATCTCCAAGATCCGCGAGTTCGCGCGTGTCGTGTCCATCACCGGAGCCGGCTTCAAGAAGTATTTCAACGACCGAGCCGTCGGTTCCGGCTGGGTCGGCGAAACCGCTTCGCGTCCCGCCACCACCACGCCGCAGCTCGGCGCGCTGGAATTCACTCCGGGCGAGCTCTACGCGAACCCCGCAATCTCGATGCAGCTGCTGCAGGACGCGGCGATCGACCTCGAGCAGTGGCTCTCCGACGAGGTCGAGGTCGAGTTCGCCCGTCAGGAGGGCATCGCCTTCCTGTCCGGCGACGGCATCAACAAGCCGCACGGGATCCTGACCTATGTGACCGGCGCCGCGAATGCCGCCCGTCACCCCTGGGGCGCGATCGAGGTCACCAACTCGGGTCAGGCGGCCGCTCTCACCGGCGACGGCTTCATCGACCTGATGTACTCGCTGCCGTCGGAGTTCGCCGCGGACGCCAAGCTCTACATCAACCGTCTCTCGGTCGGCGCGACGCGCAAACTCAAGGACGGGCAGGGCAACTACCTCTGGCAGCCGTCCTATGTCGCTGGCGAGCCGTCGACGCTGAACGGAGCGCCGATCGTCGAGGTCCCCGGCATGCCGGGCGTGGCGGCGAACAACATCGTCGCCCTCTACGGCGACATGGCCCAGACCTACCTGGTGATCGACCGTATCGGCATCTTCGTGCTGCGCGACCCGTTCACCAACAAGCCCTTCGTCCACTTCTACACGACGAAGCGCGTCGGCGGCGGCGTGTTCAACCCCGAGCCCATGCGGGCGCTGAAGGTCGCGGCCTGAACTAGCGGCCAGCCAACAGACGAGACAACCGCGGCGGACCCTTGGGCCCGCCGCCAGCCCCTCACGCCATGGAGGCCGAGATGGCCCAGACGAAAATCTCGACGGCGAAGCCGGGCGAGAAGGACGACGCCGGCAAGGCGCCGGCGAACATCCCCGCCGCAACCGACTTCTCGACCTCGGGCGCGCCGCGACAGGTTACCGACTTCGACCCGTCGCACCCGGCCGTGGACGACAACCCGCGGAAGGACACCACGCTCGACCAGAACCGGATCGACTTCAACGACCCGACGCTGAGCGAGAGCGAGGCCGTCGCGAAGGCGATGGCGGAGCAGGGGTCGGGCGACATCGCCAAGATCCCGGACGCCGACAAGTAAGGCAGACCCATGCTGACCGTCGTCACTCCCGCGGCCTTGCGAAGGCTGACGACGGTCGAGCACGTTCGCAACGACCTCGGCCTGACCGAGGGCGACGCCGACGACACAAAGGTCGAGCGCCTGATCGACCAGGCGACCGCAGTGGCTGAACGGTTCTGCCGCCGAGCCTTCGCGATTGAGACGGTGCGCGAGACGATCCGTGGCTGCGCAATCGATCACGTGATGCGGCTCGAGCGCGCTCCCGCCTTCGCCGTCCGGTCGGTCGCGCTGAACGGCGGAACCGTCGACGCTCTGGAGTACGAGCTCGACGGCGTTTCGCTTTATCGGCTGAGCGCCAGCGGCTCACGCTTCGCGTGGCGCGGCTCGATGTTGGTCGTCGAATACGACGCCGGCTTCGTGCTCCCCGGCGATGAGCCGGTCGCGGGAGCACAGGACTTGCCAGCGGACGTCGAGCTCGCGGCCATCCGCCTGGTCGGCGCGATCTTCTCGGCTTCAAGCCGCGACCAGCTGATCAAGAGCGAGGACGTCGACGGCGTGAGCTCGGTCTCCTACTGGGTTCCCGGGACGAAAAGCTCTCTCGCGTCGCCGGAAGCCGAGGCCCTGCTGAAGCCCTATAGGACCGTGAGGATCCGATGAAGCCGGCCGCCGCGCGTGCAGCTTACCGCCGGCAGCTGAAGGCCCACGGCGAAATCGTCTCACTGCGCCGCGAAGTGCCCGGAGGCCTGAAAGTGGCTGAGGGCCTTCGCGCCCGCGTGATGGGCTTCGACGCCGAGGAGATCGCCAGCGGCCTCAACCAGGGCGGCCGCAAGATCATCTTGCTCGCCGAAGACGTCGAGGCCGCGGTCGCGGCGGGAAACTGGCCGGCTCCAGCCGCGGGCGCAGTGGCCGTGCTGAGGAACGACAGGATCGTTGTCCGTGGTCGCGCTTGGGTCGTGCAGACCGCCGACGACAGCACGCGGCGGGTCGCCGGCGTCCTGATCGCCTACGAGGTCGCGGCGACCGGCCTCTAGTCCGCCTTCCACCTGAGAAGCAGGGGTTCAGCGATGATCAAGATCTTGATCGTCCTGTCGGCGATCGCGCTCACGTCTGCAGCGACGGCGCAGTCATACACGCCGTGGAAGCAGCCCGACGGATCGAACATGTCGGGCTCTGTCCTCAACTGCGCGATGGGGGCAGGCCGCCTCGCAACTCCTTGTGGCACTCCGTCCGCGCCGATCACCAGCGCCCCGGCCGTGCCGACGTGGATCGCAGCCTCGACGAATACTGTGAGCTCGGCAAACACCTACCAGCAGCTCTTCGCCGCCGGCCAGGCGCTTCGCGGCGGCTATATCGTCAACACGAGCGACCCGGGCGACGAGCCGATCTGGGTCGACATCACGGGCGCGACAGGCGCGACGCTCGGCAACGGCGCGATGCCGGTTTATCCGGCGGCGGCGGCCGGCACTGCGCCCGGCGCTTGGCGCATCCCGCCCACCACCTCGGCCGTGACGATCTACGGCCCTGCCGGCGCGACTTTCCGGGCGGTGCGCGGATGATCCGCCGCGCTGTAGTCCTCGCCGCCCTTCTCGTCGCCGCGTCGGCGGCCGCGCAGGACGCCGGCCCGCCGTCAGCGCCCGCGACGCCCGGCGCCATGCAGCACGGCTCGCAGTGGGGCTACGGCGCGCTGCGCTGCGGCGCGAATGTCGAGTGCGCCGACGGCGTCATCAGCGTCGCGCCGCCCGGTGCTGGCCCCGCAGGCCCTCAAGGGCCGCGTGGTGACGTTGGCCCCTCTGGTCCGACTGGTCCCGTGGGCCCAGCTGGTCCGCGCGGTGCCCAAGGCGTCGGCGAGACCGGGCCGGCCGGCCCGGCTGGCGTTTCAGGCCCCGTCGGACCCGTTGGTCCGCAGGGCGAGCGCGGACTGCTTGGTCCGGCTGGCGCAGTGGGCGCGAAAGGCGATGCAGGTTCGTCCGGACCGAAGGGTGACGTGGGCCCGGCAGGACCTGCGGGCGCTGCCGGCGCGCCGAAGCGCGTCGAGCGCTACACGGCGACCACGAACGCTGCCGGCGTCGCCGTCTTCAGCTGGACGGCTTGCGCGGCCCCTCCGGACGTTCAGGTCCTCGAGACGTGGTCGGGAGACGCGCAGATCGGCGGCTCGATCACGGCGCAGAGCCTCGGCGGCGCGACGGTGCTGGCCAAGGTCTCGCGCGGCACGCTCTTGCTGAGCGCCGGGCCGTTCCAGACGGCCGCCGCCGGCGTTGCCGTGACCGTGCGGGTCATCTGCTGATGAGCCTGCGCAGCCGCCTCGATCCGATCGACCGGGACATCGACGCGATCCTCGCCGAAGATCTGTCGCCGCAGGCGCGATCGTCAGCGCTCGCCGACGTCGCCCGGGGCGAGCTTCGAGCCGCGCAGGACGTCAACGCCCGCGCCATGGGCGGCCGCACGCCGCCGCACGACACCTTTGTGGACGGCCGCCGCGGCGCGATCGAGGACAGCGTCTCGCCGCAGGGCGTCATCGCCTACGAGTTCACGCTCCTCGAGGAGCTGTTCGCTTGGATCGCCGATCAGCTCGTCACGCATGCCCCGGTGCTCACCGGCAAGTTCTCGCGGTCCTTCGCCTTCTTCGCCGATGGCGTCGAGGTGTCCGAAGGCGCGCCTGCGCCCCAGGCTTCGGAATACGTCTTTCTGAACCTGCAGCCCTACGCCCGGAAGATCGAGCGCGGGCTGTCCTCGCAGGCCCCCGACGGCGTCTTCGAGGTGCTTGCCGCGATGGCGGCGGCCCGCTTCGGCAACGTCGCGCGCATCCGCTTCGGCTTCCGCTCCGTCCCGGCTGGCGCGGTCGGCGAATGGGCGGCGCGCACGAACCTTCAGTCGAGGGCGTCGTCTCGTAACCGGCCCGGCGCTCAGCGCACGGACTGGCTGACGCGCCAGCCCGCGATCGTCATCACCACGGGGCGATAAGGGGCCCGGACCTTAGCTCACCTTCGCCTTACGAGCCGGCGCAGCGGCGCCGCAGTTCTTCTTCATCCCGGCCTTGCGGACCGCCTCCTGCTCACCCTTAAGACGGGCGATCTCGGGGGCGATGTTGTCGCCGGACATCGACGAAACCGGCAGGCCGATGAGGATCACGCCGACTGTATCGTTGGCGCGGGCCTTCTCCTGCTGAGCCGACGCATGCGCCAGCGCGGTGCTCAGGCGCGAGCCTTCTTCGCCCAGCTGGACGCATGTGTAGCTCTGATAGCCGACCTCGCTGACATAGGCCGGGGCGATGCTTTCGGGGGACTTGGCGCAGGCGGCGAGGCTGACGCAGGCCAGGGCGACGAGGACGAGACGCATAATTTCATGATCCGCTGGAGTCGAACTCAGGCGGATGTCGCACAACGCAAGATCGTCTCGCATCCGGGTTTCTACGTACCTCCTCGCATTCTGGAGAGGTATGGTTTCGGTGCCATGGCGGGTCGATCGATCGCTTCCCCCGGAGCTCGGACATGGTCGCGAAAGTCGTCGCCGAGGCGATCGAAACCCGCCTCGCCGCCATCGGCCTGCCGGTCGTCGGCCAGAACGTTCAGGACGGCGCGCCGGCCGACGGGAGCGCCTTCCTTCTCGTCCAGTATCCGGTCACGAACGCCGAGCCGATCAGCGTCGGGGCACCGGGCGAAAACCTCTACCGCGACGAGGGCGGCGCGCGCGTCGTCATCAGCGTGCCGTCGGGATCGGGCCGCGACCAGGCGCTCGACTGGTCGGATGAGATCATCGCGCTCTTTCGCGGCCACACTGACGGCCATCTGGAGTTCCTCGCCCCGGCCGGCGGCCCGATCGACGATCGGAACGACAACGGCGCTTATTTCCAGCTGACCGTCGCCCTCCCGTATCGGTTTGACCAATTCGGATAGGTCGATAGGCTCTTTTGCTCAGCCGAACTGGTCGAAGCGGTAGTTGCTGGCAGACCATCGCGATCTCTGAGGATCGACCTCCAAACATCTCGACAGAGAGGCTCTCGACATAGTCGCGGGCCTCTCTTCGTTCGGCTGACCTTCGGGGTCAGGCCGGACCGTTACGCCTGCGCGTCAGACAGGTTTCGCCGGCCCGCGCCGGTTTTCAGCCGTGGAGACCCCGATGGCCGACCATTCCAGCACCCGCACCGCCTACATTAAGGAGGTGACGCCCGGCGTGACGCCGGCGACCCCCGTCTTCAAGATCCTGCGCGCCACGCGCGCCGGCGGTCTCCGCACCAACAAGGAGACGGCGGAGAGCGAGGAAATCCGCGAGGACGGCAACCTCGCGGCGCTTATCCAGACCGGTCAGGCTGTTTCGGGCCCCTATCCGTTCGAGCTTTCCTACGGTCTGCTCGACGACTGGCTCGAAAGCGTGATGTGCGGGACGTGGAGCACAAACCAGCTCCGCAACGGGCGGGTCGTGAACTCCTACACGGTCGAGGAGACCCGGCGCATCGGGACAAATTCGTTCTCGCGCTTCACCAACGTGATGGCGTCGCAGCTCGACCTCGAGGTGACGGCCAAGCAGAAGATCACCGGCACTCTGCAGCTGATGGGCGTGCGTGAGACGCTCGCGGCCGCGATCGTCACCGGAGCGACCTATGGCTCGGCCTCGACCGAACCGATCATGTCGGCGGGCGCGAGCGTCGGCGCCATCACCTTCCCCGGCCTTCCGGCCGGCGGCAAGATCCGCTCGTTCAAGCTCTCCATCGCCAACGGCCTGCGCGACCAGCCCTACATTGGCTCGCTCTACTCGGACGGCTTCGGCCTTGGGCAGGTCAAGGTCACAGGCGAGGCGGAGGTCTATTTCTCCGACCAGGCGATTTACAACGCCAGCCTGCAGCACACCGCCGGCCTCGTCTCGCTGATCCTAGGAAGCGCGGCGAACAAGAAGTACAAATTCGACGTCGGTCAGGCGCAGATCGGAGACGGCGAGATCGTCGCCGGCGGCAACACCGACGACATCATGGCGCGCATGCCGTTCACCGGCGTCTTCGACTCGTCGACGAGCGCGACGCTGTCGGTCGCCCGCGCGGTCACCTGACGCAGCTTCGACCGCGCCTGCCCCCTCAAATCTGGAGACCTCCATGCCCAAGGACGTCATCATCGTCGCGGCCTTCACCGGCTATCCGGACGGTCAGACGGAGCGCGTCTTCACGCCTTCGCCCGAGCCCGTCAGCGTCCCGAACGAGTTCGCGGACATCATCGTCGGCAACGGTCAAGCCAGGTGGCCCAATGCCGCGAAGGCGCCGGCGAAGAAGCCTTCGGCGACCCGCGCGAAACCGCCGGCCGAGGACAAGCCTGCGGACGCCAAGCCGCCGGCCAACGACACCCCCGAACCCAAGCCCGCCAAACCCGGCGAGGCGTCCGAAGGAGACGACGCTTGAAACTGTCCGCCATCCGCAGCAGCGGCAAGAAGGCTGAGAAGGGCGCATGGGTCGACGGCCTGCCCGGCGCCGGCGATCTCGCGCTGCAGGTCCGCGCCTTTGGCAACAGCGACTATGCCCGTCGCCGCCTCGCGCTTTACGAGGCCGAGCCCGCCGAGAACCGCCCGCGCGGCGTGCTTCTCCCCGATATCCAGAAGCGCCACGAAGACATCCTGCTCGTCGAGACCATCCTGACGGGCTGGCGTAACCTCGAGGATGACGAAGGCCCGATCACCTATTCGTCCGAGCGCGCCGCGGAGCTGATCGGCGAGCCTGACAGCGACTTCCGCCTTCTCGTCGTGACCGCCGCCAATTCGGTGAGGGACGCTGGCAAGCTCGACCTCGAGGAAGCCGCGGGAAACTCGAAGAAGCGCTCCGCTGGCGACTGACCTGGGGCAGCCGGGCCGGCTGGCTGCTTGAAAGCTGGGAGGAAGAGCGCGCCCAGCTGCCGCCCGACGAGGCGGTGCGCCATCCGATGCCCGCGGCTCTCATCGCAGAGCCGCGGCTGCCGGACGCCCTGCTGTTCTACCTCGAGGCGTTCTTCGACCTGACGAATGACCGGGCCGTCGGCATGGGCGGCGCGGGCGCGATCCCGTTCGGGGCGATCGACGCTTGGGCGCGGCGCTACAACGTCTCGGGCGACGCCTTCGATAGGCTGAAGGATCTGATCGGCCGGATGGACAGGGTCTGGTCGGATCTCCGTCAGGTCGAGGCGAGCTGAGGCTCGTCAGGGCTCGAACCGGAATAGGCGCGCTTGAGGTCGTCGGCGTCGCGATAATGCGTGACGCCGTTCGAGGACAGCACGTCGACCGAATTGTCCGAAAAGAGCGTCGCCGGAATGCCGTCGACGACGATCTCGCGCACCCTCTCCCGGTTACGCTTCGGCTGGTAGGGATCGGCCGGCAAAGAATAGGGATTAGGGGCGTGCGTCATCCCCAATGACGCGCTGTCCCGAAGATAACTCTTCAGATTATCAATCCCGTTCTGGATGATGCCGCCGATGATCATGGCGTAACCGCCAAGAATAACGTTGTTGGCCATGGCAATCGCATGGACGTTTGCGACTTCGCGAACGCCGCCGAAATCGCCGTAAGAGCCGACGCGAACCGTCACGCCGGCGGCCAAGAACAGCCAGCCGGCTCCAGTGGCAAGAATACCCATCCAGACCAAAAACATTCGGGCGCTCCATGGCCAACATTAACGTCATCCGGACGGTGACCGTTCGCGGTCGGCCGGAGGGCCTCGATACCCTTGGCGCGGCCATGGACCGCGTCAAGCGCGGCTATGGCGAGGTCGCCTCGGCAGCCGCCGCCGCCGGCGGCGCGACAGAGACGTCCGCTCGCCGCTCGCTGAGCGCCAGCCAGGCCTGGGACCGGCTGGAGGCGCGCACGGACCCCGTCGCCCGGGTCTATCGCCAGCTGACGCGCGACATCAGTGTCGCCGACCGGGCGCTCGGCCAGGGCGTCATCAGCCTCGACGCCTATGGGGCCGCGGTCGAGCGCATGAAGCGCGGGATCGAGAGCGCGGGCGTCGTCAACCTGCCGGCCGTCGACCAGAGCGCCCTGAACGCGAGCCTTGGCGTCTTGCCGGACAGCATGCGCGCCTCCGCCCGTGAAAGCGCTTCGGCGTTCGAGGCCGAGTTCGCGCGGCTCGACGACATCGCTCGCATGCGCGCCGAACAGGCAGGCCGCGCCTTCCGCGACAGCTTCGACAGATCGATCGGCATCGGTGCCCCCTCGGCCACGAGCGCCGGCGCAACCTTCGGCGCGCTCGACGAGCTCGCGCAGCGCGAGGCCGAGATCGAGGCGGCTCGACGCGCGCAGGCTGCCGCGACAGCCCAAGCGTCATATGCGGACAGCTTTGGGATCGGCCGCGTTGCGCCGTCCGCCCGCGCATCCGCCGGCGTATTCGAGGACGCGCTCGCAGAGACTGAGCGCATGGAAGCAGCGGCTTCGGCGCTCCGCGCGCAGCTAGATCCCCTCTCGGTCGCACAAGCGCGCCTGAACGCCGAGATCGCGGAGTATCGTGGGCTCGCAGCTGCGGGCGTCATCACCACGCGCGAACTCGACGGCGCGACCGCCATGGCGCAGGGCCGCTTTAACGAGACCGCGCAGCGCATTGATCGGATGGGCAAGGCGGCCGGCGGGCAGGCGTTTCAGTGGGGAAACCTCTCCTATCAGATCAATGATGCGGCCACGATGGCGCTGTCGGGCTCGGGAGCTTTCCAAATCCTGGCGACGCAGGGTGGCCAAGTCTTCCAGATCCTGCAGGATGCGCCGGGCGGGGTTGTCGGTGGCCTGAAAGAGATCGGATCGGCGGCGCTTGGCCTGCTGACGCCCGTTAACATGATCGGCGTCGGTATGGTCGCCGCGACGGCCGGGATCGCCGCTTGGAGCCTCAGCGGCGGCCGCGCCGTCGAGTCTCTCGACGACAGCTTCAAGCGCCATGCGGACACGATCCGCGAGGTCAACGATCTCTATGGCGTCACAGGCGCGAAGCTCGACGAACTCGCGGACCGCGCCCCGAACGTTCTCGACGCGCTCGCGCAGATCAATCTGTCGAAGCTCCGGGCCCAGATCGAGGAGCAGACCGCGGCCGCGCTGCGCGCGATGGGTTCCGGCTCCGACCAGCAGCCAGCCCTCGACCCGATGGGCTTCGGTACGGGTTTCAACGACCAGCCTGTGTTCTCGGTCGACGGTCGGTTCGGTCGGTTTCGCGCCGAAATCGAGACGCTTCGCGAAAGCTTCCGGCAGGGAACGCCCGATGTTCTCGGGTTCGTGGCCGCGATCTCCGACCGCCGAAACCAGAGCCGGTTCGAGGACGAAAAGCAGGACGCTGAGGCGCTGCTCGGCGTCGTCAAGGACCTCGAAGCGACGGCGCGTCGCCTTCCCTCCGCGCTCGACGCGACGCGGGGACAAGACGCGGTCGACGAGCGCGACTTCTTTAACTTTCAGGATCGCCAGCGCGATCTTGACTTCTCTCGAGCGCTCGACCGACAGAACGCCGACGACCTCGCTCAGACGGCGATGGCCTTCGATCTTCGCGCCATCACGGCGCGGACGACGGCCCAGCGTGCGGCGCTTGCGGCCGATCGCGCTTATGCGGAGGCGATCGGCGACGTGACGCAGGCGCACCGCGCCGACGCCGCTGCGGCGGACGCCAGCCGCCTTGTCTATGCGCAGGCGGCCCGCGAGCAGGCCGACTTTACGGCGGGTCGGAACGAGGCCGCGCGCCAGCGAACCGCCGGCGCCGAGCTTGAACTCGCCTCGATCGGCGCGAGCGCCGCGGCGAGCGACAATCTGCGCTTCACGCTCGACGCGGTCGCCGAAGCGCGCCGCCGCGCCTACGACCAGACCGGCTCGTTCGAGATCGGTGCGGCGGAGCTTGAGCGTATCCGCCGCGAGGCCGACGTCTGGTCGGGTCTCCAGCAGATTATCCGCGAGACCAAGCTCGCCTACGACCTCGCGAACGAGGCCCGCCGCGCCGGCATGACGCGCAGCGAGCGTTCGGTCTATGACCAGCTCGATCGGGCCGGCATGTTGACCGCCGGCGAGATCGCGACGCCCGAAGCGCGCGCGATGGCGGACCGCATCCGCGCGACCGAGACCTATGCGGCGCAGACGCAGCTTGTCCGCGAGCTCACCTTCGAGACGCAGCAGCTTCAGCGCACCGAGACTGAGCGCGCGGTCTACGCCCGGATGAACGGCGCGGGACTGCTCGACCAGTACGGCGAAATCAGCGGCGCGACCAACAAGGCGATCGCCGACCAGATCCGGCTGAACGAGACGCTTGGGCAGGTCCAGCAGGCCTACCGCGGCATCGGCCGCGAGGCGATCGAAGCGCTCGCGAGCGGCGACTTCGGCGGGCTCGCGCAGAGCTTCCTCGACCGCACCAAGAACCTGATGCTCGACCGCGCCGGCGAGCAGCTCGACAACATGCTGATGTCGTCGGTCAGCAGTATGTTCGGCGGCAGCACGACGACGATCGGAAGCCTCTTCGCGGGCAAGCCGGACGGCTCGTCGGCGGCTCGGGCGCTGTTCGTGCAGATGGTGGGGTCGATCCCCGGCCTTCCGGGCGCTGGCGGCCTGCCGTTCGGGATCGGCGGCGTCCCGTCGTTCGCCGGCCTTGCGGCCAACAACAACTACATCTCGCGTTACACCGGCCTGACGGCCGGCCCGATGGCGACGTCGATCACGCCCAACTCGCGCGTGTCCAGCGCTTTCGGCGCGATGGACTGGCTCACCTACGCCAACCAGGGCGCGACGCGCAGCCAGCCGCTCGACCCGAAGCTCGTCAACGCCTTCTCGTTCCTGCAGGATCGCGGGATCCAGATGGAGGTTTTTTCCGGCGGGCAGCCGGGGATCGGGTCCGGCCTCCCGCGCGTCGGGTCGACGCGCCACGATCATGGCATGGCGGCCGACGTCTTCTTCTCACAGAACGGCCGTCGGCTCGACTGGGCGAACCCGCAGGATCAGCCGATCTTTCAGGACATCGTCAGCCAGGCGCGCGCGAACGGCGTTACCGGCTTCGGCGCCGGGCCGGGCTACATGCAGCCGGGATCGATGCATGTCGGCTACGGCTCGCCCGGCGTCTGGGGCGCGGGCGGCCGCGGCGCGACCGCTCCGAGCTGGCTCCGCAACGCCTACAACTCGCCGGCACCGACCCAGAGCATCGATCCCGGCGCCGTCAACGCCGCCAACCAGAACGTCCAGCAGTTCGGCGCGAGCGTCGGCCAGGCGACGCCGCAGGTCAGCACGCTCGGCGGCAACCTCGGCCAGCTGACGCAGTCGATCGGCCAGACGCAGTCGAGCCTCACCTCGGGCGGCGGCGGCCTTGCGGGCGCGGCCTCGAACCTGACGACGTCGAGCGCGCAGGTCGGCCAGGCCTCGACGGGCTTCGCCGGCGGGCTTCAGCAAGGGTTCGGTTCGATCTTGACCGGCCTCGGTTCGATCGGGTCGAGCCTCGGCGGCCTCTTCGGCGGCGGCGGCGGGGGCGGTCTGCTGGGCGGTCTGCTCATCCCCGGCATCCTGCATTCGGGCGGCACCCACGCGGACGCGTTCTATGGCCGGGCCTATCCCGCCTCGGCTTTCCGCGGAGCGCCCCGCTATCACACCGGCTTCGGCTCGAACGAGTTCCCGGCCGTGCTCGAGCGCAGCGAGCGCGTCCTTACCGGCGCGATGGACCGCCGCGCGACGCGCGCGATGGCGGGGCTCAGCGAGGTCGCCCGCCGCGGCGCGCCTGCGGCCGCGAATGATCGTGGCGGCGGCGGCCGTCAGGAGATGGTCGTCCGCGTGATGGTCGATCCCTCGGGCGAGTTCGATGCCCGGGTCGAAGAGGTCTCGAAGAAGACCACCGCGCGCGGGATCCGCCAGTTCAGCGATGGGCCGGACTTCACGGCGAAGGTCGAGCGCGCGCAGCGCCGCAACAAGACCCGCCGGGTCTCGGGGACGTAAACGCCCATGGCGCTCACCAACGTCCGGTCGGATCTGCTCTCGCAGATCGGGCTTCAGCCGCCGTTCGCCTTTGACCTCATGCGGCGCGACGAGGTCTCGCGCACGCCGAACGGCCAGTCGATCACGACCGAGCTCGGCTGGCCGCTCTGGAAGCTCGCCTTCACGACGTCCGAGCGCAACTTCGGTGACGTCGTGCGCCAACAGGCGATCCTGAACCACCTCGCGAGCGTCGGGAACCTGTTCTACGCACATGACGTCCGGCGGCCGTTTCCCGGCGCCTATCCATCCGGCTTCGACCTCGCGAACCCGATCTATAATCCTGAATTTGAGGACGGGCTCACCGGTTGGGTGGTGTCCGCCGATTGCCAGATCACCAATGACGGCCGCGGCGGATCCAAGTGCGTGCAGCTCGACAAGCTGCTGGCGAGCGGCGGTTCAGATCGCCGGGTTCAGAATGATGCCGGGTTCTACGTCAACGTCACCGCTAACGAACCCTACGATTTTTCAGTCTACATAAAAAGCAATGTCGAGACGACGACAGGTATTCGTCTCGCGGTCAACTTCTACGACGTTTCCGGAACATACATTAGCCAGAGTGGCAACTCAGCCACAGCCGCCACGCCAGATTATGTGCAGAAGGTTCGGCGCGTGACCACGCCTCCGAACGCAGCGCTTGCCCAAGTTATCGTCGCGCTCACTGCATCGGCATCTTGTCGTTACCTCTACGTCGATAGCATCTCGTACCTGCCGACTTATGCAGGCTTCAGCGGTGTCGCCAAGATCCACACGCTCGACGCCAACAACAAGTCGCTCCGGCTCAAAAACACGATCTCGGGCTACAAGGTCAGCGTCGGCGATTACCTCGCCTTCAATTACGGCGGCGGCAGGCGAGCGCTCCATCAGGCGCTCGAGGATGTGGTCGCCGACAGCAACGGCACGACCCCGTTTTTCGACGTCATGCCCTTCATCCGGCCCGGCGCGGCGGTCGACGCCAATGTCGACCTCGTCAAGGCGACGGCGCTCTTCCGGATGGACCCCGGCTCCTTGCAGTCGCAGCTCGCGACCAAGATGTCCGGCAACCATTCGTTCTCCGCGACGCAGTTCGTAGGCCAGCCCTGATGCTTCAGTATTCGGCGGACCGTCTCGCGGTGCTCGCGAGCGGCGCCCTCGTCATGCGCGACGTCATTCGCGTCGAGGCGCGCAACCGCACGTCCGGCGCGGTCGAGACGCTCGCCTTCTGGTCCGACGACCATGACGTGACGCTGCCCGTGCTCGACCCGCTGACGGGCGCGACCGTCCAGCTCGCCTGCATCGGCGCCGGCGGGCTCGCGGAATACGGCGCGATCCCGGCGACCTGCGACCTCTCGGTCGAGGAGCTCAGCATCCACCTCGATCCGAACTCGCCGGCGATCCAGCTGCTGCGCACCTACGACGTGAAGTTCAGGCCCATCACGGTCTGGAGCGCGCTGTTCTCGGTCGAGAACCGCCAGATCGTCGAGGCCGCCGAGGTCGACTTCTACGGCCTGATCGACAATGTCGAGATCCGCACGCCGACGGAAAACGACGAGGGCGCGGCGGTGATCTCCTGCGTGAGCGACGCGCAGGAGATGTCGCGCGAAGAACCGGCCAAGCGCTCCGACGCCGACCAGAAGAAGAACCGCGACCCCGACGACGACTTCTACCAGTACGCAAACGTCGCCGGGAAATGGGAGATCTTCTGGGGCAAGGAAGGCGGCCGCCACCACGGCAAGGACATCAACTTCGAGCCGAACCCGTTCCGGGGCCGCCGATGATCGTTCGCCCCGCCGCCCTCTCGGACCTCGGGCCCGCGATCCTGATGTCGCGCCATTTCCACAAGGCGTCGGGCGTCGAATGGCGCTTCGAAACCGAGAAGACGCGCGCCTTCCTGCGCCAGTTCATCGCCTCGCCCGACACGCTCTGTCTCGTGGTCGAGCGCGACGGCGTGGCGCTCGGCATGTTCGGCGCGAGCTTCAACGACCACATGTTCTTCACCGGCAAGGTCGCGATGGTCTGGGGCCTCTGGCTTGAGCCCGAGATCCGCAAGACGTCGGCGTTCCGCGAGATCCTGCGCGCCTTCGAGGCCGAGTGCGGCCGCCGTCAGGTCCGCATGGCGGTGTTCGCTGCGCAGGTGAAGACCCCGCGGATCGGACGCCTGTTCGAGCGCCTCGGCTTCAGGCCCGCTGAAACCCACTACGTCCGGATGTTCGGCTGATGGCGGTTTTCAGCGTTCTCGGCGCGGCGCTGACGGCCGGCTCCTTCGCCACCGCCATCGGGCAGGTCGCGCTGGCGGTGGGCTTGAGCCTCGGCTCGCAGCTGCTGCGCCAGGCGCTCGCGCCCGATCCCGAAAAGCCGCAAACCGGCATCCAGGGAAAGATCCAGACCGACGGCGACAGCGTCGGGCGGTCCTTCCTGCTCGGAACGTCGTTCACGTCCGGCTCTCTGGTCTATGCCGGGACCTTCGGCACCGACGGCGATCAGGACAATCTCTATCTCGCGCAGGTCATTCAGCTCAGCGACCTGCCGATCCGCTCGCTCGACCGGATCTACGTTTCCGAGGACTGGCACGACATCCAGTGGAACGACACCAGCTGGCCCTTCGGCGCGCCGGTCAAGGACATGGGCAACATCCGCGACGACGGCACGGTCGCGACGCAGTGCATGTGGGTCCGCTTTTACGACGGCACCCAGACGACCGCCGACCCGAAGATGGTCAACTGGTTCGGCGCGCCCGGCCCGCGGCGGTGGACCAACAAGCACATCGGCAAGGGCTGCGCCTACGTCGTCGTCATCAGCCGCTGGAAGTCGAGCGTCTTCTCGAGCTTTCCGCAGCTCGGCTTCGAGTGTCAGGGCCTCAAACTCTACAACCCGGCGAATGACGGCTCGGTCGGCGGGTCGGGCTCGCAGCGCTTCGACAATCAGTCGACCTGGGGCGGCGTCACCGGCGACACGCTGAGCGCCGTCCAGATCTACAACATCATGCGCGGCCTGAAGTGGAACGGGTCGCACTTCTACGGCATGCAGAAGATGACGGCGCGCCGGTTGCCGGCTGAGCACTGGATCGCCCAGATCCAGAAATGCGCCGAGCTCGTGCCGGTCTCCAACTCGAACGACAAGGACGACGCGGCCGACACCGGAGCCGAGACGGAGCCGCGCTATCGCTCGGGCGCCGAGGTTCTGCTCGAGAACCCGGTCGCCGACACCATCAAGGATCTGATGAGCGCGTGCACCGGCCGGATGGCCGAGATGGGCGGTCTCTACAAGCTCCACGTCGGCAAGCCCGGCGACCCGGTGTTCTCGATCACCGACGAGGACATCCTCGTCACGTCCGAGCAGTCCTTCACGCCGTTCTTCGGGCTGGCCGACACCGTCAACGGCATCGTGGCGCGCTTCCCGAACCGTCGGGAAGGCTGGGCCATGAAGGACAGCAACCCGCTGACCACGCCCGCCTATGAGGCGGAGGACGGCGGGCGGCGGCTGCTGAAGGACGTGCAGCTGCCGATGGTCCCCTACAGGGGCCAGGTGTTCCGGCTGAAGCGCGAGGCGCTGAAGGTCCACCGCAACACGCGCCAGCATTCGTTCACGCTCGGGCCTCGCGCGCAGGTGCTCGAACCTGCCGACGTCATCTCGTGGTCGTCGGACCGCAACGGCTATGCGGCCAAGCGTTTCTCGGTCGACCGTCGCCGGCGCTTGCCGAACGGCAACGTCATGGTCGACGTGACCGAGTGCAACTTCTCGGACTACGACCCGCCCGCGCGGAACGAGTATCCGAAGCTCGTCGACGGGCCGCTCGTCCCCAAGCTCCCGCCCAAGAAGGTCGTCACCAACCTCGTCGCATCGCCCGCGACGGTGACGCAGGGCGGCAAGAAGCGGCCGGCGATCCGGCTCACCTACGCGGCCGGCAACCTCGTCGAGGACATGGACGGGCTCCTCTGGGAGCTGCGGATACCGGGCCAGAACGACAGGATCGCCGACGGCTACACCAAGGACCTCGACGGCGACGTCAAGATCCACCCGCAGGTGCTCGTCTCAGAGCAGGCCTACGAGGTCCGCGCGAAGTTCGACCCGAGCACGGGGCGGCGCGAAGCGCTGTGGTCCGACTGGATCGCGGTCACGACGCCGAAGGCCCGTCTTTCCGACGACGATCTCGACGACGACACCCGGCCGCTCACCCCGAACGCGCCGACCATCACCTCGAGCTTCGACCAGAAGGCCCGCGGCGCGCTTCGCACGCTCGTGTCGGTGTCGTGGATCGACAAGCCGAACGATCGCTTCGTCGATTACGAGGTGTTCTGGCGGCTGAACGCGGGGCAATGGGAGTCGAAGCGCACGGCGAGCAGCGACCGCCGCGTGCGCTTCCGCTGCAAGCCGGGCGACACGGTCGAAGCCTATATCCTCTCGCGCAACCGGCTCTGCAACGCCTCTGCGCCTTCTGCGACCGCGACCCATGTCGCCGCGTCGAAGTCGTCCAACGCCTCCGCGCCGAGCGGCTGGGATGTCGTCGGCACGTTTCGCGGTTTCCGGATCACGGGCAACAAGCCGACCGCGGACGACCACGACTTCTTCGAGGTCTTCTATCAGGACGCCGCAACCCCGGCGCCGGTCGGCGCGACGCCCGCGACCGTCACGGAAATCCGCAAGCCTCGCGTCGATCTGACGGGCTTCAACACGAACGATCTGCGGTTCTTCTGGGTTCGAGCCGTCGACACCTCGGGCAACCCGACCAACTGGTTCTATTTTGGCTCGGCGCGAGCTGACAAGAAGGTCGCCGACGACGACATAGACGACGTCACGGCTCCGCTGCAGCCCGACCCGCCGACGATCTCCTCGACGTTCCAGCAGAAGGGCCGGCGGGCGCTCCGCTCGCTCGTCACCGTCTCCTGGGTCGACAAGCCGGGCGACAAGTTCTCGGATTACGAGGTCTTCTGGCGCATCAACGGCGGCGCCTGGGAGTCGAAGCGCACCAAGAGCGACGAGCGGACGCTCCGCTTCCGCTGCGCGCCGGCGGACGCGGTCCAGGCGCGCATCATGGCGCGCAGTCGTCTCGGCAACGAGAGCGTCAAGTCGACGATCACGAGCCACACCGCGGCGGCGAAGAGCGCGAACACGACGCTCCCGACCGGCTGGGCGGCCGTCGGCGTCCTGAAGGGCTTTCGCCTCAAGGGCGACCGCGTCACGGTCGAGGACCACGACTTCTTCGAGGTCTACTACCAGGCGGCCTCGACGCCGGCGCCGACCGCCGCCACGGTTGCGACCGAGACCGAGATCCGGAAACCGCGGCTCGACCTCAGTGGGTTCGACACCGGCGACGTACGGTCGTTTTGGGTCCGCACCGTCGACACGAGCGGCTTCGCCTCAACGTGGGTGTCGCTCGGCTCCGCGACCGTCGCGACCAAGATCAAAGACAACGACGTCGACGACGTCGAGAAGCCGCTCCAGCCGAACGCGCCGGTTATCACGTCGGGCTTCCAGCAGAAGGGGCGCGGCGCTCTCCGGACGCTGGTGCAGATCTCGTGGACCGACAAGGCGAACGACAAGTTCTCGGACTACGAGCTCTCCTACCGGGTCAATGCGGGCTCCTGGCGCTCGACCCGCACGAAGAGCGCGGACCGAACCTTCTTCTTCCGATGCCAGCCCGGCGACGTCGTCCAGGCGCAGCTGATCTCGCGCAACCGGCTCGGAAACGAGAGCCCGCCGTCGGCGACGACCACGCACACGGCCGCCGCGAAGTCGAGCAACACCGACACGCCGAGTGGCTGGAACGCAGTCGGGACACTGAAAGGGTTCAGGCTCAAGGGCGACAAGCCGGCGGCCGACGACTTCGACTATTTCGAGCTGTTCTACCAGGCGGCGTCGAGCCCGGCGCCGACGCTGGCGACCGTGGCGACCGAGACCTTCATCCGAAAGCCACGCGTCGATCTCACCGGCTTCGAAACGGGCGACGTCCGGAGCTTTTGGATCCGCTCGGTCGACACCTCGGGATACATCTCGGCCTGGGTTTCGCTCGGGGCCGCGACCGCCGGCACGAAGATCAAGGATGTCGACCTCGACGACACGGCGCTCGCGACGCCTGCCGCGCCGACCATCACCTCGGTCTTCGCGCAGAAGGCCAAGGGTGGCCTGCGCTCACAGGTGACGATCGCCTTCGCGGCGAGCGCAGGCGCGGCCGACTACGAGGTCGAGTGGCGGATCGGCGCGTCGGGCGAATGGACGTCGCAGCGCACCAAGAGCGCCGACCTCAAGGTCAAGTTCAGAGCCTCGCCGGGCGATCAGGTTCAGGCGCGCGTCTGGGCCCGCAACAAGGTCCAGACAGAGTCCTCGAAGTCGGCGACCGCGACCCACACGGTCGTCGGCAAGGGCGGCGTGCCGGCGGCCCCAAGCGGTTCGGTCGAGGCCGCGTTCAAGGGCGCCAAGGTCACGCTCGCGAAGTCGACCGACGACGACTTCGACAGCTTCGAGCTCTTAGACCAGGCGACGCAGACGCCGGCGCCTACGGCTGCGAGCACGCCGACCGTCTTCGGCGTCACGACCACCCGCGTCGACCTCACGGCGCTCGCCAACGGCCAAGCCCGCCACTTCTGGGCCCGCCGGCGGGACACCTCGGACGGGGTCTCGGCGTGGACCTACCTCGGTCAGTCGACCGCCACGGGCGTCCAGAACAGCGATTTGACGGGCGTCATCGACGACACGTCAGCCGCGAGCGGCTTCACGTTCCCCGGCATCGTGGCGAACGCCGCGGCGCTGCCGGCGATCGGCGCGCGGACGCCGAAATTCATCTGGGCGATCGCGGAAAACAGGATCTATCAGCAGAATGCTGCCGGTACGGGCTGGACGGCGACGAACGACGCGACGCTGATCCTCGGGCAGCTGGTCGCCGCGCAGATCGCGGTCGGGACGCTGACCGCCGACCGCTTTGCCGTCGGCGCGCAGTTCGGCGCGAACCTTGTGGCGAACCCAAGCGCCGACAGCGGGTCCACGAACGGATGGGGGCGCGTTGAAGGCAACAACCGGGTTCTGACGACCACGGGCCCGGCTGGGCGCGGCGGGTCGGCCTCGTTTCGCATTACTGGCTCGGCCGGAGCAACGGCCTACGGCTGTCGCGCCTTCCCGGTCCAGGCGGGCAAGGTCTATTCGGTTCGTGCAGCCCTCCAGGCCTCGTCCGGCGTGGCGAACGGCGTCTTCGTGCGCATGTCCTACCTCAACAGCCGTCCGACCAACGAGAGCCTGTTGATCGGCAGCGGCGTCACGGGCGTCGACGCCCGGAGCGGGTCGGACGATCTCGACGGGTGGAACGGATCGAAGGCGCTCGCCGGCGACGTCTGGACTGATGTCTCGACGACATGGACGGCCCCGACGGGCGCGCAATGGGCGAGCCTCTCGTTCTATCGCTGGACCAACATGGGCGCGGTCGAGCTCTTCTTCGACGCGATTGAGGTCCGCGAGCAGCTGACCGGCGTCTCGATCGCCGACAACACAATCACGGCCGCCAAGGCGAACATCAACGACCTGATCGTCAGCGGCCTAGCGCTCTTCAACGGCGCCGCGTGGATCAAGAGCGCCTTCGTCGAAAGCCTTTCAGGCGACAAGGTCGAGCTGAACACGCTCCGCGTCGGCAAGCAGATCATCCTCGAGGACTTCGCCAACCTCATCCCCGACAACTATTTCCGATCGGTCGCGCCCTCTGGCGCGATGTGGGCGGCGGGCGGCTCGAACGTGCCGGTCGCCGCATCTCTCCCGCTGCAGGCGGACGGCGGCCGGGCTCTGGCCTTCGGCGGCGCGGTCGCTGCGCCCGCGGGCGACACGCTGCTCGGCTACGTCAATGCGACGCCGTTCCCCGTGAAGGCCGGTAAGAAATACAAGTGGAGCTGGTCGGCCCGCTATGACAACGCGGCCGGCACCGGCACCGCTCGGATGATGGTCTACTGGTACGACGTCAACGGCGCGGGCGTCGGCGCCAACACGATCGGGATCTGGAGCGCTGCGACCGAGGGCGTCAGCGTCCTGCCGTCGGCCGATGCGGGCGGATCCGACACAGTCACGGCCCCGGCCGGCGCGGTGTCCGCCGTCGTCCAGTTCCGGCGCGATGCGGCGGCGAACGGCGGGACCGACAGCGGCCTCGTCTACGTCTTCGACGCGATCTTCAAGCGGCCGGGCGACGAGACAATCATCAACCGCGGCGTGCTTACCCGCATGATCGAAGACAACGCGATCAGCGACTACGCCCAGGCGACGACCGGCGCGAACGCGCTCGCGCAGACGACATGGGTCGACCGTTCGGCCGCCGGCGTCGTCTATCCGGGCGGCACGGCGCGCGTTCAGGTCTCGGGCATGATCAGCCTCTCGGCGCTCGCGAGCGGGACCGTCACCGGCCAGTGCTCGGTCGAGATCCGGGCTTCGGCGCCCGGCGTGGCGACGGCGGTTGTGAAGTCGTGGACGCTGCCCGTCTTCGACAAGGCCGCCGCTTGGGGCTTCTCGTTCCTTCACAACCCCGGCCCGGCGGCGACGCTCACCTACACGATCTCGCTTCGGCGAGACACGACGCCCTCCTTCACCGTCGTCGAGAGCAACATCGTGGTCGGGAACGTGAAGAAATGACGATCTATTTCGGCTTCCACGACGCCAAGGGCGAGTTCCTGTCCTGGGGCGAATGCTCGGCCGAGCAGCTCGAGGCGCAGGTGAGCGCCGAAGGCCTGCGGCGCTACGCCTCCGACCAGCCGTTCTCGGCGGCGACGCATTACATGGACGAGCTCACGCTCGCGCCCCGACCCGAGATCGAGCCGCCGGCGACCCTCGCGGTCGCGGCCGACGGCGTCGACGAGGCGATCTGCTTCGCGCCGACAGGCTCGCTCGTCGTGATCGACGGGCAAGAGTTCGGCGTGATCGACGACGACGCCTTCGCGTTCACGTCCGAGGAGCCCGGCGCCTACGCGATCGAGCTTCGCCCGCCGTTCCCGTGGCGGCCCCTCGCCTTCGAGGTCGTGGCGTCGTGACCGCGTTCTCGGCTCGCAAACTCACCGACGCCCGCCGGGCGGAGGCCTGCGCGCGGATCGATGCGGCCGCTGAGGTCGCGCGCCTCGCCTTCATCACACCGGGCGCCGGTCAGATGCTCGTCTACGAGCAGAAGCTGCGCGAGGCCGAAGCCTTCTTGGCTGACGACACGATCGCCGAAGACCTCATTCCACACGTCGTCGCCGAGGTCGGCGTCACCGCCGAGACCAAGCACCAGGTGGCGACCGTCATCGTCTGGATGCGCGACGCCTGGCTGCAGGTGAGCCCGATGATCGAGCGCCGCCGCCTCGAGGCGAAGGCCGCCGCCATGAGCGCCATGACGCTCGCCGAGCTCGAGGCGGCAGAAGCCGCCCCGATGATCTGACCCCGCGGCCGTGGCCGCAACGAAGGAGACGACCCCGTGAAGTTTCAGCACAACTCCACCACGCGCCAGAGCGGCCGGCTCACCATGACGCTCGTCAACGACAACGGCGGCGACCCGACTAAGGCGCCGACGGACGAGGGCAACACCATCACGATCTACATCGGCGACCCCGACCAGTTCGGAGACCCGCGCCCGGCCGTGAAGGACGCGCTGAAGGCCGCGCTCGCAGCGATCGGCTGAGCTGCCGGGCGAGCGTCAGATCGCCACGAAGTTTTCGAGGAGACGTCCTCCTCGAAAGATCTCTAAGTGCTCCACGATCTCATCAGTTTCAGTATCGATCGTGCGCTTTGACGCTACGGCCACATTTCCGCGTCGAACAGCCGATCGCGCCCGTGCGACGGCTTGCTGCGCCGTGGCGAATCCGCAGGGGCGCCGGGCCTTCAGTCGGCCGCCTGCGTCCATGCGCCAGATGAGCACCACATAGACTGTGCTTTGGATCATGACTGCCGACTCACGCGAAACGCAGTATTCGACCGATGTCTGCAGTCACCCGTCCAGTCCGCATATCGCACTAGACATTTTACACTGGTGCGCTCGTAGCGATCGGCTGATCAGTCGGCGTTCGCCTTCGGGAGATGAGGCTTCTCTGCGTGCCGATCGACGACTGGAACAGCCGCCATTCGCGGCCGCTCTACCTCGCGGGCTGCTCTCAACGCGAGATTCCGGATCGCATCAGGCCGAGATAATCCCGGAGCACACGTAGCGATCCACAAGTCGATCACCTTCCATTCGTGATCGGCGAAGGTCGCATTCACGCTGCCGCGCATTGCGCGCGCCGCGCGACCGTTTCGTCTCGATGCTGACATCCTGATCTCAAAAAGGGCCGGCGCATTCGCGCGCCGGCAGTCATGGACTTGGAGTTCGGCGACGAGGTGCAAGTCGCCGACCGCCGATAAATGCCCAACCCCAATGATCGTTCCCGCCCGCTCACGCTGCGGGCTTTTTCATGCTCGGAGAACCCCTATGAACGTGCTGGCTATCCAGCAGCGGTTGAAGGCGCTCGGCTTCGATCCCGGCGCGCTCGACGGGATCTGGGGCCGCCAGACCATGGCGGCGGTCAAGCGCTTCCAGACGGCCCATGGTCTTCATGTCGACGGCATCGTCGGTCAGGCGACGACCGCCGCGCTCAACGCAGCGGCGGTTCAGGGCGGCCCCGGCAAGGCCGTGCCGCCGATCCTCGAACAGGGTCAGGTCGATCCCGTCTGGCTGGTCGAGGCGCGGCGCTGGATGGGTTTGCGCGAGATCGTCGGCGCGGCCTCGAACCCGAAGATCCTCGAATGGGGCAAGGCGGCCGCCGACTGGTTCGTGAACGACGACATTCCGTGGTGCGGCGCCTTCGTGTTCGGCCAGTTCGCCGCCGTGCTGCCCGACGAAAAGCTGCCGACGAACCCGCTCTGGGCTCGCGGCTGGGCGGTGTTCGGTCGGGGGCTGAGCAAACCGTCGCCTGGCGCGGTGCTGGTGTTCGAGCGCGGCCCGAACGCTGGCCATGTCGGCTTCTACGTCGGCGAGGACAAGACACGCTATCGCGTGCTTGGCGGCAATCAGTCGAACGCGGTCACTGAGACGTGGATCGAGAAAAAGCGGCTGCTCGCCATCCGCTGGCCGTCGACCGTAGCGCTGCCAGTCCCGCAGACCGTCGTCGTCAAGGGCGGCGGCCCGACCAGCACGAATGAGGCGTAACGGTTGAAGTTAAAGGCCGCTGAGCTTGAAGCCGACGTAGACGATCGCAACGCCGATCAACAGCGCCGCGATCATCGTCCATCCCGCGCGCAAATGCTTATTTCCGCTACCGAACGCCATGCGTGCACCCTCGCTGTTGCACGATCACAGCGCTAATTGCGCTCTAACGTTCCGACGCTGTGAGCACATTCGTCTTTGCGGCATGATTTGCCGTCGACGACCTATTTTAGGTCGGCGACTGAGCCTCCTCAGCATCTTCTGGGCGCGCCACGTCGCCTTCGATCGTGTCGGCGCCGCTTGGGATAGCATCGGCGTCGGCTTCCTTCTTGGAGTCGTCACCCGGCGTAACGAGATCCTTCATGTTCTCGCCTGCAGGCGGCTTTGGCGTTGCAGCCGTTTCGGTTGACGGGCGGTCATTGTCGTTCTGCATCGCAATCTCCTTCGGTTCTGGGCTTAACCGCTCTCAATGAGCTGCGTTCCGCGGCTGATCTCCATTCGTCTGACAAACGAACCGCGCTCGGCCGGTCGCCGGACATCCAATCCATCATGGTGATGATCATGAACCTGCTCACGCGGACGGCCCTGTGCTGCCTCGCCGCCATCTCACTCGCCGGCTGCGCTGCGCTTTCGAACGAAGCCACGCGCCTTGTCGGCGACGTCTGGGCCGACGCCCGCCCGCAGCTCATCCCGATCCTGTCGGCCGCCATCCTCGGCGCGGCCGGCGTCACCGTCACGGCGGCGGGCGCGTGGGGCGCCGCGGCCTTCAAGGCGATCCAGCGCCGCGAGCTCTTCGCCGCGCTCTATCGCGGGATGGACAACGGGCTGAAAGCCGCCTTCGCGCGCAAGCTGGCGAGCGGCGTCCCGCTGCCGGTGAACCCGGCCCCCGGCGACGTGGTCAAGCAGGCGCTCGACTACGTGAAGGAGAACGGCGCGCGTGAGATCGTCAAGCTCGGTCAGTCCGACGCGACGCTGGTCGAAAAGCTGGTCGCGCGAGCGCCAGAGGCGAAGGCTGCTGTCGTGACGGCTGACAGGGCGGCCAAGGCCGCGGTCCACTGAGGGCGCACGCGCATGCCCGATCGCCTGACCACGCCCGAGGGCGTCGACAAGCTCACCGACGACATCGCGGCGAAGCTTGCAAAGCTTCGCATGTCGACGGACAAGACGCCCGCAAACGGCAATGGCAACGGCCAGCGCTACTCGCTGTTCAAGGACTGGAACATCACCCCGGCGACGGCGCTCGTGCTGCTGAGCCTTGTGTCTGCCGGCGGCTTTTGGGTCTGGGACGTTACGGCGAAGGTCGCCAAGGTCGAAAAGCTCCGCAGCGATTTCGACGAGGCGAAGCGGGCGAGCGAGAGCGAGCGTAACGACCTGAAGAACCGCGTGGCGGCGCTCGAGGCGCAGAACTTTCAGTACAAGGAAGATCGGGTCAAATATCGCGAGGGGATCGCCGGGCAGCTCCAGATCATGAAAGACGACATCGGCGAGCTGAAGTCGAAGGGCGGCGGCAGCGAGTACCGCATTGCGCGGCTCGAGGAGGGCCAGTCGGCCATCAACGCCAGGATGGACCGAGCATTCGACATCTACAACAAGCGGTTCGACGACGCGAAGTCGGCACAGGCCGACATGTCGGGCGACATCAAGGTGCTGCGCGAGCAGTCCCAGCGCATCATCAACTGGCTGGAGGCGAGGGATCGGGGTCCGAGCGGCCCTTTCGCCCCAAATCAGACTTGGAGAGGCTTCCCGGCTTCCCGGGCTCCGTTCATCCTAAGAGCGAGCCCCTCACCCCGAAGCGCGGTTCAAATCCTCCGGGTCGCTGAGCATTTGCGATGAGCCGCCTTGTCCCTTTTTCGAAGCACATAGGTCGCAAAAAGCAGATCCACAATCGGATCGCACGTCCGTGAACATTCCGAAATGTTCTAGACCTTTTGCGCGCAATGTAACTGAACAAAACATTTACCACGAACCTAAGGCCGTCAATTGCCTGTCAGGTAACTCGCACTACGTGCAACTGAAGCGGCATTCGGGAGCGTTTTCATGGCGTCCGGTTCAGTCGATCATCTTGAGTTTCTGGTCGAGAAGATCGCGATAACGCTCGACGCAATGTCATCGCTAATGGAGACGATTTACAGGCTTGATTACCGAGGCTTCGATACGACTGACGCGCGAGGCAGGCTCGTTACGCTTCACCGTGAGCTTGTGGCATGGCGACAAACGCATGATGCGATGGCAGCTCTTCTAATTCGGTGCAGCCAGGCAAAAGAAAACCCGGCGCTTTGGGGCTTCGCGCCGGGTTCTCCACTAAGCGGTGTTCACTGGGCCGCGCCACCGCATTAGCTAGACGCACGAGCAGCGGAAGAGTTCCAACTGCGAGTAGCCCGACGCTTCGGGGAAGGGCGCCGGGCATCCCGAAAGACCCCCCGGACCTTACCCCTCGCTTCCCGGCCAATCCAAATAGGCATGCTCAGCGGCGGCCTGGGCCTCTTCCTTGGTCGCGCAGAACCCATCGTGGTTCGACGGCCAGCGCTTGCCGTCATCGCCGGCTGGCTTAAGCCGCGCGCTCACCCAGTACCAGAGCCCGTTCTGCGGGCCGCCGATAATCTGGAATACGCGAAGGACGTCGCATTCGGTGTCGAGAAGGCGCGCCGGGACGTGGCCGTCCTCGACCCGGTTCTTGTCGTTCGGCCAGGTGCGGGTCCAGACAAAGCGCGTCGGCATGGCGCGAGGATAGCGCCTCGAGGCAGGCTCGCCAGCTACCCCGCGACCAGCCCGCCATAGACCGGATCATGCGCCCGGCATTTCCAGACCGTCTGTCCGGTCGCCTGGCCCGGGCGTCCGAACGAGCCCCATGCGGAGCAGCCGGGAGTTCAAGGGCGCCGCCAATCTGGTTTGGAACCGATTGGAGCAAGGGGCTCTTAGAGTGCTGTGAACCAGCCGGGGTCGCAACGCAGCCTATCGGCGAAAGCGTGCTCGTGCTCTACAACGAGCGGGCCCTGCTCAAAAATAGCGAGTTCGATAGGTCGGTGGCTGTTTTACCGTGGAACCGGGTTAAGAGCTTGGCGGCGCTTCTTCGCTTCTTTGCGTCGAATGTCTCTCGCCTTAGGCTTGCGTTCAGCCTTGTTTTTAACAGTCGCTTTTTTGTCGCCACCAACTTCTTGTGGATTACCGTCTGCGTTTTTATCTCTATGTACTTTGGACTTTTTGACAAATTCACTCTCAAAGCGGCTTTGCTCAAGCCCTTTGAGAATATCTTCTAATAGTTTTTCTGATTTTTGGTTGGGATTTTGTTGGGCTTGCTGCATCGTAAATTGGTCTTGCCGTCGCTGAATTTCCGCCATTTCGAGATCAAGTTTATACGACCCGATTGCGGCGACTGAGGCTAAGGCGGTAAGCGAAGTCAGCGCTATCTTGAAGCCATTACGAAGCAAGCTGCCAATTTTGGAGTTTGTCTTAGATACATTTTCTATGTAACTCTGCGGAGTTGTTTCGCCCCTTAAAAAGGCCAAGCTTTCCGCATTAATCTCACGCAGATTGGCTCTTGTTGTCGTTTCCCTAGATAGCTCTCTGACAATTTCGAGTGAAGTATCATAGAGGCCGTCAGCCACTTTTGCGTGCGGATACCTACACCGCGGGTTTTGGCAGGTTTCCTCGTTATCTCGGTTCCAGAACCGGGGACTTGAAACGTCGTAATTACGAGAGGGGAAAATTGATCCGCATCTCGGACATTGGGCCTGGACTCGGGGTCCCTTGCGGCCAGTCCAACCAACTTGAGTGCGACTTGAAGCCGCCCCTTCCACTAGGGCGTTCGGATCCTGATTTATTCGCGTGCCTTCAATATTCACCTCATCAGAAGTTCGAATATCGAACGGCTTATAAACGTTATCAAATGTTGCATTACTGATTGATACGCCGGCGTCTCGTGCGTGTATTCCCACATCGTACCCGGATATTCTTGCATCTGTAATTCGGACGTTTTTAGCGCCGTTTATAACTATCGCTTTGGAAACCACTAGATGCTCCGCCGCCCGCCTAACGAGAATTAATCGGTTGTACGAAGCATAATCCGGTGTAGGCGCGTACGGGATCGCAAACCTAGATCATGACCGTTAAGCACAAGCGCGTTCGACCTTGAGCGCATCCCCAAGCGACCGGGCCGAAGTGTGCGATGCACGTCCTTGCTGAAAATGCCTCCAAGATGAAATGAAGTGGGCCGACCGTTGAACGGACGGCCCAAGTATCAAACGCTTACCACTGACTTTCAAGCTGATGGTTGCCGCCGAGGCGCTGCCGGCGATATCGCGCTGCGTTCAATCGCAGGGGCTGCGCGCTCCTGTCCGTAGTTTCACGAACTCGACGTCACCAGTGCGAGTGAGATGAATTTACCTCTGCAACCGTAGGGGCATCTCATGATCGTAGCAAAGCTCGTCGTCGCGGCCGGCCTTATCCACGCGCAAGCGACCACCACCAACATCGACATCCCTCATGACAGCGCCGTGCGGGCGCTCGCGATCGCGGATCAATGCGATCCCGATAAGATCTATACGGACGTCATTCGGGTGGTAGCGCTCTCTGTCGGCCTCAACTTCGACAAGCCAAGCGAAGCCGACGCAGACATCATCGCCGCCACCCGAGCGCAATACAAAACGCTTTCGAAAGACGGACGGAAGCTGGCCTGTAAGCTCGTCACCCGCCTGATGAAGAAGGCGGCGAAGGAAATTTCAGAATAGAAGACGACCGCAAAGCGCTCCGCCTCGGCCTCGGCCGGTCGGGGCGCTTTGCGTTTCAGGCTCGCGCGCCGGCGGCGAAGCGCACGCCGCCGGGTTGTGCTTGTCACGGTCTTTGGTGGGTCTCAGCGAATGCGCTGAAAGCTGTTCGGAAATGATCCCCTGGTGGCGCCTGGGGCAATGTCTAAAAGCTGCGTTAGCGTCTGGTCCTTGGGCGTGAAGAACCAAGGCTCATAGTTCGGAATGATGGAGCCTGAGACCTCGCAGGGCTCGGCCGTCTTGTACTGGCCCCAACGGTCGCTCATCCGAAGAATGAGGCCGTCGCCGATTGGGAGCATCTCGGATGCGTAGATACCGATATAGGTCGGAGCGCCCTGGTAATTATCAAAACAACCGTCCTTAAGATCGAACGAGGCCGTCGTTGTCTTACCATTCTTCAGATTGGTGGCGTTCAGCGTGACCTTGACGTATTTCTTGCCGCGCTCGTCATAAGGGGCGGTTTCGCTCTGAAAAATCAGGCGGTCGCCGACGATCGCAAGATCTGGGTTGCCGGGAATGTAGTGATAGGTCAACCGGGTAGACGGGGCGACCAAGGCCTGGGTCCCGCTCGGGGTGCCGTCCGTCGACCAGATGTCGGAATAGTGGACAAAGTCTCGGCGGAAATAGAGGCGACCGCCATAGGCGGCCAATGCCCCTTGAACATTGACGAGCGCGCCAGAGGCATCAATCAGCTGTCGAGTTCCGTTTGATGCGCCGTCGGAGATCCAAAGCTGAGCAACCTGGCCTCTTGTGGCCCGAAAGCCGACCTTATCGCCAAACACCACGTAGCCACCGGGGTTGCCGCCTTCTTCACGAAAGCCAATATCTTTGAGGATCTGTGTCCCTTCAGCGGTGCCGTCCGACACCCAAGGCTCGTAACCTGACGCGTCTGTGCGCCGGGTAAGAATGAGCTTGTCGCCAAAAAGCGTCGGCGGTTCGGAGTAGGAGCCCCTGCCGCCCTGTCGCGGCATTAAGAACAAAACGCTCGACGACGCCGTGGCCTCGTCGATGATTTGAAAGGCTTCCGTCGTGTTCATCAGGCTGCTGATGAAAGACGTGCGGCCGTTGAACTCGAAGACACTCGTAACACTGTAAAATGGCGCAGCCGAAATTTCTCGCGTGCCCTTTTGCGTCCCGTCGGTCGAAATAAGCTTTCCGTTGTTCACGACGTAAAGACGTCCGCGTACCGGCGCGAAAGCCCTTGCTTCTGTAAGATTTTCAATAAGAGGATGATTCAGCTTCTGAAGTTTTCCGGATCGCGTCAGAACGTAAAGGCCTGTTTGATCGCTGACGCGGAGAGCGTCGTTTGTCACAAGCAAAAGAGATTTGTCACCGACCGGATAGGCGCTAAGCCTCAGCATTTCCTTAGAGCCAGCGATCAGCTCACTGGTGCCGGCCGACGTGCCGTCGCTGACGTAGACGCCCCAACCGCTCTTCGGCGATTGCGCAATAAAGGCGGTGAGGGCAACGCTCTTCTTCGCCGCTACTGGTTGGGGGATGGCGGCTGCGCCAAGCACGGCGACAGCGAGCGCTGACATCAAATTCCGAACGCTCATGAGACTGCGAATGCGCATGCGAATTGCCCCGACAGGAATACCGCACGCTGAATAGCGTAAGAGTTGCAGAAAATCGCTATCTCACGCCGGCTCTAACAGAATTTTTGCCTAAAGCGTCATCTCGTGCCGCTCGATCAATGCGACCATGAGGGTCGACCGGGCCGACACGAGAAACGGCACCGGCCGCGCGCCGGTGAGCATCTCGCGCACCTTTCCGGCGTAATGCCGAACGGTCTCATCGCCGGGCTCCAGATGTTCGAGGGGCAACGAGCTCGCCCGGTTCCATGGCGCTTACCTCAGCCATGAGGCCAGCAGCGCGACCGGAGCGAGCCAGTAGAGCGCGCAGAGCGCGATCACAGCTGCGCCAAGAACTGCGCGCCAGGCTGGGCGGGAGAGCGCTGCGTCGATCTTCTCGGCTCCGCGCAGCAGCCAGTCCTTCGGCTCGTAAGGCGGCGGCGAGGCGCCCCGATTTCCCGCTTGTTCCATTTTCGTTCTCATGGAATCGATGGGGCTCAAACGGAGCGGCGAACATGGGTGAAGCGGCCGAGAACCCCTTCGAAGATGAGAGACTAGCGGCCGACGAGGCGGCCGTCGACGAGGCGATTCTCAGGGCCGGCGGCGAGCGCCAGGCGGTGCGGGCACTGCTCGTCGAGATCGGCGAGCGTGAAGTGGCCCTCGTCGCCTTAAGGTCGCGCGTCTCGCTCGGCTTTGAGCGAGGGCGGCAGCCGGCCCGGCCGGTGCGGTGACGATCGAGACCCTCGGCGACGCTCTGCGATCTGGCTGGCGCGTCCGCGTGCGCTGCGCGTTCGGCAACCGTGCAGGCCTGAAGTCGATCCGCGAATGCCAGGAGGCGAAGGAACTCGACCTGCCGTCTCTGGTTTGGACGCGCGGCCGCAACTTCCCGCTGGCGCGCCTCGGCGAACGCATGATGTGTCCGGCCTGCGGCTCGCTGAAGGTCACCGTGATGTTCGACCCGCCGGCGGGGGGAGGGCTCGCGGTACAGGTCGCGGCCGCACCGTCGATGGATCGCAATGCGGGGCTCAAGGCGACCGTCGACCATTTCGGCGCGAACGGCAGCATCAGGCGCCGGCTCGCTGCTGCGGTTCATACGGAGATTGCTCGAGGGGCCTTCGAGGTCGCCATCCGAGAGGTCGAGCTGGACGAAGGCGAGCAGATTATTCTTCGGCAGGGCTCTAGCTTGATCAAGGCCTACCCAGAGCTCACGCGAGCGCCGCACGACGCAGCAGCCGTTAACGCCGAATATGCGAAGCTCCGAGAGGGGCTTCCGAAGGGCCGGACGCGCCGGTGGAAGTAGCGAGACAGCCAATCGGCGGCAGGGCAGAGTAGGGCGCATGTGCAACCTCTACTCGCTCACCAAGGGTCAGGCCGCAATCCGCGAGCTCACCCGCGCGATGGTCGACCGAACCGGCAACCTGCCGCCGATGCCGGGCATCTTTCCGGACTACGCCGCTCCGATCGTTCGGAACGGCGCCGATGGTCGCGAGCTCGCGCTCGCGCGCTGGGGCATGCCGTCGAGCCAGAAGGCGTTGTTCGACGCCGCGTCGAAGCGCGCCGACAAGCTCCGGGCCAAGGGCAAGGATGTCGACTTCGACGAGCTGCTGAAAATGGAGCCGGACAGCGGGACCACGAACATCCGCAACGTCGCGTCGAAGCACTGGATGCGCTGGCTCGGCGTCGAGCACCGCTGCGTCGTGCCCATGACGAGCTTCAGCGAGTTCAACCGCGACGCCGGCGGCGACGTCTGGTTCGCCCTGTCGGAGGAGCGGCCCCTCTGCGTCTTCGCCGGGCTTTGGACGACCTGGTCTAGCGTCAGGAAGATCAAGAACGGCTGGGAAGCTGAAATGGAGCTCTATGGGTTCCTGACGACCGAACCGAACGCGGTTGTCGCGCCGATCCACCCGAAGGCGATGCCGGTCATCCTGACCACTGAGGAGGAGATCGACCTCTGGATGCGAGCGCCCTGGGAGGAGGCGAGGGCGCTTCAGCGGCCGCTGGCAAATGATGCGCTGGTGATCGTGGCTCGAGGTGTGAAGAAGGACGGCGTCGAACAAGCGGCATAGCCCGGGATGCCTGCCGGATGCATCGCCCGACCGGGTCGCGGCCGGGCGCGCAGACTAGTCAGGCTGGCTCATGTAGACGAGCGACGCGCCCATTGCGCTCGCCTCGTCGGGCTTCAGCAGGATCTTCACCTGAACCAGGCCGGGATCGTAGATTTCGAGCACGATCTCGCCATCCACGACAGCAAGCGACCACCTTCGGGCTTCTTCTTCCATAACTTTCTCCTGCCCGCTTTATTGCGGGTCGAGGAGCGTTCCATCCGTGATGACGGCCGGTATCCGGGCGCCGGTTTGTCAACAAAATTTGCTTAAAATGATCGATTGGTCAGTAACTTGTCGTCCTGATTTGGGACGCGGCGACTTCCAGGACCCCATAGACGGGATCGTGCGCCCGACATTTCCAGACGGTCTGTCCGGTCTGGCCCGGCCGTCCGAACGAGCCCCATGCGGTGCAGCCTGGATGCTCGCAGCGATGATCGACGTGAACGGCCGTTTCAGCGGGCGGGGTAGGCTGGGGCGTTTCCATGGGCCGTCGTTTACGGGGTAGCGGGGGATTCTAGAAGGTGATCGACGCGGCCTCCCGGCAGCTTATAGAGGCTCGTTGGAAGCGGCCTCCTGGAGCGCCAACTGTCGGTCACGCCGTCGATGGCCGGGACGGGCCGATAGCGCTCACCGCGTCAAAATCTAATCGCTGGAGACCGGGCTGTCGGTCGTTAGCGTCGTTCCCACAGCCGGTCGCGTCGGGGATAGAGAACCGTCTCGTCTTCCTCGCCAGTGGCGATCCGAATGATCTTGATGGCGTTGCCGATCACGTTGGTGGGGCGCTTCTCGCCTTTAGGTCCGATCGGCATCGGTCACCTCCACAACCGCAATTTGTTCAGATGAGGAGAAGCGTGCTTGAAATCTTGCAACAATACGCTCGTCTTCGCCAACCAAATCTGCCGTATGCGGTTTATTTTTTCTGTTAACCCTGCTCCTGTCTTGAGCAAAAGAAAGCAACCGCGCTTTCGCATTTTCTTTCGCTAGATGGAGAGATTCGGGAGTAGCGACGACATCCAGGACGTCGCAGTCACCATATTCAGTGCGATAACATCGTATAACAAGAACTTCAGGTCGGCACATCATTGCCTCCCGTGCTTTCCGCTCCCCAGAGCGCTAGTAGTCCAGCGGACCGAACCCGGACGGCACTTTTTCGGAGAATCTGACACGCTGATGGCCGGCGATCGATGGACCGACGAAGTCGACGTAAAAAGCGTCTCCGCGCCAGATCCACCGATCTCCGCGCTCAGTTGAGATATAATCCGGAAGCTCGAAGGTCCCGGGCAGAGCCGCCTCCTCGAACGCGAAGCCGGCGAGGGTATGGCGGCTCACGCTTAAGCGTTGGCATTCTACGGTTATTGGCATTTTCTTCCCTTCTCGTCGCCCCGCCGCCAACGAATCGTGGCTGAGGCATCGGGATCGGTCAAGACGGGCAGACCCGGCCGGCTAAGGCGCGCACCAATCCGGCTTGTTCTTCTTGAACGGCCGCGGCCATGGCCGCGCGTGGCCCTCGCGCACGAGGATCGCCGCGAGATCCTCGCCCTCGACATAGACGACCGCGAGCGAGCGGTTGTGGCTGTCGCGGCCGCCGAGCCGGTCGATCGACCAATCTCCCGACGCCATCAACTCCACGACCCGCCGGCGCGCCGCCTTGGCGCGCTCGATCTCGCGCGCGCATTTGGCCGGAGCGAAGCCGTCTGCGTGAATCTCGGGCGCGTCGATCGGCCCGGTCTCGGACGTCACGCGGATTTTCTCGCGGCCGAGATAGATCGTGTCGCCGTCGACGACATAGAGGTCGGCGGCGAAAGCGGGGGAGGCGAGGAGCGCGGCGGCGAGCGTGAGACTTTTCCCAAAACCAGCCCGAAACCGAAGTCGGTGAGACGGCGAAAACGTTGATTTTCTAGATGCCGACAAAGATTTTAAGTCTCGTGCGTCTACCGGTTTCGCCACGTCCGCGCAGCACCGGGCATCGCCGAAAACGCGGCGCGCCGCAAGACGGCGCAGGCCCGCGCACTGGCACGCTCATTCCAGACAGCGCTTCATCACGCGACGCCCGAGCGTGCGCACGCTCGTCGCGTCGAAATGCACGTTGTCGCGCTTCGCAAGATCGTCGACGTCGACGAGACGCACGCGGAGCGCCGGATCGCCAGCGATGCGGGTCTGCATCGCGCGGAAGTTCTCGGTCGCGACGCGCGCGGTCTCCGTATTGTCGCGCCTCTGCGACAGGCGCGGCCAAACGATCGTCATCTCGGTTTGTCCGAGCGCAGTCTCGACGCCCGCGATCAGGCGGCGGAAGGCGGCTTCGTAGAGATCCCCGTCCTTCGCGCGGTCGGCTTCGCCCTGTACCCACACGAAACAACTCGCGACATGGCCTTCGGCCGCGATGGTCCGGAGATGGGCGCGCATCTGGCCGTAGAGATTGGTCGACGGGCCGTCGGGAGACCAATGATCCGGGTTCAGGAGGCTGGTCTTGCCGCGGGCGAATTTGAAGAACCTGGCGCCGTCGCCCTCGAAGGTCTCGACGTAGCGCTCGGCCATTCCCCATTCCGGTCCGAAATTGACGTGCTGGTGCTGCAGCGCCGGATATTGGACGGTGTTCTGCCCAAGTCTCATGATGACGAACGACGGTTCGGCGGCGTCGTTCTTCCAGATTTTGACATTGGGTAGGGTCGCGCCGGCGTCGAGGTCGGGAGCCATGTCGAGGACGCCGCCGGCCGCTACGGCGTTCGACTGTCCCGCGATCACGAACAGCCGCGTTTCGGCGGCGATAGACGGCGTCGTCGCACAGGCGACAATGCCGAGCAAAGCGGCGCGCAGAACGGCGCGCCCGGTCGCAATCATGGAGTGCCTCGCGCCGGTGATTGAACGAAGACAGGCGACGGACCCGACCAGCGGTTCCGATGGGCGCTAAATTCTACAAAATCGATAGACATATAAATGCGACCAAGCGTCCGGTGCCGGGCGCGGTCGATTTTTCCGGCGGCGCCTGACCACGACTCGCGCGCCGGGGCCTTTCCATTGTGCGGCGCACAAAAAGAAAAGGCGCGCCCTTGGGACGCGCCTTTTCCAGTATGCCGCGCGGGGGCGGCGCGGCGGATAAATTGTCCGGCGAGGTCAGCCGAGCGCGCCCGGCCTCAGCCGGAGCGGCGGCTCGAAAGCGGAGCCGCCGGGCCGGTCGTCAGAACCGGAAGGGGCCGCGGAGAGCGTTGAGACTCTCCAGACCGGTCGTCTTGAGGTCGTCCTGCGAGGGCGACTGGCGCGCCTCGACGGCCGCGCCGACCCGGCCCGCGGCGGCGATCAGGGCGATGGTCTCGAGGACCCCGCCGACCATCTCGCGGACGCCAAGGGACGGCGAAGCGGGCCGGCCGATGGCGAGGGACAGATTGCGTGCCACTTTCAGTCTCCAATCAGTTGTGAGGCGGTCGCCTCGTGTGACTGAAGGTAATCCCGATGCCGCAGCGCACAATGTGCTAAAGTCTAAGATGAGCCATGCGTGCATCGCATGTCTCCACAACCGTAGATTCGTAAAATTGTAAGGAGTCGTTCCGCGGCTCAGCCGGCGGCGGCGCCGGAGCGCATATCTGACAGCATGGCTTCGACCGCGGCCTTGGCGTTCGCCAGCGCCCGCTCGTCTCGCGATCGCAACACGAGATTGGTGTTGAAGCGGTCTCCGTCGGTGAACGGATAGCTGCCGATCGAGACAGAGGGATGGGCCTTCTGGACCTCGCCCAGCGCCATCGCGATGTCGCCTTCCTTGGCGTCGGCGCGCAACGTCGCGCTCGCGACGGGGACGCCGGTCTTGAGCTCAGGGATCACCACGTCGAGCATCGCCCGCATGATCGAGGGCACGCCCGCCATGACGAAGACGTTCTCGAGCCGGAAGCCCGGCGCCTTCGAGACGCTGTTGGCGATGAGGTCGGCGCCGAAGGGAATGCGGGCCATTCGCAGGCGGCCTTCGTTGAGATCGGCCGGGTTCGGGAATCGCTCGCGCAGCATCGCGACGGCGCGCGGGTCGTGGTCGACGGCGACGCCGAACGCCGCTCCGATCGCGTCGGCGGTCTTGTCGTCATGCGTCGGGCCGATTCCGCCGGTGGTGAACACGTAGGTGTTGCGCGCCCGGAGCGCGTTCACCGCCTCGACGATCGCGGGCTGGTCGTCCGAGACCACGCGCACCTCCATGAGGTCGACGCCGATCGCGCCGAGCGCCAGAGCGATGTGGTTGGAGTTGGTGTCCCGCGTGCGGCCCGAGAGGATTTCATCCCCGATCACGACGATGGCGGCGGTGACGGGGGCGGGCTGATCGGACATGGAACGCTCGGAGGCTCGACGGATCGGGCAGGCTATCGGAAGACGCGCGGCGAGCAAGCGGCGCGCCGCTTGGCGATCGGGCCGCCCGCGCGATAGACGAGATCGGACGGCGAGCCGAAAGGGACAGGATGCGGTTTCAGGGAACGAGCGGCTACATCGCGACCGACGACCTCAAGATCGCGGTCGACGCCGCGTCGACGCTCGAAAAGCCTTTGCTGGTCAAGGGAGAGCCGGGAACCGGCAAGACGGCGCTTGCGGCCGAGGTCGCGGCCTCCATGGGCGCGCCGCTGCTCGAATGGCACGTGAAGTCGACCACCAAAGCGGTTCACGGGCTTTACGAATACGACGCCGTGGCGCGGCTCCGGGACGGCCAGCTCGGCGATCCGCGCGTGTCGGACATCTCAAATTATATCCGCAAGGGCCCGCTCTGGACCGCGTTCGAAGCGCCGCAGCGCCCGGTGCTGCTGATCGACGAGATCGACAAGGCCGACATCGAGTTTCCCAACGATCTCCTGCGCGAGCTCGACCGGATGGAGTTCTTCGTGCACGAGACCGGCGAGACGATCCGCGCGCGGGAGCGTCCGGTCGTCATCATCACCTCGAACAACGAGAAGGAGCTGCCGGACGCCTTTCTGCGCCGGTGCTTCTTCCACTTCATCCGCTTCCCCGACCCGGACACGATGGCGCGCATCGTCGAGGCGCATTTCCCGGGACTGAAGAAGCGCCTGCTCGAGGAGGCGCTGCAACTGTTCTACGAGGTTCGCGAGGTTCCGGGCGTCCGCAAGAAGCCCTCGACCAGCGAACTGCTCGACTGGCTGAAGCTGCTGCTGGTCGAGGACATCTCGCCCGAGACGCTGCGCGAGCGCGATTCCCGCAAGGCGATCCCACCGATGCACGGGGCGTTGCTCAAGAACGAGCAGGACGTCCAGCTGTTCGAGCGTCTCGCCTTCATGGCGCGCCGCGGCGGGCGCTAAGCCCTTGATTTCAGCGATTGATCACCCGCGTCGGCTGTAGCGCGGCGTCGACCTGCGCTCCATAATGGCGCGGCGGCGAGAGGCCAATTGACCGAACTCGGGAAAGCCGCGGACAAGGCGACGGAGAGCGCCTTGTCTCTTTCTGCGTTCTGCGGCCATCTCTTCGACGGCGCCGTCACTCCTTTCTGGCGGGCGCGCATGGCGGCGCAGCCGTCGGCGTCATGGCCGAAGGACAAGACCGACTGTCAGGCCAGGATCGCGGGCCAGGAGCTGCTGTCGGGGGTCATGACGACGTTCAACGGCGTGCTGGCGCCTGCGGCCCGCGCGCTCGGGGCGGCGGACGCGCCGGTTCTCGCGATCGAAGCGCAGAAGCCTTACTTGGCGGACGGCGGTCGCCTCGTGGACGCGCGGTTTCGAATGTCGGCGAGCCGCTACATGCTCATGAAGGACCGGCTCGCCGGCAAAGTGCTGGTGATCGACGAGGCCATGAGCTTCGGCTACGCGAACAACGGTCAGCTGGTCGGCTACGTGTATGACGCGGCGGCGTTCAGGAAACGCAAAGCCGGAAATCGCGTCTTCAACGCGCTCGTCGATCCGGTCACCGACGAGATCGGCGACGTCGCCGAGAAATGCGGCCTCAAGGACAAGGCGCTCTGCTTCGGGCAGATCGTCGTCTACCAGAAGATGCTGTTCACGCAGGCCTTCGCATATCTGCAAGGCGTGCAGATCCGCGACCGCGTGAAGGTGCTGATCGACTGAGACGGACGGCGCGGCGTGGGAAACTCCCCGCCGCGCCTGATCCGGATCTCAGGTTCAGCTGCGCTCGCCGCCTTCGCGACGCTGCCCCTGCGGGCGCGGGCGGTTTCCGCCCGGCCGGCCGCCGCGGCGGGGCTTCTGCATGAAGGAGGCGGTCTTCAGCTCGCCGTCGCCGCGCGCGGCGGGGCGCTCGCCGCCCTGCGGCTGCGGGCGGCCGCCATGGCCGTGGGACCGGCGTTCGCCCTGGGCCTGCTCGCCCTGGGGCTGGCCGCCGTGACGGCGTTCGCCGCCGCCGTGGCGCTGCGGACGGCCGCCCTGGCGCTGCTCGCCGCCGCCGTGGCCCTGAGGGCGCCCGCCGCCGCGATTGCCGCCGCGGTTCTGCTGGCTCTTGGTCGAGGCCGCGCCTGCGCCCTCCGGCTCGGCCTTGCCGGCCTCGGAGCGGCGGTCGGTCGCCGGGATCGACTGCTTGATGAGGCGCTCGATGTCGCGGAGATAGGCGCGCTCATCGTTCGCCACCAGCGACACCGCGATGCCGGCCGCGCCCGCGCGGGCCGTGCGGCCGATGCGGTGGACATAGGATTCCGGCACGTTCGGCACGTCGTGGTTCACGACGTGGCTGACGCCGTCGACGTCGATGCCGCGCGCCGCGATGTCGGTCGCGACCAGCACCTTGATGTGGCCGGTGCGGAACGAGCCGAGCGCGCGCTCGCGCTGCGGCTGGCTCTTGTTGCCGTGGATCGCGGCGGCGTTGACGCCGTCCTGCTCGAGCTGGCGCACGACCTTGTCGGCGCCGTGCTTGGTGCGGGTGAAGACGAGCGCGCGGTCCATGTCCGGGCCCTTGAGGATCTCGGCCAGCACGACGCGCTTGCCGGCCTGCTCGACGAACACGACCGACTGCTCGACGCGGTCGGCGGTCTTGGCCACAGGCGTCACCGCCACCATGGCCGGGTCGGTCAGCATGGTGTCGGCGAGGTCCTTGATCGTCTTCGGCATGGTGGCCGAGAAGAACAGGGTCTGGCGGCGATGCGGCAGCATCGGCACGACACGGCGGATCGAATGGATGAAGCCGAGGTCGAGCATCTGGTCGGCCTCGTCGAGCACGAAATGCTCGACCTGGTCGAGGCGCAGCATCTTGCCGTCGACATGGTCGAGCAGGCGCCCCGGGGTCGCGACGAGGATGTCGACGCCGTTGGCGAGCTTGCGGACCTGCGGGCCGGCGGCGACGCCGCCGAACACGACCGCGATCGTGAAGTTGAGATGCGCCGAGTACGCCTTGAAGCTCTCCGCGATCTGGCTCGCGAGCTCGCGGGTCGGCGACAGCACCAGCGCGCGGCAGCCGCGGCGCACGGGCTGGCGCGGGTTCTTGAGCATGCGCTCGATGATCGGCAGCGCGAAGGCCGCCGTCTTGCCGGTGCCGGTCTGGGCGATGCCCATCAGGTCGCGGCCGGCGAGCACGGCGGGGATCGCCTGTGCCTGGATGGGAGTGGGGGTCTCGTAGCCATGCTCGGAGAGCGCCTTGAGGACGGGCGCCGAGAGGCCGAGATCGGTGAAATTGGTCAAGTTTCAGGTCTTCCGGATACAGCCATAGGGCCGCGCAAGCGTCCATGCGGGCGCGCGGCTACAGCGGGTGCGTTAAGACGCGCCCCGCGTGATCTGGGCTGTCGATGATGGTTCGTAGGCGCTCGGCAGGTCCTGAAGGTCAGGCGTCACGCGGCCGCAGCGCGGGTGGTCGCTCGCAAGCGATGCGTAAGATGTGCGGGCGAACCCCGAGAAAGTCAAGCTTCGCCGCGATTTCGGGATCGTTTCCCAACGGGCGCGGGGCGCCCGCCACCTAGGCGTGCTCCCAGTTGCGCGCAAATCTTAAAGTTGCATTAACCATCTCCTCACAACCATGAGGTGATGGAATGATCGAAGCGTTTTCCTGGCGCGCCGCGCATCTGGCGAAGGATGGGCTCGCCGCGCAGGCCCGTTTGCGACACAGGGTGTTCGTGGAGCGCAGGGCGCTGCCGCACGCCACTTTCGACGGCATGGAGTACGACCGGTTCGACACGCCGGCCGCCGTCTATCTCGTCTGGCGCGACGGCGGCGGCGAGGCCCGCGGGCTCATCCGGCTGCTGCCGACGACGCGCCCCTACATGATGCAGACGTTCTGGCCCGAGATGGTGGCGGAGGGCGCGCCGCCGGTCTCGCCGAAGATCTGGGAGATCACCCGCGTCTGCGTCGACAAGGCCGCGATCCCGCGCGAGCGCCGCGTCATTCTCCCGGAGCTGCTCTGCGGAGTCGCGGAGTTCTTCGAACTCAACGGGATTTCGGCGATGGTCGGCGTCGCGCGAGCCCATCTCGTCGAGCACTACATCCCGCAGGAAGGCATCCGCTGGCTTGGCGCGGCGGCGGAGGTCGAGGGCGAGGTCGAGCGGGCGTTCCTCGTTCCGACGCGCTTCATCCGGCCGACGGCCCATCTCGAAAAGCTCGGCGTGACGGGCCGGGTGCTGAATCTGTTCGGCGACGAAGACATGGCCGAGAGGTCCGCGGCGTGAGGGCGGACCAAGAACTGGAGTCGAGCGTCCGTTATTACGGGCCTCGCTTTCCCGCGAGCTTCGCCAGCGCGCGCGGCAGCGAAATCGTCGCCGAGGACGGCCGCAGGATCATCGATTTCCTTTCGGCCTGCGGCGCGCTCAACTACGGGCACAATCATCCGCGGCTGAAGCGGGCGGTGGCGGATCATCTCGAGGGCGACGGCCTGCTCGCCGCGCTCGACCTCGATACGCCCGCACGACGCGATTTCATGCGCGCCTTCGAGCGCGTCGTGCTGGCGCCGCGCGGGCTCGACCACCGCATCCAGTTCACCGGGCCCACGGGGACCAACGCGGTCGAGGCGGCGCTGAAGCTCGCGCGCAAGGTCACCGGGCGTACGACCGTGGTCGCGTTCTCGAACGCGTTCCACGGCGTGACGCTCGGCGCGCTTGCGATGAGCGGCGGACGGGGCGTGCGGGCGGCGAGCCGGGCGCTGCTGCATGGCGTCCATCGGCTGCCGTTCGAAGGCTATCAGGGCGCGAGCGCCGAAGATCTGCTGCGCTACGAGCGACAGGTCGCGGACCCCTCCGGCGGCCTCGAGCCGCCTGCGGCCTTCATCGTCGAGACGGTTCAGGGCGAGGGCGGGCTCAACGTCGCCTCGACGCGCTGGCTGCGCGCCCTGGCGGAGGTCGCGAAGCGGCTCGGCGCGCTGCTGATCGTCGACGACGTGCAGGCGGGTTGCGGTCGCACGGGTCGCTTCTTCAGCTTCGAGCGGGCGGGGATCGAGCCGGACATCGTGTGTCTCGCCAAATCGCTCAGCGGAATCGGCCTGCCGATGGCGATCGCGCTTGTCCGTCCCGGCATCGATCTCTGGGCTCCGGGCGAGCACAACGGCACCTTTCGCGGCAACGCGCTCGCCTTTGTGGCCGCGACCGAGGCGCTCGCGCTCTGGGAGGAGGGGCTGGTGGAGGACGCCGCGGCGCGCCGCGCGGAGGAGATCGCGGACTGGACCCGGCGCCTGCTCGCGCGCTGGCCCGGACGGGGCCTCTCGGCGCGCGGGCTCGGCATGATGTCGGGCGTCGCCTTCGCCGAGCCCGGCATGGCGGACGCCGTCGCGCGGCGGGCCTTCGAACTCGGCGTCATGATCGAGACCGCGGGCCCGAACGACGAGGTGCTGAAGCTCTTTCCGGCGCTCACCATCGATCCGGCGACGCTCGCCGACGGCCTCGGCCGGATCGCGGCCGCGGTCGCGGACGTGCTGACGGCCGGCGAGGAGGTCGGGCTGGTGGCTTGACGGTCACGCTCTCAGAGGGGGCCGCGGGTTAGGCGGCCGTCATCCCGGCCGTAGCGCCGGGATCCATGAACGCCGCCGAGGCGAATGTTTCGGCGTCTGTGTTCTTGGGTCCCAGGACAAGCCCGGGACGACGGCTTGGGGTTCGCGCGCCCTTCAAGCCGAGGATGGCGCTTTGCGCTGAAGCTCAATCCGCCCGCATCTCGTCGATGAAGGCGAGCGCGAGGGCCGCGAAACGCTCGGGCGCACTCCAGTGCGGGGCGTGCCCGAGCCCTCCTAGCCACTGGATGGCGCCGCGCCACAGGTGGTCGGCCGGTAAGGCTTTGAGATAGTCCATCGACAGGAACACGTCGGCGTCGCCCTGGACGATGGCGAGCCGCGTCGGGCCGGAGCGGAGCAGGGCGGTCTCGTCCGCGCCCTGTCCGGCGACGCCGTTTTCGATCATCAGCCGCCGGGCGCGGCCGTCTGTCCGAATCGCCGTCTCGACCGACTGAGGCGTAAGGTGCTCTTCGCCGTCGAGCATCGCGGCCGCATAGGCGCGGGCGTCGGCCTCGGAAAACTGCTCCTTGCCCGCCAGACCCATGACGGGCGTGGCCGCGAACGCGCTCTGGAGCGCCTCAAGCGATGGTCGGATCGGCGGCGCGCCGGTGACGAGCGCCGCGGCGATGCGGGGCTCAGTCGCGAGCAGCTCCATGGCGACATGGCCCCCGAGAGACCAGCCGATCGCGATCGCTCGTTCGATCCCGATCGCGTCGAGCAGCCCGCAGATCGCCGCGGCGTAGCCCGGAAAGCTGTAGGTCCGCTCAGGTTCGGTCGCGTCGTCGGACGCGCCATGTCCCGGAAAGTCCGGCGCGATGACCGGGAGGCCCGCTTGGGCGAGCAGCGGGATGAGCCGCCCGTAGGCTCCGGAGGACGACGAGTTGCCGTGGAGCAGGAGGACGGGCATGCCCGTGCCCTCGACAGCCCGGAAGGCGAGGCGGCCCGAAGCGAGCTCGACCGCGCGGTCGGAACTCACTCGGCGGCCCGGAGCTTCGCCAGATGCTCCACAAGCCCCTTGGTCGAGCCGTCGAGGCCGTCCGCGCCGGCCTCGCCCTTCACCACCGGGATCAGGCGGTTGGCGAGCTCCTTGCCGAGCTCGACGCCCCACTGGTCGAATGAGTTGATCGCCCAGATCGTCCCTTGCACGAACACCTTGTGCTCGTAGAGCGCGATGAGACGCCCCAGCGTCCTCGGATCGAGGATGCGATAGGCGATGGCGCAGGTCGGGCGCGAGCCCGGAAAGGTCTTGTGGGGCGCGAGCGTCGCGGCGTCGTCGGCGGATTTGCCGGCCTTGGTCAGGATCTCGGCCGCCTCAGCCGTGGTGCGCCCGCGCATGAAGGCTTCGCCCTGGGCGAGGGCGTTGGCGAGCAGCATCGCGTGCTGGTCGCCGACCGTCTCATGCGGCGTCGCGGCCATGAGGATGTCGGCCGGAATCACGTTCGTGCCCTGATGCATCAGCTGGTAGAAGGCGTGCTGACCGTTAGTGCCGGGCTCGCCCCAGACCATCGGGCCGGTCGCGAGCGTCACGGGCTCGCCGGCGAGCGTCACCGACTTGCCGTTCGACTCCATGTCGAGCTGCTGGAGATAGGCCGGGAAGCGCGCGAGGCGCTGGTCGTAAGGGAGCACGGCGTGGGTGGCGTAGCCGCAGACGTTGCGGTGCCACACGCCGATGAGGCCCATCAGCACGGGAATGTTCCTGTCGATCGGCGCCTCGCGAAAATGCGCGTCGATCTCATGCGCGCCGTCGAGGAAGGCCTGGAAGTTTTCCGCGCCGATCAGGATCTCGACCGAGAGCCCGATCACCGACCAGAGCGAATAGCGCCCGCCGACCCAGTCCCAGAACTGGAACATGCGGCGGTTGTCCATGCCGAAGGCGGCGACGGCTTCGGCGTTGGTCGAGATGGCGGCGAAATGGGCCGCGACGGCGTCCTCGCCGAGCGCGTCGACCAGCCAGCTCCGGGCCGCGCGGGCGTTCGCCATGGTCTCCATCGTCGTGAAGGTCTTTGAGGCCACCAGAACGAGCGTGCGGGCCGGGTCGAGGCCGGCGAGCACGTCGTGGATGTGCGCGCCGTCGACGTTCGAGACGAAGTGCCCCTTGAGGCCCTTTTGCGCGTAGGGGCTCAGCGCGATCGCGGCCATGGCCGGCCCAAGGTCCGAGCCGCCGATGCCGATGTTGACGACGTCGGTGAAGCGTTCGCCGGTCGCGCCTTTCAATTCGCCCGAGCGGACGGCCTCCGCGAACTCCGCCGCCTTCTCCCGTTCGGCCAGAACCTCCGGCATGACGTCCTTGCCGTCGACGAGGATCTTTGCGCCCGCAGGCGCGCGGAGCGCCGTGTGGAGGACGGCGCGCTCTTCGGTCGAGTTGATCTTCTCGCCCGCGAACATGGCGTCGCGCCTCGCCTCCACCCCGCAGGCGCGGGCGAGCTCCGAGAGCAGCGCGACGGTCTCCTTGGTGACGCGGGTCTTCGAGTAGTCGAACAGCAGGTCGTCGAGCGTCACCGAGAACGTCTGAAACCGCTCCGGATCGTCGGCGAACAGCTTTCGGGCCGGCGTATCGGCGATCTCGCGCCAATGCGCGCTGAGGCTCTCAAAGATCTCGTCGCGGCGAGAGGGCATCGCTCACGTCTCCGGAAAAGCAGGCGTCGGGCAAAATAGGATCTTAGTGCGCTTCGTCATGCCCCGGCTTGTCCGGGGCATCCAGATCTCCGCGGCGCGGCGGTCTGTGAGCCGGGGCGGGGTCTACGGACAAGCCGGGGAACGACGCGATCGCGTCGCTCTCTTCGGTCGGTTGAACGATCAGATCGCGCTCGCGCCGTGCTCGGCGGAGCCGACCAGCGCGCGGAAGCCTGCGAAGAGGTTCCGGCCCATGCCGAACTGCGGCTCGGTCTCCTCCACGGCCTGTTCGCGCGAGGCGAGCTCCTCGGGCGCGACCATCACCTGAAGCGTCCCGGCCTCGGCGTCGACGCGCACGACGTCGCCGTCCTGTATGCGGCCGATCGGGCCGCCGTCGCAGGCCTCGGGCGTCACATGGATCGCGGCCGGCACCTTTCCGGAGGCGCCCGACATGCGCCCGTCGGTGACGAGCGCGACCTTGTGGCCGCGCTTCTGCACCACCGCGAGCGAGGGGGTCAGCCGGTGAAGCTCCGGCATGCCGTTCGCTTTCGGGCCCTGGAAACGCACCACCACCACCACGTCGCGGTTCAGCTCTCCGGCGCGGAAGGCGGCCTCGAGGTCGTCCTGGTTGGAGAACACCCGCGCCGGCGCCTCGATCACCCAGCGCTCGCGGTCGACCGCCGACACCTTGATGACCGCGCGGCCCAAATTGCCGTCCAGCAGCCTGAGGCCGCCGTCTTCCTGGAAGGGCCTCGCGATCGGCCGCAGCACGCTTTCGTCGCCGGACGCCTCCTCGATCGGCCTCCAGACGATCTCGTCGCCGACCAGCGTCGGCTCCTTCTCGTACTCCGAGAGACCGGAGCCCATCACAGTCAGCACGTCGTCGTGCAGCAGCCCGCGGCCGCGCAGTTCGCGGATCAGGAACGCCATCCCGCCGGCGGCGTGGAAGTGGTTCACGTCCGCCGAGCCGTTCGGATAGATGCGGCAGAGCAGGGGGGTGGCGGCCGAGAGCTGATCGAAGTCGTCCCAGGTGATGGTGATTCCAGCCGCCTTAGCCATCGCGACGAGATGGATGGCGTGGTTGGTCGATCCGCCCGTGGCGTTGAGGCCCACGATCCCGTTCACGAAGGCCTTCTCGTCGAGCACATGGCCGATCGGCGCGTAGCCGTTGCTCGAGCGTGTGATCGCGAGCGCCTGGCTGACGGCCGCGCGCGTGAGCGCCTCGCGCAGGGGCGTGTTGGGCGGCACGAAGCTGGAGCCGGGCAGGTGCAGGCCCATGATCTCCATCAGCATCTGGTTGGAGTTCGCGGTGCCGTAGAACGTGCAGGTGCCGGGCGAATGGTAGCTCGCGCTTTCGGACTCCAGCAGCTCGGCGCGCCCGACCTTGCCTTCGGCGTAGAGGCCGCGCACCCGCGCTTTCTCGTCGTTGGAGATGCCCGACGGCATCGGGCCGGCCGGCACGAACACCGCCGGCAGATGGCCGAAGGCTAGCGCGCCGATCACGAGGCCGGGCACGATCTTGTCGCAGATGCCGAGGTAAAGCGCGGCGTCGAACATGTCGTGGCTGAGCCCGATCGCCGCCGCCATCGCGATCACGTCGCGCGAGAACAGGCTGAGCTCCATGCCGAGCCGGCCTTGCGTGACGCCGTCGCACATCGCCGGCACGCCGCCCGCGACCTGCGCCACCGCGCCCGCCTCGCGCGCCGCCTGCCGGATGATCTCCGGATAACCCTCATAGGGCTGATGAGCCGAGAGCATGTCGTTATAGGCGGTGATGATGCCGATGTTCGGGACCGCCTGGCCCTTGAGCAGCGCCTTGTCGTGGCCGCCGCAGCCCGCGAAGCCGTGGGCGAGGTTGCCGCAGGAGAGCGCGGCGCGATAAGGGCCGTCGGCGGCCGCCTTGGCGATGCCGTCGAGATAGCGCGCGCGGCCGCTCCGCGACCGCTCGACGATCGCGTTCGTCACGTTTGCGATGCGGGCGTCGAGGCTCATGATGAAGCCCTTTCCTGGAAAGCTGGCCGTCAGGACGGCCAGTCGTCGGTCACCACTGCGGCTTTTGCGGAAGGCCGTCGGCGATGTCGTAGAAGTCGGAACGTGACGCGACGAATATGTGCTCAGCAAGACGCAGGCCAGTCGGCGGCGTCAGCGTGCCGACCGTGACATAGGTCTCATCGCCTGGGTCCTGCCGCCAGAACAGGTTGCCGCCGCAGCGCGCGCGGAAACCGCGCCGGACCTCCGGCGAGGACTGGAACCAGGAGAGCGTCCCGTCGTCCGCGATCGTCAGCTCGTCGGTCCGGCAGGCAGCCATCGCCGCGTAATTGCCGCTCGTGCGGGCGCATTGCGAGCAGTGGCAGGCGAGCGGGGCCTTGAGGTCGCCGGAGATCCGGTAGGTCACGCCTCCGCAGAGGCAGCCGCCTTCGCGCGACATCAGCCCGCAGCCTTCGTCATGGCGCCCACACAGTCTCGAGCGGCTCGCGGGCGTTCGCGATCACGGCCCGGATCGGCATCTTAGCCGCGTCGTCGGACGACAGCGCCTCGTCGAGCACGTCCTTTTTCTTCTCGCCCTCGACATGCAGCACGAGCTTTTTGGCGGCGAGCAGCACGGGAAGCGTCAGAGTGATGCGCGGTTCGATGGCGGCGGTCGCCCGCATCGACATCACAAGCGCCTTGCCCGTGGGGTCGATCGCATCTTCGAGCCGGTCGCCGCTGGGGAAGAACGAGGCGGTGTGGCCGTCGTCGCCCATGCCGAGGATCGCGACGGTGAGCGGGCCGGAGAGCCCCGAGATCGCCTCCTGGACCTCCGGCAGCGCGCCTTCCGGCGCCGAAGCGCCGTTGTAGAGCGGCGCGAAAACGGCGCGGGCCGCCTCGTTGAGCAGCAGGTGCTCCTGAACGAGCCGCGCGTTCGATCGCTCCTCCGTATCCGGAACCCAGCGCTCGTCGACGAGCGTGACCGTCACCGACTCCCAGTCGAGCTCGGCCTTCGAGAGCGCATGGAAGAAGAGTTTCGGGGTCGAGCCGCCCGAGACCGCGAGCGTCGCGCCGCCGCCGTCGGCGATCGCGCCGCGAAGCGCCTCCGCGACCTCGTCGGCGAGCGCCTGCGCGAGCGTCTCGCGGTCGGGGAACGTTCGGAGATTGACGGCGAGCGCGCTCAAGAGACGTCCTCATGCCAGGTCCGGCCGTCGCGCTCTATCAGCGCCACCGCGGTGGAGGGACCCCAGGTGCCGGCGGTGTAGGGGTCGGGCACGCGGCCGAGCCTCGACCACGCCTCGAGGATCGGGTCGGCCCAGGTCCACGCCGCCTCGACCTCGTCGCGGCGCATGAACAGCGCCTGGCTGCCGCGGATGACGTCCATCAGCAGGCGCTCATAGGCGTCCGGGTTCGGGCCCTTGAATGTGTCGGCGAAGGAGAGGTTCAGCGGCACCTCGCGGAACCGCATTCCGCCGGGGCCCGGATCCTTGATCATCAGGTAGAGCTTCACGCCCTCGTCCGGCTGAAGGCGGATGACGAGGCGGTTCGGCGCGAGGAAGCCGCCGGCCGCCCCGAAGATCGACAGCGGCACGTCGCGGAACTGGATGACGATCTCGGAGACGCGGGAGGGCAGGCGCTTGCCGGTGCGCAGATAGAACGGCACGCCCGCCCAGCGCCATGTCGCGACCTCGGCCTTCAGCGCCACGAAGGTCTCGGTCGGGCTCGACGACTGGTCGGGAAGCTCGTCGATGTAGCCGGGCACCGACTTGCCGTCGATCGCGCCCGCCCGGTACTGGCCGCGCACCGTGAACTGACGGACGTTGGTCTCGTCGATGGGCTTGAGCGCGCGAAGAACCTTCAGCTTTTCGTCGCGCAGCGCGTCGGCCTCCATGGCCGAAGGCGGCTCCATGGCCACGAGGCAGAGGAGCTGCAGCATGTGGTTCTGGATCATGTCGCGCAGCGCGCCCGACGTGTCGTAATAGCCGCCGCGGCCCTCGACGCCGACTTTCTCCGCGACCGTGATCTGGACGTGGTCGACATGGGCGGAGTCCCACACCGGCTCGAACAAGACGTTGGCGAAGCGCAGCGCCATCAGGTTCTGGACGGTCTCTTTCCCGAGATAGTGGTCGATCCGGTAGATCTGGCTCTCGGGCAGCACGTCGGCGACCGCCGAATTGATCTCGACCGCCGAGGCGAGGTCGCGGCCGAGCGGCTTCTCGAGCACCACGCGCGTTTTGGGCGTCAGCAACTCGTGCTTGGCGAGGCCGTGGGTGATGGCGTCGAAGAGGTTCGGCGAGGTCGCGAGATAGAAGGCGCGCACGCGGTCGAGGCCGTCGGCGATGAGCTTCTTGAGGTCGTCCCAGCCGTCGTCGCCGGTGGCGTCCACCATCACGAAGTCGATCCGGTCGAGGAACTTCGAGACCTTCTTCTTCTCGAGCAGGTCCGCGGACACGAAGGTCTCGAGCGCGGTCTTCACCTCGGCCCGGAACGCCTTCCGGTCGAGCTTCGAGCGCGACACGCCGATGATCCGGCTCGGATCGGTGATCTGGCCGTCCCGGTCGCGCAGATAGAGCGATGGAAAGAGCTTGCGGTGAGCGAGGTCGCCCGTCCCCCCGAAGACCACGAGATCGAACGGTTCGACGGCGACGATGCGGCTCGACATCGGCGGGCGCGCTCCTTTGGAAACATCCGCGGGATAGGACTTTTTGCGGATGCGAAATCATGGGGCGCGGCAGGCCGCTGTCAAATGCGCAGGCGCCGCATGAGACATGCGTCCGGCCTGATCACCGTCCCGTGGCGAGCTCCGCCCAGTCGAGCTCCTCCTCGATCAGGTGGAAGGCGTCGTCGCCGATGACTGAGGCGCGGCGGAGCTCGATCGTTTTTTCGCGGGCGGCGTTCAGCGCCTTGCGGCGGAGCGCATGGTTCTGGGCGTCGGCGAGTTCGGTGCGCTCGGAGCCGGCGTTGAGCTCGATCGCCGCGCCGTACTCCTTGCGCAGGAGCTTCGCCGCGAGGCTGTCGTCGCCCTCGATCGCCGCAAGCGCCGCGCGATAGGCTTCCGCGCGCGCGAGCCTGGTTTCCCGGCCAACGGGATCGTCGTCCGACAGGCCGAGCTTCACGATCAACGGCTTGAGCGTCAGCCCCTGCAGCGTGAGCGTGCCGAGCGTCACCACGAAGGCGGTGAGCAGGATGAGGTCGCGATAGGGGAAGGGCGATCCGTCCTGGAGCGTCTCCGGCACCGCGAAGGCGGCCGCGAGCGTGACGATGCCGCGCATTCCGGCCCAGGAGATCACCACCGCGCCCGCGCGCGTCGGGCGCGCCATCGGCCGGGGAGGATTGAAACCGCGCCGGTCGATCCTGACGCGCAGCGCCTTGTTGAAGGCCATCACCCAGACGAAGCGCGCGAAGATCACCACGACGAGGACCGCGAAGGCGACCAGCGCATAGTCGTAGGCGAGATCGCCGAGGCGCTCCCAGATCGGCCGCAGCTGCAGGCCGATCAACACGAAGGCGAAGGCGTTCAGCACGAACACCGCGGTCTCCCAGACCGCGAAGACGGGCACGCGCATCCGCGCGGGCAGCGGCGAGCGCGGCAGGCGCGCGACCGTCATGGCGTAGACCACCAGCGTGAGGATGCCCGACAGGCCGACCGCCTCGGCCAGGATCCAGATCCCGAACGTCGTGGCGAACTGGATGATGATCGCGGTCGGCGCGTCGCCGGTCCGGCCAAGCGGGCTCGTGAGCCGCGCAAAGGCGTATCCGGCCACGACGCTGCCGAAGACGGTCAGGGCGAAGATCGGCGCGAACGTGGTGACGGTGAGGTCGCCCTGGGCCGCCGCGAGAATCGCGAGCCGGTAGATCAGCAGCGCGCTGGCGTCGTTCAGCAGGCTCTCGCCCTCGAGGATCTTCACGATGCGATGGGGCAGCCCGATCTGCCGGATGATGGCGCTCGCGGCCGCAGCGTCGGGCGGCGCGACCACGGCCCCGAGCGCGATCGCGACCGGCCAGGGCATGTCGGGAAGGATGAGCTTCACCAGAACCGCGACGGCGGCCGTGGTCGCCACGACTGCGGCGATGACGAGGCCTGCGACCGGCGCCCAATTGTCCCGGAGGTCGCGCAGCGAGGCGTCATAGGCGGCGTCGACCAGCACCGGCGCGACGAACAATGTGAGCGCCAGATGCGGGTCGAGCGTCCATTCGGGCGAGTTCGGGACGAAAGCGAGCGCCGCGCCGCCGATCGCCAGGAACGTCGGGTAGGGCGCATTGAGCCGCCGCGCGAGGGTCGACAGCAGCGCCGCGCCGAACAGCAGCGCGATGATCCACTCGAAGGTCTCCATGCCCCTGGCTCCCTGCGACGCCGTTCGCCTGACGCGACGCCCGGCCGAAGACCCGATATCCACGACGGCCTCCGCGGCGCGCCGTCAAGTCGCGACGCCCGAGGCCGCCTCGAAGCTCGTCGGGCGCCCCTTCGACCGTCCGCGTCATCGCCAGCCGAGTGCGATGCTGCAGCTGTGATCGATCACGGTCATGCATTTTCGCAATCGAACGATCTCGGCCATCGACTTGCCGCGCGGCGGACATGCGCACAGGTTCGCCGCAGCGCAACACGGGGCCGTCCGGCCTCACGCTTCAGGAGGCATGCGATGGCCAAGGTGCTGGTGCTCTACTACTCGACCTACGGACATATCGAGACGATGGCGAACGCCGTCGCCGAAGGCGTCAGGGAGGCGGGCGCCGAGGTCGTGGTGAAGCGCGTGCCGGAGACCGTATCCGAGGAGATCGCGCGCAACGCCCATTTCAAGCTCGACCAGGCCGCGCCGGTCGCGACCGTGGACGAACTTCCCGACTATGACGCCATCATCTTCGGCGCGCCGACCCGCTTCGGCACGGTCGCCTCGCAGATGCGCTCCTTCATCGACCAGACCGGCGGCCTTTGGTTCGCCGGCAAGCTGGTGGGCAAGGTCGGCTCGGTCTTCACCTCGACCGCGACCCAGCACGGCGGCCAGGAGTCGACGATCCTCGGCTTCATCCCGACGCTGATGCATCACGGCATGGTGGTGGTGGGCCTGCCTTACGCCTTCGCCGGCCAGATGAACATGGACGAGATCACCGGCGGCTCGCCCTATGGCGCGAGCACGCTCGCCAAGGGCGACGGCTCCCGCCAGCCGAGCGAGAACGAACTCGCGGGCGCCCGCTTCCAGGGCAAGCACGTGGCCGAGATCGCCAAGAAGCTTCACGGCTGACGGGCTGGAGCGTCATCCCGGACGGCCGAGGGCCGATCCGGGATCGTTCTCCGGAAAGAGCTCCATTCTGAACACGATCCCGACTCCTTGCTTCGCTGCGGCCGGGATGACGCCTTTCTCTTGTCCCGGACTTGATCCGGGACCCAGAACCGAGACGGTTCAGGACCTATTGAAAGCGTCCCGCAACTGACACCAATTGGCGTCGGTTCTGGGTCCCGGATCAAGTCCGGGACAAGGGGACGTCCCGCCAGCCATAGATCCAGTCGAGCCCGCGGATGAGCGCGGCTTCGGGCGCGAGCCTGAGCGCCGCGTTCCTCGCCGCCGCAGCAGCGCCCGACAGATGGTCGATGCGGATCTGGCGGCGGGAATTCATCTGGAGTTTCGCCACCCGCATGAGCCGCGCCTCCTGATAGGCGTCGAACGGGGCCGGCCCGCCTTCGGCGACCAGGCGCGCCAGAACGACGGCGTCCTCGATCGCGAAGGCCGCGCCCTGCGCGAGCGAGGGCAGGGCGGCGTGGGCGGCGTCGCCGAGCAGCGCGATGCGGCCGCGCTTCAGGCGCGCGTCGGGCGAGCGGTCGTGCAGCGTCCAGGGCGTCCAGGTCGGGGTCGCGGCGATCAGCTCGCGGGCGGGCGCCGCCCAGCGCTCGGCGACGTCTGCGGGGCCGGCCACGCGGTCGTCGCCGATGATCACGACATTGGCCTCGCGACCCTTGCGCACCGGATAGAGAACGAGATGCGCCTTGGGCCCGAGCCACACGGTCACCTCGCGCATGTCGAAGGCGCTCGGGACGGCGCTCGCGGGCAGCACGGCGCGCCAGGCCTTGAGGCCGGCGCCTGCGACCGCAGTCGGCAGTTTTACCGCGCGGCGCACGACGGAGCGCAGCCCGTCGCAACCCGCGAGCCATGCGCCTTCGACCGGTTCCGAGCCCTTGTCCGTCACGGTCTCGATCGCGACGCCGCTCGCCGTCTCCTCGACGGCGCGGATCTCGGTCCCGAGCAAGATCTCGGTCATGCCCGCGGCCGCGACGGCTTCGGCGAGCGCCGCTTGAAGGTCCGCGCGGTGGACGACTCGGTAAGGCGCTCCCCAGCGGCGTTCGGCGCTCGCTCCGAGCGTCACGCGCTTCAGCCGGCTTCCTGTGAGGGCGTCGCAGATCGAGACACCCTCGGGCCGCGTCGCGACCGCGTCGAGCGCCGCTCCTAGGCCAAGCCCCTCCAGCACGCGGCCGGCGTTGGGCGAAAGCTGAACGCCGGCGCCGGCCTCTTCAAGGACGGGCGCGCGTTCGAACAGTCTTGACGTCACGCCCCGGCGCGCGAGCGCAAGCGCGAGCGTCAACCCTGCGATTCCCCCGCCTGCGATCAGCGCGGGGCCTTGCATCGGCCTCAGGCCTCGGCGGGCGGGCGCATCAGGCAGCCGGCCGGCTCGGACTGGTCGGCGTGCAGCTTGCCGTCGAACTTGTAGAGCGTCGAGCAGTAGGGGCAGACGATCTCGTGGTCGCCGCCCATGTCGAGGAAGACATGCGGGTGGTCGAAGGGCGGGTTCGCGCCCACGCACATGAACTCGTGCGCCCCGATGTGGATGACGGAAACGCCCGCGTCGTTGGCGAAATGCGGGATCGCGTGATCGGCCATGGCGGCTCCTTCGATGCGTTCCGCGAGGCTTACGAAAACTGGGGGAGGGCGGCAAGCGGAGACGAACTGCGTGCTTCGAGACGCCGTCTTCGACGGCTCCTCAGCATGAGGGAGGCTGGCGGTTTCCAGAGCTCAATCGGTCCTCATGCTGAGGAGCGGCCGGGAGGCCGCGTCTCGAAGCACGCCGTTCGTCTCCGCAGCCCTGCCTTGCATGCCAAACCTTCCGCAGCCGCCTCGCCCTCGCTATAGACCTTCGCGACTTCGAGGGAGCGCCCATGCCGAGTTTCCACCATGACGGAATCGAGATCGCGTTCCGCGACGAAGGCGCCGGCGACCCGATCCTGCTGATCCACGGCTTCGCCTCCTCGATCGACGTCAACTGGGTCGGTCCCGGCTGGTTCGACGCGCTGAAGAAGGACGGCCGCCGAGTCATCGCGATCGACAACCGCGGTCACGGCGCGAGCGAAAAGCTCTATGATCCGGCGTTCTACGGCGCGGATCTCATGGCCGGCGACGCGCTCGCGCTGCTCGACCATCTCGAGATCGGGCGCGCGGACGTCATGGGCTACTCGATGGGCGCGCGCATCACCGCGCTGATGGCGATCAACAACGGCGAGCGCCTGCGCTCGGCGATCCTCGGCGGCATGGGCGAGGGGCTCCTGCGCGGCGCGCCCAACGCCGACGCGATCGCCGAGGGTCTCATCGCGCCCTCGGTCGACGACGTCGTGAACCCGATGGCCAAGATGTTCCGCCGCTTCGCCGAGGCGACGGGCTCGGACCGCAAGGCGCTCTCGGCCTGCATGCGCATGCAGCGCTCGCTGGTCGACGAGAAGATGCTCCAGAAGATCGCCGTTCCGACGCTCGTCGCGGTGGGGACCGAGGACGAAGTGTCGGGCGATCTCGACGCGCTTGTGGCGCTTATCCCCAACGCCGAGGCCTTGCCGATCCCGCGGCGCGACCACAATCGCGCAGTGGGCGACAAGGTTTACAAGGACGGGGTCTTGTCGTTCCTCGCGGCGCGACCTTAATCCTCCCTTCAGGCCGGCTTGATCTTCTCTCTGGGGAAGCGAGCGGCATATGCTATGGGTCTCCCGTCCTCTCTGGAGGCCATCCTCTCGAATGAAAGAGCGGGCGCCATGGCGAAGCTTGCGCGCATCGACAATCAGAACCTGAAGACGCTGGACCCGGTCTGGGCGCGCATCCGCGCCGAGGCCGAGGACGTCATCCGGCGCGAGCCGGAGCTCGGCGGCTTCATCACCTCCACGGTGCTGAACCACGATCGGCTCGAGCGCGCCGTCGGTTCGCGTTTCGCCGCGCGGCTCGACCACGTCGACGTGCCGCGCGCCTTGATCTGGCAGGCCTTCGAGGAGGCGACCGAGAGCGATCCCGAGATCGGGCAGGCGATCCGCGCCGATCTCAACGCGGTCGTCGAACGCGACGCCGCCGCGCACCGGGCGATCGAGCCGCTGCTGCACTTCAAGGGCTTTCACGCCATCCAGGCCCATCGCCTCGCCCATTGGCTCTGGAAGCAGGGCCGGCGCGACTTCGCGCTCTACATCCAGAGCCGCGCCTCCAACGTGTTCCAGGTCGACGTCCATCCGGCCGCGCCATTCGGCAAGGGCGTGTTCTTCGACCACGCCACCGGCGTCGTGATCGGCGAGACCGCGGTCGTCGGCGACAACGTCTCGCTGCTCCATGGCGTGACGCTCGGCGGCACCGGCAAGTCCGACCAGGACCGCCATCCGAAGATCCGCAACGGCGTGCTGATCGGCGCGGGCGCGTCGATCCTCGGCAACATCGAGATCGGCCATTGCTCGCGCGTCGCCGCGAACTCCGTGGTGCTGCGCGACGTGCCGCCGAACGTCACCGTAGCGGGCATCCCCGCGCGCATCGTCGGCGCGAGCCCCTGCGCGGAGCCCGCCCAGTCGATGGACCAGGTGTTCTACGACGCTGGGATTTGACGGTTTCCAATTGGCTGCGTGAGCCGAAGAGGCCGCTGATCTCCCTGCGCCGCGGCGGCGGGGAGGGTGGCCCTGAGCGGTAGCGAAGGGTCGGGTAGGGACTTGGAGCGTAAAGCTCAATCCTGAAGCCCACCCCGCCCTTACCCTCCCCTGTCCCAGGGAAGGGAGGCGACTCATGTCGCGGTTCGCTTCCAGTTGAACCCCTCCGAACGCCGTCTTGCGCGCGCCACATCCATCGCACAACCCTTCCGGCCAGGGAGGAGCGAACGATGGCGGCGAGATCGTCGGCGCGAAAAAAGACCCAGGCCCGGCTGGACGAGGATGCGCTCGCCTCGCGGTTGGTCGCGGCCCCGGTGGTCGAGCATCGCCGAGACGCGCGCGAAAGGCTGGATGGGCTGCTCGACGAGGACGAGGGCGGGGAGCTCGCGCCCCTTGTCGCGCTTGAGCCCGTGCGGGCCCTGCTCGAGGGCGTCGCGGACGGCTCGCCGTTCCTCTGGGGGCTGATCAACCGCGATCCCGCGCGCGCCGCCCATCTGCTTTCGCGCCCGCCCGAGGAGCGGCTCGACGAGATCGTCGCCGGCATGGCCGAGGCGGCGGCGGCCGAGGACCGTTCCGAGCTCGGGGCCATGTTGCGCCGGGGCCGCGCCGAGGCGGCGCTTCTGATCGCGCTCGCGGACATCGGCGGCGTGTGGGAGGCGGCCCGCGTGGTGGCGGCGATCTCGCAAGTCGCGGAAGCCGCGATCCGCGCGGCGACCCGATCGGCGCTCGCCGACGCGCATGAGGCCGGGCGGCTGAGGTTGCGCGATCCGGAAAATCCCGAGACGGGCTCGGGCCTGTTCGTGCTCGGCATGGGCAAGCTCGGCGCGGCGGAGCTCAATTATTCCTCCGACGTCGACCTCATCGTGTTCTACGACGCCGAGGTGATCCAGGCGGCGGAGGGCGAGGAGCCCACCACCCTCTTCGTGCGCGTCGCCCAGACCATGGCCAAGCTCCTGCAGGAGCGCACCGCCGACGGCTATGTGGCGCGCGTCGACCTTAGACTGCGGCCGGATCCGGGCTCCACTCCCGTCGCGATCTCGCGGGACGCCGCGCTGTCCTATTACGAGAGCGTCGGCCAGAACTGGGAGCGCGCGGCCATGATCAAGGCGCGCGTGGTGGCGGGCGACGCGGCGGCGGGCGAGGCGTTTCTCGCCGAGCTCCGCCCCTTCGTCTGGCGGCGCTCGCTCGACCATGCGGCCATCGCCGACATCCACGCGATGAAGCGCCAGATCCACGCCCACAAGGGCCACGGCGCGATCGCGGTCGAGGGCCACAATCTCAAGCTCGGCCGCGGGGGCATTCGCGAGATCGAGTTCTTCGTGCAGACCCAGCAGCTTGTGGCCGGCGGCCGAAATCCGGCCTTAAGATCGCGCGCCACTGTGGAGACCCTCGCGGATCTCGCCGACGCCGGATGGATCGACGCCAAGGCCCGCGACGAGCTGACCGAGGCCTACTGGTTCCTGCGCGGGCTCGAGCATCGCCTCCAGATGGTGGAGGACGCCCAGACCCATACGCTTCCGGACGCAGACGAGGCCCTGCTGCGCTTCGCTCATTTCGCCGGCTATGAAAGTCGCGACGCCTTCGCCAAGGCGCTGACGCGGCGGCTGAAGACGGTGCAGCGGCACTATGCGCGCTTGTTCGAGGATGCGCCGGGGCTCGCCTCCGAGATCGGCAGCCTCGTCTTCACCGGCAAGGAGGACGATCCCGACACGCTGAAGACGATCGCGGGCCTCGGCTACGCCGAGCCGGCCTCGGTCGCAGCTACCGTGCGCGGCTGGCATCATGGCCGCTACCCCTCGATGCACAGCGGCCGTGCGCGCGAGCTCCTGACGGAGCTCACCCCGACGCTGCTCGAGACGTTCGGGCGGTCCGGCCGGCCGGACGCGGCGATCAACGGCCTCGACAAGGTGCTGGAACGCACGACCGGCGGCGTGGCGCTGCTCGCGCTGATGCGCGCCCATCCCGAGATCCTGAACCTTCTCGCCGTCGTGCTGGGCGCCGCGCCGCGCCTCGCCGAAACGCTCGCCCGACGCCCGCGGGTGCTCGACGCGCTGCTCGACCCGGCCTTCTTCGGCCACCTGCCGAGCCGCGAGGAGGTCGCCACGAGGGTGGAGCAGGCGCTCGGCGAGGCGATTTCCTATGAGGACATGCTCGACCGCGCCCGCATCGTGGGCCAGGAGCTCAACACGCTCATCGGCCTGCGCGTGGCGTCCGGCACAGTCGCGGCCGATCAGGCCGGCTTCGCCTATGCGCGCGTCGCCGACGTCCTGGTCGGCGCCCTGTTCGACCGCGTGGAGGCCGAGCTCGCCCGCGTCCACGGGAGGGTGAAGGGCGGGGCCGCCGCGGTGGTGGCGCTCGGCAAGCTCGGCGGCGAGGAGATGACGGCCGCCTCCGATCTCGACCTGATCCTTCTCTACGAGCATCCGGACGGCGCGCTCGAGACCGGCGGCGACCGCCCGATCGCGCCCGCGCAGTTCTTCGCCCGGCTCACCCAGCGGCTGGTCGCGGCCCTGTCCGCGCCGACCGCCGAGGGCGTGCTCTACGAGGTCGACTTCCGGCTGCGCCCCTCTGGCCGCGCCGGCCCGCTGGCGACGCGCCTGAAGGCGTTCGAGAGCTACCAGAAGGACGAGGCGGAGACCTGGGAGCACATGGCGCTCTCGCGCGCCCGCGTGGTGGCCGGGCCGCTCGCCTTCCGCCGCACGGTCGGCCGGGCGATCGGCAAGGCGCTGACCATCAAGCGCGACCGCAAGCAGGTCTCCAAGGACGTGCGCGCGATGCGCGCGCTGCTCGACAAGGAGAAGGGCGGCGGCGGCCCCTGGAACCTGAAGCATGCGCCGGGCGGGCTGGTGGACATCGAATTCGTGGCGCAGGCGCTGCAGCTCGCTTATGCGCACGACAAGCCCGGCGTCCTCTACACCGTGACCGCGCCGGCGCTCGATCGCTCGCGCGAGCAGAAGGTGCTCGAGGAAGCCGACTGGGACGCGTTGAAAAGCGCCGCGCGGCTCCAGCTCGACCTCACCCAGGCGCTGCGGCTCGCGCTCGAGGGGCCGTTCGATCCCGACGAGGCGGGCGAGGGCCTGAAGCAGTTCCTGGCGCGCGTCGGCGCGGCGCCGGACTTCAAGACGCTGACGGCCCGGCTCGTCGACGAGCAGAAGGCGGCGAGGAAGGCGTTCGAGCGGGTGACGAAGGCGCTCGGTTGATTGACGGTGGCGGCGTCGTCCCCGAAGACCCATACTGTTCCAGCTGGACTGAGGAGCAAGTGATGGACGATCCTCGCACGGTCGCGCTGTCGGAAGATCAGGCCGCGTTCGTCGACGGCCTTGTCGCTTCCGGCGTTTACCAGAACGAGGGCGAGGTCATTCGCGCCGGTCTCGACGCATTGCGGACGCGCGAGGGCGAGCTCGCAGAGTGGCTGGCGCGCGAAGTGACGCCGGTGATCGAAGCGCTCGAAGCCGATCCGTCCCGCGCGATTCCTGCCGAAGACGTCTTCGCCGAGCTTCGTGCGCGTCACGCCGCGCGGTTCGATCAAGACGCATGACGCCGCGGCGAGTCGAGATCTCGCCAGAAGCAGCCAGCGATCTCTACAGCATCCATAGATGGATCGCGGATGCAGGATCACGCCAGAACGCGTCGAGCTTCATAAGCAAGATCGAGCGCTTCTGCCTCAACCTGGCGACGGCGCCTGAGCGCGGCAGACGGCTTCGCATCTATGGCGACCGTCACATTCGGGCGGTGGGGTTTCGACGGCAGGCGACGGTGCTGTTTCGCGTGGAGCCCGACCGCGTCACCATCTTGCGCGTCCATCGCGCAGGCATGGATTGGGCCGCCGATTTTCCGCAGGAGAGCTGAGGCCGCCTTACGCGATCTTCTCTTCCGCGCCGAGCGTGACGTCGGCCCGCGCCGGAAGGCGGATCAGCACCACGGTGCCGACCCCGACGGTCGAGCGGATGCGCATCGATCCGCCATGCAGTTCTGCGAGCGAGCGCGCGATGGCGAGGCCGAGGCCCGACCCCTTGTGGCTCTTCGAGAACTGGTTCTCGACCTGCTCGAAGGGTCGTCCAAGCTTCTCGATGGCGTCCTTCGAGATGCCGATCCCGGTGTCCTCGATATAGAGGTTCATGGCGTCGCCGACCGAGCGGGTGCGGATCGTCACGCGCCCGCCCGCCGGCGTGAACTTCACGGCGTTGGAGAGAAGGTTCAGCAGGATCTGCTTCAGCGCGCGACGGTCGACCTCCACGGTCACGCCGCAGGCGGCCTCGGCGCGCAGCGCGATCGACTTCTCCTCGGCCTTCGGCGTGATGACGCGCATGGCGTCCATCACCACCTTGTCGATGTCGACCGTCTCGCGGGCGATCATGAAGCGGCCGGCCTCGATCTTCGACATGTCGAGAATGTCGGAGATGACGTCGAGCAGATACTGGCCGCTCTCGCGAATGTCGCCGGCGTATTCGGCGTATTTCTCAGAGCCGAGCGGGCCGAACAGGCCCGACACCATGATCTCGGAGAAGCCCAGGATCGCGTTCAGCGGCGTGCGGAGCTCGTGGGAGATGTTGGCGAGGAAGTCGGACTTCGCCTTCGAGGCGAGCTCGGCCTCGCTCTTCTGCTCGGCGTATTTCTCGGCGAGGTCGGCGAGCTGCTGGGCCTGGACCTCGAGCGTCTGGCGCGACTTCCGCAGGTCCGCGACATTGGCCATCAGGGCCTTCTCGCTGTCCATCAGGCGTTCTTCCTGACGCTTCAGCGAGGTGATGTCGGTGCCGACCGACACGAAGCCGCCGTCCTTGGTGCGGCGCTCGTTGATGCGCAGCCAGCGGCCGTCCTCGATCTGGGCCTCGAACGACCGGGCGCCGTCCTCGACGCGCCCGTCGGGGCGCACGGAGTTGACGATGACCGGCTGGCGGCCCGCCGCGATGATGTCGGCCCGCGCCGCGCCGGGCGTCACGGACTCGTCGCCGAGCTCGTAGAGCTGCTGGAACTTCGAATTGCAGGTCACGAGCCGGTTGCCGGCGTCCCACAGCACGAAGGCCTCGGAGATGGTCTCGATGGCGTCGCGCAGGCGCATGTCGGCGGTCGCGGTGCGTTCGGCGAGCGTGCGGTGCTCGGTGACGTCGACGCAGATGCCGATGAGGCGCAGCCCGTCGTCCTGACGGTCGCGAACCACCTCGGCGCGGGCGCGCAGCCACTTCCATTCGCCGTCGGCGTTGCGGGCGCGGAACACGCGGTCGATGTTGACGGCGCGCCCGCAGACGATCTCGTCGGCGAGGCCGTAGAGGTCGATGTCGTCGGCGTGGGCGATGGCGTTGAACTCGCCGAACGACACCAGCTCGTCGCGTGGCGGATAACCCAGCATCTCGAACAGCGAGCGCGACCAGAAGATGCGCCCGCGCGCCACGTCCCAGTCGAACAGGCCGCAATGGCCGCGCGAGAGCGCCGTTTCGTTGCGGACCTGAACGCGCTCGTAGACGTCGTCGACGCGGCGCGTGCGGCTCGATTGCCAGTGGAACGCGAAGCCGAGCAGAGCCAGCACGAAGCCGGTGGAGGCGTAGACCGTGACGGTCGAGCGCGTCTGCGCCCGCCAGGCCGCCAGCGCGTCGTCGACGCCCTGCACCACGGCGATCTGGCCGGGCCGGCCGGTCAGGTTCCGCACGGTGGCGAGCGCCGCCGCGCCGTCGGGCAGGGTGAGCTTCATGACGCCGGCGCGCTCGCCGAAGGTGGTGAGCGGCTGCGCGGGTCCGAGCAGGGTGACGAGGTCGGCGGGCGGCTGGCCTTCGGGGGCGCCGGCGACCGCGACGACGCGGCCGGTCTCGTCGGCGAGGTAGAGCTTGCGGCCGCGTTCGGCGGCGTTGCGTGGCAGGGCGGCGACGAGCGCCTCGCCGAAGTCGCGGGCGTCCTGATGCTTGCTGACGCGGGGGGCCTCGTAGGCCGCGATCGCCGCGAGCGCGCCGAGATCGTCGGCCGCGGCCTCGAGCGTCTGGTTGCGGGCGTCTATCGTCTGGATCGCGACGACGCCTGCGAGGGTGATGAGGAACAGCACGATGAGCGCCGGGACGAGGCGCCTCAGCACGGGCTCGGCGGCGAGGATGCGGCGATGGGCGGGGGCGAACCACGCCGTCGTCTGGTCTCGCATTTCGCGACGACGCACGAATAGTCCCGCCACGGTGGCGCGCGCCATCGCAGTTCCTTCCGACCCGAAAGAGACCTTAAGTCGATTCGCGAACCCCGCTCGTCGAATCGACTTCAGTATTAGAATCAATACGCAGGGTCTCTGTCCAGCGGGAATTAAACGTCCGTTAATTACTTCTCGTGGTGTCGCCAAAAAGACGAGTCGGATGAATCACTTGGCGGCCTTGTACGGAAGAACCCGTATCAGGCCGCGGCGAGCGCCCGGCGCACGATGTCGGCGACGTCCGGCGAGAGCCTCGGCAGCTCTGCGAGGCGGCGCAACGCGGCCTCCGCCTTGGCCCGGCGTTCGGGCTCGAGCGCGCGCCAGGTGCGGAACGCGCCGAGGAGCCGCGCGGCGACCTGCGGGTTGGTCGAGTTGAGCTCGGCGGCCACGCCCGCGACGAAGTCGTAGCCTCGTCCGTCGGCGCGGTTGAACTGGGTCGGGTTGCCGGCTCCAAAGGCGCCGATGAGCGAGCGCACGCGGTTCGGGTTCTTGATGTCGAAGGCGGGCGAGGCCATCAGCGCCTCGACCCGCGACAGCGTGTCGGGAAGCGGCGCGGACGCCTGGATCAGGAACCACTTGTCGACGAGCAGCGGGTTGGTCCCGTAGGTCGCGGCGAACTCGGCCAGCGTCTCGTCGCGTTCGGGGGTCGCGGAGAGCGACAGCACCTGCATGGCCATCACGCGGTCGGTCATGTTGCCGGCGGAAGAGTACAGATTGCGGGCGGCCTCGACGCCTGCGCGCGCGCCGTCGGCGGCCAGGAGATCGAGCGCCGCGACCTTGAGCGCGCGACGGCCGGCGGAGACCGGGTCGGGCGCGTAGGGGCCGGTCTCGGCGAGCCGTTCGATCGCCCCGGCGAGCGCGCCCGAGAGCCCGTCGTGGAGCGCGCGCTTCAGGCCGAGGCGCGCGGCGTGGATCGCGTCCGGATCGACGTTCTCGCCGATCTCGCGCGCGACGTCGCCCTCGCTCGGAAGGCTCGCGACCTGCGCCGCATAGGCGTAGTCGGTCTCGTGCGGATCGAATGCGCGGCCGACGGCCTCGACGATCCGGGGATCGGGAGTGAGCGCGCGACCGTCCCGCGCCGCCGCCGTCGCCTCCACCAGGTGACGCAGCGCCACAGTCTGCAGCGATTGCCAGCGGTTGAACGGATCGGAGTCGTGGCCGGCGAGGAACAGCAGGTCGTCGTTCGAGATGTCGCTTGAAAGTTTGACGGGCGCGGAGAAGTTCCTGAACAACGAGAGCGCGGGCCGCTCCGCGAGATCTTCGAACACGATGGCTTTGCTGTCGGTCTCGAAGGTGAAGACAGGCCCGGCCTCCCTGCCGCCGACCTTGAGCGGCAGGTCGCGCCCGTCCTGCCCGACGAGGCCGATCGTCACCGGCAGCACCACGGGAAGCTTCGTGGGCTGGCCCGGGGTGGGGCGCGTCTTTTGCGACAGCTCCAGCGTCAGCGTTCTGGCGGTGGCGTCATAGGCCGAGGTGGCGGCGACTTCGGGCGTGCCCGCCTGGTCGTACCAGCGCATCCACGCGCTCATGTCGCGGCCCGAGACCTCGCCGAAGCAGGCGACGAACTGCTCGATGGTGCAGGCCTCGCCGTCATGGCGCTCGAAATAGAGGTCCATGCCGGACCTGAAATGCTCGTCGCCGATCCAGGTCTTGAGCATGCGGATGACCTCCGCGCCCTTCTCGTAGACGGTCGGCGTGTAGAAGTTGTTGATCTCGTGGTAGATTTGCGGCCGCACCGGATGGCTGAGCGGTCCGGCGTCCTCGGCGAACTGCAGCGCGCGCAGGTTGCGGACGTCCTGGATGCGCTTCACCGGCCGCGAGCGGCGGTCGGAGGTGAACTCCTGGTCGCGGAAGACCGTCAGCCCTTCCTTCAGGCACAGCTGGAACCAGTCGCGGCAGGTGATGCGGTCGCCCGTCCAGTTGTGGAAGTATTCGTGCGCGATGATCGCCTCGATGTTGGCGTAGTCGCCGTCGGTGGCGGTCTCGGGCGAGGCGAGCACGTATTTGTCGTTGAAGACGTTGAGACCCTTGTTCTCCATCGCGCCCATGTTGAAGTGCGAGACGGCCACGACCATGAAGACGTCGAGGTCGTATTCGCGGCCGAACGCCTCCTCGTCCCATTTCATCGAGGCCTTGATCGCCTCCATGGCGTGAAGCGCCTGATCCTCGCGGCCGTGCTCGACAAACACCTTCAGCGCGACGTCGCGTCCGCCCATGGTGACGAAAGAATCCTCGACCACGCCGAGGTCGCCCGCGACGAGCGCGAACAGGTAGGAGGGCTTCTTCCAGGGGTCATGCCAGACCGCGTAATGGCGGCCCTCGCCGGCCTCGCCCGTCTCCACGAGGTCGCCGTTCGAGAGCAGGACGGGGCACTCGTCCTTCGGGCCCTCGACGCGGGTGGTGTAGACCGCGAGCACGTCCGGGCGGTCGAGGAAGTAGGTGATGCGCCGGAAGCCCTCGGCCTCGCACTGCGTCGTATAGGAAGCGTTGGAGCGGTAGAGCCCCATCAGCTTGGTGTTGGCCGCAGGATCGATCTCGGTGACGATCTCGAGCTCGAACGCCCCGCGGGGCGGATTGGCGATCACGAGCCGCTCCGGCGAGACGTCGAGGTCGCCTTCGCCGAGCGCCATTCCGTCGATCGACGCCGACACCAGCTTCAGCTCGTCGCCGTCGAGCTTGAGCGCCGCCCCGGCGTCGCCGAGCGGGTTCGGGCGCATCTTGAGCGTCGCCGTGACGCGCGTCGCCGACGGCTCGAGGCGGAAGTCGAGATGGACCTCGTCGATCAGGAAGTCCGAGGGGCGATACTCGGACAGACGGACGGGGCGGGGATCCTCGGCGCGCATGACGGCGGCTCCACTCGTGGGACGGACGGGCCGAACCGTTTAGGCCTCCGGAGCGGGCGGGAGCAAGGCGGCGCCTGTCGACGTGCTGCGAACGATCGACGTCGAGCGGCGCAATGACGTCCGTAACATGGCCGCCGGCCAGAGCTGGCCGCGTCTGAAAAGCGCTCGCTCAATCAGATGCATGTGCAGAAGGTCAGCATCGGTGACCAAGTCAATATATGATGAAAGCTTGACGGTAGTCGGATCTAGGAGAATAGTTAAAGCATGTCTGAGTTAATGATCAAGTGAATACTCTAATTCGACCAAAGATCGGGAGGGTAGCATGAGGTTGTTATCAGTAGTCTGTGTTTCTGGTTTGGCGCTCGCCACAGTCGTTCCTGCGCAGGCCGACATCCTGAAGTTCGTCGCGAACACAGTGGCCCAGACGTTCACCACCGCGCGGGACCTGACGATCAACGAGCAGAACGGCGCGTTCTCGACCAACTTCAAGGTCAAGAAGGAGAATTGGGTCGTCATCAACTTCTCGGCCGAGTGCCTCGTGACGGGCAGCAACAACAGCTATGTCGATATCGACATCGCCGTTCGATACGAAGGCACGTCGACCTTCGTGCCCCTGCCGCCGACGAGCGGCGACAATTCGTTCTGCGCGCCGGGAACGAACACCGGGTCCTACTGGGTGAGCGCGTCCACGGCGGGCGGCGCGGTGATGCCGGTCGGAAACCACACGGTCAAAGTCATCGCTCGGCCGCTTGGATCCGTGACTTCGGTGCGGATCGACGACCTGGCGCTCTACGTCATCGACTGACGTTGGACTGAGACGCGCGCCGGGGGACCGCTTGGGGTTCCTCCGGCGGCGCCGTCAGCGCTCGCTCCAGACGGGGGCGCGCTTCTCCCGGAAGGCCGCGACGCCCTCGGCGCAATCGGGGCTCGCGCCGGCCTGCGCCTGAAGGCGACGCTCCAGCGCGATCTGTTCCTCAAACGTGTTTTCGGCCGAGGCCGCGAAGGCGCGCTTGGTCAGCGCGATCGCGCTCGCCGAGCCCGCCGCGAGCTTTTGGGCGAGCGCGACCGCGTCCTCGACCAGCCGATCGTCGTCGAAAACCGCCCAGATCAGTCCCCAGTCGCGCGCTGTTTCGGCCGGCAGCGGCTCGCCGAGCAGGCAGAGCGCCTTGGCGCGCGCGGTCCCGACCAGGCGCGGCAGCGTCCAGGCGCCGCCGACGTCCGGGATCAGGCCGATCTTGCCGAACGCCTCGACGAAGGCCGCCGAGCGCCCCGCCACCACGATGTCGGCGAGCAGCGCGAAGTTGGCGCCGGCCCCCGCCGCGACCCCGTTGACCGCGGCGACGATCGGCAGCGGACAGGCGCGGATCTTGGCGATCACCGGCTCGTAATGGCGCTCGAGCATCCGGCCGACGTCGCGCTCTTCCGGCGGAAGGCTCGCGAAGGCGACGAGGTTCTGGCCCGAGCAGAAGCCGCGGCCGGCGCCTGTGAACACGACGGCGCGGACCTTCGCGTCGGCCACGGCCTCGTCGAGCGCGGCTCCGATGGCGTCGAGCAGCTCGGGCGTGAAGGCGTTGATCCGGTCCGGCCGGTTCAGCGTCATCAGCGCGACGCCGCCGCGGCGTTCCATGAGGAGAGGGGCTTCGGTCACCGGCGGGTCTCCGGGGTGTGTAGGCTCACGTCAGCGGCCAAACCAACAGCAGAAGCGGGGTCGCGACAAGCAGTACGATAATCGAAAGCGGCGCGCCGAGGCGGGCGTAGTCGCCGTAGCGATAGCCGCCCGGGCCCATCACCAGCGTGTTGCACTGGTGGCCGATCGGGGTGAGGAAGTCGCAGCCCGCCCCGATCGCGACCGCCATCAGGAAGGCGTCGGGCTTGTAATTCAGCGAGGCGGCGAAGCTCGCGGCGATCGGGGCCATGACGAGCACGGTCGCGGCGTTGTTGAGGAAGGGCGTCACCGCGATCGCGGCCGCCATGATGAGCGCGAGCGCGCCCCAGGGCGGCAGCTGCTGGGCGAGCTGCGACAGGCCATGGGCGATGAGGTCGGCGCCGCCGGTCTGCTGCACGCTGTCGGCGACCGGGATGAGCGCGGCCAGCATCACGAGGATCGGCGCGTCGAGCTGGTGGTAGACGTCGCGCGCCGGCAGCGCGCCGGAGAGCGCCATCAGGACGGCTGCGGAGAAGAACGCGACCGGCACCGGCGCGAGACCCGTGGCGGTGGCGATCATCGCCGCGGCGAGGATCGCGACGGGCGCGAGGCGCTGGCGGGTGACGCCGAGATTGAGCGCGCGCTCGGCGAGCGGCAGGCAGTCCCAGTCGCGCAGCAGCTCCGGCAGGCGGTTGCGGTCGCCCTGCAGCAGGCTGACGTCGCCTTCCGCGATGGTGATTTCGTGCAGCCGCTCCCTGAACCGCTTGCCGCGGCGCGAGACCGCGAGCAGCGTCATGCCGGTGCGGCGGGCGAGCGAAAGCCGCTGCGCCGTCATGCCGGCCAGGCCGGAGTTCGGCCCTACGATCGCCTCGACGGCGCCGAGCTCGATCTTGGCGTCGCTGTCGCCCTTGTCGCTGGTGAGCCTGAGCTTGCCTTGGCTCACGATGCGGTCGAGCGCCTGCGGGTCTCCTTCCAGCATCAGCACGTCGGAGACCGCGAGCGTCGCGGCCGGGAAGGGGGTGCGCCGCCGGCCCGAGGCGCCGACGATCGCCGTCACCATGGCCTCGCCCTCGGCCAGCGCCTCGAGCTCCTTCACGGTCTTGTCCACGAAGGGGCTGTCCTTCGTGACGCGCGCCTCGGTTGTGTAGTTCTTGATCTCGATCGCCTCTTCGAGATCGGCCTCGCCGCTCTGGCGTTCGGGCAGCAGGCGATAGCAGAAGACGAGGAACACGACGCCGACGAGCGCGAGCGCCGCGCCGACAGGCGTGAAGTCGAACATCGTGAAGGGCTGGCCCGTCATCTCGCCGCGCACGCGACTGACGATGACGTTGGGCGATGTGCCGACCTGCGTCATCAGCCCGCCGAGCAGCGAACCGAACGACATCGGCATCAGGAAGAGAGAGGGCGACACCGAGGAGCGCCGCGCCATCTGGATCGCGATCGGCATCATGATCGCGAGCGCGCCGACGTTCTTCACGAAGGCCGACAGCACGGTGACGATGAGCACGAGCGTGAGCAGCTGGAGGCGCGGCTCCGACAGGTTCGGCGCGAAGCGCTGGATCGCGGCCTCCATGACGCCCGACCGCGCGATCGCGCCGCTGACCACGAGCGCGGAGGCGACGATGACGACGATGTCGTCGGCGAAGCCGGAAAACGCGTCTGCGGGCTTCACGACCCCGACGACGACGGCCGCGAGTAGCGCTCCGCACGCGACGAGGTCGTAGCGGACGCGGCCCCAGACGAAGGCCGCCATCATCAGCGCGATGATCCCGAAGGAGAGCGCTTGGGGAAGCGTCATGCGGGATGCGGGGAGGGGACGCGGAGGAGGCTCATCGCGGACTCATGATAGAGCGCGCCGCCCTCTTGTCCCGGCCTTGAGCCGGGACCCAAAGCCGAGACGTTCGAGGAAAAACTCGACCGAGCCGCCTATGACCCGATGCCGCGTCGGTTCTGGGTCCCGGCTCAAAGGCCGGGACAAGCGCCTCTTCAGCCGAGCGCGCGGCCGAGCACGCGGGCGAGCCGTTCCGAGAACGCGCGCGGATCGGCGGGCCGTTCGCCGTCCAGGATCTTGGCCTCGTCGAAGAGGAGATGCACGGCGTCCTCGCGCAGCCCCGCTTCGGCCTCGCCCTTGGCCGCAAGCGCCGTCACCAGCGCGTGGGTCGGGTTGATCTCGAGCACGGGCTTGGAGGCCGATCCCTGGCCCGACGCCGCAAGGATCTTTTCGAGCTGACGGTCGAGGCCGTGGTCGGGCGCGACGAGGCAGACGGCGCTCGAGGTCAGGCGGTCGGAGGCGCGCACGTCCGAGACCGTGTCGCCGAGCGTCTCCTTGGCGTAGGCGATCAGCCCCGCGACGGCTTCGCTCGCTTCCGGCGTCTCGGCGGTCTCGCTCTCGGACTTCGGGAAGGCCGAGAGGTCGGCCGCGCCCTGGCTCGCGGACTTGAACGGCTTTCCTTCGAAGCCTTGCGCATTGGTCACCCAGAAGCTGTCGACGGGGTCGGACAGCAGCAGCACCTCGATCCCGCGGGCGCGGAAGCCCTCGAGATGCGGAGAGGCCTTGAGCTGGTCGAGATTGCCGCCCGCGAGATAGTAGATCGCGGTCTGGTTCTCCTTGAGGCCCTCGACATAGTCCTTGAGCGAACGCCAGCCGTCGCCCGAGGCGGTCGAGCGGAAGCGCGAGAGCTTCAGGAGCTGCTCCTGACGCTCGAAGTCCTCGTAGAGCCCTTCCTTGATCACGGGGCCGAACGCCTCCCAGACCGTCGCGAAGGTCTCGGCCTCGTTCTGGGCGAGCTTTTCGAGGTCGCCGAGCACGCGGTTCGTCAGGCCTTTGCGGATCGCGGCGAGCACCGGGCTCTGCTGGATCATCTCGCGCGAGACGTTGAGCGGCAGGTCGTGGGAATCCACGAGGCCGCGCGTGAAGCGCAGGTAGCGCGGCAGCAGCTCGGCGTCGTCGGTGATGAAGACGCGTCGCACATAGAGCTTCATGCGGCCGCGCCGCTCGGCGTCGAACAGGTCGAAGGGCGCGGTCGAGGGCACGAAGGCGAGCGCGGTGTATTCGTGGCGGCCTTCCGCCCGGTAATGGATCGTCACCGCGGGCTCGTCGAACTGGCCCGCGACGCTGCGGTAGAAGTCGGCGTACTCCTCCTTGGTCACCTCGGCCTTCGGGCGCGTCCAGAGCGCGGCGCCGTCGGCGATCTGCTGCGGCTCGTCGCCCGGCTTCTCGACGAGCGCGATCGGCACCGGGACATGGCCGGACTGCGCTTTCACGATGCGCTCCAGCGTCCACTTGTCGGCGTAGGACTTGGCCTCTTCTGTGAGATGCAGCGTCACGCGGGTGCCGCGCGCCGGCGCCTCGGCGAGATCGAGGGCCGCGATCGTGTATTCGCCCTTGCCGTCCGACGACCAGAGCGAGGCCTCCTCGGCCCCCGCCCGGCGCGAGGCGACATCGACCCGGTCCGCGACCATGAAGGCGGAGTAGAAGCCGACGCCGAACTGGCCGATGAGCTGCGCGCCGTCCTTGGAGCCTTGGGCCGCTTCGATGCGCTCCATGAAGGCCTTGGTGCCCGACCGCGCGATGGTGCCGAGCGCCTCGATCATCTCCTCGGCGCTCATGCCGACGCCGTTGTCCTCGATCACGAGGCGGCCGGCGTCCTTGTCGGCGGTGATCAGGATGCGGGGTTTTGGATCCTCGCCCAGCAGAGCCGGGTTCTGGATCGCCTCGAAGCGCAGCTTCTCGCAGGCGTCGGCGGCGTTCGAGATCAGCTCGCGCAGGAAGACGTCGCGGTCGGAATAGACCGAATGCACCATCATGTGCAGGAGCTTCGCGACGTCGGCCTCGAAGGCGCGCGACTGCGGGGCGGCGGTCGTCTCGGTCATTGGGGCGTTGTCCCTCAGCGTCTTTTCGGCGGCTCAGATGGCCGGGACGGCAGGGAAATTCAAGCGGCGGATCGGGACGTCGACGCGTCGGGCGGGGTGAACCGGCGATGAACGGCGCGAGACCGGCGCCGTTCACCGCCGAAGTGTTCTCATGGCGACAGGTCTTTTTCTCATGGCGAAAGGTCTTCGGGCCGCTTTCGCTTCACGGGAGCTCTGCGATGTTTTCCAATCTCATCGGCGGCCGGGCCGTCCGCGCGTCGCTTGTCGCGCTCACCATCGCGGCCGTCGCCGCCCCGAGCGCGGCCGAAGCCGGCAGGAGGACGCGCACGGCGGTCGGCGTCGGCGTCGCGGCCGGCGTCATGGGCCTCGCGATCGGGGCCGCGGCCGCCAACGCGCAGGACCGCGAGGTCGGCTACGAAGACGAGGCGCGGGAGCCGCGCTGCTGGACCGAGCGCCAGGAAGTCGAGGACGAGTACGGCGACATCCATCTGCGCCGCGTCCGAGTCTGCGACTGACGAAGAGACGCGCGGGTCTCCGCAGACGCACACGATCTCGTGAGCGCTCCTCCGTAGAATTGCTTACGGGCTTGCGGCGGAAAAGCAGTCCTCTTGCGAAATCTTAAGCGAGAACGGCCACTTTCGGCTCACCCGGTTCAGATTTCGTTCGCCGAACGACGAGGTTCGCCGGCTTGGCGACTTGAGCCTTCTCGCGACATCTTGCTAGATCACGTCAGCGAGATCCCCGTCGGGGGGATCCTGGGTTTCTATCGGGGGACGTCATGACCATCGACAAGCCGCGCAAAGCGGTCGCCATCGCGCTCGCCGGCGCCATGGGCCTCGCCATGCTGGTTCCGACCTCGGCCGAGGCCGGCCGTCGCAACTGGCGCGGCCATCATCATCACGGCGGCGGCGGGGCCGCGGCTGCGGCCGTCGGCATCGGCGTGCTGGGCGTTCTGGCCGCGACCGCCGCGGCGAACGCCGACCGCGAGTGCTGGTACGAGAAGCGCCGTTTCGAGACGGCCTCGGGCAAGATCGTGATCCGCAAGGTCAAGGTCTGCGACTGATCGCAGACGCCTTTCGGCTGGACTGGAAAAGCGGCCTCCGGGCCGCTTTTTCTTTGCGCGGAGAAAATCGAAAAAATCTTTCCGAGGTCATGAACCTCTCCGGCGGCCGCCACGACCAATGGTCATCGGGGCCGCGATGGGCGGCTTCAACAAGGATCCCGAAAGGACCGCCGCCATGACCGCCTTCTCGTCCAAGGTCGCCAAGACCGTCGCCGCCCTCGTCGCCGTCTCCACCCTCGCGCTCGCCGCCGCCCCCGCGGCCCAGGCCGGCGGCTGGCACGGACATCACCGCCATCACGGCTACGGCTACGGCGCGGCCGCTCTCGGCGGCGGCCTGCTGCTCGGCGCCCTCATCGCCTCGAACAGCCGCCCGGCCTACGGTTATGCCCGCGACTGCTGGATCGAGCGCCAGAAGCGCTACGACGCCTACGGCAACCGCTACTTCAAGCCGGTTAAGGTCTGCGACTGACGCGAGCCGGATGATCTCTGTCCCCGAGGCGGGGCGTCCTGTCGGGCGCTCCGCTTCTTCGCGTCAGACCCCGAACCGGCCGAGACCCGGCAGGTTGAGCGCAGGGCGGCGCAGCTCGACGCCGAATACGGCGCCGAGGACATTGAGCTCCAGACCCTCACGCCAGCCGACGGTGAGCCCGCCATAGCCGCCGAGCGTGAAGCGGACGCCGGTCTTCGACGGCGTGAGCGCGACCCAGTCGCCGCCATAGGGATAGTCTTTCCCGACCGCGGTCGTCGGAAGCTTGGCGTCGAGCTCGGGCGCCGCCGCCATCACCGCGGCCACGAAGGTGTTGGAGTTCGGCCCCGGCCAGGCGCGGTAGTCGCTCTGTTCGCGGAACTTGTAGCTCTCGATCGCCGCCCGGATCTGCGGGATCGCGCGTTCGGCGCGCTCGCCGTCGGCGGCGAACACGACGTCCGGAACCCTGCCGAACCAGCGCCCGTCCGCCACGAAGCCGTTGACGCGGATGGGCTCTCCCCAGGCCGTGTAGTCGTAGCGGGTGTAGCTCGACGCGCCCTTCGGCTTCACCACGATCCAGCAATGGGTCGCGAAGATGCCCTTCCAGCGCACGGTCCGGGCCGCGAAGACGCGCACGACCGCCTCCTGCTGCTCGGACGCCGGTTTCAGCAGGCCCGCGCTGGAGCGGTCCGCCGTGCGCCAGCCGGCGGCCTCGCCGTCGAGCGCGTAGAGCGCCGCCGAGACGGCGAGCGGGGCGAGGAACAGCAGCACGAAGGCGATTGCGAGCAGGCGGAGCACGGACACTGGCGGGTCGGATTCCATGAGTTTGCGCGGCCTCCGCCGCGCTCGCCTGACATGGGCGCCGGCTTGATCGGAGGGGAGGGGGCCGCACGCGGTCTTGATGCCGCAGCGTCACGCCGAAGCGGCTGATCGGCAACGCGCAAAGACCAAACCGCCGCCGTGCCGACGAGGCGCGTTGACACCGGGCGGGCGTCTGGCGCACCAAGATTCATGAGCAGCCGCCAGCCCCTGAACGTCTCGCTGACGCCCGAGCTCGAGGCCCTGATTTCTCGACGCCTCGCCTCCGGCGGCTATGCCGACGTCAGCGACGTCGTCCGCGCGGCGCTCCAGGCGTTCCATGAGGGCGCCGAAGGGCCGTCGCCCCGACCCATGGACGGATGGCCTTACGCCGGCGGCGACTGCGGCGCGCTGATCCGCTCGCGCGACTGGAGCCGGACGCCGCTCGGGCCGATCGACGGCTGGTCGCTCGAGCTTCGCGCGACCGTCGCCAACATCGTCAATTCGCCGGTCGCCAAAGTGCTGATGTGGGGGCCGTCCCACACGATGATCTACAACGACGCCTACAGCGAGATCGCCGGCTCCAACCATCCCCGCGCGCTCGGCGGCTCGGCGCCCGAGATCTGGCCGGAGATCTGGGACTGGAACAGCCGAATGCTCGAGGCGGGCTTCCGCGGCGAGCTGATGTCGTTCCGCGACCAGCCGATGACGCTCCTGCGCGGCGGGCGCGAAGACACCTTCGTCTTCGACCTGTTCTACACGCCCGTCTACGAGGCCGACGGCTCGATCGGCGGCGTGATGTGCACGGTCGTCGACAACAGCGTCCGCGTCGCGATCGACCGCAAGCTCGTCGAAAGCCACAGGCGGTTCCGCACCGCGATGGACGCGGTCCACGGGATCTTGTGGACCAACGACGCCTCCGGCCGGATGGCGGGCGAGCAGCCCGGCTGGGCGGCTCTGACGGGGCAATCCTACGAGGCGTATCAGGGCTATGGCTGGGCCGACGCCGTCCACCCTGAAGACGCGGCCGGAACGGTGTCGGCCTGGGAGGCGGCGCTCGCCGCCAAGGGCATGTTCGTCCACGAGCACAGGGTGCGCCGCGCCGACGGCGAGTGGCGGAGCTTCGCGATCCGCGCGCTTCCGATCATCGAGGCGAACGGCGAGATCGCCGAGTGGGTCGGGGTCCACACCGACATCACCCATCAGCGCGCGGCCGAGAGGGCGCTGCGCGAGCATTCCGAGGCGCTTGCGCGCCAGATCGCGCATCGCGAGCGCGCCGAGGAGCAGCTCCGCCGCCTGAACGAGGGGCTCGAGGCCCGCGTCGCGGCCGAGGTCGAGGAGCGCCGGCGCGCCGAGACCAAGCTCGCCCAGTCCCAGAAGATGGAGACCATCGGCAAGCTGACGGGCGGCGTCGCGCACGATTTCAACAATCTGCTGCAGGTCGTCTCGGGAAACCTCCAGCTGCTCGCCAGGGACATCGTCGGCAACGAGCGCGCGGAGCGGCGCGTCGCGAACGCCATGGCCGGCGTCTCGCGCGGCGCCAAGCTCGCCGCCCAGCTTCTCGCCTTCGGCCGTCGCCAGGCGCTCGAGCCGAAGGTCGTCAATGTCAGCCGCCTGGTGCAGGGCCTCGACGACATGCTGCGCCGCGCGATCGGCGAGGCGGTGGAGATCGAGACGATCTTCTCGGGCGCGCTGTGGAACACCTTCATCGACCCGGTGCAGGTCGAGACCGCGCTGCTCAACATGGCGATCAACGCCCGCGACGCCATGGAGGGCCGCGGCAGGCTCACGATCGAGCTCGCCAACGCCCATCTCGACGACGCCTATGCGCGCGACCATGACGAGGTGACGCCGGGCCAGTACGTGATGCTCGCCGTCACCGACACGGGCTGCGGCATGACGCCGGAGCTCGTCGAGAAGGTGTTCGAGCCGTTCTTCTCCACCAAGGCGGAAGGCAAGGGTTCAGGCCTCGGCCTCTCGATGGTCTACGGCTTCGTCAAGCAGTCCGGCGGCCATGTGAAGATCTATTCCGAGCCCGGCCATGGCACGACCATCCGCCTCTATCTTCCGCGCGCGGTGGAGGACGAGGACGTCGAGGTCGCGCCCGCCGCCGGCCCGCTCCAGGGCGGCACCGAGACCGTTCTGGTCGTCGAGGACGATCCCGAGGTGCGCGAGACGGTGATCGCGATGGTGTCGGATCTCGGCTACCGCGTGTTGCGGGCCGTGGACGCCACGAGCGCCCTCCACGTCATCGAAAGCGGCGTTCCGATCGACCTGCTGTTCACCGACGTCGTGATGCCGGGCGCGCTGAAGAGCCCGGAGCTCGCCCGCAAGGCGCGCGCGCGGCTGCCGGATCTCGCGGTGCTGTTCACCTCGGGCTACACCGAGAATTCGATCGTCCATGGCGGAAAGCTCGACGCGGGCGTGGAGCTCCTGTCCAAGCCCTACACGCGCGAGGCGCTGGCGCGGAAGTTCCGGCATGTGCTGGCGAACCGCCGCCAGCGCGCCATCGCTCCGGCGCCGCAGCCCGACGTCAAATCCCCTTCGTCGGAGCCCGCTGCGAAACCGCCTGTCGACGCCTCCGCGCCGACCGTCCTGCTCGTCGAGGACGATGCGCTGATCCTGATGAACACCGCCGAGATGCTGCAGCAGGCCGGCTACCTCGTGGTCGAGGCCCGCAGCGCCGAGGAGGCGATGGCGGCGCTTCGCACCGCGCCGGTCGACGTGCTGGTGACCGACCTCAACCTGCCCGGCGCCTCCGGGGCGGCGCTCGCCGCCGAGGCGCGCGCGCTGCGCCCCGAGGCCGCCGTGGTCTATGCGACCGGCGACGCGACAGCGGTGCGCGACGAGGCGGGGGCCAACATCCTGTCGAAGCCCTACGACGCCGCGGAGCTCTTGCGCGTGGTCGAGGCCGCGCGGGGCGGCGCGACCCGGCGAGAGGCGTCGTCCGAGAGCGAGCCGGCCTGACGCTTCGGTCTGCGACCGGGCGCTACGGCTTGACCAGCAGGACGTTCACGGCCTTCGCCACCACATGGACGGTCGAGCCTTCCGAGATCCCGAGCTCGGCGAGCGAATCGAGCGTCATCACCGACGTCATGCGGTAGTCCGTGCCCGCGAGGTTCACGGTCACTTGCGCCATCACGCCGCCTTTCTTGATCTCGACGACCTCGGCGGGAATGTCGTTGCGCGCGCCGTGCTTCATCCTCGGGTCTCCCGTCTGGCGCGGGCCGCTCCCGCGCGCTCGGCCGCCATCTAGCGCGCAAGCGGCGCGCAGAAAGGCGAGCCGCTTGGGGGCGGATCGGATCGGCGTGCGAAGGAAGGGAGGATTGGCTGGGGGACCTGGATTCGAACCAGGACTAGCGGAGTCAGAGTCCGCATGTCCGATTCAGATTGCCTCGCGAAAACCTTGCGTTTATCAGCGATCTTGCTGGCCGTCCGCTTGTCGGGGAGAGCGGTGCGGTCGGTTTCTAACAAGCTGCTAACAAGGGGGCTCCATCAGCGTAATCTGTGGATGGTCGTCTGACGGTGGGATCCAAACCTGTGGTCAGCAGCGCGTTGAGTGTCCGGCCCGCGCTCCGCTTTGGCCAGCAGTCAACCTTCAACCTCTTGGCAAGTCCGACGAACTCCAGACCTTATGCCCGCAGGCGGAAACGAACAGGCTTCCACGCGGCTTCACCACTCCGTGCAGGAACCAAGGGCGTCATCGCGCTGTTGCATTTGTGACCCCACGCACGCAGGAGCCCCTCATGCTCAAGAGCATCCTCAAAACGATCTTGATGGGTTGGCTGGCGAAACGGTTCATGGGCCGCAGTTCGCGTCCGATGCCTCGCGGCCGCGAAGCCTATCGCCGCTGAGACGTCTCGTTCGTAGAGACAACAAGGCCCGGAGCGCCAACTCCGGGCCTTTGCTTTGGCGCCGCTTTGGCGCCGGCCGATGGACGATGCGGTTACCAGCCCGGGGCGGTGTGCGTGTCACTGAGGCGGTAGCCCCAAGCGTCGAACGTGATCCGGCCGGGGTGCGGGACGCCGTAGTCGAGTGTGAGGTCAGGCAGGTAGCCGACGACGTGTACGACCTGCTCAACGGTGTGGCCGGACTTCCGAAGGTTGTTCGCCACCAAGCGGTCGTTGATCGGAGCACGCGGCTGGCCGTCGAGGTCGAAGCGCTCGGCCCGGTTCATGACCGCGATGCGACCGCTTGGAGTTCGGCGGCTGGCGTAGGGATCCTCGCTCATCGCCCGCATCCTGTCCCGGGTCTCCGTTTCCTCACAAGGCTCCGACCGGAGTTCGTTTTGGATGGCGGCGCGCCCACCGCGTGGCTACGGTTGCCGCAACAACGGGGGCGTCGTCGTCTTGGAATATCTCATCGTCGCTGGCGTGCTGTATCTCGGCTATCGTTTGTGGCAAGCGAGGCTTGTGGTTCCCAAGGGACCAGTGCCAACCACCGAGGAAGCGGCATCTTCGGAGCGCTTCGTCCTCTACTATCTGTGCGACCAGGCCCGGTTTTCGTATTCCTACAGCGGCATGCCGGAAGTGTTCCGGGGCTTCGACACCGGGCGGCCTCCATTCGCTTTTCAGCAGTCGATCTTGGTCGCCCTCGGCAACTACCTCTGGTTCGTGGAGGGCCGGGATCGGACGGAGAGGGACTATGACCTCGCGCTGGCCAATGTCCGGCTAGCTCTTCGAAACGGTATCAAGCGGTCCCGCGGTGATGTTGAGGCGTTCAAGGCCTCGGCCAATGCCGCATTCGAGGAACGCTTCGGTCGCCCCTTCGAGGCTGTCGCGTCTGAGATCGATGCGGCGGTTCTGGAGAGGATGGACGGAGAGATGGAGAACCGCCGCATGAGCCCTTCATAAACGCTGTCCCTGGGTTCGGGGCTCCGGGAGCTCGGCGACCAGACTATGTTGCCGACCTCACCCAGCTCGGAGGCTCCCATGTCAGTCGCTTTCACGAACCCGTCGAAGGTCAGCGGTCAGGCCATCGGCCTCGGTGCCGTCACGGGCATGGTGCTGGGCCAGGGCATGGCATCGGCGGTGCAGAATATAGTCGCGCAGGCCAATGACCGCCTGTCGAAGCAGGCCTACGGCGCGTGGCAGTCGGAGCTTGATGCGGCCCGCGGCTCGGCCGTCCACCTCGCGGACATCGCGGAGCGCACCATCGCGGCCTACGGCAAGGCTCTCAACCGCAACGACGACCTCGAGGCCGAGGTTGCCCGTCTCCGCCGCGCGGTCGCGCAGCGTGACGCGGCACTTGGCGCGCTCAGCCGCCGGAGGGCCTCGTGACCGACGAGGAGTGGGGCGAACTGGTCGAGCGGTTCGGGGACGCGATCCACGAGGTGCCGGGACTGGGGGAGGCGATCTCGGAGCGTCAGCGCCGCGGCGTGAAAAACGCCTCCTCCATGTCCGCGTCCTGCGAGAACGACTTGTTGAACAGCAACAGGTTTTGCCCGAACGAGTAGCGCTCGACCGCCATCTGGAGGTTCATTGCGTCGTTGCTCGTCGCGTATCTCTCGGGGATGGTCCACTTCAGCGTCAGCGGCACGTGCTTAATGCCCGTCACCGCCGCGAGGTCGCACATTTCCTTCAAGGCCCGTTCGGCCATCTCGTCGCCAACGATGGATATATTGACCAGAGGCCGTGTGTAGCTGTCGGGGTTGCTCTTGTAGCCACCGTAGATGGCCCCGCGGCCCTCGATCATGCTGTCGGTCTGCCTGAATTTGACGATGGCCCCCGGGGGAGACTTGTCGTTGATGGTCATCGCCCACCCGACCCGACCGAAGAACTCGATGCCGTCTTCGGGGTCGCCGTTGTCCCTCGCCGTCAGATTCCGGATGTAGCCCACGACCTCGACGCGCAGCCAGCCCTCCTGCTTGTCTCCGCGGATCGATTTGACGACACGCTCGGACCACGGCGGCTCGGCCTTTGTCGACCTCCTCTTGAACAGCTTCATGCGCCCCTCCGACAAGGGCGCACAATGCCTGATCAGGCCGGAGGGCGGTAGCTCGCGGCGGGCCAGGAGGCGTGGACGCGCTGTTATACAGTCGAGGCGTGAGCCGCTACGACCTCGGTCAGGTCGACGAGGGAGGGGCATCGCGCGCGGACCCCCGAGGAGCCCGCGTTCAAGCAGCGTGGTTGCCGAGGGCTCACGCCCAGCGCGGCGTCGCGCTGCTGTCGGCCTTAAAGCGGCGGAGGCGCTCCGCGAACGGGATGTCCTCCGGAATCTCGTCCTCGTCGCGAGCCGGGGCGTCGGCGAACTGACGATCCTTGTCATCTACGAATGGAACCGTCAGGCCCGAGCGTTCGCCCGCGAGGTGGAGCTCGCAAGTTTCCGGCCCGGCAACTGCGAGGTTGAAAAGCTCGGCCTCGGTGCGGGTGACCAGCCAACCCACCTGGGCGGGCGAAAGGCTCGAGAGGTCGATGCCGTCGCGGACAAAGGTGTCAGCGGCCGCGTAGGCGTGGACGGCCCGGCCGGCCGGAAGCTCGGGATCCAGCGTCGCCGCCATCGAAGCAGCGGTGATGCGCCCGCGCCCGATGCGGTCGAGCGCTTCGGTCACGCGGTCGACGGCAGCGTCAGCGTCTTCGCCGCGGGGGGCAGCCGGGAGCGGTGGCACGCCCTGACCGATACCCGCTACGTCGGCGAAGAATCTGACGGGGAGGTTCACAGCCCAAACGACGAAACCATAGAGGGACTCAAGGCCCACGAGCGCAGCGTTCTTGATGGCGTTCAGGATGGCGCGAAGCATGATGTCTCCCCCAGTTGACCCCCGAGATCTGCGCCGCCGGCCGGAATGGATCCAGGTTTCGCGCCGAGCGCGCCGTCAGCACATCCTTTCTGAAGCCGTTGGGGGATGGCCAACACACCGGGGGTGACCATGTGGCTGTCCGGCGGGTCGGCCGGGAGTGGTCACCGATTGGGAGGCGCTGTCCTCCGGGGCTGTCTGATCGTTTGAGCGCCGCGCCGCCGCATGGGCTGGACGAACAGTGTCGGCTGGGCCCGTGAATTCGGCGATCTCACCACGGAGACGCTCCCACGTGGGAGAATCGCCGAATGTGCCAATCCATCCACGATGTCGGCTTCCGTGTTTGGATTGGCACTGCCTCAAATTTTACGGACCTCATGCACGGGCCCTTTGGGGGTCTTCGGGTAGGGCTGCGCGGGCAAGGACTCGGGGGAGGATTCGCGTGCTCGACTACGGCAGTCTGTTCAGCGGACTTGAGACTGCGGCGGTCGCTTGGCACCCGCTCGGCTGGTCGACCCGCTTCGTCTCCGAAGTCGATGCGACCGCCTGCGCCGTCCTCGAAGAGAGGCTGCCCCACGTGCCGAACTTGGGCGACGTCACCGCCATCGACTTCGACTTCCGCGCGGTCGCGGCCGGCTCCGTCGATGTCGTCATCGGTGGATCGCCTTGCCAGAGCTTCTCGTTTGCGGGCGACCGCTCTGGACTTCAGGACCCAAGGGGCATGCTTGCCCTGAGATACACGGAGATAATCGATGCCACCGACCCTGCCGTCTGCGTCTGGGAGAACGTCGAAGGCGCGCTCTCGACTGAAGGTGGAAGAGGATTTGGAGCCCTCCTGGGCGCGCTCTCCGGCCACGGGGGTCCTCTACAGCCTCCAACAGGGTCCGGGTGGACAGACTTCGGTTGGGTGCATGGACCTCGACGAAATCTCGCGTGGCGGATACTCGACGGCCGCTTTTTCGGCCTTGCTTCCCGGAGGCGCCGCGTCGTGCTTGTCGGAAGTTCTCGACCCGACGTTGACCCTTATCGGATCCTTGCCGGAGCGCGAGATGTCGCCAGTGGCGGTCGCCAGGGTCTACCGACGGAGCCGAAGCCGGGGAAAACCGCTGCCGAGCGCGCTGATAGCATTCCTTGGTCCCGATCCCGCCGACACGGAAGCATAATCTGCGCGGCACTCCCGATGCCGCTGAGGGAACTCGTCGACGGCGACGTCTACGGGATCTCCGACTCGCAGACGTGGGGGCTGAACCTGATGCCCACCCTCATGGCGAAGAAGACGGCAGGGGGACAGGAAAATTTCGTTCTGTACCGCCGGGGCGACGGAGCGATGATCTGCCGGAAGACGCTGGCGAAGGAGGAGGAGCGTCTCCACGGCCTGCCTGACGGCTGGACCGACGTTCCGATCGTCCACCGCAACGGCAGGCGCACACGCACTTCCGAGAGCAGCAGGAGCAAGCTGGTCGGGAACTCGATGCAGGTTCCGGTCTTCCGGTGGCTCGGCCGACGGATCGAGGCAGCTCTTGTAGAGGCATGGCGCGGCTCCCGAAGGTCCGAGGATGTGCGGCGGCTTGCGCGCTGGGAAGAGGATCGGGAGTGCTTCGAGGTCGGCGAACGCCCGGAGCCCGAGCAGCCCTTTGACCCTCGGAGGTTTACGCTCGGCCGGCCGGCGGCGTGACGTGGCCGCGCCACTGGTAAGGATTCAATCGACGGTCAAGGACGCGCACGCCGCGGAGGCCGTGGCGGGGTCGTAGGACCGCCGCACGCCCTCCTAGCAGCAGCACGCGCTGACGATCTGGCCATTGGCCTTCCTGAGGGCGGCGCGGGACCTCGCGAAGGCAGCGAACGCGCCGTCGCCCACGCGCAGGGTCGGCTGCGGCACTGGGCGCACGAGGTCTCCCGCCGCGCGAGATGTTGGGAGCAGCCGGGCTGGCACAGTCGATGCGGCCCAGCCGCTCAACATCAGCCCCGCTCAAAGCGCAATCCTGAGCCGGACGTGTTCGTAGTTACGTCTCATAGTCAGTGACCTTCTACGCGGCCTCGTTGGCCGCCTGCTCAATGAACGCCGTCTCGAGCGCTGCAGCAGACCCGGTGGAGCAGGCAGCAGCCGCGTCGCTCGAGGGCGGCGACATGCGCGTGGGCCTCGGTCACGAGCGCGGTGTGGTCGGCGATCTGCAACTGGAGGTGACCAACCTAGAGCCAGCCGGCCCCGAGGGCCGCGACCGCGGTGAGGGTTGCAAGGATTCGCCAGTCTCTGCGCAAGGCGAGAGCGGCGGTCATGAGGCGTCCCCTTCGCGCTTGCGGCGGTCCCCGATATAGCCCGCGATGATCTTGCCGAAGCTCCGACCGAGGGCCGTCCTCAGGTCGAGCCAGCCAATGCCGGCTGGCGGAAATCGCGGAGCGGGTGAAGCTGGGGAGAGCGGTCGCGGTCGCGCGCATCCGCGGCCGCGTACAACTACAATGCAGCCCGAATGAATCGGGCGGTGCTGGGATGGCCTTACGGCGCGACGCGAAGATCCTGAAGATGAAAGCCATCTGCTCGTTGCGGACGGCGATGGCGACCTTCAATTCCTACGACGACTCCGGTCGCGTGGACTCCGTGCTGCTGCACCTGCAACACGCTACCGAAATGCTGCTGAAGGCGGTCCTCCGGCAGGCCCAATATCAGGTGTTCGACAAGAAGAGCAGCACGTCGATCGGCTTTAAACGATGCCTGAACTTGTGCGTAGCGCAGCACGAGCTCACCGAGAGCGAGGCAGGGGTCATGAGGGCCGTCGACGCCTTACGGGACGAGGCGCAACATTGGTTCGTCGTCGTCGAGGAGGAGCTACTCTACCTCCACACTAGGGCCCTGATCACCGCGTTCGACGCCTACCTGAAGCGCACGCTGGACGACGACCTGAACGCGCACATCCCCGGCCGAGTCCTTCCGGTTTCGACCCTGCCCGTGAACGACTTCGATTTCCTGATCGACCGTGAATACAGGCTAATCGGCAAGCTCCTGAAGCCCGGCAACCGCCGCAGGGACGAGGCCCGCGGGCGCATCCGTGCGCTGCTCTCGATGGAGGGCCTCGTGAAGGAGGGGGTGAGCGTCACGAAGCGTGACGTGGACCGGGTCGAGAAAGCCGTGCGGGAGGGCAAAAACATCGGCGTCGTCTTCCCGAGGCTGGCGACCGTCCAGATGAACAAGTCCGGCGAGGGGCCGACGGTGAAGGTGCGCTTCATGAAAAAGGAGGGCGCGCCCGTCCGCATCGCCGCGGGTGACGACCCGTCCGAGGCCGGCGCGATCCGCGAGGTCGATATGTTGAACCGCTATCCCTACACGGCGACGCAGCTCGCGCGACGGGTGCGGCTGACCCCGAACCGGAGCTTCGCAGTCCGGGCCCACCTCGCGCTCGATGCCGACGATGACTGCTCCCGGGAATTCGTCCTGTCGGACAAGCAGAAGCCCCGGCGCTTCTCCGACAAGGCGGTCCGACGGGTTCGGGAGGCAATCGACGGCGGCTTGGACCTCGATGCGGTGTGGGCCGCCTACGTCGCGAAGATGCCCAAACGGGGCTCCCGGCGCAGGGCAGCTTGAGAACCGTTGTAGGTAGATCGCAATCCCCCTACAACGCCGCGCCGCTGTCCACATTTCGCGAAATGTGTATAGCCGCAACGGGCAGCATCACCACCCCGGAGAAGTTCGGTGGACGAGAAGCATCGGAGCCTTCCGTTCACCGACTTCTCGGTAACCTTCGACGTGCATGTCGAGGGCGAACAGGTCTTCGTATCAAGCGGAGCGACGCATTCGGCTCCGACCCCCTTTTCCATGTTCGGCATCTGGGCGATCCCTCCCGGAATCCCCGTCGGCTCCTACCACTTCGGCAGGGCCGACAACGTGCGGCCGCATCCCAGCGCGATGACCGTGGTGCTGGGGAGCGACCAGCTCTCGATGTGGGCGAGGCGCTGCCCTCACTGCACCTGGTATTGGCGAACTGAAGCCCCCGGACTCGTCGCCGCCGCCGTGTGTCCCTACTGCGGGAAGCACTCCGAGGCATGGGAGTGCCTGAGCGAGGCCCAGGAGGCTTACGTCGAAGCGGTGTGCGCGGTCCATGCTCAGGTGACGAACCAGCGGAAGTCAGGAAAATACAGCGTCTACGTCAAGGACCTGTTGGAGCAGTATTACTCTTCAGACGATGGACAGACGCCCGCGCCCCCCGAATTCTTCGTGGAGACCGAGCAGCAGTCGAAGTTCAAGTGCGACGAGTGCGGGATGACGAACAACATCCTTGGTCGTTTCGGCTATTGCTCGACGTGCGGCACGCGCAACGACATGGCCATGCTTCGCGCGGACATTACGGGCATCCGCAAGCGGCTGTCGGAGGGCGGGTCGCCGATCTCCGGGCTGAAAGATCTGGTCTCGAAGTTCGACAGTTTGGGAAGGCGAATCGCGCAGCAGCTCCTACTTCACGTAAGGATGGTCCACGTGCGTCGCTCTCGCTGGAAGGACGCGAACTTTTCCCAGCTCGCGTTGGTCTCCGAAGACCTGAAGCGTCACTTCGGCATCGAAATTTTCAGAAAGGTCGACGGTGGAGACCAGGCGCACGCCCGCCTGATGTTCCACCGCCGACACGTCCATGAGCATAACGACGGCATCATCGACGCGAAGTATCTCGAGGACAGCGGCGACACATCGGTCCGGCTAGGCGAGCACGTCACGGAGTCCATGGGGGACGTGATGCGGCTGACCGGGATTGTGGACAAGATAGCCGCAAACCTCATGGAAGGCTTCCACCAGATCATGCCCGTCCACGAACTGCCGATAAGGATCCATAAGGATCAGCGAGAGAGGATGAACAGTAGGGGCGGCTAAGACGAGTATCGTACCTAGCTTCTGGATGCGGGAGGCGATAGCGACTCCGGGCGGCGGTCACCAGCCGATAACCGCGTCGGTGGATTGCCAGAAACGACGCGTTGTAGCGCGATACTCTTGCAATGTATCATTGCAGCCGAGCCGCCTGTCGGCCCGGGGAACCAGCATGAAGAAGACCGTTCTGCTCGCGGGCGCCTTGCTCGCGTCGCTCCAGTCTCATGCGGTCACTGCCCAGTCGCTCCCGCGCTACGACGTGAAGGCGCACTGCCGCGAGGTCGCGGCTTTCGGCGGGGCCTTCTCCGAGAGCACGATGGACGGCTGCATGCAGATGGAACAGTCAGCCTACGACCAGCTCAAGAGAACCTTCCCCGACCTCTCCGCGAGCATGCGCAAGCACTGTGACGAGGTCGCGAGCTTCGGCGGGCACGGCAGCTACTCGACCCTGCAGGGCTGCATCCAGATGGAGCAGTCCTCCGCCCGCCGGAACGCGGGCACCGAGTTCAAGTACTGATGCGCGCCTGGAACCTCCTGCTAGGCGCGGTCGCCGTCGTCATGCTCATGGCCGGCGCCAACTGGGCGATGGCCGACCTGCCCGTATCGTCTGCCCTGTCCAAGGACTCCCGCAACGCCGGGATCTCGATGCGGGCCTACCACCGCTGGGGCGTCGATCCCGGGACGCTGGTGGTCGACCTCTGGGGCCTGCCGACTTCGGTGAGCATGGCGGACGTCGACCGCGCGCTGTTCACCGCGGCCGAGGCGCTCAAGGACCGGAAGTACGGCAAGGTGGTGCTCGCGTGGCGCGGCGGCGCCCGCTACGTGATGGACGGCGACTACTTCAACACGATCGGTCGCGAGTACGCCTACCAGAACCCCGTCTACGCCGTGCGCACGATGCAGGAGTACCTGAGGACGCCCGACGGCTCCCGCGCGTTCGGGACGTGGACGGGCGGCATGCTCGGGGTCCTGGGCAAGCAGATGGAGGACCACCAGAAATTCCACAGGGGATGGTACGCCGCCTCGGCGTTCTCGCTGTGAGGCCGGCCATCATGACCTTGGTCCGCGTCGACATGCTCTGCGCGCTTGCGCTGGTCGTCTGCGTGTCGTTCCCGTCCGGAGCTGAGGCAGCCGGGCGAAGCAGGCGGAACTGCCCGGTCGGCTACGACGGCAAGCCGCTGATCACGGGGCCGGCTGAGTGCCTCGACGGCTTCCAGCGCGACCTACTCGGGATCGGCCCGGAAACTGGGGAGCTCAAGCGTCACCAGCGCGCTGCGGATGAACTGCTTCGCAAGCACGGCCCTCGCACTGTGGCCGCGCGGTCCTGCACCCCCGTCGACAACTCAGCGCGGATCCTTCGCTCGCCCAACCCGAACGACCTCCATCCCGACTGGAAGGGCGAGGCTTACGTCGGCCTGTCATGGAGCCTTCGCGTGACGGGCAGCTCCGTCAGGAGCGACACGGGCAGCTACCTCAGGGGCGACTTGGTCTCGCCGCGTGGCGGCGTGATCAACAAGGGCGTCTATGTCGTCGCGCGCGAGTGGGAATGCAGGGGCTGAAGGAGGCGTCCGTTAAGTCGCCGAGACGGGAGCGCGCCAGCAGACGCTCCCTCCAACCGCTCGATAAGCCGGAAAGGCAGCAGTGAACATCGATCCCGAAGCGCTCTATCAATCTTTGGCAACCCAGGAACCGACGCCCCTGGCGGCGTTGCCTCGGACGCACGGCATGTACGCCCTCTACGACCACGAGGGAGTGATGCGGTACGTCGGGATCACTATGAACGACCAAAGTGGCTTCTACGGCCGGATCTACCAGCGCCATGTCGCAGGATCGGAAAGTCGCAGCCACAAGTTCTCTCACGCTTACAACACGGGCCGAATGTGGCGGGCGGCTCGGGATTCCCGACCGGACGCGAAGCTATCTAAAGGCCTGAGAACCGCTTTCGTCCGACGCTTCTGCCGAGCAACTGTGATCGAGGTTCCGATCGCACGGCATGCCGATCTCCCTCTCTTGGAGCGTACTGTGCAGAGGCTGGCGCCAGCCGGGCAGTTGACGTGGATCGACGCGAGAGGGTTCGAACCGATCGACGAACCAAGAGCGCTCGTTGATTTGCTGCTTGCCGAGTTGGCGTACACTTCCGACCGTGTTGAGGCGCTCTTGCGCCAGGCAGCCCTGCACTCTGCTCGACCTAGGTAAGACAGCCTCTGACCCATCACAGACGTCGGTGAGGTCCGCTTCGCGGCGATCAAACGACGCTGACGCTGGGGCTCAACGCTCCGCCTAACTTCGCCACACGAGTATGATCGTCGCGACGAGGTTCGTTGCAGCCACCGTCGCCAGCGCTGCCATCGTCGTTTCCGTCCCAACTTGCGCAATCACGAGCCCAGCCGCGAACGGCGCGGCTGCTTGCACCATCAGGTTTGGCGCCGCGAGCCGCCCTATGACGACCGCGTAGCGCTCGGCACCGAACAGCGCGAGCGGGACCGTGCCGCGGGCGATCGACCACACGCCGTTTCCGGCAGCGTAAAGCACCACGGCGACTGCCGCGGGGCCCGCGCCGAGCGCGAGCAACAACACTCCGACGGCCACCAGCGCCCCGGCCCATGCGAGGGTTGCGGTCGGGTCGAGACGGTCTCCGACCAGCATCTCAATTACGCGGGCGCCCACCTGCGACGGACCGATCAGCGCGCCGACCGCTACCGCTGCGACGAGCTGCATGCCCTGGGCCTGCAGGATCGTCAGCAGGTGCACCGACACCGTCGTCTGGACCGCGCCGTTCGCCATCAGGATTACGGCCAGCAGCCAGAAGGTCCGTCGCTCACGCGAGGTCGTCGTGCCGGCACCGGCACGGTCGAGAGCGCTCGGGGCCTTGCGCGCCTCGCGCGGCAGCAGGAGGAACAGCGTCGGCGCCATGACGAGCGCCTGGACGGCGGCGTAGGCGAAGCAGGCGCCACGCCAGCCGATGTGCTCGACCGCGAGCGCCGACAGCGGCCAGCAGACCGTGCTGGCGAAGCCCCCGAACAGGGTGAGGTGGGTAATCGCGCGCCGCGCCGACGCCCCGAAAATCCTGCCGAGCGTCGAGAAGGCCGCGTCGTAAAGCCCGGCACCCATTCCGAAGCCGATCACCGCCCAGCCGAGCAAGTAGGTCGCGATCCCGGTCGACGACCCGACCGCGGCGAGGCCCGCGCCCATCAGCAGCGAGCCGGCCGCCATGGTCTGCCGACCGCCGAAGCCGTCGATCATGCGGCCGACGAACGGCGCGGCGATGCCTGAGCAGAGCAGCCCGATCGATCCGCCGCCGACCACCCAGGCGAGCGGCCATCCGGTGTCGGCGGAGATCGGCGTCGCGAGCACCGCGAGCAGGTAGAAGCTCGACCCCCAGGAGACGATCTGGGCGATCCCGAGCAGCGGGACCGCGAGCCTCCCGCCCGGCGGCGCCGACGTCGTCTCCACGCCTCAGACGGCCCGTTTGAGGTCGACCCTGGCCTCCAGCGTCGCTGCGCTCTCCTTCCGCTCGCTGTAGCGGTCGGTGAGGTGGTCGGAGACGTCGCGGGTGAGGAACGTGAACTTCACCAGCTCCTCCATCAGGTCGACCACGCGGTCGTAGTAGGCCGATGGCTTCATCCGGCCGTCCTCGCCGAACTCCTGGAAGGCCTTCGCCACCGACGACTGGTTCGGGATGGTGACCATCCGCATCCAGCGGCCGAGCACGCGCATCTGGTTCACGGCGTTGAACGACTGCGAGCCGCCCGAGACCTGCATCACCGCGAGCGTGCGCCCCTGGGTCGGGCGGACCGAGCCGACCGAAAGCGGGATCCAGTCGATCAGCGACTTCATCACGCCCGTCATTGCGCCGTGCCGCTCAGGGCTCGTCCAGACCTGCGCCTCGGACCAGAGCGACAGCTCGCGCAGCTCCTGAACCTTCGGATGGTCCACCGGGCCGCCGTCCGGCAGCGGGAGGTCTGCAGGGTCATAGACACGCGTCTCGCAGCCGAGCCGCTTGAGCAGGCGCTCCGCCTCCAGCGTCAGCAGGCGGCTGTACGAGACGGCCCGCAAGGAGCCGTACAGCAGCAGAACCCGCGGAGGATGGGTCGAGCGCGGACCGTGGAGCCTGGACAGATCGACAGGGCGAAAAGAGCTTTCGTCGACGTTCGGCAAGTCTGTCATCGGAAACCGCTCCTTTCCCATGAATGCGAGATGAACTTTCTTATTAGAATAAATTCAGACTGGGCCATGTAGCGTCTGCCGTGCTGATGTCGGCCCCCGCCCGGAAATGGCGCCGGACGCATACCCGCCCCTCTGCGTTCGGACGACGAAAGCATGGTCCGGTCGCTTGGGGAGTGGCCGGGCCGCTCGACGTTCATGTTGCGCCAAACGCCATTGCGGCCATGCAGACGCCTGCCACCACTGTCCAGGGCGGAGCGTTCCAGGCCGTAAGCGCGGCGAACCCCGCGGCCGCCACGAGGAAGTCACGAGGCGACAGCACCGCCGAGGTCCAGATCGGATCGTAGAGCGCCGCGGCGAGGACGCCGACCACCGCGGCGTTGGCCCCACGCAACGCGGCGCGAGCCGAAGGCTTGGCGCGGATCGAGTTCCAGAACGGCAACGCCGCGAGCAGGACGAGGATGCCCGGGAGGAACACCGACACCAAGGCGATGGCCGCCCCGGCCACGCCGTTCGGTTCCGGCCCGACCGCGGCGCCGATGAAGGCCGCGAAGGTGAACAGCGGACCGGGCATGGCCTGGGCCGCGCCGTAGCCCGTCAGAAACCGCCCGGCATCGATCCAACCCGTCGAGACGACCTCGGCCTGCAGGAGCGGCAGCACGACATGGCCGCCCCCGAAGACAAGGGCGCCTGAGCGGTAGAACGCGTCGGCGAGTGCGACCGACTGGGATCCGGTCATGGCCCTCAGGAGCGGTAGCCCCAGAAGGAGCGCGAAGAAGGCGAGCAGGCACGCAATGGCGGTCGCGCGGCTCAGGCGAGCGGCGATCCCTGTCCGCTGTGGCGCGGCGTCGGCGCGGCCGAACGCCGCGAATCCCACTACCGTTCCCAGCGCGATCGCGGCCAACTGGCCATGAGGCCCGCCCAGCACTACCGCGGCGATCGCCACGACCGCGATGGTCCCCGTCGCGCGGTCGGGCAACAGCGCGCGCGCCATGCCGAGGACAGCATGCGCAACGATCGCCACCGCGACGAGCTTGAGACCATGTGCGAGCGAGGAACCATGCGGCCCCGAGAACAGGTCTGCCCCGTAAGCGATCGCGATCATGATGGCGGCCGAGGGAAGCGTGAACGCCGACCAGGCCGCCATCGCGCCCATTGGTCCGGCCCGCATCAAGCCCAGCGCGAATCCCACCTGGCTCGAGGCTGGTCCCGGCAGGAACTGGCAGAGGGCCACGAGGTCGGCGTAGCTGGCGTCGTCGATCCATCTACGCTTGCCCACGAACTCGTCGCGGAAGTAGCCGAGATGCGCAATCGGCCCGCCAAATGAGGTGAGGCCGAGCTTCAGGAACGCCCCAAAGACCTCCCGAACCGAGCCGACGGACACTGGAACGCCTTCGACAGTCCTCACTCCTTCACCGCCATCCCGGCCTTCACGACCTCGCCGTCCTCTTTGGTGAAGTGGCCAGCGAGCGGCGCTGGCAGGATCTCCAGCACGATCTCGGAGGGGCGGCAAAGCCGAACGCCGCGCTCGGTGAACACGAACGGGCGGTTGACCAGGATCGGGTGCGCCAGCATGGCGTCGAGGATCGCGTCGCCGGTGACGGACGGATCGCCGAGGCCGAACTCCGCGAAGGGCGTTCCCTTCTCCCTGGCGGCCTCACGCGGGGTCAGCCCGGCGGCGGCGAACGCCTTCGCCAGCTCCTCGCGCGTCGGCGGCGCCTTCAGGTACTCGACGACAGTCGGCTCGACGCCCGCGGCCCGGATCATCGCCAGCGTGTTGCGGGACGTGCCGCAGTCGGGGTTGTGCCAGATGGTGACGGCCTCGGTCATGACGGCCTCCTCAGGAACGGGGTTCGGGGGCGGCCGCGCGAACGCCGCGGGCCTCGTACCAGGGCTTTGTGCGGTTCACGATCCAGACCACCGACAGCATCACGGGGACCTCGATCAGCACGCCGACCACGGTGGCGAGCGCCGCCCCGGACTTGAAGCCGAACAGGCTGATCGCCGCGGCGACCGCGAGCTCGAAGAAGTTCGACGCCCCGATCAGAGCCGAGGGGCCGGCCACGCAATGGGCCTCCCCGGTCGCGCGGTTCAGCAGGTAGGCGAGGCCGGAGTTGAAGTAGACCTGGATCAGGATCGGGACCGCGAGCAGCGCGATGACCATCGGCTGGGCGACGATCTGCTCGCCTTGGAAGGCGAAGAGCAGGATCAACGTCGCGAGCAGGGCGGCGAGCGAGAGCGGCTGGATGCCGGCGAGGACGCGGTCGAGCGCCGCCTGTCCGCCGGAGGCCAGAACCTGTCGCCGCAGAACCTGCGCCGCGATTACCGGCACGACGATGTAGAGCCCGACCGACAGGACCAGCGTGCTCCACGGCACGGTGATCGACGACAGGCCGAGCAGCAGGCCGACAAGCGGCGCGAAGGCCACGATCATGATCGCGTCGTTGACCGCGACCTGGCTCAGCGTGAACAGCGGTTCGCCCTTGGTGAGGTTCGACCATACGAACACCATTGCGGTGCAAGGAGCCGCGGCCAGAAGGATCAGCCCCGCGACGTAGCTGTCGATCTGGTCTGCGGGCAGGTAGGGCCGGAACAGCCAGCCGACGAACAGCCACCCGAGCAGCGCCATCGAGAACGGCTTCACCGCCCAGTTGATGAACAGCGTCACCGAGATGCCCCGCCAGTGCGAGCCGACCTCGCGGAGCGCCGCGAAGTCGACCTTCACCAGCATGGGGACGATCATCAGCCAGATCAGCACGGCGACGGGCAGGTTCACGCTCGCGACCTCGAGCGCGCCGATCGCCCGAAAGAAGCCGGGCGCCGCGTAGCCGAGCGCGACGCCGACGACGATGCAGAGGAAGACCCAGACGGTCAGGTAGCGTTCGAACAGGGACATGGTCAGGCCCTCGCGGCCGGGCCGCAGCAGCCCTTCTCAAGCTGCTCGAAGACGGGCGCGCAGACGTCGGGATGGCCCTTGCAGCAGTCCTCGAGCAGGTAGTTCACGAGGCCGCGCATGCCGTCGAAGTTCGCAGCGTAGAGGATCGACCGCCCGTCACGGACCCCGGTGATCAGCCCGGCCCGCACGAGGATCGCGAGATGGGTCGAGAGCGTGTTCTGAAGGCATCCGAGCGCGTCTGCGATCCCGCCCGCGGGCTGTGGATCGGGAGCCGTCGTGACGAGATGCCGAAAGATGCGGAGCCGCGTCGACTGTCCGAGCGCCGACAGGGCGTCGAGGGCCGAGGCCTCATGGTCGCGTTCGATGGAATGAGCGGGCGCGGACATGTCTCCTCCTGCATCAGGAGACCTCTATATCAATAAATCGACGACTGTCGATATGGTTCTCCTTACAGTTCCACATTTGGAGAGAACGGATCAGCCGGCATCGCCGGAACGTCCGGAGCCACAGGACGACAATCAGAGCGGCTTCGTCCTCAGCCTCAACGCGTTGCCGATTACGCTGACCGACGACAGCGCCATGGCTGCGGCCGCCACGACGGGCGAGAGCAGCAGCCCGAAAGCGGGGTAGAGCACGCCCGCGGCGATAGGGACCCCGGCGGCGTTGTAGACGAAGGCGAGCACCAGGTTCTGCCGGATGTTTGACATCGTCGCCTCCGACAGCCGCCGAGCCCGCACGATGCCGTTGAGGTCGCCGTGCACCAGCGTCACCCCCGCGCTCTCGATGGCGACGTCCGTGCCCGCCCCCATGGCGATGCCGACGTCGGCGGCCGCAAGGGCGGGAGCGTCGTTCACGCCGTCGCCGGCCATGGCGACGACCCGGCCCTCGCGCTTCAGCCGCTCTACGACCTCGTGCTTGGCCTGCGGCAGCACGTCGGCCTCGACCTCGTCGATGCCAAGGGTGCGCGCCACAGCCTCAGCGGTGGTGCGGTTGTCGCCCGTCAGCATGACGACTCGCAGCCCCTCGGCCTTCAGGGCGCGGATCGCCTCGGCGGTCGTCGGCTTGATCGGGTCGGCGATCGCGAGCACGCCCGCGGGCTTCCCGTCCACCCCGACATAGATGGCGGTCGCTCCGTCACGCCGAAGCTGGTCGGCCCGGGCGGTCAACGAGGACACCTCGACGCCGCGAGCCTTCAGGAAGTCGGCGTTTCCGATCACCACCAGCCGCCCACCAACGTTGCCGGACACGCCTTTGCCGCTCGGGGCGTCGAAGTCATCGACCCCCGGGATGGCGAAGCTGCGGGCCTCGGCGGCCGCGACCACGGCGGCCCCAAGCGGATGCTCGGAGGCGCGCTCGACCGCCGCCGCCAACCTCAGGAGGTCGTCCTCCGCGAATCCTTCGGCAGCCACGACCGCCGTGACCGATGGCTTGCCTTCGGTGAGCGTGCCCGTCTTGTCGACCACCAGGGTGTCGACCTTCTCCAGCCGTTCCAGCGCCTCGGCGTTTCGGACCAGGATCCCGAGGCCCGCGCCCTTGCCGACGCCGACCATGATCGACATCGGGGTCGCGAGGCCGAGCGCGCAAGGGCAGGCGATGATCAGCACCGCGACGGCCGCCACCAGCCCATAGGCGTAGGACGGCTCCGGCCCGAACGCGGCCCAGGCGACGAAAGCGACCGCGGCGATCAGGATGACGGCGGGCACGAACCATCCCGACACGGTGTCGGCAAGACGTTGGATCGGCGCGCGCGAGCGCTGCGCCTGGGCGACCATCTGGACGATGCGCGCCAGCATGGTGTCGCGTCCGATTTTTACGGCCCGGACGGTCAGGGCTCCAGACTGGTTCAGCGTTCCGCCCGTAACCGCGTCGCCGACGGCTTTCGCGATCGGCATCGACTCGCCCGTGACCAGCGCCTCGTCGACGACGGAGCGTCCGTCCACGACCTCGCCGTCGACGGGGACTTTTTCGCCCGGGCGGACGCGGATGCGGTCGCCCACCGCGATCTCCTCGACCGCGACCTCCTCATCCGATCCGTCCGTCTTGAGCCGCCTTGCGGTCTTTGGCGTGAGGTTGATCAGCGCGCGGATCGCGCCGGATGTCTGGTCGCGGGCGCGCAGCTCCAGCACCTGGCCGAGCAGCACCAGAACCGTGATCACGGCGGCCGCCTCGAAGTAGACCGCGACCGTCCCATCCGGGCCGCGGAAGGCCGGAGGGAAGACGCCCGGAGCGAGCGTCGCCACGACGCTGTAGGCGTAAGCGACCCCCGTTCCCATTGCGATCAACGTGAACATGTTGAGGTTTCGCGACACGATGGACGCCCATCCGCGCTGAAAGAACGGCCACCCGGCCCAAAGCACGACTGGCGTCGCGAGCGCGAACTGAATCCAGACCGAGACCGACATCGGAACAAGGTGATGGATCGCGGGGACGAGGTGCGAGCCCATCTCCAGCAGGAAGACCGGAACGGCGAGCGCCAGCCCGATCCAGAAGCGCCGCGTCATGTCGGCGAGTTCGTGGTTGGGCTGGGCCTCCGCCGTGACGAGGTCGGGCTCGAGCGCCATGCCGCAGATCGGGCACGAGCCCGGACCCTCCTGCCGGATCTCGGGATGCATCGGGCAGGTGTAGACCGTGCCCTCGGGCATCGGCTCCGGTTCGGCGGAGGACGGCGACGGGTACCTTTCCGGATCCGCCTCGAACTTCGCCTTGCAGCCGGCCGAGCAGAAGAACTCGGTCTTGGGCCCAAGCTCGAGCCGATGCTTGGCTGTCGCGGGATCGACTGTCATGCCGCAGACGGGGTCGATCGCCATCGAGCCCCTGACGTCGCGTCCGTGGCCGTGCCCGCCACAGCACGAAGCCTTCGGCATCGCGCCGTGCGCGTGTCCGTGCGGGTCCATGGTCACCTCCCGTCGCTTTCCGATATACCCACCAAGGGTATCGTTCAGCAGTTGCGTGATATACCCCAATAGGGTACATGGTCAATCATGCAGTGCTGCACCAAGGCCTCTTGCGGGAAGCGACTCAACCGGATCGAAGGTCAGGTCCGGGGCATCGCGCGCATGCTCGAGGAGGACCGCTACTGCATCGACGTGGTCACCCAGATTTCCGCCGTCCGGGCCGCCTTGAAGCGGGTCGAGGAGGAGATCCTCAAGGACCATGTCGGCCACTGCGTCGAGAATGCGATCCAGTCGGGGAACAAGGACGAGCAGCGCCAGAAGGTGGCGGAGCTCGTCGACGTCCTCGGGAGGGTGCGCGGATGACCGTCCGCTCGCTGCTCAGGATCGCCGCCGGCCTCGCGCTCGCGCTGTTCGTGGCGATGAGCTGGGCTACGCCCAGCGAGGCCCACGGCGCGCCCGCCGCGGCCACCCAGCAGGCCGAAGACTATGCCGCGACCTCGGACGTCGTCGCTTCGACGCCCGATCAGGGCATGGAGGCAACCTCCTCCGACTGCACAGGTCACATGGGTCAGTCCGGCTCGGGCAAGACCACCTGCTGCAGCAACACCTGCCATGCCGCCATCTCGACCGAGATGGAGCCGCTCCAGGCCGTGACTCTCAAGGTGACCGTCCTACCCGCGGTTCCGGCGAAGGCCGCCCTGTCCGGGCCGACCGTCCACATCAAGCGCCCCCCGAGAACGTCCGCCGCGCTGGTCGGCTGATGGTCTCAAACGCCTGACGCACGCCCTTATCCAGGGCTCCGTCGACACACTCCGAGACATCTGACCGACCACGCGCCTCGCCGGCGCCACGGCGCCCTTGCGCTTGCTCGTTCAGATTCCGGGGTTTTTCATGAAGCCGCTCGTCTCGGCCGCCGCCGCTCTATTCTTGGGCGGTTGCTCAACGCAATTGCCATCGCCCATCGCGGGGCGTGACGACCCAAGCAATCCGTCCGCGTCGGTTCCGACCGTCCGATACAGCTCCGTCACGGCGGGCACGGCGGACTACCGCCCGGTCGAGCCGAAGCCTTGGCTTGACCAGAACAAGGGCGTCGCGCCGAAGCCTGCGGAGGGCATGTGATGGCGGCGCTCCTTTCACGCCTCCCGAGGGCGGCTGCGGTCGTCGCGCTGTCGGCCTCGCTCGGCGCTTGCGCGTCGGTCTCGGCGGACGGCGGCATGATCCCGGTCGTCTCACGGGTTTCGCTCGACCTCGGCAAGGACACGGCGAAGATCGTCACGGCGTCGGACGCCGGAGCGGTGAAGGCGCGCGTCGACCGCCTGCTCGCGAGGCCGCTGACCGCCGACGCCGCCGTCCAGATCGCGCTGCTCAACAACCGCGGTCTCCAAGCCGAGTACAACGCGCTTGGCGTGTCCGAGGCGGAGTTCGTCGAAGCCAGCCTGCCGCCATCGCCCACGATCTCGATCGAGCGGGTCGCCGGCTCCGGCGACCTCGACGTCGAGCGGCGTCTTATCGCCGATTTGCTCCAGCTCCTGACGCTGCCGCGCCGCACGAAGATCGCCGAGAGCGAGTTCCGCGCGGCCCAGTACAAGGCGATCGCGGCGACCTTCCGGACGGCCGCCGAGGCGCGCCGGGCGTTCTTCCGCGCGGTCGCAGCCCGGGAGACCACCGCTTTCCTCGAGACGGCGCGGGGTTCGGCGGGCGCCGCAGCCGAACTCACCAAGAAGCTCGGTGAAACGGGAGCCGCCACCAAGCTCAACCAAGCTCGGTCCGGCGCGCTTTACGCCGAGGTCGCGACCGAGCTTGCCGAGGCGCGTCTGGAGGCCGCCAAGGAGCGCGAGGCGTTGACCCGCCAGCTCGGCCTGTGGGGGCGTGATCTCGACTACAGGCTGCCCGCGCGGCTGCCGTCGTTCCCGCGGCTCAAGACCCAAGGCGATGTAGAGGCGACGGCGATCCGGCGCCGGGTCGACATCATCGGCGACCGCCTCGAGCTCGACGCGCTTGCGCAATCTTACGGCCTCACCGAGCAGACCCGTGCGATCTCCATGCTCGAGGTCACAGGGCTCGCGAACCACGCGAAGTCGGCCGAGGGCGAGAAGGCGAACCCGAAGGGATTCGAGCTCGCCGTCCAAATCCCGATCTTCGACTTCGGCAAGGCGCGTTTGGCGAAGGCCCGTGAAACCTACATGGGCGCGGTGAACCGGCTGCTCGAGAAGGCGGTAAACGCCCGCTCGGAAGCCCGAGAGGCCTACGCGACCTATCGCGGCCGCCACGAGATCGCGCGCGCCTACCAGAGCCGCGTGCTGCCGCTGCGCAAGGTCATCACCGAGGAATCGCAGCTCCAGTACAACGGCATGCTGGTCGACGCCTTTGAGCTCCTGACCAACGCCCGCGAGAACGTCGCGTCGAACGTCGCGGCGATCCGGGCCAAGCGCGACTTCTTCATCGCCGACGTCGACTTCCAAGCCGCCCTGATCGGCGGCGGCTCCCCGGCCGAGTCGGCTCCCGAGCCGAAGCTCGCTTCGGCCACATCCGCCTCGGCGGCGTCCCCCCAATGAAACCGGAGGCACCCATGACCGTCTCGCGCAGATCGTTCCTGTCCGCGTCCGCCGCCGGGGCGACGTCGTTGGTCGCGGCGTCCGCGGTGTCCGGCCGCGTCCAGGCCGCATCGATACCCGAGGCCGCAACCATGAAGGACGCGACCATGCGGCCGCCGCTCGTTCCGACGACCGGCCCCGACTACAACCCCGTCGTCACGCTCAACGGCTGGACCGCGCCCTGGCGCATGAACGGCAACTGGAAGGAGTTCCACCTCGTCGCCGAGCCCGTGATCCGCGAGCTCGCCCCCGGCATGGTGGCCCACCTCTGGGGCTACAACGGCCAGTCGCCCGGCCCGACCATCGAGGCGGTCGAGGGCGACAAGGTCCGCATCTTTGTCACCAACAAGCTGCCGGAGCACACGACCGTGCACTGGCACGGCATGCTCCTGCCCTCGGGGATGGACGGCGTCGGCGGACTGACCCAGCCGCACATCAAGCCCGGACAGACCTTCGTCTACGAGTTCCAGCTCCGTAAGAGCGGGACCTTCATGTACCACCCGCACGCCGACGAGATGGTTCAGATGGCCATGGGCATGATGGGCTTCTTCGTCGTGCACCCGAAGGATCCGGCGTTCCGGCGGGTCGACCGCGACTTCGTCTTCCTGATGTCGGCCTACGACATCGACCCGGGAACCTACGTGCCCCGCGTCGCGGAGATGACCGACTTCAATCTCTGGACCTGGAACACGCGCGTGTTCCCGGGGATCGACCATCTGGTGGCCGCCAAGGGCGACAGGGTGCGGGTGCGGTTCGGCAACCTCACCATGACCAACCACCCGATCCACATGCACGGCTACGACTTCAAGGTGTCGTGCACGGACGGCGGCTGGGTGCCGGAAGCTGCCGCCTGGCCCGAGGTCACGATCGACTGCGCGGTCGGGCAGATGCGCGCCTTCGACTTCGTCGCGGACGCTCCCGGCGACTGGGCGATCCACTGCCACAAGTCGCACCACACCATGAACGCCATGGGCCACGAGGTCCAAAACTTCATCGGCGTGAACAAGAAGGACGTGGCCAAGACCATCAAAAAGCTGGTCCCCGGCTACATGCCGATGGGTCAGGCGGGCATGGCCGACATGGGCGAGATGGAGATGCCGCTCCCCGACAACACGCTGCCCATGATGACGGGCTTCGGCCAGTTCGGCCCGATCGAGATGGGCGGGATGTTCTCGGTCGTGAAGGTCCGCGAGGGAATCGCGTCCGGCGACTACAGCGATCCCGGCTGGTTCAAGCACCCGGAGGGACAGGTCGCCTTCGAATGGAAGGGCGAGGCGCCCGCGGCGCGCAAGGCTGCGCCCGCGGCCGCCAAGCCCGGCGACATGCAGATGAACGTCGTGAAGCCGAAGGCAGGCTCCGGCGGGCACGCGAACCACTGAACCCGACGCCCAACAGGACCAATGAGATGAAGAAGTTCCTTACGCTTGCCGTGCTCGTCGCGGCGCTCGCTCCGGCCGCGGCGTCCGCGGACCCCGGCCATTCGCATGGCGAGGCCACGGCCTTCGGCGAGCCCGGCGACCCCAAGAAGCCCTCACGCACTATCGATGTGGTCATGAAGGAGACCGACGACGGCAAGATGCTGTTCGAGCCGATCTCGATCGCCGCGAAAATGGGCGAGCAGGTCCGATTCGTCCTCAGGAACGAGGGCCAGATCGACCACGAGTTCATGCTTGCGACGCGCGTCGAGAACGACCGGCACGCGGTCGCGATGCGGAAGAACCCGGACATGGAGCACGACGAGCCGAACGGCCGCCGCGTGGCGCCGGGCAAGTCCGACGAGATCACCTGGAAGTTCTCGAAGTCGGGCGAGTTCAACTTCGCCTGCCTGATCCCCGGCCATCGCGAGGCCGGGATGGACGGCACGGTCGCCGTCAAGTGACCCTACGGAGGCATACGAACATGAAGAAGACAGCAACGCTCCTCGGGGCCCTCGCGGTCGCCATCATCTCCACCGCAGCGTCGGCCGCAGACGGCACCGTCAAGAAGGTCGACGAGAGCGCGGGCAAGATCACGCTCGACCATGGCCCGATCAAGAACCTCGGCATGGACGAGCCGATGTCGATGGTCTTCAAAGCCGCCGACCCCGCCATGCTCAAGGGCGTGAAGCCCGGGGACAAGGTGCTGTTCGAGGCCGACCGGGTGAACGGACAGATCACCCTCACCAAGATCCAGAAGAAGTGACGTCCCGCTGGGCGGCCGCGGGACGTGGCCGCTCAGCTCCCATTGAACGAGGAAACTCAAAATGAACCGGATCGCACTTGCGGCCGCGCTTGCCCTGACCGTCTCGACGGCCATCGCGCAGGAAGCCAAGTCACCGCCGTCGGGCACAGAGAGCCTTCCCAAGGCTTGCCAGGACGCCTCCCCCGGACAGGGCGCAACGGGCAAGGCGATGGAGATGGGCGACATGGCGGCCCATTCGATGTCCGACATGGGCGAGGCCCGGATGGCCTCGATGAAGGCCATGCAGGACATGGGCAAGGCCATGCGCGCGACCCACGGGATCAAGGACCCGGACCTCGCCTTCATCTGCGGGATGATCGCCCATCACCGCGGCGCCGTCGCCATGAGCCGTATCGAGCTGCAGTCCGGCAAGGACGAGCAGGCGAAGTCATGGGCGAAGAAGATCATCGCGGACCAGGAGCGCGAGATCGCCGAGTTCGAGGCGTGGGCGGCCAAGTCCGACAAGGCGAAGTGAAGGTCCGGCGGCGGGCGGAGGCCTCGGTCGCCGCCGTTGCCGGGAGGACGACGATGCGCGTGATCCTCATCTGCCTCGCGCTCAGCGCTTCGATGGCGGTCGCCGCCCCTGAGGGCCAAAGTCCCCCCTCGGTTGACACGGACATGCTGGCGAACGTGCTGTCGACGGCGTTCCTCGCGAAGAACCTCACCCTCGTCTGTTCGCAGCAGGACAGGTGGTTCGCCGAGGACACCAGGATCCGAGACCTCGACGGCGTCGGATTCGCCGACCACGTCCAGCGTGAGGTGCTCGATCGCCTTTCGCAGACGGAGTCGGGGATCGTGGTGATCCGCGCCGCGAACGCGTCGCGGGCGGTCTCGATCGGCTTCATCCACGTCATGGGAGACGGGCCGGCGGACGAGCAATCGGAGCGCTTGGCCGCCTGGTGCAAGGCGACGGCGAAGCCCTTGGTGCAGGGGATCCTGGCCCAGCATGAGATCCGTCACGACCTCTACGACCGCATGCTGGATCAGGCGAAGCAGTGACCGATGCTTGCGAAGACCGACCGACTGACGTCTTCACGAGCGCTGTGTTTAGGCGCATGGTCGCTTGCATGAACCTCGGCGCCCGCGTGCGGCATGTTCTGATCTTCGTGCTGATGCTCGGCGTCGGCGCGATCCCGGTCGCGGCGAACGCCGCGGCGGTCATGGCCGCGACGCCTGTCGCCATGGACTCGATGGAGACCATGGCGGACGGCATGCCTTGCTCCCCGGATGACGCGCCGGTCATGCCGGACTGCCAGAAGAGCTGTCCGCTGCTCGCGACCTGCATGACGAAATGCGCCCCCGCCGCGCCGATGGCGGTCATGACCAGGTCACATCGGATCTTGGTGCTGTCCGCCGTCTTTCCCGGTGACGACCCCGCCAGGGCAGGCCCGGTCTCCGAACCCCCGGCCCGACCTCCCCGAAGCTGAAGTCCGTCTACGGCGCCTCAGCTCCCAGACTTGAACCGCAGAAGCCGAAGCGTGTCCGCCGTCGCCACGCGGAGACGACGGAGGAGCCGCTGCCGTCGGCAGCTCCAGGCAGACGTCGGGCCATTGTCGTTTGAAGGAGGGATCGCGACGGTTTGCGTCGACGAGGCCTGTCGACAAGTGGACGTGAGCCGGACGTGTGCGAAGGTGGCTGGGAAGAGAAGGAGGGCGAAGGCTATGACGATGGACCGCAGGACGTTCACGCTGGCGGCGGCCGGTGCCGCGCTGCTTCTCCCGGGCGGGGTCCGCGCCGCTCCGGCGATGACCGTCCACAAGGATCCAAGCTGCGGCTGCTGCGGCGCCTGGGTCGATCACGTCCGCGCGGCCGGCTACGAGACGCGGGTCGTTGAGACCGCGGCCATCAACGCCGTCAAGGCGAAGCTCGGCGTGCCCCCGGGCCTGAGGTCCTGCCACACGGCCGAGATCGACGGCTACGTGCTCGAGGGGCACGTGCCCGCGGCGGCGATCGGCAGGCTGCTCGCCGAGCGCCCGAAGGTTCGCGGCCTCGCCGTGCCCGGGATGCCGATCGGGTCGCCCGGCATGGAGGTCGAGGGCCGTGATCGAGAATCCTACGACGTGATGGCTTTCGGCGACGGCGAGCCTCGGGCCATAATGCGGTTCCACGGAGGCGTCGCGCTTTAGTGCTTCGTCGGGAGGCGTAAATTTAGTCCGCTTCTCGGCGACGATGCGATGTCTGCTGTCTGGCGCAGGCCAGCCTTACGTTCGTGAGCCAGAGGTCAGACCGTCCTCCCGCCACGTGCGGTTCCGGACCTGATCGACCTGCTCTGCTCCGCACCGAAAAGCGGGAGCGGAGCACCCAGCATGCGGAAGGAACGCCAGCAAAGCGCGTCGACCAGCCAGGGCTCCGCGGATCGGGTGGCGTTCTAGCGGGAAGCTAGAGATCGCGCTGCCGTGATGACAACGAGCGCTACGCCTCTGTGCTCTTGCGCCTCCCCACCATTGAAATTCTTTCATTGCATTCACGCGTTTGACGCGTTCCTACCGCTGCCTTGAAGCGACCGTTGTCCTGTGGCCGGCCCGGCCGTCTATTAAGGCAAGCTGCCGCTTGGGGTTCGGAATGGTGAAGCTACGCTACGGGGATCGCCGTGCGGTCGAGGACGCCTTCGACATGGGCGGCGGCTACGTTCTGCATTTCTCGGACCGCACCATCGCCGAGTTCTTCCAGGACGAGGTCGGCGTTGATCTTTACGACGAGAGATACGCGTTCAACGGCCAGTCCAAGGCGAAGCGTCTGCGCGCCTTTCTCGAGGTCGAGGACGAAAGGGTCGTGGCCCGCTGCCTGCGCGCCCTGTGGGCCCATCGCGAGACGCTCCCCGTGTACGCCCAGAAACCTGACCACGAACGCCTCAAGGCAGCCGTGCTCGATCTCGCGGACAGGCTCGAGCGCGGATCCGACCTGCCGCTGATGGATGCGCTTGACCGTTTCAAGCCCGACCTCACGCTGGACGAGTTGATCGAGGGAATCAGTCGCGACATCAGCGCGGACAAGCCCCAGGTCGCCTTGGACAGGCTGCACACCTACTGCATGAAGAAGTTCACGCACCTGCTCGATCAGAACGGTGTGGCTTGGAACGCCGAGGAGCCGCTCAACAGCCGGGTGGGCAAGTACGTGAAGGAGCTGGAGCGTAGGCACCCGCTCCAGGAGATGACCAAGCAGATCGTGAAGAGCTCGATCACGGTATTCGACCGGTTCAACTCGGTTCGCAACAACAAGACGCTGGCGCACGACAACGAGCTGCTCGATCCTCGCGAGGCTAGGTTCCTCTTCGACTCGATTTCCGCGATCCTGCGTTTCTTCCGATCCATCGAGTCAGCGCGCTTCGGGCCCTAGGAGCGGCGAGCTACCTCTGCTCGCCGCCGAAGAGCATCGAGATCCTGTTCGCCAGGCTGACGCACGGATAGCAGAAGCTCTCGCACGGCTCCTTGCGGTCACAGACAAGCTTCACGATGTCGTCCCGAGTGGGCTGGGTCGCGAAGGCCCTGACCGCGGCTGCCACAACCAGCGCCGTCTCGGGCTTGAGCGTCACGGTTCGGTCCGCCCTGAAGGCAGCCTCGAGACGCCGCGCAATGGTGTCGAGGCTCGGGCGCCTGCGTTTGTGCGCGGTCTCCATGACGTGAACATAGAGAGAACATTTGCTCGACCCGTCAAGGCGACTCGGGCACTCTCCGTGCTGTCAACAAAGGAGAGATTGCCATGGCGGAGGCCGCGAAGCCGATGGGACCGGACGAGGCGGCACTCGCGCTAGAGCGCGCCACCGACGAGGCGGTCGAGGCGTGCGATGGCGACGCATGGGCCGCGGTGCGGGCGCTTCTGATCGCCAACGCCGCCCTCGAGGAGGAGGTAGCCCGGCTGTCGTCTCGCGTGTCGAATGGCTACGCCCGCGGTCGTGTCAGGCGGGCTACGGTGCGATGACGGGTCCTAGGGTCGAACTCGCCGCCGAAGTCGTGAAGCAGCTTCGGAAGGAAGCTGCGGAAGCCGAGTGGAACGAGGACCATGAGCGCGCGGACCGGCTGCGACGGGAGGCCGATCGCATCGAGGCCCGCGGCGAGACTTGGGAGCCGAACTTCTGAACAGTCGCCCTCACGGCAACCGTTTGGAGATCCTCATCTGGGTCAGGGTGTTCCGTGCGGGAACGACAGTGAGGCAGCCCACGGTCTACGGCATCGGGATCTCGTGACCCCGTCCACGTCCACAACCCAGCGTAAGCTGCTAGGTTGGTGTTGAATGCTGGCAGCCCGGGCGGCCTTGAGGCTCCGGCAATCGTGGCTAACCCCGGGTTGCGCCAACGAATCCCGCGTGCATATTTTCGCGCGAGGTATCCGGAGGCGAAGCGAGGCCGGACCAGCGTTCAGGACTCGTGATGCCGCCCCCTGTCGAATCCCACACCGACCAGCAATCGGCCGTGAGGCTGCTCGCGGCCATCTGCGCGGCTGCCCAGCCTCCCGCCGACGACAAGGTCGGGGCGGACGTCGTGGGTGTCCTCAGGGCCCAGTCGCGCCTGCAGGCGCTCGACTTCTGGATCCGCTACCCGGACTACCTGGCCAACGAGCTGCTGAACGGGTTCGAGAAAACGGGTTCGAAGGACGAACTCGAGCTGGCGCGCCGGATCTTCGACGATCGCGAGCCGGACCTTCGGCGCGTGCCGATGATCCGGTACCACTTCGGCGCCTTCGAGCCACTCCACAACCCGCTCTCGATCCTGCGGTCGCGCGACCTCGTGAGGCAGCACCGTCACGGCCAGCCGGGACACGTGACAGAGACATGGTACCTGCTGACCAAGTCGGGCCGCGCGGCGATGGACGACCTGGCCGCCGCGGCGCCTGAACTGGCTTGGTATCGGGACCGCGCGGCCGTCGCGTCGCGGGTCGCCGGCGGAGCCGGGGGCGCAGCCCTGAAGGGTCGCCAGTACCTGCAGGACGAATACGCGGCGACGCCGCTCAAGGGGATGATCCCGTCGATCGCCCCTCGTGTGCGCGAGCGCCTGGAAGCGCTGGCGGAGAAGGCGGACGGATGAGCGATCGTTGGCACGAGCAGGTCGCCGAGAAGGCGGGCGTCGAGACGTCGCGGGTCGAGACCATCCTCAGGAAGAGGAACATTCGCACCCGCCTCGGGGCCAGGCCCGCGCGCAAGCTCAGGATCACGGCAGTCAGGTTTTCCGGAGAGAAGAAGGGCAAGGCCAGCGGCCGCATCGACTTCTCGTGGGACGGGCTCGGCGATGGGGTCTGGGCGGTCGCGAGCGACGGCACGAACCTCGTCGGGAAGTCGACCGTCCTCGAGATCATCCTCTGGTCGCTGCGCGGCGAGGTGAAGAGCCTGCAAGGCGACGTGAGGAAATGGCTTGAGCACGTCAGGGTCGACTTCGCGCTCGACGACCAGCCGTTCGCCATCGACTTCGCCGTGACGAAGGGCGTGCCGAAGGGCAGGCTGGTGCGCCTCCGCCCGGACGGAAGCGAAGACGCGAAGGACGGCTTCGAGACCCACGCTGCCTTCGCGGCGACGATGTCGGACTTCATGATGGAGGCGCTGGATCTCGATCCGATCCCGTACCAGCTAGGGAAGGACGAGGCGGCGCAGGTGGCCGAGCACGGCTGGAAGGCGCTAGCCGGCGGGCTTTACCTATGGGGCGCGCACACGCGCCTGCTCGGCGACACGGACTTCGGCGGACTGCCCGCGCGAATCCTTCAGATCTACGTGGGCCTGCCATGGGCCTCCACGGTCATGCAGACGTCGACGGCGCTGAAGGACCTCGGCACCGAGGACGCCCGGGCAAGAGCGGTCCAGAAAACGGCTTCCGAGCTCAGCGCAAAGGCGGTCGAGCAGGTTGAGAAAGACCTTTCGGACGCCCGTGAACGATTGTCGAAGCTCTCTGACAACGCCGATTTCGCACGGCTGGTCGACGGACTCGCCGAAGCGGTCGTTGAGGCGACCAACGCGTACAACGAGATCGAGCGAAGGCTCGCAGACGCCGAGGATGAGGAAAGGAAGCTTCGGGCCGCGAAGGATGCCGACGAGCGCGAGGCCCGCGACATCCGCGAGACGTTCGTCGCCTCGAGCTTCTTCAATGGCCTTCAACCGACCTGCTGCCCTCGCTGCGAAGCGGTGGTCACGAAGGACAGGATCAAGCGGGAGCAGACCGACTTCAGTTGTTCCGTCTGCACCGAATCGATCCCGGCCGAGAAGATGGAAGACGTCAACGAGCGCCTTGCGGAGGCCGACGAACGCGCCGCGGCGACGAAGGCCGCGTTCGATCGCGCCGCAGCTTCCGTCCGCGAGCTGAAAGGTCATGTGAAGATTGCCCGGGATGGGATGGCTGCCGCGCGCGACGCCCTCGCCGCGGCTCCCGCGTCGAGCGACCTGCGAAAGCGCCGCGACATCGAGCTTGAGATTGCCGGGCTCGAGGGGAAGCTCGAGGCGCATTCCGAAAGCGCGGAGGAGCCGGAAGCCGCGCCCGACCGCCCGGTCGTGGCGGCGGCGCATGACCTCGCCAAGAGCGCCATGGACGCTGCGGCGAATGAGCTTCTGACCACGCTGAACGCCGAAGTCCTCAAGCTGGCGCAGCGCTTCGGCGTCGTGACGCTGGAAGCGGTCGAGATCGATGCTCAGGCCCGCATGCAGCTCCGAAAGGGCGGGGCCTCGATGCCGTTCGGCGAGGTGACCAAGGGCGAGCGGCTCCGGTTGAGAATTGCCACCGCCGTCGCACTCTTGAGGGTGGGCAAGGTACTTGGGGTCGGGCGCCATCCGGGGCTGCTGGTCGTCGACTCCCCCGGAGCGGAGGAGACGGACGACAGCAACCTCGAAGCGCTCCTGAAGGAGCTCCGTTCCGTCGCGGAGGAGGTAAGCCTTCAGGTGTTCGTGTCGAGCGCGAAGGCGAGCGAGGTCCTCACGCTGCTCGCTCCCGCGAACTGTCGCGTCGCGGCCAAGGGCGAGTACCTTTGGTGAAGGAGATGGGAAGCCTGCATGTCGACCGTCATAGCCATAGACGACCTGCTGGAGCGCGGGGCGCCTGTGACGCTCGGCGCCGTTGGCGGGCGCGCCGCGGTCGAGGCTGACCTCGGCGCGCTCCTCGCCTCGCCGCACGTGGACGTCATGGTCGGATGGGCCGTCGACGCCGCTCCCGGCGACGAGTCCTTCACCGACGACCTCGTCATCAAGGGGTTCCAGAATGCCGGCTTCGCCGTCACGCTCCGGGCCGCGTCGCACGCCCTGATCGCCTCGGCGCCCGTCCGGACCCGGCTCGCTCCACGCATCGGAAGGGCGCTCGAAAAGAGGTCGGAGATCCGCGGCGACGAGCGGAACGGCCTCGTCGCCGCCTACGCCCTCGAGACATGGCTCCGTCTGGCTCTGGCCGAGGTCGTCCAGCGGCACCGCCTCGTCTCGATCCTCGTCGACATCGAGACCGACGAGAACGGCCTGTTCGCCGAGCATGCCGCGAAGATCGTGGGCACCGCATTCCACGCCTGGCGGGAGAACGACCTGCTGCCCGTGCTCGATCGCCTGCGCAGAAACCCCGAGGCCAGCGGCGAGGCGACGTTCGAGTACGCCAACGCCCTGCTCTCGGTCGCCCTCGACGGCGACGACCAGCACGAGGTGATGGGCGGCCTCGAGACCGCGCAGGTCCTGTTCGCGGAGGCCGGGCGCATCGACGCGGACCGATCCGACGCCCACCTCTACGCCGCTGTCATCGGCGTGGTCCGGGGCTTCGCGCAAGGCGCCGGGGAAGCCGACCTGGACGCCGCGGTGAAAGCCGTCGGGGAAGCCGCAGCCGATCGTGCGTTCCTGCTGTCGGCGGGCCGACTTCCCGATTGGCTGGCCCCGCGGTGGGACCGGGACGTTCAGTGGCTCGAGCTGGTCGACAGCGTCCCGCGCATCGCCTGCGACCTCGGCCGACCGAGCTGGCTACGCGCCTGCGCCGTGCTCGACGGCCTTCTCAAGGTCTACGACGCGGACCGCACCATCCCGGGCGCGGCCGGGTTCGGCGCCGTGCTCAGGCCGCGTATCGAGGCGAGCTTCGTGCGAGAGCGGGGGCTGCTCGCCCATCTCGACGATCGCCTGGGTGACGAGGCTTTCGTGGGCGCGGACCGTAATGCCGCCGTCGCCCTGCGGAGGCGGATCGAGGAGATCGCGGCGGAGCCAAACCCGCCGGGAAAATTCGGAGAGGGCGCCTTCGAGAAGCTCCGTGGCGCCCTCGAGGAAATCGGAGCAACGGAACGCTTCATTGAGCGGGTGACGGACCTCGTCGACAGCAAGCTCCTGGTCGACTTGGAGATCGCCAACCCGGTCGTGCAGCGGCTCTTCAACGACATCCGCTCAAGGCTCGAAGGCGCCACGCATTACGAGGGCAGGATACGAGTCACGTTTGACCGCCTCCTCCTGCAGGTGATCCTCTTCTGCATGGACCGACAGGACGCGGCCAAGCGAGAGTTAGGACCGCGCGGAGCCTATCTGTTCGAGAAAAACGCCGTCGAGGGCGACCTCCAAAAGGACCTTCGCGATTGGCTCAAGGGAAACATGCCCGAAGCCACGGTGCTCACGGAGATCGAGGGCATCGCGAAGGGTCGATGCGACGTGTACGTAGGTCACGGCGGCTGGCGGTTCTTGGTCGAGCTCAAGCGGCACGAGGATCTCGTCACGCCGGAGGAGGCCAGGAAGTACGTCGGGCAGGCGGCGAGCTACCAGGGCACAAACGTGAAGCTTGGCATGCTCGGAATTCTTGAGCTCGTCGATCGGACTGGGCCGCCGCCAGGGCTGGAGAGCTGCCTCTGGTACGACAGTCTCGTCCCGGAGGGCGACACCGAGGCGCGCCACCTTGTCATCTTCAGGGTGCCGGGACGGCTGAGGCGGCCGAACGAGCTTTCGAGGTGATCGATCCGGTAATCTGGACAGCTTCACCCTCCGAGTCTGAGACGAGCCCGTGGTCTGGCTCGCTCGGCGGGAGCAGGCTTCTTGCACTGTGGGATCCGGCTTGCAGCACGTTGTCCCGTTGACGTCTTCCCGCGCGTGAACAGCGGGTAGCGGGGCGCCGCATCCGCGTGTCATTGTCGCCGCATTCAACCCATGGGTTCGGCGGCCTCGCGTGACCTGGTTTTTGATTGCCCTCGCCATCGCGGCGTTCATCGTTTGGAAGGCGATGAAGAAGTCGAACCCCGGCCGTCCCGTCGGCCTGCCGGAATATGAGCGAGGCCAGCCGCGCGACGTCGGCGGAATGTCACGGAAGAACCAGGATCCAGTCTACACGCTCAAGCGGCAGCCAAGACCGGACAGGACCGCCGCGCAGTTCCGGGGCCTTCGGTCGGAACCTCCAAAACGGGAGGAGCGTCCTGCCCCTCCTAACCCTTCGCCGAAGCCTGCCTGGGAGCGATCGGCCCAACCCGAGCGCTCCGTCGCCACGCCCTCCCGGGGACGGTGGATCGCTCCCGGCGAGACCATCGAGGTCGCCGGGTTCCGCTACGCGGGCGGCATGGTCTACTTCGGCAAGGTGCTCGAGGCTCCAAGGGGCGGAGGCGTCGACAACAGTCTTATCGACCCGTCGCTGAAGGTCTCGCCGGGATCGCCCGACCGGGCCGGCCACTCGATGTACTACTGGCCGTCCTATTCCCAGATCCAGCCGCAGGCGCGCCGGGCCTATCTCGAGTGGCTCGCTGGCGGCCGGAAGGATCCGGAAGTCGGCATCGGCTACGTCTTCCTGTTCTTCTACGGCCTCGAGCGGAGGCTGTTCGTGGAGCGCGTCCGCGAGGACTTCCCCGCGATCGCCGAGGAGGTCCGCCGCCTCGTGTCGATCTACGGAGGCAACGGGTCCTTCCACGGCTACGCCAACAGGCTCCTCGACACCCTCGAGGTGATGTCCACGCAGCACGACGTCCGACCGGCGCTCTCGCCGGACATGCGCGTCGGCTACGAGATGCCGATGGCGGCGAGGATCTACCTCGGCCGCCTGCTCGACGGCGGCGCCGCGTTCGGGGCCGACGACGCCCTCGTCTGGCTCCTCGGCTCCCCCGAAACCGGACTGCGGACCCCGGCGACGCGCTGCTTCGACGAGCTGGTGCCGCTCTGGAGACTTCGGTTCGCCGAGCGCTACCCGAATGGGCTGAAGGTCCGGGCGCCCAAATCGCGGCTGAAGATGCAGTACCGCCCGGCCAGCGGGAACTTCGAGATCGACGTCGACGTGCGGCTGGGAGGACGGGAGCTTCCGGACGTGGCCGCGCTGTCGGCTCCGCTGGCGAACCTCCACCAGATCCTCGACGGCTGCACCGACGAGCTCGGCGCCTACAGCCGTTTCCTGGGCAAGAACCCGGAGGGCCGCGGCACCGTCGAGGCCGCCCACCTCCTGCCGAAGGAGCTGTTCGCGTCGGTCGGTGGACAGGTCGCGGAGGCGCGCCAGACCATCGAGGCCCTGTTCGAGGGTAGGTCGCTCGCGACGGTCAGGACGGAGCTGCTCCTCGAGACGCTCGGCATCGAGCTTCCCGCGGGCGCCAAGGTGAACACGGCGATGGCGAACCAGGTCGGAGCCTTCCTCGACCGCATCGACGTCGGCCACGAGCCCGACCGCAGGTACGGGCCGGGCGGGCCGGCCACGGGAGGGCGGGTCCTTCTGTTCAAGGCCGCGGGTGGCGCCCCCGTCGACGGTGAGGCGGGGGCCTACAAGGCCGCACGCACGATGCTCGAGATCTCGGCCATGGCGGCCCATGCGGACGGAGAGGTCGCCGAGGCCGAGTTCACGGCCATCAGGACGGACCTCAGGAACGCGACGGGCCTTTCCGAGATCGAGCGGGCGAGGCTCCTCGCGCACGCCTCGATCCTGCTGAAGGACGGGCCTCGCCAGCAGTCGGCGCTCGGCCGTCTTGCCAAGCTGCCGGACGCAGAGAAGCGGCAGGCGGCCAAGTCCGCGGTCGCGGCGGTGCTCGCCGACGGCCACGCCTCGCCGACCGAGGTCAAGTTCCTCGAGAAGCTCTACAAGACGCTCGGATTCCCGGTCGACGACGTCTACGCCTCGCTGCATCGGGGCGGGGTCGAGGTGGATGCGCCCGTCGCCGTGTCGAAGGCGGAACCGTCCCGCGGAGTGCCGATACCGGAGCGCCCCGCGCCCGCGGCCCCGAAGTCCAACGTGGTCGAGATCGACGCCGCCCGGCTGGAGCGCATCAAGGCCGAGACGTCGGCGGTGTCGAGCCTGCTCGCAGACATCTTCGTCGAGGACACTCCTCCGCCACCTGTTCCCGTCGCATCCCCAACGAGCGGGCCGGCCGCGTTCAAGGGTCTCGACGCGGCCCACGGCGAGCTGCTCGCGGCGATCCTGTCGGCCGGCAGCATCGCGCGGGGAGACTTCGACGAGCGCGCACGCGCCCTTCGGCTGTTGCCCGACGGCGCGATCGAGACGATCAACGAATGGGGCTTCGAGACCTTCGATGAGCCTGTCATCGAGGGCGACGATGACGTGACCGTCGCAGGGCACCTGCGCTCCCAGCTCGAGCAACTGGAAAAGGCGGCATGACGCAGACCATCAAGGCACGCGACCGCGACACCATCCTGCAGGCCCTCGCCGCGGGCGTGGTTCCGCGGACCGGACTTCGGCACATCCAGGTCGGGCGCGCCGCCGAGGTCGGGGCGCTGGTCCGCGACATCGACCGCATCGCGGACGGCGGATCGGCGATGCGGTTCGTGATCGGCGAGTACGGCGCGGGCAAGACGTTCTTCCTGAACCTCATTCGGCTGATCGCGCTCGAGCGGAAGTGCGTGACGCTCCACGCCGACCTCGCCCCGGACCGTCGCGTGCACGCGACCTCGGGCCAGGCCCGCGGCCTTTACTCCGAGGCCGTCCGCAACATGGCGACCCGCACGAAGCCCGAGGGCGGAGCGCTTGCCAGCGTCGTCGAGCGCTTCGTCACCGAGTGCGTGAAGGATGGCGAGGCGCGCGGCGTACCTGTCGAGAAGGCGATCGACGACCGACTGGCGCAGTTGCAGGAGCACGTCGGCGGCTACGATTACGCCGCGGTCCTCAAGGCGTATTGGCGCGGCAGCGAGGAGGGCGACGAGGCCCTGAAGGCGGCGGCGCTGCGGTGGCTCCGCGGCGAGTACTCGACCAAGACCGAGGCGCGCCAGGCGCTGAACGTCCGCAACATCATCGACGACGGCGACGTCTACGACAGCCTGAAGCTCCTGGCCGCCTTCGTTCGGCTCGCCGGCTACGCCGGGATGCTCGTCGTGTTCGACGAGATGGTGAACCTCTACAAGCTCCAGAGCGCCCAGGCGCGGAACCAGAACTACGAACAGATCCTGCGCATGCTGAACGACGTGCTGCAGGGCAACGTCTCGGGTCTCGGCTTCGTGCTCGGCGGAACGCCCGAGTTCCTCATGGACACACGGCGCGGCCTCTACAGCTACCAGGCCCTCCAGTCTCGGCTCGCCGAGAACGCCTTCGCCACGAAGGGTCTGGTCGACCTCTCCGGCCCCGTGCTGCGGCTCCAGAGCCTGACCCCCGAGGACCTGCTGATCCTGCTGTCGAACATCCGGGCGGTGTTCGCGGGCGGCGACCAGTCGGCCTACCTCGTTCCCGAGGAGGCCTTCCCGGCCTTCATGACCCACTGCAACCAGAGGATCGGCGAGGCCTACTTCCGAACGCCCCGCAACACGATCAAGGCCTTCGTGCAGTTTCTCGCGGTGCTCGAGCAGAACCCGGGGACCGACTGGAAGGGGCTGCTGGGCGGCGTGGAGGTGTTCTCCGACGTCGAGGCGCCGACCGAGGGGCCCGATGGCGAGGGATCGAGCGCAGGTGACGACGAGCTCGCCTCCCTCCGCCTCTGAGACCGTCGCGAGCTTCGACCGCCTTCATCCCGAGATCCGACGCTGGATCTGGGAGCAGAAGTGGGAGGAGCTGCGCGACGTCCAGGACCGCACCATCGGCGCCGTGCTCGGCGGCGACGGCGACGTGCTGGTCTCGGCCGCGACCGCCGCGGGCAAGACTGAGGCCGCCTTCCTGCCCGTGCTCACGGCGGTCGCCAACCGCGAGGAGCCTGGCCTCTCGGTGCTCTACGTCAGCCCGCTCAAGGCGCTGATCAACGACCAGTTCGGCAGGCTCGACCAGCTCTGCGAGCGCCTCGAGGTCGACGTCGTGCGCTGGCACGGCGACGCGCCCCAATCGGCCAAGGACCGCGCCCGGCGCAACCCGCGAGGCGTCGCGCTGATCACGCCCGAGTCCATCGAGGCTCTGTTCGTGCGACGGCCGGCCGAGGCCCGGAAGCTGCTCGGGGCGCTCGACTTCATCGTCATCGACGAGCTCCACGCGTTCCTGAAGGGACCCCGCGGCCTCCACCTCTCGAGCCTGCTCCGCCGGATCGACGCGTTGTCGAAAAAGCGCGCGCGCCGGATCGGCCTCTCGGCGACGATCGGCGACCCGATGGTGGCCGCAGCGTGGCTCGCCCCGGAGCGCCCCGAGAGCGTGGTGATGGTCGAGTCCTCCGGCGGCGCCCCGGAGCTGCTTCTGCAAGTCCGCGGCTATCTCGAGCGCCCGGAGGTAGACGACCCCGACGACATGGAAGCGGACGAAGGGGAAGCCGAGCCGATCGCGCTCGACCGCATCGCCGACCACATGTTCGCGACGCTGCGCGGCGCCAACAACCTGGTGTTCGGCGGCTCGCGGCGCCGCGTCGAAGCTGTCGCCGACCGCCTGCGCCGCCGCTGCGAGGCCGCGGGCGTCCCAAACGAGTTTTTCCCTCACCACGGCAGCCTGGCGAAGGGGCTGCGCGAGGAACTCGAGGCGCGCCTGAAGAAGGGCGACCTGCCGACCACGGGCGTCGCCACGACCACGCTGGAGCTCGGCATCGACATCGGCTCGGTGAAGTCGGTCGCGCAGGTCGGCGCGCCGCGCTCGCTCGCCTCGCTCCGCCAGCGGCTGGGTCGAAGCGGTCGGCGAAAGGGCGCGGCCGCCGTTCTGCGCATCTATGTCCGCGAGCTTGTCGTGACGGCCGATTCCGACCCGCTCGAGCGGCTTCGCGTCGACGTAGCGATGTCCGTCGCCGCGGTCCGGCTGTTGCTCGCCCGCTTCGTCGAGCCGCCGACGACCGATCCCGCCGTCGCGACCGTCGTGCTGCACCAGGTGCTGTCGATCATCGCCGAGCGCGGCGGCGCGAGGGCGCCCGACCTCTACGCCGCCGTCTGCGGGGCCGGCCCGCTGTCCAGCTTCGGCAAGGCGGACTTCGTCGAGCTGCTGCGCTCCATGGCCTCGCCGGAAGCCAAGCTGCTCGAGCAGTCGCCCGACGGGACGATCATGCTCGGGGAGAAGGGCGAGCAGCTCACGACCGGACGCGACTTCTACGCGATCTTTCCAAGCGATGAGGAATGGCGGCTGGTCGCCGGCGGACGGACGCTCGGCACGATCCCGATCGCGAACGCGGTCGGCGTCGGTAGCCTTGTCGCCTTCGCGGGCCAGCGATGGCGGGTCACCGCGGTCGACGACCGCAGCAACGTCCTCGAGGTCGAGATCCACCGCTCGGCCAAGGTCCCGAAGTTCGACGGCAAGGCGAACGAGCCGCTGCACGACCGCCTGCTTGCAGAGATGTTCGAGGTCTACCGATCCGGCGACGTGCCCGCCTTCCTCGATCCGGCAGCCAAGGCGATGCTGACCGAGGGCCGCGAGGCCTTCGACGAGCACGGGCTCGCCGAGACCCGCTTCGTAGCCTCCGGGCGTGACGTGCACGTGCTGCTCTGGCGCGGGACCGAGTTCTGCACGGTCTTCTCGATCGCGCTGCAGTCGGCCGGCCTCGAGGTGGAGGTGAACGACCTTGGGATCACCGTGGCGAACGCCACCGTCGAGGAGGTCCGGGCCGTGGTCGCCAATCTGGCAGGAATGCCGCCGATCCCGGCCGGGGACCTAGCCGAGTTCGTCGAGAACCTCCGGGCGGCGAAGTACGACGAGTTCGTGCCCGAGGCGTTGCTGCGGAGGTTCTGGGCTCGAGATCGCGCCCATCTACCGAGCGAGATCCTCGCCGTGGCTCAAGCGCTGGCTAGGGACTGATCGAGCGTGTCGGCAAATGCTGCTTGCTGACCAGCTTTAAGCAACGGGCCGACGTCAGGGGAGGGGCTTGCCCGCCACCCGAGACCGTTACGCCCGCCAGCGGGCTCGCTAGGAAGCCCACTGACGCCCGTCGATGGCGAGGGTGGGGTGATGTGACCCCGCTTCGAGGTCGCGGCCGAGGCGGTCGACGTATGCGGCCGCTGCCTCCCAGCCCGTCCATTCCGAGGCAACGGACACGCCGCGGCCCGTCACTTGCACACGCCACCAGTCGCCCGCGAGGACCACCGCGCATAGCCCCTCCGGCAGGTCGACGGCGAGGACAGCGTCGCGCAGCCTGTCGGCATCGGCCGGCTCGGAGACGAGGCCGCCCCCAAGCATGACGGCCGCGCACTTCGCGAAGGCGGACAACATCACCGGGCTCATGACGCGAGCGACAAGACCTTGATCTGCTCGGGCCGTAGACGGGTCTTCGTCGACCATGCGCCAGAAGACGATGCGGTCGCCGCGCAGCGTAAGGGCGCCGCCGCGCGCGTCCTCGACGTCGACGGTCGCCGGGCGGCAGTCGTTGGCGTTCCATACCCCGGAGCAGCCTGCCGAGATCCTCCGGTTGTCCTGCGCTTGCCCGAGCGCCCAGCGCACGTCGTGCGGGCAGCGTGCCCGGAGGCCGTAGCCCTGGAGGCCGGCGGCGCGGGCCGCGGCGACGGTCTCGAGCAGCAGCCGCTTGAGGTCGGCGACGCTCTCGCCGTCCCAGCGCCGCAGCGCTCGGACCGCCCGACGAACCGAAGCCGGGTAGTCGTGGGCCTCGCGGGTCAAACTCGCCTCCGGCTGCGGGTCTTCTTTGGGACGAACAGCCAGAGGCCTTGGTCGACGCCGAAGCGCTCGAGCAGCGCTCGGTCGCCCTCGCCGGGAGAGAAGCGCCAGAGCCTGAAGTGCAGGCCCCAGTCGCGGTCGGCCGGCCGCGCCCGCCTTAGGCTCCCGAGCTTCTTGAGCGGCCACGACAGCATGCTGGCGACGTGCGTTTTCGAACGCTCGTCGTCCATGTCGGAGCTGGGGACGTCTGTGCAGCCGGCCACGACCCCCGAGCTGGTTTGGACGGCGTACACGATACCCACGGGCTCGATGACGCTCCGCACGGCCCAGACGAAGGTCCGCTCGGCTCCGGCCGCGACCTCGTCGGTGACGGTGAACCCGTCCTCGCGGATCTTGCGGACCACGTCCTCGGCCCTGTCGCGCAGCGTGAGCCGACCCTCGAGATAGCGGATCCTCAGGAGTTCGCCGAACTGGTCGGCGGTGAGGGTGAAGCCGGGCTCGCAGTCCGGCTCCGGCAGGATGTATGCGACCGCGCTCACAGCTCCCACTCCCGCCGCATCTCGTCGGCCCTCTGGTCGGCGACGAGGCGCAGCTTCCGGAGCTGGAGCGCCGCGATAACGTCGGCACGGTGGTCGGGTTCGACGCTGACCCGTGCCGCGGCGAGGTCCCAGGCCTCCCTGCGGCTGGCGCCGGACATTTCGATCATCGCCTCGACCTCGGCGAGGTCGAGGGTCGCCGCGATCGAGATCGCGGAATCGAAGTTACTCACGTCGTTCTTCCTGGTTGGTGGCGCCCGTCCCCGACGGGCTGCTGTGTTCTTAGGAGGCCTTGCGGGCCGCCTCGGTCAAAGACAGCGCGAGGCGCTGCTGGTTCAGCCGGCCGAGCAGCGCGGCCATCGCGGACAGGCAGGCCTCGGAGGGCATGCCGCCGTCCTTGCGCTTGGCGAACCACTTGAGGGTGCCGAGCGGGACGTTGGTCTCGACGGCGATGACCTCGAGCGGCTGGCCGATGGCCCGTCGGAGCGAGCCAAAACGCTCCTTCGGGTCGGTGAGATCGACGGCCATCACGCGGCCCCGCCGAGAAAGATCTTCTCGAAGTCGCCCGTGCTGTCCTCTTGGTCGAGCCTCATGGCCTTCCGGCGTTCGGCGACCGCTTTCCTCACCACGACCGCGGCACGCTCGGACGCGGCTTCGAGAACGGGCGTCGAGGCTGTGAACTCGCTATGAGCCGCCTTGAACGCCACGGCCCAGAGGCTGCTATCCGCGCCTCGCGTGGACAGAACGGTCCGGTTGGCCTTGTCGATCGCCCACTGCTTCGCGTGCTTGCCGATGCAGTCGTGAAGCGCGGGCCAGAGCGCAGCGAGGAACCATTCCGCGTCCTCGACGCGGACCCACATGCCCGCCTCGCCGACGACGATAGTTTCCTCGTAGGAGGCCGTGTGGACGGCTTGCTCGACGACCTCCTCTGGGGTCGGCACGACGCCCTCAAGCAAGGACCAGTAGCGGAGCGTCTTCTTGCGGGTCAGCAGCTCCTGCGCCTCGTCGCCCTGCATAACGTTGCCACTGGCCTCGCTGTAGTGGATGCCGCGCTCGATGGCGTCAGTGACGGCCACCTGCTGCTCGGCGGCGGCGACCCGCACGTAGCCGGCCTTCTTCAAGACTTCGGCTGCGGGGGCGAGGTCGAGGGCGACGACCTGCTGTATTGCGGCCTCGGCGGTGCGCAGGTCCACGGCTCACGTCTCATGGACGCTTGAGGGCCTCTCGGGCTCCTACGAGGTCTCCGGCGCGACCCGGAAGCGGGGTGGCTACGAATTCTGGTCCGCCGAGGCCCACGGGTTCACTCGCCGGCGCCAGCTCAGGCGCGATGACGCTGTTCGCGGCGTCATCGCCGACGGCGTCCAAAGCCATGCCGAGGCTGGTCTCCGCGAACACTAAGGTGTAGTCGGCATGGCCGAAGCTCTTGTAGCTGAGGAAGTCGACGGTGTGCGTGGCTGCGGACGGCATCGGTAGTTCTCCCTGGTTGGTGGATGCCCGGCCCCCGCCGGGTCTCGAGTGGCTGCGCCCCTCGTCTGGCCGTCCCTCGAGGCGGCCGGAGGAGGGGCGGGGCAGAAGCCCCGCCTCAGGTCTCAGGCGACCTCGTCTGCGGCGAAGCTCTGCTCGAGACGCCAAGCGATCTCGTCCGCGCCGCCGAAGGCCGCGAGGGGCGTGCGGCGGGTTTCGATGCCCATCCGCGACAGCGAGCGCAGGGACCGCGACTGCGCCTGCCCGAGGTTGCGGCGGCGGAGCTTGGCGCTGCAGCGGGCGGTCCACTGCCATCCCTGTGCGTCCGTGGTGGCCCGGAAGAAATCGCCGTCGACCTCGAACACGCGGTCGACGATCTGGCCGTTGACGAGGATCTCGATGGCGCGGGCGTCGCGGACTTCGCGGTCGCGCAGGACCACCGACGCGCGGGCGGAGGCCGGATGGGCGAGGAGTATCTTGGCGATCGGGCGGATGTCGGCGGCGACGGCGTTCTGGATGGTCACGGTAGTTCTCCCTGGTTGGCCGACGCATCCCCCGACGCGCCGGAAAGAGAACTATCCGGTTTTGGATAGTATGAATCAAGCGCCGGCCGGCGCGAGATTTGTATCCTTGAAGTCGAGAGGGGCGACAAATCAGTTTACAGGTCCTTTCGGATCCTTGTGTGTAAGGATTCGTCACAAGGATTTGGGCGCGGCAACTATTGTTGACAAGCGCGAACTGACGCTGGAGCCTTACGAGTCCTTAAGATCACGAGTTCGTGACCTAAGGATTCGGTGGCGGCCGCCCTGGGGACAGGAAAGCGGCCGGCCGAGGTCAGATGACGTAGTCGGGGTCGCCGCGGTGCGCGTCGCACCAGGCCCAGCGCTCGGCGAGGCTGGCGCCTTCCGGCAGCGGCTCGCGCTTGGGGTAGGTCACCGGGGGCACTGCGGCGGAGCCGGCCGGGTCTTTCGGACGCGGAGGACATCGAGGTGCGCGCGCACCGCGGCGGCGGCCTCGGCGAAATCCCACCACTCGACTGTCCCGGCAAGCTGCGCGTAGAGCGCCGCCCACGCGTCGAACGAGGCGTGCGTCGATGTTCGGTGCTGCCACTTGCCCTCGACGATGCGGAGCGTCCCGTTCGCCAGCAGGTAGATCGTCATCTTGTCGTCGGTCGACGACACCTGCCGGGGCGGCTGAGCCCCCCGGTTGTCCTGAGACCAAGGGTTCGCCGGCCGGAGGAAAGCACCAAGCGCGGGGCGACGGCCGGCGCGCGGCCGGCTACGGTGCCGGGCATGGCAGACGTCCCAAAACACCCGGCGCACGGCTGGGGTCCCTACGCCGCCGACCCTTGGTCCGACGACCTCGACGGGGCCGCGGGGCCGGATAGCGGAGCGTGGGCGGCGGCGGTCGAGGAAGCCCGGCGGCTGAGGCTCGCGCTCCAGTCCAGGGTCGCCGACAAAAAGGGCCCCCGCGAGGACGGGGCCTGAGATTTGCCGTGGCGCGGCGCAGGAAGGCGAACGTCCCCAAGGGCAAGGTCGGCGCCGGCGGGGGCTGGGGCAACGGCCGCGCCGTAATCGATCCGCAGCCGGGAGGGGGTCCGGTAATCGAAATGCAGCGCCGATAATCGATCTGCAGCGGCCGCCCCGGGGTCGAGCGGTCTAACGAATGCATAGAAAAACGCGTGTTGTATTAGACCGCTCGGCCAAGAATGTCTTGCGACGGAGGCTGTCACTCCAGTGAAAAACTGAGAGTTTCCAATAACTTCGATTCAAATTTCAAGATCTCTGTCGCGAAGCGAGGAAGTAACGGGGGGAATTCGCTGGACGTAGAACGTCACCCCGTGACGCGATCGTCGTCGGGGGAGCCGAGAGGCTCTTGCGGTCTCGGGAGACCGTGGCACGGCCTCCCGACGCGACCTCACGCCGGCGGGGAAACGACCCTTGTAGACGGCCTCCTGCGAGGCTTCCGAACACCCGCCAACAGACGGTTCTCGGCCCGGCGTTTCGACGGCTCCTCGCCGTAGCCGCGGACCACCAGTTCGTCGGCCACGTCCTGAATCAGGCGGTTCGACCAGGTCACGTCGCGTTCCGTAGACGCCGACATCTGGCGCTTGTCGCGGCCGGCCTCGGCGTTCGCCTTGGCCTCGGCCTTCATGGCCTCGACGATCTTCGCCAGCCGGCGGCGCACGACCGCCAGCAGCGCGTTGTCAACGTCGTCGGCCTCCGGCTCGGACAGCGCCTCGAGCGCCGCCCTGTAGGCCCGCTGGCGCTCCGAATGGCCGGGGTCCTTCGGCGTCCTTGACCTCGGCCGGGCGGGCTTCGGCGCGGTCCGCTTCCTCGTCCTCCCCTCAGATCTCATGGTCTTGCCCCTGTCACTCCAGACACGAGCGAGGATGCGGCCGGGCCTCGCAAGCGACGACGGCCGCCGAGTGATCCCGGCGGCCGCAACGCTTTTCCGCAACTTGCGTCAGGTCGTCTTGCGTCGCCGACGACGCAGCTTGCCGAGCCGGGCCAGCGCCTCGACATGAGAGGCCGCCGCGGCGCGGCCGGGGAAGTGTGCGGCGACGACCTCGCGAACGATGTCCGCCCCCGGGCCGCCCTCGGCCAGGATTCGAGCCGAGGCGTTGGCCAGCGCCGCCATGATCTCGGAGGTGACCAGCTCCGGAGAGCCGGCCGCCTTGGAGGCCTTCCGGCGCTCCCGGGACTCCCGCGCCTTGCGGTCGTGATATGCGGCCCGCTGCTCGTCGGTCAGGGCGTGATACTCGCCGCGCTCCCGAGCGCGCTCGAGGTAGGCCGAGTAAAGCGCGGCGGGGTCGAGCGCCTTCATGTCGGTCTCGGTCATCTTGGATCCCCCAGTCACGGCCAGCCCCCGCCGGCCCGCTGAGACGAGCCTGAGGCGTTGGCGAGAACGGTGCAAGTTTTAAGCGCTTAAAACTGAAACGAGCGGCACGCCGTGAAGCGGGTTCAGGGGACGGGGCCGGCGGCGCGGGGTCGGCGGCGGACGGCGGGGGCGGATCCTGTCCGCCTCCGGCGCACGGTCTCTCCGAGTCGTTGCAGGTTCTGTCGAATCCTTGCGCCGGAGGCGCCTGTTCGGTCAGTCGGGGTCGATCGTCAGGACTGGCTCTGGTCGGGCAGGACTGTCTCGCGATGCGGGGACGCTGGCCTTACCCAAAAAAATCCCCCCACGGCTCTTCCTTCCCTTCCCCTGTCCCGGGGCCGTCGCAGGACCTCAGCCGCGGCATGGGGCGGAGCCAGGATCCATCGCGCCGGAGGCGACCGGAGACCGCGCAGCCGGAGGCTCGGTCACCGACGCGCTCCCGGCCCGCCCTCGCGGGCGCGCGTAGGCGTCGCGTGCGCCAGTTTCTTACTTAGATAGAATACCCACAGTTCAGTTCTGTTGACGGGGCCTTGAGTCTCTTAGCCGGAAGAGCCGGAATCAGGCCTCTGACCGATTACACTTTCACGGACAGCGCCCGCCCATGGAGACGCGCCAGGCCCATGCGAGGGCGGGACGGCATCGGTTGACGGCCCGGCAACCGCGCTCGGTCGGTCAACGGCCTGTGTCGGCGACCGATTACGGATCCACGGCGGCGCGCGATCGCATCGGTCCGTGAAAATGTAATCGGTCGCGCCAATCCCTAGAGGGCCAGCCTTTCCGGCGACCGATCACATTTTTACGGGTCGGCGTAATTGATCCGTTCCCGCCGGCCGCACACCATCCGATTACGTCCTCGGGGGAGGACGTAATCGGTGACCGGGGGATAGCATGCAGCGTGGCTTCGAGATGGCTCTGACGGGCGGGCGCTACCTGCCCGAGGTCCGTGCGGACGACCTCGCCGCGGCTCTCTCCGACCCGGCCGAGTTGGCCCGCCAGGACCCCGCGTCGCCGTCGCCGTCGGTGATGGTCGAGCGGATGAGGATCGAGGGCGGCGACCTGACGGCCCGCGACCACGCCGCGTTCGAAGCCATGATGGCGGTCGCCCGGGAGCGCCGCTTCGCCGACGACGAATACGTGCTGTCCGGCCGCGTCCTGCAGACCTACCTCGGCGTGAACGACTGGCGCGACATCGAGGCGACGCTCGAGCGGCTGCTCGAGGTTCGCGTCCGATTCGACGTGCGCCGCCGCGCCTACCGCGAGTGGGGCGTCCTCCCGCTGGTCCTGCCGTCTTCCCGCGAAGGCGCGGCCGGCCGGGAGGTCGTCTACTCGTTCCCGTCTCAGCTCCGCCGCCTCTTCGAGTCCGAGTTGGTGACCTACCTCGAGCTGGCGGCCCTGCCGCGCTTCAAGTCCAAGTTCACCGCCCGGCTCTACGCCCGGCTCGCCCGCCGCGCCGGGTTCTCTGCGGACAAGCGCCGCCCCTGGTCCATCGCGCCGGAACGCCTCGCCGAGGACCTCGGATGGAACTACAAGGGCTACGGCCCCTTCAAGCTGCGCGTCCTCGACAAGTCGGTCGCGGAGATCAACCAGCACGTTCGCCGCTTCGGCGTGACGCTTCGCGAGGAGACCGCCGCCCGCGGCAAGGTCACGGCCATCGTCTTCGAGACTTTCGAGCGCGAGCGCCGGGCCGACGAGCAGCAGGTCACGATCTTCGAGAACGCCCGCGCGCTCGACGCCCTCGGCGGGGCCGACCCGGCGCACGTCGGCGACCTCATCCCGGAAGACGGCTGGGTCCTGCGCGTCGCCAAGGCGCTCGACGTTCGGCCGGCCGACCTCGCGCACGGCTGGCGGGCCGCGCTCGACGAGGCCCGCCTCGGCGTCTTCCGCGAGGACCTGCCGGAGGCGACCCCGGCCGACCTCGCCGGGCAGGAGCTGCTCGACGCGATCGAGGAGGACGGCCTGGACGCGGCGTTCGAGATCTGGGCCGGCGGCGCGGCGCACACGGGCAGGCACCTCGACGGCGCCCAGGCCAACCGCGTCGCCCGGGAAGAGGCCGTCCGCGAGGCGATCGTCAGGCTCGACCGGGAATGGGAGATCGCCGAGGCCGTCACGATCCGTCTGGCTCGGAAGGGCGACGACAACGAGCATGTCGCGGCGGCAGCGCAGCGCGTCATCGCCTGGCCGTGGTCCGAAGGCCGCCCGGTCCATGTCACCGTCGTCGTGCCGGGCGAGGGCGAGGACCTGCACTACGACCTGTCGACGAAGTCCCTACCGAAGGCCGCGGTGACCGAGTTGAGGGCGCATCCCGGCGTGGCCTCGGTGGAGTTGATGTCTGTGCGGCCGGCCGCAGCGACCGCCGAGAGCGACGACTCACCGGAGGCCAAGGCGATCCACCGTCGCCGTACCCACTCTTCCGCGATGCTGGAATACGTGGCTTCGAAGCACTGCACGCCGGACATGGTCCCCGACCTCATCGATCCCGAGCAGTCCGTGTTCTCGCTCGCCCTCCGGGAGCTTCCAGAGAGAGACGCGGAGGCGCTGCGCAAGGCCTTCGTCCGCCTCCGTCGGCCGCTCAGCTACGCCATCGACGACGCCATGGCGGAGGACCCGCGCCGGATCGTCGAGGGCCGCGGCTGGGGAATGAAGGTCATCGGCCTGTCGGAGAAGGCCAAGGCCACGCTGACGAAGTGGAGCGAGGCCTACTTCGAGGGCGACCTCAAGAAGTTCTCTTCGATCTCGTGGGCGGTGGTGAAGTCGGTCCACGAGACCAAGGCTCGCCCTTGCAAGGCCTTCGGTCCGGTCCGTTTGCCGAAGCCCACGACGGTGAGCCACGCCCCGGGCGAGGAGACGGAGATGGTCCTCGACGCGTGAGAGCCCGGCGTTAACCCCGCCGGCCGACACGAGAATCCCCCGATTGACGCCCCACCGGGCCGCCGGCTACGTTGCGGCCGCCCGTCGGAGACAACCCGCCATGACCCTTATCTCGATAAGCCAGAGCCGCTGATTTTAAGCGCTTAAACGCGAGCCGTGCTGACGCGGCCGCGGGCATCGAGGGACGACATGGCATATCCCACCGAACGACCGAATCCGGCCCACAAGGGCCTTCCCGGCTTCGCCGCCCTCAAGGCGGCCATGGCCGTCGCCGACGCGCGCGCCGAGGACGACGACCGTCCCAAGGTCCCGGCCGACGCCCCCAGCCTCGACCTGTGGTCGCTCGCGGCCGCGGGCGGCCCGCCGACGATCGTGGGGCTGTGCGACCTCGGCCTGGTGACCGTCGTGGAAGTCGACTGCTGGAGCGAGGGCGCGCCCGGGCGACCCGCTTGGGCGCGTTGCACCAACGGGACCCTCGTTCGGCTCTTGCGCCCGGCGCCGTTGCCGCTGTCCCCGGAGACGCGCCCGTGACCGCCATAGCGACCATCGCTGACTGACCGCCGGGTCCCCGCGCCCGGCGTGAACCGCCGAGCCGAGGGGGACCCCATGACCGAGCCGCTTACGGAACTGCCGAAGGACCTCGCCGAGCGCGCCGCCGAGCGCCATCCGCTCGAGGCCCTGCACGACTTCTGCGTGGACGAGAACGCCTACCGCGAGGGGAACCGCGGCGTCGCGGGCGCCTCGCTCAAGCACCCGAACTCGTGGGTGGGGTCCTCCGACCTCGGCGGCGACGTGATCCCGGCGCTCAAGGGTCTCAAGAGCGCGATCTTCGAGGCCGAGCCGCCGGACCTCGCTGCGATGCCGGGCCTGCGGGCCGAGGCCGCGATCGCCGGGCTGCCCCACCGTCACCGCTGGAACCTCGCCGTCGCCTGCGCCGCCGCGGGCGAACGTCTCGCCGTCCTCGAGGTCGCGGCCGGCTGGGCCGGGATCGCGCGCGGACTGGAGCGGCTGCTGGTTGACATGTTGAAGCGCCCGCTCGAGGGGGCGGCGCTTAGCGAGCGCGAGCGGGTCGAGATCCGCCTCTTCAACGCCTCCTCCCGGGCGATCGCATGGGGGAGCCTAGTCGATCCCGTCATCGGTCGCGAGGTCCCCCAGGACCTCACCGATCGGCGAGCCGAGGTCGAGCGTCGGGCCACGAGCTTCGCGGTCAACGTCTTTCACGGCCTCGGGCAGCAGCAGTGGGCCGATGGCTACGCGGAGGGCGTCAACGACGTTGCGCGGAAGGAGGCCCGCGAGGCGAAGGCCGAGGCCGCTTCGAAGCCGGAGCCCGTCCTCGGCGAGGGTCTCATGTCCGAACTCGAGGCCCTTCAGGACCCCTCCGCCGTCGACAAGATCCGCAAGCGGATGGCCGAGAGGTCGGTCGTGGTGGTCGCCGAGACCGCCGTGTCGGAGCTGGTCAAGAAGGACCTTCCGACCTCCATCAAGCAGGTCCTCGGGGCGCATCTCGCGCCGCGCCGGGGCCACGCCCTCGACCACGTCCGCGCCTCCCTGCTCGAGGAGTTCCCGCACGCCGTTGAGGTCGTCGACGCCCTGCTGGACGGCCTCGCGGAGGATCGGGTCATCCGCATCCGGCCGGCCGTCATCGTGGGCGACCCCGGAGGCGGCAAGTCGCGTCTGGCGCGCCGGGTGGCCGAGCGTCTGCACCTGCCCGTCGCCACCCTCGACGCGGGGACGTGCAACGACCAGGCGGTCACCGGGTCCCCGCGGCGCTGGTATAGCGCCTATCCCTCGCTGCCCCTCGCGACGATCGCGGCGCACCGCGTTCCGAACCCGGCGCTCGTCGTCGACGAGATCGAGAAAGCAGGCAGGTCCTCGGCCGGGTCCCTGCACGACAGCCTGCTGAGCCTGCTCGAGCCGCTGACGGCGCGGGCGTGGAGGGACCAGTATCTCGACGCGGAAGTCGACCTCTCCGGCGTGAGCTGGATCTGCACCGCCAACACCCTCGACGGCATCCCGGCTCCGCTGAGGAACCGCTTGAGGATCCTGCGGCTGCCCCGGCCGGCCGCCGAGCATCTCCCGGTGCTGACCGCGTCGGTCCTCAGGGACATCGCGCACGAGCGCGGCGAGGACGAGCGCTTCCTTCCGCCCCTCGATGGCGAAGAGCTTTCGGCCCTCGCCGCGGCGTGGGGCGACAGCGGCAGCGTGCGGACCTTGCGCCGCTTCGTCGAAGCGCTGCTTGCGGCCCGCCGCGCGACGACGAACCCGAACTGATGGAGGCGACCGTGATGACAACCGACGACAGGAAGGTGGCGCGCTCGCTGGCGCTTTCCCACGACTGGCACCAGCGGATGGTGGCCGACTTCCCTGAGCTTTTCGCCCCGGGTTTCGGGTTTGAATGCCTCGGGGGATGGCGGTTCCTGCTCCGCGAAATGTGCAAGCGGATCATGCTGTTGGCTCCCGAGGACCGGGAGTGGACGATGTTCAGCCAGGTCAAAGAGAAATTTGGGACCTTGAGGGCCTACCACGCGGGCGGACCGCGCGTGGACGAGATCGTCGACTGGGCCGAAGAAGCCTCGGAGCGGACGTGCGACGTGTGCGGCCGGCCGGGGAGCCTGCGCAACTCCGGCGGCTGGTATGCGACCCGCTGCGACGATCATGACGGCTGGACGGGCTGATGGCGCGGCTCTGGGTCCTCTCCGATCTGCACCTCGAGCATTACTCCCTCGAGCCGCACGACATCCCCGAGATTCCGGCCGCCGACGTGTGCGTCGTCGCCGGGGACGTGGCCAGCCGGCCGCGCTCGGCAGTTCGCTGGCTGTCCCGTCACATCGGCAGGCACATGCCCGTCGTCTACGTCATGGGGAACCACGAGCTGTGGGGTGATCGCACCGACTGGGCGCTGCTCGGCGGTCTCCGCGCCGCCCGAGGCCGCCCTGTCCACCTGCTCGAGGACGAGGTCCGCGTCGTCGCCGGGGTCCGAATCCTCGGCTGCACCCTGTGGACCGACTACTCGCTCTACGCACCCGCAGCCGGGCGCGAGCGAGACGAGAGCGTGGCGTGGGCCATGCGCTGGGCCGACGGGACCAGCGCCGACGCCCGGCACGGCCTGAAGGCCGAAGTCCTGCGGCGGCGGCACCAGCGCTCGAGGACCTTCCTAGAGGGCGAGCTGGCTGTTCCCTTCGACGGCCCGACGGTCGTCGTCACCCATCACGCGCCGCACCCGCGGAGCGTCTCGGCGCCTTTCGCTGGCGCGGTGTCGTCGGAGACCTACGCCTCCGACCTGACGGACCTCATCGAGGCCGGTAGGCCGGACCTCTGGATCCACGGCCACATGCACGCGAGCGTCGACTACGTCGTCGGAGACACTCGGATCATTGCCAACCCCCGGGGCTTCGGCAGGGAGAATGCGGAGTTCGATCCGGCGCTCGTGGTCGAGGTCGGATGATGTCGGGCATCGAGCGCGACATGCTGCACGTCATCGACGATCTCAGGGAGCTCAACTGGGAGTCGTCGTTCGCGCTTCCGAAGGGGCACGCGCTCAAGAGGTCGCCGCACTACTGGCCCTGGCACGAGGACCTCCACCACGTGGACGGCTGGGCCGCTGACCTGAGGTCAGCAGGGGATCCCGCGCTCGAGGACCTCGCTCGCCGCTACGACCACGTCGCGGCAGAGCTTCGGGCCGCCCCACGCGTCCCGCCAGTCGACGAGGTCGTGGCTCGATACGCCGCGGGCGAGGTCGGCGACCGCACCGCTCGCTATGCGCTCGGGATGGAGCTGGGCGAGTTCTTCGACGCGGTCACGGCCCGTGGGCTGCCGCCGTGGTCGGGCAGCCAGGCGGACGACGAATGAGGCCGCTGCCGCCGACGTTCATTGCGCTGGGCGACGCGGTCGCGCGCGTCATCGCCAGAATCCCGCCCGGCGGCCTCGCGCCGGCGAGGTCTTGGACCAATGCTCCCCTCGGCGGGGGAGACGATGATGACCAGCAGGCGGCCGTAGACGGCGGAGGAGATCGAGGCGCTGATCAGGCGCTGGGGCGACGGCGCGAGCGCCGTCGAGATCGGCTTGGAGATGGACCGCACGGAGAGCAGCGTGGCGAGAGCCGCCACGGCCCGGGGACTGCCCCAGAGGACTCGCGGGAGATCGTCGGCGAGTGAATCCTTGGCGTCCGGGCGCCGGAGGCCGTGCCTGATGTGCGGCAGGGGCATGTGGTCGGCCGGCCCCGGGCAGCGGGTGTGCGTCCCCTGCAAAGAATCGGACGAGTGGCGGGCCGCCTAGTCCTCCGACAGGTCGTCGGGCCGCGTCTTCAGTAACGCCTTCAGCCCTTCCGACAGCGGCTTTCGCTCCGCCGCGGCGCGCGCGTTCTCTTCCTCGGCGCGGCGGGCCTCTTCGGCCTCCTGCTGCTCGCGATGGCGGTCTTGCTCCTCTTGCCAGCCGACAGGCATGTCGATGGTCACATCACCCGGCAACTCGACGACGGGGATGGGCTTGGACTCCGCCATGACCTTCGCGGTCCCTTTCTGGATCAGGCCGTCGCGGAGCATCCGGCGCCTAATGCCCGCCTGAACGATCGCATCCTTTTCGGCTTGGGCAGCGCGCAGCGCCTCGTATTCCTCGAACACCCGGTCGGCCCACGCCTCTAGCGTGAGATACTTCAATCGAGCCTTCGCGGACTTGTTGTAGTGCCGCCTCGTCACCTCGGACTCGACATGCGCCTCGTCGGCCTTGTCGCCCGGGACCTTGTGATCGAGGACCGCTGTGGCTCCGCCCGCGGGAAGCGCGAGGTCGGCAAGCTCGGTCGTGAGCGCCGAACGCAGCTTGTGCGGGCTGACGGGGGGCATGCCCTCGAGCAGGTCGATCCCCGACGGGGGGAGCTTGATCCCACCGCGGACGAGAGCCCGCTTGCCCCGCAAGCGATCAATGAGGATGTTGAGCGCGCTGTCGCCGAGGGGACGGTCGGTGTGGCTGTCCCGCCCGCGGTCCTTGCTGGTGGTCGATGGGAACACGTAGCGCGAACCCTTCCGCCTGTCGGGCGCGGCAAGCGCTCGGCCGATCGTCTTGTCGTAGACGCGCTGGCTGATGCTCAACGTGTGCCAGCGCCCGGACTTGGTCAGTAGCGGGTCGAACTCCACGTTCCACCACGTCGTCAGGCTCTCAGGCTCCGGCGGGTAGACATGCTCCCGCTCCACACCAGCCGACGCATGGCTCCACTGAACGCCGAGGACCAGCCACCACAGCGCGGCCAGCACGACCTCATCGGTCGGGTGCGACTGCTCGCGGCCCGGGACAACCCTGTGTTTCTCGGCAACGAACAGCAGCCGGGCCGCGTCGCGGGCGCCGAGAGGTCGCGGACCCTTTGAGCGGGTCACCGACGCACGCTGCGCTTTGGTGGGAGCGTCGAGATGCTCGACCGCAAGCCACCACGGCGCGACCCCATGCAGGCCTGATGCCGCGGCATGCTTCCTCATGGCCCACGTGAGAGCCCCGCGCACGTAGACCACGATCTTTCGCTGCGGCCCGGTCGCTCCCGTCGCCCAAGCCTCGTCTCGAGCGCGCTCGAGGTCGGCGACGGTCAGGTCACGCACGAGGCGGCCGCGCAGATGAGCAGTCGACGGATACGTCATGTAGCGGCGCACGTCGGACTCGGACTTCTTCTTGGGTGGCCGGACCTCGCCCGACTTCGTCACGCGCTCGCGGGTCTTGAGGGCGACGTAGCGCTCGACGAGGTCTTCGTATGTCCACGAGCCGGCGGCGACATGCTCGACGGTCGCCGCGGTGCGGTCGGCGGTCGCCGCGTCCTGACCGAGCCGACGCGCCGAGATCCAGGCGTCGCTCACGTCCAGCCCGGCGACGAACCGCTCGCGGACCTCGCGGGCCATGAGCCGCGCTTCCGAGACATTGCGCAGGCCCGGCGTGCGCTGCTCGGGAGGGAGCTTCGACTGGTCGGCGAGGACGGGGCCGAGGGTGCGAGTGAGCGACTTGCCCTTGTTGGAGCAGCGCAGAATGTAGACGGCGTTCCGGCCCTCGACACGGACCTGCAGTCCGGTGCGTCCGGTGTCGGTCCGAATCCACACGCCCGTCTCGTAGCCCGAGGCCGCGAGGGCCAAGGCTTCCTTCACCAAGGCGGGGGAGAGCGTGACCACGGCGCTTTCGGTCATTTCGGCCTCGTTAGAGATCGGGGTCTCTAACAAGCCTCTAACAAGGCCACTCTGTGGGGTCGAGGGGTTTCCGGGGTCGAGGAGCGCACGGCTCGGCCCTGCGGGATCTTTAGCCGCTAGGCCAAAATCCCTCATTTATGAACGATTTTTAGTGGTGTTGATTAGGAAGGAAGTGGCTGGGGGACCTGGATTCGAACCAGGACTAGCGGAGTCAGAGTCCGCGGTTCTACCGTTAAACTATCCCCCAGCAGGGGCGCGGTCGGCGATAGTCGCCGGCGAAGGCCGCCGAAGCGTTCTTCGCGTCGCGGCGCATCGTCTAGCGGGTTCGCGGGCGATGGGCAAGGGCGACGGCGCAGGGCAGGCGTCGCAAATTCACAGTTGCGTGGACAAACGCAAACGCCGCCCGGAGGGGTCCAGGCGGCGTCGCGGTCTTTCGGGGCGTTCCGGCGGCCCTTAGTGGCCGGCGGGCGCCGTCACGGCGGGCGGATGGATCACCATCTCGGTGAAGGGCCACATATAGGCCTGCGCCATCACCAGAAGCCCCATGAGGCTCGCCAGCGCGATCGAGTGGAAGAACACGTAGCGCAGGATGTCGCCCTCGTGCCCGTACCAGCGCGTCGCCGTGGAGGCGACGACGATCGACTGGGCGTCGATCATCTTGCCCATCACGCCGCCCGAGGAGTTCGCGGCCGCCATCAGCGTCGAGGAGACGCCGAGCTGCTCGGCCGAGATCTTCTGGAGCGAGCCGAACAGCACGTTGGACGAGGTGTCGGAGCCCGTCAGCGCCACGCCCAGCCAGCCGAGCATCGCGCCGAAGAACGGGTAGAGCCAGCCGGTCTTGGCGAAGGCCAGGCCCAGAGTGGCGTCGACGCCCGAGTAGCGGGTGACGAAGCCGAGCGCGAGCATCGCCGCGATGGTGATGAGCGAGTAGCGCACCAGCACCAGCGTCTTCCAGTAGACCTTCAGCATCTGGAGCGGCGAGAAGCCCATCACGAAGCCCGCGATGATCGCCGACAGCAGGATGCCGGAGCCGGTGGCCGACAGCCAGTTGAGCTTGTAGATCGCGCCCTCGGCCGAGGCCTTGGCGACGACCGGCGGCACGCGCTCGATCAGCTTGTGGACATGGGCGACCTCGAACTGCACCAGCGAGATGCTGTCGAGCAGAGCCTTCACGCTCTGGATGCCCCAGAGGAACACGACCACCGAGAGGATCAGCCACGGGATCCAGGCGCGGATCACGAGCGCGCGGTCGTGGGTCTTGCCCACATGGCCGCCGCCGGCGCCCGCGCCCGAGGTCGGAGCCGAGCCGTCGGCCGAGACCCAGACCTCGCGCGGCTTCCAGGACTTCAGGAAGAAGGTCAGCGCGCCGATCGAGACCACCGCGGCCACGACGTCGACGAGCCAGGGGCCGTGATAGTTCGAGACCAGGAACTGCGGCACCGCGAAGCTGACGCCCGCGACGAGGATCGCCGGCCACACCTGCCACATGCCGCGGAAGCCCGCGAAGGCGGCCACAAGCCAGAACGGCACGATGACCGAGAAGAACGGCAGCTGGCGGCCGATCATCGCCGAGAGATCCTCGAGCGGAAGTCCGGTCACCGACTGCAGCGCGATCACCGGCGTGCCGAGCGCGCCGAAGGCGACCGGGGCCGTGTTGGCGATGAGCGACAGGCCGGAAGCCGCGAGCGGCGAGAAGCCGAGGCCGATGAGGATTGCGCCCGTCACCGCCACCGGCGTGCCGAAGCCCGCCGCGCCCTCGAAGAAGGCGCCGAAGCAGAAGGCGATCAGCAGCAGCTGCAGGCGGCGGTCGTCGGTGATGCCGGCGATCGAGTCCTGCAGGACGACGAAAAGGCCTTTCTCCTGCGTCAGCTGGTAGAGAAAGATGATGTTGAGGATGATCCAGCCGATCGGCAGCAGGCCGAAGGCGGCGCCGTAGAGCGCGGTCATGCCCGCTTTGTCGACCGGCATGCCGTGGGCGAAGATCGCGATGGCGAGCGCCGCGATCAGGCCGGCGATGGCGGCCGTGTGCGCTTTCATGTGCAGGACGCCGATGCCGCCGAGCAGCACGACGATGGGAATGGCGGCGACGAGCGTCGATATCACCGCATTCCCGAATGGGTCGTAGACCTGTTGCCAGACCATGGGCTTGTGTCTCCTGCGCGCTTCGGATGGGCGCGCTTTTTTCAACGCCGGCAGCGCGGCGTCTCCCCGCGCGCGCTGTCGAAGGCCCGATGGTATCCCAAGCGCCCCGCACGATCACGCCTCCGTGTAGGTTTTCGGTGGAAATCTCAGGGCGTTCCGGGCGCGCGGCCTCAAAGCCTCCGCCATCGCGTGCTTGCGGCAGGGACGGCCGCTGCTACAGTCATGGGGAAGACAGCACATGGACCGCCCCGAATCTGCGCCCTTAGCGCGCGCGTTCCGAGCGGCGGTCGAAGGAACGGTCGCACGTGACTGAAACCACCGCGTCGCTTCGCGACGCAGGCCCAGCGGCCGCGCCGCCCCCGCCGGGGCGATCCGCGGCGGGGGCCGAGCCGGATCAGAGGGCTCCTGCGCGCACCTACGCCGCGCTCGACCTCGGCACCAACAATTGCCGCCTGCTGGTCGCGCGGCCCGATCGCGAGCGCGGGTTTCGCGTGGTCGATTCGTTCTCGCGCATCGTGCGGCTCGGCGAGGGGCTCGCGCATTCGGGACGCCTGTCCGACGACGCCATCGGCCGCGCGGTGTCGGCGCTCGCCATCTGCCGCGACAAGATGGCGGCGCGCAGCGTCTCGCGCGCCCGGCTGATCGCCACGGAGGCGTGCCGGCAGGCCGACAACGGCGAAGCCTTCCTCGAGCGCGTGCGCGAGGAGACAGGGCTCGAGCTCGAGATCATCGACCGCGCGACCGAGGCGCGGCTCGCGGCGGCCGGCTGCGCCTCGCTCGCCGATCCGTCGGCCGGCGGCGTCATCCTGTTCGACATCGGCGGCGGATCTTCGGAAGTGGTCTGGCTCGAGCGCAAGCGCGGCGGCGGGTCGGGCGCGCTCTCGATGCGCTCCTGGGCCTCGCTCCCGGTCGGCGTCGTGACGCTGGCCGAACGGCACGGCGGCGTGAAGGTCACCACGCAAGTCTTCGAGAACATGGTGGCGGAGGTCGAGCGGATGCTCGACGCCTTCCCGGAGCGCGAGACGCTCGCGGCCTCGCTCAGCGACATCCATTTCCTCGGCACGTCGGGCACGGTGACGACGATCGCCGGCGTCCATCTCGGCCTGCCGCGCTACGAGCGGCGTCTCGTCGACGGCCAGTGGATGGCCACCGCCGACGTCACCCGCGTCGTCGAGAGCCTCCGCGAGATGTCCTACGACCAGCGCTGCCAGAACCCCTGCATCGGGCCGGACCGCGCCGATCTCGTGCTCGCCGGCTGCGCCATCCTCGAGGCGATCCGGCGCGCCTTTCCGGTCGCGCGGCTGCGGGTCGCCGATCGCGGCCTGCGCGAGGGAATTTTGGTCGAGCTGATGCGCGCCGACGGCGTCTGGCGCCGCCGCGGGCCGCGCAGGCGCGGGCGGCGCGGGTGAGCGGGCAGGGCGGAAAAGGCGGCGGCAAGGGCGCCGGAACGGGAAGCGCGCGGCCGGGCGCGGGCGGCGGAGCGTCGCGCGGACTGGAGGTGCGGGTGCGCACCGCCAAGAAGCGCAGCCACGCCTCGACCCAGTGGCTCAACCGCCAGCTCAACGATCCCTACGTGCAGGCGGCCAAGCGCGACGGGTTCCGCTCGCGCGCGGCCTACAAGCTGCTGGAGATCGACGGCAAGAAGCGGCTGTTGAAGCCCAACCAGCGGGTCGTCGACCTTGGCGCGGCCCCCGGCGGCTGGAGCCAGATCGCCGCAGACCGCGTCGGTTCGACGGAAGGGCGCGGCAAGGTGATCGCGATCGACCTTCTCGAGATCGAGCCGATCCCCGGCGTCGACTTCATGCAGCTCGACTTTCTCGACGACAATGCGCCGGACATCCTGAAGGAGAAGCTTGGCGGGCAGGCCGACCTCGTGCTGTCGGACATGGCCGCCAACACCACCGGCCATCGCAAGACCGACCATCTGCGCATCATCGGCCTCGTCGAGGCCGCGGCGCTGTTTGCGAGCGAAGTGCTGGCGCCGGGCGGAGCGTTCCTGGCCAAGGTGTTCCAGGGCGGCACCGAGGGCGAGCTGCTCGCCGCGCTCAAGCGCGACTTCGCCAAGGTCGAGCATGTGAAGCCGCCCGCGAGCCGCGCGGACTCCGCCGAGCTTTATGTGCTGGCGACGGGATTTCGGGGCTCCGGGTCTGAGAGCTGAGGCGGACTGCGTGCTTCGAGACGCTTGGCTGGACGCCAAGCTCCTCAGCATGAGGGCTGTTAGAACATGCACGACGCTCCTCATGCCAAAGCGCCCGCAAAGCGGGCGTCTCGAAGCGCGCAGTTTCGTCCCGCGTTGGACGCGCTAGAATGCCCTCGTCACCGGAACGTTCAGCCATGGGCGCGGCCTACCAGTTCGACGACCTGATGATCTCCGAGGAGGAGAACTACGCGCTCGGCATCGAGCGCGTCACGGGCAAGCGCTACATCTCAGTCGACGTGATCGACGGCGACTCGATCTGCCCCTCGCATTACGAGATTTCGGACGCGGAGTTCACGCGCCTGCTGGACGATCCTGCGTCCGGCCAGGCGCTCGCCCGCCGCTGCAAGGCGGGCGAGGAGGAGGCGCGGCTCATCCGCGAGGGCTAGGCCTCACTTGATCGCCGCGCAGGCGACGCGGTCGCCGGCGCCGCCGATCGGCTGCGATTTGTGGTCGTCGGCCTTGGCGTGGATGATCAGCGCGCTGCCGTTGGCGTCCTTCAACCCGTCGAGCTTGATGAGGCCGGTGAAGAGCTCGACCTTGGCCGAGCCGTCGGCGCCGACGACGAGGTTCGGCAGGTCGCCGGGCTCCGGGCCGTTCGGGTTAAGCAGGCCGTGCTTGCCTTCGGCGTGGCCGGCGTGGCTGCCGGATTTCTTGTACTGGCCGACGTCGGAGCAGTCGGCGGTCTCGTGGAAGTGGAGGCCGTGCTTGCCGGGCTCCATCGAGCTGGGCTGGAGCTCGAGCTCCATCAGCACGCCGGACGGCGCTTCGGTGAGCGAGAGGCTGCCGATCGCCTTGCCGTCCTTGCCCATGATCTCGTAGGCATCTGCGGCGAGCGCGGCCGCCGGGCTCAGGGCGGCGACGAGGAGCGCGGCGGCGATGGTGCGTGTCATGTCGATCTTCCCGTGTCGTGAAGCGGCCGGACGCGACGCGCCCGCCATGGGGAAGGCATCGGAGCGCGCCGAGGTTCCGCGGCCTGTTCGTCTCGCGCTTCGCGATGGCGTGAGGCGGGCATGAGCGACGAGCCGCCGCCTCCGCCCGGGCCCCTGAAGGAGGCGACGCTTCGAGCGGTCTTCGAGGGCGAAGGGATCGGCCTCCACACGGGCCGCGTCTCGAAGGTGCGCGTGCTGCCGGCGCCGGAGGGCCATGGCCGCGTCTTCCGCCGCGTCCTGAATGGCGTGGCTCATGACGTGCCGGCGGTCTGGACCAACCGGCGCTCGCGGCCGCTCTGCACCGCGCTCCAGCTTGGCGACGGACCGCTGGTTCGCACCGTCGAGCACCTGCTCGCCGCGCTGTCGGCCCATCAGATCGACAATGCGCTGATCGAGATCGAGGGCGAGGAGCTGCCGATCTTCGACGGCAGCGCCGAGCCGTGGTGCGCGCGCATCCGGGACGCAGGCCGCGTCGAGCAGGCGCGGGATCGCCGCTATCTGCGGGTCGTCAAGCGCGTGCGCCACCAGGCTGCGGACAAGAAGCAGACCGCAGAACCCGCGCCCGCCTTCGAGCTGCGCTCGGGCATCACCCTGTCGAACTTCGGGCAGATGCGGTGGGAAGGGCGGATCGACGCCGAGACCTTCGACCGGGAGCTCGCGGTCTCGCGCTCGTTCGGGCGCATGCGCTGGGCGATCGTCGGCAGGATCGCCGGGCTGTTCCGCCGCGAGCCGATGCTGCGCGGGGCGAGCCAGAACACCATCGCGGCGCTGGTCGGCAAGAGCGCGATCGGCGGCCTGCGCTTTCCCGACGAGCCGGTGCGCCACCGCGCGCTCGACGTGGTTGGCGACCTCGCCCTCGCGGGGCTCCCGATCGTGGGGCGGATCATCGCCATCCGTCCGGGCCACGATGCGAATTTCGGGCTGCTGAAGACCCTCATGACGACGCCGAACGCCTGGGAGGTCGTGACCTACAGGGCCGACGGGACCCGGAAGAAGGCGAAGGACTGAGGCGTCTCGAAGCGCGCACTCCGCTTCAGCCGCGCTCGCGCGCCGCCGTCACCGGGTCGGGGCGCGGACCCACATGGCCCGAAACCTCCTCGCCGGCGTCCGGGGCCATGCGGGCGAAGATGAACACCGACGCCGCCGAAATCAGTCCGATGATCGCGAAGGCGATCGGGAAGTCGCCCGCCTGAAGCGTCGCGCCGCCGCGCGCGGCGAGAATCGATTCGAGCGCGAGCGCCGCCACGCTGACGCCGACCGACAGCGACAATTGCTGGGCGACGCTTGCGAGGCTCGTGGCGCCGCTCATCCGCGCCTGGTCGACGTCGGCGTAGCCGAGCGCGTTCACGGCGGTGAACTGGAGCGAACGGAAGAAGCCGCCCACCAGCAGCGCGACCAGCATCAGGAACGCGGGCGTCGCCGGGGTGAACAGCGCCGGGACCGAGATCATCGATGCGGCGACGAGCGCGTTCGACACCATGACGGCGCGGAAGCCGAAGCGCTTGAGGATGGGCTTGGCGGTGAACTTCATCACCAGCGCGCCGAGCGCCGAGGCGAAGGTCAGCATGCCGGACTGGAACGGCGTCATGCCGAAGCCGAGCTGGAGCATCAGCGGCAGCAGGAAGGGCGCGGCCCCGATGCCGACGCGGAACAGCGAACCGCCGACGATCGCGGCTCGGAACGTCGGGATGCGGAACAGTTTCAGGTCGAGGATCGGGTGCTCCGCCGTCTCCGCGTGGCGCACGTAGAGCCAGATCGCGCCGGCCCCCACGCCAAGCATCGCGACGGCCGCCCAATGGGGCAGGGCGTCGAGGCCGAGCGCGGTCGAGCCCGACACCACCGTGGCGAGGCCGAAGCCGGACAGCAGAAAGCCTTTCGTGTCGAAGGGGGTCCGTTCCTCGGCGCGCACGTCCGGGATGAACAGCGTCGCGAGCACGAGGCCAAGCGCTGCGATCGGCAGGTTGATCCAAAAGATCCAGCGCCAGGAGAAATAGGTGGTGATGAAGCCGCCGACCGGGGGGCCGAGCACCGGGCCGATCAGCGCCGGGATGGTGAGCCAGGCGAGCGAGCCGACGAGCTCCGACTTCGGCACGGTGCGAAGGATCACGAGGCGTCCGACCGGCACCATCATGGCGCCGCCCATGCCCTGGACGATGCGGGCCGCGATGATCTCGGGCATCGAGGAGGAGAAGCCCGCAAGCGCCGACCCGAGCGCGAACACGGCGATGGCGGCGCGGAAGACGAGCCGCGCGCCGAGCCGGTCCGCAAGCCAGCCGGACACGGGAATGAAGATCGCGAGGCTGAGCAGGTAGGAGGTCAGCGCGAGCTTGAGATCGATCGGGTTTTCCCCGAGCTCGCGCGCGATCTCCGGCAGCGAGGTCGCGAGCACGGTCGAGTCGAGGTTCTCCATGAACAGCGCGCAGGCGACGATCAGGGGAACGAGGATGCGCGCAGGCACGCGTGTGTTGGGGAAGGTGGGCATCGGACTGAGCGCGATATAGGGTTGCGCGCGGCGCCAACGACCCGCCGCCGCGCATGCCTGACGGTTGAATGGCGCAAGGACGGCGCTGCTCCGTCCGCCCCCTGCGCCATCGCGTCATTTGCGCCGCGTCATCGCCGTGCTAAAGGTCCGCGCCAACTTCCCCCAGCGGCGCTTTTCGCGCATCAGGGGCCGGACGCCGACGGGCGGCGCCGGGCGCATCACGCACATCTCGTGCGCGCGCACCCATCCGAGGAGGTCGGCCATGTCTCGCTTCGAAGAGGTCTTCGCCAGGGAAGCTCTCACCTTCGACGACGTGCTGCTTAGGCCTGGTCTGTCGGAAGTGATGCCCGGCGAGGCGGATCTGCGCTCGCGGGTCACGCGCACGATCTCGCTCAACATCCCGATCATTTCGTCCGCGATGGACACGGTGACGGAAGCCCGCCTCGCCATCGCCATGGCGCAGGCCGGCGGCATCGGGGTGATCCACCGCAACCTCGATCCCGAGCAGCAGGCCGCGGAAGTGCGGCAGGTGAAGAAGTTCGAGAGCGGCATGGTGGTGAACCCGGTCACCATCGCGCCGGACGCCACGCTCGCCGAAGCCTTCGACCTGATGAAGCGCAACAACATCTCGGGAATTCCCGTGACCGAGCGCACGGCGAACGGCCGTCCGGGCAAGCTCGTGGGCATCCTGACCAACCGCGATGTGCGCTTCGCCACCAATCCGCGCCAGCCGATCTCCGAGCTCATGACGCATGAGAACCTCGTGACGGTGCATGAGGGCGTGACCCAGGAGGAGGCCAAGCGCCTGCTCCACACCCACCGCATCGAGAAGCTGCTGGTGGTGGACGGCGACTACCACTGCGTCGGCCTGATCACGGTGAAGGACATCGAGAAGGCGGTCGCCAATCCGAACGCCAACAAGGACGCTCAGGGCCGCCTTCGCGTCGCCGCCGCCACCACCGTCGGCGACAAGGGTTTCGGACGCGCCGAGGCGCTGATCGACGCCGGCTGCGACCTCGTCGTGGTCGACACCGCCCATGGCCATTCCCAGCACGTGCTCGACGTCGTCGCCCGCATCAAGCGGCTCTCGAACGAGGTCCAGATCGTCGCCGGCAACGTCGCGACCGGCGACGCCACCCGCGCGCTGATCGATTCCGGCGCGGACGCCGTGAAGGTCGGCATCGGCCCGGGCTCGATCTGCACCACCCGCATCGTCGCGGGCGTCGGCGTGCCGCAGCTCACCGCCATCATGGAGGCGGTCGACGTCGCCAGGCGCGAGGACGTGCCGGTCATCGCCGACGGCGGCATCAAGTTCTCGGGCGACCTTGCGAAAGCCATCGCCGCCGGCGCGGACGCCGCCATGGTGGGCTCGCTGCTCGCCGGCACCGACGAGAGCCCCGGCGAGGTCTACCTCTACCAGGGCCGCTCCTATAAGTCGTATCGCGGCATGGGGTCGGTGGGCGCGATGGCGCAGGGGTCCGCCGACCGCTACTTCCAGGCCGAGGTCAACGACCGCCTGAAGCTTGTGCCGGAAGGCATCGAGGGGCAGGTGCCCTACAAGGGCCCGGTCGCGGCGGTCCTCCACCAGCTCGCCGGCGGCCTGCGCGCCGCCATGGGCTATGTGGGCGCGCCGACCATCTCCGAGCTTCACAGCCGCGCGCAGTTCGTCCGCATCTCGGGCGCGTCGCTGCGCGAAAGCCACGTCCACGACGTGACCATCACGCGCGAGAGCCCGAATTATCCGAGCGTGGCCTGAGGCGCGGCGATGACCGTCCAGGCGGTCCTCGCTCCGCTCTTCGCGCAGGTTCTGCTGACCTTCGTGCTGCTGGTCGCCATGGGGCGCGCGCGCATCGCGGCGGCGCGCGCCGGCGATGTGAAGGTCGGCCGCGGCTCGCCCCGCGGCTTCGCCTGGCCCGAAAAGGCCGCGAAGGTCTCGGATTGCTTTCACAACCAGCTCGAGCTGCCGCCGCTGTTCTACGCCGTGGTCACGCTCGCGCTGGTCACGAAAACCGCGGATCTCGTTTTCGTCGGCTTGTGCTGGGTGTTCGTCGCGCTTCGCTACCTGCACGCTTTCGAGCACGTCGGGACGAATCGGGTCCGCCGCCGGTTCAGCCTGTTTCTCGCAGGCGCCATCGCGCTTATGGCGCTCTGGATCTGGTTCGCTCTCAAAGTGTTCATCGGGCTCTAAGACGTCGTGCGGATCCCGTCTGTCCAAGGCCGGACTCAGGCGCTGCAACGCGTTAGTAGATATTTGTTGTCGTCCGACAATATTTCGGACGTCTGATCTCGGGTAAGTAAGAACCCTTAGGAGAGGATTTTCGGCGGCCTCGATGCTTGCCGCTCGAAAATCTCTTCAGCATTGTCCGCCCCCGTAAATCGGGGGAACGGATATGCGAGTGCCCAAGGCTGCGACCACTTTCCTGCTGTCGACCGTCGGAACGGCTGCGATGCTGGCGCTGTGCTGCGCAGGGGGCGCGGCGGCGGCGGACTTTCCGACCACGCCCAAGGCCCTGACGGCGCCGGCGGCCGGAACCTCCGACAGCAAGATCAGCGCGGTCGGAACCTCGAGCGGGCTTGTGGTCGCGTGGAACCGGTCTTCGGGAACCTCCGCCACCATCCTGATCCAGCGTTTCAAGGACGACGGTTCGGCGGTCGGCCAACCGCTGCAGCTTGACGGTCCGGGCTTCGTCGAAGGTCTGCCGACGCTGGTCGACCTCGGCCGCGGCAAGGTGGGCGTCGTCTGGAAGGGGCCGAACGCCTCCTTCAGCCCCTCGCTGAAGGGCGCGGTCTACGATGTGGCGACCGGCAAGATCGGGGCGATCACTCCCGTGCTTGCGTCTGGCGCCGCGAGCTACATCCACGATCTCGCGCTGCTGAAGAACGGCAAGGTCGCGGTCGTCACCCGCAGTTTCGCGACCGGCGGCGAGGACACCACGCTGATCAAGCTCGACGGCGCGATGAAGCCCGTCGGCGCGTCGCGCGTGGTGGAGGACGACGTCTCCGGACCGTTCGGCGCCGCGAGCTACGAGCAGACCGTGGTGGCAAACGGCTCGGGCGGCGTCGCGATCTTCCGCGCCTCGGACAGCCAGCTCAAGGGCGTGCCGTTCGACGGCGCGGGCAAGCCCGGAAAGCAGTTCCAGATCAACAGCACGACGATGCCCGCGCTCGACTTCTTCGCTTTCGCGCGCTTCACCGTGAAGGCCCAGCCCATATCCAATGGCGGATATGTGGTGACCTGGGTGGCCTACGACGCCGGCCAGCAGTTGCGGTTCGACGTCTACGCCCGCGTCTTCGACAGCAAGGGTAAGGCGGTCGGAAAGGACTTCGTCGTCCACCGCGACGTGTCCGGCGATCAGGCGGAGCCTGAGATCGTGGCGTTCGACAAGGGCTTCGGGATCGGCTGGCACAACGTCCAGGTGGTCGGCGGCTTCGCCACGCAGCGGATGCGGTTCTTCGACCCCGCCGGCAAGCCGCTGTCCGAGGATCTCGTGACGGAACGCTTCGGGATCGACGGTCCGAGCGAGATCGCCATCCCCAACAACAACACCGAACACGCGGTCCTGCCCAATGGCGACTTCCTGAAGCTGTTCGCAGCCAATGGCGGCATCTGGGGCGACCGGATCGCCGCGCTGGCCGTCGGAACGCCGAAGGGCGACAAGCTGGCCGCAAAGGCTGCGGCCGCCACGCTGCTCGCGCGCGAAGGCTCCGACGAGGTGAAGGGCGGCGACGGCGACGACCTGATCGACGGGGGCGAGGACGACGACGTCATCGTCGCCGGCGCGGGCGCCGACCAGATCGCGCCCGGCGGCGGGAACGACACGATCACGGGCGGGCCGGGCGCGGACGTCTTCATCTTCGCGCCGAAGGGCGGCAAGGACACGATCCTCGACTTCCAGTCGATCGACCGCGTCGACGCCTCCGCGTTTCATTACAACGGCCGCGAGGACGTCGTGGCGGCGGCCAAGCAGGTCGGAAAGGACGTGGTGATCACCCTCGTCGACCAGACCGATCCGAAGGGCGCGAGCGCGACCGTCCGGTTGAAGAAGTACAAGCTCGAGAACTTCACCTCCGCCAACGTCATCCAATAATCGCCGTCGCGCCGTCGGGGCTTGCAATCGGCGCGGCCCTCGTGCACCTCGCGGGGCTCGCTCCGGAGCCCCGCCGATGACCCCCGCCGCCCATGCGCAAGCCGCGATCGAGGTTTTGACCGAGATCGAGGAGCGACGCTCTCCCGCCGCCAAGGCGCTCAAGGACTGGGGCGCGGCGCATCGTTTCGCGGGCTCCGGCGACCGCGCGCGCATCGCGAGCCTGACTTATGACGCGCTTCGCCAGCGCGCCTCGATCGCCTGGCGGATGGGCTCCGACGCCCCGCGGGCGCTTGCGCTCGGGACGCTCGCCTTCGTGCGCGGGGTCACGGCCGACGGGCTCGCCGCGAGCTTTTCGGGCGACCGCCACGCTCCGGCGGCTCCCGACGAGGCCGAGCGCGCGGCGATCGCCGGCTGCTCGCTCGACGGCGCGCCGGCCCATGTCGCCGGCGACTATCCGGAGTGGCTCGACGCGGGGCTCGCCGAGGCGTTCGGCGACGATCGCGCGGCCGAGGGAGCCGCGCTCGCGCAGCGCGCGCCGCTCGATCTTCGGGTCAACGTGCTGAAAGGCGACCGTGACAAGGCGTTGGCGGCGTTGGCTCACCTCAACGCCGAAGCCACGCCGCTCTCCCCCTTCGGGCTCCGGGTCGCGCTCACCTCCGACGGCCGCGGCCCGCCCGTGCAGGCCGAGCCCGCCTTCCTCAAGGGCCTCGTCGAAGTGCAGGACGAAGGCTCGCAGCTCGCCGCGCTGCTGGCGGGCGCGGGCGTCGGCGAGCAGGTGGTGGATTTCTGCGCCGGCGCCGGCGGAAAGACCCTGGCGCTCGGCGCGCAGATGGACAATCGCGGCCAGCTCTACGCCCATGACAGCGACATCCGCCGGCTGGCGCCGATGCACGAGCGGGCCGAGCGCGCGGGGCTGCGCAATCTCCAGATCCGCTCGCCCCGCGGGGCGAAGGACGTGCTGGCCGATCTCGACGAGCGGGCCGATCTCGTGCTCGTCGACGCGCCCTGCACGGGGACGGGCACCTGGCGGCGCAATCCGGACGCCAAGTGGCGCATGCGCCCAGGCGCGCTCGAGCAGCGCATGATCGAGCAGGACGCCGCCCTCGACGCCGCCGCGCTTCTGGTGCGCCCCGGCGGGCGGCTCGTCTACGTCACCTGTTCGCTGCTGCCGCATGAGAACGGCGCGCGGGTCGCGGCCTTCCGCGAGCGGCGGCCCGATTTCGCGCCGAGGCCGGCGGCGGAGGCCGCCGCGGCTGTCGGCGCGCCGTCGCTTGCGGCCCATGCGACGGAGGACGGCGCGGCGTTCCTCTTCACCCCGCGGCGTTCCGGCACCGACGGCTTCTTCGTCGCGATCCTCACGCGCTCTTGACGCGGCCGCCCTCGGCGACATCTCCCACAGGACGGGCGAGCCGAGGGAATTCATGCGCACCATCAGAGGGTTTCTGGAGCTGATCGGCGTTCTGGTCGTGCTCGTCGCCGGGTACTGGATCTGGTACGCGAACTGGGGTCCGAACCCGAACGACCGGATCGGGACCACGGTGGCGGAGGTCCTGCCGCCCGCGTTCAAGAACTGGGGCTGCGGCAAGCTTTCGGCGCGCTTCGCCGCCGAGGCGCCGTCGGTCTGCAGCCCGGCCGCGTCGCCGACGAGCCCGCCCGCGACGCCGAACGCCGCGCCCGGAGAGCCGGCGTCGCCGGGCGGCGGACGGCTCTGACACGAGTCCGCGGCAAAAAACGACGGTTAGCTCTGCGCAGGCGCCGTTGCGGCGGCCCAAGGGTTCGGCGTACTGACTGCGCATGAGCGCCGCCCAAAATCACGACCGCATCCTCATCATCGACTTCGGCTCGCAGGTCACGCAGCTGATCGCGCGACGGGTGCGCGAGGCCGGCGTCTATTGCGAGATCACGCCGTTCAATCTCGCGGAGGAGACCTTCGCGACCTTCGGGGCCAAGGGCGTCATCCTTTCGGGCGGTCCGGCGTCGGTGGCGGACATCGGCACCCCGCGGGCCCCGCAGGCGGTCTTTGACGCCGGCATTCCGGTGCTCGGCATCTGCTACGGCCAGATGACCATGGCCGAACAGCTCGGCGGCTCGGTCGAGAGCGGCCATCACCGCGAGTTCGGCCGCGCCGACCTCAACGTCGTGGCGCCCTCGCGGCTCTTCACCGGCGTCTGGGAAGACAAGAGCAAGAACATCGTCTGGATGAGCCACGGCGACCGCATCGTCCGCATGCCGCCGGGCTTCCGCATCGTCGGCGTCTCGGAGAACGCGCCCTTCGCCGCGATCGCCGACGAGTCGAGGCACTATTACGGCCTGATGTTCCACCCCGAGGTCGTTCACACGCCCCAGGGCGGCAAGCTGCTGCAGAACTTCGTGCGCGACATCTGCGGCTGCTCGGGCGACTGGTCGATGGCCGCCTATCGCGACGAGGCGATCGAGAAGATCCGCAAACAGGTCGGCAAGGGCCGGGTGATCTGCGGCCTGTCGGGCGGCGTGGACTCGTCCGTCGCCGCGGTGCTGCTGCATGAGGCGATCGGCGACCAGCTCACCTGCGTGTTCGTCGACCAGGGGCTGATGCGCAAGGCCGAGGCCGAGGAGGTCGTCGGCCTGTTCCGCGGCCACTACAACATCCCGCTCGTCCATGTGGACGCGAGCGACATGTTCCTCAACGCGCTCTCGGGCGTCGAGGATCCAGAGGTCAAGCGCAAGACCATCGGGCGCCTGTTCATCGACGTGTTCGAGGACGAGGCCCGCAAGATCGGCGGCGCGGACTTCCTCGCGCAGGGAACGCTCTACCCCGACGTCATCGAGAGCGTCTCGTTCTCGGGCGGCCCCTCGGTCACGATCAAGTCGCACCACAACGTCGGCGGGCTGCCCGAACGCATGAACATGAAGCTCGTGGAGCCCTTGCGCGAGCTCTTCAAGGACGAGGTGAGGGCGCTCGGCCGTGAGCTCGGCCTGCCCGAGAGCTTCGTCGGCCGCCATCCCTTCCCGGGGCCGGGTCTGGCGATCCGCTGCCCGGGCGACATCACCCGCGAGAAGCTCGAGATCCTGCGCCAGGCCGACGCGATCTATCTCGACGAGATCCGCAAGGCGGGGCTCTATGACGAGATCTGGCAGGCCTTCGCGGTTCTGCTGCCGGTGAAGACCGTGGGCGTCATGGGCGACGGCCGCACCTACGAATATGTGCTGGCCTTGCGCGCCGTGACCTCGGTCGACGGCATGACCGCCGACTTCTACCCCTTCGACATGAATTTCCTCGGCCGCGCGGCGACCCGGATCATCAACGAGGTGAGGGGCGTCAACCGCGTGGTCTACGACGTGACCTCCAAGCCCCCCGGGACGATCGAGTGGGAGTGACGCCCGCGCGGGCGCTCGTTCAGACGTGACGCCGAGCGTCGCCGACGATCCGGACGACCGTCACGGGCACGGTTTCCCGTTCGGCAGCACGACCTCAGCGTCGGTCAGGATCGTGTAGGCGCCGCCGCCGCGCACGGGCCACGAGGCGACCTCGGACCATGTGAAGTCGAGGTTCAGGCCCTTGACGAACTTCGACGTCAGGCTTCCCAGCACCGGCCGGTAGGGCGTCCTGATCTCGGCGACGACGTATCTCGCCCCGAACCGCTTGAAGTTGTCCGGGACGTCGATGTCCGCGGCGAAACCGACCGAACGGGGTTTGGAGCCAGTCGTCCAGCTCGAGCAGACATAGGGAAGTCCGAGCTTTCCCGCATAGACGCCGACGGCCAAGACCCGGACCTCCTCCAGCGCGGACGCGTAGGGAGCCATGATCGGGACGGCGGAAGCGAAGATGTCGCGCAGGAGAGAGGCCGACATCGGGTTCTGGACGTCGCCCTGCGCCGTGAGATCGGCGATCGTGCGCGCGACCTGATTGACCTTGCGGCGATGGTCGATCGCGTTGACGAATTCGACGCAGCCGAGAAACAGCGCGATCAGAAGCGGCGCGAACAAAGCGAATTCGATCGCCGCGACGCCGCCGTCTTCCCGGGCGAACGACCGCCTTGATCGGGCCGAGGCGCGCCTCAGCATGACGCGCCCGACTGGTACTGTTCGACGCGGAACACGACGCTCGACTGGATGAGGGCGGCCCCGTCCGAAAAGCTCGAGAGCCCGAAGGACAGCGCCCGGACGAACAGCGGATATTTCAGCGCCGCCCGGATGACCGCGATGCTTCTGGGGCCGGGGCAGGCGTAGGACGTGCCGAAATTCTTCGCCCAGCCGCCCGAGGCGTCGAGCGCCGAGCCGCTTTGCGCGCCCGCGAACGCGCTGACGACCGAGACGTCGACTTTCATGTTCGCGCAGCTCAGCGAGAGGACCGACGCCTTGGCGCCTGAGCCGCACATCGACGAGCGAAGATTGGCGAGGATCGTCGCCGCGTCCTTGGCGTCGGCGTTGTCGGTCTGGAACGAGCCGGTGAGAACCGAGCGCGAGGCCGTCTGGAGCGAGGCCTCGAGGCTGTTGCGGGCCAGAAAGATCATGGCGAACTGGACGAGGCCGATCACCAAGACCACCAGCAGGCTGCTGATGATCGCGAATTCGACGGCGTAGCTTCCGTCCCGGGATCGCGCGAATGATCGCAGCGCCACCGTCGGCCGGAGACGCCCGATCACTTCGTCAGCCTCACCTGCGTGAACCGCTGGAAGATGCTGGTGAACGCCGCGCCCACCGAAGCCGTGGTCGACAGGTCCACGAACAGGTCGGCGGAGGTCGTGCAGGCCTTCAACTGGGGAACGATGTCGTCCCATCGCGTGCCGGGGCCGCCGATCAGGCTCGGGCTTCCGAGGGTGGCGTTGTAGCCCCAGTCCCAGGGCATCTTCAGATAAGGCGCGTAGAGCACGCCGATCGAGACGCTCGGGTCGATCTTGCGGCAGTCGTCCGGCGAGAACGGGACCACCTTCTTGCGGAGCGGGATGTTCCAAGACCACGTCCGATTGGGATCCTGCACGCCGTCAGTTGCGATGATGACGAGCTTTCGAGCGTCTTGAGCGCCGTCGCCGGATGCGCCGACCTCGTCGGAGAACTGGGCCATGATCTCGTTGAAATGCGTCGCGCCGTCGAATTCGCCGGAGGCGTCAGGGGCCTTCGGCAGATTGGTGGCCGCGGCGTTGAGCGTGGCCGTGATCGGAACGATCGTCTCGAGCGTGGTGCTGAAGCTGTGGACCGCGATCCTGATGCGCTTCGTCGAGGACGTCTGCGTCTTCAGCCAGGCGATGAAGTCGAGAATGCCGGCGTTGATCTCGTTGATGCGGAGAGTCACGCCGTTCGCGAGCGCCCATTCGAACGCATCGAGCTGGGTGTTCTTCACCTTGACGCCGTCATGACAGGCGAAGGCGCAGCCGAGGTTGGAGGTCAGCTTGTTGATGTCGGCCGTGGTGGCGCCGAGCGCCATCGAGCCGGAGACGTCGATCAGCAGATGGATGTCGACCATGGGCGACAGGTCGATCGCCGAGGCCGCCGTGCCGCCGATCGCGAACTTGTCGAACCCGATGATCTTCAGAAGAGACGCGGGCGTCGTCGACGTGTAGCTGCCTTCGACCGTGACCGTGCGGTTGTTCAGCTTGACCGTAAAGGTCGGCTTCGCCCCGACGGGGAGATTCGGAGCCGTGTTGAAGTAGTCGGTCGCCGCAGCCTTGGCGTTGGCGCGGATGGCCTTGTTGGTCAGATTCTTCGCGTCGTCCGACTGCGCCTGTTTCGCTCCGACGATGACGGCCGCGTCGAGCGCGTTGTTCAGTCGGGCCCGGTCGGCGATCGCCTTGCTGTAGTCGATGGCGCCTCCGGCGAGGCCTATCAGCGGCACGAGGGTCAAGGCGAACAGAACCGGAATCGATCCGCGGTTGTCCCGGCCTAACCTCCACCACGACGACATTCTGCCTGCTCACTCAAGCCAACCGCGTCCGACCCGCGCCTCCAGCGAGGCAAGTCGTCCGCGAGGCGGGATACGCAATAGGAGTTCGAGGCTGTTGCCGCTGAACTCTGCGTAGATGACGAATAGGCTCTTAGAAAAGATTAAATCTAGAAATATTAGTACAGATTACACTTTAAACCGTAAGTTGTATATTCTTGAGTTGGCGCGACGCAGGGGATGCTATTGGTGTTATTCAGTATCGTCGAGCCGCAACGGGTATATGTTCTGACGAGCCAAACCGGTGAGGTGTGCAGAAATACTTACGCCAGTCATGCGTTCATAACGGATGTGGTCTGCGACGGGCGGGGGCCAGCGCGATGACCAAAGGCCGACGGCGCCGCGCGCGCGCGGACCGGTTCGGCGCCCGCCCTGTCCGGACGGGCGCCGCGACCTTGAGGCTCCTTAGAGCTTCACCTCGTTGTCGACCGGCATCGGCGCTCCGCTCGGCGCCGCGACGCCGCCGGCCACGCCCGTGAGATCGGGCGAGGGGATCGACAGCTGCAGGGCGTCCGCGGTCTCCTTCCAGACCGAGGCGATCAGGACGGGATCGCCGTTGAGCTTCTTGCCGTAGCTCGGAACGATCGTCCGCAGCTTTCCGCTCCATGCGCCCTTCACCTGGTCGGGGAAAGCCTTCTCCAGCAGGCCGAGCATGATCGCGGGCGAGGTGGAGCCGCCGGGCGAGGCGCCGAGCAGCGCGGCGATCGAGCGGTCCTTGGCCATCACCACCTCGGTGCCGAGTTTCAGGACGCCGCCCTTCTTCGGGTCGTTGTAGATGATCTGGACGCGCTGGCCGGCCTGCCACAGGCGCCAGTCTTCGTCCTTGGCCTCCGGATAGTAGCGGCGAAGTTCGGTGAGCTGGGCGTCGTGGGACTGCACCAGCTGGCCGGCGAGATAATTGACGAGCGCGATCTCGTTCCAGCTCACCTGCAGCATCGACGACAGGTTCTCGATCGTCACCGAGTCCGGCAGGTCGAAATAGGAGCCGTTCTTGAGGAACTTGCTCGACCAGGTGGCGAACGGGCCGAACAGCAGCACGCGCTTGCCGTCGAGCACGCGGGTGTCGAGATGGGGCACCGACATGGGCGGCGATCCGACGTCGGCCTTGCCGTAGACCTTGGCGAGATGCCTGGCGGCGACCTCCTGGTTCTCGGTCACGAGGAACGAGCCGCCCACGGGGAAGCCCGCATAGGCCTTGGCCTCCTCGATGCCCGAAAGCTGCAGAAGCGGGAGCGCGGCGCCGCCGGCGCCGATGAACACGAAGCGCGCGTCGACCGTCTCGATCTTGGAGCCGTCCTCCGTGCCGAAGGCCGACACCCGCCAGGTTCCGCTCGGATTGCGGGTGATCGAGCGCACCTCAACGCCGGTTTTCAGCGTGAATGTCGGGTTCTTGGAAAGGCGCGCGAAGAACTGCCGCGTGATCTCGCCGAGATTGACGTCGGTGCCGAGCGGCGAGCGCGTCGCGACGAGGTTCGAGGTGTCCTCCCGGCCCTCCATCGCGAGCGGGATCCATTCGGCGATCTTGGCGGGATCGGTGGTGATCTCCATGCCGGCGAACAGCGGGCTGGCCTTGAGCGCCTCGACGCGCTTTGTGATGAACTCGACATTCTCCTCGCCCCAGCACAGGTTCATGTGCGGCGTCGAATTGATGAAGCTTCGCGGGTTCTCCAGAACGCCGGTCCGCGCCTGATGCGCCCAGAACTGGCGCGAGATCTGGAACTGCTCGTTGATGTCGATCGCGCGGGCGATCTGCACGTTCCCCTTGTCGTCCTCGGGCGTGTAGTTCAACTCGCAGAGCGCCGAGTGGCCGGTGCCGGCGTTGTTCCAGCCGTTCGAGCTCTCGTCGGCGACGTTCGACAGCCGTTCGAAGGTTTCGATCCGCCAGGTCGGCTCGAGCTCGGCGAGCATCACGCCGAGCGTCGCGCTCATGATGCCGCCGCCGATGAGAAGCACGTCCACGCTGCGGTCGGCGGTTTCGGCGCGATGCTGCTCTTCGGTCAGCCATCGGTAGGCGAAGAACGCCGCGCCGGCGCCGAGCGCTGTGCCGAGGAGGCGACGGCGCGTGATGGCGAGCGGCTTCGACGCCGCCTTGGCGCGCGAGGTTTCGTTTTCAGTCATGGGGAGCTCCGCGAAGGCTTTCGATGGCCGACGCGCGCTCGTAAACGAAGTCGTCGGTCAGATTTCTATAATCATTACAGCCACCTACAAGCGGCTCATACCAAAGTATCTATACCTGGGTCTGTTACGTGTCCAGATGTCGCCTCAATCAACCTATGCGGGAGCTCGCGACGGGCGTCGCATGAAAGCTCGAGCGATCGAGCCCATCCGCCCAGGCTTTCCGGACGTCCGGCGTGGCTGAAACGTGCGGGCGCCGGCGCAAGCCGCCCCGTGCGAGCGAGGTCGAGCGAGGCTCTCTATCTTGCTACTGGGACGCGCCGCCGGAGACTTGGTCATGACGACATCGCTCTACGACATAACTGTCCCTGTGCTTTTGCGGGGCTTGGGCAATCTCGAGGCGGTGCTCGGGAAGGGCGAGGCCTTCGCAAGCGAGCAGGGGATTGCGCCCTCGGCCTTGCTGGAGGCTCGGCTCGCGCCGGACATGTATCCGCTCGTCGGACAGATCCAGCGGGCGAGCGACACCGCCAAGTTCGCCGCGGTTCGGCTCGGCGGGGTCGAGAACGTCCCGTTCGAGGACGCCGAAACCGACTTCGCCGATCTCTTCGCCCGCATCGCGAAGACGCGCGCTTTCCTTGAAGCTGCGCCGCGCGCCGCCTTCGAAGGCAAGGAAGACGCAGAGGTCGTGCTGAAGACGCCGTCGAGCGAGCGGCGTTTCCGGGGCGTCGACTACGCGCTCGGCTTCTTGCTGCCGAACTTCTTCTTCCACGTCACGACCGCCTACGACATTCTCCGCCACAAGGGCGTCCCGATCGGCAAGCTCGACTATCTCGGGCGCGACTGAACGCGCGCTTCAGCGCTCTGGAGACGTCTGCGGCGACGTCAGCCGCTCAAGAAGCTCGGCGCCGGAGAGGGCCGGCCGGTCCGGCTCATTCGGCAGGCCGGGGCAGTTGAGCGGCGTCGCGGCGGCGATGACGGAGCCGCTCATTTTCCGCCTTCGGCCGGAAGGATAGCGGCCCTGGTCGACGAAACGGACGCGGTATCGGCAGCCCGGCCGCAGCTTCTCCCAGAGCGCGTCGCGGTCCTCGTTCGCGATGGTGTCGATGCCGACTCCGAAGGCCATGCCGTCCGCGTCGACCACGCCCCGCAAGACAAGGTCGGGGGAGCCGTGCGTCTGTTTCGAGACCACGAGGATGGTGGCCGAGCGGGTCACCCACAGCTCCATGGCGAACCAGAGAACGGCGGAGCCGGCCGCGAGAGCTCCCGTCAGCTTGAGCGCTCGCTTCACCGATGGGCTCATCAGGGCGCCGCGCTCCTTGCGCGCTCAGATCAGGTCGGCCTCGATCCGCAGGATCATCTTGGCGCGATCGTCTTCGTGCACAAAGCCCAGCAGCGCGCCCGCGGCGGCGGCCCGAGCCCGCGGCTCCAGCGCGTCGTTCGACGTCTCGCCCACGGTCCAAAACGACAGCGCGCCGCGGAACGCGACGGCGAGCAGAACCGGCAGGGTCTTGAGCGCCGTGGCGCGCATATCCGGGGCGAGGCCCTCGCCGGACCCGAGCGCCTCCCTCCACAGCAAAGCGGACTGGGAGAACACGTCGCCGGGCGTCTCCGCGGGCGCGCCGATCGCGCCCATGACGGCGCGGTTCACGGCCGGCCGCTCCAGCATCACGGCCGTCGCGATTTCGACCGCCGCAAGGACGCGCGCTGCGGCCGCGTCAGGCGACGCCGTCTCTGAAAGCCGCAGCCGCATCGCTGCGATCCGGCGCTCCGAGAGCGCGAGCATGATCGCGCCCTTGGACCCGAACTGATTGAACGGCGTCGCGAAGCTCACCCCGGCTTCCTGCGCCAGCTCCCGCATCGAAAACGACGCGTCGCCTTGCGCCAGCAGCCGCTCGGCTGCGTCCAGCACGCGTTCTCTCGTCGGAAGCTTCGGCGGGCGGAGGGGGTTGTCGTCTGACATCCATTTTTTATATCATGATATAAGTTGGTTTCAATCACCCAGGCGAAGTCTCATGACCGAACGACAGACCGCAGGCTCCAAAACCTTTCTCATCACCGGGGTCAGCTCCGGGCTCGGCCGCGCATTTGCGGCCGGCGCGCTCGCGGCGGGCCATCGCGTCATCGGAACGGTGCGCCGCGCGGAGGACGCCAAAGCGTTCGGCGCGGCCGACGGCGCGTTCGCGCTTCAGCTCGACGTGACGGACTACGCCGCCGTTCCGGAAAAAGTCTCGGAAGCCGAGCGCGTCGCGGGACCGGTGGACGTGCTGGTCAACAACGCCGGCTACGGACAGGAGGGCGCTCTGGAGGAATCCTCGCTCGAGGATCTCCAGCGCCAGTTCGCCGCCAACGTCTTCGGGCCGGTGGCGATGATCAAGGCCGTGCTGCCCGGCATGCGCGCGCGCAGGCGCGGCCACATCGTCAACGTCACCTCCATGGGCGGTTTCGTGGGCGTTCCGGGCGTCGCCTACTACTGCGGCAGCAAGTTCGCCCTCGAAGGCGTCTCCGAGTCGCTCGGCAAGGAGGTGGCGGGCTTCGGGATCCACGTTACGGCGCTCGCTCCGGGCCAGTTCCGCACCGATTGGGCCGGCCGCTCGATGGACCGCGCGCCGCGCAGTCTCGCCGACTACGACGCCGTCATGGATCCGCTCCGCGCCGCGCGGCAGGCCAAGAGCGGAAATCAGCCGGGCGATCCGGAAAAGGCCGCGCAGGCGCTGCTCAGGCTGGTGGAGGCCGAGAACCCGCCGACGCGGCTGTTCCTCGGCGAAGACGCTCTCGCGCTCGTGGCGGGCAAGCTGGAGCAGCTCCGCGCAGAGATGGCCGCATGGGACGGCGTCTCGCGGTCCACCGCGTATTCGTCCTGATCGCGAAAAATCCATGGACCGATGTCGGATCCCGCGCTCCCGGTTCGTCTTCTCGACGACAGGCGGCGTTTTTTGCCGCCATGCAGGAGATGGAGACGGGACGATGCGCGTGATGGTTCTGGTGAAGGCGACCGCCGACAGCGAGAAGGGCTTCTTCCAGACGCCCGAGACCATGGCGATGATGGAGGCGATGGGCCGGTTCAACGACGAGCTTGAGGCCGCCGGCGTCCTGGTGACGGGCGACGGCCTGAAGCCGTCTTCGGAAGGAAAGCGCGTCGCCTTCGACGGCGCCGGCCGGATGGTGATCGACGGGCCGTTCGCCGAGACCAAGGAGCTGGTCGCCGGCTTCTGGATCTGGAACGTCGCCGACATGGACGAGGCGGTCGCCTGGGTGAAGCGCTGCCCCAATCCGATGCCGGGCCCGAGCGAGATCGAGATCCGCCCGTTCTACGAACTCTCCGATCTCATCGGCGACGGCGACGCGTCTTGAGCGGCCGCGTCGCCGTCGCGTTCGGCGTCTCAGCCCTCGACTTCTTTGGCCAGGGCCTCGAGGAGCAGGCGCGTGCCTTCTTCGCGGCCGGCGCCGTCGTCGGAGCCATCGAGATAGGCGCCCTGCTCGGTATGGACGAGCAGGGTGCTTTGGCCCGCGGCCGTCAGCTCGATGGTGGTGAGCGAAGCCGACATCGGCGCGCCGCCGAGCGTCATGCGGTAGCAGAACACGATGCGGGCGTCGGGAACGATGTCCTGATAGATCGTCTCGTTGGTGATCTCGGGCGACTGTCCGAACCGGAAGCGGGAGAATTCTCGGCCCCCGATGCGGAAGTCCGCCGCGTGCTCGAACACCTCGAACCCTTCGCCCTCGACGAGCCAGCGGCGCTTGGCGTCCGTGTCGGCGAAGGCGCGGAACACACGCGCAGGGCCCGCCTTGTAAAGGCGCTCGATCCGAAAGGTGCTGTGCACCGCGGGCTTCAGTTCTGTGCTTGCGTCAGTCATCGCCGTCGTCTCCCGTGGCGTCGGTTTCGGTGAGGAAAGCGGCCAGCCGGTCGAGCTTTCGCTCGGCCGGATGGCGACGCTCTTCGAGCCAGAGGGCGAGCGCGTCCATGCCGCCGGGCTCCAGCCGGCAGATGCGGACGCGTCCGACCTTCTCGCTCGCAATGACCCCTGAAGCCTCCAGCACCTGCAGATGCTGCATGATCGCGGCGAGCGACATGTCGAAAGGCTTGGCGAGCTCGCCCGCCGGAGCGGGAGAGCGGCCCAATCGCTCGACGATCGCCCGACGCGTCGGGTCGGCCAGCGCGCGAAGCAGGGCGTCGACGTCTTGATGCTTAAGCACGAGCTTAAGTTACAGCGCCGGGGTCGATAGTCAAGTGTGCGCTTAAGTGTTTTGGCTCGGGTTGTCGCGCTGGATCCCTCGTGGGATGTCCGGCGTCCGTCGACGCCCACGCAGGAGACGCTGAATGACCGCCGCCGTCCTGATCGCACGAAACGGTCCCGTGGAGCTGTGCACGCAGGCCTTCGGCGATCCGGACGCCCCGCCGGTCCTGCTCGTCATGGGCGCCGCCGCGTCGATGATGTGGTGGCCCGATCGCTTCTGCGAGGCGCTCGCCGAAGGGGGACGCCGCGTCATCCGCTTCGATCACCGCGACACCGGCGCGAGCACGACGAACCCGCCGGGACCCGCGGCCTACGCCGTCGAGGATCTCGCAGACGACGTCCTGGCCATCCTTGACGCCTATGGGCTGACGCGCGCGCATCTCGTCGGGATGTCGCTCGGCGCCTTCGTTTCGCAGCTGGTCGCGCTGCGCGATCCGGACAGGGTGTCCAGCCTCACATTGATCGCCGCCGAGCCGCTCGGCGGCGAAGATGCGCCCGGGCCGTCGATGAGCGAGGCGTTCCTTGCTCATTTCGCGACGCTGGACGACGTCGACTGGAGGGACGAAAGCGCCGTCGGCGCCTTTCTGGGACGCATCGCGGAACTGAGTTCCTCGCCGGCGCGCGGCGTCGACCGCGCCGTCACGGACGAGCGCATCGCGCGCGAATTCGCGCGGTCCCGAAATCTCAGGTCGGCGTTCAATCATGCGACCGTCGGCGGCGACTTCGACCATTGGGATCTCCGGGAGATCGCCGCGCCGACGCTCGTCATCCACGGGGCCCATGACCCGGTGCTGCCGCTCGCCAACGGAGAGGCGATCGGGCGGCGGATTCCGGGCGCCCGACTTCATGTCCTGCCGGACGCGGGCCATGAGCTCCATGGCGACGACCTCGACGTGATCGCCGCGCAGATCCTCGCGCACACCGCTTCAAATCGCCCGTCCGGCCGAGGCTGAGCCGGAACGTTCGTTCCGGTTCACGCGTTTGAGAGCACGGGCCGCAATTGCGTATCGGCCCATGACTGGGAGGTTCTCATGCTCTGGGCCATCGCACTGTTTCTCGTCATCGCCTGGGCGCTCGGCTTCGTGGTGTTCCACGTCGCCTCGTGGCTCATCCATCTGCTGCTGATCGTCGCCGTCGCGGTGGTGATTTTGCGTCTGGTCAGAGGCCAGCCGGCCGTCTAGACCCGGCTTCATGGCGAGCGTCACGATCCACGGCATCAAGAACTGCGACACGATGAAGAAGGCGCGCGCCTGGCTCGACGAGCACGGCGTCGCGTATTCCTTCCACGACTACAAGGTCGCCGGGATCGACGCCGCGACGCTGAAGCGCTGGGCCGGCGAGGTGGGCTGGGAGACGCTGCTCAACCGCGCCGGAACCACCTTCAAGAAGCTGCCCGACGACGAGAAGGCCGGGATCGACGAGGGCAGGGCGCTTGCGCTGATGCAGGCCCAGCCCTCGATGATCAAGCGGCCGGTGCTCGAGACGGGCGGCAAACTGATGGTCGGCTTCAAGCCGGACCTTTACGCCAAGGCGTTCGGCTGACCGAGATCAGCCGGGAATATCGCAGACGTCGATCCATTCCGCGCCGACCAGCTCCGCCATGCGGTGCGGCGAGACCCGCACGGAGCTCCGCGGCGAGCCCGCTGCGGGTATGACGACGTCGAAATCCTTCAGCGACACGTCGCAATAGACCGGAAGCGGCGCTGCGAGCCCGAAGGGCGACACGCCGCCGACCGGATGGCCCGTCAGCTGCGCGACCTCATCCACGCCAAGCATCCGCGGCTTGCCGCCAAGCGCTTCCCTGGCCTTGCGATTGTGGAGCCGCGCGTCGCCCCGCGTCACGAACAGCATGACGCGATCTCCGACCCGCAACGACAGCGTTTTGGCGATCTGCCCCGGCGCGCAGTCGTGCGCCGTCGCGGCTTCCGGCACAGTGGCGGTGCTCACTTCATGCTCGACGACCATGAGGTCGGGCGCATGCTCGGAGAGGAAGGCTCGGACGCTGTCGAGGCTCAAGGGGCGATCTCCTTCAACGCCATGCGCACATAGGTCTCGACCAGCGCGTCGCCTTCCTCGCGCGGAACCGAGATCGCGATCCGCATCGCCGCTTCCCCGAGCTGCATCACGAGGAAGGCGGAGCGTTCAAGCGCCTCGCGATCGGCGTCTGGCCGCACGCGCGCCATCGCTGCGGCGACCAGCGCTCCGTCAGCCCGGCTGTTCTCTTGCTCGAAGGCGCGCAGCGCCTTGTCGGCCTGCGTCGCAGACCAGACGTCGCGCATGACGGGCTCGGCGAGGAACAGGCCGTAATAGATCTCGACCAGCCGCCGGAACGCCTCGCGCAGCTCGTCCGTGGTCGAGACGCCTGAAAGCTCCGCCGCGATGCAGGCGCGCCCCTCCGCGCTGATGCGCTCCGCCAGCACGCGGATGATCGCCGTCTTGTCCGGAAAATACTGGTAGAGCGAGCCGATCGAAACGCCTGCGCGCTCGGCGACCTCCGCCATGCGCATGGCGTCGCTGCCCTTCTCCGAAATCAGCCCTCTGGCGGCGTCCAGCAGCTTTTCGACGCGCTCCAGCGCCCGCTTCTGGCTGGGCGCGCGGCGCAGGCTCGGGCCGGTTTCGACATCAGACATGAGGGTTACTCACATTTTGCTTGACACATAATATGAGTACTCGTCACATTCTCAAAATATGAGAGATACTCATATTAGGGAGAAGGTGATGACCGGGATCGAGTTCAAGGCGCGTGAGGCCAAGCCGACGCTGGTGGTGGGCGCGACGGGAAAGACCGGCAGGCGCGTGGTCGAACGGTTGGAGCGGGCGGGTCTGCCCGTGCGGCAGGGCTCGCGCGGCGCGGCGCCGGGCTTCGACTGGGAGCATGAGGCCGGCTGGGCGGCGGCGCTCGAGGGGACCGGGGCGGCTTATGTCGCCTACTATCCCGACCTCGCCGCGCCCGGCGCGGTGGAGAAGATCCGCGCCTTCACGAACGCGGCCCTTTCGGCGGGGGTGCGCCGCATCGTGCTGCTCTCGGGCCGCGGCGAGGAGGAGGCGCAGGCGGCGGAGCAGGTTTTGATCGGCTCGGGGGCCGATTGGACGATCCTGCGCTGCAGCTGGTTCGCCCAGAATTTCTCCGAAAGCTTCATGGGCGAGGGCGTCGCCGCCGGGGCGCTCGTGCTGCCGGCGGGCGCGGTTCCTGAACCCTTCGTCGATTGCGACGACATCGCAGACGTCGCCTTCGCTTCGCTGACCGAAGAGGGGCACGTGGGAATGCTCTACGAGCTGACGGGCCCGCGCGCGCTCACCTTCCGCGAGGCGGCCGCCGCCATCGCCGAAGCGCGGGGCGTGGCGCTCGATTACGTGGAGGTTCCGTTGGACGCCTATGCGGCCGAGATGCGCGCCCACGACGTGCCGGCCGAGATGATCGACCTCGTCGTCTATCTGTTCGGCACGGTTCTGGACGGCCGCAACGCCATGACGGCCGACGGCGTCGAGCAGGCGCTCGGCCGCAAGGGGACGGATTTCCGGACCTATGCGGCGCGTGTGGCTGCGGAAAGCGGGTGGGGCTGAGGCCGCTCAGCCCGCTCGCGTCGCCGCGTAGCGCTCGAAGCCGCGCGCGCGAAGCTCGCAAGCGGGACACTCGCCGCATCCAAAACCCCAGGCGTGGCGCTCGCCGCGGTCGCCGAGATAGCAGGTGTGGGTGTCTTCGACGATCAGTTCGACGAGCGGCCCGCCGCCAAGTCGCTCGGCGAGCGCCCAGGTCTCGGCCTTGTCGATCCGCATCAGCGGCGTGTCGATCTCGACCGCCCGGTCCATGCCGAGGGTGAGCGCCTTCGCCAGCGTCTGGATGGTTTCGTCGCGGCAGTCCGGATAGCCCGAATAGTCGGTCTCGCACATGCCGCCGACGAGGCGCGTCAGGCCGCGGCGATAGGCGAGCGCGGCGGCGAAGGTCAGAAAGACGATGTTGCGGCCGGGCACGAAGGTGTTGGGCAGCCCGGCCTCCGTCATCGCGATCTCGGCGTCGCGGGTGAGCGCGGTGTCGGAGATCTCGCCCAGAACCGAAAGGTCGATCGTGTGGTCCTCGCCCAGACGGTCGCGCCATTCGGGCTTCAGTTCGCAGAGCCCCTCGCGGAGCGTCTCCCGGCGCTCGAGCTCCACCCGGTGGCGCTGGCCGTAGTCGAAGCCAAGCGTCTCGACGCGGGAGAAGCGGTCGAGCGCCCAGGCGAGGCAGGTGGTCGAGTCCTGCCCGCCGGAAAAGAGAACGAGGGCGCTTTCCTGCGCGCTCACGCGGATTTCGCTCCCGGGCCGAAGTAGCTGCAGGCGTCGCCCTCGCTGTCGCGATAGACCGTGACCTTGTGGAGCCCCGGACAGACGCCCTCGACCTTGCGCCAGATCCAGACAGAGAGGTTCTCCAGCGTCGCGGGGCCGAGATCCGCGACCTCGTCGAGGAAGCGGTGGTCGAGCCCGTCCCGCGCTTCCGCGAGCGCGCGGGAAAACAGGCCGAGATCGACCAGCATTCCGGTTTCCGGATCGGGACGGCCGCGCAAGCTCACCTCGGCCCGATAGGAATGGCCGTGGATGCGGCGGCTCGGCTCCACGTCGATCGAACGGGTGAGCGTGTGGGCCGCCTCGAAGCGGAACTGTTTGGAAAGTTCATGCACGGGCGTCTATCAGGGCAGGCCGATGAGCTTGTGGGTCTGGAGGCTGAGCCGCCAGGGCGGATTGTCGAGGCAATAGGCGGCGGCCGCGGCGGTGTTCTGCTCGCGCGCCGCGCCGTCCATCGGCTGCAGGAAGAAGTGCCGGAAGTCGAGCCCCGCGAAGATTTCTGGGGCCAGGCCGTCCTGCGGATAGACGAGCTTGATCTCGTCGCCGCGAGCGAGCCTCAGCTCGGCTCCTGCCTTGGGGCTGACGCAGATCCAGTCGACGCCCGCGGGCGGCTCCTGCGTGCCGTTGGTCTCGATCGCGATCTCGAAGTTTTTCGCGTGGACCGCCTTAATCAGCGCATCGTCGAGCTGGAGCAGCGGCTCGCCGCCGGTGAAGACCACGTAGGCGCGGCCCGGCGCGCCGCCCCAGGTCCGCTCGATCGCCGCCGCGAGATCGTCGGCCGTCGTAAATTTTGCCCCGCCCGGACCGTCGGTTCCGACAAAGTCCGTGTCGCAGAAGCGGCAGACCGCGGTCTCGCGATCCTGCTCGCGGCCCGACCACAGATTGCAGCCCGCGAAACGGCAGAAAACGGCCGCGCGCCCGGTCTGCGCGCCTTCGCCCTGCAGCGTCTTGAAGAGTTCTTTGACCGCATACGCCATCGCGCGGCCAAAGACCCCCGGCGGGCCCGAAGGTCAAGCGGGAGGGAGGGCGCTTCTCCCTTCTCCGCTCATGGGAGAAGGTGTCCGGCGCGAAGCGTCGGGCGGATGAAGAGAGCGGGCGGCGCCATTCGGGGATGACGCGGAGGTTCATCCCGACCCTCTCCCGCAAGGCGAGAGGGGATCGGTCGGGTCGTCGCCTTCGCCTGTTTGGTCACTGCGTGATGATGATCCGCGCGTTCTGCATGCCGCGCTTCCTCACGAGATTGTAGAATGTGGCGGCGTTGCCCGGCGCGAGGCGCACGCAGCCATGACTCGCAGGCCGTCCGAGCGAGCGCACATAGCCGGTGCCGTGGATGGCGTAGCCGCCGCGGAAGAACACCGAATGCGGCATCGGCGACATGTCGTATTTCCGCGAATGCCACATCTTTTCAGTGCGGTACGGGCGGAAGATCCCGGTCGGCGTGACGTAGCCGCGGCGGGCGGTCGAGACCGGCCAGGAATAGGCCGTCGAGCCGTCGACCATGATGTCGGCGCGCTGGGCCGACAGGCTGATCTTGGCCACCACGCTCGCCTGCGCGAGCGACGGCGACAGGGCGAGCCCGAGCAGGCAAGCCAATGCGAACGCGACGCTTTTCATTGCTGGAGCCCCATGCGGTCCGCTCCCGCACGGCCGCGCCACAGTTGTGCCGCATATGTGGCGAGGTGTCGAATCACGTGTCTCGTGAGCGCAGGCGATGGCGTCGGGAGAGCCGCTCGGCTAGTTTCGAGCCGTTCCAACATCGGCCAGGCAGCGGATCCGCCTCATGGCTCTCCTCATTCTCGGACTGGCGCTGTTTCTTGGCGCGCATCTCGTAACCCGCGCGCGCGGCGTCCGCGCCGGGTTGATCGCGCGCTTCGGGGAGGGCGGCTACAAGGCCGCCTATTCGCTCGTCTCGCTCGCGGGTCTCGTCCTGATCGTCATCGGCTGGCAGGCTGCGCCTTACATCGAGATCTGGTCGCCCCCGGCCTGGACGCGGCACGTCGTCATTCTGCTGATGTGGCCGGTCTTCGTGCTGCTCGCGGCCTATCGCTTGCCGGGCCATATCCGCGCCCGGGCCAAGCATCCCATGCTCGCCGCGGTGAAGCTCTGGGCGACCGCCCATCTCATCGCCAACGGCGATCTCGCCAGCATGCTGCTGTTCGGCTCGTTCCTGGCCTGGGGCGTCGTCGCGCGCATCGGGCTGAAGCGGCAGGAGCGGGCGACGGGCGCGCCGCCGCGGCCGGCCTCGTGGCAGAACGACGTCATCGCGCTCGTCATCGGCACGGCGATCTACCTGCTGTTCGGCACGTTCCTGCACCCGCTGTTGATCGGCAGGCCGGCCTTCGCGATCTAGTCTCTCAGAGCATTGCGGCTCCGGGGCCGCGTCGATATGGTGCCGCGCGCCGCGGGACCGTCCGGCTCCGGGGTTTGACTGCTGTTCTGACGACCGAGTTCAATGGCCGACATCTTCCAAGAGGTCCAAGAAGACCTCCGACGCGACCGCCTCAAGGCGTTCTGGGACCGCTACGGAACCGCGATCGTCGTGGTGATGGTCGTCGTCGTGGCGGGCGTCGGCGGCTGGCGCGGCTGGCAATACTACGAGAATCAGCAGGCTGAGACCGCAGGCGACCGCTACGAGGCGGCCGCAGCCCTCGCCAAGGACGGCAAGACCGCCGAGGCGCGCGCCGCCTTCGCGGCGATCGCGGCCGATGGCCCCGCCGGCTACAGCGCCATCGCCAAGCTCCGCGAGGCCGACGAGGCCGCGAAGGACGACAAGGCCGGCGCGCTGAAGCTTTATCAGGCGATCGCGAACGACGCCGCGGCCGATGGCCAGCTGCGCGACGCGGCGCGGGTTCGCGGCGCCTTCTTGGCCGTCGACGCCGGCTCGCGCGACGACGTCAAGGCGCTGGCCGAGCCGCTCGCCGCGACCAACGGCGCCTGGTCGACGCTCGCCCGCGAGGCGATGGGCCTTGCGGCCTACAAGGCCGGCGACATGGCCGACGCCCGCCGACAGTTCGAGGCCGTGGTGGCCGATCCCGAGGCGCCCGGCGCGAGCCGCCAGCGCGCGGACCTGATGCTCGCCGTCCTGCCGGCGCCGGAAGCGGCCGGCAAGGACGCTTCCAAGCCCGTCAACTGAGTGTTTCGGCGCTTGCGCGCCGCATCGACCGGAGTTCGCCAAGCCGTGACCAGCCGCCTCGCCACAGTCGCCCGAGCCGCGCTTGCGCTCGCCGTCGTGGGCTCGCTTGCGGGCTGCGACACGCTTTCCAACATGAACCCCTTCAACGAGAAGGAGACGCCGCTGCAGGGCGATCGCCGCCCTGTCCCGCGCGTCGCCCCGCCGCCGCCCGACTCCGTGCCGCAGCCGCTCTCGGCGCTGCCGGCGCCGGGCGTCGCCAACCTCGCCTGATCGATCGCCCCGAGGCCATTCGGCCCCGGCGGCGACGTCGCCGGGAGGCCTTGAGCCCGTGAGCGAACCACAAGTCCAGATCGCGATCGTCGGCCGGCCGAACGTCGGCAAGTCGACGCTGTTCAACCGCCTCGTGGGCAAACGCCTGGCGCTGGTCGACGACCGGCCGGGCGTCACCCGCGACCGTCGCGAAGGCGAGGGGCGGCTCGGCGACCTCGTGTTCCGCATCGTCGACACCGCCGGCCTCGAGAACGCCGTCGGCGGCTCGCTCGAGGCCCGCATGCGCGAGCAGACCGAGGCCGCGATCGCCGAGGCCGACGTCGTGCTGTTCATGATCGACGGCCGCGCCGGCGTGACCGCCGACGACGAGCGCTTCGCCGAGGTGGTGAGGCGCTCCACCCGCCCGATCATCTTGCTCGCCAACAAGGCGGAGGGCCGAAAGGGCCTCGACGGCGCCTACGACGCCTATCGGCTCGGTCTCGGCGATCCGCTGCCGATCTCGTCCGAGCATGGCGAGGGATTGGGCGACCTTTACGACGCCCTCCAGCCGTTCTTTCCCGAACCCGTCGAGGACGAGGAGGAGGCCGAGGGCGACGACGCGCCGCTCCGGATCGCGATCGTCGGCCGGCCGAACGCCGGCAAGTCGACGCTGGTCAACCGCCTCGTCGGCTCCGACCGCATGCTGACCGGCCCCGAGGCCGGCATCACCCGCGACTCGGTCTCGGTCGACTGGGAGTGGCGGGGCCGCAAGGTCCGCCTCGTCGACACCGCCGGCATGCGCCGCAAGGCCAAGGTGGTCGACAAGCTCGAAAAGCTGTCGGTCGCCGACTCCATCCGGGCGATGAAGTTCGCCGAGGTGGTGGTGCTTCTCCTCGACGCCACCGTGCCGTTCGAGAAGCAGGATCTGTCGATCGCAGACCTCGTCGAGCGCGAGGGCAGGGCGCTCGTCATCGGTCTCAACAAATGGGATCTGATCGACGACCGCAAGGTGGGCTTCGAGCATGCGCGCGAGCGGCTCGACCGCCTGCTGCCGCAGATCAAGGGCGCGGAGCTCGCGCCGCTGTCGGGCGAGACCGGCGAAGGCGTCGACAAGCTGATGGCCTCAGTCGTGAAGGCCCACGAGGTCTGGAACCGCCGCATCCCCACCGCCGCGCTCAATCGCTGGCTCGAGGAGACGCTGCAGCGCCATCCGCCGCCCGCGGTCTCGGGCAAGCGCATCAAGCTGCGCTACATGACCCAGGCGAAGGCGCGGCCGCCGAGCTTCGTGCTGTTCGGCACGCGCACGAGCGAACTGCCGACCTCCTACACGCGCTACCTCATCAACGGGCTGAGGGAAGCCTTCGACCTTCCAGGCGCCCCCATCCGTCTGAGCTTCCGCTCGGCAGAAAACCCTTACGCGAAAAGCTGACGCGCCATGCACGCGGCGGGCCGTCGACCGGCTCGCTTCGGCAAGCGATGATCGAGCGACCAAATCCGAGGCGCAGCCGCGGAGAGTCGCACGGTCGCGCCGGTCGGGGGGCGAGGCCTGCGACAGCTGAAGCGTGTCCCGTGAAAGGTCCGTTCAGGTCGATGACGTCGAAGTGTCTCATCGCGGGAGCCGTCGGGGCGCTGGTTTTTGAAGCGGCCCTCTTGCCGGGGACCGCAGGCGCGGCCGCCGCCGAGCGCTCCGACGTCTGCTTCGACGAGGGGATCCTGAAAAAGGGGTCCAGGATGGACTACGACATGAAGGTGTCGGGCGACGGCGCGACGCCGCCGAGGCGCATCTCGATCGAAGTTGGCGGCGTGAAGACGTTCAACGGGAACGAGGCTGTCGAGACCAGGGCTAAGTTCTTCGACGACGCGGGCAAGCCCGCAGGCGTCAACCGCACCTACGCGGCCAAAGCCAAGAACTATCTGGTGACCTACGGCCTCGAAAGCGAGGGCGTGACGCAGTTCGTCGAGCCCGCCCAGCGCCTTCCGATCAATCTGAAGAAAGGCAAATCCTTCAAGCAGACCTTCCAGAACCGCAACGTCTACGGCGATGGGCGTGAAGAGGTCACCAAGACGAACGAGAAGTACACATTCAACGGGTTTGAAGAGAAGAAATTCGCGGTCGGCCGCTACAAGGCCTGCGTGATGTCGATCCGCGCGACGGCGAAGAACGCGGTCGGAACCTATCTCACGAACCGGACCGACTGGATCGCGGCCGAGGGCCCGTATCGCGGCCTCACGCTGCGCAGCAAGATCTCCGCGACCTATTCGGCCGGCTTCTCGATCAATCAGGCGCTCGAGGTCACCAAAGTGTGGACCTTCAAGCTGAAGTGACGCCCTGCTGGTGAACGCGTGGCAACGGGCCGGCTCTGTTGCGCCGACGTGACATTCGCTCGCTCACCTTCTGATTTTCTTGCCGTCGCATGCGGGACGGCGTCTTCTCTTGTTGCCGCCCGCCACGCGCTGGCGGAAGCTCTCGACGCTATCTTGGGTAGCAGTCGCCCGGCGGCTCGCGCGGGCGGCTTCCGTCGCGCGCTGGGGGGGCACGTCATGGCAGGGCATTGACGATCGATCGTCGCGGGCGCCGTCGCGATCGGAGCGGCGACCGTTGGTCAGGCGCAGGCCGCGGACTCCGCGGCGTGCTTCAATCCCGGGCTCTATAAGAAGGGCGCGTTTCTCGACTTCGACTCCACCATTTCTGCGCTCGGGCGCAAGAGCGAGCAGCGCGAGCGCGTCGAAGTGAAAGGCGTCGAAGACTTCGAAGGCGTCGCGACCACGCTCATCAAGAACACCTTTGAAGACGAGTTCGGGAAATTCGTCTCGAACACATATGTGAGGGTCACGAAGTCTGCGCTCGTGTTCTACGGATACGCGAACGGGAGTAGCCGGACGGTGGTTACGCCTCCTTCCAAGACTCCGACGAACCTTGAAGAAGGAGAGACGTTCAAGCAGACGGTCACTTACAAGACCTTCTTTGGAAACGGCAGCACGGCCGGCAGCAAGTGGAAGAGCGCGATCACCTTCCTTGGGATCGAAACGATCAAGACCCCGCTCGGAAAGTTCGCCGCCTGCAAATTCGAGACGAAGTCGTCCTCCAAGATCACCGACGTGTCCGCGGCCGACGCGTCCGTCGAAACGAGCTGGGTCGCAGCCGAGGGACCTTATCGAGGGTTCGGGCTCAAGTCCGTGTCCGGAAAACCGGCGACGACCTACGAGGTCGTCAAGATCCGAGAATTCGACGTGAAATGACGAAGCTTTGCGCCGGCGGGGGCCGCGCGTCGACTGTAGGGGTCGGAGACAGTGAAGAGCATCGCAATTCTGGGCGCGTTCGGCGCAGCGTGTCTGTGCGCCACGACGGCCTTTGCGGGCGAGGTCGAGAGCGCGGCGGTGAAGACCTTCGGGTCCTGCCTGAACGACGGCGTCTACAAGACGAGCGCGTTCATCGACTATCAGGTGCGGCGTTCCGGCGACGGCGCCGGTGAGAGGCGGTTCGTTTGGGAGGCGGGGAAAGCGAAGAGGTTCGCAGGGGTCGACGCCGTCGAGATCAAGCTCCAGATCGGTTCGGAGACGGGCTTCGAATATTACGTCGCGACGAAAAGCGATCTCACCCGGTATGGGGGGAAGAGCGGGTCGCAGACCCTTAGCTATGACCCCGGCGAGAGGTTTCCCGGAGACCTGAAGTCCGACGCGACTTATGCTCAGACCTCCGACGTCACCGTCACTCAGGGCGGAAGGTCGCAGACGGGCGTCTCGAAGCGGACGCTGACGTTCGACGGCGTCGAAACCGTCCGCACGCCGTTCGGAAGCTACAAGGCCTGCAAGCTGACGGAAAAGTCGGTCGTCACGCCCAAGGGCTCGTCCCAGGTCGTCTCGACGCGCACGGAGATCGAGTGGTTCGCGGCCGAGGGGCCCTATCAGGGCTTCCGGCTGAGGGTGAAGCAGTTCGGCCGGGACTTCGGCGGGAACTTCAACTTCACCTACGACGTCCTCAAGATCTTCAAATACAAGGTGAAGTGACCCCCCCGGGCCGGTACGCCGCGCGCTCAGTCCGGCGCGCGGAAATCCATCATGCGATCGGACGGGAAATCATAGAACCGTCCGGTCTCGGTCCAGTCCGGACCGCAGAGCGCGACGATTTTCGGCGCGATGTCGGCCGGCGTCTTCAGGGTCGACTGGTCCTCGCCCGGCATCGCCTTCTTGCGCATGGCGGTGGCGAGCGGCCCCGGATTGACGAGCGTCACGCGCACGGGCGTGTGGTTCATCGTTTCGGCCGCATAGGCGCGGACGAGCGCCTCGAGGCCCGCCTTCGTGGCGGCGTAGAGGCCCCAATAGGCGCGCGCCTTGTGGGAGGCTCCGGAGGTCAGAAAGACCGCCCGGCCGGCGTCGGAGGCCCGCAGCAGCGGGTCGAGCGAGCGGATCAGCCGCCAGTTGGCCGTGAGGTTGACCGCGAGCGTCTTGTCCCAGTCCTTCGGCTCGATATGGCCGAGCGGCGAGATCCCGCCCAGCAGCCCGGCGTTGCCCACCAGGATGTCGAGCTTGCCGTGGCGCTCATGGAGCGCGGCCCCCAGACGATCGATCGCGCCGAAGTCGGTCAGGTCGAGCGGGACGAGCGTCGCCGAGCCGCCGGCCTTGCGGATGTCGTCGTCGAGATCCTCGAGCCCTCCTTGCGTCCGGCCGATCGCGACCACATGAGCGCCGGCGCTCGCGAGCGCGAGCGCCGTCGCATAGCCGATCCCGCGCGTGGCGCCGGTGACGACCGCGATCCGGCCGGTGAGGGAGGGGGGAGTGGTCAAGAGGCGCTCGGCTGTTCTTCCCTTCTCCTTTTGCGGGAGAAGGTGACCGGCGCCCGAGGCGGCGGTCGGGTGAGGGGTGACGGCGGCGCCATATCTGGAAAAGGCGCCGCCGTCACCCCTCACCCTTACCCTCCCCTACAAGGGGAGAGGGGAGTGACAGACGTCGCGTTCAAAAACGTGATCAGCTCGCTTCGGCGATCAGCGAGAGCTGGCGCGGCGTCTCGCCCGCGAGATCGGTGAGCGGGGTCGGATAGTCGCCCGTGAAGCAGTGGTCGGTGAACTCGGGCAAGTTCTTGTCGCGGCCCTCATAGCCCATCGCGCGGTAGAGCCCGTCGACCGAGAGGAAGGCGAGGCTGTCGGCGCCGATGAACTGGCGCATTTCCTCGAGCGTGTGGGTCGCGGCGAGCAGCTTTTCGCGCTCGGGCGTGTCGATGCCGTAAAAGTCCGAATGGGTGATCGGCGGGCAGGCGAGGCGGAAGTGCACCTCTTTCGCGCCGGCGTCGCGCATCATCTTGACGATCTTGAGCGAGGTCGTCCCGCGCACCAGGCTGTCGTCGACGAGCACGATGCGCTTGCCCGCGATCTGGCTGCGGTTCGCCGAATGCTTCATGCGCACGCCGAGCTCGCGCACGCCCTGGGTCGGCTGAATGAAGGTGCGGCCGACATAGTGGTTGCGGATGATGCCGAGCTCGAACGGGATGCCGCTCTCGCGGCTGAAGCCGATGGCCGCCGGCACGCCCGAATCCGGGATCGGCACGATGACGTCGGCTTCGGGCGCGCTTTCGCGGGCGAGTTCGACGCCCATGTTCTTGCGAACCTCGTAGACCGACTGGCCCTGAACGACCGAGTCGGGCCGTGCGAAATACACGAACTCGAAGATGCAGGGCCGCATCCGCTGCGGCGGGAACGGCTTCAGCGACTGGATGCCGTCCTCCGAGATGATCACCACCTCGCCGTTTTCGATGTCGCGAACGTATTTCGCGCCGATGATGTCGAGCGCGCAGGTCTCGGAGGTGAGGATGTGGCAGCCGTCGAGCTCGCCCAGGATCAGAGGGCGGATGCCGAGCGGGTCGCGGGCGCCGATCAGCTTTTTCGGCGTCAGGGCGACGAGCGCATATGCGCCCTCGATCTCGCGCAGCGCGTTGACGAAACGGTCGATGATGCGCGGACGGCGCGACTGCGCCACGAGGTGGAGGATCACCTCGGTGTCCGAGGTCGACTGGCAGATCGCGCCGGCGCGGACGAGCTCTCGGCGCAGCGTCAGCGCGTTGGTGAGGTTGCCGTTGTGCGCGACAGCCATGCCGCCGGCGTCGAGCTCGGCGAACAGCGGCTGAACGTTGCGGAGGATCGTCTCGCCGGTCGTCGAATAACGATTGTGCCCGATCGCGGATCGTCCGGGCAGGCGCGCGATGACGCGGGCGTCGGAGAAGTGGTCGCCGACGAGCCCGAGCCGGCGCTCGGCGTGGAAGCGATGCTTGTCGCGGGAGACGATGCCCGCAGCCTCCTGGCCGCGGTGCTGGAGCGCGTGGAGGCCGAGCGCGGTGAGCGCCGCGGCGTCCGGGTGTCCGTAAACGCCGAACACCCCGCACTCCTCGTGCAGGCGATCTGCGTCGAGGTCGAGGGTGGTGAGGGCGTCGTCGTCGGAATCGATCATCTCGTCCAACTCCCGCAAAGTCGGAAACTGGTGAACTCCGCCCGGATTCGGACGGAGGCCGTTACTGCCGGGGCTTGTCGTCCCGCTCGAGGAGTTTGTCGATCCCCTGTCTGTCCGCAGGGTTAGCGTCCGGCGCCTCGTCGGGCGCCGGAGGAGAGTCCGGGCCGCCTGGGGCCGCGGGGCCAGCGGCCTCGCCGGCGCCGTCGCGCCGCTTAAGCTTCTGCAAGATGGTGCTTTCGGGGTCTTCCGGCAACATGGCGAGAAGCTTGTCCCCGGCATCCTGCAGAATGACCTTGGACTGGGCGGTCCGGAACCACTCGGGCTGGCCCTTTTCGGGCACCAGCCAGGTGAAGAACAGGAAGGCCACGACCACCAGCAGCAGCCCGCGCGCGGCCCCGAAGCCGAAGCCGAGGATGCGGTCGACCGGGCCGACGCGGCTGTCGAGGATCACGTCGGAGATCTTCATGGTGATGAACGAGACCACCAGGAGCACGACGATGAAGATCGAGCCGGCGGCGATCACGTCGACGAGCTGCGGCGGATTGAACTTGATGTGCTCGCGCGCGATCGTGCGGGCGGGCTCGAAGAAATAGAAGGTGGCGGCCGCCGCCGCGACCCAGGACGCGATCGACAGCACTTCCCGCGTGAAGCCGCGCACCATGGCGAGCAGCGCCGAGATGGCCATCACGGCGAGCAGGATGACGTCGAGAAGCGTGATGGTCATTGACGCGCCGGAACCCTGGCTCGTGATCGTCGGGCCGCGCCTCGAGGCGGCGCCCCCCTCGGGCGCGGTCTCTATAACCCGCGTGACAACCTTCGTCACGCGCCTTGTCGCGGATCGCTCCCTGCGCGCGCCGCAAGGCGGGCCACCAGCGCGTCCAGAGTCGCGACCGGCAAAGCGACGAGGCCGGCGTCCTTGGCCGCCTCCTCGGCCGGAGCAGGGAGCGCCGCGCGCTTGAAGCCGAGGCGCGCCGCCTCTCTGAGCCGCGGCCCGGGATGCGCGACGGCCCGCACCGCGCCCGTGAGGCCGATCTCGCCGAAGAACACGGCGTCGACAGGCAGCGGCGCGTTGAGGAGCGAGGAGACGAGGGCGGCCGCCACCGCAAGGTCCGCGGCCGGCTCCTGCACGCGCAGGCCGCCTGCGACGGCGAGATGGACGTCGTGGCTGCCAAGGCGCACCCCGCAGCGCGCCTCGAGAACGGCGAGCACCATCGCGAGGCGCGAGCCTTCCCAGCCGACCACCGCGCGCCGGGGCGTGCCGAGGGTGGAGGGCACCACCAGCGCCTGGATCTCGACGAGGATCGGGCGGGAGCCTTCGAGGCCCGCGAGCACCGATGTGCCCGGCGCGTCGGGCTCGCGGTCGCCGAGGAAGAGCGCCGAGGGGTTGCGCACCTCTTCGAGCCCGAGGCCCGTCATGGCGAACACGCCGATCTCGTCGGTCGGCCCGAAGCGGTTCTTCTGGGCGCGCAGGATGCGGAAGTCGCGGCCCGAATCGCCTTCGAAGGACAGCACCGCGTCGACCATGTGCTCCACGACGCGGGGGCCGGCGATCTGCCCGTCCTTGGTCACATGCCCGACGAGGATGACGCAGGCGCCCGTGGTCTTGGCGTAGCGGATCAGCGCCTGCGCCGAGGCGCGGACCTGGGTGACGGTTCCGGGGGCGGACTCGACCTGATTGGTCCAGAGCGTCTGGATCGAGTCGATCACGAGGAGCTTCGGCGGCGCTCCGTCCTTGAGCGTCGTGAGAATGTCCTCGACCGACGTCTCGGCCGCGAGCGCGACCGGGGCGTCGGCGAGGCCGAGGCGCTGGGCGCGCAACCGCACCTGCGCGGACGCCTCCTCACCAGAGACGTAGACGACGCGGTGTCCAGCGCGGGCGAGCGCCGCGCTCGCCTGCACGAGCAGCGTCGACTTGCCGATGCCGGGCTCGCCGCCGAGCAGCAGCACCGAGCCGAACACGAAGCCGCCGCCGGTGACGCGGTCGAGTTCGTCGATGCCTGAGCGGATGCGCGGCGCCTCGTCGGCCTCGCCTTCAAAAGTCTCGAGCGCGACCACGCGCCCGCGCCCCAGCGCCCGCGCCGCGGAGCCGGGCAGGGGGGCGGAGGCCGCCTCCTCGACGATCGCGTTCCAGGCCCCGCAGGCCTCGCACTTGCCCTGCCAGCGCGACGAGATCGCGCCGCAGGCCTGACAGACGAAGCTGGACTTGCCGCGGGCCATCAGACGTAAGTCCGCTCGTAGCGCCGCCCGAGGCTCGTCAGGATCTCGTAGCCGATCGTGCCGCAGGCGCGGCCGAGGTCGTCGACGCCGACATGGTCGCCGAGAATTTCCGCCCAGTCGCCGCGCTGGGCATGCGGCGTGTCGGTGACGTCGATCGCGATGAGGTCCATGGAGATGCGGCCGACATAGGGGCAGGGCGTCTCGCCGACGAACGCAGCCGCGCCCGGAACGCCGTCCGCGCCGCCGCCTGCCCGAAGGATCCCGTCGGCGTAGCCGAGCGACAAGACGGCGACGCGCGAGGGACGGCGCATGCGCTCCACGCCGCCATAGCCCACCGTTTCGCCCGCCGCGACGTCGCGCACCTGTATGATGCGGGCTTCGAGCCGCACGACAGGCTTGAGCGGGGAGGCGAAACCCGCGATCGGGTTCGCGCCATAGAGCGAGACCCCGGGACGGCGGAGGTCGAAGGCGAGGTCGCCTTCGCTTGTCTCCGGCCGCAGGGTTCCGGCGGAGTTGGCGAGACTTGCGGGCGTTTCCGGAGCCAGAGCGCGAAGCTCGGCGAACAGTTTCCGCTGCCGCGCGGTCTCAGGCCGTTCCGGCTCGTCCGCGCAGGCGAGGTGGCTCATCAGGAGCGCGGGCGCGAAACCCGGGCCGCCGGCCGCCCGCATCGCGCGGAACTCGTCGGGGCTGAGGCCGAGCCGGTTCATGCCGGTGTCGACATGGATCGCGGCGGAAGGATCGGCGTCGGTCGAGGCGACGAAGGCCGCCCATTCTCCGATCTCCTCCCGCGATCCGAGCACTGGACGCGCGCCCGCCGCGGCATAAGCCGCCGCGGCGCCCGGCGGCAGGCCGTTGAGGACGTACACCGCGGATCCGGGGGCCGCGGCGCGCGCGGTGACGGCCTCGGAAAGCTGGGCGACGAAGAAGGTCCCGGCGCCCGCGTCGGCGAGCGCCGGCGCGGCGCGCCGCAAGCCGATCCCATATGCGTCGGCCTTCACCACGGCGGCGCATTCGCTCTGCGGAGAGATCGAGCGCAGCGTCCGCCAGTTGTCCGCCAGCGCCCCGAGATCGATCGTCAGCCGGCCGCCCGGAAAATCGGTCGTCAATGCATCTCCGGCAGGTTGCTCGACTGGGCGAGATTGCCGAAGCGGGTGTACTGCGCCTCGAAGGAGAGCTCCACCGTTCCGGTCGGCCCGTGGCGCTGTTTGCCGACGATCACCTCGGCCTTGCCCGAGACGTTCTCCATCTCGGTCATCCACTGGTCGAACTCGGGCGTGCCCTCGCGGGGCTTCTTGTTCTTCACGTAGTACTCCTCGCGGAACACGAAGATCACCACGTCGGCGTCCTGCTCGATCGAGCCCGATTCGCGCAGGTCCGAGAGCTGCGGGCGCTTGTCCTCACGGCTTTCCACCTGACGCGAGAGCTGGGAGAGCGCGATGATCGGCACCGCGAGCTCCTTGGCCAGCGCCTTCATGCCGGTGGTGATCTCGGTCATCTCCTGGACGCGGTTGTCGCCCTTCTTGGACGAGCCGGAGAGCAGCTGGAGATAGTCCACAACGAGAAGGTCGAGGCCCTTGGATCGCTTGAGCCGTCTTGCGCGGGCGGCGAGCTGGGCGATCGAGATGCCGCCGGTCTCGTCGATGAAGAGCGGCGAGCGCTGCATCTCGACGACCGCCTCGGTCAGCTTGAAGAACTCAGCCTCGGTGATCGAGCCGCGGCGGATCGACGAGGACGAGATCTCCGCCTGCTCGGCCAGAATACGGGTGGCGAGCTGTTCGGCCGACATTTCGAGCGAGAAGAAGCCCACGACCCCGCCGTTCACCGTCTTGGTGCGCCCGTCCGGCTGCACCTCGCCGCGATAGGCCTTGGCGATGTTGTACGCGATGTTGGTGGCGAGCGAGGTCTTGCCCATGCCGGGACGTCCGGCGAGCACGATCAGGTCCGAGGACTGCAGCCCGCCCATCAGGCGGTCGAGATCGTCGAGCCCGGTGGAGATGCCCGAGAGGCCGCCGTCGCGCTTGTAGGCGGCGGCCGCCATGTCCACCGCGTTTTTCAGCGCGGTGGAGAAGTTCTGGAACCCGCCGCCATAGGCGCCGGTCTCGGCGAGCGCGAACAGCTTGCGTTCGGCGTCCTCGATCTGGTCGCGGGGCGTGGCGTCGACCGGCGCGTCATAGGCGACGTTCACGACGTCCTCGCCGATGCCGATCAGCGACCGGCGGAGCGCCAGATCATAGATCGTGCGGCCATAGTCCTCGGCGTTGAGCACCGTCGTGGCTTCGGCCGCAAGGCGCGCGAGATATTGCGGCACGGTCATGCCGCCGAGGTCGAGGTCGGTCGGCAGGAAGGTCTTGATCGTGACCGGCGTCGCGGCCTTGCCGGCGCGCACCAGCGAGGCGGCGATTTCGAAGATCCGCCCGTGCAGCCCTTCGTAGAAATGCTCGGGCGTCAGGAAGTCCGAGACGCGCCAGAAGGCGTCGTTGTTGACCAGCACCGCGCCGAGCAGCGCCTGTTCGGCCTCGACGTTGTGAGGCGCCTGCCGGTACTGGGCGTCCGGTTCGGGCAGACGGCGGAGGGATTCGACAAGGGCCATGGGACGGGACTTCGCGGCGTCGGGGTTAGCGAGACGTTAACACGGACGGCTTGGCGTCAGTTGGGCGGACCAGCGCGGGGAGGGGTTGGTCCCGATTCCCACAGGCGACTCGGCGAGAACTTTTTTGGCGGCGGAATCGCTTGACCGCGAAGCCGCAGGAACCTCCGCCACCGCGTCCCGGCTTTTGAAACCCGAACCCATGACCGTGACGCTTCGGTGAATGGAGCTCCCAGGGCTGCGGCGTCTGACCGACGTAGCGTCCACGGCGCCCGGCTCAAGTCCGGGAGACGCCTGCGGCGGTTTGAGCGCGCGCCCTACTTCCCGGCGAGATGCGGCTCGATCAGCGCCGAAAACTGCTCGATCGTCATCATGCCGGAGGCCTTGCGGCCGTTGACGAAGAAGGTCGGCGTGCCGGTTACGCCTGCGATCGTCCCGCGGCGCGCGACGGCGTTGATCCCGTCCAGCATCTTCTGGTCGCCGAGACACGCGTCGACCGCCTCCCGGCCCATGCCGACCTGCTTCATGACGCCTCGAAGGCCCTCGAGCGGGTCGGGCGCATGCGCCCACGCGTCGTCGGCGCGGTAGAGCAGGTCGACGATCTGGCTCCACCGCTTCTCGCCCGCGCAGCGCGCGAGCATGAAACCGCCGGTGTCGAGCGCATTCAGCGGAAATTCGCGGAACACGAACTGGATCCGTCCGGTGTCGACATATTTGGCCTTCACCTGCGGCCAGGTCTGAATGTGAAAATCGCGGCAGCGGTGGCAGGTGAGCGAGGCGTATTCGACGACCGTGACGGGCGCGCTCGCCGAGCCGAAGACGTTCTCGGGCAAGGGCCCGCTTTCTGCGAGCGCCTTTTCGGCCGCGGTCTTGTCCGCCTGCGCAAAGGCGCGGGTCCCCGGCAAGGATGCGAGCGTGGCGGCGCCTGCGACGGCGAGGACGCGACGGCGTTCGATCAGACCCATGGGGAGCGCCTCCGAAGGGGGCGATCTCGGCCCCCGGGGCGCGCAGCTAAATCGCGAGAGGTTCGCGGCCTCAACAGCGCGCTGGGTCAACAGGCGGTGATGACGCGCCTGCGAAACGAAACGGCCGCCCCGGGAGGGGGCGGCCGCTGAAGCGAGATCGGATCGGCGAAGGGCCTCAGCCCTCCTGCTCCTCGGTCTCTTCGAAGGCCTCCGGCTGGTCGTCGCGGTCGCGACGGCGGCCGCGGCGGTCGTCGTCCTCGTCGTCCTCGGAGAAGGTCTCGAAGGCCGGGCCTTCCTCGCGCTGGGTGAGATCCTCGCCTTGCGCCTGGCGCTCGGCCTCGGCCTCGGAGCGCGCGACGTTGACGGTGATCGAGACCTCGACCTCCGGGTGGAGCTGGATCGGCAGCACGTGCAGGCCGATGGTCTTGATCGGCGTGTGCAGCACGACCTGGTTGCGGTTGATGCTCGCGCCGTCCTTGGTCAGCGCCTCGGCGACGTCGCGGGGCGACACCGAGCCGTAGAGCTGGCCGGTCTCGCCGGCCTGGCGGACGAGCACGAGGACCTTGCCCTCGATGGTCTCGCCGACGCGCTCGGCCTCGGTCTTGAGCTCGAGGTTGCGGGCCTCGAGCTGGGCGCGCTGGCCCTCGAACTTCTTGCGGTTCGCCTCATTGGCGCGAAGCGCCTTCTGCTTCGGCAGCAGGAAGTTGCGGGCGTAGCCGTCCTTGACGCGGACTTCGTCGCCCATCTGGCCGAGCTTGGCGATGCGTTCGAGCAGGATCACTTGCATGGGTCAGTCTCCGTTCGTTTGGGTTTTGATCAGGGCAGGTTGGCGACGGCCGTGGGCGGGCCGCCGGGGGGAGGGCCGAAGCGCCTCCGGATTCCGAGGAACTGTTCGGCGAGGCCGAGGCCCGCGAGGAAGATCGCGATCCAGGGCATGAACACGAGCAGAGCGTAGAGGGCGAACAGCAGCAGCCCGCGGGCGGGAAGCGCGCGGGTGGTCACGTGCATCACGGCGAGGCCGAGCAGCATGAAGGCCATGAGGAACGTCGCGCTGACGAGCTCGGCCACGAGGCTCGGAAGGCCCGGCAGGAACGATCCCGCGAAGCCGCCGAGCAGCGCGAGGCTCGCGCCGCGCGGGAGTTCGAAGCGCGCGATGTCCGGCCACGGCCGCACGAGTTTGCCGGAGGCGCGCACGATGCGCCCGGCGAGCCAGAGATTGAACAGCGACGAGAGCGTCCAGAAGGTGGCGGCGAGGCCAGGAGCGAGCAGCGCCATGAAGTCGATCAGCGCCTTCGGATCCTGTCCGCCGGGAAGCTGCGGCGTGGGGCCTGCGGCCTGAAGCGCCTTCGAGAACACGTCGCGCAGCGCCGCCCGATACTCCTCGAGGGAGGTCGCGACGAGCGGAATGGTGGCGGCGACGAGGAGCGCGCCGATCGCCGCGCACCAGGCGACGAGACGGCCGACCGGATACCATTCGGCCGGGGCGCCGTCGGCTCCGTCGCGCGCGAGCAGCGCGAGATAGGCCAGCCACCAGGCCGGGAACCCGACCGCGATCGCGAAATAGACGCCGGTCTTCGGACCGACCAGCAGCGTCAGGGCGAGCGCGCCGAAGGTCGCGCCGACGATGCCGGCGTGATGGCGCCAGCCGATGCCGGCGAGCAGGACCGGGAGGGGCGCGACGTAGAGCAGGACGAGCGCGAGCGGCGACCCGGAGGCGGCGGCCGCATAGAGCAGCGCCGAAACCGCGCCGGCGCCAAGGCCGATAGGGAAAACGCCAGCTTGCATCGTCCGTCCTGCTGTCCCGAGGCCGATTGTTCGGCCGCGGTTAGGGCGGGTGATCCGCCCAGCGACGCCGGCCGAGGCCGGCGAAAGGGAACCAGTTTCGGCGCGTGCGCCAGAAACAACGTCGTCATCCCAGGCTGGTCCACGGGATGCGTGCACTTCTGAAAACGATCCCGGAGCGGCCTTTCGGCCGTCCGGGACGACGCCTTCGTCCGGCGGCCCTCAGGCCGCGGAACTCACTTGATCACGTAAGGAAGCAGGCCGAGGAAGCGGGCGCGCTTGATGGCCTTAGCCAGCTCGCGCTGCTTCTTGGCGGAGACCGCCGTGATGCGCGACGGCACGATCTTGCCGCGCTCGGAGATGTAGCGCTGCAGGAGACGCACGTCCTTGAAGTCGATCTTCGGGGCGTTGGCGCCGGAGAACGGGCAGGTCTTGCGACGGCGGAAGAACGGGCGGCGCTGGCCGCCGGAAGCTGCGGCAGCCATCAGTTGGCCTCCTCGTCACGACGGGGACGGTCTTCGCGGTCGCGGCGCGGGCCGCGATCGCCGCGGTCGCCGCCGCCGAAGCCGCGGCCGCCGCCGCGCGGACGGTCGTCGCGATCGTCGCGGTCACGGCGCTGAAGCATCGCGGACGGACCGTCCTCGAGCTCCTCGACCTTGATGGTCATGAAGCGGAGGACGTCCTCGGAGATGCCCATCTGGCGCTCCATCTCGGCGAGGGCCGGGGCCGGCGCGTCGATGTTGAGGAGCGTGTAATGCGCCTTGCGGTTCTTGTTGATGCGGTAGGCGAGCGGCTTGACGCCCCAGTGCTCGATCTTCGCGACCGAACCGCCCTGGCTTTCCAGGAGGGTCTTGTACTGGGCGGTCATGTCCTCGACCTGCTGCGACGTCACGTCCTGGCGCGCCAGGAAGACGTGTTCGTAGAGCGGCATGAGATATGGCCTTCTATCGGTTCCAAACGTGCCGTTCGGCGCGAAGCCCTCCGAGCCCGCGAAGGCCCGAACGAATTCTCGAAGGCGGAGACACGGGAGGCCGGAGTCTCGGGAGCAAGCTTCCGAAAATCCTGATCGGGCGAGCCCGATCCCTCCGTTCAGCCCCCAGCCGAACGACGGCGAAGGCGCGGCCTATAGAGGAACAGGGGCGCACGCGCAAGGGACGTGCGGCGGGAAAGGCGAGTGTTGCCAAAATGCTGCGCTGCAGGACGGCGGCGCCGCGGTCACGAAATGGCCACGTGATCACCATTCGACGCCACATTCCGGGTCGATACCGTCATCCGCTAGTTAGGTACGCATAAAAGGTTGCATCGCATGTATCGTTACGTTTCGGCGGCCGCCCTCGCGGTCGTGACCCTCTCCGCGGTTCCCGCTCTGGCCGCCGACCTCCCGGCTTACGAGCCGGCTCCGGCGGTCGCCGCTCCGGTGCCGTCCTTCACCTGGACCGGCCCCTATCTCGGCGTTCAGGCCGGCTACATCTGGGGCGACAGCAACGTCGGCCGGATCAAGCCGGAAGGCTTCACCATCGGCGGCTACCTCGGCTACAACTACCAGATGGACGGCTCGCCGGTCGTGGTCGGCATCGAGACCGACTTCAACTGGTCCGACGCTGACGACAAGGCCGGCCGCGTGAAGTTCGACCAGCGCTGGAACGGCGCGACCCGCGCTCGCGTCGGCTACGCCTTCGACCGCTTCCTCGTCTACGGCGCGGGCGGCGTGGCCTACGCCGACACCCGCGTTCGCGTCGGCGGCGCCAAGGACAGCAAGACCAACTTCGGCTGGACCGTCGGCGCCGGCGCCGAATACGCGGTCACCGACAACGTCTCGACCCGCGCCGAATATCGCTACACCGACTACGGCAGCGACAAGTACAACTTCGGCAAGGCGAGCCAGGACGAGCATCGCGTGATGGTCGGCGTCGCCTACAAGTTCGGCTGGTAAGCTCTCGGCTTCCACGTCGTTTCGGGCCTCCGCGGGCGACCGCGGGGGCCCTTTTCGTTCAGTCGGGCTTAAGCGGGGCGGCGGTTTACTGCCGGACCATGAGCGAGGCCCTGAACATTCGGCCGGAACGGCGAGGGGAGCTCGACGCGCTGCGGGGCGTCGCGGCGGTCTGCGTCGTCGCCTATCACGCGCTCGCGCTTCATCCGCCGTCCCGCGAAGCGATGTGGGCGCTGTTCTGCTCGCCGCTCTATCCGCTCGCGACCGGGCGGCCGGCCGTCATCCTGTTCTTCGTGTTGAGCGGCTTCGTGCTCCACGGAGCGCTTTCGGCGGAACGCCGGGCGACGGGGCGCGTCGACATAGGCGCCTTCGCGCTCAAGCGATTCTGCCGGATCTGGCCGCCTTTCGCGGCGGCCGGCCTGCTGGCGGCCGCGGTCGCGGCCGCGGCGTCTGTCTTCGCCACGCTTCCGGCCCAACTCCTGCCCGCGCCGATGCGCGGCTGGCCCGAGGACGGATACGGCCTTGCGGCGCTCGCCCGGCACCTGACGCTCGACGGGATCGAGCGCCACCTCGCGCTCAACTCGGTGTCGTGGTCGCTGGTATACGAACTGCGGGTGGCGCTTCTGCTTCCCGTTCTGTCGATTCTCATCGTGCGGGCCCGCGGGGCGACGCTCGCCGTCGGCGTGGGCCTGGCGATCCTCGCCGACGTCGCCCTGTCGGCGTCAGCCCAGGAGAGCCTGGCGGAGCGCAACTACCAGGCGTTCGGCGACATCGGACTGAGCCTGCTCGGCACGGTCTACTGCCTGCCGATGTTTTTGCTGGGCGCCGCGACGTCCGAATCTCTCAGGCGGTCGGAGCTCGGGATCGAACGGCTCGGGCCTCGAGGCGCGCTTTGCGTTTTCGCGCTCGCCTGGGGCCTGATGTGGTTTCCGAACGACGCGCTGGTCGCGGTCGGCGCGGCGACGCTCGTGGCGCTCGCCGCCCGCGCGGTCCCCGCGCGTTCGGCGCTCAACCGCGCCGCTCCGCTGTTTTTCGGACGCATCTCCTACAGCCTCTATCTTGTCCATCTGCCGTGGCTTTACGGGGCCGTGCTGATTCTGGGCGGCGTCATCGGAGTGGGGCCTGCGATCGTGTTTGGGCTCGCGAGCCTTCCGCCGGTCGCTCTTCTCTTCCGGATCTGCGTCGAGCTGCCCTCGCAGCAGATCGGCCGCGGGCTTGGGCGGAGGCTGTCGGAGCGCCGCCGAGCCAGCAGTCCGGAGCCGGTCTGACCGGGTCCGCCAACCGCGGCCAGCGACGGAATCGCGACCGAGGCGCTTGGCGGATTTGACCCACGACCAAGGATACGTTGCCCCGACCATAGCGTGTCCATACCATCTCGAGTTGTGGCGTTCGGCTCCGGGAGCGGCTCTGCTGGGGTGGTTTCGAGGTCTGATCGCTGCGGCGCTGATCGGCGTCGCTGCGGCGGGGCAGGTCCGCGCCGAGGAGGTATGCCCGTCGGTGACGCAGGCGCGCTCGCTTGGCGTGATCGTGCCCGCTTATTTCTACCCGACGACTGATTACGGCGCGGAGTCGTGGACGCGGCTCGAGGGATACGCCCGGCGCAGCGCGGCCGCCGGGATCGATTTCGTGACGATCGTGAATCCGTCGAACGGCAGCTTCCGCGCCGCGGATCCGAACTATGTCGCCGTCGTCGATCGCATGGACGCGGCCGGCGCGACGCTGGTCGGCTATCTGTCGCGTCTCGATCCTGCCGGGATCGAGCGGCCGGTCGCCGACGTCCTCGACGACATAGCGGCGTGGAAGCGGTTTTATCCCAAGATCCGCGGCTTCTTTTTCGACCAGGTGCCGAACGACGACGCGGGCGAGAAGAAGGCGTATTACGATCAGCTCCTCGCCCGGGCGCGCGAGACCTTCGGCGAGGACGCGCTGCTGATCGGCAATCCCGGCCGCGCTCCGCACAAGCGCTACCGCGACCTGTTCGACGTTCTCGTGGTCTTCGAAGACGTCGGCGCGAACTTCAGCGACGTCGTCTTGCCCAAGGCGCTGCGCAAGCAGAAGGCGAAGCGGTTCGCCTGTCTCGTTCACACGAGCGGGTCGCTCGCGGCCCCCAGCGACCGGACGCGGCTCTGCCGAGTCGCGCGCGAGATTCGATTTCAGAAACCGACGGGGCAAAACGGCGGCTGGTGGTTCGTGACGACCGACGATCTTGTCGCGACCGATCCGAGCGGTTTCGCGACGCCTTACGACACGCTCGGCGAAAGCTTCGACCGGTTCTTCGACGTCACCTGTTGGGTCAACAGGCTCGCGCGTTGCGAGTGAAGCGACCGGAACGAGGCGGCGTTCAGGCGTCGTCCTGAAGGCTCTCCTCGGCGGCCGCGGTCTCGATCTCGTCGAACACCTCGCCCGCCGCCGTCAGCGCCCGAACGGCCGCCGGGAAGCCGCCATAGATCGCCATCTGCATCAGAATCTCGACGATCTCGTCACGGCTCAGGCCGACGTTCAGTCCGCCCCGGATGTGCCATTTGAGCTGCTGCTCCGCGTTTCCGAGCGCCGCGAGCGCGGCGATGGTCGCGATCTGGCGCGCGCGGAGATCGAGGCCCGGGCGCGAATAGACGTCGCCGAAGGCGTAGTCGACGAGATGGTCGGCGAAGTCCGGCGCCACCTTGGCGAGCCGGGCGGCCACCTCCCGGCCGAGCGGCCCGTGGATCTGGTCGAGCGTCTCGTTTCCCCGAGCGCGGCGGTCGTCGGATTGGGGCATCTCGTCGTCTCCTGGGTTCGGGCGGTTATATAGGCGCAGGACTTGCAGGAGCGGATCGAGCCCGCGCCGTCCGGCAACCATCACGGCGGCGGCGCGTTTCTTGAAGCAAGCGCCGCCCAGCCGGGTCGTCGCCGACAAAGGCCCGCCATGCCCATGAAGCCGCTTCCGTCGCCGCCCTCGGGTCTCGCGCGATGAAGATCCGCATAGGCTTCGAGATCGTCCAGACGTTTCCCCATCCGACGCCGATGCTCGCGATGCTGAACGTGCATCCGAGCCGGGATCGGGACCTGCTGACGCCAGACACCATCACATGCGAGCCCTACGTGCCGATCTCGGTCTATTCCGACGATTTCGGCAATCTCTGCAGCAGAATGACCGCCCCGGCGGGAGATTTCCTGCTCACCGCAGACGCGATCGTCGCCGACAGCGGAGAGCCGGACGTCGCGACGCCAGGGGCGATCCAGCACGCCATCGAGGACCTGCCCGACGACGTGCTGATCTTCCTGCTCGGAAGCCGCTATTGCGAGACCGACCGGCTGGTGGACGACGCCTGGAAGTTGTTCGGCGAGGGGCCGCTGGGCTGGGGGCGGGTCCAGGCCATCGTGGACTTCGTCCACGGCAGAATCGCGTTCGGCTACGAGCACGCCCGCGCCACCAAATCGGCCTTCGAGGCGTATCAGGAGCGGCAGGGCGTCTGCCGGGATTTCGCGCATCTCGCCATAACCTTGTGCCGCTGCATGAACATTCCTGCCCGCTACGCCACCGGCTATCTGGGCGACATCGGCGTCCCCGTGGACCCGGCGCCGATGGATTTCTCCGCCTGGATGGAGGTTTATCTCGGCGGGCGCTGGCACACTTTCGACGCGCGTCACAACCACCCGCGAATCGGGCGCATCGTCATGGGCCGCGGCCGCGACGCCTCGGACGTCGCGCTCACCAACGCCTTCGGCCCGAACCAGCTGAAAAGCTTCAAGGTGTGGTGCGACGAGGTGGTCGACTAAACCTCCTTGGGGGGCGGATCGGCGGGAGGCCGGCGGGCGCTGGCCGGGGCGCGGCGCTTGACATCGCCCGCGCTCGCCTGCTTTGCAGCCCCCGCCCGGATCGCCGGGCCAACAAAACCACGACAAGCGGCCTCCGCGCCGCGTCGAGGGAGGCGTAACGCCGTGACCATCGCGCTCATCTTTCCGGGACAGGGCAGCCAGCAGGTCGGCATGGGCCGGGCGCTGTCCGACAATTTCGCGGTCGCCCGCGCCGTCTTCGAGGAGGTGGACGCCGCGCTCGGCGAGAGCCTCTCGACCACCATCTTCGAGGGGCCGGACGACAGGCTCGTCCTGACCGCCAACGCCCAGCCGGCGCTGATGGCGGTGAGCCTCGCCGCGCTGCGGGTGCTGCAGGCGGAGGCGGGGCTCGAGGTCGGCCGCCACGCGGCCTTCGTCGCCGGCCATTCGCTCGGCGAGTATTCGGCGCTGGCGGCGGCGGGCTCGCTCACCATCGGCGACGCCGCCAAGCTTCTCAGGACGCGCGGCGACGCCATGCAGAAGGCCGTGCCGGTCGGCGAGGGCGCCATGGCGGCGCTGCTCGGGCTCGACCTCGAGGCGGCGCGCCAGGTGGCGGACGAGGCGGCGGAGGGCGAGGTGGTCGCCGCCGCCAACGACAACGCTCCGGGCCAGGTCGTGGTCTCCGGCGCCAAGGCCGCGGTCGAGCGCGCGATCGCGATCGCCAAGGGCAAGGGCGCCAAGCGCGCCATGCTCCTGCCGGTCTCCGCGCCGTTCCACTGCGCCATGATGCAGCCCGCCGCCGACGTGATGCGCGAGGCGCTCGCGGGCGTGAAGATCGCCGCGCCGAAGGCTCCGCTGGTCGCCAACGTGACCGCCGGCCCGCTGACCGACCCCGAGGCGATCCGCGCCCGGCTCGTCGAGCAGGTGACCGGCGCGGTGCGCTGGCGCGAATCGGTGGTCTTCATGGCCGGGGCCGGCGTGACCCGCTTCGTCGAGATCGGCGCCGGCAAGGTTCTGGCCGGCCTCGTGAAGCGCATCGCGCCGGAGGCTTCGGCCGAATCCGTCGGCACGCCCGACGACGTCGCGCGCCTCAAGGGCGAAGCCGCGTTCGACGCGGCCTGACGCAAGCTCTCCAAGGGAAGGCGAGACAGATGTTCGACCTCACGGGGCGCTACGCCCTCGTCACCGGCGCGACCGGCGGCATCGGCGGCGCGATCGCCCGGGCGCTTCATGCGCAGGGCGCGACCGTGGCGATCTCCGGCACGCGCGCCGAAGCGCTCGAGTCGCTCGCCGGCGATCTGGGCGAACGCGTCCACGTCACGCCGGCCAACCTCAAGGACGCCGCCGCCGTCGACGCGCTCCCCGGCGCGGCGGAGGCGGCGATGGGCGGGCTCGACATCCTCGTCCACAACGCCGGAATCACGCGCGACAACATCTTCGTCCGGATGAAGGACGAGGAGTGGGCGGACGTCCTCGAGGTCAATCTCGCGGCCGGCTTCCGGCTCTACCGGGCCGCCCTGCGCGGCATGATGAAGCGCCGCTATGGACGCCTCATCGGCGTGACCTCGGTGGTCGGCGTCACCGGCAATCCGGGGCAGGGCAACTATGCGGCCTCGAAAGCCGGGCTCATCGGCATGTCGAAATCGCTCGCCTATGAAGTCGCCAGCCGCAACGTCACCGTGAACTGCATCGCGCCGGGCTTCATCGAGAGCCCGATGACGGACGAGCTGAACGAGAAGCAGCGCGAACTTTCGCTCAGCCGAATCCCGTCCGCGCGTTTCGGCCAAGGCGCGGACATCGCCGCGGCGGCTGTCTATCTCGCAAGCGGCGAAAGCTCTTACGTCACGGGGCAGACGCTTCACGTGAACGGCGGAATGGCTATGATCTGAGGACTTGTCCGCGCCTGCGCTCTTCGTCTGGCGCAGGCGTTTTTTACATGTTACGAACCCGCCGTCTCGAAGGAGCGGCGGTCCTCGGCAAGGTCGCCGTCCAAAGGGTCGCGGCGGCTTCGTCGAAAAACGTTTGCCCGGGACGCCGTCCGCCTCCAAATAGCCCGCTCGGAGGAATCGCGGATCCCGGACGTCTCGTCGGCCGGACCGGTTTGACGGGGCGATCTTCCGAACACCTTAGGATCAGGGAAAGACAACGATGAGCGACATTGCCGAACGGGTGAAGAAGATCGTGGTCGAGCACCTCGGCGTCGACGCCGAGAAGGTCACCGAAAACGCGAGCTTCATCGACGATCTCGGCGCCGACAGCCTCGACACCGTCGAGCTCGTGATGGCGTTCGAGGAAGAGTTCGGCTGCGAGATCCCGGACGACGCCGCCGAGACCATTCTGACGGTCGGCGACGCCACCAAGTTTCTCGAGAAGAACGCCGCCCAGGCCTGAGGGCCTGTCGCTGGCATAACTACGCATGGCGCTGATGGACTTGATGATGTCAGGGACGACTTCATGAGGCGGGTCGTCGTCACCGGCCTCGGAATCGTCTGTCCGCTCGGCTCCGGCGTGGAGACCGTCTGGAGTCGGCTCGTGGCCGGCGAAAGCGGGCTCCGGAACATTGACCTGTTCCCGGTCGACGACCTGCCCGCGCGAGTCGCGGGCCTGGTCCCGCGCGGCGACGGATCGAACGGAACGTTCAATCCCGACGCCGTCATGGAGCCGAAGGAGCAGCGCAAGGTCGATGATTTCATCACCTATGCGGTGGCGGCGGCCGACGAGGCCCTCGCCGATTCCGGCTGGAAGCCCCAGACCGACGAGGAGCGCTGGGCGACCGGCGTTCTGATCGGCTCGGGCATCGGCGGGCTCAAGGGCATCGAGGACGCGGCGATCGTGCTCGCGGAGAAGGGCCCGCGACGCATCTCGCCGTTCTTCATCCCCGGCCGCCTCATCAATCTGGCTTCCGGCCATGTGTCGATCCGGCACGGGCTCAAAGGTCCCAACCACGCCGTCGTCACCGCCTGCTCGACCGGCGCCCACGCCATCGGCGACGCGGCGCGGCTCATCGCGCTCGGCGACGCCGACGTGATGGTGGCCGGCGGCACCGAAAGCCCGATCAGCCGCCTCGGCGTCGCGGGCTTCGTGGCCTGCCGGGCCCTCTCCACGAACTTCAACGACGAGCCCACCCGGGCCTCGCGCCCTTACGACAAGCAGCGCGACGGCTTCGTGATGGGCGAGGGCGCGGGCGTGGTGGTGCTCGAGGAATACGATCACGCAGTGGCGCGCGGCGCGAAGATCTACGGCGAGGTCGTCGGCTACGGCCTGTCGGGCGACGCCTATCACATCACCGCCCCGTCCATGGACGGCGACGGGGCGTTCCGCTGCATGCAGATGGCGTTGAAGCGCGCCGGGCTACAGCCGAGCGAGATCGACTACATCAACGCCCATGGCACCTCGACGCCGCTCGGCGACGAGATCGAGCTCGGAGCCGTGACGCGCCTCGTCGGCAACGCGGCGGCCAAGATCACGATGTCGTCGACCAAGTCCGCGATCGGGCATCTGCTCGGCGCCGCCGGCGCGGTCGAGACGATCTTCTCGCTGCTCGCGATGCGCGACAACGTCGCTCCGCCGACGCTGAACCTCGAGGACCCGTCGGTCGAGACCGCTCTCGACCTCGTGCCGCTCAAGGCCAAGCAGATGCAGATCGACGTCGCGCTGTCGAACTCCTTCGGCTTCGGCGGCACCAACGCGTCGCTCGTCTTCAAGCGGCACGCAGCCTGACGGCGTCGTGAACGCGAGGTCCGGCGCCGCTGCGCTCCGGACCGTGAACCGACGCGCCTTTCGCCACATTCGCGGTTAGAGTGCGCGGACCTTCGCGCAGGCGCCGGCTTCGGCGCTTGCCGACGATTCTCAAGGGAGCGCCCAGCGGTTGACGACGGAGCCGAACCAGCAGGCTGTCGAAGCTGAAGGCTCTTCGGCGAACGCGCCGCACGAGGCCGCGCTTCAGGAAAAGCCTGCGGGCCGCCCGCGCAAGCGCCGCCGCGACAGCGCCCTCGTCGGCTACATGAGCGGGCTGTTCACGCTCGCCACGCTCGGCGTTCTGGCGATCGGCGGCGTCGTCTACTGGGGCAAGGCCTCGTTCGACGAGCGCGGGCCGCTCGCCCAGGACGCCACCGTCATGATCAACCGGAACCAGGGCGTCGGCGAGATCGCCGACAGTCTCGAGCGCGCCGGCGTGATCTCGGACGCCAACGTCTTCAAGGCGGGCGTCGCGGCCTATGGCGCCAAGGACAGGATGCGCTTCGGCGAATACGCCTTCCCGCCGGGCGCCAGCATGCGCGAGGTGATGGAGATCATCGTCTCGGGCAAGTCGATCGAGCACGCCTTCACGGCGCCCGAGGGCCTCACCAGCCTGCAGATCGTCCAGCGTCTGCGCGACCAGCCGCTGCTCACCGGCGACGTCAAGGAAGTCCCGCCGGAGGGCTCGCTGCTCCCCGAGACCTACAAGTTCACCCGCGGCGCCTCCCGCGAGCAGATGGTCGCGCGCATGCGCCAGCATCGCGAGGCCGTGGTCGAGGAGATCTGGAAGGGCCGCGATCCGGCGACGAAGCTCAAGAGCCCGGACGAGCTCGTGATCATGGCGTCGCTGATCGAGAAGGAGACCGGCGTTCCCGAAGAGCGGCCGCAGGTCGCCGCCGTGTTCGCGAACCGCCTCGCCAAGGGCATGCGCCTCCAGTCCGATCCGACGATCGTCTACGGGCTCGTCGGCGGGCGAGGCACGCTCGGCCGCTCGCTGACGCGCGCCGACATCCAGTCCAAGACCCCGTACAACACCTATGTGGTGCGCGGCCTGCCCGCGGGGCCGATCGCCAATCCCGGCCGCGACTCGCTCGAAGCCGCGGCGCGGCCGGCCAAGACCAGCGACCTCTATTTCGTCGCCGACGGCTCCGGCGGCCACGCCTTCGGCAAGACGCTCGCCGAGCACAACCGAAACGTCGCGAACTGGCGCAAGATCGAGAAGCAGAGGGGCGTGCCCGCAGACCGCCTCGATCCCGACGAGCAGACGCCGGAGGCCTCCAACGACGAGGCCGACGCCTCCGGGACGGGCGCCGCGGGCTCGGCGGCGGCCGCGACCTCGACGCCGGCCGCGCAGCGTCCCAAGCCCGCCGATCCGCGCCGTCAGCAGCGGTGAGCGCTGACGCGGCGGCCGCGAAGGTGTAGGGACGCGGTCAGCGTCGATATCGAGACATGCGGGCGACGGCGGGGGCCGCCGGGCGCCTGGTCGGGGATGAGCAGTATGCCGCTAGCGAGCATGACGGGATTCGCCCGCGCGTCCGGCGCGCTTGGCCGGGCGCGCTGGGTCTGGGAGTTGCGCAGCGTCAACGCCAAGGGGCTGGACGTGCGCCTGCGGGTTCCGCCGCATTGCGACGAGGTGGAGCAGGCGGCGCGCGCCGCCGCGCAGGCGCGGCTGAAGCGCGGCTCGGTGCAGGCGACGCTGACGCTGGAGCGCCCGCAGAGCGAGACCGAGGTGCGGGTCAACGAGGCGGCGCTCGCGGCCGTTCTGGCGGCCGCCGAGGCCATCGCGGCCCGCGTGCCGGGAGCCGGCAGCCCGAGCGTCGACGCGATCCTTGCGCAGCGCGGCGTGGTGGAGTTCGTCGAGGCGGAGGAGACGGCCGACGAGCGCGCCGCGGTCGCCGGCGCCGTGATCGCTGATTTCTCAGGCGCGCTCGAGGATCTGGCCGCCGCCCGCGCGCGCGAGGGCGCGGCGCTCGAGGCGGTGCTCGCCGAACGCCTCGCCGCCATCGAGGATCTGACCGCCAGGGCCGACGCCTGTCCCGCCCGCACGCCGGAGGCGGTGCGCAAACGGCTCGCCGAACAGGTCGAGGCGCTCGTCGGGACCGGCGTCGGGCTCGATCCAGACCGGCTGCACCAGGAGGCGGCGCTGCTTGCGACCCGCGCCGACGTGCGCGAGGAGATCGACCGGCTCGCCGCCCATGTCGAGGCGGCCCGGGCGCTCATCGCCGAGGGCGGGGCGGTGGGACGGCGGCTCGATTTTCTGGCGCAGGAGTTCGGCCGCGAATCGAACACGCTCTGCGCCAAGTCGAACGACCGCGGCCTCACCGCGATCGGACTGGAGCTGAAGGCCGTGGTCGAGCAGTTCCGCGAGCAAGTGCAGAACGTGGAGTGACCGGCATGGCGGATCCCGCGACCACCCCCGCCTTCGCCCGACGGGGCGTGATGCTGATTCTCTCCTCGCCCTCGGGCGCGGGAAAGTCGACGCTGACCCGGAACCTCATCGAGTCGGATCCGCTGGTCGAGCTGTCGATCTCGGTCACGACGCGGGAGAAGCGCGGCAGCGAGATCAACGGCCGGCACTACCATTTCATCACCCGCAAGCGCTTCGACGAGATGCGCGACGCCGGCGACCTGCTGGAATGGGCCGAGGTCCACGGCAACTGCTACGGCACGCCGCGCGAGCCGATCGAGACCGCGCTCGCCACCGGCCGCGACGTGCTGTTCGACATCGACTGGCAGGGCACCGAGCAGGTCCGCGAGAAGATGGCGGCCGACGTCGCCACGGTGTTCGTGCTGCCGCCCTCCGCCGAGGAGCTGCGGGCGCGCCTGGAGCGCCGCGCAGAGGACACGCCCGAGGTCATCGCCCGGCGCCTGCGCAACGCCGCGGTCGAGATCGCGCATTGGGAGGAGTACGACTACGTGGTCGTCAACGACGACCTCGACCGCTGCTTCAAGGAGATTCGCGCCATTCTCGACGCCGAGCGCTTGAAGCGCCTGCGCCGGCCTGCGATCGGCGTCTTCGCCAAGGGCCTCGTCGAGACGCTCGGCCAGACTCTGCTGTGAGCGCGGCCGGCGACGGCGCCGACGACGCGCGGGAAGAGGATCTGAGGCTCGTCCATGTCGAGCGGATCAAGCTCTCCGCGACCTTCTTCAACACGCTCGCCTCGGGCTGCGTGCTGGCCGGGATTGTGATCCCTGCGGCCTCGATCCTGGTCGGTCTCGCGCCGAACGGGGCGCATGTGTCGGGCGGTCGCCTTATCTTGAGCGCGGGGATTTGGCTTTTCAGCGGTGCGGCACTACATTTCTTCGCAAGACGCTTGCTTGGAGCCATCGCACATGACGGCTGAGACCTACCTGCTTTATGTCGCGCCCCTGATGCTGCTCGGATTCGGCGCGGCCATGTACGCCGTGCTGTCGGCGATGGACGCGCGCCAGCAGGAGCTCAAGCCCGTCCGCGTCGTCTCGCGCCGCCGGGACATCCGGCGCTAAAGCGTTTCCTAACTTGCGCTGATCCGTCCCGCTTGGTCATGCCCGCGCCTTCGTGCGTGTATCCACGACTTCGACGTGGACCGCGACCATTCCAGAGCGTGACACGATCGCTTGAGCTCGCTGCGTCTCGCGCGGGGGCGAGGCGGCGGTTCGGTCGGAAGCCGTCCGGCTCTCAGGCCGATCGCCTCAATCGCTGAAGGTCGCCGTCATCGTGATGTCGAAGATCGAACAGGTGGTGTCCGGGTCCATTCGGTTCTTATTGAACCAGTAGCGAAATTCGGTCTTGCCCTTTTCGACCTCGAACACGCGTGTCGAAGCGAGATTCACCGCATAGCTCAGCGCCGGCCCCGGGGTCCCGACGATCGGAGGGACCCGCATCGCGAGCCGCACCGATCCTCCACCGCCGACAGGCGGCGCGCTCTTACCCTTTGAGACGACCGCGGTCAGGTCGATGACGCCGACATCGCCCTGCGTGTAGCTGGGATAAGCGCACTGCATCGAACCGTTCAGCAGGACGGTCGCGACGCCGCTCCTCGGCGCTTTGACCACCACATTCTGAATGTAGAGCGGCATGGTTTCGCTGGGGCCGAAGCTGTAGACGCAGCTGCCGTCGCCCGGGGGGCAGCTGCCAGACTTGAAAACCAGCGTTTCCGCCGCCGCCGGCGCGCAGGCCGTGAGAATGGCCGCCACAGTGGGCCAAAAAACCGATCGCTTGCGCATGTCGACCTCCGCCTGAAGGCATGGACGGTCGCCCAGCGCGGATGTTGCCGCTATTCGGAGAACTACCTACTCGGATACGTCTCCGACCGGTGAAGTCGCGGTTTAGAGCGCCGCCCGCCGCGCGCGGGCGAGCGCCACGAAGCCTTCCACCGGAATCTCCTCGGCGCGCCGCGTGGGCTCCAGCCCCGCGGCCTCCAGCAGCGCGGTCGCGTCGCCGAGGCTTTTCAGGCTCTGCCGCAGCATCTTCCGGCGCTGGCCGAACGCGGCCTGCGTGACGGCCTCGAGATCGCGCACCGGGCAGGGCAGGGGATTTTCGCGCGGGGTCAGGCGAACGATCGAGGACGTGACATTGGGCGGGGGCGTAAAGGCCTCGCGGCGCACGTCGAAGGCGATTCTCGCCTCGCAGCGCCATCCGCACAGTACGCCGAGCCGCCCATAGGCCTCGTCGCCGGGCTCAGCCACGATCCGCTCGGCGACCTCGCGCTGAAACATCAGCGTCAGCCCGTCCCAGAACGGCGGCCAGCTCTCGGTCGCGACCCAGCCGGTGAGCAGCGGCGTCGCGACGTTGTAGGGCAGGTTCGCGATGACCCGCGAGGGGCCCTCGCCCGCAAGCGCGGCCATGTCGACTTCGAGCGCGTCGGCCTCGACGATCTCGAGCCGGCCCGGATAGCGCTCGGCGATCTCGGTCAGCGCGGCGATCGCGCGCGAATCCTTTTCGATCGCCACCACCTTGGCCGCGCCCTCGGCGAGAAGCGCCCGCGTCAGCCCCCCGGGGCCGGGGCCGACCTCGATCACCGTCACGCCCTCGAGCCGTCCGCCAGTGCGCGCGATGCGGCTCGTGAGGTTGAGGTCCAATAGAAAATTCTGGCCGAGCGACTTCTTCGGCGCGAGCCCGTGGCGCTGGATGACGTCGCGCAGGGGCGGCAGGTCGTCGATCTGGCTCACGCGAGGGCGGGCTCCCGCGCCATGCGCGCCGCGAGCCTCAGCGCGGCGAGGAGGCTCGACGGGTCGCCCGCGCCCGTGCCGGCGATGTCGAACGCCGTGCCGTGGTCAGGCGAGGTGCGCACGAAGGGCAGGCCGAGCGTCACGTTCACCGCCCTGTCGAAGGCGAGCGTCTTCACCGGGATCAGCGCCTGGTCGTGATACATCGCGAGCGCGGCGTCGTAGCGGGCGCGCGCGGCGGCGTGGAACATGGTGTCGGCGGGATGAGGGCCGGTGGCGATGATGCCTTCGGCCTTCAGCCGCTCGACCGCCGGCGCGACGATGGCGTCGTCCTCATGGCCCAGCACGCCGTTTTCTCCGGCGTGAGGATTGAGGCCGGCGACCGCGAGGCGCCGCGGCCGCTCGATGCGGAAGCGCCGGCAGAGGTCGCGCGCCACGATCTCGCCGGTCGCGACGATGTCATCTTCGGTGAGGCGCTCGCAGGCCTCGCGAAGCGGCATATGGACCGTCACCGGCACGACCGCGATTTCTTCGGCCCAGAGCAGCATCACAGCCCGGAACGGCCGGCCCCAGAGCGTTTCGGAAAGCGCGCCGAGATATTCGGTGTGGCCGGGATGCGGAAAGCCGGCCTCGACCAGCGGCGCCTTGGCGATCGGCAGCGTCACGAGCGCCGAGCAGCGCCCGCCATGGACAAGTTCGACGCCGAGGCGGATCGCCTCGATCACCGTCTTCGCGTCGGCCGAATTCGGCTTGCCTGGCTCGGCGACGCAGCGTCCGACGGGCGTGACGGGAAAGCGGTCGGCGAAGACCGCCGGCGCGCCTTCGGGCTCGACCTCGGCGATCGGCGCGTCGATGCCGACGAGCCTGGCGCGGGCCGCGAAGGTCGCGGGGCAGCCGAGGACGGTGAAGGGCGGCGTAGAGAGGCGGTCGCGGTCGCGCCAGAGCGCGAGGGCGAGTTCGGGGCCGACGCCGGCCGGCTCGCCCATCGAGAGCGCGAGGGGGCGAGTCAGGGCTCCCTCGCGGCTCATGGCGTCAGCGACGCTCGATGACCGCGCGGGTCCGAAGCTGGGCGAGGTACTTGTCGGCCTGGGCCTGCGCCTCCTTCGCGCCGACCTCCTCCATCACCTGCGCGCGCAGCGACGAATCGTCGGCGATGTCCTTCTTCTCGCAGACCGCGATCATCTCCCAGCCCTGGTCGCCGCGCTGCGGATCGGTGAGCGCGCCGAGCTTGGTCTTGTCGAGGATGTCGGTCATCTCCTTGCCGAGCTGGCCGCTCGACCGGATCACCGGATCCTTGACGGCGACGTCGCGCAGCTGGCCGGCGAACTGGACGGCGCCGTCGCAGCCGGGGAAGCGGCCGCGCGCGCCGACGGCCTCGCTGCGGCGCTGGTTGGTCTGCGCGTCGCTCGCGCCCTTGGGCACCACGAAGATGATCTGGCGCAGCGTGTACTGCGTGGACTTGTTGCTCGCCGTCGCGCCGCGGCTGCTGAGCGCCGCCGTCACGTCGCGGTTGGCGTATTGGGCGGCGTATTTGCGGCGGATGAACTGCGCCCAACTGATCTCGGCCTTCAGCCGGTCCTTCAGCGTCTGAGCGGTGACTCCGCGCTGGCCGATGGCCTTGGTGAACTGGTCGACCGAGAGCTTGGTGCGGGAGGCGATCGAGGCGTAGGCCTGGTCGACCTGGGAGTCGCTCGCCACCATGTTGTAGCGCTTAACCTCGGCGAGCTTCAGCTTCTCGTCGATGAGTTCGTCGACCGCGCTCTTCTCGGGCTTGCCGCCGCCGAGCTTCGCGAGCGCGTTGCGCGCCGCGACCTCGCTCGACAGGATCGGCTGGCCGTTCACCACGACGGCGATCGACTGCGCCGAGGCGGGGGCCGAGAAGGCGACGACGAAAGCCGCAGCCGCCGGCGCGAGAAGGGAGAGGGCGCGGGACCGCCCCGCAACACGCAACTTCGATGACATCGCGACCCTTGTATGAACGGCGCTCGGGCGGCGCGGAAGACGAGACGCGCCGTTTTTCCGGCCTCAGCCGCGCCCCGTCAACATGCGCGCCGCCACGATCACGGGAGAACGGGGCCGATTTGAGCCGAAGCCGCCTTTTTGCGGAGATGGATCCTTCGGATCAGAAGCCGCTCTGATCGTAGTTGTCGCGGGTGCTGCGGTTCTGCGTCGAGGCGCTCGCGCTGCCGAGCGTGCGCAGGTCGACCCGCAGCAAGAACTTGTGATCGACGTCGTTGAGCTTGATCGAGTCGCTCGAGTTGTCGACTTCGCGGATGTAGGTGAAGCCGAGCGCGAGGCACTGCATGATGTCGTCGATGCCGAAGCCGACCTCGGTGCGGTCGAACACCTTGAAGTCGAAATTGTAGCGCGCGCCGCCTTCGACATAGACGTCCGGCGTCACATACACGCGCCCGCCGGTCAGCACGCCCTCGCGGATCGAATCATAGCCCTGCAGCGGCTGCTGATCGTAGCGGCCGTAGATCACGTTGGCCTGGAACCGGTCGAAGTTGGCGCGGGCGGCGATCTCGGCCGAGCGCAGCTTGAAATTGTCCTCGTCGAAGCGGAAGTGGCTGCCGAACGAGAGGTGCTGGTTGGGCGCGAAGGTCGCGCCCGCGACGTAGTCCGAGCGGTCGGTGTCGAGGCCCGAGTCGAGGCCGGTCCGTGTCGCGTCGATGGCGTCGTACGAGTTGCGGCCCCACAGGTGATAGGACTGGCCGACGATCGCCGAGAAGGTGGCGCCCGTGTCGGACGTGAAGGTGTAGCGCGCGCCGACATTCGCGCGGCTGCCGCCCTCAATGCGGTCGTAGCCCGAGAACTTGTTCCACGAGAACAGCGTGCTGTCGTCGTAGATCAGGCTCTGCGCGTCTTCGTTCGGCAGCTTGCCGATCTGGCCCTCGTTCGGCCGCAGGATGATCTGGGCGACCGGCTCGATCTGATGCGCGCCATTGGCGCTCTCGGCGATGAACGGGAAGCGGTATTCGAGGCCGACGCCCGCCATGCCGCGGAACAGCGCGTCCTGCCGGGCGTCGAGGAACGGGCCCATGCGCGGGTCGGTCTTCGGATCGGTGTAGATCAGGTCGCCGCGCATGAAGGCGAAGGGCGTCCAGACCTGGCCGATCGGGTCGATGAACTGGCGGCGCCAATGCATGTCGCCGGAGATGCGGCTGTAGGTGCCGGCCGCGCCCACGAGCGCGTTGTCCTGACGCGGACGCATGCGGTAGCGCGCGAAGTCGGCGTCCTCGCGATAGACGCTGGTGGCGTTCAGGTTGAACGCCAGCTCGCCGCCCGCGACCGGGTCCTCGAACACGTAGTTGTAGTCGATGACCGGGCCGACCCAGGGCAGCTTGTCCTGCTGGTCGTAGCGCGTCATGCCGTAGAACGAGTAGGCGCGCATCTCGAACCAGCTGCGGTCGCCCTGGCCGGCGAGATAGACCGTCGAGGTCGCGTCGTAGCGCGAGCCCCAGAGGTTGTAGTCGCCGCGGACCCACTTGTCCGAAACGGCGTTGATGTCCCAGCCCCAGGACCACTTGTCGTTGATCCAGAAGTCGCCCTTGGTCGAGACCGCCCAGCGGTCCTTCTTGTCGCCGGGGCCGACCGTGAGGCCGCCGTCGGGCGCGGGCGAGCCGTCGGGCTTCGTCAGCGGCACCTTGTCGGCGAATTCGCTGGTCTTCAGCTGGTGGATGCCGGCGCCGCGGATCGAATAGGCGCCGTCCATCAGCTGTTCGCGGTACTCGCCCTTCAGCATCACGCCCTGCTTCGAGCTGAAGACCGGCGCGAGGGTGAGGTCCGAGGTCGGCGACAGGATCCAGTAATAGGGCGTCTCGACCGCGACGCCGACGTCGCCGGAATAGCGCGCGGTCGGCGCGAGCACGCCGGTGCGGCGCTTCACGGTCGGGTCGGGGCTCGAGAAGAACGGCAGCCAGGCGATCGGCAGGCCGAACAGCTCGAAGGTGGCGTCCTCGTAATAGATCGTCTTCTCGTCCTGGCGCCAGATGATGCGCTTGGACTTGATCTGCCACAGCGGCGGCTTGGACGGGTTCTCGCGGCAGGGCTCGCAGGCCGTGTAGACGCCGCGGTCGAACACCATGACGTTGCCGTTCTCGCGCCGGCCCTTGGCGGCGGCGAAATGGGTGCGGTCCACGGTCTCGAGGCGGAGCGGCTCGACGAAGCCGTCCTTGAAGTTGTCCGTGACGTCCATCGACTCGGCGTAGACGACGTCGCCGGTGCGCTCGGTCATCTTGACCCGGCCGACCGCCTTCACGCGGTTCGCCTTCTGGTCGTAGATCACCTTGTCGGCCTGCAGCGCGCGGCCGTCGTAATAGATGTCGACGCCGCCCACCGCCGTCACGACCTCACGGTCGTAATCGTAGACGAGCTGCTTGGCCTCCATCAGCATCTTGGCGTTGGGGTCGTTCTGCTTGGCCGCCTTGCCCTTGAGGCCAGGTCCCGGCGCAAGCGGATTGGGAGCGTGCGGCCCGCTGAAGGACTTCGGGCGGGTCGGCAGCAGCTGGTCGATGACGGGAATGCCGACCTCGGCCGCGCTCACGGGCGCAGCCGTCGCCATCAGCGCCGCGGCGACGCCGAGCGCGACCGGCCGGATCAGCCGGACGGGGCGCAAACCGAGCGTCAACCGCCTTCCCGATCCCACCGAAACCTCACGCTTACGAGCCTGCCGAAGGCAGCGACGGACGGCGCCCATTCACGAGCGCGCAGAGCACCCGTCGCCCCCGAACCATCGGCGGCAACCGGGCAGAGATAAAGCACGAAGCCCGCGGCTGCGCCATCGCCAAAAACGCGTGGCGGGTTTCCGTCGCCGCAACGCGGCGAACGTTGAAAAAACGCATCGGAGCTTGCAGTTCGAGACCTTTCCTTCGCATCGCGCTCCGCCGCGGCCGGCGCGAAACCGGCGCGCCGACGCATCGCGGCAACAGGGGCCCGATCGCGGGTCCGGGGGAAGAGTGTCTCAGAGGCGCGTTTACGAGGCGTGACCATGCGGACCGGCGCTGCTGAAACGCGCTTGCCTCCCCTGATCGCCGCCCAGCCTGCCGTCATCCGCCGCCCGATTCGTCCCCGTCGCGGCGTCTCGACTCGGGTTGCAGTCCGACCGGCGACGCGCTCTGCGCCACATGAGACGCGGCCGTCGCCTGTTGCAAGCGGCGGCGAGGCTTCGGGCGCGCCCTTGCGCTGGAAGATGAGCGGCCTGTCGTATAGATGAGACACCGCACGCCCATTTCCCGGCGCGGCCCGCAAGCCGCGAACACGCCGCGCCCGGCCGCAACCTGCGAGGATCTTGCAACCGATGTCGAAGTCCCAGGAGCCGGCGGCGGCCCAGCCCGCGCCGCTGAAGATCGCCTTCCAGAAGCTGACCGCGTCCGCGAGCGGGGTGGTGGTGGCGCTGACCGGACCCGATCTCGCCTTCGGCTCCGCGACCGCGGCCTGGACCGAGCCGGTCCACGACACGCTGCTGCGCGCCGCCGCCAGCGACCGCTTCAAGGCCAAGGCCGGAGCGTCGTTCGAGCTGCTGGCGCCCGCGCTGCCCGGCGTCGACCGGCTGATCGTCGTCGGCATCGGCGACGGCAAGGAGCCGACCGACTGGGTGAAGCTCGGCGGCCAGATCCGCGGCAAGCTGCCGGCCTCGGCCGAAAACGTCGTCGTGCTTCTGGAGGCCGCGAGCGGTCAGGCGGCGGACGCGGACGCCGCCGCAGACCTCGCTCTGGGCTTGAGGCTCCGCAGCTATTCGTTCGACACCTACAAGACCAAGAAGAAGGACGACGACGCCGGGCAGCTCGCGAAGGTCACGATCGCGGTCGCGGACGAGAGCGCGGCCAAGAAGGCCTGGAAGTCGAAGGAGGGTCTCGCCGAGGGCGTCGAGATCGCCCGTACCCTCGTCAACGAGCCGCCGAACGTCCTGACGCCGACCGAATTCGCCATGCGCGCCGGAGAGCTCTCCAAGCTCGGCGTCGCGGTCGAGGTGATGGGCGAGAAGGACCTCAAGAAAGCGGGCTTCGGCGCGCTGCTCGCCGTCGGCCAGGGCTCCCAGCAGGAGAGCCGCGTCGTCGTCATGAAGTGGATGGGCGCCAAGGACAAGGACGAGCAGCCGATCGCCTTCATCGGCAAGGGCGTGATCTTCGACACCGGCGGCATCTCGATCAAGCCGGGCGCCAGCATGGAGGACATGAAGGGCGACATGGCGGGCGCGGCCTGCGTGGTCGGCCTCATGCACGCGCTCGCCTCACGCAAGGCCAAGGCCAACGTCATCGGCGCGATCGGCTGCGTGGAGAACATGCCGGACGGAAAGGCCTATCGCCCGGGCGACATCCTCACCTCGCTGTCGGGCCAGACCATCGAGGTGATCAACACCGACGCCGAAGGCCGCCTCGTGCTCGCCGACGTGCTGTGGCACGTGCAGGAGATCTACAAGCCGAAGTTCATGGTCGATCTCGCGACGCTCACCGGCGCGATCCTGGTCGCGCTCGGCGTCGACAACGCCGGCCTGTTCTCGAGCGACGACGAGCTCGCCGAAAACATCTTCAAGGCCGGCAAGGCGGTGGGCGAGCCGGTGTGGCGCATGCCGCTCGGCCCGGAATACGACAAGCTGATCGACTCGAAGTTCGCCGACATGAAGCAGACCGGCGGGCGCCACGGCGGATCGATCACCGCGGCGCAGTTCCTGAAGCGCCACACCAACGGGACGCCCTGGGCCCATCTCGACATCGCCGGCACCGGCATGGGGTCGCCCGCGAGCGACATCAACCGCAGCTGGGGCTCGGGCTGGGGCGTGCGCCTGCTCGACCGTATGGTTGCGGACGCCTACGAGAAGTGAAGCGCTGTTCCGGACCGGCGGCCGTGCGTCGCCGGTCCGGGACGTTCAGGGACCGGTTCCGCGGATGCTGCGTTCGTGGATGATGGCCAGGATGAGAACACCGGGCGGGCGCTCCTCATAATAGATCACGTGACGGCCATGCTCGAACCGGCGCGCGCCGCGGCGGGCTGCGTCGGCGGCGCGACCCATCCGTGGTTGTTCCGCGAGCGTCGCGCAACACGCCAAGAGCTGATCCACATAGGTCAGCGCGGCGGTTCGGCCGAAGGCCTCGGCCCCGTAAACGTAAAGATCCCGAAGATCACGCTCGGCTTGCGGGGCCAGAGTCCAATCAGTCACGGTAGGTTCCGCGCTGCTTCAGAATGCGGTCGCCTTCCGCGATGATCTCCTCGATGGTCCGATCGCCCGGCCCCGAAGCGCTCGCCTCGGCGAGTCTCTGCTGCAGCTCCTCCAGCGTCATGCGCGGCTCCCGCCGCTCGCGCTCGCGGCGGACGAGGTCGCGCATGAAGTCGCTGGTGCTGGCGTAGTCGCCTTTGGCCGTCTCGGCCTCGATCCATTCCTTCATCGCGTCGGGCATCGAGAGCGTCATCGTGGCCATCGAGATCCTCCTGACATCGCGCTTGTGATTTTATCACAAAATATCACAAGCGCGGCGGCTCAACTGTTGCTGACGCGGACGCGCCGATGGCGCATGGTCGGTCCACGATGACCGAAGTCCTGTTCTATCACCTCACCCGGCAGCCGCTCGACAAGGCGCTGCCGTCCCTGCTCGAAAAGTGCCTCGAGCGGAACTGGAACGTCGTGGTGCAGGCCTCTGCGCCAGAACGTGTTTCGGCGCTCGACGACGCGCTCTGGACGGTCTCGGACGAAAGCTTCCTGCCGCACGGCGCCGGCCCGGACGGCGCTGACGAGCCGATCTGGCTGACCGTCACGGACCAGAACCCCAACAAGGCTGCGGTGCGCGTGCTGGTCGACGGCGCCGCGCCGCCGGACCTGTCGGGCTACGAGCGCGCGCTCGTGATGTTCGACGGCCATGACGGCGAGGCGCTCGACGCCGCCCGCGCGCAGTGGAAGACCCTGAAGGCGCAGGGTCACGCCGTCACCTACTGGAAGCAGACCGACGACGGCCGCTGGAAGCGCGAGGCCTGAGCGGCGCGCCTGTTATGGCGTCACCAGCCCGTCCATCCGCACCACCTCGAAGTTGCGTCCGGCGACCTGACGAAGCTCGTCCAGAAGCCGTCCGCTCTTCCAGCGATCGTCGGGCGAGCCGGACAGGAACCAGTCGCTGCCGTTGTCGGCGACGAACATCCCGTAGGTCCTGAGCGCCTTCAGGATCGCTTTCGTCTCCCGGCTGAAGCCGTCTGGGACGGCGTAGGACGCCTTCAGCCGCACCCGCATGCCCATGGGGCGAGGTCCGGGTCCGTGTCGGACGACGCCCAGTGGGTGGCGGGCGGCGCATAGGCGCGGCGCGAGCGTGAGACGGTGAAGCGCAACGCGTGACGGATCGCGCCGGCCGGGGCCTCGTCGTAGCGCACGAGGCCGGGAAAGATCGGCAGTCCCGCGGCGTCGGCGCTGGTCCATCCGGGCTTGGCGGTTGGCCGGACGTCGTTGGAGTCGAGGTGGAAGACGGCGCCGGAGTCGGCGTTCCAGCCGCCGTCGTCGCGCTTGAACGCGCGGTAGAGCTCGTAGAGCCGGTCGTTGTCGCGGTCGATCACGATCACATGGCGGTCGCCGCCGAACGGCTTGCCGTTCGGTTTCCAACCCTCGATCCGCGCTTTGGGCGGAATGGGGAAGGGGCCTTTGTCGCTCTCGTCGCCGTAGGCCTTGTATTTGATCCTGACCTTCGGCCGGTCGCCCGAGACGACCACATAAGGAATGCCGATGATCGCGCCGGCGTAGGTTCCGCGGCCGAAATCGGGATGGAGCCCGCGATCAAGGCCGATCGAGGCGATGATGCGGTCGGAGTTCGGATCGACGGGGTCTCCGGAGACGTCGCGATTCCAGGCGTTGTCGGCGGGGAACGGGATCGCGCCGTTGAGGCTCGCGCCGACGCCGAGGGCCGCGCCCTCCATCGACCCGTACCGAGGATCGGCGGCGGCGGGAGCGCTCGCCAGCGCGAGGCCGAGCGCAAACAGAGCCTGGAACCGCGTCATCGGATGCGCCCTCCCGTGTCGGCCTTCGGCCTCGGCCATTGTGATCCCGTCGCGAGCGCGCGCAAGCGTTGACCGCGGTCGCCCATTGTTGTCATTTGATCATCATCGATTGCCGACGGGCTCGGCTGAGGCGCGAAGGACGGGGGACGAGCCAGATGGGCTTCAACTTCAATCCGATCGATGCGGTGAAGAACGTCGCGTCCGGCATCGGCGACGTCGCCGAAGGCGGCGCGCGGGCGTTCGAGAGCGCCGTCGACACGGCGCGAAGGGCCTCGATCTCCGACATCGGGCATACGGTCCTCGACGTGGCCGGCATGGTTCCGGTGGTCGGCGAGGCGGCCGACCTCGCAAACGCCGGCTGGTATGCGGCCGAGGGCGACTTCGCCAACGCCGCGCTATCGGGCGCCGCCGCCATCCCGTTCGCCGGAAACCTCGCGACCGGCGCCAAATGGGTGAAGCGCGGGGTCGAGGTCGCCGATCATGTCTCCGACGGCGCGAGGACCGTCGATCACGTCGCGGACGCCACGAGAACGACCGAGCGGGCGGTCGACGGCGGCAGGGCCGCGCCGCCGCCGGCGGGCGGAGGCGGAGGGCCGGGCGGGCCGAACGGCCCGGGGGCGCCTGGCGGCGGACCGAACGGACCGGATCTCAACGGCATCTCCTATCGCAGCGACCTGCCGCAGCATCTGAGGGGACCGGACGGCTTCAAGGGCACGCGGCTCAACGGAACCCACAACCAGGACGTCGCGATCGCCGAGGTCACGGCGAAGAACTTCCAGCCCACCGTTCGCCCGACCGGGACGAAGGGCGTCAACGAGGTCGAATGGAAGGTGCCGGATCCGAACAACCCCGGCGAGACGATCACGCGATCGAAGACCACCTACGACCCCAAGGTCTATGACGACCAGACGATGCTCGACATGGCGCAGGGCGCGGGCGAGCAGGGCTGGGCGAGACATCTCGACGGCGAGCAGGGGCCGTTCCCCGTCACGCAGGACGGCGTGAACTTCAACGTCCACATCAACACCGACCCGACGACCGGCGCGGCCTATGTCGGCAACGTCCATCCGGTTCCATAAGGCGGAGCGGCGCCCCATAACCATGGCCATGACGCTCGACGCCAGCTACCACGCGGCCGTCTTCGGCGGCTTCGCGCCGCAGGCCGATCAGGACGCCGCGATGAAGCTCGCCTTCAACGCGGTTCTGATGAGCCACCGGCTGCGCGACCTCCGCGACATGCTCGACCCCGCGACCACGACGTCGGGCCTCGGCGGCGAGCCCGGCTGGACGATCTCCTGGGGAACGCCGCGCGGGGAGCGCGACCGGCCCGACGCCGTCGTGCTCGCCGAGGTCGATCCGGACGATTTCGCGCTGGCGCATCCCGTGACGCGCATGCGCCGCGACGCCTTCCTCGACATGGTGGCGCGCGGCCTCGCCGAATATGAGGCGCGAGGCCCCGGCCAGCGCGGGGCCGCAGACCTTCCCGCGCTGAAGGCGGCGCTCGCCGAGGCGCAGGCGGCGACCGCCCGAGCGGCCTGAAGCCGCGTTCCCATCTGCGTGTGGGCGCCCTCGCAGCCGCGCGGCCGCCGCCTAGTTACGCGCGCATGTCGTACCGCGCCGCCTGTCGTTCCGCCCTCGTCCTCGCCGTGCTGGCCTCGTCTGCGATCGCGCAGGAGGGCGCGCCGCCGAAGGGCGGCAATCCGGCCGCGCTGCCGGCGGACGTTTCCGCCAAGGCCACCGTCGCGACGGCCGACGACACGCTCGCTTACAGAGTCGGCGTCGAGCAGGTGCCGCTGCACGATCCCAAGGGCGAGAAGGTCGCCGAGATCGTGGTGACGACCTACACGCTCGATCGCACCGACGCCGCGACGCGGCCCATCACCTACGCGTTCAACGGCGGCCCCGGCGCCTCTTCGGCCTGGCTCAATTTCGGCGGGCTCGGCCCGAAGCGGCTGCCCTTCGGCAACGCCGGGAACACGCCCTCCGACCCGCCGGCGCTGATCGACAACGCCGAGACCTGGCTCGCTTTCACAGACCTCGTCTTCGTCGATCCGGTCGGGACGGGCTACAGCCGAACCGCCGGCGGCGGCTCGAGCGAGCGGTTCTGGTCGGTCGACGGGGACGCCGAGACGCTGTCGCGGATCGTCGCCAAACACCTCGCAGCCAAGAACCGGCTAATGTCGCCCGTGTTCCTCGCAGGCGAAAGCTATGGCGGTTTCCGCATTCCCCGCATCGCCCGCGAACTCCAGGGCCGCGACGGCGTCGGCGTGCGCGGCCTCGTCGCCATCTCGCCGGTGCTCGATTTCCGGATCCGGCAGGGCGAGCCGACCTCGCCGCTGCCTTACGTCAACGTGCTGCCCTCGTACGCGGCCGCCAAGCGCGAGCGGGACGGCGACCGGGAGATTTCGCGCGAGCGTCTCGCCGACGTCGAGGCCTATGCGACAGGCGCGTTCATGGCGGACCTGATGAAGGGCCCGCGCGACAAGGAGGCGGTAGAGCGGCTGGTCGCGCGGGTCTCCGACCTCACCGGGATCGACCGCGAGCAGGTGCGCAGGCAGGGCGGGCGGCTCTCGATGCGCAGCTTCGCGCGCGAGCTCCACAGGGGCGGAGACCTTCAGGGCTCGCTCTACGACGCCAATGTCACGGCCTTCGACCCCGATCCGTTCTCGCAGCGCGGCTCGTTCGACGACCCGATCCTCGACGGCGCCCGGGCGCCGCTGACCCGCGCGGCGGTCGACTTCTATTTCCGCGAGATGGGCTACCGGGTGGATCGCCGCTACGAGCTGATCGCCGCCGACGTCAACCGCTCCTGGAAATGGGGGTCGGGCGTCGACGCGCCCGAGTCCATGACGGCGCTGCGCGAGGCGCTCGCCTCCGACCCGAAGCTGCGCGTGCTGGTGACGCACGGCGCGACGGATCTCGTGACGCCCTACATGGAATCGAAGATGGCGCTCGATCAGCTGCCCGCCTTCGGCGACCCGACCCGCGCGGCGCTGAAGGTCTATCCGGGCGGCCACATGTTCTACACCCGCGACGCCTCCCGCGCCGCGCTCATGCGCGACGTGAAGGCGCTCTACGAGGCGGCGTCGAAATAGGCGGCGGGCGTCACTTCGTCGGGTCGAACTCGACGCCGTCGCCGATCGCCTCGATGGCGGGGCCGATCTTGGCCGGCGCGCGCCGCCAGACTGTCTTGTAGTCCTTCGCGTCCTGGTCGATGCGCCCCTTGGCGTCGCTCATCTTGCCCGACAGATAGTTGATGCTGACGACCTCGACCTCGCCCGAGTTCCGCTGGGTGTCGTCGCGGTCGTAGCCGACCAGTTCGAGCGTCCCGCCCTTCAGGCGGAACGTGTAGGAGATGTTCGACATGCCCCAGCCGCCGGCGTTGGCGAACAGGGAGATCGCGACCTTCACCGCCCCGCGCGCGATCGAGAGGCCGCCGTCGGCCGAAAAGGCGTCGTCGATGTTGGGCTGGTCTCGCCTGGGTATGAGCGTCGCGTTCTGGACGGCGAGGCGGTAGCCGCCGTCGGTCGCGAGCGCGACGCCGAGGATGCGCGGATTGGTGTCGATCTCGTCGCCGCCGATCCCGTCCTTGTTGTCGATGACGAGCTTCGGGTCCGCGCCGTGCAGCACGAAGGCGGCGTCCGGCTTGCCGTCGCCGTCGAGGTCGCCTGCCGCCTTGGCCTCGACCGTCCAGCCCTGCGGCGCGAAGCCCTCGACCGACGACGCGGCCGCAGGCAGCGTCGGGATCGCGGCCGGCGGCGGGTCGTCCCAGGCGATCGCCGGGACGACGGCGGCGGCGAAGATGAGGGTGGAGGCGGCGAAGGCTGCGCGCATGACCTCGGATCCTCAGCGTGTCGTCAGGCCGCCTCTGCGGCCTGAGCGGCTGGCGGCGCGGACGGGACCGCGACGCGGTTGCGATAATAGGCGTTCGGCCGCACGCCGCCGAGAAGATAGCTCCACAGGCCGAAGGTCATGAACAGCGCGATGAACCATCCGGGCGCGTAGGACGGAATCAGCACCCAGAGCCCGGAAAGATCCATCCCGTTCTTCGCGAACATCGCCGCCTGACCTGCGATTGGGGACACGAGCCCGACCAGAAACTGGATCCCGAAGCCCGCCACCGTCACGGCCGGCGTCGCGCGGGCGCGGGCGAGCGTCATCACGAAGAAAACCACGCACAGGATCGAGAAGGTGAGGCTCGGGATCAGGAAGATCAGCGACGCGATCCTCATCGACTCCGACGGCGAGAAGAGCGCGTCGGCGAGCGGTTCGAGCCCGCTGACGCCGACCCAGGCGAGAAGCGCGAGAACGCCGAGCACGAACGGGATGGCGATCCATCCGGCGACGATCGTCAGCGCGAGTAGGCCGCCGCCCATCCGGCCGTGCGGCCACGCTTTCCTGCGCGCCTCGTCGAGTGGCTTCCAGTTCTTCGCCATTGTCGGCTCTCCGGGCGTGTCTGGTGCTCAGGGCGCGGTCATTTCGATCCGTGGTTCGAACGTCAGCCCGACGACGATTCCGAGCGACGCCGTGGCGAGAAAGATCCAGCCGGAGGCCGCGCCGATAGCGACGCCCGCGATCGCCTCGCCGGTGATCGCGCCGAGCGCCGTCATGGCCGAGAGCCCGAGCAGGAAGCCGCCGACGAGCATCGCGGCGCCCTCGCGAAGCGTGAAGCCGGCGATCGCGAAGCGCCCCGAGGACAGCGCGGCGGCGAACGCCCCGGCGATGAAGCCGGCGAGGATCACCACATGCTGGTTGAGTCCGAAGGCCTCGAGCGGAACCGCGATCCCGCCGACGCCCTCGCTGAGGCCGGGAAGCTCGGCGGGCGCGAGGCCGATCGCGGTGGCGAGGACGCGCGCGAGCGTCGCGCATTCGGCGATCAGGCCGAGCGGCTCGCCGGCCGCATAGCTGACCGCGACCAGCGCGCCGAGCAGCGCCCCCGCGGCCCATGCAGGCCATGGCGAGACGAGGAGGCGATCGCGAAAGGAACCGGCGGTTTCGCCCTTCGGCCGAAACCGCCACAGCGCGGCGGCCATCAGGACGATCGCGGCGATCTGGAAGGCGAGGGCGCCGAAATATCCGGTGACTTCAGGCAGCCAGAACCCCGGCGCGCCCGAGACCGCGAGATCCCAGGTCCACGGCCACAGCGCGACGCCGGCGGTGAAGCCCGCGAAGGTCGCGAGCATGGCGGGGAGGGCGATCAGCGAGCCTTCGGCGAGGCGGCGCATGTGCACCATCACGCCGCCGCGCGCGATCACCGACGCGACGCCGAAAAGGAAGCCCGCGACCGGCAGCAGCCAGTGAACGGGTCCGATCCGGGCGTGTTCGGGCGCCTCGAGCCCCAGCGCGCCGAGCGTCCCGAGCGTCAGCGTGGCGGCCATGGCGAGCGCGGCGAGAAAGCCGAGGAGCTGGCCGGCGTCCTTCAGCTGGAGGAGGTCGCGCCAGGCGCGCACCAGCGACAATTCTCCGCGCTGGAGCGCGACCCCGAAGGCGACGCCCGCGACCAGCGCCCAGCTGCGATCGCCGAAGCCGCCGTCAAGAATCGCGAAGAGGCCGGCGACCGACAGGGAGAACGCGAAGACGAGAAGGCCGAGCCCCGGCCGCGGCTCGGAAAGCCGCTTCCAGAAGAGCGGCCGCGTCGTCACGCGGCGGCGGCCTCCTCAAGCTCGGCGCTCGCGCCGAGCCAGGTCTCCTCGGCCTCGGCGAGCGCCTTGGTGAACTCGTCGCGCCGCCTGCCGAGGGTCGCGGCCTTTTTGGGCTCGTTCGGGAAGCCGCCGGCCGCCTCGAGCTCGCCGTCGATCTTGGCGATCTCGGCCTGGCACTGGCCCATCAGCTCCTCGAGCGAGGCGATCTTCTTCTTGAGCGCACCGACGTCGACCCGCTTCGGCGCCGGCTCGGACGACTTGCCCGTGCCGCCGCCGGCGTTCTTCGAGGCGCGGCCGGAGCCGTCGGCGGAGAGGATGTATTTGCGATAGTCGTCGAGATCGCCCTCGAAGGCGCGCACGCCGCCGTCGGCCACGAGCCACAGCCGGTCGGCGGTGGCGTCGAGCAGGTGGCGGTCATGGCTGATCAGGATGACCGCGCCCGAAAACTCGTTCAGCGCCTGCGCGAGGCTCTCGCGGCTGTCGATGTCGAGATGGTTCGTGGGCTCGTCGAGGATCAGCAGGTGCGGGCCGTGGAACACCGCCAGTCCGAAGGCGAGCCGCGCCTTCTCGCCGCCCGACATCTTCTCGACCTTGGTGTCGGCCTTGAGGCCCGAGAACCCGATCTGCGCCACCTTGGACCGAACCTGCGCGTCGCTCGCGCCCGGCATCCGCTGGCGGATGTGGTCGTAGGCCGAGCCGTCGAGATTGAGGTCCTCGACCTGATGCTGGGCGAAGAAGCCGACCTGCATCCGCTCGGACTTCGACAGCCGCCCGCCCTGCGGCTTCAGTCGATCGGCGAGCAGCTTGGCGAAGGTTGACTTGCCGTTGCCGTTCGAGCCGAGCAACGCGATGCGGTCGTCCGGGTCGATGCGGAGATCAAGCTTCTTGAGGATCGTCAGATCGCCATAGCCGGCCGAGACGCCGTCGAGCGCGAGCAGCGGCGGGGCGAGCTCCTTCTCGGGCTCGGGGATGCGGAACGGCACCACCGAGCGCTCCACGATCGCGTTGATCGGCTGCATCTTGGCGAGGCGCTTGACGCGCGACTGGGCCTGCGTGGCCTTGGAGGCCTTGGCCTTGAAGCGTGCGATGAAGGCCTCGAGCCGCGCCCGCTCTTCCGACTGGGCCTTGGCGGCCTTCTGGTCGAGCAGCAGCTTCTCGCGGCGGGCGGCGTCGAAGCGGTCGTAGTCGCCCTTCCAGAGGTTCAGCTTGCCGTTCTCGAAATGCAGGATGTGGTCGACCGAGGCTTTCAGCAGGTCGCGGTCATGGCTGATGACGAGGACGGTGCGCGGATATTTGGCGAGATAATCCTGCAGCCAGAGCGTGCCTTCGAGGTCGAGATGGTTGGTGGGCTCGTCGAGCAGGAGAAGATCGGGCTCGGAGAACAGAACCGCGGCGAGCGCGACGCGCATCCGCCAGCCGCCGGAGAAGTCCGAGCAGGGCCGCTGCTGCGCCGCCTCGTCGAAGCCGAGGCCGGACAGGATCTTGGCCGCGCGCGAGGGCGCCTCATAGGCGTCGATGTCGATGAGGCGGGTGACGATGTCGGAGATGCGGTGCGGGTCGGTCGCGGTGTCCTGCTCGGCGAGCAGCGCCGCGCGCTCCTTGTCGGCGGCCAGCACCACGTCGATGAGTGCTTCGGGTCCGGAAGGCGCCTCCTGCGCCACGCGGCCGAGGCGCGCGGATTTCGGATAGGTGATCGCGCCGTCGTCGGGCTGCATGTCGCCGGCGATCAGCTTGAACAGCGTCGTCTTGCCGGTGCCGTTCCGGCCCACGATGCCGACGCGCGCGCCTTCCGGCACGGCGACGGTCGCGCCGTCGATGAGGGTCCGGCCGGCGATGCGGGCGGTGAGGTCGTTCACGTGGATCATGGCGGCGTTCTTGTGCAGCCGACCGCGCTGCGCTGCAAGAGGACGGGTCGCCGCGAGCGCCGATTACGAAAGCGTGATCAGGTTGTCGTCCGACTGACATGGCCCCCGATGCAATTGGAGCCGTTCCAATTCCAAAGTCATCGGGGACTGCCTAAATGACCGACCACAACGCGCCGCGCGCTGAGGAGCCGATCCTCGACGAAGAGGCGACCGGCATCGACCGTCCGGGCCTGCACGCCGCCGCCGGCGAGCGTCCGAAGAACGAGCACTTCGGCGAAATCATCGCGCGCAACATCGAGCGCCGATCCTTCCTGCTCGGCGCCGCCGCCACCGTGCCGGTGCTGATGACCGCCAAGCTGCCGGGCCTCTCGAACGAGGCGCAGGCGGCCGAGACCGCCGAAGACGCGATCGAGGCCGCGGCCGGCAAGAAGGCCGACAAGCTCTCCTTCACCCCCATCCAGCCGACCCAGGCCGACGCGATCGTCGTGCCGGAAGGCTATGAGAGCCAGGTGCTGATCAGCTGGGGCGACCCGCTGTTCGAAGGCGGGCCGGAGTTCGCCGCCGGAAAGCAGTCGGCCGAGTTCCAGGCGCAGCAGTTCGGCTTCAACTGCGACTTCGTCGGCTACTTCCCGCTCGAGGACGACAAGAGCGGGCTGCTCGCGGTCAACCACGAATACACCACCGGCACGGACATGTTCCGCGACTACGCGCCGGGCGTGAAGAAATTCCAGGCCGACGTCGAGATGGCCGCGCATGGCGGCTCGGTGATCGAGATCAAGAAGTCGGGCGGCCGCTGGTCGGTCGTGAAGAGCGAGAAGTACAACCGCCGCATCACCGCCGAGACCGAGATGAAGATCACGGGGCCGGCGGCCGGCCACAAGCTGATGCGCACTAGCGCCGACCCCAAGGGCAAGACCGTCTACGGCATGCTGAACAACTGCTCGGGCGGCAAGACCCCCTGGGGCACGTGGCTCACCTGCGAAGAGAACTTCAACCAGTACTTCGCCAACGCCGCCCTCGTCGAAAACGAGGAGCTCAAGGCTCTCCACGCCCGCTACGGCGTCTCGACCGGCGCGACGGGCCGCCAGTGGGAGAAGTTCTACGACCGCTTCGACACCGTGAAGGAGCCCAACGAAGCCAACCGCTTCGGCTGGGTGGTCGAGATCGACCCCTACGACCCGACCTTCGTTCCGAAGAAGCGCACCTCGCTCGGCCGCGCCAAGCATGAAGCCGCGACCTGCATCCTCGCCAAGGACGGCCGCGTCGTCGTCTACACCGGCGACGACCAGCAGTTCGACTACGTCTACAAGTTCGTCTCGAAGGGCAAATTCGACGAGACGAACCGCAAGGCGAACTTCGATCTGCTCGACGAGGGCGTCCTCTACGTCGCCAAGTTCCATGACGACGGCACGGGCGAATGGCTCGAGCTGTCCATGAACAACCCGGTGCTCGCCGGCCAGTTCAAGAACGACGGCGAGATCCTGGTGAAGACGCGCCTTGCGGCCGACGCCGTCGGCGCGACCGCGATGGACCGTCCGGAAGACTGCCAGCCGAACCCGGTCACGGGCCGCGTCTACCTGACCATGACCAACAACTCGGCCCGCACCACGCTTCGCGAGGACGCCGGCGAGGTCAAGGCCAACCCGCGCGTTCCCAACCCGAGCGGCCACATCATCGAGGTCGACGAGGCCGAGGGCGACCACGCCTCTACCGCCTTCGAGTGGCGCATCTTCCTGCTCTGCGGCAATCCCGAGATCGACCTCAAGACCAAGCAGAAGCAGCTGAAGCCGGGCCTCGACTCCAAGGCGACGTTCTTCGCCGGCTACGCTGATCCGGCCGCGCTTGGCAAGGTCGGCTCGCCCGACAACATCGCCTTCGACGGCGAGGGCAATCTCTGGATCGCGACGGACGGCCAGCCTTCGAACGCCGACATCGGCAATCCGAACGACGCGCTCCACGTCGTCCCGACCCAGGGTCCGGACCGCGGCTATCTGCGCCAGTTCCTCTCCGGCCCGAAGGGCTGCGAGGTCTGCGGTCCGGAATTCTCGGACGACTTCAAGACGCTCTTCGCCGCGATCCAGCATCCGGGCGAGGGCGGCGGCTTCCCGAACACGATCAGCCGCTGGCCCGACGACAAGCCTTACGCCCGTCCGGCGGTGATCGCGGTCAAGAACTCCAAGGGCAAGAAGATCGGCCGCTGAGGCCGGGCGAGCTCTTCAGCCATGCAAAAAAGAACCCCGGCCGCCTCGCGCGGCCGGGGTTTTCTTATGTCCGTCGGGACCGATCCTCTCCTCAGACGACCGAGTCCAGGATCTCCTTGAGCGACGTCCTGAAGCTGTCGCGCATCTCCGCGATACGCGCGCCGACCGCCGCGGCGTCGAACTCCGCCGCCGCCTCCATGATCGCGGCCCGATTCCTGGGCGTCTGGGTGAAGCTCACGAGCAAATGCTCGTGCCCGATCTGCTTGAACAACTCGCCGATCTTGGACGCCCGATCGGACGTGGAGTTCACCGTGCCGATGCACGGCGCCCCGCGTTTCAGCGCGATGATGCACCCGTGATAGCGGGAGCTGACGACGACGCCAGACCCGTCGATCTGCTCGCACAGCTCAGACATCGTCGTCAGCCTGGCTGTCGGCGAGGCGGGGAAGGTGTCGAAGACGCCTGACGCTTCGTCGGTCGCCGGGAACATGCTGACCACGAGGTCGTCGGGCGCCAGCTCCGCCTCCAAGAGCGTGTAGACCTGACGGTAGCGGTCGGTCTGCTTGCGCGGAATGACGGTCAGCCGGCCCGGCCGCGTCGGCGCCGGCGCGGCGTCCAGGCGCGGATCGGTGAGGATCGGATCGTTCAGGTATCGGACGTCGCTGCGGATGCGCGAGATCATCTCGCACGAAAAATCGTCGCGTCCGGAGACCACTTCGGCCCGCTCCACCAGCGGGCGGCATTTTTCCAGCGCGTCTTCGGAGACGCCGAGGCTCAGCAGGATGATCGGGATCTTGACGCTCTCGACCCAGCTCTGGCTGTCCATCGGACGGTGGACGGACGCCAGGAGGCCGCCTCCGCCGATCACGAGAGCCGAATAGCGATTGACGACTTCGGGATCGCCGATCGCCGAAGCCGGCTCGATCCTCTGGCCGAACTCAAACTCGTAGTCGCGCTCCGCCCGGCTGTTCGACGTCGCGTCGACGCCGAGATCGGACCGGACCGCACGAATGTGGGACGCGACCGAGGACGCCTGAAATTGATCGCCGATGTTGCCGTTCTTGTAGGCTCCAAACAGCAAAACCGACTTTTCCGGCCCCTGGTCCATCGCGCATGTCTTTCATCGTTCGGGAGCGCTTCGGGTCGACGCTCTTCGTAAAGCGAAGCGTGACGCCACGCCTCGTCGTCATCCGCATTAGGTTGCGAACGAAAGCCGGAATCTAAACGTGAATTCCGTTATCGCACGATACCACCAAAGATTTCCACGATTCGAAAGAGTGTTAGCATACCCATCATGCTACCCTTCGTGCAGTTTCGAATTGAAGGTTGAAGAAGTCTGCGACAGTAGCTTTGATCTATTACGTCGGTAGCTTACGGGCGGATGTCACGCGATCGCAACATTCTGTAGAGAACTTTTATCGATAAATTTTGTTGAATTTGATTGGCGGCGACAGATTCTGCACTGCACAAGATCATCTTGCTCGGTTGGACCATGTCTTCGTCTCGCACCGGGTCCGTTGCGACCTGTCGCGACGGTTGGAATGAAACCTTGCTGTAAAGTCGGTTCTTGGCCTGTTAACGAGTATTAATCAGCTTACATGATCGCCTCAGCTCTGGCGATTTGCCGGTATGCGCTAGGTTTATAAATTAAAAAGGGCATTAGATTTTATAAAATCATTGACGTGGTCGAGTTTTAGTGGTGATTGAGTGACGCTTTTCAGTCTGCGCTGCTGGCGCATCCTTCGGACTCATCCATGACCTTCCCAAGTCCTCTGCCGCGCCTCGTCTCAAACACCTACGCCTATGAGACGACGCCGCTGGTGAAGCCGGCGGGGTTTCGAGAATACGACGCCCGCTGGCTCTTCGGAGAAGAGCTCAACCTGATGGGCGCGCAGGCGCTCGGCATGGGGCTCGGGACGCTGATCCACGAGCTCGGCGTCGCGCCGGATCTCGTGACGGGTCATGATTTCCGCTCCTATTCGGCCTCGATCAAGATCGCGCTCGTCCAGGGTCTGATGGCGGCGGGCGTGCGCGTGCGCGACATCGGCCTCGCGGTCTCGCCGATGGCCTATTTCGCCCAGTTCGAGCTCGACTGCGCGTGCGTCGCGATGGTCACCGCGTCGCACAACGAAAACGGCTGGACCGGCGTAAAGATGGGATGCGAACGGCCTATGACGTTCGGCCCGAAGGAGATGTCGCGACTGAAGGAGATCACCCTGGCGGGCGCCTTCGATCTTCGCGGCGGCGGCGCTTACGAGTTCGTCGCGAATTTCCCCGAGCGCTATCTCGCCTCGCTGCTCGACCGTCCGAAGCTGTCGCGCCGCATCAAGGTGGTCGCGGCGTGCGGAAACGGGACCGCCGGCGCCTTCGCGCCGCGCGCGCTCGAGGCCCTCGGCTGTGAGGTGGTTCCGCTCGACGCCGAGCTCGACCATACGTTCCCGCGCTACAATCCGAATCCCGAAGACCTCAAGATGCTTCACGCCATGCGGGACGCCGTTCTCGAGCACGGCGCCGACGTCGCGCTGGGCTTCGACGGCGACGGCGACCGTTGCGGCGTCGTCGACGACGAGGGCGAGGAGATCTTCGCCGACAAGGTCGGGGTGATGCTGGCCCGCGACCTCTCGTCGATCCATGCGGACGCGCAGTTCGTCGTCGACGTGAAGTCGACCGGCCTCTACATGACCGATCCCGTGCTCGTGGCGAACGGCGCGCGCACGGATTACTGGAAGACCGGTCACTCCTACATCAAGCGGCGGGTCAACGAACTCGGCGCGCTGGTCGGTTTCGAGAAGTCCGGCCATTTCTTCTTCAACCGACCGATCGGGCTCGGCTACGACGACGGGCTGGTCGCGGCCTTCGCGGTCTGCGACATGCTGGACCGCAATCCGGGCAAGCGGCTGTCGGATCTCCGCCGCGCCCTTCCCAAAACCTGGAGCTCGCCGACCATGTCGCCGCACTGCGCCGACGAGGCGAAATACGGCGTCGTGGCGGCGGTCACCTCCGCGATCGAGGCGATGGCGAGCGGCGGCGAGCGGCTGGCGGGCGAGGGGATCCGGGACGTGGTGACGACCAACGGCGTGCGAGTCACGCTGCAGGACGGCACCTGGGGCCTGGTGCGCGCCTCGTCGAACAAGCCGGAGCTCGTCGTCGTGGTCGAGAGCCCGGTCTCGGAGCAGCGCATGCGCGACATCTTCGTCGCCCTCGACGCGCTGTTGAGAACCCATCCCGAAGTCGGGGCCTACAACCAGACGATCTGAAGCAGGGCGGTTCTGCTGGGCGGACCGCGCCACGGCGGCGCGGTCCGCCCAGCGCTTCCCGAGGCGCCGGTCAGCCGGTAGGTCCTGGCTGACCGGTCGCCGGTCCTATCTGGTCACGCGCCGGTCGGAGCGACGGGCCGGCCGATGCTTTCATAAGCGAAGCCCTGCTGGGCGACCTCGGCGCCGTCGTAGATGTTGCGGAGGTCGACGAGAACCGGCGTCCGCATGGTCTGCTTCAGGCGCTCGAGATCGAGCGCGCGGAAGGCGTCCCACTCGGTCACGATCACGAGCGCGTCCGCGCCCTCCGCGCAGTCGTAAGGGTCCTGCGCGAAGTGGACGTCGTCGACGAGGGGACGGGCCTGATCGGTTCCTTCCGGATCGTAGGCGCGCACCTTCGCGCCGGCGTCCTGAAGCGCGGCGATGATGGAGAGCGACGGCGCGTCGCGCATGTCGTCGGTGTTCGGCTTGAAGGTGAGGCCGAGCAGCGCGATCGTCATGCCGCGAACCGACCCGCCGCAGGCCTTGATGACCTTGCGGGCGATGGTGCGCTTGCGCTGCTCATTGACCTGCGATGCGGCCTCGACGATGCGCAGGGAGATGCCGTTGTCCTGCGCGGTCTTGGTGAGCGCGAGCGTGTCCTTGGGGAAGCACGACCCGCCATAGCCCGGACCGGCGTGCAGGAACTTCGAGCCGATGCGGTTGTCCAGGCCGATGCCGCGGGCGATCTCCTGCACGTTCGCGCCGACCTGCTCGCACAGGTCCGCGATCTCGTTGATGAAGGTGATCTTGACCGCCAGGAACGCGTTGGCCGCGTATTTGGTCAGCTCTGCCGTGCGGCGCGAGGTGAACAGCAGCGGGGCCTGGTTGAGGTAGAGCGGGCGGTAGATCTCGCGCATGACCGCCTCGGCTCGCTCGTCCTCGCGGCCGACGATGATGCGGTCGGGCCGCTTGAAGTCGGAGATCGCGGCGCCCTCGCGCAGGAACTCCGGGTTCGACACGACCGAAAACTCCGCGTCGGGCCGAAGGTCGCGGATGATCCGCTCGACCTCGTCGCCGGTGCCGACCGGGACCGTCGACTTGGTCACGACCACCGTATAGCCCTCGATCGCCCCGGCGATATCGCGCGCCGCGTCGCGCACATAAGTGAGGTCGGCGAAGCCGTCGCCGCGGCGCGAGGGCGTGCCCACGGCGATGAACACGGCGTCGGCCGCGCGCACGGCCGGCGCGATCTCGGTGGCGAAGGTCAGCCGCCCGAGGCGGACGTTGTTGGCGACGATCTCCTGAAGGCCCGGCTCGAAGATCGGGATCCGGCCGGCCATCAGGGCGTCGATCTTCGACTGGTCGAGATCGATGCAGCAGACGTCATGTCCGAAATCAGCGAAGCAGGCCCCCGAAACGAGGCCGACATATCCAGCACCAACCACGGCGACGCGCATGACCAATCCTTAATGGCGGTAGTTCTGACGCCCATCGGGCGACGAGACGCTTGAGACTGCGGCGGGCGAGGGGATCACGCGCCGCAGCAGCCGTCGGTGGGGCGGCCGCGCCCGATCATGGATCGTCGCCAGCCGTTGCGATCAAACGCGAGTTCTCGGGACTCTGCTAGGCGCGGCCTCAGCGAGGACAGCGACCTAAGGTCGCCTCCGCGCCGCAGGCCCCGCCACGGCCGCGTCGCGCGGAGAACGTCATATCGTGACCGACACCGGGATCTCGCCCATGAACTCGAACAGCCGCTTCTGCCGCTGGAGCCATGTGAACCGACTCGCATAGTCGACATTGGCCTCGATCGGACCTTTCGAGCGGGAGCCTGCGTCGAGCGCAGCCCGCAAGGTGGACGAGAACGTCTCCGGATTTTCCTGATCGTACCAGTGGACGGTCAGCTTGTCGGCGTCCCGATCCGTGATGGACTCGACCTTCGCGGCGACGATCGGAGCCCCGGACGAGAGGTACTCGTAGAACTTGAGCGGGGACGTGATCGCAGTGCGAAGCCCGCTGCTGCGCGTCAGGACGACGGCGTCGGCCGCCTGCTGCAGTTCGCAGACGACGTCGTGCGGGATGTAACCGAGGATCTTGACGTTCGAGAGGCCGTCGTCCCGCATCCGGGCGCGCCACTGCTTCAGGTTCTGCTCGTGCCCGCCGCACATCACGAACACCACGTCGGGCATCTGAAGGGCGGCGTCGAACATGTGGGCGATGCCGCGCTCCTCCTGCATGCCGCCGGCGTAGACGACGAGCTTCTGGTCGGCGAACCTCAGCAGCCGCCGCCGCCACATCGCCGCCGCGGCGTCGCGCCGGATGAACGAGGCGGAGCTGACCCCGCTGTCGAGGACGATGATCTTGTGCTCGGGCACGCCGAGCGACGCGAGCTCGTCGGCGACCGCCGAGGTGATCGCCACGACCGCGCGGCAGAACGGCGCCTTGAAGTCGACGGCGTCGTATTTCGAGAAGCCGCGCTGATAGTCTTCGTGATGGTGCTCGTAGACGAAATTGATCCTGCGCTTCGAGCAGCTCAACATCACCGCCGGATCCCGCGTGTGGACGATCGCGGCCTGCGGCAGCACGTGCATCAGAAAGTCGGTGGGAAGCGGATAGGCGGAGTCCTCGTTCTTGCTCAGCTCCTTGTGACGGAGAAAGAACAGGTCGTAGTTCGGCTTGACCGAATAGGTCTCCTGCAGGAGCCGCTTCACCGCGAAGGACGCGCCGAGCGTGCTCACGCGGTAGGGCAGCCCCTCGGGAGTTCCCGCCATCAGGGTGCTGACGCCGAGCTCGGCGGTGGCGGAGGCCGTGTTGGCGGCCCAGATCAGACGCGCGCGCGCCGTCCGCACGACCGGATCGTCGATCTTCGCGGTCACGACGTATTTTCCGGCCGAAATATAGTTCGAGTAACTGACCGGGCTGGCCTGCAGCATCACGTCGACCTCAGCTCGTTCTGACGGCGGCTTCAAGAAACGGTGACCGATCGGAACAACACGCAATTCGGGCGCCAGTCCTGAGCGATCGCTTCGATGTCCAGATTGATTTCATTCAAGCCCTCGTCGGTCGACCCGAACGAGATGGTCGCGGACTTCCGGGCCGCGGACGAAATCTGAACTTCGGAGATCTCGTCGTTTGCGAAGATCCGCAAGCCCTCGATGGACGCCGCGAAGCTCGGATTGATGTCGAACGCGATGTCGATCTGGGAGAACGGGGCCTCAGCGTAGATCGTGACGCCGCCGCGCCGGCTTTCGAGCACGAGGCCGGAGTCCGGGACCACGCGCCAACCCTCCCGGACGACGACGCCTTTCGTTTCTCCTCCGAAGTCGACCGTCTCGCCGTTCGGGACGGACGAGGACAGCAGCCGCCGGAACTCGAGGCCGAACTGCTTCCAGGAGTAGTTTCGAACCGTCGTGGAGACGTCCTCCGTCGTATGATCCTGGGCCCATTCGACGGCCTTCACCACGTCGACGAGGCTGGGTTCGATGTCGATCAGATACCCGTTGCGCCGATGTTCGACGATGTCCTCCGCGAACCCCGTGCGCGTGATCACCGGCATGCGGTTGCAGAACATCGCCTCGATCAGCGGGATCGGACCGCCCTCGAGGCTCGAGAGCGACAAGTAGACGTCGAACTTGTGATAGTATTCGCCATAGGCATGATACGGCGGCGTCACGTAATCGAAGTTCGGCAACGACAGGAGTTCGTCGAACCGCGGCCACGCCTCCCAGATCAGGTTCTGGTTCTCGATGTCCTCGCGCGCCGGTCCGATCAACAGAAAATTGGTTCCCGGCATCGCCCGCACGAGTTCGAGCAGCAGGGCCGGGTTCTTGCGCTCGTAGTAGGCTCCCACCACGCCGACGGTCCGGCCGGTGCGCGGCGCCGTCGTGAAGACGTCGGGGTCGGCGCCCCCCAGAACGGTCGCGATCCGCTCGCTCTCGACGCCCATGAATTCGAGCGCGCGGCGATGGAACAGGTTGGCGGTCACGATCTTGGTCGCCATGTTCATCTTCGCGACGAAGCCGTCGCGCTTCACGCTGTCGAACACCGGATGCGTGAACCAGACGAAGCACTGCTTGTCGGCGAAGAATTCCGGATCCTGATCTCTGGCCATGAGATAAAGTTTGTAGTGGCCGAAGAAGTATCGCGGCGCGTTGGGCAGCCAGTTGGTGAACGAGCTGTTCCGCTCCGTGAAGACGATGCGATAGGAAAGCCCGGTGTTCTCCGCAATCACTCGGCAGATCTTTTCGAGGATCCAGCCCTTCGAGTTGATGTTGAGGACGAACACGATGTCGTAGATCGTCGCTGCGCTTGCGGACCACTGCGGATTGGTTTCGGTCGGCTCGACCAGCGGGAACGCGCTGGTCAGCATCTCGGGCAGGATTTCGAACCCGGGATATCCGCCCTCGGGCATGCCGATGGCGACCAGCGAACATCCGCCGCGCTCGACGATTTCGAACACCTCGTCGTCGAGCGTGATCCGGAATGCGCCGTCCGCCTCGCCGCCCGGTTGCGTGCAGTAGAAATCCGCGACGCGCCCCTGCTCGTTCCAGATTTCGAGGGTGACGTTCTTGTCGTCGAAGACGCTCGTCCGGCCGATCAGCGTTTTTTCATGGATCGAGGCGACATGGATCTGTGGAGCGCCGACGCCTTCTTCGATGACGAAGGTTTCGACGCGCTGCTTCAGCGCGAATTCGCCGGCTTCGGCTCGAGCCGAGAATGTGTGGGTCTGCCCATCGCGAAACGCTTGGGGGATCTCCATTCGGAACGTGTAGCTGCCATCCTGGACTTCGTCGCCCTTGATCGTTCGATCAAGTTTGTCCGACATGACCGAAAAAGTCGTGTCGTCGATCTGGATGGTAACTGCATGTCGTCGGTCGGGATCGCTACGATCGCGCAACCAACCGCTCAAGAAGCCGCGCTGATCAAACTTAAGCCAACCACCGAACTTCATCTGGCTTCAGGCCTCCCGATGACGCATCGCGACCGCCCTACGCAACGCGGTTAGTCTCTTAACAGCAGTTTTCACGCCTGAGAAGCGCTGAAAGACAAAGTGTGGCGCTTCGCCATGCGGCGTCTCCGCGCTGTCCAAGAAGAAAAGCTCAGGAAAAGAGACAAAATTCCGGTCCTACTTGAGGTAGAGAAGATCGGGCGGGCTTTCCGTCAAGGTTGCCATAAAAGTCTGCGTTCGCGAGCGATCTGAACGCGTCCGACTGCGTCGGCGGCGTCGTAAGCTTTCTCCTGGTGTCTTGAGCCGGCTTATTTAACTGGGCTCCGATCCAGGCCGCTTGCCGCCGTTCGTCGTCATCAAGCGCTTTCGCCGGCCGGAGGCCCGTAATAGTCCGCGTACCAGCGCACGAAGCGCTCGACCCCGACCGCGACCGGGGTCTCGGGACGAAAGCCCGTCAGCCGGAACAGCAGGTCGGCGCTCGCATAGGTGGCGGGGACGTCGCCCGGCTGCATCGGCATCAGATTGCGGATCGCCTTGCGGCCGGTCGAGGCCTCGATCGCCTCCACGAAATCGAGCAGCCGCACCGGATCGCCGTTGCCGATGTTCACCACCCTGAACGGAGCCGAGGCGGTGAAGGCGTCGGGGTCGTCGGTCGCCGCGCCGTCTCCCGGTTCGGACGGCGCGACGTCGGCCAGACGGATGATCGCCTCGGCGATGTCGTCCACATAGGTGAAGTCGCGGAGCATCTCGCCGTTGTTGTAGATGTCGATCGGTTCGCCGGCGAGCACGCCCTTGGTGAACTTGAACAGCGCCATGTCGGGCCGGCCCCAGGGGCCGTAGACGGTGAAGAACCGCAGCGCCGTGCTCGGGATCGCCCACAGATGGGCGTAGGCGTGCGCCATCGCCTCGGTGGCCTTCTTGGTCGCCGCGTAGAGCGTCAGCGGGCAGTCGGCGCGGTCGGTCTCATGGAACGGCATTTTTGGGTTCGCGCCATAGACCGAACTCGTCGAGGCGAACAGCAGGTGGCGCGGCCGATGCGCCCGGGCGAGCTCGAGGATGTTGAAGGTGCCGACCACGTTCGCGTCGATATAGGCGCGGGGGTTCTCGAGGCTGTAGCGCACGCCGGCCTGCGCCGCGAGATGGATCACCACGTCGGGCTTGGCCGCCTCATAGGCGGCCGTGAGCGCCGGCATGTCCTCCAGCATGATCTCATGGGCCGTGAAGGCGTGCGAGCGAGCCAAAAGCTCGCTGCGGCGCTGTTTCAGCGTGACGTCGTAATAGGGCGTCATGCCGTCGACGCCGACGACCTCGTGACCCGCGGCGAGCAGCCGTTCGGCGACATGAAAGCCGATGAAGCCGGCGGTGCCCGTCACGAAATAACGCAAGCTGTTCTCCAAACGGCGTGAGAGCCGCGCCCGGCTTTCCGATCGTCGACCCGCCGGCGGTCGCCGACCTCGATTCCCGAGCCCGGCGCCGCCGCTGGCATAGAGGCCGTTCCGGGCGGCGATCCGTCAAGCGCCCTCGGCCCGGCGAGCCCGCGGCGCGCGAAGAAGTTTGCGCGGTCAGTAATGCGGCGGCGGGCGATCGACGGGCGCGACGCCCGCTGCGGCGTCCTCCAGCCGCTCGGCCAGATGGGAGATCTCCCGCTTCAGCCGGTCGATGACCGCCCATTGCTCTGCGACGGTCTCGTTGAGCTGCTCGATCGTCAGCTCCTGATGGGCGTAGCGCGCCTCGAGCGCGTCGAGCCGGTCTGCGAGGCCGTCGGCGGGCGTCTCAAGAGATGGGCGAGCCATGCGTCAGTCCTCAAGCGTTTTGGGCCGCGACGGCCGCGTGCCGACATAGAGCGCGCCGGCCGCCACGAAGGCGATGGTCGCCCAGACCGCGATCGGCGGCGCGCCGGAGACAGACACGAGCGCGATCGACAGCGCCATGCCGGCGAACGCCATCGCCTTGGCCTTGACCGGGATCGCGCCGTCGCGCCGCCAGGCGATCACCGAGGGCCCGAGCTTCGGATGGTTCAGCAGCAAGGCTTCGAGGCGGGGCGACCCGCGCGCGAAACATGCGGCGGCGAGAATGAGGAACACGGTGCCGGGCATCACCGGCAGAATCACGCCCACGACGCCGACGCCCGTCAGCACGACGCCCGCGGCGATCCACAGCAGGCGCGCCGACCTCCTGGGCGCCTGCTTAGTGGCCGCCGCTTCGGAGTGAGGCCGGGAGTCTCGCAGGGGCGCGGGGGTCATGATCCGACGGCGTTCTATCGCATCGGCGGCGCGACGCTCCATAATTATGCGCTATTGTGCGTCGCGGCGCCGCTTTGGCGGGCCACGTTTCGAGGATCGCATGACGCAGACCTCCGCAGGTCCGATCGGCTCCAGCCCGCTGGGCCCGCTGGGCGAACCGGTCCCGCCCCCAAAACCCCGGGGGCTTGCGCGGCTGCGCAATTATTTCCTCACCGGCCTCGTGGTGGCGGGGCCCGTCGCCATCACCATCTGGCTGACGCTCTGGCTCATCAACCTGATCGACAATTGGGTGAAGCCGCTCATTCCGCCGGCCTGGAACCCGAACAGCTACCTGCCCGTGGCGGTGCCGGGCGTCGGCGTGCTGGCCGCGATGATCGGCCTCACCATCCTCGGCTTCCTGACCGCCAATCTCGTCGGCCGAACGGTCGTGCAGTCGGGCGAAAACGTGCTGGACCGGATGCCGATCGTGCGCTCGCTGTACAAGGGCGTGAAGCAGATCTTCGAGACCGTGTTCAAGCAGGACGGGACGAGCTTCCGCCGCGTCGGCCTCATCGAATGGCCGGGACCGGGGCTGTGGTCGATCTGCTTCATCACGGAGCAGGCCAAGGGCGCGCTCGCCGCAGGTCTGCCGGGGCCGGACCACGTTTGTCTTTTCGTGCCCTGCACGCCCAACCCCACGACCGGCTACCTGGTGATGATCGAAGCCTCGAAGGTGATCGAGATCGGCGTGACGTCGGACGAGGCGTTCAAGCTCATCATGTCGATGGGCATCATCCAGCCGCCGGACCTTGCGGCGCTCGGGAAGACCGTCGAGAGGCACGCGCCGGAGCCGCAGCCGAAAGCTCAGCCCGACAACGCCGCGGCGGAATAAGCTGCGCTTAAAGATGGGCCGTTTTCGTTAAGCGGCCATGCGCCTGTCGCACGTCTCCCGGCGCCGCGCTTGCTTCGCTCTCCATGCGACGAAAGTCGCAGCATCAATGGAGAGTGAAAATGGGAATGGCGGAACTCGTGGTTGCGATCTGTCTGCAGGCGGAGCCCAGCGCCTGCCGGATTTTTCATCATCGACAGGCGTCGGCCTTCAACGGGTGCGCCGTCGTCGAGGACGACAGCCTCCGGATCGAGCCGGGTTGGTACCTCGCCCGCTGGACCTGTCGTTGGCGCAGGTGAGGCGTCAGTCGGCGAAGGCTTCCGCAAGGCGTTCGATGAGCCGGGCCACCGCCTCCGCCCCCGGATCGGGCACGCCCGACAATGCTGCGGACGGCACATAGGCCGACCGTCCGGCCTTGGCGGTCGCCATGGCCTTGGTCGAGTCGGCGCCCTTCCGCGCGGCGACGGCCGCGTCGCGGAGCGAGCCCGTCCGCGCGAAGGCCTCGATCGCCGGGTCGAGCGCGTCGATCATCGTGCGGTCGCCGACCGTCGCGCCGCCATAGCGCGTCATGCGCGCAAGGCCCTCGCGGAACGCGCCGGCCCATGACGGATCGTTCTTGAAGGCGGCGCCCGCCGCGGTGAAGAACGTCGCGAGCAGCACGCCGCTGCTGCCGCCGGCGACGCGCGACAGCATGTGGCCGATCGCGCCGAGCAACGCGGAACCGTCGGCCATCGGCAGCCGGTCGATCCGCGATTCGACGGCTGAGGCCGCCGCCGCGAACGTGCCGCCGGCGTCGCCGTCTCCGACCTTGGCGTCGAGCGCGTCGATCTCGTCCGCGATCTCCTTCAGCCGCGCGGTCCCGACCGTCAGCGCCTTCCGGACGACCGGATCGTCCGAGGGCGCTGAGTCCGGCCCGTCGTCGATCGCGGGCGCATCGACGAGCCGCGTCGCCTCGAACGGCCTGGCGGGACGCCACGCGGCGCTGGTCGCCGGAGCCGATAGGGCCGTGCGGCGCGCTTCGTCGAGGGTCAGCGCGGTGAGCGAAAACCCTCGCATGTCGAGCGAGGTCATCAGCGGCTCGGGACCGACCACGAGATCGATCCGCCCGGCGATCGGCGCGCGCGCGACCGCGCCCATCACGATCGCCATTTCGAGCGGCGAGACGCCGCCGAGCGAGTTCACCATGAGGGCGATGCGGTCTTCCGCGGAGAGGCGCGCCTCGATCTGCTCCGCGACGCGCGCGACCAGCCGGTCGGCCTCCTCGAACGCGATCGTCTCGCGCCCGGGCTCGCCGTGGATGCCGAGGCCAAGCTCCGCCTTGTCGGCGGGGATGCGCTCCTCGCGCTCGGCGCCCGGGACCGCGCAGGTCGTCAGCGACAGACCGAGCGAGCGCAGGTTCGCGGCGGCGTCCTCGGCGCGGGCCTTCACCTCGGAGAGCGAGGCGCCGGAGGCGGCGGCGGCGCCCGCCAGCTTGTGCACGAGCAGCGTGCCGGCGATCCCGCGCGGCTGGGCGGCGTCGGGTATCGCGACGTCGTCGCCGACGACCACCATCTCGACGGCAAGGCCGAGGACGCGGGCGCGTTCGGCCGCAAGGCCGAAGTTCAGCCGGTCGCCGGTGTAGTTCTTCACGATCAGCAGGCAGCCGGGCTCGCCCGTGACCGCAAGGATGGCGGACAGAACGGCGTCGACGCTCGGCGATGCGAATACCTCGCCGCAGACGGCCGCGGTCAACAGGCCTTCGCCGACGAAGCCGGCATGGGCCGGCTCGTGGCCGGAGCCGCCGCCCGAGACCAGCGCGACGCGGGCGCGGTCCCAGTCCGAACGCAGCACCACCTTGATGTCCGGATAGGCGTCGAGACGGGCGAGCTTCAGGCCGCCGGCGCCAGCCAGGAACCCGTCGATCGCGTCGGTGACGACGGCGTCGCGGCCGTTCATGAAGCTCTTCATCGGGCGGTCCTCGGCCTCAGATCATCGGCAAGTGGCGCGGCTTCGGACCGCGCGGGAACGCGGCGTCGAGCGCTACGATCTGGGCCTCGGACAGAACGAGGTCGCCCGCCGTCGCATTGTCGAGCGCATGCGCGGCGGAGCCCGCCTTCGGGATCGGAAACACGGACGGACGCCGCGCCAGAAAGGCGAGGGCGACCGCGCGCGGGCTGGCGTCGACATCGGCCGCGACCGCGGCAAGCGCCTTGCCGGAAGGGGAGGATGGCGAGGGGAAATCGCCGCTGCCGAACGGGCTGTAGCCGACGACCGCGACGCCGTTCCGCTCACACCACGGGATGACGGCGTGCTCGATGGCGCGCTCCTCGAGATGGTAGAGCACCTGATTGCAGGCGATCCGTCCCGCGCCTGCGATCGCGAGCGCCTCGTCGAGGTCGCGGACGTCGAAATTGCTGACGCCCCACGAGAGGATCTTGCCGTCGGACACGAGGCGCTCGAACGCCTCGATGGTCTCGGCGAGCGGCGCCGAGCCGCGCCAATGCAGCAGGTAGCAGTCGAGGCGGTCTGTCTTCAGGCGCTTCAGGCTGCGCTCGCAGGCCGCGAGCGTGCCGGCCTTAGAGGCGTTCGACGGCAAAACTTTCGAGACCAGAAAGATTTGGTCGCGTCGCCCCGCGACGGCCTCGGCGACCAGCGGTTCAGCCTCGCCATACATCTCGGCCGTGTCGACATGGGTCATGCCGGCGTCGAGGCCGGCTCTCAGCGCCGCAAGCGCCCCGGGGCGGGCGTCGTCGTCGAGCCGCCAGGTGCCCTGGCCGATGCGGCAGACGGGGAGGAGGGGGCCGAAAGGAAGGGCTTTCATCGCCGATGGGTTTTGCGTCCGAAAGCGGGAGGTCAAGGGTCGGAGGCATGGCGGAGGCGAACTGCGTGCTTCGAGACCCGCCTGCGGCGCGCCTCAGCATGAGGAGGTCCGGGGTCTGCAAAGCGTTTGGGATCCGCAAAGCAGAAGTGGTTCTCAGCTCCGCTTCACCAACTGATGCATTCGGTGCGGCTGGCGCAGCGCAAAGCCGTTCGCGACGGGCTCGCCATGCTCGGCGACGAGCCTCTCGACGTCGGCCCGGGCGCCCGCAAGCGCGATTTCGCGGGCGGGATCTGCGGACACGAGCGCTCTGAGGAACGCCTCGACGTCCGGAAAGGCGTTGAGACGCTCATATTCCAGCGTTTCCATCAGTCGGAGCGGCCCGCCCTCGGCGCAGGCCGTCGCGATCGCTGCCTGGGCTTCGGCGCGCGCTTCCGTCTCGTCCTCCACCGGCCGCATGGCGGCGAAGAACGAGCCTTCGGCGAGCGGCTCCACGATCACGACCGGCGCGCCGGGCTTGGCCACCCGCCCCATCTCGGCCAGCGCGCCCGCCTGGGACGCGACCGGCACGTGGTGGAGGCTGTTCAGCATGACGACGCCGTCGAAGCTTGCATCGGGGAACGGCAAAGCCTCGGCGCTCGCCTGCTCGACGCGGGCCGCCGGCGCGGCGGTTCGCGCGGCGGAGACCGCGGCGGCGTCCGGATCGACCGCCGCCACGCCGGCGCCGCGCCCGAGCAGGGCTGCGGCGAGCCGTCCGTGTCCGCATCCGGCGTCGAGCACGCTGCGGCCCGAAACCTCGCCGAGCGCCTCGAAAATCACGGTCAGCGTGTCGGCGACCGGCCGCGCGCTCACGCGGCGGACTCGAGCGCCTCGGCGCGGATCGCCGCGGTGTGCTCTCCGAGCGCCGGCGGGGCGGCGCAGGCGGTGGCGGCGGTGAGCGGGGAGGTGGGCAGGTCGAAGGTCTCGCCCGACGGCAGCGTCGCGGTCATGCGGGTGAGCGCGGGGTGGCCCGCCATGTCGGCGACGTCCGACACTTTGGCCCAGGCGAGCTGGTTGGCCTCGAGCCTTGCGATCATCTCGGCGCGGGTGAACCGGCCGAACACCTCGTCGATGAGCGCGATCAGCGGCTCGCGATTCTCGACGCGGCCCGGATTGTCGGCGAAGCGCGGGTCGGTCGCGACCTCGGGGCGCTCCAGCACCTTGTCGCAGAAGCGGCGCCATTCGGGCGGGCTCTGGACGACGATCACCACTCCGCCGTCCCGGCAGCTGGCGACGTGATAGGGGAAGATCGACGCATGGCTCAGGCCCGTGCGCGGCGTCACCCTGCCCTGATGCTCATAGTGCAGGAACGGCACCGCCATCCACTCGGCCATCGAGTCGAACATCGCGATCTCGATCGCCTTGCCGCGTCCCGTCCGCTCGCGCTCGTAAAGCGCCTGCATCACGGCCGCATGGGCGTTCATGCCGGTGCCGATGTCGGCGATCGAGACGCCGACCTTGACCGCCTCGTCCGGCGTTCCGGTGACGCTGCAAACGCCGCTCTCGGCCTGCACCAACATGTCGTAGGCGCGCAAGGAGCGCGCCTCGGTCGACTGCCGGTAGCCCACGATGTCGACCGCGATCAGCCTCGGATATTTCTCCGTCAGCTCCTTGGCCCCGAGCCCGAGACGGACGCTCGCGCCGGGCGCGAGGTTCTGGACGAAGACGTCGGCCTTCGCGACCAGCGCATGGGCGAGGGCGAGATCCTCCCCGGACTTCAGGTCGAGCGCCGCGCTTTCCTTGCCGCGGTTCAGCCAGGCGAAATAGGCGCTGATCCCCTTCACGCTGCGGTCGTAGTGGCGGGCGGTGTCGCCGTCGAGCCGCTCGAGCTTGATGACGCGGGCCCCGGCGTCGGCGAGCCGCATGGTGCACATCGGCGCGGCGACCGCCTGTTCGAGCGCGACCACGAGAAGTCCTTCAAGCGGGCGGGTCATGGCTGTCCTTCTGTCCGCGGTTCGGGGCGGCGCGAGTATCCGCGCATAGGTCGCGCGAGACATATACCGATCCGGCATATCGCATCGAACGATTTGCTATTCGATGTATCGCGGCCGTCTTCCTAGCGTGCGCCCAAACAAACGACAGCGCCGGAGGAAGCCCCGATGCAGACCACCTATGGCGACCAGCATGTCGAGATCCGCGAGGCGGTGCGCGCGCTCTGCGCCGATTTTCCGGCCGAGTATCACCGCAAGGTCGATGAGGCGCGCGGCTATCCGGAAGAGTTCGTCGACGCGCTGACCAAGGCCGGCTGGATGGCGGCGCTGATCCCCGAAGCGTATGGCGGCTCGGGCCTTGGGCTCACCGAGGCCTCGGTGATCATGGAGGAGATCAACCGCTCGGGCGGCAATTCCGGCGCCTGCCACGGCCAGATGTACAACATGAACACGCTGATCCGGCACGGCTCGGAGGCGCAGCGCCAGACGTACCTGCCGAGGATCGCCGCCGGGGAGCTGCGCCTTCAGTCCATGGGCGTGACCGAGCCGACGGCCGGCACCGACACCACCAAGATCAAGACCACGGCGGTGAGGAAGGGCGACCGCTACGTCATCAACGGCCAGAAGGTCTGGATCTCGCGGGTCCAGCACTCCGACCTCATGATCCTGCTCGCGCGCACCACGCCGCTCTCGGAGGTGAAGAAGAAGTCCGAAGGCATGTCGATCTTCCTCGTCGACCTCCATGAGGCGGTGAAGACCGGCATGACGGTGCGGCCCATCGCCAACATGGTCAATCACGAGACGAATGAACTGTTCTTCGACGATCTCGAGATCCCGGCCGAAAACCTGATCGGCGAGGAGGGGCAGGGGTTCAAATACATCCTCACAGGCCTCAACGCCGAGCGCACCTTGATCGCGGCGGAGTGCATCGGCGACGGCTACTGGTTCATCGACAAGGTCTCGGCCTACACCAAGGAGCGCACCGTGTTCGGCCGGCCGATCGCCCAGAACCAGGGCGTGCAGTTCCCGATCGCCGAAAGCTTCATCGAGGTCGAGGCGGCCAATCTCATGCGCTTCGAGGCCTGCCGGCTTTACGACGCCGGCGAGCCCTGCGGCGCGCAGGCCAACATGGCGAAGTATCTGGCCGCCAAGGCCTCCTGGGAGGCGGCCAACGCCTGCCTCCAGTTCCACGGCGGCTTCGGCTTCGCGGCGGAGTACGACGTCGAGCGCAAGTTCCGCGAGACGCGGCTCTACCAGGTGGCGCCGATCTCCACGAACCTGATCCTGGCGCATGTGGCCGAGCACATTCTGGGGATGCCGCGGTCGTTTTGAGGTTTTGGCTGAGGAGAGGAGCTGCGTGCTTCGAGACGCGGCCTGAGGGCCGCTCCTCAGCATGAGGACCGTTGAGGCTCCTGAAAGCCCAAACCTCCCTCATGCTGAGGAGCCCGCGTCAGCGGGCGTCTCGAAGCACGCACTCCATCTCCGCCGTCATGCTCGCGCCTTCGCGCGGGTATCCACGACTTCGGCGTAGCGCTCGACGATCCCAGAAAGTCGTGGATGCCCGCAACGAACTCGCTGAACGCGCACCGGGCATGACCGCTGTGGTTCAGGCGGCGAGTTTGTGCCCAAGCCACACCCCACGCCCCACCAACTCCGCGGCCATTTCGGCGAAGGCGTCGCCCACGAAGCGCGCCGCGGGGCTGACCGGGCGGTCGGCCGGATAGGCGATCACCACCCGCCGCGTCGGCGTCGGATCGACCAGCGGCGCCGCCGTCAGCTCGCCGCGCTCCACCTGCGCGAAGATCGGCGCGAGCGGCAGGATGGTGGGGCCAAACCCCGCGCGCACCAGCGCGATCATGCCTCCATAGGTGTCGGCCTCGACGCTGGCGATGAGCTGGATGTCGGCCCGCCGGGCGCAGTCCTCCATGATGGCGCGGAGGCCGTGGCGCGGGCTCGGCAGCACCAGCGGCCGGTCGGCGAGGCGCGCGAAGGGCAGGGCCTCGTCGCGGCTGAGGCGGTCGGAGGCCGAGCCGACCAGCAGCAGGCTCTCGGTCAGCAGCGGCCGCACCCGCAGCGAGCGCATCGGCTGCGGGTCGTAAGTGAGGCCGATGTCGATCTCGCCGCGCTGCAGCCAGTCGATCACATGGCCGGAAAACGCAGAGGAAAAGCGCATCTGCAGGTTCGGATGCTCGGTCCGGATCTTCGCCGCGAGCGACACGGTGGCGATCTCCGCGATGGTGGACGTCATGCCGATCGCGACCATTCCGCGGAACGACTGCCGCCCTTCCGACGCCACCGCGCGGATCTGGTCGAGCTCGGCCATCACCCTGGTCGCGTGGGCGAGCACGTCGCGGCCGATCTCGGTGATCAGCATGCCGCGTCCATGGCGCTCGAACAGCGGCTGGCCGATCTCCTCCTCGAGCATCCGGATCTGGCGGCTGAGCGCGGGCTGGGCGATGTGCAGCCGGTCGGCGGCCTTCGAGAGACTCCCGAGCTCGGCCACGTGGATCAGCGTTTTGAGCTGCTGGACGTCCATGCAAAGCGCCTTCCGTGCCTTCGACGAATTCGAAAGCTGGTTTCGGAACATAACATTTCTCGAAGGCTCCGGCGCTCGCTAGTCTCGGGCGACGAGCGTCCCGCGATACCGCAGGGAGGCCGCTTCAAGGCCCGCACGAAGGCCGCACCGGGAGGACAGCATGAGATTTGGAAAGGCCGCGGCCGCAGCTGTGTTCGGCCTCGCGCTCGCCATGGGGCCGGCGAGGGCGGAGTTCCCGAGCGGTCCCGTGACGCTGCTGGTGCCGTTCGCGGCCGGCGGGCCGACCGACGTCGTGGCCCGCCTCGTCGCCAAGGTGATGGAGAGGGAGCTCGGCAAGCCGGTGCTGGTCGAGAACGCCACCGGCGCCGGCGGCACGCTCGCCTCCGGGCGACTGGCGCGTTCCACGCCCGACGGCCAGACCGTGTTGCTGCATCACATGGGCATCACCACGAGCGCCACGCTCTACCGCAAGCTCGCCTACGACCCGAAGACCGCCTTCGACTTCGTCGGGCAGGTGACCACGGTGCCGATGCTGCTCGTCAGCCGCCCGGATTTCCCGCCGGCCGACTTCAAGGCGCTGCTCGCTTATCTCAAGGACAACAAGGACAAGGTGACGCTCGCCAACGCCGGCCCCGGCGCAGTGAGCCATGTCTGCGGCATGTATTTCATGCAGCTCACCGGCATCAAGCTGACGACCGTTCCTTACAAGGGCACCGGCCCGGCCATGACCGACACGATGGGCGGGCAGGTCGACCTGCTCTGCGACCAGACCACCGGCGCGACCGGCCCGGTGAAAAACCACAAGGTCAAGGCGTATGCGACCGCCACCAGGGAGCGCATCGCCGTGCTGCCGGACGTGCCGACCGCGGCTGAGCAGGGCCTCAACGGCTTCGAGGTCGGCGTCTGGCACGGCATGTACGTCCCGGCGGGCACGCCGAAGCCGACGATCGACAAGCTCTCGGCGGCGCTGAAGGCCGCGCTGCACGATCCGGAGGTGAAGCAGCGCTTCGCAGATCTCGGCACCGCGCCGGTGACGGACGAGGAGGCGACGCCGGAGAACCTCAAGGCGAAGTATTTTTCCGAGCTCGACCGCTGGGCCCCGATCATCAAGGCCGCGGGGGAGTTCGCGGACTGAGGTCGGACGCATTCCTTCATGAGGGGCGAGCCCTCTCAGTATCCCTCCCCCTTGCGGGGAGGGTGAGGGTGGGGGTGGTTCAGGATCGAGCGCCCACTTGGGCGTAGAGCCATGTCACCCTCAGCGCTTCATCCGGAACCACCCCCACCCCTAACCCCTCCCCGCAAGGGGGAGGGGGAAAGAAACCGCAGCGCTCGCCAAAATTTCGAGGACCGCCGCCATGACTGACATCCTGCCCGCCTACAAGATCGTCGGCGAACGCCGCTTCCGGGAGATCTCGGGCCTCCACTGGGAGGATTTCGAGCCCGGAGACACCTACGAGCACCGCCCCGGCCGCACCGTGCTCGACGTCGACAATGTCTGGTTCACGCTGCTCACGATGAATACGCAGCAGGTCCATTTCGACGCGGCCTACGCCGACAAGACCGAATGGAAGAAGCTCTTGGTCGACTCGACCTTCACGCTGTCGCTCCTCACCGGCATGAGCGTACGGACGGTGAGCGCCCGCGTCGTCGCAAATCTCGGCTGGGACAAGGTGAGGGCGACCGCCCCGGTGTTCGCCGGCGACACGCTCTACGCCGAGAGCACGGTCATCTCGAAGCGCGAGTCCAAGAGCCGGCCGGGGCAGGGGATCGTCACAGTCTCGACCCGCGGCCTCAACCAGGACGGCGTCGAAGTGATGAGCTTCGAGCGCACCATGCTGGTCTATCGCCGCGGCCATGCGCCCGACGACGCCGCGAACTACTGACGGGGTGACGCGACGGGGCAGGCGGCCCCATATGGGATCGAAGCCCCATGGCCCCACGAAGCAAAAGGTCCCCGTGACCCTCAGCATCCCGTTCGACAACAGCTACGCCCGCTTGCCCGAAGCCTTCTTCGCGCGCACGCCCCCGACGCCGGTCGAGGCGCCGAAGCTCGTGGCGCTAAACCGGAAGCTCGCCGCGGAGCTCGGCCTCGACGCCGACGCGCTCGACACGGCCGAGGGCGCGGCGGCGCTCGCGGGCAACGCGATTCTTCCGGGCGCGGACCCGATCGCGACCGCTTACGCCGGCCACCAGTTCGGCCAGTTCGTGCCGCAGCTCGGCGACGGCCGGGCGATCCTGCTCGGCGAGGTGGTCGACAGGGCCGGACGCCGCCGGGACATCCAGCTGAAGGGGGCGGGGATCACGCCGTTCTCCCGCCGCGGCGACGGCCGCGCGGCGCTCGGGCCTGTCTTGCGCGAATATCTCGTCAGCGAGGCGATGGCGGCGCTCGGCGTGCCCACCACCCGCGCGCTCGCGGCGGTGACGACAGGCGAGCGCGTCTATCGCCAGACCGCGCTTCCGGGCGCCGTGCTGACCCGCGTCGCAGCGAGCCACATCCGCGTCGGCACCTTCCAGTTCTTCGCCGCGCGCCGGAACCACGAGGCGTTGAAGAGCCTGCTCGACCATGTGGTCGCGCGGCACTATCCGCAGCTCGAGCAGCGCGATGACAAGGCCGTGGCGCTGCTCGAAGCGGTGATCGCGCGTCAGGCCGCGCTCATCGCGCAATGGCTGCACATCGGCTTCGTCCATGGCGTGATGAACACCGACAACTGCTCGGTCGCCGGAGAGACCATCGACTACGGCCCGTGCGCCTTCATCGACGGCTACGATCCGGGAGCCGTGTTCTCCTCGATCGACGAGCGCGGCCGCTACGCCTATGGGGCGCAGCCCGGCATCGGGCTCTGGAACCTGACGCGCCTCGCCGAATGCCTGATCCCGCTGATGTCTGAGGAGGAGGATAAAGCCGTGGCGGCGGCCGAAGCCGCGCTGTCGCGCTTTGCGCCGGCCTTCGAGGCGGCGAGCATCGAGGGCTATCGCCGCAAGCTCGGCCTGACGACGAGCCAGGACGACGACGTGCGCCTCATCGGGGAGCTGCTGGCGCTGATGGCCGAGAACCGCGCGGACAACACTCTGACGTTCCGCCGCCTCGGCGCCTACGCCGACGGCTCGCGGCCCGACGCGATGGGCGTGCTGTTCGAGAACCCGACCGGATTCGCCGCCTGGGGCGAGCGCTATCGCGCGCGGCTTGCGACGGACGGCGGCGATCCCGCGGACCGTCGCGCGGCCATGGACGCCGCGAACCCGGCGATCATTCCGCGCAACCACCGGGTCGAGGAGGTTATCGCCGCGGCTGTGGAGGAGGGCGACATGGCTCCTTTCGAGCGCCTCCATGCGGCGCTCGAAAAACCCTTCGACCGCGCGGCCGATGACAGCCCCTACGCCTCCCCGCCGCCCGGCGACTTCGGGCCCTACCGCACCTTTTGCGGCACCTGAGCGAGGACGTTCAGCCCTCGACGCGGACCTGCGGCGCGCCGGCCTCGACGCGCCCGATGACCGCCGCGTCCGCGAATCCCGCGCCGCGAGCGAGGGCGACGAGTTCTGCGGCCTTCTCGGGCGCGCAGCTCACCAGCAGGCCGCCGGATGTCTGTGGGTCGGTGAGAAGATGCCGGCGCCAGTCCGGGAATCCGTCCGGCAGGGAGACCGCCTCGCCATAGCTCTGCCAGTTGCGGTGCGAGGCGCCGGTGACGTAGCCGTCCTGCGAGAGTTTTTCGGCGAGCGGCAGCAGCGGCAGCGCGGCGGCCTCGACGACCACCGACACGCCGGCGCCGCTCGCGACTTCGAGCCCGTGGCCGAGCACGCCGAACCCCGTGACGTCGGTCATGGCGTGGACGGCGGGGTCCTTGGCGAACTCCGCCCCGATCCTGTTCAGCCGCGTGGTGGTCGCGACGAAATCGCGATAGCCTTCGGCCGACAGTCCCTCCCGCTTGATCGCGGCCGAATAGACGCCGACGCCGAGCGGCTTCGTCAGGATCAGCGCGTCGCCGGCCTTCGCGTCCGAGTTCTTGCGCAGCCGGTCGCGCGGGCAGGTTCCGACGACGGCGAGGCCATAGACCGGCTCCGGATTGTCGATCGAATGGCCGCCCGCGACCGGAATGCCGGCCTCTGCGCAGATCGCCGCGCCGCCTTTCAGGATTTCGGCCACCATCTCGGGCGCGATCTTGCCGACCGGCATGCCCAGAATCGCCAGCGCGAAGATCGGCGTTCCGCCCATGGCGTAGATGTCCGAGATCGCGTTGGTCGCGGCGATGCGGCCGAAATCGATTGGGTCGTCGACCATCGGCATGAAGAAGTCGGTGGTGCCGATCACGCAGGTCTCGTCGTCGAGCGCCCAGACGGCGGCGTCGTCCGAGGTCTCGGTGCCGACCAGCAGCCGCTCGAACGGCCCGTGCTTCGGCTGGCGCTCGAGCAGCGAGGCGAGAACGCCCGGCGCGATCTTGCAGCCGCAACCGCCGCCATGGGCGAGGCTGGTGAGGCGGACCGGTTCTCCGGCGGGCGGCTGGACGGCGATGGTCATCGGTTCTTGCTCCTCCGGCGCCACCATATGGCGACGCCCTGGCCGGAAGCGAGCGGCTCGCCGAACCATGTCCGCGCGAGGCCGCGCCGAGGGATTGCGCTCGCCGCGTCTGGCGCGCCAGAATGGCCGCGCTGGCCGGTCGGCCGCAAACTCGCCTTCGGCGTCGCTCGCGACGCTCTTTCGGGTCCGTCCGGCCGCGCGCGCAATGACAAGGCGCGAAACGCGCCGGCCCAAGGGGACCCGCAGATGACCATCAGCCGTCGTGAGTTTGGACTTGCCCTTGGCGTGGCGCTCGGCGCGCTGCCGCTCGCCGGCGCCGCCGCGCGCGCGCAGGACGCGCCGACCTTCGTGTTCACCGCGATCCCCGACCAGGACGAGAGCCGTCTGGTCCAGCGCTTCACCAAGGTCGCGACCTATCTCGAGGGCAAGCTCGGTGTGAAGGTGAAATACGTGCCGGTGAAGAGCTATCCGGCCGCCGTCACCGCCTTCACCAACGGCCAGGTGCAGCTCGCCTGGTTCGGCGGCTTCACCGGCGTCCAGGCGCGCAAGGCCAACGCCGGCGCGCAGGCGATCGCGCAAGGCGCGGAGGACGCGAACTTCACCACCTATTTCATCGCGAACGCCGCCACGGGTCTCGAAAAATCCGCCGACTTCCCGAAGGCGGCCGCGGGCAAGACCTTCACGTTCGGCGCGCGCTCTTCGACGTCCGGCCGCGTCATGCCCGAGCATTTCATCCGCCAGGCTTTTCCGGGCAAGACGCCCGAGCAGGTGTTCCCGACGGTGGGCTTCTCGGGCGACCACAGCCGCACCATCCAGCTCGTCCAGTCGGGCGCCTTCGAGGTCGGGGCGGTGGATTTCTCGGTCTGGGGCCTGGAGCAGAAGGCCGGCAAGATTGACGACGCCAAGGTCAAGGTCATCTGGCAGAGCCCGCCCTATCCCGACTACCAGTGGACGGTGCGCGGCGACGTCGACCAGACCTTCGGCGCGGGCTTCACCGAAAAGCTGAAGGCGGCGATCCTCGCGGTCGACGACCCGGCGATCCTGGAGCCGTTCGCCCGCTCGAAGTTCATCCCCGTGGACAACGCCGCCTACGCGCCGGTCGAAGAGGTCGCCAAGGCGACCGGCCTGCTCGACTAAGCCGGCGCGCAGTATGGGCGAGCCGCTTCTTGAACTCCGCGGGGAAACCGCGGGCTATCGCGGCAAGCCCGTCCTGCGCGACCTCGACCTGACGGTGAACGCTGGCGACCGGGTCGCTCTTCTGGGGCGATCCGGAGCCGGCAAATCGACTTTGCTGGGGCTGATCCACGAACGCCTGCGCGCGCAGGCTTCGCTCGTGCCGCAAGCCGCCGCCCTCGTGCGCACGCTCTCGGTGTTCCACAACGTCTATATGGGCCGGCTCGACCGGCGCTCGACGCTGCACAATCTCCGTACGCTCATTCGCCCCGCGCGAGCCGACGCCGAGGAGGTGCGGGCGACGCTGCGTCTCGTCGACATGGAGGCGCATTTCTCCGCGCAGGCCGGAGCGCTCTCGGGCGGCCAGCAGCAGCGCGTCTCGGTGGCGCGCGCGCTCTATGACGGGCGGCCGGTGCTCATCGGCGACGAGCCCGTCTCCGCGCTCGACCGACGGCAGGGCGGGGCGGTGCTCGAACAGCTCAGCCAGCGCCACGAGACGCTGATCCTGGCGCTTCACGACGTGCCGCTGGCGCTCGAACGCTGCGACCGCATCGTCGCGATCGACGGCGGCCGCATCGCGCTCGACGCGCCGTCGCGCGACCTCGACGTCGCGGCGCTTGCGCGGTTCTACGAGGCGAGCGCGTGAGCGGCCCCGGCCGGGCCGCGTCGCTCGGCTACGCCTCCGTCAGCCGCTGGTTCATCGCGCTCGCCGTCGCGGCGCTGTTCGCCGCCGACCTCAAGATCACCAGCCTCGACCCCTGGGCGGACCTGCGCCGCCTCGCCGCGGGCCTCCTCGGGCCGGACTTCCCGGCGGTCGAGCTTTCGAGCGTGGTCTATACGGTCGCTTTCGCGGTGGCGGGCGTCGGGCTCGGGGCCGGGACCGGCTTTCTGCTCGCGATCGTGTTCGCGCGCTCGCGGGCCGTGCGGGTGTTCTGCGCCTCGATCCGATCGGTGCACGAGCTGTTCTGGGCGCTGCTGCTTATGCAGATCTTCGGACTCTCGGCCGCGACCGGGGTGCTGGCGATCGCGATCCCTTACGCGGGCATGTGCGCCAAGGTCTATTCGGAGATGATCGAGGAGGCGGACCTTTCCGCCGTCCGCGTGCTGCCGCCGGGAACCTCGGCGATCTCGGCCTTCGCCTTCGCGCGGCTGCCCGACCTGATGGAGCCGATCCGCACCTACACGCTCTACCGGCTCGAATGTGGCATGCGCTCCACCCTGGTGCTCGGCTTCATCGGCCTGCCCACGATGGGCTTTCACCTCGAAAGCGCGTTCCGGCAGGGGCGCTATGCCGAGGCCGCGGCGCTGCTCCTCACGTTCTACGCGGTGGTCGCCACCAGGCGGCTCTGGACGCGCGCCGCCGTGCTGCCGTTCCTGATCGTCGGGAGCCTGCTAGCGCTGCCCTCGGCGCCCGCGGCGGGCTCGGCGCTCGCCAATCTCGGCCGCTTCTTCAGCCAGGCGACGCCCGCGCCCTTGCGCAACGGCGACCTGCTGTCGGCCGAGACCTGGGGCCGCTTCCTCGATTGGCTCTGGCCGATCCTGTCGAACCAGGCGCTGCCGGGCGCGTTCCAGACGCTCGTCCTGTCCCAGATCGCGCTGGTCGCGACCGCGTTCGGGGCGCTGATCCTGTTCCCGCTGGTCTCGCGGCGCTTCGCAGGGCGGCTCGGCCAACCGCTCGGGCGCCTGATCCTGATCGTGGTGCGCTCGACGCCGGAATACATGCTGGCCTACGTGCTGCTGCAGGCCTTCGGCCCCTCGATGCTGCCGGCGATCGTCGCGCTGTCGCTCCACAACGCAGGCGTCATCGGCTATCTGCTCGGCCGGCAGGCCGACGGGCTGGCCTATCGCGCCGACGCGCCGCGAGGCTTGAACCTCTACGCCTACGAGACCGCGCCGCGGCTCTACGGCCAGTTCCTCGCCTATCTGCTCTATCGCTGGGAGATGATCCTGCGCGAGAGCGCGATCTTCGGCATTCTCGGCGTCGCCACGCTCGGCTTCTATGTCGACGCCGCGATCTCGGAGCTCCGGTTCGACGTCGCCGTCGTGCTGATCGTCGTGACGGGACTGTTGACGCTTTGCGTCGACGCGCTGTCGCGCGGGCTGCGCAAGGCGCTGCGGATCGACGCGCTCCCGACACGGCTCTCGACGGCGAGCCTCGACGGAGGGGCGAGAGGTTGAGTTTTGCGGGCGTCCGGGCGGCGCGACCGGGGCGTCTTCCGCTTTCCCGGGGCCTGTCTTCCCGGGGCTTGGGCGCAGTCAGATCAACGGCGCTGGCCCGGAGGGTGAAAAGCCCAAACGACGAAACGCCCCGTCGGCGAGCCGGCGAGGCGTTTCAATCTGGTCGATGCGGCAGGTTCAACTGGTCGTAGGCCGGCCCGCTTGGGGGCGCTCGGCTGGTCACGAACCTTGCGCGTCGTCGATCTAATCCGGCAGTCGTTCGTGCTCGGCGTCAGTCTTTCAGGTGCCGTTCCGATCCAGCGGCACGCAAAAGATGGTCGTCGGCAAGATAGCTGTCGGTCGAGGTAGCCCAAAATTTAATATCGGCCGCAATCTAAACGCGCTCCGGATGCGCGCAATTGCGGTTAGTCTACACGCTTCGGCGGAGTCATTTTTTTAGACCTCCGGTGTCTGTGTTGACGCCGAGAATCATGCGCCCGTCTCCCGCGGTCGTCAAGCAAAGATGCATGCGAAAAAATGCGAACATGGAGGCTTCGTGAAAACGTCATACGGGATCGGCGGTTAGCGCGATCACGAAAAAGGGCGCTCCTTCCGGAGCGCCCTTCGCAGGCCGACAGGGTTCTGACGGGTCGCGTCAGACCGAGTAGTACATGTCGAACTCGACCGGATGCGGGGTGTGCTCGAAGCGGATCACCTCCTGCATCTTCAGCTCGATGAAGCTGTCGATCTGGTCGTCGGTGAACACGTTGCCCTTCTTGAGGAACTCGCGGTCCTTGTCGAGGCTCTGCAGCGCCTCGCGGAGCGAGCCGCACACCGTCGGGATCTTCTTCAGCTCCTTCGGCGGCAGGTCGTAGAGATCCTTGTCCATGGCCGCGCCCGGATCGATCTTGTTCACGATGCCGTCGAGGCCGGCCATCATCAGCGCCGCGAAGGCGAGATAGGGGTTGGCGGCGGGATCGGGGAAGCGGACTTCGACGCGCTTGGCTTTCGGCGAGGTCGTCCACGGGATGCGGCAGGAGGCCGAGCGGTTGCGGGCCGAATAGGCCAGCAGCACCGGGGCTTCGAAGCCCGGCACGAGGCGCTTGTAGGAGTTGGTGGTCGGGTTGGTGAAGGCGTTGATGGCCTTCGCGTGCTTGATCACGCCGCCGATGTACCAGAGGCACTCCTGGCTGAGGCCGGCGTACTTGTCGCCGGCGAAGAGCGGCTTGCCCTTCTTCCAGATCGACATGTGGCAGTGCATGCCGGAGCCGTTGTCGCCATAGACGGGCTTGGGCATGAAGGTCGCGGTCTTGCCGTAGCTCGCGGCCACCTGATGGATCGCGTATTTGTAGACCTGCAGGTGGTCGGCCATGCGGACGACCTCCTCGAACTTCAGGCCGAGCTCGTGCTGGGCCGAGGCCACCTCGTGGTGGTGCTTCTCGACCTTGGCGCCCATGGCCGCCATCGCCGCCAGCATCTCGCCGCGCATGTCCTGCGCGCTGTCCATCGGCGGCACCGGGAAGTAGCCGCCCTTGGTGCGGATGCGGTGGCCGAGGTTGCCGGTGTCGTATTCGGCGTCGGAGTTGGTCGGCAGCTCGTCGCTGTCGAGCTTGAAGCCGGTGTTGTACGGCGTCGCGGCGAAGCGGACGTCGTCGAACACGAAAAACTCGGCCTCGGGGCCGAAATAGATGGTGTCGCCGATGTTCAGCGACTGCATGTAGACCTCGGCCTTCTTCACCGTGCCGCGCGGGTCGCGCTCATAGGGCTCGCCGGTGGTGGGCTCGAGCACGTCGCAGACCACGGAGAGCGTGGTGGCCGCGAAGAAAGGATCGATGCAGGCGGTGGCGACGTCCGGCATCAGCAGCATGTCGGACTCGTTGATCGCCTTCCAGCCGGCGATCGAGGAGCCGTCGAACATCTGGCCCTCGGCGAAGAACTCCTCGTCCACCATCGTGATGTCGAAGGTGACGTGCTGCCACTTGCCCTTGGGATCCGTGAAGCGGAGATCGACGTACTTCACGTCGTTCTCCTTGATGAACTTCATGATGTCGCCGACAGATTTGATCGCCATAGTTCTTGTCCTTGGGGTTGTCGCCCGCAGGTCTTCTCGCTCGAAGGCAGCCGCCTGCGTGGCGGTCTTGGTTCGCTAATAGCCCGTCCGCGATGACGAAAACACGTCAGATCGCGTCGGCGCCCACTTCCCCGGTCCGGATCCGGATCGCTTCCTCCACGGGGGACACGAAGATCTTGCCGTCGCCGATCCGGCCCGTCGCCGCCGCCTTGCGGACGGCCTCGACGGCGCGGTCGACCATGTCGTCGCCGAGCACGACCTCGATCTTCACCTTGGGAAGGAAGTCCACCACATATTCGGCGCCGCGATAGAGTTCGGTATGGCCCTTCTGGCGTCCGAATCCCTTGGCCTCCGTCACGGTGATGCCTTGAACGCCGACGTCCTGAAGCGCCTCCTTCACCTCGTCGAGCTTGAACGGTTTGATGATCGCTTCGATTTTCTTCACGTCTTCGGGCCTCCTCGTCGCGCGCGGCCGCGCGCTCCGGAACCGGGCGCCGCGACGGCGGGACGCCGCGCACTTAGCAGCTAGCGTGCCACCCACCGGCCTCGCGGAAAACGGCTCCGTGGTCAAGAGACGGCGCGCCCGGAACAGATATCTTTGGTCAAAGCGGTCTCAAGATGGACAATTTATGAGCATGCCCGGCGCCATAGCTGAAGGCGGGCGGTCACAAAGCCGCGCGCGAAATGAGCATTTGCATCGCGCGCGTTCTATCTGGCGGCTCGCATGACCCAGGATCCGATCGAACTCCTCACGCCCTCCGAAATGGCCTCGGTCGACGCCGCCGCGATCGCGGGCGGGGTTTCGGGCGAGACGCTCATGGAGGCGGCGGGCGCAGCCGTCGCCGACGCCGCGTCGCGGCGGTTCCGCGAGGCGCGCCGGGTGCTGGTGCTGGCCGGGCCCGGGAACAATGGCGGCGACGGCTTCGTGGCGGCGCGGCTGCTCGCGGAGTCCGGACATGACGTCACGGTCGCGCTCCTGGGCGAGAAGGCCGCGCTCAAGGGCGACGCCGGCGCGATGGCGGCGCGGTGGGTCGGGCCGACGATCGACGTCAGGGACGCCAGGCCCTCGGGCGCGGATCTCGTGATCGACGCGCTGTTCGGTGCCGGGCTGTCGCGGCCGCTCGAGGGCCGGGCGGCGGCGGCCGTCGAGGCGGCGAACCGCTCGGGCAAGCCGATCCTCGCCGTCGACATTCCGAGCGGCGTCGACGGCGCGACGGGACGACCGATCGGCGAGGTTTTCATCCGGGCCGCCGCCACCGTCACCTTCGTGCGGTTGAAGCCCGGCCATGTCCTGCTGCCGGGGCGGAGCTTCTGCGGGTCGGTCGATCTCGCCGACATCGGCGCGCCGTCCGAGGCGGTGGCGGAGCCCGGCGCGAAGACCTTCCTCAACCGGCCGGCGCTCTGGCGCGACGCGATCCCCGAGCCCTCGATCGAGGGCCACAAATATTCGCGAGGCCATGTCGCGGTCTGGAGCGGGCCGGCGCTCGCGGGCGGCGCGAGCCGGCTCGCCGCGACGGCTGCGCTGAGAGCCGGGGCGGGGGCCGTGACGCTGCTCGGACCCCGGCCGGCGCTCGAGGCCCATGCGGCCCACGTCACCGCCGTCATGCTGCGCGAGACAGACGGGCGCGGCGGCTGGTCGAGCTTCCTCGGCGGCCGGCGCGTCGGGACCTGGGTGTTCGGCCCGGGCGCGGGGACAGACGCCAGACCGCGCGCAGCCCTCGACGAGGCCTTTCTCGCAGGCGGCAAGGCGGTGCTCGACGCCGACGTCTTCTCCATCTTCGCCGACCGTCCGGAAGAGCTCGCGGCGGCGCTGGAGGACGGCTCCATCGAAGCCGTCCTGACGCCGCATGAGGGCGAATTCGCGCGCCTGATGGGCGAGCGGGCCGACGGCGCCGCGTCTAAGCTCGAACGCGCCCGCGCCGCCGCGGCGCTGATCGGCGCGACAATCGTGCTCAAGGGGCCCGACACGGTGGTCGCGGCGCCCGACGGGCGCGCCTCGATCGCCGACAACGCCCCGGCCTATCTCGCGACGGCCGGCGCGGGCGACGTGCTGGCGGGGCTCGTCGCGGGGCTGCTCGCGCAGGGCGCGCCCGCCTTCGAGGCGGCCTCGGCGGCGGTCTGGCTTCATGGCGAGGCCGCGAAGGCGGTCGGGCGGGGCCTCATCGCCGACGACCTGCCGGGCGCGATTCCCGCGGCGCTGCGGCTGATCGACTAACGCCGGCGCGAGGTCGCGCGGGGACGCAGCTCGTCGAGGACGTCGGCGTTCCGGCGGCCCCAGTCGTAGAGCAGTTCGAGCGGCTCGACGAAGCGGACGCCGAGCGGCGTCAGCCGGTATTCGACGCAGGCCGGCACGGCCGCGGCGTCCTCGTGGCGCAAGACCAGGCCGCTCTCCTCCATCTCGCGCAGCGTCTGGAACAGCATCTTCTTGGAGACGCCCGGAAGGCTGCGCAGCAGCGCGCCGCTGCGCGCGCTCCCGCCCCAGCGCAGGTGCAGGACGTGCAGCACCATGGTGGTCCATTTCGAGCCGAAGAGCTCCAGCACGCGGCGCGGCGCGCAGTCTTCGGCCCAGTCCTCGTCGGCGACAGCTGCTGGCATGCGCAGGCTCCGGAAATCGGGTTGGTCACCAATTGGGGCCCTCTGGCGGGGGTCTTCAAGGGCGCCTAGCTCGGCGCTTGAAGGAGACCCACCATGCAGAACAAAGCTCTCATCGTCGGCGCGAGCGGCATCATCGGATCGGCGCTCGCCCGGAGACTTCTGGACGACGGCTGGAGCGTCGCCGGGCTGGCGCGGCGGCCGGTCGAGGCCGCGGGCGTGACGCCGGTCGCGGCCGACCTGCTCGACGCAGAGGCCACCGCAAAGGCGCTGAAGGGGCTCGCCCCCACCCATGCGTTCATCGCCACCTGGTCCCGGCAGAAGACCGAGGCCGAAAACATCCGCGTCAACGCCGCGATGGTGCGCAACCTGCTCGACGGGCTGCGGCTCGAAGGCTCCGTGCGCCATGTCGCGCTCGTCACCGGCCTGAAGCACTATCTCGGGCCGTTCGAGGCCTTCGGCACGGGCAAGGTCCACGACACCCCGTTCCGCGAGGAGCAGGGCCGGCTCGAGGTCGACAACTTCTATTACGCGCAGGAGGACGAGCTGTTCGCCGCCGCCAGGCGCGACGGCTTCTCGTGGAGCGTTCACCGGCCCCATACGGTCATCGGCAAGGCGGTCGGCAACGCCATGAACATGGGAACGACGCTCGCGGTTTACGCCACGATCTGCAAGGAGACCGGGCGCCCGTTCCGCTTTCCGGGATCGCCGATGCAATGGAACGGGTTGAGCGACCTCACCGACGCCAAGCTGCTGGCGCGTCATCTCGCCTGGGCCGCGACGACGCCCGCGGCCGCCGACGAGGCGTTCAACGTCGTGAACGGCGACATCATCCGCTGGAGGTGGATGTGGGGCCGCGTCGCCGAATGGTTCGGGCTGGAGCCCGCGCCGTTCGACGGCGAGATCGCGCCGCTCGAGCGCCAGATGGCCGACGACGCCGAAGTCTGGAGGCTCATCGCCGAGCGCGAGGGGCTGGTCGAGAGCGACCTCGGGCGGCTCGCTTCGCCCTGGCACACCGACGCCGATCTCGGCCGCCCCGTCGAGGTCGTGACCGACATGGGCAAGAGCCGGCGGCTCGGCTTCCTCGACCACCAACCCACGGACGACGCGTTCTTCGCCCTCTTCGAGGAGTTGCGGCGCGACCGGCTGATCCCGTAGCCGCAGCCTCGAGCGGATCGCGAAGGGCGACGCGGGCGCAGTCGGCGTTTTTTTGGGCTCGCGTCGTCGGAGCGTCATGGTATAGACCGGCCCGCGCTTCGCGCCGGGAAACCGGCGGCGGGGGCGTTTCGCGCGTGGGCCGCGGGCGTGGTGGAACTGGTAGACACGCGGGATTTAGGTTCCCGTGGCGAAAGCCGTGGGGGTTCAAGTCCCTCCGCCCGCACCAGACGAAGCCGGCGCCCGTCGTCGCCTTTTCGATTTTCCGCGGACGCGGACGGCCCCCGGGCCGGATGCGTCCCACAACCGTTCAAGACTAAAAGAGACCGCTCCGATGCAGGTGACCCAGACCCTCGACGAAGGCCTGAAGCGCGAATTCAAGATCGTCGTGCCGGCCTCCGATCTCGACGCCCGCCTCAACGAGCGTCTCGACACGCTGAAGGACCGGGTCAACATCAACGGCTTCCGCAAGGGCAAGGTGCCGCTCGCGCATCTGAAGAAGCTCTACGGCAAGTCGGTCATGGCCGAGGTGCTGGACCAGGTGGTGGCCGAGGCCAACCGCAAGATCGTCGACGACAACGGCCTCAAGCTCGCCATGCAGCCCAAGGTCAAGGTCACGGCCGAAGACGAGCCGGACGAGCAGAAGGCGGTTCTGGGCGTCATCGAGGGCAAGCATGACCTCGGCCTGACCGTCGCGCTCGAGGTGCTGCCCAAGGTCGATCTCAAGGACGTCTCCGAGCTCGAGGTCGAGCGTCTCACGGCTGAGGTCGCCGAGGCCGACGTCGACGAGGCGGTCGAGCGCGTCGCCAAGCAGAATCGCGCCTTCGCGGCCAAGGACGGGGCCGCCGCGCTCGGCGACCGCGTGACGATCGACTTCGTGGGCAAGATCGACGGCGAGGCCTTCGAGGGCGGCTCGGCGACCGACGCTCCGCTCGAGCTCGGCTCAAACAGCTTCATCCCCGGCTTCGAGGAGCAGCTCGTCGGCGCGGCCAGCGGCGAAGAGAAGCAGGTCTCGGTGACGTTCCCGGCCGAGTACCAGGCCGCCCATCTCGCCGGCAAGGACGCGACCTTCGACGTGACCGTGAAGGGCGTCGAGGCCCCGGGCGAGCTCGCCATCGACGACGAGTTCGCCAAGAGCCTCGGCATGGAGAGCCTCGAGAAGCTCAAGGAAGCGATCCGCGAGCAGATCGCCGCCGACTACGCCCGCATCTCGCGCCAGAAGGTGAAGCGCCAGCTTCTCGACGGGCTCGACGCCCAGTACGCCTTCGACCTGCCCCCGAGCCTCGTCGAGCAGGAGTTCGACAACGTGTGGCGCCAGGTGGTGGCCGACCTCGCCCGCCAGGGCAAGACGCTCGCCGACGAAGGCGAGGACGAGGAGGAGGCCAAGGCCGAATACCGCAAGATCGCCGAGCGCCGCGTGCGCCTCGGCCTCGTGCTTGCGGAAATCGGGGACAAGCACGAAGTGAAGGTCGCCGACGACGAGGTCACCCGCGCGCTCGTCGAGCGGGCGCGGCAGTATCCGGGCCAGGAGCAGCAGGTCTGGGACTTCTACCGCAACAACCCCGACGCGCTCGCGGAGCTCCGCGCGCCGATCTTCGAGGACAAGGTGGTGGACGCCATCCTCGCCAAGGCGAAGGTGAACGAGCGCAGCGTCTCCAAGGAGGAGCTGCTGTCGGACCCCGAGGCCGACGAGGAAGCGGCCAAGGACGCGGCGAAGGCCAAGTCCAAGGCGAAGCCCAAGGCCAAGAAGGCCAAGAAGGCCGACGCCGAGCCGGCGGCCGACGAGGCGGGCTCCGCCGAGGCTTGACGGACGGGGCTATAAGACGGCCTCGTTTGCCGGAACGAGTCGGGCGGCGGCATTCCTCGCCGCCCGCGGACTTCTCAAGGATGAGGACGTGAAATGCGCGACTACCAGGACCTGACCACGAACTTCCTCATCCCGATGGTCATCGAGCAGACCAATCGCGGCGAGCGTTCGTTCGACATCTATTCGCGCCTCCTCAAGGAGCGCATCATCTTCCTTTCGGGCCCCTTCAACGACGACATGGCGGCGGTGATCTGCGCCCAGCTGCTGTTCCTCGAAGCCGAGAACCCGAAGAAGGAGATCGCGATCTACATCAACTCGCCGGGCGGCGTGGTGACGTCAGGCTTCGCGATCTACGACACGATGCAGTACATCCGCCCGCCGGTGGCGACGCTGTGCATGGGGCAGGCGGCCTCGATGGGCTCCTTCATCCTGATGGCCGGCGAAAAGGGCATGCGCGCCTCGCTGCCGAACGCGCGAATCCTCGTGCACCAGCCCTCGGGCGGCTTCCAGGGCCAGGCCTCGGACATCGAGCGCCACGCCGAGGACATCGTGAAGATCAAGCGCCGGCTGAACGAGCTCTACGTGAAGCACTGCGGCCGGACCTATGAGGAGATCGAGCGCACGCTCGATCGCGACACCATGATGTCGGCCGAGCAGGCCAAGGACTTCGGCCTCATCGACGAGGTGTTCGAGCGCCGCCCGGTCGACGGCGACAGCGAGCCGAAGACGGCGTGACGCTCGGGCGTCGGCCGCGTGACGAAAACGCGTCGTCAACGACGTTCTTTCGAGCGCGGCCTTCCGCCTGTTGCTGCGCGCGCGCAATCGCCTATCATCGACGGCGGCGTTGCGTCGCGCCTGGCGGATGCCCAGCTTTAGGCGCCGGCCGTTAAGGTGCGGCGGCATATGACGTGATGATGAAGCCCCTCCGCCGTTGGAGGGCGGCTTCGACCCGAAAGGGGTGACGAATGAGCAAGGTCGGCGGCGGCGACGCCAAGAACACCCTCTACTGCTCCTTCTGCGGCAAGAGCCAGCACGAGGTGCGCAAGCTCATCGCCGGGCCCACCGTCTTCATCTGCGACGAGTGCGTCGAGCTGTGCATGGACATCATCCGCGAGGAGAACAAATCCTCGCTGGTGAAGTCGCGTGACGGGATCCCGACCCCGAAGGAGATTCGGAAGGTTCTGGACGACTACGTGATCGGCCAGGACCACGCCAAGAAGGTCCTCTCGGTCGCGGTCCACAACCACTACAAGCGGCTCAACCACGCGACGAAGCACAACGACGTCGAGCTCGCGAAGTCCAACATCCTGCTGATCGGCCCGACCGGCTGCGGCAAGACGCTGCTCGCGCAGACGCTCGCCCGCATCCTCGACGTGCCGTTCACGATGGCGGACGCGACGACCCTCACCGAAGCCGGCTATGTCGGCGAGGACGTCGAGAACATCATCCTCAAGCTGCTGCAGTCGGCCGACTACAACGTCGAGCGGGCCCAGCGCGGCATCGTTTACATTGACGAGATCGACAAGATCAGCCGCAAGTCCGACAACCCGTCGATTACGCGCGACGTGTCGGGCGAGGGCGTGCAGCAGGCGCTCCTGAAGATCATGGAAGGCACCGTCGCCTCCGTGCCTCCGCAGGGCGGCCGCAAGCACCCGCAGCAGGAGTTCCTGCAGGTCGACACGACCAACATCCTGTTCATCTGCGGCGGCGCCTTCGCGGGGCTCGACAAGATCATCTCGGCCAAGGGGCAGGGCGCCTCGATCGGCTTCGGGGCCAAGGTGAAGTCGCCCGACGAGCGCAAGACCGGCGAGCTGTTCCGTCAGGTCGAGCCCGAGGATCTGCTGCGCTTTGGCCTGATCCCGGAGTTCGTCGGCCGTCTGCCGGTGCTCGCCACGCTCGAGGATCTCGACGAGGCGGCGCTCAAGACGATCCTGACCGAGCCCAAGAACGCGCTGGTGAAGCAGTATCAGCGGCTGTTCGAGATGGAGAACGTCGATCTCGCCTTCAACGAGGACGCGCTGAACGCCATCGCCAAGAAGGCGATCGAGCGCAAGACCGGCGCGCGCGGCCTGCGCTCGATCATGGAGCAGATCCTGCTCGACACCATGTTCGACCTGCCCGGCCTCGAGGGCGTCGAGCAGGTGGTGATCTCGGGCGACGTCGCCGACGGCAAGGGCCGCCCGCTCTACATCTACGCCGACCGCCAGAACGAGGCCGGCGCAAGCGCCTGACGCCTCTCGACGGCGAGCGAATCGGGAAAAGCCCGCGGCCACGGCCGCGGGCTTTTTTCATGCGGCCGGCGCGGGGGCTCTGGTCACTTGAGCGACAGCGCCGACGTCGGATTGCCCGAGCCGATGACGTTGTTTCCGAAGGAGCGCGCATTGGCGCCCGGGGCGACGTCGAGATCGATCGCGCCGAGGCCCGACAGGCGGCTGCCGTCGAGCAGCACGGCGCTGCCGGTCGCGACCTTGACCGCGGATCCGGTGGTGGCGTCCACGATGCTTTTCGAGATCGACACCTGATTGGCCGCCCCGTTGAGCCCGGCGACGTTCACGCCGTTGGGCGACTGGATGCTGCTGCTGTTGTTGATGATCACACGCGTGCCGGCGGGGCCGGCGACGTTGACGCCGTTCGATCATGCCGTCGCCGCGCGGACGGACGCGCCCGCCTCGTCGACAGCCGCGGCGGCTCAGACAACGTCGTATCGAGCATGCGTTTCGTCCGCAGATCTACCTATAAGCTCGGGCGCGTCGCGCGCCGGGGGAACCACAGGCCTTTCGGGCGAAACATTCTGTCCCATGGCGTGAGGCTGTCGCGTTCTTGACACGTCATGGGGTGGTGGCCACCTAATCGACATCCGGCCGCCCGCCCTCGTCGAGTCTTGGCGGGCCGGCCGCTCCCTCCGGGCGACGGACTAAGCGAGGCCTGCCAAGGCTCGCGCCACCGCCGCGCCGACCATGAGGCTCTTCCGCGCGCGTCCTCCCACGCACGGGCCGAGCCGGCGAAAGGATTGCCGAAATGACCGCCAAGTCGCGCTCTTCCGCAACGGCCGAAGTCCGCCCCGTCCTGCCGCTTCGCGACATCGTCGTCTTCCCGCACATGATCGTGCCGCTCTTCGTCGGGCGGGAGAAGTCGATCCGCGCTCTCGAAGAGGTGATGAAGGCCGACAAGCCGATCCTGCTCGCGACCCAAAAAAATTCGACCGACGACGATCCGACCGCCGACGCGATCTACGACGTCGGCACGCTCGCCTCGGTGCTCCAGCTGCTGAAGCTGCCCGACGGCACCGTAAAGGTGCTGGTCGAGGGGCAGTCGCGCGGCCGCGTGCTTGGCTACACCGACCGGACCGAGTTCTACGAGGCCGAGATCGAGCCGGTCGAGGACGAGATCGAGAAGCCCGTCGAGACCGAGGCGCTGGCGCGCTCCGTCGTCAGCGACTTCGAGAACTACGTAAAGCTGAACAAGAAGGTCTCGCCCGAAGTGGTGAGCGCCGTCAGCCAGATCGAGGAGCCCTCCAAGCTCGCCGACACGGTCGCCTCGCATCTTGCGGTCAAGATCCCCGAGAAGCAGAGCGTGCTCGAGATCACGGACGTGTTCGCGCGTCTGGAGAAGGTGCTGTCGCTGATGGAGAGCGAGGTCTCGGTCCTTCAGGTCGAGAAGCGCATCCGCACGCGCGTCAAGCGCCAGATGGAGAAGACGCAGCGCGAATACTACCTGAACGAGCAGATGAAGGCGATCCAGAAGGAGCTCGGCGACGACGACGGCCGGGACGATCTGGCCGAGCTCGAAGAGCGCATTGCCAAGACCAAGCTCACCAAGGAAGCGCGCGAGAAAGCCGACGCCGAGTTCAAGAAGCTGCGGCAGATGAGCCCGATGTCGGCCGAGGCCACCGTCGTGCGGAACTATCTCGACTGGCTGCTGTCGATCCCGTGGGGCGTGAAGTCCCGCGTGAAGAAGGACCTGCCGGCCGCCGAGGCGATCCTCGAGTCCGATCACTTCGGCCTCGAGAAGGTCAAGGAGCGCATCATCGAGTACCTGGCGGTCCAGAGCCGGGCCAACAAGCTCACGGGTCCGATCCTGTGCCTCGTCGGGCCTCCCGGCGTGGGCAAGACCTCGCTCGCCAAGTCGATCGCCAAGGCCACCGGCCGCGAATATGTCCGCATGTCGCTCGGCGGCGTGCGCGACGAGGCCGAGATCCGCGGCCATCGCCGGACCTATATCGGCTCGATGCCCGGCAAGGTCATCCAGTCGATGAAGAAGGCCAAGAAGGCCAACCCGCTCTTCCTGCTCGACGAGATCGACAAGATGGGCATGGACTTCCGCGGCGACCCGGCCTCTGCGCTGCTCGAGGTCTTGGACCCCGAGCAGAACCACACCTTCGCCGACCATTACCTCGAGGTCGACTACGACCTGTCGAGCGTGATGTTCGTGACGACGGCGAACACGCTGAACATCCCCGGCCCGCTGATGGACCGGATGGAGATCATCCGGATCGCCGGCTACACCGAGGAGGAGAAGGTCGAGATCGCGCGGCGGCACCTGCTGCCTGAGGTTCTCAAGAAGCATGGTCTGGCCGAGAAGGAGTTCTCGGTCGAGCCGGCCGCGCTCCTGACGGTGATCCGCCGCTACACCCGCGAGGCGGGCGTGCGCAATCTCGAGCGCGAGCTCGCCAACCTCGCCCGCAAGGCGGTCAAGGAGCTCGTGCTCGCCAAGTCGAAGAAGAAGTCGATCAAGGTCACCGAGGCCAAGCTCGCCGACTATCTCGGCGTGCCGCGCTATCGCTACGGCGAGATCGACTCCGAGGACCAGGTGGGCGTCGTCACGGGCCTCGCCTGGACCGAGGTCGGCGGCGAGCTGCTCACGATCGAAGGCGTCATGATGCCCGGCAAGGGCAAGATGACGGTGACGGGCAACCTGAAGGACGTGATGAAGGAATCGATCTCGGCGGCGGCGTCCTACGTCCGCTCGCGCGCGGTCGATTTCGGGATCGAGCCGCCTCAGTTCGACAAGCGCGACATCCACGTTCACGTGCCCGAAGGCGCGACGCCCAAGGACGGTCCCTCGGCGGGCGTGGCGATGGTGACGGCCATCACCTCGGTCATGACCGGCATCCCGGTCCGCAAGGACGTGGCGATGACGGGCGAGATCACGCTGCGGGGCAGGGTGCTGCCCATCGGCGGGCTGAAGGAGAAGCTGCTCGCGGCGGTCCGCGGCGGGATCAAGACGGTGTTGATCCCGGAAGAGAACGCCAAGGACCTCGCCGACATCTCCCAGTCGGTGAAGTCCAAGCTCGAGATCGTGCCCGTGCGCGTCATGGACGAGGTCCTGAGCCGCGCGCTGGTCCGTCGTCCCGAGCCGATCGAGTGGGACGAATCGCGGGCCGAACCGGCCGCGCTCAAGACGATCGAGGACGATCAGGCGGGCATGCGCGCCCACTGAGTCTTCAGGGATTTGGCGTCCCAAACCGGGACGTTTGGCGCCGAAATACCGCATTTGAGGCCCGGAGCCCCGCTCCGGGCCTCTTTTGCGTCGTCATCCACCGGGAATCCGTTCGAAAAAGAGAGAAAATCGCCGGTTCGTCCTTGCGCTTCCCGCGATTCCGTTAAAGGGTGCGCGCCTTATTCCTGCGGCCCCGCGACTCCGGTCGGGTCCCGTGGCTCTTACGGAGGACACTATGAACAAGTCTGATCTGATCGCCGACGTCGCCGACAAGTCCGGCCTCACCAAGCTCGACGCCGCCAAGGCGGTCGACGCGACCTTCGACGCGATCATCGCGACGCTGAAGAAGGGCGACGAGGTTCGCCTCGTCGGTTTCGGCACCTTCGCGGTCGTCAAGCGCGCAGCCGGCGTCGGCCGCAACCTGCGCACCGGCGAAACCATCAAGATCCCGGCGTCCAAGACCCCGAAGTTCAAGGCCGGCCAGGCCCTGAAGGACGCCGTCAACGGCTGAGGACGGGGTCGGGGGCCTGTCGGGCTCCCGGAACGTTCGCACGGATGACGGGCCGATAAGGCCCGGTCGTCGAAAAAGGGCGGAAGCGATCCCTCGCTTCCGCCCTTTTGCGTGCGGGGCGGCCCTGCTGCGGCGTCGAGGCCATATGGCCTTCCGCCGCGTTTTCTGCGAAGCAGACACGCGCGGCCGGGCGGTTAGCTCAGTTGGTAGAGCATCTCGTTTACACCGAGAGGGTCGGCGGTTCGAGCCCGTCACCGCCCACCACGGCGCTTCCAGGGAGCCTGCGACCGCCGCCGGCGGGCCAGCCCCCGAAATCGCCCCCGAAACGTTTCAGAGCGCCCTGTCGACGCTGAGCGGCAGGGAGGCGACCTCTCTGGCCTTCGACCGCGCCGCGCTCCGCCTCTCGCGCGGAGCGATGCGCTTGATCAGGCCCCGATGTTCGACATGCGGCTCTCAGCACTGGGCCGACACATAGAAGACGAGGCTCGTCAGAGACGCGTTTCCCCCAAAGAGGGTATAGGTCTGAACAGTGATCGTGTTTCCGTTCGCCGAGGCGGATGCGAGGTATGGGCCTCCTGCAATCGTGGCCTGGACGACGCAGTCCGTGACGTCCCGGTCGACGACGATGTTGTAAAAGCCGGCGGTGATCCGCTGCGTCGACACGATCCGGGTCGTCGCCCGATATGCGGTCCCGTTGGAATCCATATAGGCCGCGATCTGGGGGGCGTAGTAGCCGACGACGTCGGCGATGGCGTGGGCGTATCGCTTGGAATAGATCGCCATCCGTCCGTCGCCCAGGCCGACGATGGGGTTTCCGGTCGCGGTCGCGGTCTGTGGATATGCGAGCGCGATGACGCCGGGGTTCGGGGTTCCGGCCGCAAAGGCCGTGAAGAAGCCGGCCGAGGACGCGTTCGAGGCTCTCAGCAAAATGGCGACCGACGTCGCCGAGGCCGGAACGCCGCAACCGCCTGCCTTGCCGCCCTGCGTCTCGAAGCCGGCTGCGCCCGTCACCTGGAAGGTTCGGGTCTGAAGCCCCTGTATGGCGCCGCCTGCGCCGGCCTCCGCGGTGTTCAGCAGCCGGCAGGGCGCGACGGGGACGAAGACCTGCTCCATCGGCGTCGGGGTCGGCACGCCCACGACTGGAAGCGGCGGAGCCGCCTCCGCGCTCGGCTCCGGACGGCGGTCTTTTCCGTTGTTGTTGGGCGCAGCCTGGGCCAGCGCTCCTGAGACCGCAAGGAGCAACGCCGCGACGTAAGCCGCAGTGATCTTTAGCCTGCTTCGCATTGCGCTTCTTTCTTCAGATCGGCGTTTGAAGCCGAAGCCTAAAGCGCGACGCTGAAGCGCAATATCTGTGGAAGTACGTAGATCGGGATCGGGCCGGATTTGGCGGCGGACCGAGCGCCGCCCCGGCGAGCGTGCGTGCCGGAGAGAAACCGTCGGGCGCGAGGCGAGGCCGGATGACGGCGCGGCGGCGACGCCCAGGACGTCGCCGCCGTACAATCGCTGATGACGTCACAGACGTCTGCGGCTCAAATGGCGCTCAGCACTTCGCTGAGACGTTGTGATAAAGATCGATAGGACTCGCTGTGCCGTTGCTTATCGACCAAGTCTGAACATAAATACTGTTGCCGGACGGGTAGGCGCTGGCATAGTAATATCCGCCATCGATATTCACGTGAACCGAACAGAGTTGCAGGTTTCGGTCTGTTTCGATCTGATAGGAGCCCGTTCCGAGCTTCGACGTCGCGAGGATGCGCGTCGTGGCGGCGTAAGCGGTGCCGTCGTAGTTCATGTAGACTTGGATCTGAGGCGCATAGTAGCCGACGACGTCAGCGATGGCGTGGGCATACCGCTTCGAATAGATCGACATCATCCCGCCGTTCCCGAGGGCGACAATGGGATTGCCGGTCACGGTCGTGTTCTGCGGATAGGCGAGGGCGATCACGCCGGGGTTCGGAGTTCCGGCCGCGAACGCGGTGAAGAAACCGGACGACGACCCGTTCGAGGCCCTCAGCACGATGGCGACCGACGTCGCGGAGGCCGGCACCCCGCAGCCTGCGCTGTTCCCGCCCTGCGCCCCGAAGCCGCTCGAACCCGTCACTTGGAAGGTGCGGGTCTGAAGCCCCTGGATGGCGCCGCCGGCGCCGGCCTCTGCAGTGTTGAGCAGACGGCATGGCGTGACGGGCACGAACACCTGCTCCATCGGGGCCGGCATCGGCGCGCCGGTGACGGGCAAAGGCGGCGCCGCTTTCGCGCTCTGAGGGGCAAGGCCGCCCCGCCCGACATTGTTCGGCGCGGACTGGGCGAACGCGCCGTCGACCGCGAAGAGCAGGGTGAGGACGCAAGCGGCGCTGATTTTCATTTTATTGCGCATGCCAACCACCTTGAGCGTTGGGGACAAGCCGTCAGCATAAGTTGCGCAATATTGTCTTTATATACGTGGGAATACGTAAACCAGCGGTAATGGATTGTTGCGTCTCTCTTGTGATCAATTGAATTCTAGGGTGCCGTCAGGATTATGGTCAGTATCAGTGACGTGTTATTTTGGCGTAAGTCGATAAGCGTGCGCGCTGACTTTTCGTTTTCATGTCGAACACACGAGGTCGGCGCAGGGGAGCCGTGAGGCGGCGGCGCCGATCGCCCGCAAGCGCCTGCGCCGGCACGACTTACGGATGTAAGGAAAGCGATTTCCACGGCCGCCGAGAGCCATCTTTCGCGATGCGTCGAAGGCCGCTTGACACGCCCCGGCGGCTCCCGTACCAACCGGCCTCTCTCCGGGGCCGAGCCCCGGTTCGGGGGTGTAGCTCAGTCGGTTAGAGCGCCGGCCTGTCACGCCGGAGGCCGCGGGTTCGAGTCCCGTCACTCCCGCCAACGTCTTCTTGGGTTCCCGGTGACAGCGGGGCCCAAAGTTCAAACTCTCCCAGCCAGCAAGTTCAGACTTTTTGAGCCCGTTCCGTTCCGGCGGCGGGCTTTAGGCGTTGCCGTCGCGGCGTTTGATGCGGCCCTTGATGCGCGCCTTGGCGACGTCGCGGAGCGGCGCGAGCTCGATCGGCGCATAGGTCTCGAAAAGCTGATTCGAATTCGACAGCGTGTTGCCCATCGCGCGGCTGAGCTTCTCGGCCGTCGTGTCGCCGGCGATCGCCTCGACGGCGCCGGATCGGCGCATGTCGCTCATCTTGCGATTCTCGGCCGCGCCGAACACCGCCGTGCGGACCTCGCGGAAATCCTCGGCGAGCTTGTCCTTCGTGAAGGGCCGCGACGGCCAGGGTCGGCCGCCGGCCTTGCCCGTCGGCTCGGCGCGGGTGCGGAAGATCTCCGCGTCGGGGTGAAGCTCGAAACCGAGGCTCGCCATATAGGCGTCGAGGATCGCGGTCGCGCGGCGGCTCAGGACGGCGCCCACGGGCGTTTCGGTCTTTTCGCGGGCGGTGACGAAGAACGTCCCGCCGAAGCCGTCCACGCGCCGCTGCGAGCGCTTGAGCTGGCGGACGTCGACCGGCGACATCTGCGTGTCCCACATGACGGCTAGGGCGGCGGCGAGGCCGCAATGGCCCATGCGCCACGAGGCCTTCACGAGGCGCACCGCCTCGCCATGAGACCATGTGTCCGCGCGGCCTTTCGCGGCGCTGTTGCGGACGCCGAGCGAAGGGTCGGCGTCGCGCTCGCATAGCTTCATCGCGGCCATGACCTTCCAGAGCGCGCGCCAGATCTTCATCGCGCGGTGGGCTTCGCGCAGGCCGTGCTTCTCCTCGACGAAGACGCGCCAGGCGTCCATCTGCTCGAAGCGGATCGAGGAGGGGCGCACGTCGCCGAAGAACGGCTTGATGCGCATCCATCCGCGCCACCAGTCGTCGCGGGTCGCGGGCTTCTTGACCGCGCTCCACTGGCTGGTCTTGCGATAGCGCGTGAACGCCCACCCGACCGTGTTCGGCGGCCAGACGATCGCGCTCTCGGCCTGGTCGCGCGTCACCCTAGCGTCGAGATGAGCGGTCGGCGGCTGCTCGCGGCCGGTGCGGACCGCCTCCCATTTGGAGGCCCAGAGCTTGGCGACCGTCCATGCGTCCGGCCCGTCCTTGCCGCAGGATACGAGCTTGAAGCCGAGCGCGCGCATCTTGGCGGTCGGCTGCCAATAGCCCCGGCCCTTGATGACGGCGTAGTAGGGGATCTTGACGTTACCCACGCCGCGCCGCCTCCAGCCGCGCCATCACGACGTCATCAGCGTCGCGCGCGCTGGCGGGGGCGGTCAAGCCAATGGCGAAGAGATGCGGGTTCCGACGCTTGCGCCAGGCGTCGATCGCCTCGAGGTCGTAGTTTCCGGTCGTCGGGTCCGCCGGGGGAAAGCCGCGGGAGAGCAACTTCGGCAGAAGCGTCTCAAAATCGGCGAGCGTGAGGCCCATGCGCCGCGCCGCCTTCTCGGCCGGCACGTCGCCCGGATCGACCCGATAGCGCATGACTGCCGCGGCGCTCATACGCTGGGCTCCGGATAGGCGTCGTGGATCACGCCGTCGAGCGTGCGGCCGGCTGCCTTCTTGCCGACGCGTTCGATGAAAGCCGCGCCGGCTTCTGGATAGAGCTCCTCGCGGCGCGCGACGTGGGGATGCCCGGCCAGGCATCGCCAGCCGGACCGGGGATTGCCGGCGGCCTGTTCGGGCGTCGACGGCGCCCATTCGCCCCACTGCTTGAAAAGGAAGGGCACGCCGGCGGCGGCGCAGCGATCGCGCAAGGAGCGGGCCCAGTCGGGGTGCATTGGCCTTGCTCCAGGGCCGCTCTCGCCTCCTGTCACGACCCAGCGGAGGCCGGGGCCTATCATTGTGGCGGCCGCCCGCACCAACGCGTCAAGCGCAGGAGAGCGAACGTTGTCCGGGTGGTGATGAACCTCGGGGATTGCTGCGCTCGGGTCGACCGGCCCGAGCAGCGGCTCGGCCGACCACCAGGTGAGCCACCCCGCCTTCGCGAGCGGTTTTACCGCCGTCCATCGCTCGTCGAACCGCTCCTGATCCTCGGCGCTAAAACCGAGCCAGACGTTGGGGAGAGGCGCGTGGCCAATCACGGTTTTCAGATCGAGCAGGACGTCGGGGCGAGAACCGCGACCCGGGATCTGAATCCCTTCGATCGACGCCGTGACGAGATCGTTTCGGGCGTTGAGCGCGCGGACATAGTTGCGCATCCGTTTCGGCCGCTTGGTGAGCAGCTGGAACACATGCTGCGGGCAGAGCGCCATGACGGCGAAGACGCGGTCGAGCATCTCGTCGGTGACGAAGTCGGCGAAGAGGTCGGTCATGGAGCCGACGAAGATCTTGCGCGGGCGCCGCCATTTGAGCGGCGCGGCGAGCGCGCGTTCGTCAACGAAGATATCGACGTCGCCGCGGTGGCCGGGCTTGTAGGGCAGGCCGGTGCCAAGCCGGCGGTTCATCGGCTCGGCGTAGCATTTGGCGCAGCCGGGCGAGACCTTCTCGCAGTGCCAGCCGGTCTTCATCTCCGCGAGATCGCCGGGCTCGGCGCCGGGCAACTTGACGGCGCGCACGGCCCGGATCGGGTTCCAGCTGGCGTCGGTCCACTCGATCGAGGTGCGGTCAGCCATGGGCGGCCTCCGGCATCTGCTCGTCAATTTTCTCTTTGAGCGTCTCGTAAGTGGTGGGCGTGACATAGAGTTGGTCGGCAAGCAAAACGCCGCCGCCGTCTTCAACGACGGCCGTTTCTTGCGTGAGTGGATCCGTGATCTTGGTGCCGGGCTCGACCTTGTTGATCCGGACACCGTTGTAGAAGCCGAACCCAAGGCCATAAAAGTTGAGGAAGCCGTAGCTCTTCTGGTCAGACATTGGGCGGATCCTGCATCATCTCTTCCGAGATCCACAGCATCGCCGCCGCAACCGACCTGAACCGAAGCGGTTCGCGCGGATGAGGGCGGTGCGGATTCCACCGCTCGTCAAACACGACGACAGCGCCCGGTTCGCCACGGATGCGGAACGCGCGTTCGCGCGCCTCGCCCTCAGTCTCCGACGTGCTGCTGCCGGGGTTCGCCTCAAGCCAGGCTCTGATCCGTCCAGGACATTGACGGGCTGACACGTCCCAGTGGCCAGAGTTGCGCCGATAGACGGTGAAGCCTCGAGGAAAGAAGGGCTGCGCGGCGTCGAAGTAATGCTTCTCGAGCGTGTGCTCGCGCGCGCGCCGCTGCGCTGCGTTCAGCTTCTCGTCGATGGTCAGGTCGCTCACCGCCGTCCTCCGGCGCGGGCCTTGAGGTCCGCCGCGACGCCGGCGGCGACCTCTTCGGCCCATTGGGCGTCGCTCGGCGGGGCGGGCTCGGCCGGCAGCGCCGGCCAGCCGAGATAGTCGGCCTCGGCGGCGCGCAACGCGCGGCGGCCGAGTTCGGCCTCGCGGTCCGGGTTCGACCCGAACAGCGTGCGGTCCTTCAGGGTGAGCGACATGCGCGGGTCAGACATGGTCGACCCCGTCGAAGTCGTCGTCTTCGGGCGCGGGCAACGTCAGTCGCGAAGGCGACCGATAGGGCCGGTTCTGGCGCATCACCGTCGCCTCGTCGGTGAGCGTGAACGAGAAGATCGAGGCCCCGCCGTAAAAGTGCGTGCGCCAGCCGTTCGCGGTCGGGTCGCCGTCGACCGGCACGTCGATCCGCAGGAGCTTGGCGCCGAAGCGCTCTTCCTCGCGCGTTCGTCCGGCATGGCTGCGATGGCCGAAGATCTCGACCAGCGCCCAATCCCAGCCTTCTTCTTCCACGCCCTCGGTCACAGGTTCTGCCATTGTCAGCCTCTCTCGTGGACCCACGCGGCGCGGCGACCGCGCGGCGTCTTGAAGACGGAGTCCCGTTCCTGGCCGGTGGTCTCCCGCCGCACATGCAGGCCGAGCTCGAAGGTTTCGGAACGCGTGCGATCGGGGATTCCGACGCCCGCAAGGACGTTGCTCGCGACGGTCTCGGCGCGGGAGCGGTCGGCTTGGGTCCAACTGGACACCGGCTTCGGACGGCGGGTGAGCCGGTCCCAAAGGACCACGCTCGCGTGCCAGAGGGGCGCGCCGCCGAAGAACACCGCTCACTCCATGCCGACGTTGAGCGTCAGCATCACGCTGGCGTCGTCGAAGGGCGCAGGCAGCCGCCAACCAAACGCCGTGTTGGCGCACTCCTCCGGCGCGAAGCACGGATTGCGGCGGGCGAGCTTCTGCTGATGTTCGAGGGTCATCGGACCTCCGGGCGGTCGCCGACCTTCGCCAGCGCCTGGCGGGCGCTTGCGCTCTGTCGGTCGTAGGTTTCGAGGAAGGTTTGGGCCGCGCGATAGATCGGCGTGAGGATCTGCTCGGTCGCGCGGCGCTCGGACGAGTTGAAGAGCGTCGGGTCGAGGATCGCGCCGACGCTGTCCATGCTGCGCTGCTCGGCGAAGAACCGGTCGAGCGTGTCGCGATGCTCGCGGATCAAGCCGGCGACGACGCCGAGGGTGACGTTGAGGCCCCGCAGGGCCTCGGTCGCTTCGGAGCGGGTCATCGCGCCGACTCCCCGCGCAGCTCGGCGAGCGTCGGCAACAGGATCGGCTCGAAGCCCCGGGCCTGGTTGACGAGGCTGTCGGCGAAGCCGGCCCACCGGTCGTTCGTGCGGCCATGGATCGCCTTCTCCATGTGGTCGGCGCAGCGCTTGAGCAGCAGGACCGCGCGCAGCAGCTCCTCGCGCTCCTCCTCGGTCGAGTCCTCGACCACGCCGCCCGTTTCGATCGAGCCGTTCATGCGCGCGGCGAGCGCCTTGCGATCGGCCTCGCCAAGCCGCTCGACGGCGTAAGCGAGATGGGCCCGGAGGTTCTCGTTCTCGCGGTCGCAGAGGTCGTAATCGTCCTTCGAATAGACCTTCTCGCCGTCGGGCGAGACGACGCGCGGATGCTCGAGCATGAAGGCGAGGCTTTCGGTCAGGTCCTTCATGACCCGCCGCGCCGCGGCCTTCTCCCAGACGTGGCCGGCGAGAAGCTTGCGGGCCTCCTCGACGAGGATGTCGTAGCGCGACGTCATGCGGCGGCTCCCGCGTGAATACGGTCGGCGGCCTTGCGCAGCGCGGCGACGATCGGCGCGTCGGGGTCGAGATCGGCGAGGACGATGTCGAGCGCGGCGCCAGAGCTTCCCAGCCAGAGCTGGCCGCGGCGGGCGTTCATCACGGCTGTCGTGGCGTCGCCGTCGAAGTCCTCCGCGGGCACGCGCTTCAGCGCCTCCGCAAGCGTGATGGCTGGGCCGGGCTCGTGCGACGGCCGGTCGATCGATGCGCCGTCGGACTTCACGCCGCGCGTGAGCTGGAAGCCAAAGGCCTCGAACCGCTCAAGCGTTTCGGGCGACTTCAGCGTCAGCGCGTGGATCAGGAAGGCGATCGTCTTGGCGAGGTCCTGCGCCTCATGGGCGCCGCCGTCCTTGTGCTTGGCGCGGAAGAGATATTGCGCGGCCTGCGTCTCCCAGCGGTCGAGCTCGAAGGCGTCGATCACCTGGGCGAGCTCGAAGCCGCCGCGGCGGTAGTGCGAGGGCGAGTTGACCGCCGAGTTCACGCCGCGCGCTCCTGGCCGGCGAGCGCCGCGACGAGGTTCTTGACCAGCGCCCTGTGCTTCATGCTGAGCGCCGCGACGTCGCGGATCAGCGCCGGGTCGCTCGCGACCAGAGTGAAAATGACGGCGTCGCTTCCGTCCTTGGCCGCGGTTTCGGCGTCCCCGTAGAACCATTCGATCGGGCGGCCGCAGCTTCGCGCGATCGCAGTCAACCTGCTCGGGCCGCAGCGGTTCACGCCCTTTTCGTATTTCTGCAGCTGCTGGAACGTGACGCCGATCTCGGCGGCAAGCTTCTCCTGAGAGAAACCGGAGAGCTTGCGGGCGACGCGGATGCGCGCGCCAAGCGCGACGTCGACGGGGTCGGCGACGAGGCCGCTCGGCTTGGCGACGATGGGGCGGGCGAGGGTCTGCAGCATGGCTCAAAAGCCCTTCACGAGGGTGAGGCGCGGCGCCGGGCGGCGGAGCGCGAAGACGGACGGATGCGGAGCGGAGGCCGCGAGCCGCGGCCGGGCCGCGGGCGCCTGACAAGCGCAGGGCGCGAAGGTGACTTCGCCGGCCTCGCGGACAAGGCGGGCGCCGAGGCCGTCGCAGGATCGGCAGACGAAACGCTCAGACATGCGCGACCTCCCCATGCGCGCGCCAAATGCGGGCCGGGGCGAGGCCCGCGGCGGCTACATGGACTGGGTGCATGGCGCGCAGGATGGCGCGGCGCAGCGCGTTGCGGGGCCGCGGGGTCGAGTGGCCGAGCGCGGCCCGGATCTCGGCCGCGGAGCGGCGGGCGAGCGGCGCGAGGTCGAGACGCGGAAGGGCGGCGACCTCGTCAAGCGCGAGCGCGGCGCTCACGGCGGCGAAGCGTTGGCCCTCACGGGCGGCGCGCAGGCCCTCGGCCGCGGCGTTGACCGCAAGCGCCGCAAGGGCGTCGCAGCCCACAGCGCCGGCGCCAACGGGCGTGATCGCCGCGCTCACGCGTCGAGCCTCCGGGCCTCGCGGCGCAGGCGCGCCAGCACGGTCTCGCGGTGCTCGGCGATCTCGGCCTTGGTGAAGCCGGCGAGCTCGAGGTCGCTCTCGTGCAGCTCGCCGCGGCGGAAGATCGCCGTGCGGGCGGCCTCGACCATGTCGGCGAGGGTGACGGCGGGGGAGCCGGGCGCGCGGACTTCCTTGGCGCGCGGCGCAGGCGACAGGCAGAGAGACATCGGCGGCTCCATCAGCGGTTGATGGAGCCATTTATACACATGCGTATAAGGGTGGCAATCAGAAAATACGCAAACGTATTATCTGATGGCGGAGTCGACGCTCATACGGGCTGCGCGTGCCTCGCTCTCCCGGCGGCGATCGTCCTCTTCTTGCCAAGCCGTTCGCGGTAATGGCGGACGCGGAGGCGACTGCGCCGGCTGCTGATGGCCGCCGATCTCCACCATGTCGGACGGCGCCACGAACATGAGGGCGCCCACACCGAAAAGCACCATTCCGCCGATCCAGACCAGCGCAAGGGCCGCGATGAAGCTGCTTGTTCCGACGCCGACGCCGGCGCTTGTCGTGCTGATCAGCCGTAGCCAAGTCTCGGCCATGAGCCATGCGAAACCGATGAAGCCCCAGGCCATGAAGAGGCTGGCGAAGATGGTCCGCCCTGCGCCCCATCCCGGCTTGATCACGTATCTCCGCCCGCTCTCCGCCACGCCCGGCCCCCCGTTGGCCTACATCAACAGCGTCGTCAGCTTCACTCGTCCGACGATTTTGGGGCTCAACCCCTGATCAGCATACAGCGTCGGATGCTCGAACGTCGAGACGGGCTCCCAGCGATCGGGGTTTGGTCGAAATCGCTTATAGGACGCTTCGCCGTCCTCGGTCGCCACCACGTAGCAAGCGTTCGCGACAAGCGTCCGATCCTTGCGGTTGACGAAGATGATCGACTCGGGCGGCGAAATTCGATCCATCGACGTGCCGTCCACGCTCAGCGCGATCCAGTCGCCCTTTGGATCGAGACCCATGGCGTAGGCCAGCGGATGATCGTCGCCGTCGAGCACGGCGTCGGGGATCGCGAGGCCGGAGGCGCTCACCCACGAGATGAGCGGCGCGGCGACGAGCTTCGACGCCAGTTCTATCGCGGCCGCCATCTTGTCCTCGCCGCGCAGCCTTTGCTCTAGCGCGCGGATCCTGTCCCGCTTCTCGCCGCGAGGGTCGCTGCCGGCCAGCCACCGGGAGACCGTCGCCTGCGTGGCCTCGAGCTCAACGGCCAGGCGATCCTGCTTCCAGCCGGTTTCCTTCAGAATCCAGTTGAGTGTTTGGCGCACGTCCATGCTCTCGACATACGTATGGGAATAACTGCCGTCCAATACGCTCGCGCATATTCCGCTTGTCGGAGTTGATACGAATGCGTATAAGGATCGGCCATGAACGTAATCTCGGCCATCCGGAAACGCCTCCGCGTGTCGCAGTCCGATCTCGCAGTGATTGCGGGGACGACGCAGGCGACCGTGTCGCGTTGGGAGAGCGGAGATCTTCATCCTGATCTTCCGCAGATGGCGGCGATCCGAGAGGCGGCGCAGGGGCGCGACGTCGAGTGGGACGACGCCTGGTTTTTTACGCCTGCGCCCGCGCCTCCGACCGAGGCCGCGGCATGACCCCGTTTTCCGAGGCCCGTGAGGGCGTGCCTGGCGTTTCCTCCCTCACTTGCGGGCGGGGCTTCGGCCCCGCCCGTCTTTCGCCTCGTCGTCACCGCGCAACCCTCCGTGTCGCCAAGGTTGTGGCGCCGCAGGGGGCGCCCGTCACTGAGCAAACGCAAAAGGATTGCGCATGACCGGCGCGCGCCAGCTCCCCGAGCGCGACTACCTTGCGCTGAAGGCCGAAACCCGCGCGCTCGTGAAGCGCTGCGGCGGCCAGGAGGCGGCGGCCGCCTCCACCCGCGTCAGCCACCAGGCGCTGTCGCGCTACGGCGCTCTGGAAGACGCGCCGAACTTCGCGCCGATCGACGTCGTCGCCGACCTCGAGGCCGAGATCGGCGAGCCCGTGGTCTCGCGCGCGCTCGCCGGACTGCTCGGCTTCACCCTCGTCAAGGTGGAGGCCGGCGCGCAGCTCACGCCCGCGCAGCGCTTCGCCCGGGTGATGAAGGAGACCCACGAGGTCAACGCCGCCTTCGCCGACGCGCTGTCCGACGGGGCGATCGACGAGGCCGAGCGCCGCGCGATCACCCGCGAGGCCCGCGACGCGATCGGCGAGCTCGAGCGCCTCATCGTCGCGCTCAATCTGGACGCGCCGCAATGACCCCGCGCGAGGCCGGGCTGCGCGCCCGCGAGATGATTGCGGCCGAGCGCGAGCGCCAGGTCGCGGGCGAAGGCTATTCGGCCGCGCACGACGATCGGCATCGCAACGGCTCGCTGCTCGCGGCCGCGCGCATCTATCTCCACCACGGGACCGACGGGCCCGCGCCGCTTGGGCCGGACGGGCAGGCGCTCGTTTGGCCGTGGGAGCCCGATAGCTTCAAGCCGCGCGACCGGATCTCGAACCTCGTGCGCGCCGGCGCGCTCTGCAAGGCCGAGATCGCGCGGCGCGTGCGCGCCGGGATCTCGACGGTGCCGGCCCATCACAAGCTGCAGGCGGCGATGGCCGAGCTCGCGCTCGCGCTGCGGGCCGCGGAGCCTTCGGCGTGAGCGCGGCATCTGACATTTCGAACGGCGCGCTGGAGCGTTCGCCGGAGACGGCGGCGAGGACGGGGATGGGGATCGCCAGCCTCGCCGCCGTCGCCCCTGCGGATCTCGCGCCCCTGCTGCGCGGCGAGGCGCGCGCCTGCGACGGCGCCGCGCTCGTCCTCGCACGCCGCCTCGGCCTGCCGCCGCTCGGCGTGCTCGCCGCCCTTCCACAAGCGCGGGCGCTCGCCCGCCAGAACGCCGGAGCCTGATGATGACGTCACGTCCGATCCGAAACTTTCTCGAACTGGTCGGCATCCTGCAGCGCGGCGTCGTCGCCGAGAAGCTCAACGAAGCGCTCGCGACGACGGTCGAGACGCTTCAGGCGCTGCCGGGCGGCAAGGGCAAGGCCGTCATCACGCTCACGGTCGAGGTCGCGTGCGATCAGGACCGGATCGACGTGCTGCCCGCGATCAAGTGCAAGCTGCCAGAGGACAAAGCCTTCGCCCGGACGCCGTTCTGGGCGTTCGAAGGCGCGCTGTCCACGCAGCATCCAAGCCAGATGGACATGTGGGGCGCGCCCCGAGACGCGACGGCGCCGCGCGCTGAGCCCGCCGCCGACCGCGCCTGATTGCGCGCTCGTCCTCCGCTTCCCCTGAGAGAAAGGAGCGCCCGATGGCGCAGAGAACGGAACTGCCCGACGACCTTCCGAAGACCGCCTCGGCGGTCGAAGCCATCGCCAAGCTGGCGCAGGCGGCCGACCACGCCCAGCTGCTGACCATCCCGACCGACGGCCTTGGTCCTGGCCTGCCGCCGGCGGTCCCGACCCTCTACGAGCCGCGCTCGCAGCGCCTCACCTCGCTGCGGCCGACGATCGAGGAGTTTCGGCAGGAGCCGCGGGCCCGCGAGGGCAAGGCGCTGGTGCTGACGCTCGCCTCGTTCATCGCGCTGATGAACCGGCACAAGGACGAGGACAGCGCGATCTTCGCTGAAACGCGTTGGCCGACCCCCAAGCTCACCGGCGTGGTCGACTATCACAAGCAGGACCACGCGCCGCGCCACGGCCGGCACACGGTCGTCTACGAGTTCCCGATCACCGAGGAGCTCAAGGCGTGGCAGGCCAATGACGGCGTGGCTATGGGTCAGCGCGAGTTCGCGGCCTTTCTCGAGGAGCACGCGGCCGAGCTCTCCGCCCCGTTCGATGGCGAGCGGCAGGAGTTCGAGGGCCTGTTCAAGGAGACCTTCGGCACGCCGTCCGAAGTTCTCGCGCTGTCGCGGGACCTCGAAGTGTATGTCGGCCAGCGTGTGAAGCGGCAGGAGCGGCTGTCCTCGGGCGAGCGTACGGTCGAGTTCGCAGAAGAGCACCAGAACGGCAACGGCCAGAAGGTCACAATTCCGGGCATCTTTATGGTGGCTGTGCCGGCCTTCGTGGACGGCGAGGCGGTCCGCATTCCCGCTCGGCTGCGCTACCGTCTCGGCGGCGGCGACATCAAGTGGTTCTACCAGCTTTATCGCTGGGAATTCTGGCTGCGCGAGCAGGTTCAGAACGACCTTGAGCGGGCGGGCAAAGAAACGGCCCTGCCGACCTTCGAGGGCGTGCCCGAAGCCCGTTTGACGGGTCTCTGACCATGTCGGCGGCCGAGGGCTTTTCCGCCGGTCAACGCGCCAAGCTCGGCGCGCTGACCGAGAGGCTGGCGCCGAACGACGCGGCGGCGCGGGCGGTGTGCCTCGCCGACGGGATCGGCGTGCGCCACCTCGCCCGCGCGATCGCGCGGCGGGCGCTCTCGGCCGACCCGCATCTCGCGCTCTGCGCCGTGCTGAAGGTCGACCCCGTGACCCTCGCGCCGCTCCGCGAGCTCGCCCGGCCGCCGCGCGCGGTCGCCGGGCCTGTCGCCTGGTGGCACCTCGCCGTCGGCCTCGTGATCAAGCGCGAGGTCGACCGTATCGCGATCCGCGACGCGGCGGCCCGCGTCGCGCTCTCGCCCGCCACCTTCGTGCGCGCCGAGCAGGGGCGGGCGGTCTCGACCGACGCGTTCTTCCGGCTCTGCGGCTTCCTCGATCTCCACCCGCATGACGCGACCGCGCGCGCGGGCGCCGACCCTCACGAGGTCGCGGCCGCGAATGTCGCCGTCACTAGCCATGTGCGGACCGCAGCGGCTGCGGGGCTGGGTTGTTTCACGGGAGACATTCGGTGAAACACGTTGATATCGCACAACTTTTCAAAAACGCGGCAGGGCTGGCCGCGGCGATCCGGGGGCGGCGATGAGCGTCCACTCGATCCTGTTCAAGGGCCCGATGGTCCGCGCGCTGCTCGACGGGACCAAGACGCAGACGCGGCGGGCGCTCAGCCGCTCGAACACGCTGTGGAACGGCGGCAGCTGGCCGTTCGGACGGGCTTTCGACGATCTCAACCGGCATCGCGCGTGGGTGGACGGCGGCCCGTCGCCTTCCGGTCATCCCGGCCCGTATCTGAAAGCGCCGTGGGCCGGCGAAGAGGAAGGCTCATGGGCGCGGATCTATCCCAAGGTCCAGCCCGGCGACCATCTCTGGGTGCGCGAGACCTGGTCGATCAGCTCGATCTATGACGGCTGCCGGCCGCGCGACCTCAATCCGGAGCGCGTCCCGCTCTGGTGCGGCATTCGCTACGCGGCGACGCAGGAGCGGCTCGGCATCAAGGACCGCGCCGCAATCCACATGCCGCGCTGGGCGAGCCGTCTCACGCTCGAGGTGACGGAGGTTCGCGTCGAGCGGCTTCAGGACATCAGCGAAGCCGACGCGATCGCGGAGGGCGTCGCCCAACGCAGAGACGGATGGTTCGCGGTCATCGATGAGCGCCGTGGGCTCACCGGGGCGGCGCCAGACGCTCGTTCGGCTTACGCGATGCTTTGGGACCGCATCAACGGCGCGGGCGCCTGGGACGCGAACCCGTGGGTCGCGGTCTACGGCTTCACGGTCCAGCGCCGCAACGTCGATCAGCCGAAGCCTGATCCGGACCCCGCCGACTGCTTCGACATCGAAGAGGTCGCCTCGTGAGCGCGGCGCTCGACGCGGCGGCGCGGGCGCTCGGCGAGGCCCGCAAGGTCCATGAGCGGCGGCCCGGCGACCTTCGCGCCGAGCTCGTATTCGAGCGGGCGCGGGCGGATTTCGAGGCCGCGCGCGCGGCCGAGGCCGAGGCTCGGGCGGCGACCGCGGACGCCAGGCGCGCGAGCCTCCGGGCCGAGATGGCCCGGCTCAAGCGGGAGTTCGAGGACCGGGCGCGGGCGCTGGTGGCGCGCGCCCGGCCGAAGCGCCGCCGCGCGCAGGCGCAGGCACTCGGGCCGCTGTTCGAGGGGAGGCCGTTTTGATCCGGTATCTCTCCGTCTGCTCGGGGATCGAGGCGGCGTCGGTCGCCTGGGAGCCGCTCGGCTGGACGCCGGTGGCGTTCTCCGAGATCGAGCCGTTCCCCTCCGCCGTGCTCGCCCATCACTGGCCGCACGTTCCGAACCTCGGCGACTTCACGACGATCGACGTCGACGCGCTGCCCGAGGTCGATCTGCTCGTCGGCGGGACGCCGTGCCAGGCGTTCTCGGTCGCGGGCGCGCGGCGCTCGCTCGCCGACGCGCGCGGCAACCTCTCCCTCGCTTACGTGGACCTCGCCCATGCGCTCGCCGCAAGACGATCTCTTCGCATGGCCGTCTGGGAAAACGTCCCCGGCGTCCTCTCCACCGCCGACAACGCCTTCGGCTGTTTCCTGGGAGCGCTTGTCGGGGCAGACGATGCCTTGCCTCAGCCGTTCGGGGGCCGATGGCCCGACGCGGGTCTGGCTTCCGGGCCACGGGCACGGGCGGCATGGCGGGTTCTCGACGCTCAATATTTCGGACTGGCCCAACGACGCCGCCGTGTGTTCGTTGTCGTCGATCTTGGAGGCGGGGCCGATCCCGCAGCGGTTCTTTTTGAGCCCGCGGGCCTGCGCCGGCATCCTCCGTCGCGCGGAGAAACGGGGCAAGACCTTGCCCCCACTCTTGGCGCGCGCGCTTCTCGCAGCAGCACGACAGACTTCGACCTTGACGGAGGACTGATCGCCAAACCGCTGCTGGCGGGCGGGCACGGCAACAATCCTCTCGACGAGAACCTGGTCGTCTTCGACACGACGCAGATCACGTCCGGCGAGAACCGCAGCAATCCTCGGCCTGGCGACCCGTGCCACACTCTCTCCGGTGAAGGGCACCCGCCGGCGTTGGCCTGCATTCCGATCGCCGAGAGCGGAAAGCGGACCGGAGCTTCCTCGACCGATCTGAAGGCCGGGGACGGCATCGGGCGTGATGGCGACCCGATGTTCACGCTGTCGACCGACAGCCGGCACGCCGTCGCGTTCAGCTTGCGCGGTCGTGAAGGTGGCGCCGTTCCTGAGGTCTCGTCGGATGGGTTAGCTCCGACAGTCCGGACGCCCGGCGGCGGCGCGTCGCACACCTTCGTCGCGCAAGCTTGGGGGCTTCGAAACGATGCCGCTCGAGACGGAGAAGCCAAGACGCCGAGCCTTGACGCAGAAGGGCGCGAGCGTCTCCGAGACGCAGGTTTTAACGTTTTGGAGGAGTGCGCTCCGACCCTCGATACTGGCGCAGCCCATTCGGTCGGTTCGGCCTCCGGTGTCCGCCGCCTGACGCCCGTCGAATGCGCGCGTCTGCAGGGGTTCGCCGACGACCACGCCGCGATCGTCTATCGCGGCAAGCCGGCGGCGGACGGGCCGCAATACAAGGTCTTCGGCAATTCGAAAGCCGTCTACGCCGTCCGCTGGCTCGGCGGCCGGATCGCCATGCATTGGCCTCAGGCGCTTCGCGAGGCCGCGGAATGACCCGGCTCAGCGGCACGCCCTATGACCGGCTGGCGGCGCCGGGATCGCTTTCGGAGACGCAGGCCCGCGCCAAGGACCGTACGGCGCGGATGGCGGCCGGCGGCGAGATGGTTCCGGCTGCGCGGCTCATCGCTGCGGAGGCGAAGGCGGCGGAGCGCTTGCGCGATCTCTCGGCCACGATCGCGCGGCTCGAGGCGACGCTCGCGCTGAAAAGCGCCCCGAAGGCCGACCCGGCGCAGGGCAGGCGGATCGCCGATCTCGAAGCCGCGCTTGGCCAGAGCAAGGCGGCGCTGCTCGCGGCCGAGACCGAGACCGCCCGGCTTAACGGCGAGGTGGCGGCGCTAAAGCGGCAGGCCGAGGAGGCTGCGGAGTTTAAGGCGCTCAGCCAGGCCAACGCCGCCGCGCGGCACGAGCGGCGCGTGGCGGCGCTCGAGGCGACGATCTCCGACCTCAAGACCCGGCTCGCCGCGGCGGCGTCTACGCCCGGGCGCGAGAGCGAGGTTTTGGGCGAGGTCACGCGGCTCGAAGCCGAGCTCGCGGCGGCGCGCCGGAGCGCGAGCGAGGCGATCGCCGACCGCGATCACGCACGGCGCGAGCGCGACCTTGCGGTCGACCGGCTGGCGCAGGACCTCGTCGCGCGCGCGGCCGAGGCGCTGGCGCGGCTTGGCGGCGCGAAGGTCGAGGCCGCGCCGAAGGCCAAGAGCGCGCCGTCCAAGAGCCCTTCTGGGAAGCCCGTGACGGCGGCGCCGAAGGGCAAGCCCTATGTCTGGCCGGCGGGGTACGGCAAGTGAGCGCGCCCGCACGGCCCGCGTTGCGCTGGCATGGCGGCAAGTGGCTGCTCGCGCCCTGGATCATCGCCCATCTGCCGCCGCATCGGGTCTATGTCGAGCCGTTCGGCGGCGCGGCCTCGGTGCTGCTGCGCAAGGAGTCGTCCTACGCCGAGATCTACAACGATCTCGACGACGAGGTGGTGGGGCTGTTTCGCGTGCTGCGCGAGCCCGCGAGCGCGGCCGAGCTCGAGCGGCGCCTGCGGCTCACCCCCTTCGCGCGGACCGAGTTCCGCGAGGCCTATGAGGCGACCGAAGAGCCGATCGAGCGGGCCCGGCGGCTCGTCATCCGCTCCTTCATGGGGTTCGGCTCGAACGCTCATGCGAGCCAGGCCAAGGGCCACCGCTCGACCGGGTTCCGCTCAAACGCGCATCGCAGCGGCACGACGCCGGCGTTCGACTGGATGAACTATCCGGACGCACTCGCGGCGATGACGGCGCGGCTCGCCGGCGTCGTGATCGAGAGCCGCGACGCGCGCGAGCTCATCGTCCAGCACGACCGGGCGGACACGCTGTTCTTCCTTGATCCGCCATACCTTCCAGAGACGCGCGCGCGGGGGAACCCGCATGACTTCCGCTGGCGAATGTATCGCCACGAACTCACGCGCGAGGACCATGCGGCCCTGCTGCAGCAGCTCCTCGGCCTCGCTGGCATGGTGGTGCTTTGCGGCTATCCGGCCGCGCTCTATGACGAGGCGCTCGCCGGCTGGCGGCGGATCGAACGGGCGGCTTTCGCCGACGGCGCGCGCGAGCGGACGGAAGTTCTCTGGATCAATCCTGCAGCAGCTCGCGCGATCGACCGCGCGCGCGGCGCCGGGACGCTGTTCGCGGAGGCCGCGGAATGAAGGCCCCCTCCGCACGCGGGCTGTTCCGCGCGACCGGCAAGACGGCGAGGCCCGTCGCAGTGCGCGACGAGGAGACTGGCGAATACGCCAAGGTGGCGGAGCGCCCGCGCAAAAAGGACGGGTTCGAGCCGACGCCCGCGGAGGCGACGGAAGCGTTCTGCGCCGCCGAGATCGACCGGCTGCGCGGCCGAAAAATCTGGGAGCCGGCGGCGGGCGACGGCGCGATGTTGCGCGTGTTCGCCGCCTTCGGCCTCGACGTCGTCGCGAGCGATCTTGTGGACCGCGGCTGCGGCGCGACCGTGCGCTCGTTCTTTGACTTCGCCGCGCCGCCGGCGCACGCAATCGTCACCAATCCGCCGTTTCACGAAAGCTCGTGGGGCCACGGCAAGGCGCGCTGGATCGGCCATGCGCTCGACAGGCTCGGCGTCGACTACATGGCGCTGCTGATGCCGTTCAACTGGTGCGGGGCGGGCGGGCTCGGCCCGCTCTGGTCGCGGCGGCCGCCGGCGCGCGTCTATCTGATGCGCTGGCGGCTCGACTTCACGGGGCAGGGCGCGCAGCCGGCGCTGCACGCCTGGTACGTCTGGGACGGGCCGACGGCCGAGGGCGACACGCGCCTCTTGATGCTCGACCGCGTCGTGCTCGGGCAGGGCGCGCTCTTCGGCGGCGAGCCGCTCGAGGGCGGATCATGACCACGATCCGCCGCCGAAAGATCTCCAGCGCGGTGCGCGCGATCCTGTCGATCGAGCCGATGCGTCGCCGATTCCGCACGCTGCATCCGCCGCGGCGCTATTCGGTGAAAGGGCTGCGGCCGCCGTTCCAGCTGGACGGCTACGTCACGGTCAGCGTCGCGCGGGTGCGCTGGGCCGAGCGAGGGTTTTCGTGAGCGCGCCCGCATACGCCGGCTATTCGCTGGACGGGCCCGAGACCCGCGAGGAGATGGCGGCCCGCCGCAAGGCCGCGTTGAAACGCATGGCGGCGGGCAAGCCGAAGCCTGCGGCCCGCGCCCCGGCGCCGAGCCATGCCGGCCTGCCGGAGTTCGCGATCCTCGCCGCGGGCGGCGGGCCTTACGCGCCCTCGGACGTCACGGCCGTCGTGGCGCGCGCGATCGCGCGGCCCGGCACGCAGGGCTTCGTCGACGCCGGCGCCTATTGGCTGCTCGGCCTCACCAGGATGACGCCCGAGAGCGTCGCCGAGCTGCTCGGCCTCGTGGGCGGGGAAGGCGCGCGCCGCGCGGCGGCGGCCTACGCCGAGGCCGCGGGACTGCCGGCGGTGCTGATCGCGCCGGACGACTTCAGACGCAGGGGACGAGCATGAGCGGGCCGCGTTATTCGGTGATCCCGGCGGGCGCGATCTGCGACCCGCGGCTGGACGGACGCTACGACCTGAAGGTGCTGGGGCTGCTCGGCACGCACAGCGACAATAGCGGCTGGTGCTATCGCAGCCAGGCCACCATGGCCGAGCAGCTCGGATGCGGCCGCGCGACCGTGCAGCGCGCGCTCGACCGGCTGGAAGAGTTCGGCTGGATCGAACGGCTGGCGCAGCTGCGCGACGACGGCGCGACCTCGGTCAACGCCTATCGCGTCGTGCTCGACGTGGAGGACGCCGACCCCCCCGCCTCACCGGTGAGGCGGGCCCGCCCGCCCTATGAGCGGGCGGGGGCCCGCCCGTTCCATGGGCGGGCGGGCATAAGAACGTCCCCTGAAAAAACGAATGGGAGAGAGAGCGCGGGCGCTGTCGGGCAGGACAGGCAAGGGGCTGGGCGAGAGGACGAGGGCGACGCCGAAGCGCGGCGCGAGGCGGCGCAGGCCGACGAGCGGGACGTGGAGGCGCGGCTCGCCGCCTTCCGGCCGATCTGGCCGACGACGCCGACCGACGACGCCATGTCGGTCGAGGCGGCGATGCGGGCGCTCGACCCCGAGAGCCGGGCCGAGGCGGTGGCGGGCGCGCCGGTGTTTCTCGCCGCGCTGAAGGCCGACCGCCGCAAGATCACCATCAGCGGCGAGACCTTCCTGCGGCGGCGGCGCTGGGAGCCGGCGGTCGAGGCCGCGAAGGCGCAGGCGGCGGGCGGTGGCGCGGCGCGGCCCGGCGCGACGGCGGCGGTGTTCGACCCGCTGACCAAGATCTGGTGGGCCGGGCAGCTGATGCGCGCCAAGGCCGGCGTGACGGGCTTCGAGCTTCGCAAGACCATCACGCTGGCGCAGAGCCGCGTGGGCTGGCGGCCGGCGAACCCGGAGGCTCGGGAGGCGGCCGAGACGCTGGCCGACACCTTGCGGCCGACGCCGAGCGACGGCGAGCGGGCGGGGCGCTGGTTCGCCTGGTTCCGGGAGCGCGGGGCTGATTTCGGCGTGCTTCTCAGCGGCAAGGCGATCTTCGTGTTCCTGCCGGACCACGACCCGCCGGACGAGGGCGAAGACGACGAGATGGTGGCTTGAGGCGGCGAGAGGCGGGGATGGCGATGACGGCGAAGAAGCCCAAGGGGTGGTACGGCAAAGCGGCGAAGGCCGACCGGCGCGAGAAGCGCGCTCGGCGGGCTCGGCTTGAGCAGGTGCATCGGGCGAAAAAGGGTTTGGGGCCGAGGTCGGCGCCTTCGCCCGAGGACAGGGCGGCCGCAGCCGAGCGCTCGGCGATTGCCATCGCCAAGGCCAAGGCCGAAGCCGACGAGATTGGCGCGCGGGTGGAGGCGAAGGCGGCGAACGGGCGCGAGGCGCGTGCTCGATCGGTCAAGGAATATGATCGTCAGGCAAGAGCGTTGCGGCGCGATCTTCAACCAAAGCTTTCGGGCGTCGATAGGGGTACGCCGCATACCCGACGACAGCACCGCAAGACGAGCTTTGAGCGGCTTTGCGATGAACGGGCCGTGACGGGCGACATGGCGCAGGCGGCGCAGGAGATCGAGCGCGTCTACCTCGCGATCTGCGGCGCCGTGGTGATCGGCGGACTTGGGTTGGAGCGAGGCGGTGGAGGTGGATCCGCGGGGCCGATCTCGGACGGGGTCGCGATGGCGCACGCCAGTCGGTACAAGCCTTGGGCCGACGAGATGGCTCGCATGCGAAAGGGTGGAGACTGGCCGTTCCTCGAGATCGTCATTGACGTGGTGGTTGACGGTCGAACCTTCCGAGACGTCGAAACTGAGAAGCGGATGCGCAACGGCGCGGCACGTCACGCGCTGTGTTGGGCGTTGCTGAAGTACGGCGTCATGGCGAGGTGGTGCGATGTCAGTGTCCTGCGGGAGTACGAGGATCGCTACGATGTCCACAGACGGGCGCTGAAAGCCGCTTGACGGCGGGGACGGAATAGGGCCTCTTTTCGATCAAATCGGGTTGTGCGCCCGCTTCGGTCCGGCGAGGCGGGCTTTTCTTTGCCCATCCGGTCGCTCACCCTCATCGTCGGTCGGTCAACCGACCGCCCCGACCCAGCCCCGGCGGGTCCTTCCCCGCCTTCTGACGCAATGCGGTGAGCTTTAGCGCTTACGTTCTCTAGCCATTGGTCCGGTCAACATCGTTGACCGGGTTGACCCCACATGGGTGACGCGGATGACGCAGCAGGTTGACGGCCAGTCTGGCCTCGTCACCGCCGCCGAATACGCTCGCCTGCGAGGCGTCTCCAAGCAGGCGGCGTCGAAGTGGCCGCTCGTGAAGGTGCCGGACCCGAACCGGCCCGGCATGCACCTCGTCGACGTCGCCGCGACCGACGCCAAGCGCGGCGTCGAGCAGAACCCGCTGAAGCGCCAGGCCCCGATCGAAGTCGCGCCGGCCGAAGACGAGCCCCGCGCTCCGCAGTCGCCCACGCTGGTGCCGGACGAGATCCAGACGCAGGGCCGATCGGCCCGCGTTGAACGCGAGCACTGGGCGGCCAAGAACGAGCGGCTCAACTACGAGCAGCGCGTCGGCCGCCTGATCGACCGCCGCGCCGCCGAACACGCGCAGACCGAGACCGCCAAGGCGACGCGCGCGCGCCTCGCCTCCGTCGGCGCCCGCGTCGCGCAGCGCGCGTCCGAACTCAGCGATCCGCGCGCCATCCGCGCGCTGATCGACGACGAGATCCGCAAGGCCCTGACGGCCTCGGCCGACGACCTCGACGATCTCGCCGCCACGATCGAGGCGGAAGCCGCCTCCGAGCCCGAAACCACGGACGAACCCGCCGATGCTTGACGAGATCGACCCGCGCCTCTCGCGCGCCGCCGACCTCCTCCGGGCGTCGGCGCGCGCGCTCCGTCCCGACGCGCCGATCTCGGTCTCCGACTGGGCGCTTCGCCACCGCGTGCTGTCGCCGGAGGCCTCGAGCCAGCCCGGCAAATGGACCCACGACGCGATGCCCTATCTCGTCGAGATCATGGACGCGCTCGGGCCCGAGGATCCCTGCCACACGGTCGCGCTCATGAAGCCCGCCCAGTCGGCGGGCTCGGCCGGCGGCGAGAACTGGTTCGGCCACATGATGCACCGCGTCCCGGGCCCGGCCATGTACGTCCAGGCGACCATCAAGGCCGCCAAGGACTGGAAGACCGAGAAATTCGATCCGATGATCCGCGACTGCGCGGTTCTCGCGCCGGAGCGCGGCGGCGTGGTCCGCCCGCAGAAGTCGCGCGACGGGTCCGGCACGAAGGGCGACCGCGTCGTCTTCGGCGGCGGCTTCATCCTGCTCGCCGGCGCGAACTCGGCCGCCGGCCTTCGCCAGCACTCGATCCGCTACATGTTCAAGGACGACGTCGACGCATGGCCCGAGGAGGTCGTGTCGAAGGGCGGCGGCCGTTCGGAAGGCGATCCCGACGCGCTCGCTGACGGCCGCATCAAGACGTACAAGCGCTTCGGCCTGTCGAAGGAGTTCGTGTGCTCCTCGCCGACATGGAAGCGCTTCTCGCGGATCGAGAAAAAGTACCAGGCGGGCGACCGGCGCCGCTGGTACATGGGCTGCCCGGCCTGCCTGACGCGCACCGACTTCGAATGGGAGGACGTCGTACGCGAGGAGCGCGCGCCGTTCCGCGCCCGCATCGTCTGCCCGGGCTGCGAGACCGAGCTTCGCCAGAGCGACCGCGACGAGATGAACGCGATCGGCGGCTGGATCACGACCGCGCCGGACGCCGACGGCGTGGTCCCCGCGAAAAGCCTGTCGCCCGAGGACTTCGCGGTCTGGCTCGCGCGCTCGGCCGAGATGCTGTCGCCGATCAAGAGCTACGCCATCACGGGCGTCATGAACTTCCTCGACACATGGGACGAGCTCGCGGCCAAGCACGCCGCGGCCGGCTCCGATCCGGTCGCGCTCAAGAAGTTCGAGAACGTCGACCTCGGCCGGCCCTTCGACGCGCAGGACGAGCTCGTCGCATGGGAGACGCTGTCGGCCCGCCGCGAGGCCGACTTCCGGCTCCGTCGCGCGCCCCACGGTCCGCTCGCCTTCACCATGGGCGTCGACGTTCAGGGCTACGGAATCTATGTCGAGACCGTCGGCTGGGGGCCGGACCGCGAGAGCTGGACGATCGACGCCCAGCTCCTGCCGGGCGAGACCGACGCGCCGGGCGAGGGCGCCTGGCCGAAGCTCGCCTCGCTGATCGACCGCGGGATCACGCTCCCCTCGGGCGCGCGGGTCGAGCCCGACCTCGTGATGGTGGACTCCGGCTACAACGCCGAGGCCGTCTACAGCTTCGTCAAGCGCCGCCCGAACGCGATCGCGATCAAGGGCGTCGACGGCTGGAACAAGCCCGCGATCGCCCGCGCCGAAAGCGCCGAGGTGCAGAAGTCGGGGCTTTCGACCGGCAAGGCCAAGCGTCACGGCGTCAAGGTCTGGGTCGTGGGCGGCTGGTCGCTGAAATCCGCGATCATGATCTACCTGTCGCGGGCGCTGAAGGAGGCCGAGGCCGGCCAGTCGGTCCCGCGCGGCTACTGCCATTTCCCGGCCGATCTCGAGGACGACTACTTTCGCCAGCTCGTGGCCGAAAGCGTGATCGTTGAGACGGTCGCCGGCGAGCCGCGCCGGCGCTGGAAGCGCCACGGCGAGAACCACTATCTCGACTGCCGCACCTACAACCTCGCGGGCACGCATTTCCTCGGGCTCTGGAACTGGACCGAGGAGCGATGGGCGGCCCGTGCGGCCGATCTCGCGCGTCTGTCCGCGCCCGTCCAGGCCAGCATGTTCGGCGACGCCTCCGGGGCGACGCGCGAGATCACGAGCGCGCCGGCGCAAGCCGAAACGCCGCCGCAGGCGGACCCCGAGGCCCCGACGCAGAAGCCGGCCCGCATCCGCGGCTCCGTCTTCGCCGGGCTCGGCGACCTTGCGAGCCTCAACCAGTGAAGGAGACCGCCATGACCAAGCTCAAGGCCGACGACGCCGCGCCGTCGAAGGTGAGGATCGCGCTCGGCGACGTCGTCAAGCTGAAGGCGGGCGGCGACGAGATGGAGGTGACGGCGCTCCATCCGGGCCTCGTCACGACGCAGTGGGGCGAAGGGCTCTCTCGCATGCAGGCGTCGTTTCCGGCCGACGACGTCGTCGTGGTCCGCGCCGCGAAGGCCGCTGAGGCCTAAACGATGGCCCGCACGGTCGCCGAGCTCGAAGCGCTGATCGCCGCACTCGAGGCGGAGAAGATCGCGCGGCTGACGACCTCGCGCGCGACCAAGATCGGCTACGACGGCAAGGTCCAGACCGAGTTCGCGACCGCGACCCTCGCCGAGATCGACGCCGAGATCCTGCGGCTGAAGGCCGAGCTCGCCCGGCTCACCGGCGACCGCTCGCCGGTCCGCCCGGTCTATGCGGGCTTCGGGCGATGACGGCGGCGCCCGCCAAGCCCCGCGTGCGCGTTCCGGCGGGCTCGCGCCCCATGGCCGCGATCCCGCGCGCATCGCATCATTCGGCCGACATGGCCGCCCAGGCGGTCGCCGGCTGGATGCCGCCGCTGCTCTCGCCCGACGCCGAATGGCTCTACGAGCGCGACCTTTCGGTCGCCCGCATCCGCGACCTCGTTCGCAACGACGGATGGGCGCAGGCCGCCGTCGACCGCATGGTCGACATGACCGTCGGCGCGACGTTCCGGCTTTCTGCCAAGCCCGACGCCGTCGCGCTCGGCATCGATCAGGCCGAGGCCGACGCTCTCGCGCTCCGGATCGAGGCCAAGTGGCGCAAATACGCCCAGGATCCGACGTTCCGGGCGGACGCCGAGCGCGCGCTGCCCGTTGTGGGGCTCTTCGGGCTCGCGGCGCGCGAGCTGGTGGCGACCGGCGAGGCCTGCGCGGTGCTGCGCTGGCTCCCCAAGGCCGGATGGCCGTTCTCGACCGCGGTCCAGATGGTCGACGCCGACCGACTGTCGAACCCGAACAACCGCGCGGACGACGACAAGATCCGCGGCGGCGTCGAATGCGACGAGAACGGCGCGGCGGTCGCCTATCATTTCCGCGACGGCCACCCGTCGGACTGGTTCGCGGGCGCGAAAGGCAACATCTGGACGCGGATCGAGCGCTTCGAGACGCTCGGGGACTGGGAGCGGCCCAAGGTCCTGCACCTGTTCGAGAAGCGCCGGCCCGGCCAGCGCCGCGGCGTGTCGCGCCTCGTGGCGGCGCTCGTCAAGCAGCGGCTGCTCGCGAAGTATTCGGAGGCCGAGGTCAAGGCCGCGGCGCTGAACGGCTCGATCGTCGGCGCGATCTACACGCAGATGGGCTCGGAATACGCGGCCGAAGCGCTCGGGTCCGATACCGGCCAGCAGGACTGGGGCGCGTTCAACTCCGAGCGTGTCAAGTTCTACAATGACCGCCGGCAGATGGACGAAGCCCGCTTCGTCACGATGTTCCCGTCCGACCGGCTCGACCTCAACTCGACGCCGCGTCAGGTCTCCGGCTATCCGGCCTTCCAGAAGGCGTTCCTGCAGGGGTTCGCCGCCTCGCTCGGCATCTCCTACGAGCAGCTTTCGATGGACTGGACGTCGACGAACTACTCGTCGGCGCGGGCTGCGCTGAACGAGACCTGGCGCACGATCCAGCGCCTGCGGGCCGTCATCGTCTGGGGCTTCGTCCAGCCGGTCTATGCCGCTTGGCTCGAGGACGCGATCGACACCGGCGAGGTCGAGCTTCCGGCGGGCGCGCCCGACTTCTACGACGAGCCCGCGGCCTATTCGCAGGCCGAATGGGTCGGTCCCGGCCGCGGCTATGTCGATCCGGTCAAGGAAGCCCATGCCGCGATCATGCGGATCAAGGGCGGGATCTCGACCTATGAGCGTGAGGCGGCCGAACAGGGCGGCGACTGGATCCTCACGCTCCAGCAGCGCAAGCGCGAGCAGGACGCGTTCCGCGAGGCCGGCGTGCCGCTCGGCGACGACGCGGCCGCGGCTGCGCCTGCGCGTGCTCAGCCCGACGAGGACAGTCGCGAAGACGAGGAGGATCGCCGCCCGGGCGATCCAGAGGCCCGTGCGGCCGCATGACCACGAGGAAAGCCAGATGACGACCGTTCCCAGCACGTCCGACGAGCGGACCGTGAACAACACGATGCGCCACGCCTACCGCGTCCTGTCCGACGAGGAAAAGGCCGCGATGCAGGAGATCAAGGACATGGGGCTGGCGTTCCATGACCGCATCGCGGCGCTCGGCGCCAGCCGAGAGGTCTCGCTCGCGAAGACGAAGGTCGAGGAAGCCGTCATGTGGGCGGTCAAGCACCTCACCGCCTAAACCCACGGATCAGCGATGACCGATCTCGACCTCGCCCTGCGCACGCCGGGACGGGCGCTTCTGCTCGAGCCGCGCGCGGCGCGGGCGCACGCCTCGCGCCTGATGGCGGCCGAGCGGCCCCGCCGCTCGCGCGGCCTGGTCGCGGCGCTTGCCGGCGCCGTCGGTTTCGCCAAGGACGACGCTGCGCCGGAAAAGCCCGAGGCTCTGGTCTCACGGGTCGAATGGGCGAGCGAGGTCGCGTTCGGAGCCGGCTTCGCGATCTGCGGTCCGATCGCCGTCATCGACGTCTCGGGCGTCCTGACGGCCAAGGGCTACTACGACTGGTGGAACGAGGAGTGGGTTCCGGGCTATCGCGGGATCAGCGCCGCGATCGCCGCGGCCCGCGCCGACGAGCGCGTCTCGGCGATCCTGCTGCGCGAGGATTCGCCGGGCGGCCTCGTCTCGGAAAACTTCGACCTCTGCGACGAGATCCATGAGGGCTCGGCCCGCAACGGCGGCAAGCCGATCTGGGCCCATGTGTCGAGCCTCTGCTGTTCGGCCGCCTATTCGATCGCCGCCTCCTGCGACCGCGTTCTCGCGAGCCGCGAGGCCGAAATCGGATCGATCGGCGTCGTCATCGTGCATGTCGACGAGAGCGAGCTGCTCAAGGACTGGGGCCTCAGGGTGGAGGCGATCGAGAGCGCGCCGGGAAAGACCATGGGCGCGCCCTGGAAGCCGCTCGACGACGCAACCCGCGAGCATTGGCAGGCCGACGTGGACGAGCTCGCGGGCCGTTTCTCGGCCGTCGTCGAGCGCGGTCGCGGCCTTTCCGCCGAACAGATCAAGGCGCTCGACGCCCGCTACTTCCTCGCCGACCACGCCGACGCCGCGCGCTCCGCGCTCTCGCTCGGCCTCGTCGACGAGATCCTGACCGAACGGGCGGCCGCGGCCGCCCTCCTCAATTCCCTGTCGCTCCCCGATGGAACCGGGACGCCCGCTGCGGCAGGGGCTTCGCGCGCGGCGTCCCGGCCCAGAAAGGAACAGGCGATGTCGAAGATCGACGCCGCAATGATCGCGGCGCTCGAGGCCGAGGCCGAGAGCGACGACGAGGAGACCAAGTCCGCGGCCGACGACAAGCTCGGCCGCATCAAGGCGATCCTCGACGAGGAAGACGAGGACAAGGACGACGAAGAGGCCTCGACCGAAGACGACGACGAGACCGAGGCCAAGGCGAACGCCAAGGCCGGAAGGGGCAAGGCGAAGGCGTCCGCCTCGACGGGCGTCGCGGCCGTGATGGCCGTGTTCGACCTGCCCGAAGCGCGCGGCCGCGAGAAGCTCGCCCGCTCGCTGGCCGCGAAGGCCGGCGACGGCAAGATCTCGGTCGAGGAGGCCAAGGAAATGCTCGCCGCGTCGCCGAAGGCCTCGCGCCTCGGCGAGGCGATGGAAGGCCGGGACAAGGGCCTCAAGCCCGACGCCCCGGCCGGGGACGCCGAAGCGCTCGTGAGCGGCGTGATGGCGATGTACCGCGGCAAGCCCGCCGAGAAGAGGAGCGCGTGACATGACCGCATATTTCGGAAACGACGGCTCCGTCTCGGCCGACGACGGCCTCGTCTGCGGCGAGGTCGACAGCGCCCGCATCACTCTGGCGAGCGGGCAGAACCTCCAGCGCGGCGCGCTGCTCGGCAAGATCACGGCGAGCGGCAAGTACATCCTGAGCCTGTCGGCCGCGAACGACGGCTCGCAGACCCCTGCCGTGGTGCTGGCCGAGGACTGCGACGCGAGCGCCGCCGACAAGGTGACGGTCGCCTACTTCCGCGGGCGCTTCGACGCCGGCGCGATGACGTTCGGGACCGGACAGACGGTCGCGAACACCCGCGAGGCGCTGCGCGACGTCGGCGTCTTCATCCACGACAGCATCCGCTGAGGCAAACACAATGGCGCTCGATATCTATACGCCCGCGGTGCTCAACCGCGTCGTCGACGATCTGAAGGACGATCCGCTCGTCGGCACCCATCTCGTGAACCGCTATTTCTCGGAAGTCTCGCAGTCGCTGCAGGAGGAGGTCTATTTCGACGTCCTCACCGAGAAGCCGCGCCTCGCGCCGTTCTGCTCGCCGCTGGTCGAAGGCCAGATCGTGCGCTCGCAGGGCTACGCCACCAAGTCGTTCCGCCCCGCCTACATCAAGGACAAGCGCGTCCTTGAGGACGGCAAGGCGGTGCGTCGCCGTCCCGGCCAGGCGATCGCCGGCCCGCTCGACCCGATGCAGACGCGTCTTCTCCAGATCGCGGCCAATTCGGAAGACCAGATCCGTATGATCAACCGCCGCCTCGAATGGATGGCCTCGACGGTGCTGCGCACCGGCCAGGTCACGATCTCGGGGGAGAAGTATCCGACGACTGTCGTGGACTTCGGCCGCGACCCCTCGCTCACCGTCACGCTGTCGGGCGGGGCGCTCTGGAGCGATCCCGGCGCCGATCCGCTCGAAGACCTCGAGGACTGGTCGAGCCTCATCCGCGGCGTCAGCGGCGCGCGCGCGGCGGAGGTCCACATGGCGGACAATGTCTGGCGCGCCTTCCGGAAGAACGAGGGCGTCAAGGAGCTGCTGCAGGACAACCGCTATTCGCCGGGCTCCGCGCTCGAACTCGGGGCCCAGTCGGCGAAGCTCGGCGCGACCTACAAGGGAACGATCGGAGACTTCCAGATCTGGATCTACGCCGACAGCTACGTCGACGACGCCGGCGTCACCCGAAAGTACTTGCCGGACGACTATCTGCTGCTGGTGTCGCCCGACCTCGAAGGCGTCCGGCACTTCGGCGTCATCAAGGACGAGGAGTGCGGGTTCCAGGTCCGCGACTACTTCCAGAAGAGCTGGACCCAGCCCGATCCGGCGGTCCGCTACATGCTGATGCAGTCGGCCCCGATCGTGGTGCCGTACCGCATCAACGCCACTCTTTCCGCAAAGGTGCTCTGATGGGAAAGCTGATCGCGCGCCACACGATCCAGATGGTTCTCGACGGCAAGCGCAAGGCCGTCGTCCCGGGCGAAGAGTTCGAGGTCAAGGACGCGGCCGAGGAGAAGCGCCTCCTCGCGACCGGAGCCGCGTTCCGCAAGGGCGCGGTCGACCCCGACGAGGACGGCGTGGCGAGCGGCGACCCGCTGTTCTCGCCGCCGGCCGGCCCGGTCTCCGGCGAAACCTCGCCGCCTTCGGCCGCCGCGGTCGCCAAGGCCGCGAAGTAAGACCTCGACAGGGCCGCCTCAGGGCGGCCCTGTCGTTTTGACAGGACGCAGCCCATGCGACAGGACCTCGCCGACCTCGCCGTCGACGCGGCCTTCGTGCTTGGCGCGCCGGCGTCCTATCGCGCGCCGCTCACGCCGGGCGGCGCGGCCTGCAAGGTCATGGTGTTCTCGCCCGACGCCGATCTCGACATCGGGTCCTCGCGGGTGTCGGTCACGACGATGCGGATCGACGTCCGGGTCTCCGAGATCGAAAAGCCTCTGCGCGACGGCTCTTTCGACCTGCTCGACGCCACGGGCGCCGTGACACAGTCCTACCGCATCATCGGCGATCCCAAGCGCGAGGACGCGCTTCGCCGGATCTGGACCTGCGTCGCGGAGCCGGTCTGAGATGGTCTCGCTCCGGGCCGATGCGTTCTTCGATGGCCGCTACTTCAACCTGAAGGAATTCTACGAGGGAAAGCTCGCGGTCGCCGAGACCGGCCTGATGAAGGCTGCTGGCATCGGCGCAGGCGTCGGCCGCGATCGGTATCGCGCGCATGTCCAGTCGTCGGGTCTGGACCCGAAGCTCGCCAAGACGGTTCGCGGCCTCGTCTATCCGCGGCCTGGCGTGAAGACGCTCTCGCCGGCGGCCTTCATCTACACCAAGGCGCCCCGGATCCTCGCGGCTTTCGAGAGCGGCGGGACGATCCGGCCCGTCAAAGGCTCGAAGTTTCTCTGGATCCCGACCGAGAATGTTCCCCGCCTCGGGGGGCGAAAGATGAAGCCGCTCGAAGTCGAGAGCCGGTTTGGCGACTTCGATCTCGTGCCGTCCCTCCTTCGCCCCGGGACCTTTCTCGCGGTCGTGCGGGCGCGGAGGAACGCCAAGAGCGGGCGTGTCCGATCGATCATCAAGCTCAAGCGCCAGCCCAAGAAAGCCGACCGGATCGTCATGTTCACGCTGGTCAAGTTCACGAGCCTGCGAAAGCGCCTCGACATTGCGGGCGTCGAGCGCGGGCTCGAGGCCGAGTGGCCCGAGATCGTGGCGCGCTCGCTCGCCGAGGCCTTCACCAACGAGGATCGCGGGTGAGCAAGCCGTCGGCCTCGCAGTCCGCCTATCTCGCGCTGTCGGACGCGCTCGCGCCCGCCTTCGCGGCGATCGGCTATCCCGATTTCGGCCGCAACGTCTCGGCGCTGAGCGATCTCGTCGCCGTGCCGGCGGGCGGGCGCATGTTCGCCACGCTGCGCGACGCAGGCGTCACGGTCGAGGACGTCCAGCTTTCGCCGCGGACCTACGAGCTCGCGGTGCGGGCCGACCTCGAGCTGATCGTGTCGGAGTCCGACGACGAGGCCCGCGACGCGAGCTTCGATCTCGCGCTCGTCGCGGTCGACGACGCGCTCGAAGCCGATCGCATGCTCGGCGAGACGGTCGCCGACGTCGAGATCGAGGGGCTCGACCCGATCGACCTCGACATCGAGGGCGCGCCCCCGGTCAAGGGCGCGATCCTGAAAATCCGGATGCTCGTGACGAGCGACCGGCCGTTCTGACTTCCACGACAACCGAGGACTGAACCCATGCCGACGCTCCTCACGCCGCTCGGTAAGACGCTGGAGCTCGGTCTCGGGACCGAGGCGACCTTTGGCGTCAAGCCCGCCGGCCCGCTCGTCTCGACGCCCGTCTATACGAGCCAGCTCGACAGCCAGAAGCCGATGGAGAACGACCCCATCCTCGGCGGCGGCCAGAACAACTCGCGCGACGCGACGCCTCCCGCGCCCGGCCTCGTCACGGCCGGCGGTCAGATCGTGGCGCCGCTCGACGTCAACCACATCGGCCACTGGCTGCACCTGTTCTTCGGCGCCGCGGCCGCGAGCGGCTCGGGCGTTGTGACCCATGTGTTCACGAGCGGCAAGGCGCAGCTCCCGTCCAAGACGATCCAGCAGAAGCTCGCCGGTCGCCTGCTCCAGACCTACGGCGTCGTCGGCCGCACCATGCGCTTCGAGCTCGGCCAGGCTGCGGGCTTCCGGCGCGTCACCATGGATCTCGGCGCGAAGGACGACATGCCCTTCACGGGCGGCGACATCGCGACGAACGAGATCACGCGCGCCGCCGCGCTCGCCGACGCCAGGGTGCCGGCGACCCGCGGCGAGCTGCTGGTCGGCGGCGTCGTCGTGGCGACGCTTCTGAGCTTCGACGGCACCTACGACACGGCGCTCGCCGAGGAGCGCTACGTCGACAACACGGACACGATCTCGGGCTACGCCCCGGGCGACCAGGAGGCGTCCTGGCGCGGCTCCATGACGTTGCGCTGGAACGACGCGACCTATGACACGCTCGCCCGCGGCGAGACCGACCAGGCCATGACGGTGCGCTACGTCCGCGGCGCGAACCAGTCTCTCAGCCTCTCCGGCCTGATGCGTCTCGAACGCGCCGGCCTGCCGATCAGCGGGCCGGGCAAGCTCCAGCAGCAGGTCACTTTCCGCGGCATGCAGGGCCCGTCCGCGCCCATGCTCACCGCGACCCTCGTGAATGCGATCGCGAGCTACGCCTGATGCTGCGGCTCGTCGAATCCGGCTCGAAGGCGCCGGCGAGGATCGGGCTCGACGGCGGCGCCTGGGTCGAGGTCCGGATCGCGGACCTCGCCGACTACCATGCGGCGATGGCCGAGGCCGCCGAGATCTCGCGCTCGATCGAGGATGGCGGCTTCGCGCTCGCGGCGCTCGGCCTCGCGCTTCCCGACGAAATTGGCGGACCGCTGTCGCAGGCCGCGATCCGCGAATGGGCCTTCAATCTCGCCATCGGCGCGCGCTGCGTCGTCGCCTGGGGCGGGATCGGCGACGAGGACGGCATGGAAATCGCCGAGCCGAGCGCCGACATGGTCAAGCTCCTGATGGCGGACCCGATCGTCGCGACCAGGATCGTCGCGGCGGCGCTGCGGCGCGTCCATGAGGTCCATGACGAGGGGGAAGGATCGGCCGGCTCGCGGACTGGCGCGCGCGAGACGGCCTCGCTTACTGCCGCGCTTGCAGAGAAGAGGGCGAGGCCTGCGCGCTCACCGGCCGATCGGCCGACGGGCAGCGATGTCCCGAGCGAGAGCACGCGCCCGTGACGGTCGAGGGCCGCCGCGCCGCCGAAATCCTCGCGACGCCCGGCATGTGGCGACGCGCCGGCGCGGCCGGCCGCCTCGTCGGTCTCGATTACGGCTCGGCGCTCCTGGCCTCGCCGCGCTGCGACGCCGACGCGCTCGTCCATTGCCTCGAGCGCGGCGAGGCTGTGGTGCTGAAGATCGCGGGCGAGACCGCGGAGGCGAAAGCGAATGGCTGAGCGTTCGGGAGGCTCCGTCGTCATCCGCCTCGCGGTCCGCGACGGCGAGGTCGTGCGCCGCGCGCTGCAGGACATCGGCACGGACGGCCAACGGGCGCTGAAGGCGCTCGACGACGCCTCGCGCGCGCCGACCCGCGGGGCGCTCGCGCTCTCCGAGGCGGTCAACGAGGCGAAATCGTCGATCGAGGGCCTAGCGACGTCGAGCGGATCGCTTGGTCCTGCGCTCACCTTCCTGCGAAACCTCGGTCCGGCGGGCCTCGCCGCGGGCGTCGCGGTCGCGGCGGGCGCCGCCGCCGTGGTCGCCGGCGTCGGAAAGGCCAAGCAGGCGCTCGATAGCTTCGGCGCGACGGTCGACGCCGCGAACTCCATCGGCCTGTCGACCGACATCTATCAGGGGATCGCGGCTTCGGCCCTTCTCGCCGGCGTCAACGCCGAGGAGGCGACCGGCGCGCTCCAGAAGTTCTCGGTCGCCTCGGGACAGGCGGCCGCGGGGCAGGGCGACCTCTACGACAAGCTCTCCCAGTACAATTCGGAGGCCGCGGAGGCGATCCGCAACGCCACCACGCAGGAAGAGCGGGTCCGGATCCTCGCCAAGGCGCTGTCCGAGGCCGCCAACGCCGAGGAGCGCAACGCGATCGCGGTCGCGGCGTTCGGACGGAGCGGCGTGGCGCTCGGCCGGGCCTTCGCGGAGGCCGGCGGCAATGTCGATCGTATGGTGGCGAGCGCCCGCGAGCTCGGGCTCATCGTTCCGCGCGAGGTTCTGGCGCGCGCCGAGGAGCTTGGCGATCGTCTCGACGTCGCAAGCCAGATCATAGACACGCAGCTCAAGCAGGCCGCGCTCGATCTCGCGCCCCTGATGGCCGATCTCGCCGAAAAGGCCGCGGACTTCGCCCGCTATCTCGCGCAGGGCTATGGCTTCATCCGCGACGGCACGCCGAACGTCCGCGCGCAGGCCGATGCGATGGCGAAGGGCGTGGATGACCCCGTCGCTCGCGCGGCGGAAGCGGTTGCGGCGACGTCCGCGCGCATTCGAGAGGCTGAAGCCGCCGGCAACGCCGACGTCGCTGCCACGCAGCGCAAGGTTCTGGCCGATCAGCAGGCCGAACTCGAACGACTGCAGGAGGCTCAGCGCGAGCGCAATCGCGCGATGGGCATGAACCGGGGCGGCGCGGACCCGGCGAGCGCGGAGGCGGGCTCGCAGGTCCCGTTCCCCCGGTCGGCCCCGACGCCGACCGAAGCGGAAGAGCAGCGAGGCGCCGCCGCCCGCGAGCGCCGGCTGAAGGAAGCCGAGCGGCTCGGGCGCGAGGCCGCCCAGGCGCGCGCCGAGCTCGGCGACGTCTCGGGACTGGTCGAGATCAAGAAGCGCGAGCTCGACGCGCTCGTCGAACGTGGGCTGCTGTCGAGCGAGGCAGCCGCGCAGGCGCTCGACAAGTACCGGCAGGCGCAGGAGAAGGCCGCTGCCGCCGACGGCGACCGGGAGGCGGCGCTGCGCAAGGCCGAACAGATCGAGCGCGAGGCCGCGCAGGTCCGCGCCGATCTCGGCGACGTCTCCGGCCTCGTCGCCATCAAGCAGAAGGAGCTGAACGAGCTCGTCGAGAAGGGCGCGATCAGCCAGGCGACCGCGACCGCGGCGCTCGTGAAGTACCGCGAGCAGGTCGAGCGGACGAACGAGTCGCGGGTCGCGAAGTCCTCGGCCTTTTCCGGCCTCGCGCGGCTGTCGGCCGAAGGGACCGACCTGCGCGGCATCTATGACGACGGCGCGACCGACCTGATCAAGGGCCTCACCGACGACCTGATGAAGCTCGACGAGGCCGGAGGCAGCGTCGGCTCGACGCTGAAGTCCATGGGCGCGACCATTGAGGAGATGGTCAAGCGCATGATCATGGCGCGCTTCGTGGCGAAGCCTCTGGCCGACGGCCTGACGCAGATCGGAGACCGTCTGTTCGGGCCGGCGCCGGGCTCCTCGCCCGCTCCCGCCGGCGCCGTGGCGCTGCGGGGCCCGGGCGGGATCGTCCGCGCGCCGCTCGCGCCTGTCGCCGGCGGCCCGGCGATCGGTTCGGGCGACTATGACGGCTTCGCCTCGCGCTTCATGGCGGACGCGCAGCGCGACTTCCCGGGCCTCACCCGGGCGGGGGCGGCGGGCTTCGCCGGCAATTTCGGGACCGAGACCGGCGGGCTTCGCTACGCGCAGGAGATCAGCCCGCGCGGCGGCCGCGGCGGTCTCGGCTGGGCGCAGTGGACCGGAGATCGCCGCGTCGCCTTCGAAAAGTGGATGGCCGAGAACGGCCACAAGGACGCAAGCTCCTACGACGCCAACTACGGCTTCTGGCGCCACGAGATGCGCAACACCGGCGAGGGCCGGGTGATGGGAAGCCTCGCGGGCGTCGAGGATCCGCGCGCCGCCGCCGACATCGTGCGGCGCGAATATGAGCGTCCCGGCGTGATCAACGCGGGCTCGCGCGCCGGTTACGCCGATCGCGCGTTTCAGGCGCCCAAGCTCGACGTCTCGCAGCTCGAGCAGAGCTTCAACGCGCTCACCACCACGACCAAGAGCGCCGCGGCCCAGATCCCGGCGATGACCCAAGGAGCGACCGCGGCCGGTCCCGCGCTCGGCGGCGTCGCCCAGCAGGCCGGCGGCCTCGGCGGCGTGTTCCAGTCGCTTCTGGGCGGGATCGGCAACGTCTTCACCGGCGGCGGCAACATGCTGAGCGGCCTGCTCGGCTTCAACCCCTTCGGCTTCGAGAGCGGCGGCTACACCGGCTCTGGCTCGCGCAAGGGGATCGCGGGCGTCGTCCACGGCCAGGAGTTCGTGAGCCACGCGGCGGCGACGCGGCGCTGGCGGCCGATGCTCGAGGCGATGAACCGGGGCGAGGAGCCCCGCGCCGCGGGCGGCGGCGAGGCCAGCGTCTCGGTCAACGTCTTCGGCGCGCCGCCCGGAACCCGCGTCGAGGAGCGCCGCGACGGCCGCGGCGGCCGCAGCTTCGACGTGATCCTCGACGAGCGCAGCGCCGACGCGCTGTCGCGGCCCGGAAGCGCCACCTCGAAGGCGCTCCAGTCGAATTACGGCGCCCGGCCCATGATCAAGAAGCTCGGCTGATGGCGCTGCTGGAATGGCCAGCGGACCTGCCGCCGAAGGTGCGCGCGGACGGCTTCGAGCGCGTGATGCCGGACCTCATCAAGCCATCGCGCATGGCGGCCGGCGTCACGCTCACGCGTCCGATCGCGCTCGCTGGCGAGCAGACGATCTCCTGCATGATCCGCGGCGATCGCGGCCTGCTGGCGCGCTTCGACCGCTTCTTCCTCGTCGAGACAGGCAACGGCGCGCGGCCCTTCCTCATGCGCGACCAGCTCTATGACGGCGTCCCGCTGTTCGCGCCGATGGGCGGCGCCCTGACGACGCCGGACGACGAGCCGATCGCGATCTCGTTCTGGCGCCTCGTGCGCTTCACGCCCGGCCAGCCGCCCCGCAACGGCCAAGCGTCCGGCGCGATGATGCGCGTGTTCTTCTCGATCGATCTGTTGCCCTGAGCCCCGATGCCGAAAAAGTTTCCCCTCGCCGCGACCCGCGAGCGTCTCGAGCAGCACTCCTCGGCGGTCGAGGTCGGGCTGCTGCGCATCCGGCCCGTCGACGGCTCGGACGAGATCCTGCTCTGCACGGGCTTCGCGGTGCGCTTGAGCGACGATCCGCTGCGCTACGGCTTCGTCTCGCGCGGCGAGACCTACGACTACCTGCCGATGAAGGTCGCGCTGCCGGGCTCCAGCCGCACGGCCCTGCCGGCGGCCGCGATCGAGATCGACAATAAGGGGCCGGAGGCCGTCGACGCCGTCCGGTCCTCGATCTGGCGCGCGAGCCTCGACATCCAGACCGTGCATGCGGCCCGGCCCAACGAAGTGGTGGACGACTATCCGGGCCTCGAGGTCGTGGACGCGGTCTGGAAGGACGACGAGGACCTGCTGTCGATCAAGGTCGGCTATCCCTCCCTCGAAAGCACGCCGCTCGTGCGTCATCGCCTCACGGTCCGCGTGAGCCCCTGTCTCAGGAACATGGGCTGATGGCCGGCTGGGTGGCGGACTATCGCGGGCTTCCCTTCGAGGAGGACGGGTTCTCGCGCGAGGGTCTCTGCTGCCGCGGCCTCGTCTGGCTCGCCTATCGCGAGCTGCTCGGGATCGCGATCGAGGCGCATCGCGGCGTCGTCTCGGCGCTCGAACGCGCGGCGGCAGACCGGCTCTTTCGCGGGGAGATGGACGGCGGCCCCTTCATCACCGTCGAGCGCGAGCGCGAGCTCGACGTCGCCTGGTTTCACGAGATGCGCGAGCGCTCGGTGACGGCGACCCATGTGGGTCTCGTGATCCGCCCCGGCCTGATGCTGCATGCAAGCCGCGAGGCCGGGGTCGTGACGCCCGAGAACTATTCGCGCGGCCGTTGGGCCAAGCTTCTGATCGGCTTCCGCCGTCACGTCGAGGACCCGCGCCCGTGAAGCTCGACGACGGGATCCGGGCGAAGCGCGCCGACGTCCGCGTGCTGATGCGCGCGCTCGACGGCGCGAAGCGGACCGAAGGGGTCGAGATCCGCCCCGGCGCGAGCGTCGCCGAGGCGGTCGCGGCGCGCTCGCCGGACCTCACCGACGCCGAGCGCGCGGGTCTGCGCGTCGTGCTGCACGGGGCCGACGAGAGCCACGTCCTGGAGACCGACGACTGGGCGCGTCTGTCGCCGGCGGCGCGGCTGAAGCACTGGGCCAAGATCCGGCTTCGGCCGGGCGCCTTCCTCGTGATCGACGACGCGCCCCAGGGCGGCGGGCTGCGGTCGGTCCTGCAGATCGTGGTGGCGCTCGCGGCCTTCGCGATCGCGGGCCCGCTCGGCGGCTTCCTCGGCTTCGGCCAGCTCGGCGTAGGACTGCTCGGCGCGGGGCTCGCCTTCGCCGGCCAGTTCCTCGTGAACCTGTTGATCCCGCTCCGGACCGACAGCGAGAAGCCGTCCGTCTTCAACTCGCTCGAAGGCTTCAAGAACCAGAGCGACATCGGCGGCCCGGTGCCGCTTCCGGTCGGATTGCGGCACCGCTACGCCCCGAAATACGTGGTCCCGCCCTTCGTCGACGTGCAGGACGACGACGTCTATCTGACGGCCGCCTTCATGTGCGGATACTCGCCGCTCGCCGCCTGGGAGACCAAGATCGGCGACCGGCTGCTGTCGCGCTTCGACGCCCGCTTCTACCAGATCGAGCGCCGCGGCTTCTGCGCCATGAATTCGGAGGGCGTGGCGGTCTCCGAGCCCGATCACTCGCCCTTCACGCTGCTGCGCGAGACGGTGATCCAGAAGAGCCACCAGATCCGCCTCACCATGCGCGAGGAGGCGTTCAAGGAGGAGGGCGACGACGACGGGTCGGCGCCGCTCTCCGAGCCCACGATCCTCGAGCTCGAGCCGGACGCGACGAGCTTCAAGACGATCCTGAGCTTTCCGGGCGGACTGAGCCGCCGGAGCGGCAAGAAGAATAAACTCACGTCCCAGAACGTCGGGATCAAGGTGATGATCCGCCCGATCACGCCGACCGACGACGCCGAATGGGTGCTGGTCGAGGACTGGTACTACGAGCGCGAGCGCACCGCGCCGTTCTTCGTCGAACTGGGGCCCTACGACGTTCCCGGCGCCCGCGAACAGCTCTGGGAGGTGAGCTTCGTCCGGACCTATCCGGACGACTTCGACCTCGAGGACTCAAGCTCCGCGACCGAGCTCGTGGCGATCCAGTCGATCCTGCCGGAATACCCGATCAACCAGCCCGACGACGCGCCCTTCGCCATGGTGGCGCTGCGCGTCAAGGCCACGAACCAGCTTCGCGGGACGCTGGACGAGTTCAATGAGGAATACGCCTCGCTGATCGACGCTCTGGACCCCGCGACCGGCGCCTATCAGCCGCGCCGCGAGACCGGAAATCCGGCCGACATCTATCGCTGGCTCGCCACCATGACGCAGAACGCCAAGGCGATACCCGTCGATCGCCTGAGCGCCGCGGATCTCGCGGACTGGCACGCACACAATGTCGACCAGGACCTCATGTTCTCGCGGATCTACGACTATGTCGTCTCGGCCGACGCGGCCATGCGCGACGTCTGTGCGGTCGGCCGCGCCGCCCCGATCTTCTCTGCCGGCAAGCGCACGATCTCGATCGACCGCCGCAAGGACGCGCTGACGGCCTTTCCGCTGACGCCCTTCAATACCTGGGGCTATGAGGGCCAGCGCTCCTACAAGGAGAGCGACCTTCACGGCTGGCGCGTGAAGTTTCGGGACCGGACGAACGACTTCAAGTCGGCGATCCGCGAAGTGGTCCGGCCCGATCTCCCGTCCGGCGTCGAGCCGGTCAATTTCGAGGAGGTCGAGCCGCCCGGCGTCACCGATCCGGCGGCCGCCTATGTCTGGGGCTACAAGCTCTGGCTCGAGGCGATCCATCGGCCCGACGTGCATTATTCGAGCCTCAACTGGCAGAGCCGCCTGCTGGAGCACGGCGACCTCGCCGCGCTCTCGCATCGGTTGATCCACCGCGCCCAGCAGGCCGGATATGTCGAGAGCGTCGAGGGCCGCGTCGTGACGTTGAGGGCCCCCGTGGTGATGGAGGCCGGCAAGGCCTATGCGGCCAAGTTCCGCAAGGTCGTGGTGGCCGAGGACGGAACGTCGGGCATGACGGTCGTGCTGGTGCGGGCCGTTCGCTCGGCGCCGGGCGAGACGCGCACGCTCGTGCTCACCGGCGCGGGCGACGCGCCCGAGCCCGGCGACCTCGCCTGGTTTGGGGAAGCCTCGAACGAGGATCTCCTGCTGGTGGTGCAGGGCATGGAGCCGGGCGACGACGGCGACGGGCGACTGACGCTGCTCGACCAGGCCCCGCAGATCTTCGACATCCTCGACGCGCTCGTCGTGCCGCCCTGGTCGTCGCGCGTCGGCGTCATCCTGCCGGGCGACGATCGCCCGCCGCCGACGCCGCGCATGCTGCGCGCGCTCTCGGGCGAGAGCCTCTATGACGACGACGAGACCGTCGCCGATCCCCGCCGCGTCGCCGCCTATGTGGGCCACGGCTACGGGATCCCGAAGGCCGCGGAGTTTCGTTTGCGGCATCGGCTCGCTGCGGACTCGGTATGGACCGAAGGCCCGTGGTTTCCGGCGACGCGCGCGACGGGGCGGCTCGACGGCGTCTATCCGAAAGGCGCGAACATCCGCATCCAGGCGCGGGCGCGCAGCAAGGCGCTGGTCGAGAGCCCGGCCTGGAGCGCGAGCCTCTCCCATGTGGTCGGCCAGGCCGATCCGGTCGGGCCCGTGGCGAGCGACCTCCATGTCGCGCAGTTCGACAGCGGGATCGTGCGGTTCCGCTGGACGACGCTGTCGCCGTCGGACCGCGCGCAGCTCTTCGTCGGACCGGCGGACGCCGAGAGCCTGTCGGAGATGTCGCCGATCCATGACGGCTATCTCACCTCCTCGCCCTATGACGCTCCGGAGCCGCCGCCGCCGGGCTCCTATCTGCTCGCCGTGGTCCTGACCGACGAGGACGACGTCGTCGGAGAGCCTGCGACCCGGACCTTCGACGTCGCGGCCGAGGACCTGCCCGAGCATCCCGTGGAGCTCGCCGCCACGGTCACGGGCGCGACGGTGCGGTTTTCGGCGCGGGCCGCGAACGACGATCATACCTACCAGCTCGTCTTCCGCCGCGGGACGCCGGGCCAGAGCTTTGCGGCCGCGACCCCTCTCGGCGATCCGCTGCTCGCCTTCGGCGGCGACGTCCGAGAATATGTCGACGAGGGCCGCACGTCGGGCCAGAGCTACCGCTACTGGGCGGCCTCGAAAAACCGCCAGGGCGCGTTTTGCGAGACGCCGCAGAGCCTCGTGGTCGCGATCCCATGAGCGGGCCAGCCGACTACCGGGCCGAGGTCCAGAGCCTCCGCGCCCAGCTCGCGGGGCTCGCGGGCCTGCCCTCGCAATATGTGCAGATGGGCATGAGCCTGTCGGGCCAGTCGGCCCAGATCGCGGCGCTGCAGGAGGCCAACGCCGCGCTCTCCTCGAGCGTCGCGCAGCTCGTCTCGCCCGCGAGCTTCACGGTGAAACCCACGGCCCAGACGATCGGGGCCGTAACCTATCAGCCGCTCCCGGCCGCGAACGCCGCGACGGTCGGGAAATACGCCCGCGTGGTCGACCTGTTCTCCGGGCCGCTCGCGGCGGGGAGCGGATTGACCGACCTTCTGCTCTGCCAGGCCATGAACCTCAACGGCGTCGTGACCTATTACTGGCGACCGCTCCGCAAGGAGCTCTGCATGACCATGCCGGCGGCCGCCGACACGACGCTCAAGGCGCTCGAAAGCCCGTCGGAGATCGTGCTGACCGGCAACATCCTCGCGGGCGTCACGCGCCGGTTCACGCTCTCGACCGACCGCGTCTTCCCCGGGCACTCCTACCGGATCAAGACGCCGACGCTCGGTCTCGGCTCCTCGCTCCAGATCCTGTCGACGCTGAACGGCGTGGTCGGCTCTCTGCTGCAGTCGATCGGGCTGAGCGGGGCGGTCATGTCCTATTCCTACGACGTCTCGACCGAGAGCTACGTCGCCAACTGATCCCGCCCGAACCGTCGTCCCGAGCCCGCCCCTGAAAAGGCGGGCTTTTTGCTGGAGCGTCGCATGACCGTTAGGTCCGACACCCTCGATCTGCTGTCGAACTTCTCGCACCTGCTGGCGCATCAGTCGGTCGGCGGAAGGACGAGGCTCGGCCAGATCCCGAAGGACGTCTTCGTCACGATCCTGGCCGGGCTCGGCATCGGCGGCGGCTGGTACTCCTTCGCCAATTCGAGCGACCTGACGAGCGCCGAGGCGCTCGCTTTTCCGAACGGGACCGAGGTCCGGGTCTATGGCGGGACCAAGGGGATCTACCGGAAGAACGGCGCGCCGGGCGCAGGCTCCTACACCAAGATCGCCGATCTCCCGAACTACGACAGCCTGATCGACGTCCAGCTCGTGCTCGACGGCCTGACCAAGGCCAAGGTCATCCATCTGCGCACCGCGACCGCCGCGCAGAACGAAGAGGACGACACGGTCTACACCTTCACGTCCGATGAGCTTTCGGCAAACCCCGACCAATATGGCCGCTTCTACATCGGCGTCTTTCCCTCGACGAACCCGACCGGCTCGCCCCGGATCCAGATGGCGAACACGGCGGGGCTCATCGGGCCTGCGCGGACGATCCGCGTCGCCGACGACCGCAACCCGAAGCCGAACTCCATTCCGGTCGGGCCCGTGCTCTTCGCCGGCCGGCCGGGCAATTACGACCTGATCTCGGCCGGCGGCGCGCTTGGCTCCGGCTCGGTCGGCGACGTCGACGGGCTCGAAGAGCTGGTGCTCGCGCTCTCCGACTATTTCGCCTCGCAGGACAAGCTCGACGAGGTCGTCTCGCAGTTCGAGACGGCGATCGCCGACGTCGCCGACGTCGCCTCGCGGATGCGCGGAGCGGTCGTGGCCGCGACGGCGGCGTTCCATCCCGACCGTCCGGGCGAGGTCGGATGGCTCTCGACCTCGACCGCCGGCGACTTCGGCGCGGCGCTTGCGACGCTCGTTCCGGAAGCGTGGGTCGACGCGCTCCCGAACCACGGCGCCGTGGTCGTGCTCGACGGCGCGACGATCGTCTCGCCCGCGACATCGGTCGTCGGCCGCCGGCCCGACCGATTTCCGCTCAAGAGCGGCCAGTCCTATCGGCTCGACGCGACGCTCTTCCGGATCGACCAGGGCCAGAACCCGGGCGGCGACGTCGTGCGCGTCACGGTCCGCTTCTTCGACTACGAGCAGGTCTTCATCAGCGCCGCCAATGTCTTCAACCAGACCATGGCGACCGGCGAGGCGCAGGAACTCGTCCGCACGCTCGCCTGGTCCTCGGGCGGCGGCGCGACCGTGATCCCGGCCGGCGCGCTCTACGCCGACCTTGTGGTCGAAGCCTTCGGCACGACGCCCAAGACCGCCGTGGCGCGGATCGACCTCACCAAATCCGCCTGATCGGAGATCCGAACATGACCGACCTGACGCGCCGCGCGCTCAACGCGGGAGCGGCCGCGACGGCGCTCGCGCTCGCCATGCCGTCGCTTGCCTCCGCGCAGATCCCGGCGAAGCCCAACATCCTGTTCATCGTCGTCGACGACCTGAACGACTGGGCCTCGCCCTGGGGCGGCTATCCGCTCGTCACCGACGCGCGGACGCCCAACATCGCCTGGCTCGCCGCCCGCGGCTGCCGGTTCGACCGCGCCTACACCACGACGCCCTATTGCGCGACGAGCCGGACCTCGTTCCTCTACGGGCTCTATCCGACCACGACCGGCGTCTACACCAAGGGCGAGGACTGGCCGAAGGGCTCGCAGATCCAGAGCGGCCAGAAGAGCCTGCCCTGGCTGCTGCGGGACGCGGGCTATTACACGGCCGGGATCGGCAAGATCTTCCACACCGGCTGGCGCAACGACGACGGCGACGGCAAGCGCGCCGCCTCGCAATATCCGGGGGCCTGGGACTTCTTCGAGAATTGCGGCCGCGGCGCCTGCGTCGCGCCCAAGGAGCCGGGGGAGGGCGCGTTCGGGCCCGGCGAGGGCTACGGCCCGGCCAAGACCGCCAAGGAGCTGCGGCCCGACACGATCCGCGTCAATTACGCGATCGCGAACGTCATCAACGAGCCCCATGGCGGCAAGCCCTGGGCGCTGTTCATGGGGCTCCAGAAGCCGCATCTCAACTGGTATCCGCCGGCCGAGTTCCTCGCGCAGTTTCCGATCGAGGACATCGTCTATCCGCTCGGCGTGATGAGCGAGGACGCGCGCTGCGGCGTGACCTACGAGACCTCGAAAGACCTTCGGGACGAGCCCAAGGCCGGCTGGAAGATGAGCCAGCAGTTCAAGGACAGCCTGGGCTCGAAGGGCAAGCCCGGCTTCATGAACGATCCGGCCTGCAAGGCCTGGAAGGAGGCGATCCAGCACTATTGCGCCGAGATCGCCTATGCCGACTACAACATCGGCCTGCTGCGTCAGGCGCTCGAGGCGAGCGGGCAGCTCGACGACACCATCATCGTCATGCTGTCGGACCATGGCTGGCAGCTCGGCGAGAAGCTCGCCTGGCGCAAGTTCACGCTCTGGGAGCGCGCCACGCGCCTGCCGCTCGTGATCGCGGGGCCCGGCGTCACGGCGGGCGTCTGCAGGACGCCGGTCTCCGTGGTTGACCTCGTCCCGACGCTGATGGATCTCGCGACCGGCTCGGTCCCGGCCCGGGCCAAGATCGGGCGCTTCGCGCTCGACGGCGTGAGCCGCAAGGACTGGCTCGCAAGTCCGGAGACGCCGCGGCAGAACGCGGTCTGGTCCTGCTGGGGCCTCGGCCTCGACGAGGGCGGCCCGCTCACCGGCCGCGACTTCCTGAACTTCTCGGTGCGGTCGAACACGGCGCGCGGGATCTACTACGCCGACGGGTCGAGCGCGCTCTACCGCAAGGGCGGGCCCGACGACGACGAGTTCGAGTTCCACAACCTCGTGCCGCGCGGCGGCAAGGCGGCGCTCGCCGAGCTCGCGGCGCTGCGCGCCTCGGCCAGGATACCGGCTTCGGCGCGATGGGCTCCGCGCGCCGGCGGCGGCTCGGACGACGAGGACTGACGGCGATGGCCTATCGTCGCCACGGGGCTCCGACCCATCACCGCCGGCTCGACGAGGACTGGGTCGAGACCGATCTCATCGGCCCCGACGAGGACGGCGCGCCGGCCGACGTCGTCGGGCTCGACTTCACTGCGCGGCTCGTCTTCCTCCGCGCGATCGACGCCGCGAACGGTCGCTATGCGCCGGGCTAGACGGCGCTCGAGCTGACGAGCGAGGAGGGCGGCGTTCTCTTCGGCGACCGGCTGCCGGACGGCGGCGTGCCGATCGTGGTGCGCGCGCTCGCCGCCGATCTCGCCGAGCGCGTGCCGCCCGGCGCCTATCGCTACGACCTCCTCGCCCGCCGCGGCGGGCTCACGGCCCTCGTCGAAAGCGACGAGCGGTTCTTCGACTTTCCCTCCTGAAGGACAACACGATGGCGACTCCCCGTCTGGCGGGCCCCCCGGGCCCGGCCTTCGCAAAATGGCGTCCAGACTACGAGGCCGGCGACAGCGTCGACGCGCGCGACCTCGTTCCGCTCGCAGGCCGGCAATGGCTCGCGAAACGTGCGACCAGCCTTGTGCCGGGCGAGCCCGGCTCGGACGTTGATTGGGATCCTTATCTCGATTTCAGGCCGGCGGCCGAGGCCGCCGCGGCGGCCGAGGGTTTCGCGGGCGAAGCGGCTGGAAGCGCCGGCGCGGCCGAAGGGTTCGCGGAGGCTGCGACGACCAAGGCCGGCGAGGCGTCAGGCTACGCGCAGGCCGCGGGCGGCAGCGCCGGAGCGGCGGCCGGAAGCGCGCAGGCGGCCGCGGGATCGGCGGTCGTCGCCGGCACGGCGGTCGGGCAGACGCAAGGGAACGCCACGGCCGCCGCCGCCTCCAGCGCCGCCGCGAAAGACTTTCGCGACCAGGCGCAGGCGATGGTCGGCTCTGGGGCCTTGGTCGTCGACACGCTCGTCGAACTCAACGCGAACGCCACTGCGCTGGTCGGCTTCGTGGAGGAGGCGGCGAATGTCGGCCTCTATCTCCGCACGGTCCGCAATGATCCGGCGACCGACTGGCAACTCATTTCGCCCTGGACGCTGATCGGCCTCGGCCTGCAGGCCGAGCTCGCTCAGTCCGCCCTCGATCCGCGCCCGGCGCGCGTCGTTGGTGAGGACGGCCGGGTCTACGACTGGGCGGTCACGATGAACGAGCGTTTAGCGCTCGCCTTCGCGCGCGATGGCGCGGTTCGGCTGATGGGCGAGCTGCACTCTGAGGTCGCTCTGCCGGGATATCTCAAAGCCTGGCTCGACCGCGCTGAGCGGATCCTGCTCGCCTTCACGGAAAGCGGCGGCGTTCAGGTGCCGGGAATGACTTTCGAAGTCGTGTCGCTGCCGGGCTACCTGTTTGCGATGACCGACAAGTCCGGGCGTATTTTTCTGGGCTTCGATGAAAGCGGGGTGATGGTCCAGCCCGCGATCGGCGGCGGTGCCGTCGTCGATAAGCCGCCGCCCAGCGTCCACGTCTTCACCGACGTGAACCAGTTTTTCTTCAACGGCCAGTCTTTGGGCCACGGGAAAGGCGCGTTCCCGATCCTTTCGACCGTGCAGCCCTATGGAAACAAGACGTTCATTGGCGGCGTCTCCGCCGTCTTCAACGAGAGCGACGGAGACCGTTCGGCCTGGAAGCCGCTCGTCGAAGAGCACAACGGCGAGGACCATTACGAAAGTCCGACCTCCGCGACGCTGAACGGGATCGTCAAGCTGCTGATCGACGAAGACGGCGTCGCTTGGGGCGATCAGGACGGGGTTTGGTTCGGCTCGAACCCCGGCCGCGAAAGCCAGCCGATCAGCGTGCTGTCGCCGGGCGGCTTCTATTACAGCCGTCTTCTCACCCATATCGATGCCTGCGCTTCGCTCTGCGCGCAGGACGGCAAGTCGCATTCGGTTCAGGGGCAGGGATGGGTTCAGGGCACGGCCGACTACGGGCTGGAGACCTCGGCCGAGAGCTATAAGGCAGCGCTGATCGACCTCGCCAAACGCTTCGGCGACGACGCGGTCGCGCGCACGCGCCAGACGTTCCGGCCAATCACCGTCGTTAACCAGTCGGCCGACCACATCTCGTCTTACGGCCGGCCCCGCCCGACGATCGCGCTCGCGCAGCTCGCGGCCTGCGCGGAAAGCCCCGACCTCATCATGGCGGGCCCGACCTATCATCTCCCCTACCAGTCGGACCGGGTGCATCTCGCCAATGACGGCTCGCGGCTGATGGGCCTGATGACCGCGATCGCGACCAAGCGGACGCTCGCCGACGAGGTTCGCTGGCGCCCGCTCGAGCCGATCGGCCATGCGTGGGGTCTGCGCACGATCGACATTCGGTTCCACGTGCCGGTGGGCGGCCTCGTGTTCGCGACCGACGTCGTGTCGGCCGTGGCCAACAACGGCTTCGACCTCTTCGACGAAGAGACCGGAGCCCTGATCGACATCATCACGTCGGTTCAGGTCGTCGGCCCGAAGCGCGACCGCGTCCGCATCCGCACCGACAGCGACATCCCGATCAATGCGGTCCTCGCCTACGCGAGGGGGCGCACCGGCGAGACGTGGCCGCGCGGAAACCTGCGCGACGAGCAGGGCGCGACCATCACCTACACGATGTCTAACGGGGCTGTGCGCCGCATGGACAACTACTCCGTCCTTTTCGAAATCCATCAGGAGGCCTGACCGCCGTGACCGGACTTGTGAGCCTAGAAGGCGATACTTTGAACTCGGCCCTTCCGGCCGCCCATGTCTTTGATCCCGCGGGGCTGCTAGGGGCCTGGCGCTTTGGCGAGAAGCTGGAGAAATCCGCCCGTGATCTGTCCGGTCACGACGCGACGCTGACGCTCGAGGGCGCTTCGCCGCCGGCCTACGCCGAGCACTATTTCTCGCCGTCCTCCAACGGGGCCTACAAGACGAGCGTGCAGGAGACCGTCTCGATGACGCTTGCGGTCGTGATGCGGCCGAACGTCTTCGCGTCGAACGGCAACCGGTTCGGGATCTCGAACTTCGACACGGCAAACCAGCGCGGTTCTTCGGTCTATCTCGCCGACAACGCCACGACCACGCTCATCAAGTGGCTCGGCCAGAGCTATGTCGACAACGCCGGCGTGAAGGAAAACGTCTCGACGCCGGAGAATTCGGCGGCCTATTCGACCCGCGCCAATTTTCGATACATCGTCGTCGTGATCGACGCGGCGAATAATCAGATGCGGCTCTACGCGCCGCACAAGGGCGCGGCCCCGGTGGTCTACACGCCGTCCGGCGGCCGCAAGATCGCAGACCGCACGCTCGCCGCGGACGACGGCGGCCTGATGCGCATCGGCAAGTCGATCTCCGGGACGTCTTTCATCGTCGATATCGGCGAGGCGTCGATCTACGGCGTCGCCAAAAGCACCGAACAGGTCATGGCGATGTACGCCAAGTCCAAGAAGTTCTGGAAGAACATCCGCGGGATCGACCTCGCGGCCTGATCCCAAGTCCGCAAGCAACCTGACCCTTCCGCGCCGCCCTCGAGGCGGCTTTTTCATGTCGAGGACGCTTCCATGACCGGACGCCTTCTGGCGCTTCTGGCGCTTCTGGCCGCGCCGCTTCCCGCCGGCGCGGCCGTCGTCTCGCTGGGCGACTCTTTCCGCAAGATCGCCCCGATCTTCGCCGACACGCAGTCCCGCAGCCTCACGGCTGCGGGCGACGCGACCGAGGGTCTGCCGCTCTCCGGCCACCTCGCGGTGGCGATCTCGGGGGCCGCGACCGCCGTCGAGCTCGTCGTCGAGCGATCGGCGGTCGACCCGGCGGGTTCGCCGCGCTGGGCGAAGGCGGGCGACAGCGTCGTCCTGAACCCTTCGGCCGCGCCGACAGTGCGGGCCTATCTCGAGCCCGGCGCCGCCTGGTGGCGGGTGCGGGTGATCTCGATCGCCGGCGGCGCCGTGGTGGTCGACCTCACGGGAACGGGGGCGCGGTGATGGCCATGCTTCGCATGATCGCCGTCGCGGCGCTCGCCGCGCTCGCGACGCTCGCCGCGTCCGGACCCCGGGCCGCCGGCCTCGAGGTCGGGATCGCGACCGCGCCCGAGCGGATCGACGTCCAGAAATTCATGGCGAACGGGACCTGGATCAAACCCGCCTGGGCGACGCGCGTCGTCGCCGCCGCGATCTCGGGCGGCCATGGCGGCGGCTCGGGCGGCACGCGTGGCTCCGGCGTCCCGGTCTATGGCGGCGGCGGCGGCGCGCCGTGCACCATGTCGACGACCGAGATGCTGGCGGCCGATCTCCCGGACACGGTGCCCGTGATCGTCGGGGCCGGGGGCGTCGGCGGCGCATCGCAGGCCGGCGCTGACGCCAACGGCGTCGCCGGCACGAACGGCGCGATCTCGCAGTTCGGATCCTACGGCCGCGCCTCCGTCGTCGCCTCGGCGGCCGGGCCCGGCGGCGGCGTCTCCGCGCCGACCGCCGCCAGCGCGCCGGGAGAGCGCTTCAGTCCGGGCCTGATCGGAAGCCTGCTCGGCGGTCTGCCGGTGCTCGGGACGTCGGGCGTCGGCTCGGACGGGCCCGGGCTTTTCTGCTCGGGCGCGGGCGCGGGCGGCAGCCTGACGGCGGCCAATACCTTCAACGCGGGCGGCAACAGCGGTTTCGCCCGCCTCGCCGATCCGTCGTCGGCCCGCAGCCTGCGCGGCACGACCGAGGGCGCGGCCGGCGCCGCCGGCGTCGCGGCTTCGGGCTACGCCAGCCTGAAAGCCTTCGCGCCCGGCGACAGCGGCGGCGGCGGGGCCTCGGGCGTCACCATGGCGGCCGGCGCGGGGGGGAACGGCGCGATCCCGGGCGGCTCGGGCGGCGGCGGCGGCGCGGCGCGCAACGGCTTCGCGTCCGGCAAGGGCGGCGACGGCGCGCGCGGCGAAGTGTGGGTGTTCGCCTGGCGCTGATCGCCGGCGAGCCGAACCTCTCAACTCTGGAGACACGACATGGACGACAACGTCGCTGCGGTGCAGCGCCGGCTGGTGGCGCTCGGCTACACGATCGGAGCGAGCGGCCCGCTCAAGGACGGCGTCGACGGCGACTTCGGTCGGCTGTCGGCGGTCGCGGCGCTCGCCGCGCTCGAAACCGGCAAGGCCGCGCCCAAGGCTCCGACCTCGCCGCCGCCCGTCAAGCAGCCGGACAGCCCGGCGGCGAGCGTCGACCTCGTGGCTGCGGCGCTCGTCGCGCGCCAGCCGAAGACGAGCCGGTCGATCAAGGAGATCATCTACCACTGCGCGGCGACGCCCGAAGGCCGGTCGGTCTCGGTCGAAACCATCCGCGGCTGGCACGCCGAGCGCGGCTGGAAGGACATCGGCTATCACTACGTCGTCTTGCTCGACGGCACGATCGCGGCCGGCCGGCCGGAGGCGCAGGTCGGCGCCCATGTCGAGGGTCACAACGCCGGCACGCTCGGGATCTGCTACGTCGGCGGCCTCGCGGCCGACGGCAAGACCGCGAAGGACACCCGCACCCCGGCCCAGAAGGCCGCGCTGCTCGCGATCGGCCGGGCGCTGATCAAGAAGTACCCGACCATCGCGAAGGTGTCCGGGCACAACGAGTACGCCCAGAAGGCCTGCCCGTCCTTCAACGTGCGCCGCGACGCGCTCGGGGCTCTGGTCTCTTAGAGACCTAATGCTTTCGCTAAGGCGTCATGAGTGACTTCAGAGACTCGTCCGGCCTGATCTAGGACCGCGCCGTTATCCGAAAACTTCGGCGCTCCATACCAGTCAATCAGGATAGCGTTCTTCTTCATAGTCACGGTCCGAACGCGCTTCGTCAGGCCTGACCATGCGCCACGTAAGGACCCCGCAGGCGCTTCGATGTCCATTCCGATTACACGAAGCGAGAATTCTGGACCCTGCCGAACAATCGACTCCAGAACAATTCTGGTCCGCAAAGCGCATCCTTTGCAAAGGTCGACAGCCTCTCTTTCAGAGAGGTCTACAAGGCATGAACTGTCGATTGCGGGATCTGATCTTTCTGCTTCCAGAGAAGCAACGCCAAGAAGTCGACGAATGACATATTGCTTCACGTCCTCCGGGGCGGCAGCGAGGTCTTCTAGGGTTAAGGCAATCATCATCTGATTATCCTTGGCTTTGTCATTCCGAATGATGGCGATCAACTGCAATATTATCATATCAAAAAAGGATAGATAGATGTCCAAATCCGTCACCGCGCCGAAGCTCGAGGACGTCGTCGCCGACATGGCGACCGACATCATCAAGCAGGCCGCCGCCGGCGATCCGATCACGCTGGGCGACGCGATGAACAAGGCGCGCCATGTCGCCCGCAAGGTCGTGACCGATGGGCGCATCGCGCCGGCTCTGGAGCCGGTGAAGTGGTGGCGGTCGCACGCGATCGTCGGCGCGCTCAACGCCGGCGCGGGCGCGCTCGTCGCCGCCCTCCCGACGCTGACGCCGGTCATCGTCGACCTCGCTTCGCCCGAGCAGGTGAAGTGGTGGAACGCCGCCGTGACGCTGACGGGCGTCGTCTGGGGCGTCGTCGGCGCGGCCGTGTCGGTCGGCGGCCGCGTGAACACGACCCGCCCAATCGGCTGAAAGGCAGGCCCTCGATAGCAGGACATCGCGGTGACAGGCAGGATGAGCACCATGGCGAACGGCGCATTCGACCCGGAGGCCCGCTACGCGCAGCTCGACGAGCGCGTCGCGAACCAGGGCTCGCGGATCAGCCAGCTCGAGCAGTCGATGAACCTCGGGTTTCGGCAGCTCGAAAAGTCGGTCGCCGACATCGGCGCCGAGTTTCGATCGAACCAGAAGCCGCAGTGGCAGGCGATCAGCGTCGCGGCGACGATCACGATCGCCTTCATGGGACTGATCGGGACGCTCGCCTACCTGCCCGTCACCGCGGGCCTGCGCGACGCCCGCGAGGACATTCGCGCCAACGCAAAGGACGCCTTGTCGGTCGAAGGCTTCAAGGACTTCAAGGCGACGTACGAGAACAACCGCGTCGTCTACCGCCAGGAGGTCGAGGCCAAGATCGCGACCAACGCGGCGGACCTGCGAGCGCTCGAGGCTCGCATTCGGGAAGACGGCAAGGCGATCGTCCCGCGCGGCGAGCATGAAGAGCACTGGCGTAGCCAGGACGCGCAGGACGCCAACCTGCAGCGTCAGATCGACGAGGTGAAGGCGCAGGCCGGCTCGACCTATGGCGTGCGCGACGTCATCCAGCGGCTCGAAAAACAGGTCGAGGATCTGCGCGAGGAGAAGTACCGCGCGATGATGCGCCCACCGTCGTAACGCTTAGCCCAATCCGTCAAAGAGCCCCGCCTTGGCTTCGGCCGAGGCGGGGCTCTTTTTGCGTTTACATGGCGCGGATCTCAGCAATTGTCAGCCGCCCGGCGTGCACGAGCCGCAGGAGCTTGGCGACGGCCGCGGGGACGCTCTTGTCGGTCGCCCAACGGCGGCCGGTGCGCTCGTCGACCTTGAACAGTCTTGCCGCCTGAACGTGCGAGAGCTTCAAGCGCTTGAGGGTGTCACGATATTCTGACGACGTCATCTCGTCGGCTTCGGCGACTGAGATTTGACGCTCATAGGCCGCCCGGCTGATGGCTTCGGCTTCAGCCTCGGGCAATCCGTTGAAGATCATGAGGTCCGTCTTGTGGGCTTCGCGCCGACGCTCACGGTCTGCCGAGATCAGATCTTCGCGCCGCGGGTGCAGCAGCGCGCGCACGGCTTGGCGGGCTTGCTCCCTTTCGTCGGGGGTGGCCAGATAAACACCTCCCGTCATTTCCTCGTAGGCGACGCGGATCTCTTCCTCGGTCGCAAGCGCAGCCGAAATGGCTCCCGACTTCCAAGTCACAACCATGTGGTTTGATGTAAGGACCGTGAAATCTGGCAGGTGACGGTCGGTAAAATAGACGGTCGTGATGACGTCGTAGCTGTCGAGGTATTCACCAGAAACCGCTTGCGTGACGACTTCCTGACGTTCGATGCGGGCGATACGTGCCATCTGCGTGATCTCCTGCCGGGCTCTATTGCCCTTGCTGAAATCATCAATACCGGGCAAAATGTCCGGCGTCAACTAAATCCGGGCAAAATGTCCGGTTATTTTTCGCCGCCGCGCGCTGCTTCTTCCGCGGTGAGCCCCGCCATCTCCAGCATGTAGGCGGTCATCGCGAGCCCTGCGCGCTTGGCGCGGGCCTGTAGCTCGCGGATCGCTGCGGCGATTTCGCGGGCTTCGTCTATCGGCTCTTGTTCCATTTTCGTTCTCATGGAATCCATGTCGCTCAACCGGAGCGACGGACATGGGCGAGGCGGCCGAAACCCTCTTCGACGACGAGACGATAGCGGCCGATGAAGCGGCGGTCGACGAGGTGGTGCGCGCCGCCGGCGGCGAGCGTCAGGCGGTGCGGGCGCTGCTCGTGCAGCTCGGCGAGATGTCGGCCGCTCTCGAGGTCGCGCGATCGCGCGCCTCGCTCGGCTTCGCGCGGGGGAGGCAGCCGGCCCGGCCGGCGCGCTAGAGCGCCGTGCGGCTCGTCCAGTTCCCGTATGTCGTGGTCCGCGTGGGCTGCAATCTCTGTCACCGCGAGGGCGTCTATCGCTTGGCGCGGCTCGCCGTGCGCTGCGGCCCGAACGCGGATCTCGAGGACGTGCTCGCCGAGCTCTCCAAGAGCTGTCCCTATCGCCGCGAACCGCACGAGCGGTCGCGCAGCCAGTATGTCCCGACATGCCACGCGCATTTCGTGGACCTGCGCGAAAGGACGCCGCCCGATCTCCCGCCCGGCATGGGCGGCTTGCGGGTGATCGACGGCGGGCTGCCGGACGACGACCCGACGCCGACGCCGGCGGAGATCAGGCGGCGCGAGAGGGGCTAAACCGGGGTTCTCGGGTTCAAACTTTTCAGCATTTTAGTAGCCCTATCGCCCGGGCTATGCTTTGAAAGAACCTTGAAGTGACACTCGAATCTACCGGCCTGTCACGCCGGAGGCCGCGGGTTCGAGTCCCGTCACTCCCGCCATCTTCTTCCGTTTGCAGGCTGGACAGAGCCTCGAACGGGCCGCCAGCCGGGCGACCGTCAGACCGACATGACCCGGCGCGCCCTCCTCATCGTCAACAGCAACAGCCGAAGCGGCGCCGAGGCGCTGGGGACCGTCGTGTCGGGCCTGCGCGACCGCGGGATCGATCCGCTGCGCCTCGACGCGTCCTCGCGCGAGGACGTGTCGAGGCTGATCGTCGAGAATCGCGACGGCGCCGACATGATCGTCGCGGCGGGCGGCGACGGAACCCTCAATGCGACGCTCCGCGGCGCTCTCGAGACCGGGCTTCCTCTCGGCGTGCTGCCGGTCGGCACCGCGAACGACTTCGCCCGCACGCTCGGCCTGCCGGTCGCCCTCGAAGAGGCGATCGCGGTGGTGGCCGACGGCGCGAGCCGGCGCGTCGACGTCGGCCTCGTCAACGACCAGCCGTTTCTGAACGTCGCGAGCCTCGGGCTCAGCGTCGCGCTGGCGGGCGAGCTCTCGGGCGACCTCAAGAAGCGCTTCGGCAAGCTCGGCTACGCCATCGCTGCGGCCAAAACGCTTTCGAAGGCCAAGCCCTTCCGCGCGCGGATCGTCGCCGGCGACAGGAAGGTGAGGGCGCTCACGCTGCAGATCGCGGTCGGCAACGGCAAGTTCTACGGCGGCGGCAACCAGGTGGACGAGGCCGCGGTCGTCGACGACGGGCTGCTCGACCTCTACAGCCTCGAATTCGCCCGCGCCTGGAAGCTGGTGCTGATGCTCAAGGCCATGCGGTTCGGCCAGCACCGGGCGCTGAAGGAGATCCGCAACATGCGCGGCGCGGCCTTCGAGGTCCGCACCCGCCGCCCGCGGCCCGTCAACGCCGACGGCGAGATCGTCACCGAGACGCCGGCGCGGTTCGCGATCCTGCCGCAGGCGCTCGAGGTCTTCGTGCCGCGCGGCGGCGAAGACTACAGGGCCTGAGCCGTGACGGGCAGGCGAGGGGGCGTCACGCGCCCTTGATCAGGCCCTTCAGGGGCTTGGCCGACCCGCTGTCGGGGAACACGGTGGCGTTGACGATCGAGTCCGGCACGTCGAGGTGCTCGCGCAGCACGCCCTTGAACACCGAGCGCAGATCGATGGTGGCTTTCAGGTCGCGCTTGTCGAGCAGCTGGGTCGGCGCGAGGCCGGGCCACTTGGAGAAGATGCGCCCGCCCTTCACCGCGCCGCCCGCGAGCAGCGCCACGGTGCCGACGCCGTGGTCGGAGCCGTGGTTGCCGTTGTTGGCGACCATGCGGCCGAATTCCGTGACGATCATCACCACGGTCTGGCTCCAGGCGTCGCCGACGCTCGTGCGGAACAGCGAGAGGCCGTCGTCGAGCTCGGCGAGGCGGTCGGCGAGCTCGCCGTCGACCGCGCCCTGATCGGTGTGGGTGTCCCAGCCGTTGACCGAGAGCGTCGCGATCCGCGGCCCGACCGGGGAGGCGAGCAACCGGCCGGCGCCCAGAAAGCCCATCTGAAGGTCGGTGACGTCGTCGGGCGTCGCGCCGAGGCCTTCGGCGAAGCGCTGGGCCTCGAGGCCGCGCTCGAGATTGTCGGAGAACACCTTGTCGCGGCTCTTGTAGAGCGTGCGGATCAGGTAGAGCGTCGGGTCGGCGACGTGCTCGAGCGTGCTGGCCGACCAGCCGAGCACCGGCTCGGAGCCGCGAAGGATGAGCGGCGCGGAGCCGATCTCGATCGCGCCGCGCTGGCGCACCGGCTCGCCGGAGGGCAGGGCCCGGAGCAGGCGGTTCAGCCAGCCGGTCGGATTGGCGACGACGGCCGGCGGCATGCCGTTTTCGAGATTGTCCTGGCAGTCGAAATGCGAACGCGTCCAGAGCGGCGTCGAGGTCGCGTGCACGATCGACGCGTCGCCGGCGGCGTACATTTGCCCGAAGCTGCGCAGCGCCGGGTGCAGGCCGAAGAAGTTCGTGTGCTTCTTGTCGGCGAGCCGGATCAGCGCGTCGGGCCGGATGTAGAGCTCGCCGCGGCCTTCCACATAGACGCTGCCCTCGCCATAGGGCGGGACGGCCGCGAGCCCGTCCATGCCGCCGCGCAGCACGACGACGAGCAGGCGCGGGTCGAGCGTCGCGGCGGAGGCGAGCTTCGGCGCGCAGGCCCAGGAGAACAGGCCGGCGGTGACGCCGAGCATCGAGCGGCGGCTGAGCAGCAGCCGGGATTCCTCGCAGCCTGTGGCGAGATCGCGCCTGAGATTATCGGACATGTGGGCGCTCATCTCCGCTGGAATTCCGGCGACGCGAACAGGATGGTGAGGCCGGCGAGCTGCGACCCGCCTGCGGCCACGCGCTCGCGGGTTTGGGTCGAGAGCGCCGCGCCGAAAAGGTCGCGAGAGAGCGTCGCCGGATTGACGAAGACGCGCCGGCCGATGACCTTGGCGATCTGCTGGACCGCGTCGAGGCGGAACGCCATCGCGTTGGGCGACAGCCAGTTCGGCGTCTCGTCCGCGAAGCCTTCCGGCGAGGGCGTGTCCCAGGTCGGCTGGTTCAGCGTCGTCAGGATCCGGTCCATCACTCCCGATTCTTCGTCGAGCAGAGCGCTGCCGAGCGCGCGGAACTGCGCGACGAGCATCTCGTAGGGCGTTCGGATCTTGGCCATCGGCACCGACCATGCGGCGTCGAGCGTGAGCAGCGCCTCGGCCGTGCGCTTGAGGTCGCCGCCGCTGTCGATGAAGGCCTGGGCGATCGGGGCGATCATCTCCTCGGTCGGCTGGTCGGCCACGAAGTGACGCGCGAGCTTCGTCGCGACGCGGCGCGCGGTCGCGGGGTGGGCGGCCAGAATCGCGAAGGCGCGGTCAGCCTGCTCCATGCCGCCTTCGGGAATGGTCTCGCCGAAGAAGCGCTGCGGGCCGGGCTGGTGCCAGTCGGGTCGGAACATGAACTGGCCGGCGCTGGCGGGCGTCGCCTCGCTCGCGCGCACGATCGACCATCCGGTGAGCATCTTGGCGAGCGCCTTGACGTCGTCCTCGGTGAAATTGCCCGAGCCGACGGTGTGGAGCTCCATGAGCTCGCGCGCGAGGTTCTCGGTGTAGCTGACGCGCCGCTTCAATCCGAGCGTCGACTCCTCGCCGATCGATTCGTCGTTGTCGAGGTAGCGGATCATCGCCGGGTGACGCATCGCGTCGTGCAGCATCTGCGGGAACGAGCCGAGCGCGTTGCGGCGGATGACGTCGCGCTCGAACTGCCCAATGGTCCCGCGCAGGAGCGGCGCCTTGCGGAACGACATGGCGAAATGGTTCGCCCAGAAGATCGTCAGCCGCTCCACGAAGCCGATTTCGGGCTGGAGGTGCTTGGCGATGCGCGCCTTGTACTCCCGCAGGCGCACGTTTTCGGGGCGCGGCGTCGGCGAGGCGCCTTCGAGGCAGGCCTGCGCATAGGTCGGCAGCGAGGCGTCCTTGATCAGCGCGACGTCGGGCGAATCGAGTTCCGCCACCAGCGCGGCGGCGGGATCGTTCGCGATGCGGGCGAGGCCGCCCCGCCGGGCGCCAAGGCCGAAGCGCTGAAACGCAAGCGTGGCCTGCTGCGCCTGAAGTTTGCTGGGAGCCATTTCTGTCGCTTCGGGTCGTCCGCTTCGGAATCCCGAGCGCGCGCACGCCCGGACGCCGTAAGGATGCAGGACGCCGGTGTCGTTAGTCTTAATGGTTGAGTTGGCATTTGGCATGCCAGATGGAACGTGACTCCCGATCGATCGCGCCCGATAATCGATCCGTCGCCGCGTCGTTCACGTAAGCAGGCGTGCGGCGGCGCGTCGCGGAAAGCGGCGTCGCAATTTCCGCATTGGAATTGTTACGCTTCGACCCCGGCGCGGCTTGCGCCTTAAGTCGCACCGGTCTAAGCCTCGCCGCGACCGGGAGAAGCGCCTCGCGCAAGCCCCGATCGACCGCAATCGGAACGGCCGCGCGGCGTCCTTTTTCCGCCGCCGGCGCAGCTCCACGAGGGCAGGACGCCGATGACCGATCTCCTCGCCGACTACCTTCCACTGGTGATCTTTCTCGGAGTCGCGCTCCTGATCGGCGTCGCGCTGCTGGCCGCGCCGTTCCTCGTGGCGTACCAGAATCCGGATCCCGAGAAGCTGTCGGCCTATGAGTGCGGTTTCAACGCCTTCGACGACGCGCGCATGAAGTTCGACGTGCGCTTCTACCTCGTCGCCATCCTCTTCATCATCTTCGACCTCGAGGTCGCGTTCCTGTTCCCCTGGGCGGTCGCCTTCAAGGAAGTCGGGATCTACGGCTTCTGGTCGATGATGGCGTTCCTTGGCGTGCTGACGATCGGCTTCGTCTATGAGTGGCGCAAGGGAGCTCTGGAATGGGACTGAGCGAATCCCGCGAGACGCTTGTCGCGCCGGCTCCAAAGGGCCTCGTCGACGCCTCGGGCCGCCCTATCGGTCATGACGACCGCTTCTTCGGCGAGATGAACGCCGAGCTGTCGGACAAGGGCTTCCTCGTCACCTCGACCGAGGATCTCGTCAACTGGGCCCGCACCGGCTCGCTGATGTGGATGACGTTCGGTCTGGCGTGCTGCGCCGTCGAGATGATGCAGGTCTCGATGCCGCGCTACGACGTCGAGCGCTTCGGCTTCGCGCCGCGCGCGAGCCCGCGCCAGTCCGACGTGATGATCGTCGCCGGCACGCTGACCAACAAGATGGCCCCGGCGCTGCGCAAGGTCTACGACCAGATGCCGGAGCCGCGCTACGTCATCTCGATGGGCTCTTGCGCCAACGGCGGCGGCTACTACCACTACTCCTACGCGGTGGTGCGCGGCTGCGACCGCGTCGTTCCGATCGACGTCTACGTGCCCGGATGTCCTCCGACGGCGGAAGCGCTGCTTTACGGCGTGCTGCTTCTCCAGAAGAAGATCCGCCGCATCGGCACGATCGAGCGGTGAGGGGAGAGCGATGAGCGTAAGCCCCCACGACGTTCTCGAGGCGCTGTCGGCGCATATCGCCGGCGGCCTTGGCGACAAGCTCGGCGCCGCCAAGATCGCGTTCGGCGAGCTGACGCTGACCTGCGAGGCCGCCGACGTCATCGACGTGCTGACCTTCCTGCGCGACGACCCGGACTGCCGCTTCGTCAATTTCATCGACGTCTGCGGCGTCGACTGGCCGGCGCGCGAAAGGCGCTTCGACGTCGTCTACCACCTGCTCAGCCCCTACAAGAACGTCCGGATCCGCGTGAAGCTCGAGGCCGACGACGTCGAGCCGGTGCCTTCGGCGTTCGGCGTGTTCCCCGGCGCGCTGTGGTTCGAGCGCGAGGCCTATGACCTCTACGGCGTGCTGTTCTCGGGCCATCCGGACCTGCGGCGCCTGCTGACCGACTACGGCTTCGACGGCTATCCGCTGCGCAAGGATTTTCCGACCACGGGCTTCGTCGAAGTCCGCTGGGACGACGAGGCCAAGCGCGTGGTCTACGAGCCGGTCCGGCTCAACCAGGAATTCCGCAACTTCGATTTTCTCTCGCCGTGGGAAGGCGTCGACTACGTCCTGCCCGGCGACGAGAAGGCCAAGCAGCCAAGCTGATGGCGATGGCGGCGGGCGAGCGCATCGACGGCAGGTGTTTGTGCGGAACGGCGACGTTCCGCGCGACGCTCGCCGACGGGACGATGAGCGCCTGCCATTGTGAGATCTGCCGCCGCTGGACCAGCGGGCCGTTCCTGAGCGTCTCGGTCCGCGCCGACAGCCTCGCCTTCGACGACGAGGCGACGGTCGGCGTCTATGTGTCCTCGCGCGAGGCGGAGCGCGGCTTCTGCCGCACCTGCGGCTCGACGCTGTTCTGGCGGGCGCTCGACGGCTCGTCGGCCGACGTCTCCGCGCAGCTCGTCGAGGACCCCGGCCGGTTCGACTTCGCGACCGAGATCTATGTCGATAAGAAACCCGCGAACTACGCCTTCGCCCATGTCGGCCGCCGGATGACCGGCGCCGAATGGCGCGCGGCGAAGGGGGCGGCGCATGGCTGAGCTCGCCCAGAAATCCGGCCGGTGCCTGTGCGGCGCGGCGCGGTTCGCCGCGAAGGTGAGCCGGGACGTCGACGTCTGCCATTGCGGCATGTGCCGGCGCTGGAGCGGCGGCGTGTTCATGGCGGCCCACGCCGAGGACGTTTCGATCGAGGACGATAGCTCGATCGGCGCCTACCGGTCGTCCGACTACGGCGAGCGCGTGTTCTGCAAGACCTGCGGGTCGAGCCTGTTCTGGCGCATGCAGGACGGCTCGAGCGCCCATGTCGCGGTGTCGGCGCTCGACGACATGTCGGGGCTCGCCTTCGCGAACCAGATTTTCATCGACGAGAAGCCCTCGCTCTACGACTTCGCCAACTCCACCCGGACCATGACCGGCGCAGAGTTCGTGGCCATGGTCGAGGCGGGCCAGGAGCAGGCCGGTGGCTGAAGCCGACATCCGCAACTTCACCATCAACTTCGGGCCCCAGCATCCGGCGGCGCACGGCGTGCTGCGCCTCGTGCTGGAGCTCGACGGCGAGGTGGTGGAGCGCGTCGATCCGCATATCGGGCTGCTGCATCGCGGCACCGAGAAGCTGATCGAGACCAAGACCTACCTGCAGGCGATGCCCTATTTCGACCGGCTCGACTACGTCGCGCCGATGAACCAGGAGCACGCCTTCTGCATGGCCACCGAGCGTCTGCTCGGCGTCGAGATTCCGATCCGCGCGCAGCTCATCCGCGTGCTCTACAGCGAGATCGGCCGCATCCTCTCCCACCTCCTCAACGTCACCACGCAGGCGATGGACGTCGGCGCGCTGACGCCGCCGCTCTGGGGCTTCGAGGAGCGCGAGAAGCTCATGGTGTTCTATGAGCGCGCCTCGGGCTCGCGCATGCACGCGGCCTATTTCCGGCCGGGCGGCGTGCACCAGGATCTGCCGCCGGAGCTCGTCGAAGACATCGACCGCTGGTGCACGGATTTCTACAAGGCGCTCGCCGACATCGACGCGCTGCTGACCGAGAACCGCATCTTCAAGCAGCGCAACGTCGACATCGGCGTGGTGCCGCTCGACGAGGCCTTCGCCTGGGGCTTCTCGGGCGTGATGGTGCGCGGCTCCGGCGCGGCCTGGGATTTGCGCAAAAGCCAGCCCTACGAGTGCTACGCCGACCTCGATTTCGACGTGCCGGTGGGCAAGAACGGCGACTGCTACGACCGCTATCTCATCCGCATGGAGGAGATGCGCCAGGCGACCCACATCATGCAGCAGTGCTGCGCGCGGCTCAAAACCGAAAAGGGCCGCATCTCGACGCTGGACGGCAAGGTCGCACCGCCCAAGCGCGCCGAGATGAAGCGCTCGATGGAAGGGCTGATCCACCACTTCAAGCTCTACACCGAGGGCTATCGGGTGCCCGAGGGCGAGGTCTACGCCGCGGTCGAGGCCCCGAAGGGCGAGTTCGGCGTCTATCTGGTCTCCGACGGCACCAACAAGCCGTACCGCTGCAAGATCCGCGCGCCCGGCTTCGCGCATCTGCAGGCGATGGACCATCTGTGCCGCGGCACCATGCTGGCGGACGTCTCGGCCATTCTCGGCTCGCTCGACATCGTGTTCGGCGAGGTGGATCGGTGACGGCGCCGGCGGGCGACATCCTGATCGACAAGCGCACCGGCGCGGTCCAGGGCGCGTCCGGCCGCGAGGCGGTCGTGCTCGCCACGCTGAAGGCTGCGGCGGGCGCGCTCGCGCCGTTCGAGGACATCGGCTTTTCGCATGTCTGCAAGCTGATCCGCCCCTTCGCGACGGATCGCGCCGTGGCGTTGCGGCTGTCGGACGACACCCAGTTCCGCTTCCCCTTCGCGGACGGCTACTGGACGCCGCTCATTCTCAAGAACTACCGCTACGAGCCCGAATTGGCGGCGCTTCTGGTCGCCGTGGCCGACGTCGATTTCGTGTTCGTCGATTGCGGCGCGAACTTCGGCTACTGGTCATGCCAGGTCACGAGCCGCGCGTTCGGCGCGCATCGGGCGATCGCCATCGAGGCGGCGTCGACGAACGCCGCGCTGCTGTCGGCGAACGCCAGCCTGAACGGCGGCCGGTTTGAGGTGATCCACGCCGCGATCGGCGAGCGCGGCGGCGAGAGCGTGGCGCTGCGCGGGGCCAAGCACGAATCCTTCTCGATCGACGGCGCAAATGACGGGCCGGTTGTCGAGACCGTGACCACGCTCGCGCTCGACGACCTGCTCGACCGCCCGACCGTCGCCAACGCCAGCCACATCGTGCTGAAGCTCGACGTCGAGGGCATGGAGCAGGCGGCGATCCGGGGCGGCCGGAAGCTCTTGTCGAAGGACGCGGTCGTGATCGGCGAGGAGCACGGCAACGATCCGGGCCACGCCGTGTCGCGCTTCCTGGCGGATGACGGCTTCCGCCTGTTCTTCCACGACGCCGGCCGGTTCGTGGAGCTGACGGACCTCGTCCGCCAGCTCGACGCGTACAAGACCAATCCGCGCTGGGGCTACAACGTCTTCGCGACCAAGAGCGCGTTCTGGGCCGAACGGCTCGCGGCGGTGAAGCCGAGCGATTTGTCGAAGAGAAACACCTGATGTCCGTCCGTCGTCTCGCCGCCGAACAGCCGGCCGACTTCGCCTTCACGCAGGACAACCTGCAGTGGGCCGAACAGCAGATCGCCAAATATCCGGAGGGCCGGCAGGCCTCGGCCGTGATCCCGCTTCTGTGGAAGGCGCAGGAGCAGCATCACGGCTGGCTGCCCGAGCCCGCGATCCGGCGCATCGCCGAGATGCTCGGAATGCCGGTGATCCGCGTGATGGAGGTCGCGACCTTCTACACGATGTTCAACCTCTCGCCCGTCGGCGAGCACTTCGTGCAGCTCTGCGGCACCACCCCGTGCATGCTGCGCGGCGCGAACGCGCTGAAGGACGTTTGCCGCAAGGTGATCGGCGACGAGCGGCATGTCAGCGAGGACGGCAAGCTCTCCTGGCTCGAGGTCGAGTGCCTGGGCGCCTGCTCCAACGCGCCGATGGTGCAGATCAACTACGACTATTACGAGGATCTGACGCCCGAGAACTTCGAGACGCTGCTCGAGGATCTGCGGGCAGGGCGGCCGGTGAAGACCGGGTCGCAGACCGGCCGGTCGTGCTCGGCGCCCGAGGGCGGCGACACCTCGCTGTCGGACGAGACGCTCTATGACGGCTCGATGGTCGGCGCCTGGCGCCAGCGGTTCGAGCAGCAGGCGGCCGCCGGCGACGCCACTTTGGCCGACGCTGGCGGAAAGCCCGCGGACCAGAGCCGTCCGGAGGCGAAGGCCGCGGCCGACAAGGGCGACGCCGAGGCCGGCAAGGCGAAGGTCGAGGCCGTCGCGGCCACCGGCGCCGGCGAGCCCAAGGCGCCGTTCAGCGCGCCGACCGTCAGCGGCAAGTCCGACGACGCCCCGAAGGTTGCGGGTTTTGCGGGCCAGCCCGCGCCCGGCGCCGTCGCCGAGCCGGAGCCCGTCTCCGACGAGGCCAAGCCCGAGCTTCTGACCGCCCCGCGCGAGGGCAAGGGCGACGACCTCAAGATGATCTGGGGCGTCGGGCCGAAGCTCGAGGCGATGCTCCATTCCATGGGCGTGTTCCACTTCGACCAGATCGCCGCCTGGACCGACGACAACCTTCGCTGGGTCGACCAGAACCTCGGCAGCTTCAAGGGCCGCGCGGTGCGCGAGCGCTGGATCGTCCAGGGCAAGGTGCTGGCCGAGGGCGGCTCCGAGCAGGACGCCGAAGACGCCGCCCGACGCGACCGCGGGGAGACCGTGTGATGCTTCACGATCGCGACCGGATCTTCACCAACCTCAACGGCCGCCACGGCGCCGACCTGCAGTCGTCGCTCAAGCGCGGCGCGTGGGACGGCACCAAGTTCCTGCTCGAACAGGGCAAGGACTGGATCATCACCGAGATGAAGGCCTCGGGCTTGCGCGGCCGCGGCGGCGCGGGCTTCCCGACGGGCCTCAAGTGGTCGTTCATGCCCAAGCCCCAGGAGGGCCGGCCGCACTATCTCGTGGTCAACGCCGACGAGTCCGAGCCGGGCACCTGCAAGGACCGGGAGATCATGCGGAACGACCCGCATCTCCTGATCGAAGGCTGCATGATCGCGTCCTTCGCGATGCACGCCAACGCCTGCTACGTCTATCTGCGCGGCGAATACGTCCGCGAGAAGGAGGCGCTGCAGCGCGCCGTCGACGAGGCCTATGCGGCGAACCTCGTGGGCAAGAACAACGTCCACGGCTATCCGTTCGACATCTACGTCCATCACGGCGCGGGCGCGTATATCTGCGGTGAGGAGACCGCGCTGCTCGAGAGCCTCGAGGGCAAGAAGGGCATGCCGCGCCTCAAGCCCCCGTTCCCGGCGAACATGGGCCTCTACGGCTGCCCGACGACGGTCAACAACGTCGAGTCGATCGCGGTCGCGGGCACGATCCTGCGCCGCGGCGGCGGGTGGTTCGCCGGTCTCGGCAAGCCCAACAACACCGGCACCAAGCTGTTCTCGATCTCGGGCCACGTGAACCGGCCGTGCAACGTCGAGGAGGAGATGGGGATCACGTTCCGCGAGCTCGTCGAGAAGCATTGCGGCGGCGTGCGCGGCGGCTGGGACAACCTGATGGCGGTCATTCCGGGCGGCTCGTCCGTGCCGCTGCTGCCCGAGCACCAGTGCCAGGACCTGTCGATGGATTTCGACACGCTCCGGAATCTCAAGTCCGGCCTCGGCACCGCGGCCGTGATCGTGATGGACAAGTCGACCGACGTCATTCGCGCGATCGCCCGCCTGTCGTACTTCTACAAGCACGAGAGCTGCGGCCAGTGCACGCCGTGCCGCGAGGGCACGGGCTGGATGTGGCGCGTCGTGAGCCGCATGGCGGAGGGCCGCGCGGAAAAGCGCGAGATCGACATGCTGCTCGAGGTCACGACCCAGGTCGAAGGCCATACGATCTGCGCGCTCGGCGACGCCGCGGCGTGGCCGGTGCAGGGCCTGATCCGGCATTACCGCCATGTGATCGAGCAGCGCATCGACGACTACACGGCGCGCTCGACGCCGGCCGACCACCTCGTGGCGGCGGAGTGATCGAGATGGCCGACGAGCCCGACAACATGGTTCTCATCTTGCTCCGCAAGATGGATGAGAAGATCGACCGTCTGTCCGACGACGTGAAGGACATGAAGGTGAGAATGATCAATGTCGACGAAGGGCTGGCGGGCGTGAACCGCCGGCTGGACCGAATTGAGGCTCGTGTCGACCGCGTTGAGCGGCGGCTTGAGCTTTCCGATGCGACGCACTGACCGGAGCCGACCATGACCAAGATCATCGTCGACGGCGCCGAGGTCGACGTCCCGGCCGAGTACACGATCCTGCAGGCCTGCGAGGCCGCGGGCGCCGAGATTCCGCGCTTCTGCTACCACGAGCGGCTGTCGATCGCGGGCAACTGCCGCATGTGCCTCGTCGAGGTGAAGGGTGGGCCGCCCAAGCCCGTCGCGTCCTGCGCCATGGGCGTGCGCGACCTCCGGCCGGGGCCGGAAGGCCAGCCGCCGGTCGTCTTCACCAAGTCGCCGATGGTGAAGAAGGCGCGCGAGGGGGTGATGGAGTTCCTCCTCATCAACCACCCGCTCGACTGCCCGATCTGCGACCAAGGCGGCGAATGCGACCTGCAGGACCAGGCGATGGCCTATGGCGTCTCGGGCTCGCGCTTCGCCGAGAACAAGCGGGCGGTCGAGGACAAGTACATCGGCCCGCTGGTCAAGACGATCATGACCCGGTGCATCCACTGCACCCGCTGCGTGCGCTTCGTCGCCGAAGTCGCCGGCGTGTCCGAGATGGGCGCGATCGGCCGCGGCGAGGACATGGAGATCACGACCTATCTCGAGCACGCGATGACGTCGGAGCTCCAGGGCAACGTCATCGACCTCTGCCCGGTCGGCGCGCTCACCTCGCGTCCCTACGAATTCAAGGCGCGCTCCTGGGAGCTGTCGAAGACCGAGTCCGTCGACGTCATGGATGCGCTGGGCTCCGCGATCCGCGTCGACGCCCGCGGCCGCGAGGTCATGCGCATCCTGCCGCGCATGAACGAGGACGTGAACGAGGAGTGGATCTCCGACAAGACCCGCTTCATTTGGGACGGCCTCAAGACGCAGCGGCTCGACCGGCCTTACGTGCGCGAGGGCGGTCGCCTTCGCCCTGCGACCTGGGCTGAGGCCTTCGAGGCGATCGCCGCCAAGGCCAAGGCGACCTCGCCCGAGCGCGTCGGCGCGATCGCGGGCGATCTTTCGACGGCCGAAGAGCTCTTCGCGCTGAAGGATCTGATGGGTCGGCTCGGCGTCGCCAATCTCGACGCGCGCCAGGACGGCTCGGTCTCGCATCCCTCGAACGGGCGCGCCTCCTATCTCTTCAACGCCGCCATCGCGGGCGTCGAGGAGGCGGATGCGATCCTGCTGATCGGGACCAATCCGCGCCTCGAGGCCCCGGTGCTCAACGCCCGCATCCGCAAGCGCTGGCGCCATGGCGGCGTGAAGATCGCGCTCGTGGGCGAGCGCGCCGACCTCACCTACGGCGTCGATCACGTCGGCGCCGGGACCGACAGCCTGACGGAGCTCGTCGAGGGCAAGCACTCCTTCGCCAAGGTCCTGTCCGAGGCGAAGCGGCCGCTGGTCATCGTCGGCGCCGGCGCGCTTGCGCGGGCCGACGGGCTCGCGATCCTGTCCGCCGCGGCGAAGCTCGCCAAAGGGAGCGGCGAGGGCGCGGACGGCTGGAACGGTCTCTCGGTGCTCCACTCCGCCGCCTCGCGCGTCGCCGCGCTCGACCTCGGCGTCGTTCCGGGCGAGGGCGGCAAGACCGCGGCCGAGATGGCCGCCGCCGGCGCGCTCGACCTCGTGTTCCTGCTGGGCGCCGACGAGATCGACGTCGCGCCGGGCGCCTTCGCGGTCTATGTCGGCAGCCATGGCGACCGCGGCGCGCACCGCGCCGACGTCATCCTGCCGGGCGCGGCCTACACCGAGAAGTCGGGCGTCTACGTCAACACCGAAGGCCGCCCGCAGATGGCCAATCGCGCCGCCTTCCCGCCCGGCGAGGCGCGGGAGGACTGGGCGATCCTGCGGGCGCTCTCCGAGCGGCTCGGACACAAGCTGCCTTATGACTCGCTGCCGCAGCTTCGCGCCGCGATGTTTGCCAAGGCTCCGCATCTTGCCGCGCTCGACCAGATCGCGGCAGGTTCCGCCGCCGACCTCGACGCGCTTGCAGGCCTCGGCGGCTCGTTCTCGGGCGAGGCCTTCGTGAACGCCGTCCAGGATTTCTATCTGACCAACCCGATCGCCCGCGCCTCGGCCGTCATGGCCGAGATGAGCGCGCTGCGGCGCGGCGCGGTCGCGCAGGCGGCGGAGTAAGGGCGCATGGACATCTTCCTCAACGTCCTGCTGATCCTGATCCAGAGCATCGCGCTGCTCGTCGCGCTTCTGGTGTTCATCGCCTACATCCTGCTCGCCGACCGCAAGGTCTGGGCGGCGGTGCAGCTGCGTCGCGGCCCGAACGTCGTCGGTCCCTTCGGCCTGTTCCAGAGCTTCGCGGACCTGCTCAAGTTCGTTCTGAAGGAGCCTGTGGTTCCCTCGAGCGCGAACAAGGGCGTGTTCCTGCTCGCCCCGCTCGTCACCTGCTTCCTGGCGCTCGCGGCCTGGGCCGTGATCCCGATCGCGGACGGCTGGGCGATCGCCGACATCAATGTCGGCATCCTTTACGTGTTCGCGATCTCCTCGCTCGGCGTCTACGGCGTCATCATGGGCGGCTGGGCGTCGAACTCGAAGTACCCCTTCCTCGGCGCGCTGCGCTCGGCGGCCCAGATGGTCTCCTACGAAGTCTCGATCGGCTTCGTGATCATCACGGTGCTGCTGGTCGTCGGATCGCTCAACCTCTCCGACATCGTCCGCGCGCAGGACACCGCCGCCGGGATCTTCGGCTGGTACTGGCTGCCGCTGTTCCCGATGTTCGTGGTGTTCTTCATCTCCGCGCTCGCCGAGACCAACCGCCCGCCCTTCGATCTTCCGGAAGCGGAGTCGGAGCTCGTCGCGGGCTTCATGACCGAATACGCCTCGACGCCGTACCTGCTGTTCATGCTCGGCGAGTACGTGGCCATCATGACCATGTGCGCGCTGACCACGATCCTGTTCATGGGCGGCTGGCTTTCCCCGATCCCGTTCGCGCCCTTCACCTGGATCCCGGGCGTGATCTGGTTCGTGGCCAAGATGTGCCTGGTCTTCTTCATGTTCGCCATGGTGAAGGCCTTCGTGCCCCGCTACCGCTACGACCAGCTCATGCGGCTCGGCTGGAAGGTGTTCCTGCCGATCTCGCTGGTGATGGTGGTGGTCGTGGCCGCGGTTCTGCAGTTCACGGGCTGGGCGGGGCAGGGCGTCGGGTGACGCCCGGCGTCTGGGGCGCCGTTTTCGGCGCGCTCGCCGGATTGGCGATCGGGGTCGTCGGGGCGAAGGCGCTCAACGCCGGGCTCGACGGGCAGATCGCGCGGGCGTCCGAAGAGGACGCCAGGAAATTCACGACGATCCGCCGGCTCGCCGGTCCGGTCGTCATCGCGACGACGATCGTGGAGGTCGCCGTCGTGGGCTACGTCGCCGCTGAGGTTCTCTGGGGCTAGGGCCCGGCTTGTCGCCGGGCGCCGACGCCCCCAAAACGAAGGTCTTTCGGCATGCGCCTCGACCAGGCCGCCAAGTCGCTGTTCCTGAAGGAGTTCGTATCGGCGTTCTTTCTGTCGATGCGCTATTTCTTCCGTCCCAAGGCGACCATCAACTATCCGTTCGAGAAGGGCGCGATCTCGCCGCGTTTCCGTGGCGAGCACGTGCTGCGTCGCTATCCGAACGGCGAGGAGCGCTGCATCGCCTGCAAGCTCTGCGAGGCGATCTGCCCGGCGCAGGCCATCACCATCGAGGCGGGCCCGCGCCGCAACGACGGCACGCGGCGCACCACGCGCTACGACATCGACATGGTGAAGTGCATCTATTGCGGCTTCTGCCAGGAGGCCTGCCCGGTCGACGCGATTGTGGAAGGACCGAACTTCGAGTTCGCGACCGAGACCCGCGAGGAGCTCTACTACGACAAGGAGCGCCTGCTCGCGAACGGCGACCGCTGGGAGCGCGAGATCGCGCGCCGCATCGCGCTCGACGCGCCGTATCGGTGAGCCGGATGAGCGCCTCGAAGGCTTTACGACTCCCCGCCCACGCCGTACTCACCCCCCGCGCCCCCGGCCGGAGGACCGCCGCATGATCCTGCCATCGCTGTTCTTCTACCTGTTCGCGAGCGTGACCGTCGCCTCGGCGCTGATGGTCATCTCCTCGAAGAACCCCGTGCATTCGGTGCTCTTCCTGATCCTCGCCTTCGTGAACGCGGCCGGCCTCTTCATGCTGATGGGCGCGGAGTTCCTCGCGATGATCCTGATCGTGGTCTATGTCGGCGCGGTCGCGGTGCTGTTCATGTTCGTGACCATGATGCTCGACGTCGACTTCGCGGAGCTGCGCGACGGCTTCCTGCAGTATCTGCCGGTGGGCGTGCTGGTCGGGCTGGTGATGCTCTGCGAGCTCGTCTTCGTGCTGGGCGCCTGGGGCGCGGCCGGCTCGATGGCGAAGACCGTGGCCAAAGCCCCGATCCCGACCGACGTCACCAACGCCGAAGCGCTCGGCCGCGTGCTCTACACCGACCACGTCCTGCTGTTCCAGGCGGCCGGCCTCGTGCTCCTCACCGCGATGGTCGGCGCGATCGTGCTGACGCTGCGCGAGCGCCGCGCCGGCGTGAAGCGCCAGGACATCGCGACCCAGGTGGCGCGCGGCCCCGCGACCGCGATCGAGGTCGTGAAGGTCAAGCCGGGACAGGGCCTTGGCGAGCGAGGAGCCTCCTGATGATCGTCGGGCTCGAACATTACCTCGTCGTCGCCGCGATCCTGTTCACGATCGGCGTCTTCGGCATCTTCCTGAACCGGAAGAACGTCATCGTCATCCTGATGTCGGTCGAGCTCATCCTGCTCGCCGTGAACATCAACCTCGTGGCGTTCTCGACCCATATCGGCGACCTCAAGGGCCAGGTCTTCGCGCTGTTCGTGCTGACGGTGGCGGCGGCGGAAGCCGCGATCGGCCTTGCGATCCTCGTCGTCTACTTCCGGAACCGCGGCACCATCGCGGTCGAGGACATCAACCGGATGAAGGGCTGAACCGTGATCGGGGCGACCGCTTTGCATCGGCGGACTGCGTGCTTCGAGACGGCGGCCCGGAGCCGCCTCCTCAGCATGAGGACCGTTGGTTTCCTGGCATCCTCAAAGGGTCCTCATGCTGAGGAGGCGGCTCCGGGCCGCCGTCTCGAAGCACGCAGCTCCTTTGCTCCAAGTCGTCCGGCTCCGAGCGACGCAGCGGGAGCGAACTGATGTATCATCTCATCGTCTTTCTCCCGCTGCTCGGCGCGCTCATCGCCGGCGCGATCGCTCTGATCGGGGCGCGCAAGCGCCATCCCGGCGCGGTCGGTCCCGTCGACGCGTTCCACGAGGCGCACGGCCACGGCCATGACGGCCACGACTCGCACTCGCCTCATGACGCGCATGGCCACGACGATCATGCGCATGGCGATCACGGCCACGACGACCATCACGACCATGGCCCGGTCGAGCCCGCCGCCTGGGGCTCGCGTCCTGCGGAGATCGTCACCACCAGCTTCCTGATGATCTCGGCGCTGCTCTCCTGGGTCGCGTTCATCGACGTCGCCTGGGGCGGCGCCGCTGCGCATATCGAGGTGATGCGCTGGGTCACGGCCGGCTCGCTCCATCTCGACTGGGCGTTCCGCATCGACACGCTGACAGCCGTCATGCTCGTCGTCGTGAATTCGGTCTCGGCGCTCGTGCACCTCTATTCGACCGGCTACATGCACGAGGATCCGCATCGGCCGCGGTTCTTCGCCTATCTCTCGCTCTTCACCTTCGCCATGCTGATGCTGGTGACGTCCGACAACCTCGTGCAGCTGTTCTTCGGCTGGGAGGGCGTGGGCCTCGCGAGCTACCTGCTGATCGGCTTCTGGTACAAGAAGCCCTCGGCCTGCGCCGCCGCCATCAAGGCCTTCGTGGTCAACCGCGTCGGCGACTTCGGCTTCGCGCTCGGCATCTTCGCGACCTTCGTGGTGTTCGGCTCAGTCGAGTTCGAGACGATTTTCGCCGCGGCCCCCGGCGCAGCCGACAAGACCATCAACTTCCTCGGCCACGACTGGCACGCCATGACGGTGATCTGCCTGTTGCTCTTCATGGGCGCGATGGGCAAGTCAGCGCAGCTCGGCCTGCACACCTGGCTGCCGGACGCGATGGAGGGCCCGACGCCGGTCTCCGCGCTCATCCACGCCGCCACCATGGTGACGGCCGGCATCGTGCTCGTGGCGCGCATGTCGCCGCTGTTCGAACACGCGCCGGACGCGCTCGCGGTGGTGACGGTGGTCGGCGGACTGACCGCCATCTTCGCCGCGACCGTCGGTCTCGTGCAGAACGACATCAAGCGCGTCATCGCCTATTCGACCTGTTCGCAGCTCGGCTACATGTTCGTCGCGCTCGGCGTCGGCGGCTACGGGATCGCGGTGTTCCACCTGTTCACGCACGCCTTCTTCAAGGCGCTGCTGTTCCTGGGCTCCGGCTCGGTCATCCACGCGATGCATCACGAGCAGGACATGCGGAAGATGGGCGGCCTGCGCCGCCTCATCCCGACCACCTACTGGATGATGGTGATCGGCACGCTCGCGCTCACCGGCTTCCCGTTCACCGCCGGCTACTATTCGAAGGACGCGGTGATCGAGGCGGCCTATGCGGCCCACAGCGGGCCGGCGATGTTCGCCTTCACACTGACCGTGCTCGCGGCTCTGCTGACCTCGTTCTACTCCTGGCGCCTGATCTTCATGACGTTCCACGGAGCGCCAAGGGCTTCGCTCGAGACCATGAGCCACGTCCACGAGAGCCCGAAGGTCATGATCCTGCCGCTGCTGATCCTGAGCGTCGGGGCGCTGTTCGCGGGCGTCGTGTTCTCGGGCTCCTTCATCGGCCATTCCGAGGAGCGGTTCTGGGGCGAGGCGATCTTCCGGGGCGAGCACAACGAGATCATCCACCACATGCACGAGGTGCCGAAGTGGGTGGTGTGGTCGCCGTTCGTGATGATGGTGATCGGCTTCGCGGTCTCGTGGCTGTTCTACGTCAAGCGCCCGGACCTGCCGGTGCGGCTCGCCAAGCAGCAGCAGCTGATCTACCAGTTCCTGCTCAACAAGTGGTACTTCGACGAGCTCTACGACCTGATCTTCACGCGCCCCGCCAAGTGGATCGGCCGCTTCCTGTGGAAGCAGGGCGACGGTCGGGTCATCGACGGCATGGGGCCTGACGGCATCTCGGCGCGGGTGATCGACGTCACCAACCAGGTGGTGAAGCTCCAGACCGGGTACCTCTACCATTACGCCTTCGCGATGCTGATCGGCGTCGCCGCGATGTTCACCTGGTTCATGGTCGGGGGGCATTGATCCGTGACTGACTGGCCGATCCTTTCGCTCCTGACCTTCCTGCCGCTCGTCGGCGTGTTCTTCCTGCTGATGATCCGCGGGACCGACGACGCCTCGCTCGGCAACATTCGCCACGTCGCGCTCTGGACGACGGTGGTGAACTTCATCGTCTCCTGCGTGCTGTGGGCGAAGTTCGACTTCAACGCCGCCGGCTTCCAGTTCGTCGAGCAGGCCGATTGGCTGGGCGGCGCGATCACCTACAAGATGGGCGTCGACGGCATCTCGACCCCGTTCGTGATCCTGACCGCCTTCCTGATGCCGTTCTGCATCTTGGCGTCGTGGCGCTCCATCACCCACCGGGTGAAGGAGTACATGATCGCGTTCCTGGTGCTCGAGACGCTGATGATCGGCGTCTTCTGTGCGCTCGACCTCGTGCTGTTCTACCTGCTGTTCGAGGCGGGCCTGATCCCGATGTTCCTCATCATCGGCATCTGGGGCGGCAAGCGGCGCGTCTATGCGAGCTTCAAGTTCTTCCTCTACACGCTGCTCGGCTCGCTGCTGATGCTTGTCGGCATCCTCGCGATGTACGGCTACGCCGGCACGACCGACATCCAGCACATCCTGACCCAGACCAAGTTCCCGGCCGAGATGCAGACCTGGCTGTGGCTCGGCTTCTTCGCCTCTTTCGCGGTGAAGATGCCGATGTGGCCTGTCCACACCTGGCTGCCCGACGCCCATGTCGAGGCGCCGACCGCGGGCTCGGTGATCCTGGCCGGCATCCTGCTGAAGATGGGCGGCTACGGCTTCCTGCGCTTCTCGCTGCCGATGTTCCCGCTCGCGAGCGAATATTTCGCTCCGATGGTGTTCGCGCTTTCGGTGGTGGCGATCATCTACACCTCGCTGGTCGCGCTGATGCAGGAGGACATCAAGAAGCTGATCGCCTATTCGTCCGTCGCCCATATGGGCTTCGTGACGATGGGGATCTTCACCCTGAACCCGCAAGGCGTGCAGGGCGCGGTGTTCCAGATGGTCAGCCACGGCATCGTGTCGGGCGCGCTGTTCCTGTGCGTGGGCGTGGTCTACGACCGCATGCACACCCGCGAGATCAAGGCCTTCGGCGGGCTCGTCAACGTCATGCCCTGGTACGCCTTCGCGTTCCTGGTGTTCACGATGGCGAACGTCGGCCTGCCGGGCACCTCGGGCTTCGTGGGCGAGTTCCTGACGCTGATGGGCGCCTTCGGGGCCAACACCTGGGTGGCGTTCTTCGCCACCACCGGCGTCGTCCTGTCGGCGGCCTATGCGCTGTGGCTCTACCGCCGCGTGGTGTTCGGCGAGATAACCAAGCCGGAACTTCACGGCATCGCGGATCTGAACCGCCGCGAGATCGTGCTGCTCGCGCCGCTGGTGATCCTGACCGTGCTGTTCGGCGTGTGGCCGGCCCCGATCCTCGACATGTCCGCGGCCTCGGTCGACGGCATTCTCTCCTCCGCCCAGGCCGCAATCGACGCGGCCGGCAAGACCGCCGAGGCCGTGAAGTGACGGACGCCCTTCCTCATTTCGCCCTCGCGCTGCCCGAGATCGCGCTTGCGGTCGGCGCGCTGACGCTGATCCTCATCGGCGCGATCGTCGGCGACAAGGCGACCTCGCTGATCAACGGCCTCGCGGTCGCGCTGATCGCGCTGGCTGGCGTGCTCGTCGCCGTCGCGCCGGTCGACCACGGCCCGTCGTTCGGCGGCGGCTTCACCGCCGACGCCTTCGCGCGCTTCATGAAGATCCTCGCCTATGTGGCCGCGGTCGCTGCGCTTTCCTTGTCATTTGACTACATGCGCCGCGAGAAGTTCGCGCGCTACGAATACGCCGTGCTGGTCGTGCTCTCCACGCTCGGCATGTCGCTGATGATCTCCGCGAGCGACCTCATCTCGCTCTATCTCGGCCTCGAGCTGCAGAGCCTGGCGCTCTACGTCATCGCCGCGATCCACCGCGACGACATCCGCTCGACGGAAGCGGGCCTGAAGTACTTCGTGCTCGGCGCGCTGTCGTCCGGCATGCTGCTTTATGGCGCGTCGCTGGTCTACGGCACCACTGGCGCGGTGGGCTTCGCCGACATCGCGGCGGCGCTGAAAGACGGCCACGCCTCGCTCGGCCTCGTCTTCGGCATCGTGTTCCTGCTCGCAGGCTTCGCGTTCAAGATCTCGGCGGTCCCGTTCCACATGTGGACGCCCGACGTCTATGAGGGCGCGCCGACGCCGATCACCGCCTTCTTCGCCTCCGCGGCCAAGGTTGCGGCGGTCGCGATGTTCGTGCGCGTGGTGACCGAGGCGTTCCCGACCGTCACGCAGGAATGGCGGCAGGTCGTCGTTTTCGTCGCAATCGCCTCCATGGCGCTCGGCGCCTTCGCGGCCATCGGCCAGCGCAACCTCAAGCGCCTGATGGCCTACTCCTCCATCGGCCATATGGGCTACGTGCTGGTGGGCCTGGCGGCCGGAACGCCCGAGGGCGTGCGCGGCGTCGCGGTCTATTCCGCAATCTACGTCGCGATGACGCTCGGCGCCTTCGCCTGCATCCTGTCGATGCGGGTCGGCGACAAATACGTGGAGTCGATCGACGACCTCGCGGGTCTCTCGCGCACCAAGCCCGCCATGGCGTTCGTGCTGGCCATGATCCTGTTCTCGCTTGCGGGCATTCCGCCGCTCGCGGGCTTCTTCGCGAAGTTCTACGTGTTCTACGCCGCGGTGAACGCCGGGCTCTACCCGCTCGCCGTGATCGGCTTCGTTTTGAGCGTGGTGGGCGCTTTCTACTACCTGCGAATCGTCAAGATAATCTATTTCGACGAGCCAACGGTTGAGTTCGCCCCTATGACGGGGGCGGCGAAGGTCGTACTGACGCTCGCGGGCGGCTTCACGCTGCTCTATTTCATCTATCCTGCTCCGCTCACCGCCGCCGCGGCGACGGCGGCGCAGTCGCTGTTCTGAGGACCGGTTTTGGAGCTTTCGATCGCGAGACGCACGTCCGCCCCTCGGGGCCAGGCATGAGCTTCGCGCTCGGACCGGCGGCACGCGAGGCCGGCCACGATCTCGTCGCCTACGACACGATCGGCTCGACCAACGCCGAGGGCATGGCGCTTGCCCGCGAGGGCAGGGCGCCGGTGTGGGTCGCGGCCCGCGCCCAGACGGACGGCCGCGGCCGCCGCGGCCGTCCGTGGTCGACCGAACGCGGCAATCTCGCGGCGAGCTTCGCGATGACGACCTCGGTCGATGCAGCGCTCGCGGCGACGCTCGGCTTCGTGGCGGGCCTTGCGCTCGAGCAGGCGCTGCGGCAGGTGGCGGAGTCGCTCTCGCCCCGCACCGCGCGGCCCGAGCTCAAATGGCCGAACGACCTCATCGTCGACGGCAAGAAGCTTGCGGGCATCCTGCTCGAGGCCGACAAGCTGGCCGACGGGCGGCTCGCAGTGGTGGTCGGCATCGGGGTCAACATCGTCTCGGCGCCGGAAGGCATGCCGTTCCCTGCGACGGCGCTCGCCGAGCGGGGAGACCGGACGAACGCCGAGGAGCTGTTCGAGGCGCTCTCCGATACGTTCGTCACCTGGCTCGACACCTGGGAGGACGGCGAGGGGCTCGCCGCCATCCGCAAGGCCTGGATGGCGCGCGCCGCCGGCCTTGGCAGCCAGGTGGAAGTCGATCTCGGCCAGCGCCGCCTGAAGGGGCGCTTCGAGTCTCTCGACGAGCGCGGCCGCATGGTGCTGCGCCAGCCGACCGGAATCGCGACCGCGATCTCCGCCGGCGACGTCTATTTTGGACCCGCGGCCACGATCCGCGCCGAAGGATGAGCATGAACGACGATCTGGTCTTCGTGCCCCTCGGCGGAGTGGGTGAAATCGGCATGAACATCGGGCTCTACGGCTACGGCCGGGGCTCGAAGCGTCGCTGGCTGATGGTCGATTGCGGCGTGATCTTCGGCGATCCGGCCATAACGCCGGGCATCGACCTGATCCTGCCCGACATCCGCTTCGCCAAGGGCCTGCGCGGCGCGATCGAGGCGCTGGTGCTGACGCACGCGCATGAGGACCACTACGGCGCGGTGCTCGACCTGTGGCCTGAGCTCAAGTGCCCGGTCTACGCGACCCCCTTCGCGGCCGCGATGCTCGAGGCCAAACGCGCCTCCGAGCGCGACGCGCCCAAGGTGCCGGTCACCGAAATCGCGCAGGGATCCTCGTTCAAGGTCGGCCCGTTCGACGTCGAGTTCGTGCCCGTGGCGCATTCGATCCCTGAATCGAGCGCGCTCGCCATCCGCACGCCCGCAGGCCTTGTGCTGCACACCGGCGACTGGAAGATCGACCCGACGCCGATCATCGGCCTGCCGACCGACGAGAAGCGCATGCGCGAGCTCGGCGAGGAGGGGGTCGCGGCGGTCGTCGGCGACTCGACCAACGCGCTTCGCGAAGGCGTCTCGCCGTCCGAGATGGATGTCGCCGCCACCATCGCCGAACTGGTGCGCACCGCGACGGGCCGCGTCGCCGTCACCACCTTCGCCTCGAACGTCGGACGTCTGCGCGCAGTCGCCGACGCCGCGCTCGCGGCCGACCGGCAGGTGGTTCTGATCGGCCGCGCCATGAAACGGGCCGCCGACGTCGGCCGCATGCTCGGCTATTTCGAGGGCATCCCGGAGTTCCTGGAGCCTGCGGCCTACGGCTACCTGCCGCGCGACAAGGTCGTGGCCATGATGACCGGCAGCCAAGGCGAGCCGCGCGCCGCGCTCGCCCGCGTCGCGCAGGGCGACCATCCGGAAGTCACAATCGCGCGCGGCGACCGCGTGATCTTCTCCTCCCGCGCCATTCCCGGCAACGAGAAGGCGGTCGGCCGCGTCATGAACGGCTTGATCGCCGGCGGCGCCGAGGTGATCACCGACCGCACTCATCTCGTCCACGTCTCGGGCCATCCGCGTCGCGGCGAAATCGCCATGCTCTACGGCTGGCTGAAACCCGATCTCGTCGTTCCGGTGCATGGCGAAGAGCTGCACATGCACGAGCACGCGGCCTTTGCGAAGGAAGCCGGAGCCAAGCGCGTGGCGCGCGTCGGAGACGGGCAGATGATCCGCCTGGCGGGCGGCCCGACCGAGATCGTCGACGAGGTCGCGACCGGCCGGATGCTCAAGGACGGCAAGGTGCTGATCCAGTCGACCGAGCAGACCATCGGCGAGCGCCGCAAGCTTGCTTTCGCAGGCGTTGTCTCGATCGCGATCGCGATCGACGAACTCGGCGACGTCGCGACCGATCCGGAGATCCGTTTCACGGGCCTTCCCGCCCGCGACGACGAGGGCGAGCTGATGACCGTCGTGCTGCGCGACACGGTTCTCGACTGCCTCGACGGCCTGCCGCGCCCGAAGCGCCGCGACTCAGGCGCGGTCGCGACCGCGGTCGAGCGCGCGGTGCGCGGCGAGCTCAACCTCGTCTGGGGCAAGAAGCCGGTCTGCCACGTCTCCGTGCTGAGCGTCTGAGCGCCACGTGTCCCGAACGTGATCCGGGACCGAGAGCCGACAGCGGTTCCAACAAAGGCGCCGAGCATTGTCCTGCATGCGGTCTCGGTTCTGGGTCCCGGATCAAGTCCGGGACAAGAAGGGCGCGGCTGCGCCGCTTGTCCGGGATGACAGTTTCTGGAAACGAACGAGGGCGGCTCCTTCCGGAAGCCGCCCCGCGTCGAAAATCCCGGTCGGATTCGAACCGACGTCCAGGCGGGACAGAGCCGCCCGCTCTGCCGCTGAGCTACGGGGCGTCCATCTGGCGGCGGACGGACGGCCCCGTCAATCCACCCAGACGAAGCGGACGTCCTTGCCGCTGAACCAGCGCGCCTTTTTCAGGTAGGCGGCGAGATAGGGGTTGTTGACCGCGACGCCGTGGACGAGCTCCGGCGTCGGCCGGAATTTCGAGACGTCCGTGCGCGGCCGCGGCGCCGACCAGCCCGACGTTTCCGGATCGACGCCCCGCCGACGGCAGGCGGCCTCGATGTCCGCGCGCGTGCATGTCGCGTCGCCGCGCAGCACGCTCCAGGGCTTTGGCAGGTCGCGCCAAACGGCGGTGTCCGGATGCACGCCGCCGCCGGTCGAGCGATGCCAGTGCGCGACGTCCCCGGCCATGAGGCGCATGACCTTGCCCGGCATCATCTCGTCGAACAGCTCGTCAAAGCCCATCGCGGTCACCAGCGCGATCCAGTGGTCGCGCGCCCGGTTCCAGGCGCCGGCGAGCAGGTTCCAGGTGGAAGAGTCGTTGCCTTGGCGCACGATCATGTCGTGCATGTCGATGCGCGTCTCCTCGCTCGCGCGCTTCAGCCGCTCGGCCGTCATGTCGAGAATCGCGAACCACTGGCCGAGCAGCCGGCCCTTCTCGTGATCGGTCAGCCGCGCCAGCACGTCCTCGCGCGGAAAGACATGCGCGACCGCGAACCAGCGCGTGGCCTCTGGCCTCTGGCCGCAGAGGGCGAGCAGCGCCTCGCTCAGCTGGTCGAACGGCTTCTGCTGCCCGAAGATGGTGAACTCCGAGCGCAGCTTCATCCGCGCGGCGTAATAGGCGACGAAGCCCGCTGTCGGCGCGTCGTCGCCGAGATCGTCGAGCGCGAGGCGCGGCGCGAGCGCGGCCTTGCCGACCAGGATGAGGCCCGCGCGCGCCTCAACGTCGGCGAGGCGCGCCGACTTCTCCTCGAGCCGCACCGCCAGACGAAAGAGCTTCGTGTAACGCCGCCGCGAAAGCTCAAGACCCGCCGCGGAGCGGGCTGCCCGATCGGTCCGACCATGGCGAAATCCTGCGCCAGGCTTGCGTCCGATCAGGGCGGAGAGGGCGTCGGCGGCGTCCGCCGCGCCGGCGCTGTCGACGGCTTCGCCGGAAGGAAGCGCTTCGCCGAGAAAAAGCTCCGCCAGTTCGGCCGCCTTGGCGATCTGCTTGGCCGCGTCGGGCGGGGCCGCAAAATTCGTCGACATCGACGACCAGCCGAACCGTCGCCCGATCGAGCCGCGGCGGGCTTTGTCGAGCAGGCCATGCAGTCGCCGGTCGGCGTCCGGCAGCGCTTCCGCGACGAGCTCCGCCACGGTTTCCGGCGTTTCGCGCCGCGCGAAGGTTGCGTGCAGCTTCTCGATGATCGCGGACACGAGGCGGTTCCCCGATGCGGCAGGACGGCAAGGGGTATCGGCGCACGGAGCGGTTGTCGACTTCGGACGGAGGGGGGAGCGCGCGATCGCTATCGCTCGCGTGTCTTGGATCGCGCCCTCGGTCACCCGATCGCGCGCCTCGAGACGCCGTCTTTTGGACGGCTCCTCAGCATGAGGGAGGTGGTGTATGCCATCGGCGACCATCCTCATGCTGAGGGGGCTTCCCCGCAGGAGGCCGTCTCGAAGCGCGCAGTCTGTTTCCGCACGTTCGCGGGGAGTGAAGAATGATCGGCCGCCTGAACCATGTCGCGATCGCGGTGCCGGACCTCGCGGCGGCGACCGCCGTCTACCGCGACACCCTCGGCGCGACCGTCACGCCCGCGACCGAGCAGCCCGAGCACGGCGTCACGGTCGTGTTCATCGAGCTGCCCAACACCAAGATCGAGCTGCTGGAGCCGCTCGGCGAAAAGTCGCCGATCCAGGCCTTCCTCGACCGCTCCCCGGCCGGCGGCATCCATCACGTCTGCTACGAGGTCGACGACATCATCGTCGCGCGCGACAAGCTAAAGTCTGAAGGCGCACGCGTGCTCGGCGACGGCGAGCCCAAGATCGGCGCGCACGGCAAGCCCGTGCTGTTCCTTCACCCCAAGGACATGCTCGGCACGCTGGTCGAGCTCGAGCAGGCGTGATCTTTTCGGCGATCAGCTGGGCCGCGGTCTATTTCGTCATCTGGTGGACGACGCTGTTCGCCGTGCTGCCCTTCGGCGTCCGCAGCCAGATCGAGGAGGGCGAGGTCACGCCCGGCAGCGAGGGCGCGGCTCCCGCTCGACCGCGGCTGCTGCGCATCTTCGGGCTGACGACCCTGGTCGCGAGCGCCGCCTTCGCGGTCCTGTTCGTGCTGCTGACGCAGCATCTCGTCTCGCTGGACTCGATCCCGTTCCTGCCGCGCTTCGATCCGGTTCGCTGAGCGCTTCGGGTCAGCGCTTTTCCAGGAAGGCGACGGCCTTCCCGTCGGCCCTTGGCTTGACCGGAAAACCTGTGGTCGTCGCAGACCTCGACGCGCAAGGCGGCTGATCCGGTCAAGCCGGGCCAAGACGCTGGTGGTTCAGGATTGGTCGAGTGGGGCGTTAAGCCCCTCTAAATCGGAATCGGGGGCAAAAAAAAGCAAGGCCGGAGCCCTGCTTTCTTGAAGGTCATCTTGTGTCCATTTCGATCCGGGCCGCGAGCGGTGCGGGACTTCGGCTCCGGTTCGCGCGGCGACGGCCAACGGCGCGCCGCGATGGACATCCTCCCAAGACTTGGACCGCGGTTTAGTCGACGAGGCAACGTCGTCGACCGGCCCTTTGTTATGTGACGACCTTAACGGCTAGTTTTCTGCTTGTCACCACTTTGTGCATGGGCGCCAAAAATTGAGGCGCCGATAAACCGCCTCATTTTGGAGGCGCCGCGTTCCACGCACGCTCTTGTGTTTTGAACCTGCATCGGGTTTCGTCGCGCGCCTCGCCGCCCCAACCGCCGGCCCGCGGCGGCCCAGATCACACCGGAACCTGCCCGAATGCGCCTCAGCCGCTTCTTCCTGCCGATTCTTCGCGAAGCGCCCAAAGAGGCCGAGATCGTCAGCCACCGGCTGATGCTGCGCGCCGGCATGATCCGGCAGGAGGCCGCCGGCATCTACGCCTGGCTGCCGCTTGGTCTGCGGGTGCTCAACAAGATCTGCGACGTGGTGCGCGAGGAGCAGAACAGGGCGGGGGCGATCGAGCTTCTGATGCCCACGATCCAGCTTGCGGACCTCTGGCGCGAGAGCGGCCGCTACGACGCCTACGGCAAGGAGATGCTGCGCATCAAGGACCGGCACGAGCGCGAGATGCTGTTCGGCCCGACCAACGAGGAGATGATCACCGAGATCTTCCGCGCGGGCGTGCGCTCCTACAAGGATCTGCCGAAGAACCTCTACCACATCCAGTGGAAGTTCCGGGACGAGGTGCGACCCCGCTTCGGCGTGATGCGCTCGCGCGAGTTCCTGATGAAGGACGCCTACAGTTTCGACCTCGACGCCGACAGCGCGCGCGTCTCCTACAACCGCATGGTGGTGGCGTATCTGCGAACCTTCGCCCGACTCGGCATGAAGGCGATCCCGATGCGCGCCGACACCGGCCCGATCGGCGGCGACCTTTCCCACGAGTTCATCATCCTGGCCAAGACCGGCGAAAGCGCCGTGTTCTGCCACAAGGATTTCCTGGACTTCGAGACGCCGGCCGAGGACGTCGATTTTCAGGATCCCGCGGCGTTGCAGGCGATCGTGGACAAGTGGACGAGCCTCTACGCGGCGACCGAGGAGATGCACGACGAGGCCGCCTTCGCGGCCGTGCCCGAAGAGGCGCGCGTTTCGGCGCGCGGCATCGAGGTCGGGCACATCTTCTATTTCGGCACGAAATACTCCGAGCCCATGAAGGCCGTGGTGGCGGGCCCCGACGGCGCCATGGCGCCGGTGCATATGGGATCCTACGGCATCGGGCCCTCTCGCCTCGCCGCGGCGATCATCGAGGCGAGCCATGACGAGGCCGGCATCATCTGGCCGGACGCCGTCGCGCCCTTCCGCGTCGGCCTCGTGAACCTGCGCCCCGGCGACGCGGCCTGCGACGCCGTCTGCGAAGATCTCTACGCCAAGCTCCAGACCGCCGGCGTCGATGTGCTCTACGACGACACCGACGAGCGCCCGGGCTCGAAATTCGCCACCACGGACCTGATCGGCCTGCCGTGGCGTCTTGTCGTCGGGCCCAAGGGACTGAAGGACGGCGTCGTCGAGCTCAAGCGGCGAGGCGAGGGCGAGGCCCAGACGCTGAGCCCCGAGGCGGCTTTGAACGCGATCGTGGGCTGAGGCGGCAGGCGCCGCTTTTCCTTCGTCATGCCCGTCGGCAGCCGGGCATCCGCGACTTTCTAGAGGCGTCGAGCGCTGGAACGACGTCTTGGAGACCCGCACGACGGCGCGAGCATGACGGTTCACGCGCATGTTATTAAATCCATTAATTTAATAGATTGTGTTTGGGCCGCACTCTGTCACGGTCTCGTTCGGTAAACCGAACGGGGCCACAGACGGTCATGAGCTTCATCAAATCCTTCGCCGCCGCCGGCGCGGCGCTTCTCGTTTCGGCGGGCACCGCCTTCGCGCAGGCCGGGCCGCTCGTCACCGCCGACTGGGTGGCGGACAATCTCAAGAACCCGAAGGTCAAGGTCTTCGAGGTCAGCGTCGACCCGGGCGTCTATGAGCGCGGCCATGTGCCGGGCGCGACCAACATCCGCTGGCACTCCGAGCTCGTCGATCCCATCAAGCGCGACATCGCGAGCCGCGAGAACCTGCAGAAGCTGCTGTCGAGCGCCGGCGTCGACAAGGACACGACGATCGTTCTCTACGGCGACAACAACAACTGGTTCGCAGCCTGGGGAGCCTGGGTGCTCGAGGCTTACGGGCTCGGCGACCGGGTCAAGCTGCTCGACGGCGGCCGCAAGGTCTGGGAGGCCAAGGGCTTGCCGCTCGACACCGGAACGCCCGAAGCCGCCAAGGGCTCAGTCGAGCTGACGCAGGTCAACGCAAAGGTCCGCGCGCGCCTCGGCGACGTGCTCAAGGTCGCCGAGGGCGACACGGGCTCGGTGCTGCTCGACATTCGCTCGCCCGACGAGTTCTCCGGCAAGATCTTCGCGCCGGAAGGCTCCAAGGAGCTGTCGATCCGCGCCGGCCATGTTCCGGGCGCCAAGAACGTGCCGTGGTCGAAGGCGGTGAACGCCGACGGCACGCTGAAGTCGAAGGATGAGCTCAAGAAGCTCTATGCCGACGCCGGCGTCGACGGATCCAAGCCCACGATCGTCTACTGCCGCATCGGCGAGCGCTCCAGCCACACTTGGTTCGTGCTGGCCAAGGTGCTGGGCTACGAGGTGAAGAACTACGACGGCTCCTGGACCGAATACGGCAATTCGGTCGGCGTGCCGGTCGCCAACCTCACCGGCACCGTATGGCAGGGCAAGTGAGGCGGGGCCTCCGTCCTTTTCCCTGATTGCGACCGCCGCGGTCGCCATTCCCCTCTCCCCTTGCGGGAGAGGGTTAGGGCGAGGGGGAACCTCCGACCTCTCCTTCGAGGGCGCCGCCCGCGCCCCTCATCCGGCCGCCGCCTCTTCCCTTGTCCCGCAAAGGGAGAAGGGAAGAGGCGCCTTCGCCTCGGAATTTCGAAAGCCGACTGCCTTTGACGACAGCGCCAGCGCCCTTGCCATCGCCAAAACCCCTCGCGGCCGCTTCGGCCGCGTTCGTCGTTCTGGTGATCCTCGTCTCCGCCTACCTCCTCGGCCAGGCACCCGGGACCGGCGGACGCCAGTCCTTTGCGCTGCTCGCGGGCGCGGCCTTCGGGATCGCGCTCCAGCGCGGCCGGTTCTGCTTCCTCTGCAATCTCCGCGACCTGACCCGCGAGGGCGATCCGCGCGGCGCGCTCGCGATCCTCGTGGCGCTTGGGTTCGGCGCGATCGGCTATGCGGCGGTGTTCGGCGCCTGGCTGCCGAACCCCTTTGGCGGGCGCCTGCCGCCGACCGCCCATATTGGCCCCGTGGGTCCCGCGCTCGCGGTCGCGGCGTTCGTCTTCGGCGTCGGCATGGCGATCTCGGGCTCGTGCCTCTCGGCCCATCTCTACCGGCTGGGGGAGGGGTCCCCGACCTCGCCCTTCGCGCTTGTCGGCGCGCTTGGCGGCTTCGCGCTCGGCTTCTCCACCTGGAACGCGATCTACGTCGCGGCGATCGCCGAGGCGCCGGCGGTCTGGCTCCCGGCGAGCCTCGGCTATCCGGGCGCGCTGCTGCTGACGCTCGCGGCGCTCCTTGCGCTTGCCGTGCTGGCGCTCCGCCTTGGGCGCGCCATTCCGTCCGAACCCGCGACCCCGCTGACGGCGAAGGGGCTCGCTGCGGCGGTGTTCAATAAGCGCTGGCCGTTTCTGCCGGCCGGCCTCGCCGTGGGGGCGATCGCGACGCTCTACTATCTCCGCGTCGCTCCGCTCGGCGTCACCGCCGAACTCGGCAGTCTCGCCCGCACCGCCGCCGCCTCCGCCGGCGCGCTCCCGACGACGCTCCACGGTCTCGACGGACTGCGCGGCTGCGCGACGGCGGTGAAGGAGACGCTTCTGTCCGACAACGGACTGTTCGTCGTCGGTCTGGTGGCGGCCAGCTTCTCGGCCGCGCTCGTCTCGGGGCGTTTCCGGCCCGCATTGCCGACCTCCGGCCAGGCGGCCCGCGGCCTCATCGGCGGCGTGCTGATGGGCTGGGGCGCGATGACGGGCCTCGGCTGCACCGTCGGCGTGCTGCTTTCTGGCGTCCATGCGGGCGCGCTGTCGGGCTGGATCTTCCTCGTCGCCTGCGTCGCCGGCGCGCTGACGGCCGATCGCGTAACGGCGCTTCTGGCCGCCGCCGGGCGTCCGCGCGCGGTCTGAGCGCTGGCGCGGCGCCCCGCCGCCGTCCACAATCTCCCGCACGGCTGGCGTCGCCGACGATTCGCGAAGGCCGCGGCCTCCTTGGTTCCGTCGCATTTCCAAGGCTTAGAGGCCGTCACGGCCTCACCGGGCGCCTGCGCGGCCAGCGCCCCTTCACCAACCCGCGGTCTTCCGTTCGATGTCCAACACTGACGCGACCGACCACGAGCCGCAGGGCACCAAGCCCTTCGCGGCCTTCGAGTGGATGATCGCCGGCCGCTACCTGCGCGCCCGCCGCAAGGAAGGCTTCATCTCGGTCATCGCCGGCTTCTCCTTCGTGGGGATCATGCTGGGCGTCGCGACCCTCATCATCGTCATGGCGGTGATGAACGGGTTCCGGACCGAACTCATCAACAAGATTCTCGGAGTGAACGGCCACGTCGTGGTTCAGCCGCTCGACGGGCCGCTGACCGACTACGCAGAGGTGGCCGACCGCCTCGCCAAGGTCGAGGGCGTGAAGTTCACCATCCCGCTCGTCGAAGGCCAGGCGCTCGCCTCCTCGCCCGCGGCCTCCAACGGCGTGCTGGTGCGCGGCCTGCGCGGCCAGGATCTCGGCAAGCTTCAGCTCGTCTCGCGCACCATCAAGGAAGGCAGCCTCGAGGGCTTCGACGACGGCGGCGGCGTGCTGATCGGCCGACGCCTCGCCGACCAGCTCGGCGTGCGCGCCGGCGACACGATCTCGCTCGTCTCCCCGCGCGGAGCCGTGACGCCGATGGGCGTCACCCCGCGCATCAAGGGCTACCAGGTGCAGGCGATCTTCGAGATCGGCATGTCGGAATATGACGGCGCCTTCGTGTTCCTGCCCTTCGCCGAGGCGCAGGCCTATTTCAACCGCGAGGGCGACGCCTCCTCGATCGAGATCTATCTCGAGCATCCAGACCGCGTCGACGAGGTGAAGCCCAAGCTTCACGCCGCGGCCGGGCGCCAGATCTATCTTCTGGACTGGCGCGACCGGAACAAGACGTTCTTCTCCGCGCTCGAGGTCGAGCGGAACGTCATGTTCCTCATCCTCACCCTCATCGTTCTGGTGGCGGCGCTCAACATCATCTCGGGCCTCATCATGCTGGTGAAGGACAAGGGCCGCGACATCGCGATCCTGCGCACCATGGGCGCGACGAGCGGCTCGGTGATGCGCATCTTCCTGATCACCGGCGCGTCGATCGGGGTCGTGGGCACGCTCGCGGGCTTCGCGCTCGGCATGATCGTGTGCTGGAACGTCGAGTCGATCCGCGCCTTCCTCGCGTATCTCACGGGCACCGAGCTGTTCTCGCCCGAGGTCTACTTCCTCTCCAAGCTCCCGGCCGATCCCAACGCCCGCGAGACCGCCTCGGTGGTGCTGATGGCGCTGTTCCTCTCGGTCTTCGCCACGCTCTACCCGTCCTGGCGAGCCGCCAGGCTCGATCCTGTCGAGGCGCTGCGCTACGAATGACCGACGCGTCCCACCCCATGGATCCGGCCGCCGAAGAGCCTGTGCTGCGGCTCGAGAACGTCGTGCGACGCTACGTGCAGGGCGAGGCGTCGCTCGAGGTGCTGAACGGCGCCTCGGCCTCGATCGCGGCCGGCGAGGTGGTGGCGCTGATCGCGCCGTCGGGCACCGGCAAATCGACCCTGCTGCATGTCGCGGGGCTGCTCGAGAAGCCCGACGGAGGCGAGGTCTATATCGAGGGCCGCCCGACCGCCACGCTCGACGACGCCGCCCGCACCGCGATGCGGCGCAACCAGGTGGGCTTCGTCTATCAGTTCCATCACCTGCTGCCCGAGTTCACCGCGCTCGAGAACGTCACGCTGCCGCAGGTCATCCGAGGCCTGAAGGAGAAGGAGGCGCGCGAGCGCGCGGCCGACCTCCTGGCCTATCTCGGCCTGGGCGCGCGGCTGACGCATCGGCCGGCCGAGCTTTCAGGCGGCGAACAGCAGCGCGTCGCGATCGCCCGCGCGGTCGCCAACGCCCCGCGGCTGCTGCTCGCCGACGAGCCGACCGGCAATCTCGACCCGACGACCTCGGCCTATGTGTTCAAGACGCTGACCTCGCTCGCCCGCGCGTCCGGGCTCGCGGCCATCGTCGCGACCCACAATCTCGACCTCGCCGCCACGCTCGACCGCCGCATCACGCTGCGCGACGGGCTTGTGGTCGACGTCTAAGAGGCCGGCGTCCGGCCTTCGTTCACCTTTCGCTAACCGCGATTCCCGTCGTCCCGGCGGCACCTCGCGGCTCGGCCCGGCGACGCTTGACTCGCGACCGCAGATGGGAACAGATAAGGAACATAAAGGATCCAAGAGGAGATCAAGATGTTCGTCGATCAAGTCAAGTCCTTCGCGTTCGGCTGCCTCGAGCTCTGCTCGGTCGCGGCGTTCATCGGCGCGCTCGCGCTGTGGGCGGACGTGCTGGCGGCGGTCTGACGCGGCCATTTGTTGTGGGCGCGCGCCCCTGAAGCGTCGGCTCGGGGCCGCGCCTCCGCTAGAGTGGGGACCGACTGAACGGAGGATCGGGATTTGGACGCGACCGCCGGCCTGAAGACCGACCCGGGCTTCGTGCATCTCAACGTGCGCTCGTCCTACTCGCTGCTCGAAGGCGCGCTGACGGTCGCGCGGATCGCCGCTCTCGCCAAGGCCGACCACCAGCCCGCGATCGCGCTCGTCGACGACAATCTGTTCGGCGCGCTCGAATTCTCCGAGAAGCTGTCCGGCGGCGGCGTGCAGCCGATCGTCGGCCTCACGCTCAGCGTCGATTTCAAGGACCGCGAGCAGCGCTCCGGTCGGCCGATGAAGGAGGAGCGCGCGCCCGCGATCGTGCTGCTCTCGCGCTCGGCGGCCGGCTACAGCAACCTGATGGCGCTTTCGAGCCGCGCCTTCCTGGACGGGGAGGGCGACGCCGCGCCCCATGTGTCCGTCGACCTGCTCGAGGCCCATCGCGAGGGACTGATCGCGCTCACCGGCGGACCCGAGGGGCCGATCGACCGGGCGCTCGCCGAAGGCGCGGACGACGTCGCGGCGGCTCGGCTCAATCGGCTCGCCGCGATCTATGGCGACGCGCTCTATGTCGAGATCCAGCGCCATGATCTGGCGGGCGAGAAGGCGGTCGAGGGCGGCCTGCTCAACCTCGCTTATGGCGCGGGCCTGCCGATCGTGGCGACCAACGGCGCGCGCTTCGGCGAGAAAGCCGACCACGAATCCCACGACGCGCTGATCTGCCTCGCGGAGGGCCGCGTGCTCGCCGAGACCGAGCGCCGCCAGATGTCGGCCGAGCACTTTTTGAAGTCGCGCGCCGAGATGAAGGCCCTGTTCTCCGACCTCCCCGAGGCGCTCGAAAACACGGTCGAGATCGCGCGGCGCTGCGCGCATCGACCGCGCACGCAGAAGCCGATTCTGCCGCGCTTCACCGCCGGCGAGGACGAGGCGGCGGAGCTTCGCGCACAGGCGGTGGCGGGTCTGAAGGCGCGGCTCGAGGCGCATGGCGTCGCGCCGGGGCTCGACCGCGAGACCTACGAGTCGCGGCTCGACTTCGAACTGGGCGTCATCGAGCGGATGAAGTTCCCGGGCTACTTCCTGATCGTCTCGGACTTCATCAAGTGGGCGAAGGCGCAGGACATTCCGGTCGGCCCGGGCCGCGGCTCGGGCGCGGGATCGCTCGTCGCCTGGTCGCTCACGATCACCGACCTCGACCCGTTGCGTTTCGGCCTGCTGTTCGAGCGCTTCCTCAATCCCGAACGCGTGTCGATGCCCGACTTCGACATCGACTTCTGCCAGGACCGCCGCGAAGAGGTGATCCGCTACGTGCAGGATCGCTACGGACACGACCGCGTCGCGCAGATCATCACCTTCGGCACCCTGCAGGCGCGCGGCGTGATGCGCGACGTCGGTCGCGTGCTCGAAATGCCCTACGGGCAGGTGGACAAGCTCTGCAAGCTGGTGCCGCAGAACCCGGCCAACCCCGTGACGCTGAAGCAGGCGGTCACGGACGAGCCGAAGCTCGCCGAGGCGCGCGAACAGGATCCGACCGTCGGGCGGATGCTCGACATCGCGCTGAAGCTCGAGGGGCTCTACCGACACGCCTCCACCCACGCGGCCGGCATCGTGATCGGCGACCGTCCGCTTTCGGAGCTCGTGCCGCTCTACCGCGACCCGCGCTCCGACATGCCCGTGACCCAGTTCAACATGAAATGGGTGGAGCCTGCGGGCCTGGTGAAATTCGACTTTCTCGGCCTGAAGACGCTGACGACGCTCACCACCGCGGTCGCGCTGCTGAAGCGCCGCGGGATCGAGATCGACCTCGGCAAGATCCCGATCGACGACGCCGCCGCCTACCAGATGCTCTCGCGCGGCGAGACGGTCGGCGTGTTCCAGCTCGAAAGCGCCGGAATGCGGCGCGCGCTCGCCGACATGAAGCCCGACCGCTTCGAGGACATCATCGCGCTGGTCGCGCTCTACCGCCCGGGCCCGATGGCCAACATCCCGACCTATTGCGCGCGCAAGCACGGGCAGGAGAAGCCCGAATATCCACACCCCAAGCTCGAGCCGATCCTCGGCGAGACGTTCGGGGTCATCATCTATCAGGAACAGGTGATGCAGACGGCGCAGTCGCTCGCGGGCTACACGCTCGGCGAGGCCGACATGCTGCGCCGCGCGATGGGCAAGAAGATCCGCGCCGAGATGGACGCCCAGCGCGAGCGCTTCGTCACGGGTTGCGTGGCGGGCGGCATCGGCAAGGCCGACGCCTCGACGATCTTCGACCTGCTGGCGAAGTTCGCCGACTACGGCTTCAACAAGAGCCACGCGGCCGCCTACGCGCTCGTCGCCTACCAGACCGCCTATCTGAAGGCCAACTACCCGGTCGAGTTCATGGCCGCCTCCATGACGCTCGACATGGGCTCGACCGACAAGCTGGCGGAGTTCCGCCAGGAGGCGGTGCGCCTCGGCATCACGGTGCGCCCGCCCGACGTCAACCGCTCCGACGTCGCCTTCGACGTCGAGAACGGCGAGATCCTCTATGCGCTCGCGGCGCTCAAAGGCGTCGGCGCCTCCGCCGTCGAGGGGCTGGTCGCCGAGCGGCGCGCGCGCGGCTTTTCCGACCTCAACGATTTCGCGCGGCGGCTCGACGTGAAGGCGTTGCCCAAGCGCGGGCTCGAAAGCCTCGTCCAGGCCGGCGCGCTCGATCCGCTGATGCCGGACCGCGCCTCGGCCTTCGCTTGCGTCGAGACGGTGATGGCGACCGCGGCCCGCACCAAGGGTGGGGAGGCGCTCGGCCAGTCGGATTTCTTCGGCGCGGCCGACGAGCCGATCCGGCCGCAGCCGCACGAGGCCTGGACCGCGGGCGAGAGGCTGAAGCGCGAATACGAGGCCGTGGGCTTCTTTCTCTCGGGCCACCCGCTCGACGACTACGCCGGCCTGCTCGACCGGCTGCGGGTCAAGCGCTACGCCGAATTCGTCGCGGCCGTGAAGCAGGGCGCGACCGCCGGGCGCCTCGCCGCGACCGTCCTGTCGCGCCAGGAGCGCAAGACCAAGACCGGCAACCGCATGGGCATCGTCACCCTGTCGGACCCGACCGGCCACTACGAGGCGGTGATCTTCTCCGAAGGCCTCGCGCTCCACCGCGACCTGCTGGAGCCCAACACGCCCGTCATCGTCACCGTCAACGCCGCGCTCGAGGGCGACGAGGTCCGCATCCGTCTCGAAGGGGTCGAGCCGCTCGACCGCGCCGCCGAGCGCCAGCAGAAGTCGGTGCGCGTGTTCCTGCGCGGTCCCGAGCCCTACGAGGCGCTCCAGAAGCGGCTCGAGCAGGGCGACGGCGAGGTCTCGCTCGTGATGCTGCTCGAGGCCGGCACGGAGGTCGAGATCCGGCTGCCGGGCCGCTATCGCGTCTCGCCGCAGGTCGCGGGCGCGCTCAAGACGGTGCCGGGCGTGGTGGCGGTCGAGGCCGCCTGACGGGGGAGGGCGGTCGGTCAGGGAGCCCCTTCGGCGGCGTCCGAAAGACGGCGCTTGCCGTTGCCGGACATGCCTGTGAACAGGCGTGGCGGCCGCAGCGGCCGCTTCAGGCCGGATCCGACGCTCCGCGCCCTTGCCTTTTTCCCTCCGTTCCGCCTATAAGCCGCGCCATTCCACACGCGGGAATTGACGGCGAGAACCAAGCCGTTCCGGATCGGGGTCCAGCCCATGGGCTCCGTCGAACCCCCGCGGAGGCGAAAACCGGAGAACTGACGAATGGCTTCCCCTGACTTCACGATGCGCCAGCTCCTCGAGGCCGGCGTGCACTTCGGCCATCAGGCCCACCGCTGGAACCCGAAGATGGGCCCGTACATCTTCGGCGTCCGCAACAACATCCACATCATCGACCTCGCCCAGACCGTGCCGCTGCTCGCCCGCGCGCTGCAGGCGGTGTCGGACGTCGTCGCCGGCGGCGGCCGCGTCCTCATCGTCGGCACCAAGCGCCAGGCCGCCGACGTCGTGGCCGACTCGGCCCGTCGTTCGGCCCAGTATTTCGTGAACTCCCGCTGGCTCGGCGGCATGCTGACCAACTGGAAGACGATCTCCGGCTCGATCCAGCGCCTGCGCAAACTCGAAGAGATGCTCGGCGGCGAAGCCCACGGCTTCACCAAGAAGGAGCGCCTCACCCTGTCGCGCGAGCGCGACAAGCTCGAGAAGACGCTCGGCGGCATCAAGGACATGGGCGGCCTGCCGAACCTCATCTTCGTGATCGACACCAACAAGGAGCAGATCGCCGTCCAGGAGGCCCGCCGTCTCGGGATCCCGGTCGCCGCGATCCTCGACACCAATTCCGATCCCGAAGGCATCACCTATCCGATCCCGGGCAACGACGACGCCGGCCGCGCGCTCGCGCTCTATGGCGACCTGATCGCCCGCGCCGCGCTTGACGGCATCGGCCGCGGCCAGGGCGACTCGGGCGTCGACCTCGGCGCTCAGGAGGCTCCGGTGATCGAGCCCGTGCTCGCCGACGAGGCCGAGGCCGCGGTGGTCGCGACCTCCGACGCGCCGGTCGAGACCGTCGAGGAGAGCTTCGAGCTCATCGCCGCTCCGCGTGGCGCTCCGGACGATCTGTCGAAGCTCTCGGGCGTCGGCCCGCAGCTCGAGCAGAAGCTCAACGAGTACGGCATCTACCACTACTGGCAGATCGCCGCGATGAGCCCGGTCGACGTCTCCAAGGCCGACGGCGACATGAAGCTCAACGGCCGTTTCGAGCGCGAGGGCTGGGTCGCCCAGGCGCGCGAGCAGCTCGCCAGCCTCGCGGCCTGACGGTTTTTCGTCCGTCCGTCACGTTAGCGACGGACGTTTGATGTTCATTTCCGTCGCCCGGACGTCGTTCCGGGCGACGACGTATGTTTGCTGAGGATCGATATGGCCAACATCACCGCCGCCATGGTGAAGGAGCTTCGCGAAGCTACCGGCGCCGGCATGATGGACTGCAAGAACGCGCTGAACGAGGTCGAGGGCGACATCGAGGCCGCGGTCGACTGGCTTCGCAAGAAGGGTCTGGCCAAGGCCGCCAAGAAGGCCGGCCGCACGGCCGCCGAAGGCCTCGTGGCGCTCGCCGGCGACGGAGCCAAGGCGGTCGCCGTCGAGGTGAACTCCGAGACCGATTTCGTGGCCCGCAACCCCGAGTTCCAGGAGATGGTCACCTCGATCGCGACCGTCGCGCTCGGCGTCGGCGAGGACGTCGAGGCGATTCTCGCCGCGTCCTATCCGGGCGGCGGCACGGTCGCCGAGAAGGTCCAGGCGACGATCGGCAAGATCGGCGAGAACATGACGCTTCGTCGCGCGGCCGCGCTTTCGGTGTCGAGCGGCGTCATCGGCACCTATGTCCACGGCCAGGTCGCGCCGAACCTCGGCAAGATCGCGGTTCTGGTCGCGCTCGAGTCCGAGGGCAAGACGGAGCCGCTGGCCGCGCTCGGCCGTCAGGTCGCGATGCATGTCGCAGCCACCAACCCGGCCGGCCTTGACGCCGGCTCGATCGATCCCGCCGTGGTCGAGCGCGAGAAGACCGTGCTCGCCGACAAGGCGCGCGAGGGCGGCAAGCCCGAGGCCGTGATCGCGAAGATCGTGGAGAGCGGCATCAAGAGCTTCTACAAGGAGGCCACCCTCCTCGAGCAGCCCTTCGTGCACGACACCTCGAAGACCGTCGCGCAGGCGGTGAAGGCGGCCGAGGCCGAGGTCGGCGCGCCGATCAAGGTGACGGGCTTCGTCCGTCTCGCGCTCGGCGAGGGCGTCGAGAAGGAAGAGACCGACTTCGCCGCCGAGGTCGCGGCCGCGTCGGGCGTGAAGGGGTGACGGCGGAGGACTCTCGAGAGATGGCTGAGCCCCTCTACAAAAGAGTCCTCGTCAAGGTGTCCGGCGAGGCCCTCATGGGCCCCGCCGGTTTCGGCCTTCATCAGCCGACCGTGGACCAGATCGCCGCGGATCTCGCGGCGACACATGCGCTGGGAGTCGAGCTCGCGGTCGTCGTCGGCGGCGGCAACATCTTCCGCGGCGTGCAGGTGTCGGGTCAGGGCGTCGACCGGGCGACCGGCGACTACATGGGCATGCTCGCCACCGTGATGAACGCGCTCGCGCTCCATGCCGCCGTCATGCGGCAGGGCGCGCAGGCCCGGGTGCTCTCGGCGCTCGACATCTCGGCGGTCGCCGAAACCTACACGCGCCCGCGCGCGCTCGCCCATCTCGACCGCGGCCGCATCGTGATCTTCGCGGCCGGCACGGGCAATCCGTTCTTCACCACCGACACGGCCGCGGCGCTCCGCGCCATCGAGACCGGCTGCGAGGCGCTGCTCAAGGCGACCAACGTCGACGGCGTCTATTCGGCCGATCCGAAGAAGGATCCGTCGGCGGTCCGCTACGACCGCATCACTCATGACGAGGTCATCCATAAGGACCTCAAGGTCATGGACACCGCGGCCTTCGCGCTTGCGCGCGAGAACGCGCTTCCGGTAATCGTCTTCTCCATTCACGAGCCCGGCTCGATCCTGGCGGCGGTCTGCGGCGGAGGACGCGTGACCACCGTCACGAGCCGCTAGAGGCGGGTCCCACCGCCCCAAGGCCGAAGAAGAAAGGCCCCAAGTCCCCATGTCCGACGGCAAGTTCGACATCGAAGACATCAAGCGCCGCATGGCCGGCGCCGTCTCGTCGCTGAAGACCGACCTCGCGGGCCTGCGCACCGGCCGCGCCTCGGCGAACCTGCTCGATCCGGTGACGGTCAAGGCCTACGGCGCCGAAATGCCGCTCAACCAGGTCGCGACCGTCAGCGTGCCGGAAGCCCGCATGCTCTCGGTGCAGGTCTGGGACCGCTCGATGACGGGCGCGGTCGAGAAGGCGATCCGCGAGGCCAATCTCGGCCTCAACCCGATCACCGAAGGCCAGTTGCTGCGCATCCCGCTGCCCGAGCTCAACGCCGACCGGCGCAAGGAGCTCGTCAAGGTCGCGCACAAATACGCCGAGAACCAGCGCGTCGCCGTCCGCCATGTGCGGCGCGACGGCCTCGACGTACTGAAGAAGGCCGAGAAAGACGGCGACGTCTCCGAGGACGAGCACGTTAAGCTCTCCGACCAGGTCCAGAAGGCGACGGACGCGGCCGTGGCCGAGATCGACGAGGCGGTCGCGGCCAAGGAAAAGGATATTCTTCAGGTGTGATAGCCTGAAGGCTGACCGACTCGGGCGCCGGCGTCCGCGCCGGCGACGACCGGACAGGACTTCCGCTTCTCCATTCAGGCGCCTGCGCGATGTCCTCCACGAACCTCCAGAAATGGACCGCAAGCGACCTCGCTCCGGACGGCGCGGGCGCCGCGCCGCGGCACGTCGCCATCATCATGGACGGCAACGGCCGCTGGGCCGCGGCGCGCGGCTTGCCGAGGGTCGAAGGGCACCGGCGCGGCGTTGAGGCGCTGCGGCGCGCGGTGCGGGCCGCCCATGAGCTCGGGGTGAGGCATCTCACGCTCTACTCCTTCTCGGCCGAGAACTGGTCGCGGCCGGTCGAGGAGGTCTCCGACCTCATGAACCTGCTGCGCCTCTTCATGCGGCGCGACCTCGCCGAGCTCCACAAGGGCGAGGTGAGGGTGAAGGTCATCGGCGAGCGCGCGGGATTGCCGAGCGACATCCTCGGCCTGCTGGAAGAGGCCGAGGCGCGCACGCGCGGCAATTCAGGACTCCAGCTCGTGGTGGCGTTCAACTATGGCGGCCGGCAGGAGATCGTCTCGGCGGTCCGCCGCATCGCGGAGGCCGTGCGCGACGGCAAGCTCGCGCCGGAAGCGATCGACGTCGGCGTCGTGGCCGACCATCTCGACACCGCCAACATTCCGGATCCGGATCTCGTGATCCGCACGAGCGGCGAGCTCCGGATTTCGAATTTCCTTCTCTGGCAAAGCGCTTACGCCGAGTTCGTGTTCCTTCCTCTTCACTGGCCCGACTTCGACAAGGCGGCCTTCGAGGAGGCGCTCGCGAGCTTCAGCGCGCGCCAGCGCCGCTATGGCGGACGCACCGCGCGGGCAGGGGCGTGACCACCGGGCGCCCGGCCGCCGGGCGCGTCTCGGAGCTCGTGCTGCGCACGGCGTCGGCGGTCGTGATGATCGCGGCGGCGCTCGCCACCGCCTATTCGGGCGGGCTGCCCTTCGTCGCCTTCTGGACGCTCGCCGGCGTGGCGGTGGGGGTCGAGTGGGCCTGGCTCACGGCGGCCGAGCCCGTCGCGCGGCGGCGGGCCGCCCGGATCGTGGCGGTGACGCTCGCGATCGCGGGCGCGGCGCTCGGGCTCTCGCTCTATCTCGCGGTCGCGCCGCTTCTGATCGCAGCGGTTCTGGCGCTCGGCGCGGGCGCGGCGGCGTTCGCGGCGCGCCCTGTCCTGGTGGCGGCGGCGGCGGTGCCCTACGGGGCCGCGGCCTTCGTCGGGGCGATGCTGCTGCGCCGCGACCCGGTCGACGGCCTCGCGGCCACCGTCTGGCTGTTCGCGGTGGTCTGGGCCACTGACATCGCTGCGTTTTTCGTCGGTCGCTCGGTCGGCGGGCCGAAGCTCGCGCCGCGGCTCTCGCCGAAAAAGACGTGGTCCGGCGCGGTGGGCGGCGCGGCGGCCGGCGTGGCGGCCGGCGTGGCGGTGGCGGCCGCCGCCGGCGCGACCACGCTCTGGCCAGTCGCGATCGTCGCCCTGGTGGCGTCGGTTGCGGCCGAAGCCGGCGATCTTTTCGAGTCCGGGGTGAAGCGCGTCTATGGCGCAAAGGATTCGAGCAAGCTCATTCCCGGCCATGGCGGTCTGATGGACCGGCTCGACGGTTTCCTCGTGGCGGCGACGATCGCGGCGGCGGTCGGGGTGGCGCGCGGCGGCCTCGACGGCGCGGGGCAGGGGCTGCTGCGGTGGTGAGCCCAGCCGGCCCGAAACGCTCCGTCACCGTGCTCGGCGCGACCGGGTCGGTCGGCGGCGCGACGGTCGACCTGCTCGAACGCCATTCCGATCGATTCGAGGTCGAGGCGCTGGTCGGCGGCCGGGACGCCGCGGCGCTCGCCGAGGTGGCGGTGCGGCTCGGCGCCCGGCGCGCCGCGATCGCCGACGAGCGGCAGGGCGAGGAGCTGCGTCGCCTGCTCGACGGATCGGGCGTCGCGGCGTCGGCCGGCCCGCAGGCGGTCGTGGACGCGGCAGCCGTTCCCGTCGACTGGACCATGGCGGCGATCGCGGGCGCCGCGGGGCTCGCCCCGACGGTCGCGGCGGTGCGGCGCGGCGGCGTCGTGGCGATCGCCACCAAGGAATGCCTCGTCTGCGCCGGGACGGCCTTCATGGCCGAGGTCGCAGAGGCCGGCGCGACGCTCCTTCCGGTCGACAGCGAGCACAACGCGCTGCTGCAGGCGCTCGGAGGGCAGGGGATCGACGCCGTCGAGACCATGACCCTGACGGCGTCCGGCGGACCGTTCCGGACCTGGGACGCGGCCAGAATCGCGGCCGCCCGGCCGGAAGACGCGCTGCGCCACCCGACCTGGTCGATGGGCGCGAAGATCACGATCGATTCCGCCACGCTGATGAACAAGGGCCTCGAGCTCATCGAGGCGCATCACATCTTCGCAATCGCGGGCGAGCGGCTCGACGTGGTCGTGCATCCGCAGTCGGCGATCCACGGGCTGGTGACGTTCCGCGACGGCGCGGTGACCGCCGGCCTCGCCTCCCCCGACATGCGCGTGCCGATCGCCCACACGCTCGGCCATCCCGAGCGGCTCGCGACGCCGGCGGTCCGGCTCGATCTGGTCGCGCTCGGGCAGTTCACTTTCGAGGCGCCGGACCTCGCGCGATTCCCGTGCCTTGGCCTGGCGCGATCGGCGCTGCTCGCGGGCGGCGCGGCCGCGACCGTGCTGAACGCGGCCAACGAGGTCGCGGTCGCGCTGTTTCTCGCGCGCCGCATCGGCTTCATGGACATCCCGCGGATCGTCGAGGCGACGCTCGATCTCGCCGCCGGCCGGCTCCCCTGCGCGGCTCCGGCCACCGTCGAGGACGCGATCGAGCTCGATCGCGAGTCGCGCCGCATCGCTTCCGAGCGCTTGCCCGAAGCCCAGTTTCGCGCGCAGTAGAAGCCACTAGCAATTTCGCAACGCCTCTCCGATCTCAATGGACGCCGCGCGAGGCGGGCAGAGGGCCACGATGACGTTTCTGAATGACATGTTCGGCGCCGCCTGGTCCGCCGGCGCCTATCTCGTGCCCTTCCTGTTCGTGCTGACGCTCGTGATCTTCTTCCACGAGCTCGGCCATTTCCTCGTCGCGCGCTGGACCGGCGTGAAGGTGCTGGCCTTCTCGATCGGATTCGGGCCGGAGCTGTTCGGCTTCGACGACAGGAAGGGAACCCGCTGGCGCTTCGCCGCGATTCCGCTGGGCGGGTATGTGCGCTTCGCCGGCGACGAGAACGCCGCGAGCGCCCCCGACCAGGACGCGCTGGCGCGCATGAGCCCGCAGGAGCGGCGCTCGAGCTTCTTCTTCGCGCCGCTGCCGGCGCGCGCCGCGATCGTGGCCGCCGGGCCGATCGCGAATTTCCTGCTCGCCATCGTGATCTTCGCCGCGATCTTCTTCATCGCCGGGCGGCCGGTGACCGACGCCGTGGTCGATTCCGTGGATCCGGGAAGCGCCGCGGAAGCGGCGGGAATCGCGCCCGGCGATCTCGTCGTCGCGATCGACGGCCAGAAGATCGCGACCTTCGGCGACATGCAGAAGATCGTCGAGACCGCCGCCGACCGTCCGCTGCGCATCACCGTGGAGCGCGCGAACAAGCAGATCGACCTCACCGCGACGCCGCGGATGAAGGAGATCACCGACGGATTCGGCAACAAGCTGCGGCTCGGCCTGCTCGGCATCAAGCGCTCGACCAACGCCCAGAACGTGCGGATCGAGACCTTCGGGCCGCTCGAGGCGGTCGGCGCCGGCGTGCAGGAGACCTGGTATCAGGTCGCGCGCACGGCCTCCTATCTCGGGCGCCTCGTGGTGGGCCGGGAATCGGCCGACCAGATCGGCGGCCCGATCAGAATCGCCAAGACGTCAGGCGACTTCGCCACGCTGGGCTTCACGGCGCTCATGACGCTGGCCGCGATTCTGTCGGTGTCGATCGGCCTGCTCAATCTGGTGCCGATTCCCATGCTCGACGGCGGGCACCTGCTTTTCTATTCGATCGAGGCGCTGAGAGGCCGTCCGCTGGGGCCGCGCGCTCAGGACATCGGCATGAGGATCGGCCTCGCTTTCGTCCTGTTCCTCATGATTTTCGCCACTTGGAACGATATCGTTCACCTTTCCGGCCTAGGCTGAAACCGAGGGGGCGTGTCCGCGCCGCAACGCCGCGGTCGAAACGCCTGACCTGCGTTGAGTAGCGAGTTTGCACGTGCGTCAAAGTTCTATAGAAGCGGACGGTGTCGCCCCGGGGACGCCTGTCGATAATGACGGGCTCGGCGGCGTGGAATACGGCACGGGGGTCCGTCTGCCTATGATGCGTATGGTTCGGGTGTTCGGGCGTCTCGCGCTCGCGTCGTCGGTCGCCGTGAGCGCGATCACGGCAGGCGCAGGATTTGGCGTTCCCGGCGCTTCATCCTCGGCTTACGCGCAGAGCGGCGGCGTCACCGTCCGCGGCAACAAGCGCGTCGACGCTGAAACCGTCCGCTCCTACTTCACCGGGCGCGGCGCCCTCAATCAGGCGACCGTCGACGAAGGCATCCGCGGCCTCTACGCCACGGGCCTGTTCTCCGACGTGCGCGTCTCGCGCGCCGGCGGCGGCATCGTCGTGACGGTGACCGAGAACGAGGTGCTCAACCGCGTCGCGTTCGAAGGCAACAAGAAGATCAAGGACGCGGTTCTCGCGGCCGAGGTGCAGTCGAAGCCGCGCGGGCCGTACAATCCCGCGATCATCCAGGCCGACGCCCAGCGCATTCAGGACGTCTATCGCCGCTCCGGCCGCTATGAAGTGTCGGTCGAGCCGAAGACGATCTCCCAGCCGTCCGGCCGCGTCGATCTCGTGTTCGAGATCAACGAAGGCGAAAAGACCAAGATCGGCTCCATCAATTTCGAGGGCAACACCGCCTTCGACGGCGGCACCCTGCGCGACCAGATGACGACCACCGAGTCGAACTGGCTGAGCTGGATCAAGACGTCCGACGTCTACGATCCCGACCGCGTCAACGCCGACCTCGAGCTGATCCGCAAGTTCTACCTGAACCACGGCTACGCGGACTTCCGCGTCGTGTCGGCCAACGCCTCGCTCGACCGCGCGACCAACGCCTTCACGCTGAACATCGTGGTCGAGGAAGGCCAGAAATATAAGTTCGGCGCCGTCGACGTGGAGTCGAGCGTGCCGGACGTCGACGTCACGACGCTCCGCGGCAAGATCCAGTCCTCGTCGGGCTCGACCTACAGCGCCGACGACATCGACAAGTCGGTCGAGGCCATGTCGCTCGACCTCGCCTCGCGCGGCTACGCCTTCGCGCAGGTCCGCCCCCGCGGCGACCGCAACATGTCCGACAGCTCGATCGGCGTGACCTACGTTGTGGAAGAGGGCGCGCGCGTCTACATCGAGCGCATCAACATCCGCGGCAACACCCGCACGCGCGACTACGTCATCCGCCGCGAGTTCGACCTCGGCGAGGGCGACGCCTACAACCAGATCTTCATCGACCGCGCGGAGCGGCGCCTGAAGGCGCTTGGCTTCTTCAAGAACGTGAAGATCGGCACCGAGCCGGGCTCCTCGCCCGACCGCGTCATCGTGAACGTGGACGTCGAGGATCAGGCCACCGGCGAATTCTCGGTGGCGGGCGGCTATTCGAGCCAAGACGGCATCATCGGCGAAGTGGCGCTCGGCGAGCGCAACTTCCTCGGCCGCGGCCAGTACGCGCGCATCGCGGCCCAGTTCGGCCAGAACATCTCGGGCTTCGACTTCTCGTTCACCGAGCCGTACTTCCTCGGCAGCCGCGTCTCGGCGGGCATCGACCTCTACGCCAAGAAGCGCGACGAGACCGACTACACCTCCTACACCCTCAACACCTACGGCGGCGGCCTGCGCTTCGGCCTGCCGGTGACCGAGGAGTTCACGGTCGGCGCCCGCTACCAGATCTACCAGCAGGATCTGAAGGTTCCGGACCGCTACTCGCTGACGGTCGAGAACAAGAACGGCATCGACCGCCTGAACAGGGACCGCGCCTCGGCCGCGATTCTCGAGGCGGAAGGCAAGACGCTGACCTCGCTCGCCGGCCTCTCGCTGATCTACAACACGCTCGACAACCCGCAGGTGCCCACCAAGGGCTTCTACGCGGAGCTGAAGGGCGACGTCGCCGGCCTCGGCGGCGACGCGCAGTATCTGCGCGGCACGTTCGACGGTCGGTACTACCACCCGATCTTCAACGAGAACTTCATCGGCATGCTGCGCACGCAGGCCGGCCACATGAAGGCCTATGGCAGCGACGATCTCGCGGTGCTCGACCACTTCCCGGGCGGCCCGGACCTCGTTCGCGGCTTCGAGCCTCAGGGCTTCGGCCCGCGCGACGTCGGCGTGCGCAACGCCGCCGGCCAGCGCGTGCTGAGGAACGGCAGCCCGAACGACGATCCGCTCGGCGGCACGACCTATTTCGGCGGTTCGGCCGAAGTGCAGTTCCCGATCTTCGGCATTCCGAAGGAGATCGGCCTCAAGGGCGCGGTCTTCGCCGACGCCGGCACCGTGTTCAACTACGAGGGCATCAAGAGCCTGACGTCGAACGGCAAGACGGTGCTCGTGAACGTCGAAGGCGACGACAAGAAGCTGCGCTCCTCGGTCGGCGCCTCGCTGATGTGGAACTCGCCGCTCGGCCCGATCCGCTTCGACTTCGCCAAGGTGCTGTCGAAGTCCAAGTACGACGAGACGCAGTTCTTCCGCTTCTCGGGCGGCACGCGCTTCTGACGTCTGACGTGTCCTGAAGGTTTGGCCTTCCGTCAGGGTTGAAAATTGGATAAGCGGGCGGCGGATCTCTCTCCGCCGCCCGCTTTCGTTTGGCGGACCCCGCCTCCGACCCGATGACCGAAGCCGTCTTCCACACCCGCCCCCGACCGCTCGACCTCGCAGGGCTCGCCGCTCTGACGGGCGCGCGCGCGCACGGCCGCGGCGGGGAGGGGCTCGCGGTAACCGGCGTCGGCGCGCTCGACTGGGCGGGGCCCTGCGACCTCGCGCTCGTGGTCGACGAGGAGGCGGCGGCCGCGCTCCCGCTCAGCCGGGCCGGCGTCTGCCTGGTCGCGCCCTCGCTCGCCGGCCGCGTGCCCGCTCACATCGTCGCGCTCGTGAGCGACGAGCCGGCCCGAGCCTTCGCGCGCGCCGCGCGGGCGCTCTTTCCGGCCGCGGTCCGCCCCGAGCCGCTGTTCGGCCCCGGCGTCGCGCCGGGCGCGGTGATCCATCCGGACGCGCGGCTCGAGCCGGACGTGACGGTCGACCCCGGCGCCGTGATCGGTCCGCGGGCGGAGATCGGCCGCGGCGCGCTCATCGGCGCCAACGCGGTGGTGGGCCCGGAGGTGCGGATCGGCCGGGGAAGCGCGATCGGCTCCGGCGCGGTCGTGACCTGCGCGCTGATCGGCGACCGCGTCGTCGTCGGCCCCGGCGCGCGGCTCGGGCATGCGGCGCCCGTGGGCCCCTCCGACGCGCCGAGTCTCGGCCGGGTCGTGGTTCAGGACGACGTCGTTCTCGGCGCCAACGTCTCGGTCGCTCGCGGCGGCCTTCATGATACCGTCATCGGCGAGAAGAGCCTGATCGGCGACCTCGCCTGCCTCGGCCCCGACGCCTCGATCGGCCGCGGCTGCGCGATCTTCGCGCTCGTGCGCGTGCCCGCGGGCGCGACCGTCAGCGACTTTTCCGTACTCGCCGTGGATCCGGCCTCAAGACCGGCGCGCAGCGCCCAAGGACCAAACTGAATGACCGACGCAGCAGACACCACGACGCCCGAGGCGCCGACCTCGCTCGGGACGGTGGACATCATGGCGATCATGAAGGCGCTGCCGCACCGCTATCCGTTCCTGCTCGTCGACAAGATCGTCGAGATGCGGGGCGACGAGTTCGGCATCGGCATCAAGAACGTCACCTACAACGAGCCGCAGTTCCAGGGTCATTTCCCGGGCCAGCCGGTGATGCCGGGCGTGCTGATCATCGAGGGCATGGCGCAGACCGCCGGCGCGCTGTGCGTCGCCTCGGCCTCCGCCGGCGTGCCGCGCATCGTCTATTTCATGACGATCGACAAGGCGAAGTTCCGCAAGCCCGTCGTGCCGGGAGACGTCCTCGAATACCACATGACGCGCATTAAGAAGCGCGGTTCGATGTGGTGGTACAAGGCGGAAGCGAAGGTCGCGGGCGTGAAGGTGGCGGAGGCCGAACTGTCCGCCATGCTGGTCGCCGAGTAAGGCCCGGCGACGGACGCGGGCAGGGCGTCGACGCTCCCGCCCGCGCCGCTCGCCTCAGAGCGTGATGCGACCTCGTTCGCTCACGCCGTCGTGCCCGGGGGATCCGGGCGTCGGCGACGTTCCGGGATCGTCGAGCGCTAAGCCGGAGTCGCGGACGCCTGCGAGGACGCGGGCGTGACGCGGCGGCTCAGCTTAAGATCATCGTGCTTCAGAGCGCCGCGCGGATCTTTTCGGCGTGGGCGGCCAGAACCTCGGGCTGCTCCATCTTGCCGGTGTGCGGCTTCAGCGGCACGTCGGTCCAGCGCGGCAGCACATGGACATGGGTGTGGAAGATCACCTGTCCGCCCGCCGTCTCGTTGAACTGCTGGATGGTGACGCCCTCGGCGCCGAGCGCGGCCTTCACGGCCTTGGCGATCCTGGAGACGGTCGCGTAGAGCGGCCCGAGCACGTCCTCGCCGATGTCGAGCATGTTGCGCGAGGCGGCCTTGGGGATCACCAGCACATGGCCGTCGCCGCGCGGCATCACGTCCATGAAGGCGAGGGTGGCGTCGTCTTCGTAGACCTTGTGGGCCGGCAGGTCGCCGCGCAGGATCTTGGCGAAAACGTTGTCGGGATCGTAGTCGGCCATTCGCTTCCCCTTGGATCGGTGGCGCAAGGGATCGCAGGCGGCCGCCCGGGTCAAGCCGGGATGCGCGATCGGGCGACGGTCGGCGGCGCCCTGAGACTTACGAGCCGCGCCTGAAGGGCGTGGCGGCTTCGAGCTCGGTCTGCGCTTCGGCCACATAAGCGCGCTCGCGCTTCAGATAGTCGGCGACGGCGCGGGCGAGGCCGGGATCTGCGAAGAGATGGGCCGAGCGGGTGACGACCGGGCGGTAGCCGCGGGCGAGCTTGTGCTCGCCCTGCGCCCCGGCCTCGACGCGGGCGAGCCCCCGCGCGATCGCGGCGTCGATGGCCTGGTGGTAGCAGACCTCGAAATGCAGGAACGGGTGGTCCTCGACCGCGCCCCAATAGCGCCCGAACAGCGCGTCGCCCCCGATGAAATTGAGCGCGCCGGCGATCGGACGCCCGTCGCGCTCGGCGATCACGAGCAGGATGGCCTCGGGCATCGCCTCGCCGACGAGGCTGAAGAAGCGGCGAGTGAGATAGGGCCGGCCCCATTTGCGCGAGCCGGTGTCCATGTAGAAGGCGAAGAAGGCGTCCCAGTCGGCTTCGCGAAGGTCGGCGCCGGTCGCGTGGCGGATCGTGATTCCGTTGGCGAGCGCGTCGCGCCGCTCGCGCTTCAGCTGCTTGCGCTTGCGGGAGGCGAGGCTCGCCAGAAAATCGTCGTAGGAGCCGTAGCCCTCGTTGCGCCAGTGGAACTGCTGGTCGTCACGCGGCAGGAAGCCTTCGCTGACGAGCAGCGCGCGCTGGCGATCCGTCGCGAAGGTCACGTGGACCGACGACGTCCGCGTCTGCCGCATGAGGCCGCGGAGCGCCGCGACGAGCCCGCCCTCCGCGGCGTCGCGGTCAAAGCCCGGCGCCGGCAAAAGGCGGGGCCCGGTCGCCGGGGTGAACGGCGCGGAGACCTGGAGCTTGGGGTAGTAGCTGCCGCCCGCGCGCTCATAGGCGTCGGCGAAGCCCTGGTCGAACACGTATTCGCCGCGGCTGTGGGACTTGAGGTAGCAGGGCGCGAATCCTGCCGGGCGGCCGTCCTCGTCCTCGAGAACGATATGGGCCGGCGCCCAGCCCGTGCCCGCGCCGACCGAGCCGGACTCCTCGAGCGCCACAAGAAACCGATGGTCGACGAAGGGGTTGTAGGGCTCGCCGCAGGCGGCCGCGGCCTCGTTCCACGCCTGCGCGTCGATGTCGGCGATGCGGTCTACGACCCGGGCGCGAAACGCGATGCTGTCGGCGGCCTGTGACGTGGCGGGCTCCCGTGGACGATGTGGGCCTTGTGAAAAAAATAAGCGAAAGCAGGCTTTTGCGCGGCGCCGCCGCGGGCCGGGGTGCGTCGAAGGGACCAGATGCGGGGACTTTATCCCGCCTGCGGGCTTTGGTTCTATGCCGCCACGGCCGCGAGGCCCAAGACGCGCGGCGACGGAAGACGTCGAACGCGCGATACGGAGGACATGAACGGATGAAACTTCATTTCGCCGCCGCGGCGGCGCTCGTGATCGGCGTGGCCGGCGCGGCGCAGGCCCATGGCCCGACGCGCCAGAAAACCGAGCAGAAGGTCGAGATCAACGCGCCGGCCGAGAAGGTCTGGTCCGTGGTCGGAAACTTCCAGGACATGAGCTGGCTCGGGATCGTCGAGAAGACCGAAGGCTCGGGCGGCAACGACAAGGGCGCCAAGCGCACCTTGACGCTCAAGGGCGGGGCCAAGGTCGAGGAAGAGATCAACCAGTACGCCGCCGACAAGATGATGTACTCGTACCGCATCACCAACGTCGACGTGAAGGTGCTGCCGGTCTCCAACTACTCGTCCAAGATCATCGTCAAGGGCGAAGGCGACAAGACCACGGTGACGTGGGACGGCGCGTTCTATCGCGGCTTCCCGAACAACGATCCGCCGCCGGAGCTCTCCGACGAGGCCGCGCTGAAGGCCGTCAGCGGCCTCTACAGCCAGGGCCTCCAGGACCTGAAGAAGAAGGTCGAAGGCGGAAGCTGAGCGCCCCGCACATGCGCATTCTTCTCGCAGCGCTTTGCCTCGTCGTCGCGGGTCCTTCCCGCGCCGACGAGGCTTTCGTCACCAATCAGTCGAGCGACGACCTTTCGGTCGTCGACCTCGCCTCCGGCGACACGCTGGCCAGGATCCCGATCGGCGGCAAGCCCGCCGGCGTCGCCGTCACGGCGGACGGGACGCGGGCCTATGTCACGAGTCCCGACGGAAAGTCGGTCTCGATCGTCGACGCCGCCAAGCGCGAGGTCGTGGGCAAGATCGAGACGGGCGGCGGCCCGCTCGGCGTGGCCGCGCACCCCTCCGGCAAGCCCGTCTACGTCGCCGATTGGTACCAGCACGTCGTCTATGCGATCGATCCGGACGCCAAGACGGTCGTCCACAAGATCCAGGTGGGGCTCTCGCCGTCCGGTCTCGCGGTGACGCCCGACGGGTCCCTGCTGATCTCGGCTGACCGGGATTCGAACGAGATCTCGTTCATCGACACCGCCACCAACACGCGGACCGGCGGCCTCAAGGTCGGCGAGCGGCCGTTCGGCGTGACGATCGACAAGGACGGCAAGCGCGCCTACGTCGCGAACGTCGCGAGCAACGACGTCTCCGTGGTGGACATCGCCGAGAGGAAGGTGATCGCCCAGCCGAAGGTCGGCGACCGGCCCTATGCGGTCGCGCTCGCGGCCGGCAAGGCCTTCGTCACCGACCAGTACGACGCGCAGGTCTCGGTGTTCGATCTCACGACCTTCAAGCATGCCGGCGAGATCTCGGTCGGAGACTATCCGGAAGGGATCGAGGCGTCTTCGGACGGCAAGCGCGTCTATGTCTCGAACTGGTTCTCGAACACGGTGAGCGAGATCGACGTCGAGACGCTGAAGGTGCTGCGCGATCTCGACACCGGCGACGGGCCGCGCGCCTTCGGCAACTTCATCCGGCGGACGAAATAGCGAAGGGCGTTAGCGCCCTTCAGCGGTGCGACACCGCGCGCACCTGGGCGGCGAGCAGCATCGGGTCGAACGGCTTGGCGATGACGGCGCAGGCGCCGAGAGAGCGGAACCGCTCGACCTCGTGCGTCTGCGTGCGCGCCGTGATGAACACCACGGGGATGGCGCGCGTGTCGTCGCGCGCGCGCAGTTCGGCGAGCGTGGTGGGGCCGTCCATCTCGGGCATCATGACGTCGAGCAAGATGACGTCCGGGCGCCAGGCGGCGGCCTTGTCGATCGCTTCGAGCCCGGAGGCTGCGGTTTCGATCACCATGCCGTCATCGAGATCGAGCGCGATGCGCGCGATTTCGCGAATGTCCGGTTCGTCGTCGACATAGAGAACGCGCACGAGCGTCTGCGACTCTTGAAGTGCTCAGGCGTTCATGATCGCGGAACGTTCGTGCCGGCGCAATGGATGACGGGCGGTTTCGGAAAGAATCATCCGAACGCGCCCATCGCGCTCCAAAGGATTGCGCTCGACATCAGCGCAAGGCCGACCATGTCGCCGCGAAGCAGCTGGTGCTCGATCGCATTGTGAGGCGCAGGATTCAGGAGGGTGTCGTCGACAAAGTCGACGTCTTCGTCGACCGCCTGCGCATTCACTCCGGTCTCGTTGGACGAATACATATCAATATTGACATGGTCAGCGATGGTGATCGGCTGATCATTGGACTTGCGAGGAAGTTCGTAGAGGTAAAACATGTGAGTCGGGCCAAGCGTCTTGCCGTTAACTGGGCGAAGAACGCGACAAGCCGGCGCGGAGTTCCACGCCGGCTTGCAAAATTCACAGTTTCTTTACACGAGGCCGCGCGGAGGTCCGCGCGTCAGCGCTTTTCGGGGGCGTCCTGCTCGATCATGTGCTCGAGCGCGCCGATGGCGACCTCGAGATCGGCGATCTTGCGCAGCGCGTTGTCCGAGGGCAGGGCGCCGGCTTTGGCCGCAGCGTTGAGAAGCTCGGCCTGCGCCGTCTTCATCCGCTCCAGAAGGGCGAGATGTTCGTTCATCAAAAACCGTGGGCCGGGCCGGCGGGGACCCGGCCTTCGGCTTCAAACAGAGGAAAGAATGGTCGGAGCGGCGGGATTCGAACCCACGACCCCTAGTCCCCCAGACTAGTGCGCTAACCGGGCTGCGCCACGCTCCGACGCCCTTTGAAAGGGTGGGCATGCTCTATCGCCAGTCGGAGCGCCGCGCAAGCGGCCTTGCGAAGAAGACTGCGGGGCCCCGCGCCGCGAAAGTGAACGCCGGATGAACGGGGGTCGCGGCTTTCGTTCAGGCGAGGGTCTCTAGGGTAGGCTTCAAGTCGAGCGTGATCCCTGCGCCATAGCTCTGGCGCCGGCTGCGGAGCCCGCCCCTTTCCGCAGCGACATAAGGCTCGAATGTTTAGACCCGGTCGTAAGGGAACGGCCGGGTCTTTTTCTTGTCCGCCTCCCCAAGATCATGGCTGGCGATCAGCGCAGCAGCTGGTAGTCGGTGGGATCGTCCGGGCAGAGGCCCCCGCCGCATTCCAGCACCGTCGAGACGCCGTTGCCGAGCACGAGCAGCGCCGCGATCGCGAACGCCGCGACGCCGAAGGCTTTCAGCCCGGCGCCGGGAGAGGGCTCGGCCTCGAACTGGCGCTCGAACATCAGCAGCAGCGCGCAGCCGGCCGCGATGACGACGAACAGGATCAGCGCCCAGGTATAGAGATGGAGGCCGAGCACGGTCCCGGCGAAGCCGGCGTCGCCCGGCATGATGTGCAGCAGAACCTGCCGGGTCGAAATCGCGCCGCCGACGAGCGCGGACAGAATCGCCAGCCCGTAATGGCTCGGCCGCGGTCCGCAGCGCAGATTGAGCGCGAGGCCGAGCGCCACGCCCGCAAAGCCCGCGCGTTGCAGGATGCAGAGCGGGCAGGGCAGTTCGTTTCGCGCGAGTTGATCGTAGAAGGCGGCGGCGAGCACGGCCGAGACGGCCAGCAGGCCGAGGCCGTTCAGGGCGCGGGAGACCGGAGCGGAGATCATCGGCGCGGCTCCTCAGAAGGACAGCGGCAGGCTGTCGGTCGCATGCCGCCTGAACAGCAGCAGCAGAACGACAAGCGAGACGAGGCCGAGGGAGAGGGCTGCGCCGCGGCGCTCCGCCCACGCCAGACAGAAGGCGGCGAAGAAGCCGAAGAACGGGAGGCTCATCATGGGCGCGCTCGGAATCGGACTGAGGTCGGTCGGGCGAGACTAGGCCGCCCATCCTTCTGTCCCGGTGAACGACAGGACCGATCGCGGCCGCGCGATTTTCCGCCGCTTCGCGAGTCTGATACGCGATGCGGGCGGCCCGGCGATCGCGGCGGACAGGCTGGCGGAACGACATGATCACCCAGAAGGCCAAATACGCGCTGAAGGCCCTGGTGGCGCTCGCGCGCGCGCCGGCGGGGCGGCCCTCGTCGATCCGCGACCTCGCCGCCCGCGAGAACATCCCGCAGAGCTTCCTCGAGCAGATCCTGATCGAGCTCAGACGCGCCGGCGTCGTCGAGAGCCGGCGCGGCAAGGAGGGCGGCTATCTGCTCGCCTCGGACCCGTCGGCGGTGCGGCTCGGCCAGGTGCTGAGGCTGATCGACGGCCCGCTCGCGCCGCTGCCCTGCCTGTCGCGGACCGCCTATCGCCGCTGCCCGGATTGCGCCGACGAGGCGACCTGCACGGTGCGGCGCGTCTTCGAGGACATGTACGAAGCCACGGTCTCTATCATGGACCGGACCACGCTCGCGGACGCCATCTCCGATGACAGCGACGCGAAGAACGCCGCCCAAGTTCAACTGATCGCTCGATAATTTGAAATGGAATAAAATCGATAGAATGTTCGCCGATCTGCGTTGACAATCCCGACTGATCATGTCGGTATTGCGGCGTCGCACAATCGGAGACGCCGACATGAACCGCCGCCGCGCATCGCGCATCATCGCAGCGCTCGCTTTCGCCACGCCGCTTCTCGCCGGCGTGACCGGGGCCTGCGCCCAGGGCAAAATCACCAACGTCTCCTACGACCCGACGCGCGAGCTCTATAAGGAGTTCAACGCCGCCTTCGAGAAGAACTGGAAGGCCGAGACGGGCGAGACCATCAAGGTGCAGGTCAGCCATGGCGGCTCGGGCAAGCAGGCCCGGTCGGTGATCGACGGCCTCAACGCCGACGTCGTGACGCTGGCGCTCGCCGCCGACATCGACGCCATCGCCAAGGCCGGAAAGCTCCCCGCCGACTGGCAGAAGCGCCTGCCGCACAACTCCTCGCCCTACACCTCGACGATCGTGTTCCTCGTCCGCAAGGGCAACCCGAAGGGCGTCAAGGACTGGGACGACCTCGTGAAGGACGGCGTCCAGGTCATCACGCCGAACCCGAAGACCTCCGGCGGCGCACGCTGGAACTATCTCGCGGCCTGGGCCTACGCCCGCGAGAAGAACGGCGGCGACGACGCCAAGGCCAAGGAGTTCGTCGGCAAGCTGTTCAAGAACGTGCCGGTGCTGGACTCCGGCGCCCGCGGATCGACCACCACCTTCGCGCAGCGCGAGCTCGGCGACGTGCTGCTCGCCTGGGAGAACGAGGCGTTCCTGTCGTTCAAGGAGTTCGGCGAGGACAAGTTCGAGATCGTCTATCCTTCGATCTCGATCCTGGCCGAGCCCCCGGTCGCGATCATCGACCAGAACGTCGACAAGAACGGCACCCGCAAGGCGGCCGAGGCCTATCTCAACCTGCTCTACGACAAGGAAGGCCAGACGCTCGCGGCCAAGAACTTCTATCGCCCGATCAAGCCCGAGCTCGCCAACGCCGAAGACGTCAAGCGCTTCAAGGACCTGAAGCTCGTCACCATCGACAAGGACTTCGGCGGCTGGGCCAAGGCCCAGGGCGAGCACTTCGGCGACGGCGGAACGTTCGACCAGATCTACAAGCCGCAGTGATCCCGCATCACGTGCGCTAGCGCCGCCGCGGCCGGTCCTTCCGGCCGCGGCTTCATTTTGGTCTTTTGAGCGGGAAACATCTCTTGGCCCATGTTACGACGCTCGCCGACGGCGAGGCGGCGAGTTCTCCAGGCGCCCGGCGAGCGCGACGGAGATCGTTGATGCCCCAGTTCCGGACGCCGAGCGCAATCCCCGGTTTCGGGCTCACCTACGGCTTCGTCTGGCTCTATCTCTCGATCATCATCCTCATCCCGCTCGGCGCGGTCGTGCTCTGGGCCTCCTCGCTCGGGCCGGAGCGCCTCTACGCGATCCTGACCCGCTCCGACACCTTCGCGGCGCTCAGGCTGTCGTTCTCGCTGTCGCTGCTCGCCGCCGCGGTCAACGCCGTCTTCGGCCTGATCGTCGCCTGGGTCCTGACGCGCTACTCCTTCCCGGGAAAGAGGCTGCTGGACGCTTCGGTCGACCTTCCCTTCGCGCTGCCGACCGCGGTCGCGGGCATCGCGCTCACCGCGATCTACGCCCCGAACGGCTGGATCGGCTCGCTGTTCGCGCCGGGCAGTCTCTGGGCCTCGGTCTTCGGACCGCTGAAGATCGCCTACACTCCGCTCGGCATCTTCGTGGCGCTGGTGTTCATCGGGTTGCCCTTCGTGGTGCGCACGCTGCAGCCGGTGCTGATCGATCTCGACAAGGAGCTCGAGGAAGCCTCCGCCACGCTTGGCGCGCGCCGGCCGACGACGCTGTTCCGGGTGGTGTTCCCCACGCTGTTTCCGGCGCTCCTGACCGGCTTCGCGCTCGCTTTCGCCCGCGCCGTCGGCGAGTACGGCTCGGTGATCTTCATCGCCGGCAACATCCCGGGCGTGTCGGAGATCGCGCCGCTGCTGATCATCACGCGGCTCGAGCAGTTCGATTATGCGGGCGCGACCGCGATCGCCACCGCGATGCTCGCGCTGTCCTTCGCCATCCTGCTTCTGGTGAACGTCACCGAAGCCTGGTCCAGGAAGAGGCTCGGCCATGCCCGCTGACGCCACGCTCGCCGCTGCGCCTAGCCTCGGAACCTCGGCCCCCATCCAGTTGCCGAGCCCGATCGCCGAGAGCCGCGGCGCGCGGATCGCGCTGATCGCGCTCGCCGTCGCGTTCCTGGGCTTCTTCCTGCTGCTTCCGCTGGTCGCGGTGTTCGTCGAGGCGTTCCGCAAGGGCGTCGAGGCCTATTTCGAGAGCTTCGACGATCCCGACACGCTCTCGGCCATCTGGCTGACGGTGGTGGTCGCGGCCATCGCCGTGCCGCTCAACGTCGTGTTCGGCCTCGCGGCCTCCTGGGCGATCGCCAAGTTCGAGTTCAAGGGCAAGAGCTTCCTGCTCTCGCTGATCGACCTGCCGTTCTCCGTGTCTCCGGTCGTTTCGGGCATGTGCTACGTGCTGCTGTTCGGCGCGCAGGGCGTGTTCGGCCCGTGGCTCGCCAAGCACGACCTGCAGATCATCTTCGCGCTGCCGGGCCTGGTGCTCGCCACCATCTTCGTCACCTTCCCCTTCGTCGCGCGCGAGCTCATTCCGCTGATGCAGGAGCAGGGGACGAGCGAGGAGGAGGCGGCGCTCTCCCTCGGCGCCGGCGGGTTCCGCACCTTCTGGTCGGTGACGCTGCCGAACGTGCGCTGGGCGCTGCTCTACGGCGTGCTGCTCTGCAACGCCCGCGCGATGGGCGAATTCGGCGCGGTTTCGGTGGTCTCGGGGCATCTGCGCGGCCTCACCAACACCATCCCGCTGCAGGTCGAGATCCTCTACAACGACTACAATTTCGTCGCGGCCTTCGCGGTCGCCTCCGTTCTGGCGGGGCTCGGCCTCGTCACGCTCGCCATCAAGTCGGGGCTGGAGTGGCGCTACGGCGACCAGATCTCCTCCGCGCATCGTCACTGACTACGGAGACCTCCGATGGAACTGAAGATCAGGAATCTCCGCAAGGACTACGGGAACTTCCCGGCGCTGAACGGGGTCAATCTCGACATCCGCTCGGGCGAACTCATCGCGCTGCTGGGGCCCTCGGGCTCCGGCAAGACGACGCTGCTGCGCGCCATCGCGGGGCTGGAGTCGCCCGACGGCGGCCAGATCTTCTTCGGCGACAACGACGCCTCGCGGCAGAGCGTGCAGCACCGGCACGTCGGCTTCGTGTTCCAGCACTACGCGCTGTTCCGCCACATGAAGGTGCTGGACAACATCGCCTTCGGCATGCGGCACGGGCAGGGGCCGAAGCAGAGCGAGGCCGTGATCCGCAAGAGGGTGCTGGAGCTGCTCGACCTCGTTCAGCTCAACGGGCTCGAGGGCCGCTATCCGGCGCAGCTCTCGGGCGGCCAACGCCAGCGCGTCGCGCTCGCCCGCGCGCTCGCCATCGAACCCAAGGTGCTGCTGCTCGACGAGCCCTTCGGAGCGCTCGACGCGCAGGTGCGCAAGGGCCTTCGCCGCTGGCTGCGGCAGATCCACGAAGAGACCGGCCACACCACCGTGTTCGTGACCCACGACCAGGAGGAGGCGATGGAGCTCTCCGACCGCGTCGCGGTGCTGCACAAGGGCGACCTCCAGCAGGTCGGCACGCCGGACGAGATCTACGATTCGCCCGCGACCCCCTTCGTCTACGCCTTCATCGGCGACTCGACCTCGCTGCCGGTCACGATCACCAACGGGGCGGCGACCTTCGAGGGCGCGCCGCTCTCCGTCGGCCGCGTCGATCCGCCGGACGGGCCCGGCCGCATCCACATCCGCCCCCAGGACGTCACGCTGGTCGCGGCCGGGCAGGGCGTGGTCGACGGACGCATCATCGGCCTGCGGCGCTCCGGCCCCTACAGGCGCGCCGACATCGCGGTCGGCCAGCACGCCCATCGCATCGAAGCCTTGCTGCCGCCGGAGCTCGATGTCTCGATCGGCGACCAGTTCGGCCTCGCCTTCAAGCGCTACGCCGCCTTCGCCGACGACCGCGAGCCGCCGAAACTCGGCCTCGCGCGCGAGAAGCAAGCGGCCTGACGGCGGCGGCCCGACAAGGCCGCCGTCCGAAGCCGCTCTGGGCTTCCCATGCTTGACTTGCGCGCGAGCGCCGGGGGATGACCCTCCCGGTGGTCGCGCGTTCATGAGGGCGGGGAGCGATGTTCGGGATCAAGTATTTCAAGGCGGCGCCCAACACCCACGTGCTCGCCTACAAGAACGGCCGGGTCGCGAAAGAAGGCGCGGGCCTCTCGTTCTTCTACGCCACCGCCTGGACATCGATCGTCGCGGTGCCGCTCGACAGCGTCGACGCGCCCTTCATGTTCGCCGAGGTGAGCAAGGATTTTCAGGAGGTGACGGTCCAGGGCCAGGCGACGGTCCGGGTCGTCGATCCCAAGCAGCTCGCGAGCCTGATGAACTTCGCGCTCGACGCTAAGGGCCGCTACGCCTCCGACGCGCCGTTCAAGCTGCCGCAGCGCGTCGTCAACGCCGTGCAGGTTCGGCTGCGCGCCGTGCTCCAGACCATGACGCTGCGCGAGCTTCTGCGCAGCTCCGACGTGGTGGTGGAGCGGGTCGCCGCCGCCTTGCGCGAGCCGGACGCGCTGCCGAGCCTCGGGCTCGACCTCGTCAGTCTCGCGGTCCTGGCCATCAAGCCCAACCCCGAGACCGCGCGCGCGCTCGAGGCGCAGGTGCGCGAGGAGCTCCTGAAGGAGGCCGACGACGCCACCTACGCCCGCCGCAACTCCGCGATCGAGCAGGAGCGGGCGGTCCGCGAGAACGAGCTCGCGACCGAGCGCGTGGTGCTCGAAAAGCGCCAGCAGATCGACGACCAGGCGATGGGCGGCAGCATCGCGCTCGAAGAGCGAAACAAGGCGCTGACGTCGCTGCGCGCCGAGAACGCCCGCACCGAAGCGCAGGCCAAGGCCTTCGCGATGGCGGAGCTGATGAAGTCGGTCGCGGGCGTCGACCCGCGCGTGCTTCAGGCGCTGACCGTCGGCCAGGCCGACCCGAACGCGCTGATCGCCGCCGCCTTCCAAGGGCTCGCCGAGAACGCCGAGCGGATCGGCGAGCTCAACATCTCGCCCGACCTCCTGCAGGAGCTGGCGCGGCGCACGCCCGAGAAGGCGAAGCCGACGCGATGAGCGGCGCGCGCGAGCGCATCGTCCTCGTCACCCGCGCGACGCGGCTCGACGATCTCGTCGCGCGCTTTAACACGGTCGAGCAGGCCAAATTCTACGTCGAGCATCTCGGCGCCGACTTCTCCGACTATCTCGCCGAGCACGACCGCTATCGCGAAGCCGTGACGATCGCCGAGCAGTCGCTTGCGCGCTTCGGCCGCGTGCAGCGCATCGACCGCGAGTTCCTGCCCAATTTCCTGTTTCCGCCGGACGCGCTGGTGGTGGCGCTCGGACAGGACGGGCTGGTGGCCAACACGCTCAAATATCTCGACCGCCAGCCGCTCGTCGGGGTCAATCCCGATCCCGGCCGCTGGGAAGGCGTGCTGCTGCCATTCGGCCCGGAGGACCTCGACGCCATAACGGCCGAGGCGCTCGCCGATCGGCGGCCGTTCCGCACCGTCACCATGGCGCGCGCGCGGCTGACCGACGGGCAGGAGCTGCACGCCGTCAACGACCTCTTCATCGGCCCGGCGAGCCACGTCTCGGCGCGCTACCGGATCGAGGTCGGCGAGGAGAGCGAGAACCAGTCGTCGAGCGGCGTCATCGTCTCGACCGGCCTGGGCTCCACCGGCTGGTTCCGCAGCCTGATCGCCGGCGCGACGGGAATCGCGGGCGGGCGCAAGAAGGCGGTCGGGGCGCTGCGCGAGAACGGCTTTCCGTGGGACGCCGACCACCTCTATTTCACGGTGCGCGAGCCGTTCCCGAGCCGCGCCAGCGAGGCCTCGATCGTGTTCGGCCGCGTCGAGCGCGGCGCGCCGCTGAAGATCGTGTCGCAGATGCCGGACTACGGCGTGATCTTCAGCGACGGCGTCGAGGCCGATTTCCTGAAGTTCAATTCCGGCATGGAGGCGGTGATCGGCGTCGCCGACCGATCCGGGACGCTGGTGCTTTGAGCCCCGCCGCCCGCGCGGATAAGCTCCGGCCCGCGCGGATCCGACGGATTCGCCTCACGGGCGGCGCGATGCGAACCGGTTCACGTCTCACGGCCTTCGCTCATGTGGCGTAAGGCGGCTTCGGTCGGCGGACTGACGCTCGTCAGCCGCGCCTTCGGCTTCGTGCGCGACGTCATGATGGCGGCGCTGCTCGGCGCAGGGCCGCTCGCCGACGCCTTCATGGTGGCGTTCCGCCTGCCGAACCATTTCCGGGCGATCTTCGCCGAAGGCGCGTTCAACGCCGCCTTCGTGCCGGGCTACGCCCGCGCGCTGACCAAGGAAGGCGAGGCGGCCGCGAAAGAGTTCGCCGAGGACGTGCTCGCCATCACGCTCACCGCGCAGTTCGTGCTGCTCATCCTCGCGATGGCGTTCACGCCTTACGTGGTCTCGGCGCTCGCGCCCGGCTTCTCGGACGATCCGGCGCAGCTCTCTCTCACCGCGACGCTGACCCGCATCACCTTCCCCTACCTGCTGCTGATCTCGGCCATGACGCTGGTGGCGGGCGTGCTCAACGCGCATGACCGCTTCGCCGCCGCCGCCTCGGCCTCGATCCTGCTCAACGTCTGCATGATCGGCGCGCTGCTCTGCGCCTCCTGGTTCCCGACCGTCGCGCATGCGCTCGCCTGGGGCGTTCTGGTCTCGGGCTTCGCCCAGCTCGCGCTCGTCTGGAGCGACCTGCTCAAAGCGGGCAAGCGCCTGAGCCTGAAACTTCCCCGCATCACCGCCAATGTCCGCAGTTTCCTCAAGGGGTTCGGGCCTGCGGTTCTGGGGTCGGCCGGCGTCCAGATCGCGATGTTCGCCGACACGATCCTGGCCTCGCTGCTGCCGACGGGCTCGGTCTCCTACCTCTATTACGCCGACCGGCTCTACCAGCTGCCGCTTGCGGTCGTCGGCATCGCGGTCGGCACAGTGCTGCTGCCGGAGCTGTCGCGGCGGCTCGCGGCCGACGACAAGGCCGGTGCCCGCGACCGGCTCAATCGCGCGCTCGAGGGCGCGATGCTGATGACGCTGCCCTTCGTCGCGCTGTTCGCCGCGGCCCCGGAGCCGATCGTGGCGGCGCTCTTCGGGCGCGGCGCCTTTGACGCGGCGGCGGTCGCGGGCTCGGCCGCGGCGCTCCAGGCCTATGCGGTGGGACTTCCGGCGATCGTGGCGCTGAGATGCGTGACGCCGGCCTTCTACGCCGCCGGCGATACGGCGACCCCCGTCAAGGCGCTGGCGCTCGCGACGCTCGTCAACATCGCGCTGAAGCTCGCGCTCGTCGGAACCTACGCCAGCGCCGGCCTCGCCTTCGCGACCGCGATCGGCGCCTGCGTGAACGTCGCGCTGCTGAGCTGGCTGCTGCGCGGGCGCGGCGGGTTCGAGCCGGACCGGCGCTTCGTGATCAATCTTCTCGGCTATGGCCTTGCGACCGTCGCCTCGATCGCGGCGATCCGCTGGTCGCTCGCGCCGGCCGCGGAGCTGAAGGGACTGATCCCGGCGTTTCCGGACATCGCCCCTGCGGCGCTCATCGGCGTCGTCGGCCTCGGGGCCTATGGCGCGGTCGCGCTGCCGAGCCTTCTGCTCGCGCGCAGGGCGGCCGGGCGGACGGCCCGCTGAGAGCCGCCCGCCCGGAGCCTGGTCGGATTACGGACCGACGGTGCTGCGCGCGACGCCGTCGGTGCCGACCGCCGCGCACATCACCTTGCCGATCTCCAGCGCGAAGCAGCTCGGCGTGCCGACGAACGTCCCGCCCATCGCCGTGAAGCCCGAGAAGGTGCCGTTCACGACCTGGTAGACGAACAGCTGCGAGTCCGTGCCGACGAGCGCGCAGCCGATCTGGTTGAACGCGATCGCGCCGCAGCTCGAGGCTCCCGCCACCGAGCCGCCGATATAGGCGTAGGCCGACCAGCCGGTGGTCTGGAAGGGGCCGCCCGCGAACGAGGTCAGGTAGAGGTTCGAGAACTGGTTCTTGGTGACGCAGGTCACGCGGCCGCCGGTGCCCTTGCCGAGCTCGGTGCAGTTGACCTCGGTGTAGGTGAGGCCTGCGAGGTCGAGCGCGCCGGTCGCCCCCTTGCCGTCGAAGCGGCGGGCGTAGATGTGCCCGTCGGTGTTGCCGTACATGCAGATCGCCATGCGGGTCGCGGTGAAGCGATTGTCGGGCGAGCAGCGCGGCGGGACCGTGGTGGCGCCGTTGAGCTTGGTGAGGCCGCTGGTCTTGTCGCCGTCGGACTTCAGCCAGTAGAGGGAGCCGTCGACGCCGCGCGTGACGCAGACCGCGCTGTCCTCGCCGACGCCGGCGCAGCTCGGGGCCGAGCTCGTGTCGCCCTTCACGATCTCGGGCTTGCTCCACTTGCCGTTGTACGTGACGACCATCACGCCGCCGCTTTCATGGCGCGCCGCGCACACCACGAGCTTGCTCGTCGCCTGGGCGCAGCTGGGCTTGGAGACGACGCCCGCGCCGATGAGATCCCAGCCGCTCCATTTCGAGCCGTTGTACTTGTTGACCGCGAGCTTGGAGTCGATGCTCTGCGCCGTGCAGACCGCGCCCTTGGGCGCCGCGATGCAGGCTACGTCGCTCAGCACCTTGTCCTTGCCGAGACTTGAGAATTCGCTGAACGCCGCGCGCGCCTGCGGCGCGGAGACCGAAAGCGCCGCGACGACAGCCGCCGCGACGCACGCCAACCGATGATGCAAAGCCATGCTCACCCCCACCGTGCGCCCAGCGTCCCGCCGGACGATCTAAGACGGTCGGGAGCGTACTCTCGTATGGCGTAAGGTCAAACGAAGTTTCGACGACGCGAGTTCTTGTGATTGTGATCTTCCGATCAAATAATGGTTTCTAGTTACCTTTAGTGATTTCTCTGAATGCTTTGCCGGCGTTCCCAGGCGAGGTTGGCCGCGACGAAGCCCCATGTCATGCCGAGCAGGGCCCACTGGTGGCGCCAGTGGTCGACGTCGATGACCGCGGCCTCCATCATCAGTACCGCCCAGGTTGAAAACGCGCAGATGAAGACCGACCGCCACGGCGTCGGCGTCAGCACGTAGCGCAGTCCGAAGAAGGCGGTGAGGCCCGTCAAGGCGAGCAACGAGACGCCGCCGAGCCAGCCATAGGACAGGAAGCCGTTCAGATAGGTGTTGTGGACGTCGATGCCGACGAGCTTCGAGAACTGGAAGATGCCGATGCCGAAGGGCTGATCCAGCACCACGCGCCAGCCGATGGTGTGGTTGGTGAAGCGGCCGCCATAGCCGGTGTCGTAGCTCTTCTCGAGCACGGCGCGCTCGAGGAACAGCTGCTCGACCGACGGGATCTGTAGCAGCGCGACGATGAAAAGCGCGGCCGCCGCGACCGCGACGACGCAGGTGACGAGGATGCGCGCGCGCCGGCCGGGCGAGGGGGCGGCGAGCAGCGTCAGCGCCGTCATTATGGCGGTCGAGGCGACGAGATGGCCCCAGGAGCCGCGCGAGAACGACAGCAGCACGCCCGCGACCACGAGGCCAAGGGGAACAAGCGTCAGGAGCGAGCGCTTCAGATCGGCGAAATAGAGGCGTTGGATCAGGATCAGCGCGGGGAAGATGAGGTGCGGCGCGTAGACGTTCGGGTCCTTGAACGCGCCCTTGGCTCGGCCGTAGAGCAGCAGGCTCTCGGAGAACGGCGCGAGGCGGAAGTAGCCGATGATGGCGAGCGCGCCGCTGATCGAGGCGGCGACCACCCAGGCGTTGGAGATGAGCCTGGCGCGTTCCTCGGTGCGGTCGACGACGAACAGCGCGAAGAACACGCCGGTCGCGGCGAGAAACACGCCGACGATCGTCCACATGATGGTCTTCGGCTGGTCGTAGATCTTGGTCAGCGCGACCACGGCGCCGAGCTGGTAGAGGATCACGAGCAGCAGGAAGGGCAGCAGGACGCGCGGCAGCCGAAGGCCCGTGAAGGCGAACAGCACGAAGGCGCCGACGATCAGGAGATCGTAGGCCGCCGGCTCGAACATCACGAAGAAGCTCGAGACGACGGCGATCCAGACGACGCCCTCGCGGAGCGCCTCGCGCGAGACCGTCAGCGGGCGAGGCGCGCCCCGCTCGTAGGTCCCGACGACGCTCATCTCAGTAGGCGTTCTCGCTCTTCGTCAGCGCGAAGGGCGTCTTGGCGAGGATGACCGCGTCGAACAGGATCGACCAGTTCTCGATGTAGTAGAGGTCGTGGTCGACGCGCTTCCTGAGCTTCTCGTTGTCGTCGATCTCGCCGCGCCAGCCGTTGATCTGCGCCCAGCCGGTGACGCCGGGCTTGACCTTGTGGCGGGCGAAATAGCCGTCGACGACGTCGTTCCAGAGCCGCTGCGAGGTGTGGGCGTTGACCGCGTGCGGACGCGGGCCGACCAGAGACAGCTCGCCCTTCAGCACGTTGAACAGCTGCGGCAGCTCGTCGATCGAGGTCTTGCGGATGAAGCGGCCGACGCGGGTCACGCGCGGGTCGCCCTTGGTGACCACGACCTTGGCGTCGGGGTCGGCCATCTCGTGCTTCATCGAGCGGAACTTGAAGATCGAGATGACCTCGTTGTTGAAGCCGTAGCGCTTCTGGCGGAAGAACACCGGGCCCTTGGTGTCGAGCTTGATCGCGATCGCGGCGCCGATCATCAGCGGCGCGAGGAAGATCAGCGCGAGCGTCCCGACGATCAGGTCGAACGCGCGTTTGGCCACGAAGTCCCAGTTCTGGATCGGCTTTTCGGCGAGCTCCACCATCGGGATCGCGCCGAGATAGGAATAGGCGCGGGGACGGAAGCGCAGCTTGTCGGTGTGGGCGGACAGGCGAATGTCGACCGGCAGCACCCAGAGCGTCTTCAGGATCTCGGCGACGCGGCCCTTGGCCGAGACGGGGATCGTGACGATCAGCAGGTCGATCTTGGCCAGGCGCCCGAACTCCACGAGCTCGGCGATGTTGCCGAGCTTCGGATAGCCGGCGACGATCGCGGGCGAGCGGTCGTTGGAGCGGTCGTCGAACACGCCGCAGATGTTGACGTCGTTGCCGGGCGTCGATTCGAGCGCGCGGATGAGGTCGGCGGCCGGCTCGCCGCCGCCCACGATGACCGCCTTTCGGCCGAGCCTGCCGTCGCGGGCCCAGCGCTGCACCATCACGACGAGGCAGGCGCGCGAGAAGATGAAGCCGCCGGCGCCGAACACGAACCAGAAGCCGAGCCAGTTCCGCGCCACCATGCCGCCGAAGTCGAAGAACGCGCCGATCACCGCAAAACCGGCGAACACCAGCGTCCAGGCGCCGAGCAGACGCCCGACCTGGCCGCCGAGCGAGCGGAAGGCGACGACGTGATAGGCGTCGGCGGCCTGCGCGAAGATCGCGAGGAGCACGACGCTCGCCGTCATCGCGGCGAGATAGGGCCAGGCGATCGCGGGCGAGCCGGGGAAGGCGTATTCGTGCGCGCCGAGGCCGGCGCCGATCACGATCGCGGCGTCGAGCAGGCGCACGCCTCCGACCAGCAGCACCTGCGAGATCGACGCCGCGCTGAACTGCTCCGCGATCTCGCGGGCCTGGGCGTTGAGGCTCGCCTGACGGGGCGTCGCGGCTTCCGCCGGAGGTTCCCTCATGTCGAACTGGGCCATGCTCATGTCGGTCGCGTCTCCGGGCTTTCCCCGTACGATCGGGAAAGCATGCGCCGGAAAGCCGAAAATATGCTTACGAGCGGGACTCAGAACGCCTTGCGTCGGTTTTCGATGCCAACGCGGTAAACAGTCTCGATCCGCGACGACATCTCATCGAGCGAAAACTCGCCGCCGACATGGGCGCGGCGGGCCTCGGCGGCGTTGCGGGCGGCGTCCGGATCGGCGCGCAGCCGCGCCATTGCGGCCGCAAGCGCCGCAGGGTCGGCGGCCGGAACGAGCTCGTCGGAATGGGGTCCGAAGATCTCCGGGATGCCGCCGACATTGGTCGCGACCATCGGGACGCCCGCCGCGACGGCCTCGAGAACGACGTAGGGCATCGATTCCGCGCGCGACGGCACGACGATGGCCCGGCCAAGCGGAAAGGCGTCGCGGGCCGGCGTCGGCGGCACGAAGCGGACGTGATCGGCGATCTCCGCCTCGGCCGCGAAAGCGCGGTAGCGCGCCTCGTCCGGCCCGTCGCCGACGACGACCGCGGTGGCCGGCGTCCCGCCGTCATGGAGCCGCTTCATGGCTTCGAGGAAGACGTCGACGCCTTTGAGGTCGCGCAGCATCCCGAGATAGAGAAAATCGGCGGCGTCGGGGCGGGGCTGGACCGGCTCGAACTCTTCCGCGGTCAGCCCGTTGCGCACCACCACCGCGCCGCAGGCGGGGCGTCCGACCTTCTCTTCGTAGACCCGCGCCTCGTAGCCGCTCACATGGATAAGCGAATCGGTGACCCGTTCGAGCGCCCGCTCGACGGTGAAGTAGAGCCGCCCCTCGCGCGACTTGCGGTCGTAATGGAGGCTGCCGCCATGGGGGGCGTAAAAGCGCGCCAAGGGCTGGCTGCGCCCGAGCCAGGCGCCGACGACGCGGCCGAACACGCCGCCCTTCGCGCCATGGGCGTGGACGACATGGGGCCCGAGCGGCCCGAGCGCCCGGCGGACCTTGGCGAGCGCGGCGAGATCCGACGGCGCGACGTCGCGCGCGATCGGGAGCCGCACGACGCCGAGCGCGAGTGACGCGCCGAGCCGCGCGATGCGTTCGTCTTCGAAGGCTCCGCCCGTCAGGCTGTCGCAGACGAGGCCGACGCTGTGGCCGGCGGCCGCCTGCGCGGTGGCGAGGTCGGCGATGTGCCGGAAGATGCCGCCGACGGGCGACCGCACGACATGGACGATACGCAGGGCGTCGTCGGTCGGGCTGGTCTGCTCTGTCGCGGTCGGGTGGGACATGTCGGCTTCGCGCGCGGCCGGACGCATGCCTGAGGGCTGCGGCCAGCGAGGTTCTGCCCTCAGGGTAGCGCTCAAAGCCTTAAGCCCACGTCTTCAAAGGCGGCGGTCGGCGGGATGCGACACGTTTTCCGTGTCAGGAAGAGACGCTGCTCAGAACCAGCGCTCCTGAACCGTGATCGTGTCGCCCGGCCGGATCGGGTAGGTGAGGGGCACCTCGGCCTTGAACACGCGGTCGCCGTTGCGGCGGGTCAGCTCGACCCGGTCCTTCTCGGCGCGCGGGCTGAAGCCGTTGGCGATCGCGACGGCGCTCTGGGCGGTCATGCCGGCGACATACGGATACTGCCCGGCCTGCGTGACCTCGCCGAGAATGAAAAACGGCCGGTAGGACTCGATCTCGACCGAGACGTTGGGGTCGCGCAGGAAGCCGGCCTTGAGCTTGGCCTCGATGCCTGCGCGGACCTGGTCGGAGGTCTTGCCGTCGACCTTCATGCGCCCGACCAGCGGCATCGCGATCGCGCCGTCCGGTTCGATCGCATAGGTGTTCGAGAGGTTCTGCTGGCCGAAGACGTTGACCCGCAGGCGATCGCCGGAGGCGAGCATGTAGGGCTCGTTGAACTCCGCCGCGAGCGGCGGGGGCACGGCCTTCGGCGCGGCGCAGCCGCCCAGACCGGCGGCGAGGATCAGCCCGATGGTGACGCTGCGCGGCCGCATGAAGATGACCCCCGAATGGCGACAAGGTTTATTGTTCGTTACGCCAACAGGGTTAACGATCGGTTGCCGCGCCGACTTCGAGCCTCAAGACGATTAACCGTGCGGCAACCATGACATGGTGAAGTGAGCGTTGACGAAACCCGCGAGCGCGCGGACTTCGAGGTGCTCGGCATGGCCGAAACAAGCGTTGAAGGCAGGATTGGCGAACGCTCCGACGGGGGCGAGGTCGACCTGCGCGCGCTTGGGCGCGGCATCTGGCGGCGGCGGATGGCGATCATCCTCCCGACGCTGCTCGCCGCGGCCGCTGCGGTGGCGTTCGTCCAGCTCTCCTCGCCCTACTACCGTTCGAACGCGCTGATTCTCATCGAGAACCGCGAAATCGCCGCGCCGCGCTCGGCGACCGACCGCGAGTCGCTTCCCGACGAACAGGCGGTGGCGAGCCAGGTCCAGCTGATGCAGTCGCGCGACCTCGCGCGCCAGGTGGTCAAGTCGCTCGACCTCGCGGCCAATCCCGAATTCGCCGCCGACCGTCCGGGCCTTGTGGGCGGGCTGATGCGCGCGCTCGGCCTCGGCGGCGCCGAAAGCGCGCAGCCCTTCAACGAGAAGGTCGTGGACAACGTCGTCCAGGATCTCACCGTCTACCCGGTCACGGGCTCGCGCGTGGTCGGGGTCGAGTTCACCGCCAAGAACCCGGACGTCGCGGCGCGGGTCGTCAACGGTTTCGCGGACGCCTATCTCGACATCCAGCGCGACGCCAAGCGCGCCACGAACCGGCAGACGAGCCAGTATCTCGCCGACGAGATCGAGACGCTGCGCGCCAAGGTCGGCGAGGCCGAGGAGCGCGTCGAGCAGTTCCGCGCCAAGGCGGGCCTCCTGGTCGGCACCAACAACACCACCGTCGCGGCTCAGCAGCTCGGCGACACGACCGTTCAGCTTTCGGCGAGCCGCTCCCAGCAGAACGACGCGCAGGCCAAGGCCGACAACATCCGCGCGACGCTTCGGCAGGGCCGCCCGGCCGAGGCGCTCGACATCGCCAATTCCGAGCTCATCCGCTCGCTTGCGCAGGAACGCTCGCGACTCGCCGCCCAGATCGCGAGCGAGGGCCGCACGCTGCTGCCGCAGCATCCGCGCATGCGCGAGCTGTCGGCGCAGCTGAACGGCCTCGACGGCCAGATCCGTTCCGAAGCCGAGAAGCTCGCCCGCGCCTTCGAGAACGACGCCAAGACCGCCGGCGCGCGGGTCGCGGCGCTGACGAAGCAGCTCGAAAGCATGAAGGGCGACGCCGCGAGCGCCAACAATCAGGACGTCCAGCTGCGCGCGATGGAGCGCGACGCCCGCTCGCAGCGCGAGCTGCTCGAGCAGATGCTGAACCGCTATCGCGAAACGAGCGCGCGCGAGAACCCCGAAGGCCTCCTCGCCGACGCCCGCGTGATCTCGCGCGGCGCTGCGGCGGCCGAGCCCTATTTCCCGAAGAAGGGCCCGACCGTCCTTCTCGCGACGATCGGCGCCTTCGTGCTGGCGCTGTTCGCGGCCGCCGCCGCCGAGCTGTTCTCGACGCCGGTTCGCCGTCCCGAAAGCGGCGACGCCACGCCGCCGCCGGCCGTCGGCGAGACGACGACGGCGTTCGGGCGGTTGCGCGGGCCGATCTCCAAGCCCGCCGCCGAAAAGCCCGCGGCCAAGCCCGCGCCGACCACGGCGCGACAGCCCGACCTGACCGCGATGTCGGCGCCGCGCCCCGCAAGGGAGCCGGCGCACGAATCGCCCGCGGTCGCGCAGACGCCTGCCGCCGAACCCGCGCCTGTCGTCTCCGAGACCGCGAAGCCCCAGGCCGCCAGACCGCAGCCGGTCAAGCCCCAGCCCGTCAAATCTCAGCCTTCGAAGCCCCAGCCCGTCGCGCCGCAGCCGGCGATGGCGGAGGCCGCGGCGATCGAGGTCGCGGACGCCAGCCTCGTCGCGGCGCTTGCGCGCCAGCTCGCCTCGGCGCCTGCCGACAACGGCGCGCTCAGAATCCTTTCGGCAGGCGCGCGGCCGGGCCTCGACGTCTTCGGCGTCGCCTCGCGGATCGCCTCGACCGTGTCGGAGCAGGGCAGGCGCGTGGTGCTGATCGACGCCTCGGGCGGTTCGGAGTCCGACGGTTCGCCGGGATTGTCCGACCTGCTGCTCGGCGACGCGACCTTCGCGCAGGCGATCCACCGCACCGACGGATCGCGCGTCCATCTCGTGCCGCAGGGCTCGGACGCCTTCACGCGCCTCGACGCCCACGCGACCGCGCGGCTCAACATCGTGCTCGACGCGCTCGCCCTCACCTACGACTTCGTCATGGTGGCGGCGCCCGGCGGTCTCGGCGGCGCGGACGCCTTCGCGCCGTTCTGCGGCGCCGCCGTGCTGCTGTCGGACAAGAGCGCGGCGGACGCCACGACCGTCGAGGCGCATGAGCGCCTCAAGCGGACGGGCATCGACGACGTCGTGGTGCTTCTGGTGCCCAACGACGACGACCGCCCGCGGGGCCGCTGGCTCGCGGCCTGACCGGTCTTGGAAAACCGGTCGTAAGACGGATCCTTAGTCGGCTGCCGGGCCGGCGACTTCGGGCCTGTGGCCCGCGCGGGCCTTTCGGAGCTTGCCGATGAGGCCGTAAGCCCAGGGCGTCGCCTTGATCCTGGCTTTGAGCGCCGCGGCGGCTGCGGCGGCGCCTGCGACCGCCCGGCCCTTAGCGGTCACGCCGAAGATCGAATCGAACAGCGGCTCCGGATCGGGGCAGTACATCTTCTTGTAGGTCGCGGCCCCGACGCCGAGGTCGAAGCTCGACAGGCCGCGGCGGATCTGCTCCTCGACGACGAAGTTCATCAGCATCTCGCCGGGGCTGTATTTGGCGTGCTCGCTGCTGGTGATCGAGATGAACATGCCGCAATAGCGCGAGCCGTCGGCGACGCCGCCATGCACGGCCACGACCTCGTCGTCCATGTCGAAGCCGTAGAGGTCGATGGTCGCCGCTTCGCCCGTGAGACCGGCGGCCTGCGCCAGGAACTCGTAGACGCCGGGGCGCTCGAACACGTTGTCGACGCCGCGCGCGGCGAACTGCTCCGCCTTCTGCCGGAAATAGGCGTCGAGCAGGCGACGGCGCTGCTCAGGGGTCTCGGCGCGGTAGAGCTTCGGCGCTCCGCGCTCTTCGAACCGGCGCATCTTGCGGCGCTGGTTGGAGCGGGACTTCGCCGAAACATAGAGGCGCAGATGCTCCTCGAGGCTGGGCGCCAGCGGCCCGCAATAGGCGTCGTCAGCGGAGGGCTGGCTCGGCAGCGAGGCGAGCGGATTGGGGGTTCCCATCCACAGCCGCGGCTGGTTGACGAGGTGATAGGCGTCGACGCCGGCCTCGCGCGCCGTCTCGACGAGCAGCCGCTCGGCCTCGCCGCCCGCGAAGGCGTCGAGCCGGTCGCGGCGGATCACCGCCAGATTGTAGTTGACGTGGCTGCCGCCGATGAAGCGCGCGGTGGCCACGCCGAAACGGCGCCGGACGCACAGCGGCAGCAAAGCGACGGGCTCGCCGCGCTCGTCGCGGGCGATCGCGATCAGGGGCGAGGCGCCTTCCGCCGCGCCGGCGTGGCGCGCCCAGGCGGCCATGAAGTCCGGGTTCTGATAGGGTCCCGCGAGGGCGTCCCCGAGCAGGCGCGACCAGTCGGCCGCAGCCGAGGCGACGTCGCGGTGGATCTCGACGCTGGTGAAAGCGCGCGCGCCGTCGCCGCCGGTCGCGACCGACGCCGAGGCGGCTTTGCCGGCCGGAGCTTCGGTTCGCTGAGCGCCGCCGAGGCTCTGGCGCGCCGCGGATGCGGACGTCGCCGTCCGCATCGAGCGGTCCTGCGCCTGCGACAGCATCGCGCCCGTCATTTGCTGACCCGGAGCTTCGACAGCGCGCCGCGGATCAGGTCGAAGGACTTGATCAGCTCGCTCGAGCTGCCGGCGTCGAAATAGTAGCTGGTGTTGGTCGCGCAGGCCTGCAGCATCGACTTGGTCGAGGCGTCCGGATTGTCGTAGGCGATGGTCATCACGGTGATGTCGTTCGCCTTCATGCTGTTGCAGACCTTCTTGAGCCGGTCGTCGAGCTCGCTCTCGGCCAACGAGCGCTTGGTTTCGCCCAGCCTTCCCTCGCTCAGATAACCGTAGGCGCTGTAGTATTTCGGCGTGAAGCTGTTCTCGCCGTCGGTCATGATGACCGCGACCTTGCTCATGTTCTTCGTGCCGTAGGCGAGCGGCTGCTTGTTGGCCAGCATGTCGCCGCCCCAGAAGCCGCGCCAGTTCGGCGACAGCATGCGCCAGCCCCACACCGCGCCGATGTTGATGAAGGTCGAGCCCTGGGCCGTCATGGCGTTGATGGCGGTGAGAAGCTTGGTCTTGTTGTTCGTCATCGGCGTCATCGCCTGCGGGCAGTAGGCCGCCGGGCCCTGCTGCTCGTCGACGCCGTAGCCCGTGTAGAAGACGTTGTAGTTGTTGCCGAGCCAGGTGGGCGTGATCCAGTCGTTGACCTGGGCCTCGGAATCCTTCGCCTTCACTTCCTTCTTGGTCGCGGTGTCCGGGCTGTAATAGGCCTTGAACAGGCTGTTGGCGTTAAGGAGCACAGGCGGATCATCGGTGACGTCGAGGCCGCCGGTGCGCTCCTCGAGGCAGCCGGTGTAATAGGTCGTGTAGCCCGTCTTCACGAGCGAGGTGGCCTGGACGTAGGTCGCCGGGAGGCTGAGGGCCGCGCCCGTCGTCAGGCTCGGCCCGATGCTGACCGCCTGGGAGAACGGCACGAGGCCGATGAAGACGTCGGTCGGGCTGTTGGTGAACAGGCCCTCGACCAGCGAACTCGCGCCGGACTTCAGCGACGGCATGCTGCCGCTCTGGCCCATCGAGCCGGTGTTGTCGAGCACCAGCACGAGTTCGAGGCCTGTCGAGGCGCGGGTGATCTCGGTTGAAGCTTTCACGGTCACTTCGTTGGAACCGAAAAGCTTCATGAAGATCGTCGGCATTGTCGCGCTGGCTGCGAGCGTGATCGTCGACTTGTCAGCGCTTAGAGTCGCGGTCACGGTGTTGACGGTCGCGGCCGCGTAGTTGGCCTTGAAGTTCGCGTCGACGAACTTCCGCGCGTCGGCGGTGTAGTCGACCGTCGTCGTGCGCGCGCCGACCGCAAGCCCTGCGGCGTCGAGCGCGCTGACGAGGCGGGCTTTCACCACCATGGAGCGGCCGGTGTCGATCGCGATGCCGGTGCATCCGATCAGCATGAGAAGCATGAGGCCCATGAGCGGGGCGACCGCGCCCTCTTCGGAACGGGCGGCCGGGCGAGCGAGGCGGACGATCCGCCTGATGGTGCGCGTGATCGTCAGCATGGCTTCGTCGTCAACGTGCCCAGACGCGGGCGATAGATCGAAGAGGTGTAGATCATGAAGCCGTTCTTGAAGAACGTCGAAAGAACCGGCGTGAAGCGGTAGTAGACTTCCGACACCATCAGGTTGTCGTTGGCGTCGGCGAGCAGCGCCGTGTTCACGGCGGCGGTGTTGCCCTCGACGCCGATCTTGCTGGTCCAGGCGGTGCCGGTGGTCGAGTAGCACTGCCACTTCACCTTGGGCGTCTTGTTGTCGAGATAGACCGAGGTGAGGATCGTGACGCCGTTCGTGCCGGAGGTGTAGTTCGGCATGCTCGAGCCGGTGACCATGAAGACCTGCCGCATGGCGGCGCTGGTGAGCTCGCGATACTGGGAGGTCACGTCCGCGACCGAAAAGCCGACCTTGTCGACGTTCGAGCGGATGCTCACGAAGCGGGCGACGTCGTAGCCGCCGAGCAGGAGCAGGCCGAGCACGGGCGCGAACAGCGCCGTCTCGAGCGCGGCGAGGCCCGTCTCGGACCGGCGGAAACGCGCGAGCTTGGCGCGGAGGAGGGCGAGGGGCGCCATCAGAAGGGCTCGTTCTTGACGACGACGCGGGCCTGAAGCGGCACCACGTTGTTCTTGCCGATCAGCCGACCGATCATCGGGGTGAAGAGCGTCCAGTTGTAGGTCGCGGTGTAGAGGACGACCTGGCCCGAGGCGCCGTAGCCGCTCGAGCCGACATTGGTGTCGTAGGAGCCGTTGCCGTTGACGTCGACGAACGGCTCGCCGGCGTCGCGGACGCCGTTCTTGTTGGTGTCGGTGAACGGCTCGGGCTTCATCGAGTCGTAGTCCGAATAGGCCGTGCTCGTGACGATGATCTTGTTGGGATCGAGGTAGGAGGACGCAGCCTTCTGGATCGCCTCGGCGATCTGCTTGTCCTGCTTCTTGTCCTTGGTCTCGTAGCCGGTCTTGCCGATGCGCGAGGCGACGAACGTGGCGTTGTCGAGCACCGCCTGGCCCGCCATCATCAGCCCGAGCTCGACGATGCCCATGATCATCAGGGTGAGCACCGGCGCGATCAGCCCGAACTCCACCATCGTGACGCCGCGGGCGTCGCGGTTGAAGCGTGCGATCTTGCCGAAGCGGGCGGGCGTCATCTGTGGCTTTCGCGCTCGAGGCAGTTGTCTCGAACGACGGTCTTAGCCCTCAAAGTTCTACAATCGATGAAGCCATACGAGTAAAAGTCGAGCAAAGTTTTAATGAAGCGACGACAACCGTCAGTTTCAGGCCGGTTTGGAGAAGTTTCGTTTACCTTGTCGAGCGAAGTTCTCGTGCGAAGACGCCTGCCGAGGTGCTGAGGTAATGCCAGACGCGCGCACGAGTTTGTTCCGGATCGCGTTTTCTGCGCTCGATCACTTCGGCGCGAACAAAGCGCTCGCCAAGCATGCCCGTGGGCTGGGCGTGATCCTGACGCTGCACCATGTGCGCCCGTTCTCGGGCGGGGCCTTCGCGCCCAACCGACATCTCGAGATCGAGCCGACGTTTCTCGACCTGGCGCTGACCCGCGCCCGAAACGCAGGCTTCGACTTCGTGACCCTCGACGAGGCGCTGAGCCGGGTGAGGGCGGGCGTCTCGCCGCGCCCCTTCCTGCATCTGACCTTCGACGACGGCTATCGGGACGTTCGGGATCACGCCTTGCCGATCCTGCGCCGGCACGGCGCGCCGGCCACGCTCTACATCGCCTCGGACTTCGCCGACGGCCACGCGCGGCTGTGGTGGCTCGAGCTCGAGGCGGGCCTCGCGCGGGCCGATCGCGTCGAGGTCGACCTCGGGGACGGGCGGAAATCTGTGTCGTGCCGGACCGTCGATGAAAAGGCGAACGCGTTCAAGACCATCCTGCGAGCGCTTCGGCAGGGGCCGGAGGAGCGGCTGCGGGCCGAGACGCTCAAGATCGCCGAGGCCGGGGGCGTCGACGCCTCGGCTTTCGCGCGCGATCTCTGCATGCGCTGGGACGAGCTCGCCGAGGTCGGCGCCGACCCGCTCGTCGAGATCGGCGCGCACACGGTCTCGCACCCGATGCTCGCGACGCATCCGCCCGAGACCGCCCGCGCCGAGATGGCGGGAAGCTGGCAGGCGATCGCCGAGCGGCTCGGCGCCGCGCCGGCGCATTTCGCCTATCCGGTCGGAGACCTCGCGGCCGCCGGCGACCGTGAATATGCGCTCGCGGCCGAGCTCGGCTTCGCCAGCGCCGTCACGACGCGGCCGGGCCACCTGACGCAAGCGCATGCGCAGACGCCGACGGCGCTGCCGCGCGTCTCGCTCAACGGCCATTTCCAGACCCGCGCCGCGGTCGACGCCTATCTGTCGGGCGCGCCCTTCGCGCTGATGGCGGCGGCCAAGCGCGTTCTGGGCCGCTAGCCCGTCATCGTTTCGGGTCGACCCGCTCCATCCAGCGGATCAAAAACGCGGCGGGCACGATCCAGATCAGGCCGAAAAAGGCGAAGAAGGCGAGCTGCGCGCCCGCGCCCGACTGCGCGAGCTTGATCTGCCCGATCATCATGACGATGAGCGCATAGACCGAAACGCCGACCACCAGGACGACCCCGCCGATCAACTTCTTCGCACGCGGGGGCATCGCCGGCTCCGGGCATCGTGTCGAGACGCCGCCTTGTGCGCGCCAACACAGCGACTTAAAGCAGCCGGCGGCGCGCCTGCAAGGCGCAGGCCCCGACCCTTCGCCGCTTGAAGGAGCGCCCTTTGGCACAGCGTACAGAGAGTCCGCGCCGTTTCGTGGCCGCCTGGCTCTTCCTGACCCTCGCGCTCGTCGCGCTGATGGTCGTGATCGGCGGCGCGACCCGCCTGACCGGCTCCGGTCTCTCGATCACCGAATGGAAGCCGATCACGGGCGCGATCCCGCCGCTCGGCGAGGCGGCCTGGGCGGAGGAATTCGCCAAGTATCGCGAGAGCCCGCAGTACCGGCTGCTCAACGCCGGCATGTCGCTTGGGGAGTTCCAGTTCATCTACTGGTGGGAGTGGGGCCACCGGCAGCTCGGCCGCGCGATCGGCTTCGTGTTCGCCTTCGGCCTGTTCTTCGCCGCAGTCACCCGGCGCGTCAGCCTGAAGGAGGGTCTCGTGCTCTTCGCCATGGGGCTGCTGCTCGGCACGCAGGGCGCGATCGGCTGGATCATGGTGGCGTCGGGCCTCCAGCCCGGCATGACCGCTGTCGCGCCGGTGAAGCTGACGCTGCATCTCGGCTTCGCGCTGCTGTTCTTCTCGACGCTCGTGCTGTTCCTCGCCTATCTCGGGCGGCTCGGCCGCGACGCCTCGGCCGCGGGTCCGGGCCTTCGCGCCGGCGCCTGGGGCGTGCTCGCCCTGTCGTTCGGCCAGATCCTGCTCGGCGGCCTCGTGGCGGGTTCGAAGGCGGGCTTCAGCTTCAACACCTGGCCGCTGATGGACGGCGGCCTCGCGCCCTCGCGCGAGGCGCTCTTCGCCGTGACGCCGTGGTGGGAGAACTTCGTCGACAACGTCGCGCTGGTGCAGCTCAACCACCGGCTGGGCGCCTATCTCCTCCTCGCCGCGGCGCTCGCCTATGCGATCTCGGCCATGCGGCCCGACATCGACGGGCGCGCGCGGACGCGCGCCGTCTGGCTCGCGGGGCTAATCGTCGCCCAGGCGGCGCTCGGAATCGCGACGCTGGTGGCGGTGGTGCCGGTGTCGCTCGGCCTTGCGCACCAGTTCGGCGCGGTGGTGGTTCTGGCGGTGGCGGTCGCGAACGTCGCGCTTCTGAGCCAATCCGCCCGCCGCGACCGTGTCCATGCGCCGCTCGGCGCCCCTCAGCCGGCCGAATGAGCGACGGCGATTTAGGCGAATGCATGTATTGTGAGCATGTCTGCAATTTAGGCGATAGGCGCGGAACGATCGCCGGCGATCTACATTGGTCGGGCAGACGGGAGGCGCAACGGCCTCTCGCTCACCTCATGCGGAAGGATCCCACCATGGTTCGCAAGACGCCCTTGCTCGCCGCGGCTGCGCTCGCCGCCGCCGTCGCTTCGCCGGCGCTCGCCGAAGACATGACAGTCAAGCCGGGCACGCCCTGTCCGGCGGGCTATTCGAACGCCGCCACGACCCAGAAGGACATCGACGCCGCCAAGGCCGAGGAGGAGGGGCGTCCGGCGCCCGCCGACACGAGCCCGCAGTCGACCCAGGCCGCGATGACGTCCGGCTACGCCAACCGCGCCACGACCAAAACCGACATGGCGATGGCCGAGCGCGCCGAGAAGGCCTCGGAAATGAGGTGATCGGCTTCGGCCGGACGCCTGCGGCGCCGCGCTCCCTTGGGGGCGCGGCGTTTTTTGTGTCAGTGGTCGCCGAGGAGCTCGATCTTCGGGCAGCGGTCCATGACGACCGCGAGCCCCGCAGCCTCGGCGCGGACAGCCGCCTCGGCGTCGACGACGCCGAGCTGCGTCCAGAACACCTTTGGCGGCGTCGGCAGAGCGAGCGCCTCGTCGAGCACGGCGGCGACATGTTCGGACGCGCGGAACACGTCCACCATGTCGATCGGCTCCGGAATGTCCGCGAGGCTCGCATAAGCGGGCAGGCCCGCGATCTCGCCGCCGCCATGCGCCGGATTGACCGGGAACACGTGATAGCCGCTCCGCGCGAGGAACTGCGCGACGTCGTAGCTCGGGCGATCGGCCTTGGGACTCGCCCCGACGACCGCGATGGTGCGGACGCCTTCGAGGAGATCGCGGATGTCGGCGTCGGCGACCGGCATGTCGGCCGCCTTACGGCTTCTGGCCGCTGCCGGGGTCGGTCTCGTCGTCGCCGAACAGATCCTTGATCTTGTCGAGATAGGGCTTCACGGCGTCGACGTTGCCCGGAAGCGGCTGGAAGCTCTCGAGTGCCGCGAACTGCTCGTCGAGATCCTTGAGCGCCGACTTCTTCTCGTCCTCCGAGAGCGCGGCGTCGCCATTGATCTCGTCCTGCACCTTCTTCTTCTCGGCCGCGAGGTCGGCGCCGCCGCCGTCCGGGTCGCTCGCGCCGAAGGCGAGCAGAACGGACTGCGCGACGTCGGCCCAGTCGGAATAGGTCGCGAAGCCGTGCTTCTTGAGGATCTCCTCGATCTGGGGCTTGGCCTTGGCGTCGTCGAGATAGGCCGCGAGCGCGCCGATCGGATCCTCGGCCTCGCCGACCTCGGCCTCGTCGCTCTCGGGCTGGTTCTGCGGGTTCTTGTCCTGCTCCTTGGCCTGCGGGTTGGCCGCCGCGAGCTTCTCGCGCAGCGCCTCGAACTCCGGCCAGGCCGCGATGAAGGCCTCGACCTGCTTGCCCTGGAGCGGCACCTGCTTGGGTTCGAGATCGCCCGCCGAGGACTCGGTCTGGGAGGGCGCGCCGGATTGCTGGGCGAACGCCGGGGGAGCCCAGATCGCCGCGCTTGCGGCGAAGGCTGCTAGAAGCATGACGCGCGACGTGCGGCCCGCGGCGATGAGCATGAAGACCTCCGGAAGGGCGATTCCCGCGCGGGGTTGCGCGCAAGCCTCGATGCGGCTTCATCGGCCGCTTGGACATTGTAGCGCCCCGGACGGGGCATTCTCGAATCGGGACTATGACGGGGGAATATGGACGCGACCATGACGCAAAAGCCACGCCTTGCCGAGGATCGCGCGCCGCGCCTTTCCCTCGATGAGGTCAACGCCTTTCTCGCGCGCGAATTCCCCCAGATGCAGGAGGGCGGGCCGACCTACGAGATCGAGACGATCGGCTATGGCGAGGCGCGCATGCGGCTGCTGGTGAGCGAGCGGCACCTGAGGCCGGGCGGCACGGTCTCTGGCCCGGCCATGATGGCGCTCGCCGACGTCGCGCTCTACGTCGCGCTGCTCGGCGCGATCGGCCCGGTGAAGCTCGCCGTCACCACCAGCCTCAACATCAATTTCCTGCGCCGCCCGGCGCTCGCCGATGTCGTCGCGGAGTGCCGCTACCTCAAGATCGGCCGGACGCTTGCCGTGGGGGAGGCGGAGCTGACGTCGGCGGGAAGCGACGACGTCATCGCGCATGTGACCGCCACCTATTCGATTCCGCCCAAGGGGTAGGGCGCGACATGTGGGACCCGTCTCTCGCAGGCGGGGGCGTGAAACGGCCGGCGTCGCGCATGCTTTTCAGGCCCCTAGAGAGGGGTAATAAAATACCAAAATTATAAGCCATTGTTTTCGTTGTGAAATTGGCGATCGGCGTGCCTTGCCAATTCAAATGGCTTGGCGTATCAACCGCTCCGTCGCGCGGGACTGGTTCCCGCGCATTTCTTTTGTCTCATCCCAAGGGTTCCTCCTATGCGACCTGAGCCGGCCCGGTCCTTCGTGACCAAGCCCGCCGACGTGGAGAAGAAGTGGGTCGTGATCGACGCGTCGGGCCTCGTGGTCGGCCGTCTCGCCTCGCTCATCGCCATGCGGCTTCGCGGCAAGCATCTCGCCTCCTTCACGCCCCATGTCGACGACGGCGACAACGTGATCGTGGTCAACGCGTCCAAGGTCCACTTCACGGGCCGCAAGCGCGATAACAAGTCCTACTTCTGGCACACCGGCTATCCGGGCGGCATCAAGGAGCGCAAGGCGCACCAGATCCTCGACGGCCGTTTCCCGGAGCGCGTGATCGAGAAGGCCGTGGAGCGCATGCTCCCGCGCGGGCCCCTTGGCCGCAAGCAGCTCGGAAACCTCAAGGTCTATGCGGGCGAGAGCCATCCGCACGAGGCCCAGCAGCCGACCTCTCTCGACGTCGGCGCCCTCAACCGCAAGAACAAGCGGAGCGCCTGAACATGGCCGAGAACATCTCCTCGCTCGGCGAGCTCGGCGGCGCCCTCGGGACCACCCAGGAAGCCCCGAAACACGTCAAGAAGGTCGACGCCCAGGGCCGCGCCTACGCGACCGGCAAGCGCAAGAACGCCGTCGCGCGCGTCTGGATCCGTCCGGGTTCGGGCAAGGTCACGATCAACAAGCGTGACCTCGAGGTCTACTTCGCGCGGCCCGTGCTGCGCATGATCCTCGAGCAGCCGCTCGGCGTCGCCAACCGCGCGGGCCAGTACGACATCATCGTCACCGTCGCGGGCGGCGGCCTCTCGGGTCAGGCGGGCGCGGTGCGCCACGGCCTGTCGAAGGCCCTGACCTATTTCGAGCCGGAACTGCGCGGCGTCCTCAAGAAGGGCGGGTTCCTCACCCGCGACAGCCGCGTCGTCGAGCGCAAGAAGTACGGCCGCGCCAAGGCTCGCCGCAGCTTCCAGTTCTCGAAGCGCTAAAACTCACGCAAACGCCGGATCAGGTTTTGCGTGCCGGAGAGGCGGGCCCCCAAGGGGCCCGCCTTTTGCGTTTCCGGGGACGGCCGGACGCGTCGTGCCTGCCGATGGCGGCGCGGTTCTCGGATCCTCTTCCGGACGGGCGCGCGATCCTTGTTCCGGCCTTGAGCCGGAACCCAGAACCGACGCGGCCGAAAGCGAGAGATCGATCGTTCCCCGTTCTGATCTTGATCCGTCTCGGTTCTGGGTCCCGGCTCAAGGCCGGGACGACGGCGGCGCGGTTCTCGGATCCTCTTCCGGACGGGGCGCGAGATCCTTGTTCCGGCCTTGAGCCGGAACCCAGAACCGACGCGGCCGAAAGCGAGAGCTCGATCGCTTCGCGTTCCGACCTTGATCCGTCTCGGTTCACTGTCCCGGCTCGAGGTCGGGACAAGGGGCGGCGGCGCTGCTATCAGAGCCCCGTCCTTCAGAACGATCCCGGCTCTCCGCTTGCGCTTCGGCCGGGATGACGGAGACCTCGATGGCCGCCCTCAACGCCGATCCGCTTCATCCCCGCCCGATCGACGACGCCCTGGACCCCAAGCGCCGCTTCGGCGAGTCGAGCGAGGCGAACTACGCCGGCGCCGTTTCGTTCCTGCGCCGCCCCTACGCCCTGTCCGCCGAGGGGGCCGAAGTCGCGGTCTGGGGCGTGCCGCTCGACACTTCGGTGTCGAACCGGCCGGGCACGCGTTTTGGACCGCGCGCGATCCGCGACGCCTCGACCATCATGTGCGGCGATCCGGCCTATCCGTTCGGCTTCGACATTTTTGGCGATCTCGCGGTGGTCGACACCGGCGACTGCTCGCTCGACTACGGCCGCATCGAGCAGATGCCGGCCGCGATCGAGGCGCAGGCGGCCGAGCGCTATGCGGCCGGCGCCCATCTCGTCACGCTCGGCGGCGACCACTTCCTCACCTACCCTGTGCTGAAGGCGCTGGTGAAAAAGCTCGGCCGGCCGGTCGCGCTCGTCCAGTTCGACGCCCATCAGGACACCTGGGACGACGACGGCAGCCGCATCGACCACGGCACCATGATCACCCGCGCGGTGCGCGACGGGCTGATCATCCCCGAGCGCTCGATCCAGATCGGCATCCGCACCCATGCGCCGACCGATTGCGGGATCTCGATCGTCGACGGCTTTCTCGCCGACGAGCTCGGGCCGATGGCGACCGCGAGCCGCATCCTGGGACATGTCGAGGACCAGCCCGTCTATGTGAGCTTCGACATCGACTGCCTCGATCCGGCCTATGCGCCGGGCACCGGCACGCCGGTCTCGGGCGGGGTGTCGTCGGCCTTCGCGCTGCAGTGCCTGAGGCGGCTCGGCGCGCTCGACCTCAAGGGCTTCGACGTCGTCGAGGTGTCGCCGCCCTACGACCATGCGGGCGTGACCTCGCTCGCCGCCGCCCATCTCGGGCAGCTCTATCTCGGCCTGCTCGCCGAGCGGAAGCGGGCAGGGAAGAGGATCGCGCCGTGAGGGCGCGTCGGATCGCGGCTGTCGCGGCGGCTGCGCTGGCGCTCTCCGCCTGCGCCGGCGAAAAAGTCTGGATGCGGTCGGGCGCCGGCCCGAGCGACGCCGAGATCGACGAGATGTCCTGCGCCGAGGAGGCCGAGCGCAGCGGCGTATCGGTCAGCATCGGCGGCGAGGCCTCTCCGCCGATGGACCGCTTCAGCCAGCGTTACGCCTGCCTGCGCGCGCGCGGCTACAAGCTGGTGCCGCTCGAGGCGGAGGAGGCCACGAAGCTGAAGTCGCTCGGCGGCGCGGCCAAGGAGGACTACTGGCGCGAGCTGCTGACCAAGCGCGGCTTCGCCGCCGCGCCCCCTCGCGCCGCCGCCCCCATCGTCCACCCCGCGCCCTTGCCGCGCCCGAACGGTCCGGCGCCCGCGCTATGACGCGGTTGCGCGGCTGAAGAGTGGCGACGCCGAATGCGGGAAAGCCCATGTGACCGACGGCTCGACCGCAAATCTCGAGGGATGCGGCGATGCGCGGCCAGAGGTCGCCTCTGGTGGATTTCCTCCGATTCCAGATTGCATCCGTCGCGACCATGACGATTATCTCCGGTTGCGAATGCGGTGCAGGGAAATGTCATGTCGGGAGGACGGACGCGCGCGGGCCGCGCGGCGCCCAGCGAGCAGTTTTACGCCTTCGTCTCGCAGATCGTCGGCGTGGCGCGGACGGTCGCGCCCGACGTCGCGGACATTCTCGATCCGGATGGCGCGTTTGCGGCGACGCCCTGGCGCGGTTCGCGCCTGCGCGGGTTGAAGCTCTGCCGGTCGATGATGCGTTACGCGCGTGACGAACTCGCCGACGATCTCGGGATCAGCCGCCTCGACTGCGCCATCGCGGCCGTGGACGAGCACATCGACGAACTCTCAGACGAGCGCGACGTCTAGCCCGAGGTCGAGGGTCGGGGCCGAATGGGTGATGCGCCCGACCGAGATCAGGTCGACGCCGGCTTCAGCGATGGCCGCCACGGTCTCGAGCGAGACGGTGCCGGACGCTTCCGTCGTCATGCGGCCGGCGACCCGACGGACGGCCTCGCGCAGCGTCGCGGGATCCATGTTGTCGAGCAGCACGGCGTCCGCGCCCTCCGAGATCACGCGGTCGAGCTGATCGAGCGTGTCGACCTCGATCTCGATTTTCACGAGGTGCCCGATCTGGGCCTTGGCGGCCCGAAGCGCCGCCTCGACGCCGCCCGCGACCGCGATGTGGTTGTCCTTGATGAGGATCGCGTCGTCGAGGCCGAAGCGGTGGTTCTGGCCGCCGCCGCAGCGCACCGCGTATTTCTCGAACACCCTGAGCCCGGGCGTCGTCTTGCGCGTGTCGCAGATCTTCGCGCCCGTATGCGCGATCTTGTCGGCGAAGACGGCCGTGAGGGTCGCGACGCCCGACAGATGTCCGAGGAAGTTCAGCGCCGTCCGCTCGCCGGTCAGCACCGCGCGGGCCGGTCCCTCGATGCGCGCGACGACCGAACCCGGCTCGAGGCGGTCGCCGTCAGAGCGCTCGGCGACGAAGCGAATAGCCGGCTCGATAGATGCGAAGGCGGCTTCGGCGAGCTGCAGCCCGGCGAGCCGCCCAGGCGTGCGCGCGACGATCGCGACGCGCGCCTGCGCGTCGGCCGGAATGGTGGCGGCGCTGGTGACGTCGCCGGCGCGGCCGAGGTCCTCGGCGAGCGCGGCTTCGACCGCGCGGGCGACCGACAGCCGGTCGAGCGGGGCGGGGCGGGTCACGAGGCGGCGAGCTCCGCGGCCGGCGCGCCGAGGGCGTCGAGCGCCTCGCCGAGCGTGATGGTGGAGCGGCGCCGCCACTCCTCGCGCGGAACGTCGAAGTCCGAGCGCATATGCGCGCCGCGGCTCTCATGCCGCCGCTCCGCCGAGATCGCGATCAACAGGGCGGCGGTCGCCATGTTGGCGAGGTCGGCCGAGCGCGCTCCGCGGCGCAGGCGATCGATCGTCTCGATCGCCCGGGCGAGCCGGGGGCCGTCGCGCACCACGCCGACATTCTCGGTCATCGTCCGGCGCAGCGTCGCCGCGGCTCCGTCGTCGGCCGGGGCGGAGGCGAGCGTCGCGCGCTCGCCCGTCACGCGTGCCGGCGCCGGGGCGAGCGGCGCGATGCCCGAAATGTCCTCCGCGATGCGCGCGCCGAACACCACGGCCTCGAGCAGCGAATTGGAGGCGAGGCGGTTCGCGCCATGCGCGCCGGTCGAGGCGGTCTCGCCGCAGGCCCACAGCCCGTCGAGCGAGGTGCGGCCGTTCGCGTCGGTCAACACGCCGCCCATGTGGTAGTGCGCTGCGGGCGCGACCGGGATCGGCTCGCGCGCCGGGTCGACGCCGGCCGACATGCAGGCGGCGTAGACCGTCGGGAACCGCGTCGCGAAGCGTTCGCCGACGGCCGCTCGGGCGTCGAGGAAGGCGCCGCCGTTGCGCGCGGCCTGGTAGACGCCGCGGGCCACCACGTCGCGGGGGCCGAGGTCGAGATCGGGGTGCAACCCGTCCATGATGCGCCGCCCGTCCGGGTCGACGAGGATCGCGCCTTCGCCGCGCAGCGCTTCGGTCGCGAGCGGCGCAGGGTCGCGCCCGATCGCGATCGCGGTCGGGTGAAACTGCACGAATTCGAGGTCGGCGAGCGCCGCGCCCGCGCGCGCCGCCATGGCGAGACCCGCGCCGCGCGCTTCCGGCGGGTTGGTGGTGACCGCGTAGAGATGGCCGACGCCGCCCGAGGCGAGCACGACGGACCGGCCCGCGACCGCCACGGGCTTGGCGAGCGGCTGGCCGACCGGCCGCGCGACGACGCCGGTGACGAAGCGGCCTTCCGCCAGAAGCTCCTCGGCCGCAAGGCCTTCGAGCACGCGGATCGACGGCGTGCGGCGCACCGCTGCGACGAGCGCCGCCATGATGGCGCGGCCCGCGAGGTCGCCGTTGACGCGCACGATCCGGCGCTCGGAATGGGCGGCCTCGCGGGAGAGCAGCAGCTTGCCCTCGAGGTCGCGGTCGAAGGGGACGCCGTAGGAGAGCAGGTCCGCGATCCGCGCAGGCGCCTCGGAGGTCATGAGCCGGGCGATCGCCTCGTCGACGATGCCGGCGCCGGCCGCGATCGTGTCGGCGGCGTGCGCTTCGGCGCTGTCGCCGAGGCCGACGGCGGCCGCGATCCCGCCTTGCGCCCAGGCGGACGAGGCGCCGTCGCCGAGCCGAGCGGCGGTCAGGATGGTGACGGGACGGGGGGCGAGCTTCAGCGCGCAGAACAGGCCCGCGAGCCCGCCGCCGATGATGACGACGTCGTCCGCGCCCGCCCAGGACTGGGGCGCGAAGTCGTCGGGAGAGACGAGGGAAGGGGCGTCGGTCATTGGTGTCCTACTCCGCTTCAAGCTGCGGGAGCGAACTGCGTGCTTCGAGACGGCGGCCTTGCGGCCGGCTCCTGAGCATGGGGGTCGCTGAGGCTTCGAATCGCGGGCCGGTCATGGAGCGCCGATCGCTCCTCAAGCCGGGGAGCCTGCGGAGCAGGCGTCTCGAAGCAGGCGGTTCGCTGCTCCGAAACGCCTCCCGCCTCAGATCTTCAGATTGACCATCCGCTCGACGCTGAGCCGGGCGCGGTCGGCGACCGCGGGATCGACGATGATCTCTTCGCGCATATGCACGAGAGACTCGAGGATCTTTGGCAACGTGATCCGTTTCATGTGCGGGCAGAGGTTGCAGGGCTTCACGAACTCGGTCTCGGGCGATTCCGACATGATGTTGTCGGCCATCGAGCACTCGGTCACGAGCACGACCTTCTTCGGCTTCTGAAGCTTCACGAAGTCGGCGAGCTTGGCGGTCGAGCCGGTGAAGTCGGCCTCGGCGATCACGTCCGGCGGGCATTCCGGATGGGCCAGGATCGTGACGTCCGGATCGGCCTCGCGATAGGAGCGCAGCTCCGCGCCGGTAAAGCGCTCGTGCACCTCGCAGGCGCCGTGCCAGGTGATGATCTTCACCTTGGTCTGGGTGGCGATCCACATCGCGAGATACTGATCCGGAAGCACCATCACCTCGGGGCTCCCAAGCGACTCCACCACCTCAACGGCGTTGCCGGAGGTGAGGCAGATGTCGGCCTCGGCCTTCACTTCCGCCGTGGTGTTGACATACACGGCGACCGGAACGCCGGGGTGGCGGCGACGCAGTTCGCGGACGTCCTCGGCGGTGATCGAGGTCGCGAGCGAGCAGCCGGCGCGGCTGTCGGGGATGAGAACCGTCTTGTTCGGGTTCAGGATCTTCGACGTCTCGGCCATGAAGTGCACGCCGCACTGCACGATCACGTCGGCGTCGGTCTTGGTCGCCTCGCGGGCGAGCGCGAAACTGTCGCCGACCACGTCCGCGACGCAGTTGTAGATTTCCGGCGTCTGGTAGTTGTGGGCCAGAATGACGGCGTTGCGGACCTTCTTCAGCTCGTTGATCGCCTTCACGTACGGGGCGAAGAACGGCCACTCGACGGGCGGCACGACGGTTTTGACGCGCTCGTAGAGATGCGCGGTGGCGGCCTCCACCTCCGGCGTCCATTCAAGCGACGGCATCGCCACAGGCTGAAACCTTCGCGGCGCTGGCGCGGCCGGCGAGAGGGCGGAAAGCTGAGAGGCGGCGAGCGGGGACATGGCGTCCTCCAATGATCAACCGAACCATATGCTCGTTCTGAGCATAACTATGATAGTTGGGATCGAAGCGGATTTGAAGGGCGGACGACAAAGAAATGTCATGAGGTCGAAATCGTGACGCGGCCACGACCGTCCGCCCGGCGCGACGACCAACGGCCTACGTAGTCATGCGGATACGCCGGACTAAGAATTCCGGAGAGTATCGGCCTCAAGAGCTCCGACGTCGTCGTGGAAGCTCATGAGGAAGCCGGCGTCATGACAGAAAATCGACAGGTTTCGGCGCTCGCCTTGGCGGCCGCCGCCGTCGCGGCTTTCGGAGCGTTCGGCGGGCGGGCGGACGCCCAGACGATCGGCCAGCCGCAACGCTTCGGCTCGCATTATCAGCAGTTCGCGACCAACAGCTGCGACACCTCCGACTCGACGCCCTGCACGGTCGCCTTCAGCACGATGACGCGCGGGCCGCTGAAAGTGATGAAGGCCTCCTGCACGATCCTGACCTCGGAAGGCGGCTCGCCCTCGAAGGAGGTCACCGGCGCGGTGCTCGGCCGGCTGTCGGACAACCAGAAGAACTTCATCGCCGGCCAGTACCTCGCCCCGATGCAGTCCGAATTCGCCGGCCCCGGCCAGATCGTCCTCAACTTCCTGGTCGACACGCTCTGGGTCATCCCGAACAACTGGCGCCCCGCGATCCAGATCTCGCGGCTCAACGCGCCGCCGGTCGCCGCGAGCTGCAGCGTGTCGGGCGAAGAGCTGGAGAACTGATCGAGGCGGACCGGCGCCCTCCGGGGTCCGACGCCTTCGATCTCGCTCGCGCCGGCATTCGCCGCAGCGATCCGACGCATGACGCCTTTTCATGGGCGAAAGCGCGCGGCGGCCGCTAGATTGCCTTCCGATTTTCGGGAGGCCCCATGTCCCAGACGCCCGCCGCGCGGCCCGCAGCCGCCACGAGCCTGCCGCTGATCATTTTCTGCGGCTGCGCCATCGCGTGCCTGACCTTCGGCCCGCGCGCGACCGCGGGCCTGCTGCTGACGCCGATCTCGGAGACCAACGGCTGGGGCCGCGACGTCTTCGCGCTCTCCTTCGCGATCCAGAACCTGCTCTGGGGCGTGGGCCAGCCCTTCGCCGGCGGCTTCGCCGACCGTTACGGCGCGCGGCCCGTGCTGATCGTCGGCGGGCTGCTCTACGCCGCGGGCCTCGCGCTCATGCCGCTGTCGAGCGCGCCGGGCGCGATGCATCTGTCGGCCGGCGTCCTGATCGGCTTCGCGCTCTCCGGCGCTTCGTTCTCGATCGTCATCGGGGCCTTCGGGAAGCTGCTGCCGGCCGAATGGCGCACGCTCGGCTTCGGCTTCGGGACGGCGGCCGGCTCCTTCGGCCAGTTCCTGTTCACGCCGCTCGCCTCGACGCTCGTCGGCGCCTATGGCTGGCAGACCACGGTGCTGATCTTCGCCGGCCTGATGCTGCTCGTCCTGCCGCTCTCGATCCCGCTTGCGACCCGGCCGGTGGCGGACGCGTCTGTGACGGTCCGCGACCAGACGATCGGCGAGGCGCTGCGCGAGGCCTTCGCGACGCCGAGCTACTGGCTCCTGGTGATCGGCTTCTTCACCTGCGGCTTCCATCTCGCCTTCATCACCGCGCATCTGCCGCCGTTCCTGATCGACCAGGGCATCAGCCCCCAGGTCGGCGGTTGGGCGCTGGCGCTGATAGGGCTGTTCAACATCGCGGGTTCGCTGTCGTCCGGCGTTCTCTCCGGCCGCATGCCGAAGCGCCACATCCTGGCGGCGATCTATTTCGCCCGCGCGATCCTGATCGCGGGCTTCATCGCCCTGCCGGTGACGCCCACGACGGCGCTCATCTTCGGCGCCGGCATCGGCCTGCTCTGGCTCTCCACCATCCCGCCGACCTCGGGCCTCGTCGCGACGATGTTCGGCACGCGCTACATGACGATGCTCTACGGCGTGGTGTTCCTCAGCCACCAGATCGGCTCGTTCATGGGCGTCTGGCTCGGCGGCGAGCTCTACGAGGCCTATGGGAACTACGACCTGATCTGGAAGATCGCGATCGCGCTCTCGATCATGTCGGCGCTGGTCAACCTGCCGATCCGCGAGCGCGCAGTGGAGCGCCCGGCGACGGCGTGAAGGCGGGGAGGGGGCGCTGGGGCGTCATCCCGGACGGCCCGAAGCCCAAGCCGGGATCGCGTCCCGATGGCGGCTCGCCGGAGGATGACGACTGAGGTTCGGGCTATTCTCCGGAAAACGATCCCGGCTTTCGCTCCGCTCGGCCGGGATGACGGCCATTCACTGGCCGCGGGCTGAATTTCCCGCCGCGGCGCCTATCTAGCGGCCCATCCGAAACCTTTCCTCCGGAGCCCAAATGTCCGCCTTCCGCGCGCTTCGCATCGACAAGACCGACGACGGCCAGACCGTGTCCGTCGTCGACTTCCCCGAAAGCGAACTGATGGAAGGCGACGTCGTGGTGCGCGTCACTCACTCGACGGTGAACTACAAGGACGGCCTCGCCATCACCGGAAAGTCGCCGGTGGTGCGCCGCTTCCCCATGATCCCGGGCATCGACTTCGCGGGCGTGGTGACGGCCTCCGAAAGCCCCGAGTACAAGGCCGGCGACGAGGTGGTGCTGAACGGCTGGGGCGTCGGCGAGACCCATCTCGGCGGCTACGCCGAATGCGCGCGGGTGAAGGGCGACTGGCTGGTGCCGCTCGTCGACGGGCTGTCGGCCGCCGACGCCATGGCGGTGGGAACCGCCGGCTACACCTCGATGCTCTGCGTGATGGCGCTTGAGCGCCACGGCGTGACGCCCGAGCGCGGGCCGGTGCTCGTGACGGGCGCGGCCGGCGGCGTCGGGTCGGTGGCGATCGCGCTGCTCGCCAAGCTCGGCTACCACACCGTCGCCTCGACGGGCCGACCGGAAGAGGGCGACTGGCTGAAGGCGCTCGGCGCGAGCGAGATCATCCATCGCGACGAACTCGCAGCGCCTGGAAAGCCGCTGCAGAAGGAGAAGTACGCCGGCGTGGTGGATTCGGTGGGCTCCGTGCCGCTCGCCAACGCCATCGCGCAGACCAAGTCCGGCGGCGCGGTCGCGGCCTGCGGGCTTGCGGCCGGCATGGACCTGCCGACCTCGGTCGCGCCCTTTATCCTGCGCGGCGTCTCGCTGCTCGGCGTCAACAGCGTGACGGTGCCCAAACCCATCCGCATCGAGGCCTGGGGACGGCTCGCCAGGGATCTTGATCGCGAGAAGCTCGCCTCGATCACCAAGACGATCTCGTTCGACGAGATCGTGCCGACCGCCAACGCCATCATCGACGGCAAGGTCCGGGGCCGCGTGGTCGTGGAGATCTGATCCGAAGCGTCAGCCCGGACGGCCGGCAGGCCGATCCGGGATCGTCATCCGGATGAAGCGCGTCTATGAGATGCGCCCACCATTGAGAACGATCCCGGCTCTCCGCTTCGCAGCGGCCGGGATGACGGCGAAGCAGGAACGATCATGACCGACCTTCTGAACGTCGCGATCCTCGGCGCCTCGGGCTACACCGGCTCGGAGCTCGTGCGTCTGCTCGCGCGCCATCCGAAGGTCGCGCTCAAGGCGCTCACCGCCGACCGCAAGGCCGGCCAGGCGATGGCGGACGTCTTCCCGCAATTCGCCGCGCTCGATCTGCCGCGGCTCACAACCATCGCCGAGGTCGATCTCGCAGCGATCGATCTCGTCTTCTGCGCGCTGCCGCACGGCACCACCCAACAGGTGATCGCGGATCTCTTCGCCAAGAAGCCCTCGATCAAGGTGGTGGACCTTTCGGCCGATTTCCGCCTCGCCGATCCTGAGGCCTACGCGACCTGGTACGGCCACCCGCATCAGGCGCTGGAGCTCCAGAAAGACGCGGTGTTCGGCGTCAGCGAGCTCTATCGCGACCAGATCAAGGGCGCGAAGCTGGTGGCCAATCCCGGCTGCCACTCCACGACCTCGATCCTGCCGCTGGTCCCGCTGCTGCGCGAGCGGCTGATCGAGCCGGACCTGATTTCGATCGTCTCGGCGACGGGCATGTCGGGGGCGGGCAGGGCGGCCAAGGAGGAGATGCTGTTCTCGGAAGTCTCCGAGGGCGTGCACGCCTATGGCGTCGGCAAGCACCGGCACACCGCCGAGCTCGACCAGGAATTCGACAAGGCCGCGGGCCGCACCGCGCGCGCGACCTTCACGCCGCTGCTGATCCCGATGAACCGCGGCATCTACGCCACCATCACCGCGACGCTCGCGGCCGGCGCGACGGCGGAAGCGCTGCATGCGGCGCTCGAGGCCGCCTATTACGGCGAGCCGTTCGTGAAGGTGCTGCCCTTCGGCAAGGCGCCGCAGTCGCGGCATGTGCGCGGGTCGAACAACGTCCAGCTCGGCGTGGTGGCGGATCGCGGCCCGGACCGCGCCATCGTGGTCTCGACGCTCGACAACCTCGTCAAGGGCGCGTCGGGTCAGGCGGTTCAGAACATGAACCTCGTGGCGGGGTTCGAGGCGACCGAAGGCCTCGGGCAGCTCGCGATCTTCCCGTGAGCCGCTTGGCGTCGCGGTTCTGAGTGTGTATATTGTTACACACGAATGATCGGGCGGCGATGTGGAGCGAAACAGTCGAAAGCTCATTGCGCTGCTGAAAGCGGACGGCTGGACGCCTGTTTCGCAGGACGGCAGCCATCAGACGTTCAAGCATACGTCCAACCCGCTGCTGATCACGGTGCCGCATCCGCGCAAGGACCTGCCCGTCGGCCTCGTCCGCCGGATCTATCGGGACGCCGGATGGCGGACATGAGCGCCGCGGAGGATGCATGAACGCTAAGCGATACTTCGTCGGCGTCATCGAGAAGGACGAGGACAGCGCCTTTGGGGTGTGGTTCCCGGACGCGCCCGGAGCCTATGGGGCGGCCGACGAGTTCGAGGACGTCATCAGCGCGGCCGGACGGGCGCTTCGCCATCACGTCGAGGCGCTTCAGACGGCCGGGATGCCGACGCCGGAACCGCGCGCCTATGACGAGGTGATCAACTCGGCGGACGTGCGAGCCGCGATCGCGGCCGGAGCCGCGGCGATCGTCGTGCCGCTTCTCGCCGATGGGGGCCGGACGGTGCGGGTGAACGTCTCGATCGAACGTGACCTTGTCGAGCAGATCGACGCCGCGGCCGAGGCGCGCGGCCTCACGCGCTCCGCATTTCTGGCGCAGGCCGCCCGCGACAAGATCCTGGCGGGCGTGGTCTGACGGCGGACGGACACGCCGCCGGTCAGCTCTTCACCTTCACATAGCTCCCCGGCGCGTCTTCCAGCGCGGGGTAGGGGCCGTCGCCCGGCGTGCGCGCGGGAACCATCGTCGCGTCCATCGCGGCGAGCCAGGCGCGCCAGTCGGGCCACCACGAGCCCGGCCGCTCCTCGGCGCCGTCGAGCCAGTGCGACAGCTCGCCCTTCACGTCGCCGCCGACCCAGTGCTGGTACTTCATCTTGGCCGGCGGATTGACCACGCCCGCGATGTGGCCCGAGCCCGCGAGCACGAAGCGGGTCGGCCCGCCGAACAGCTGCGCGCCCAAAAACACCGACTTCGCCGGCGCGATGTGATCCTCGCGCGTCGCGAGGTGATAGACCGGGATCTTGACCTTGCTGAGATCGAGCAGCTCGCCGCCGACCTTCATGCGGCGATGGGCGAGATCGTTGTTGAGGTAGCAGCCGCGCAGGTAGAACGAGTGGTTGGCGGCCGGCATCCGGGTCGCGTCCGAGTTCCAGTAGAGCAGGTCGAACGGGAACGGCGCGCGCCCGCGCAGGTAGTTGTTCACGACATAGGGCCAGACCATGTCGTTCGAGCGGATCATGTTGAAGGCGTTGGCCATGCTCGAGCCTTCGAGATAGCCTGACTCGGCCATCTTGGCCTCGACGGCCGAGATCTGGTCCTCATCGACGAACACCTTCAGGTCGCCCGCATGGGTGAAGTCGACCTGCGTGGTCATGAGCGTGGCCGACGCGATGCGGTCGTCCCCGGCCGCCGCCATATAGGCGAGCGTCACCGAAAGGAGCGTGCCGCCGACGCAATAGCCGATGGTGTCGGCCTGTTCGGTTCCGCAGATCTCGCGCGCGACGTCGACCGCGGTCATGACGCCGTCGCGCATGTAGTCGTCGAAGCCGAGCCTTGCGTGGCTAGAGTCGGGATTGACCCACGAGATGCAGAACACCGTGAGGCCTTGCGACACCGCCCAGGCGATCATGCTCTTCTCGGGGGTCAGATCGAGCACATAGAACTTGTTGATCCAGGGCGGCACGATCACGAGCGGGCGCGTGCGGGCCATCTCGGTGGTCGGGGCGTATTGGATCAGCTCGAACAGGTGGTTGCGGAACACGACCTTGCCGGGCGTCACCGCGAGGTTGCGGCCGACTTCGAAGTTGGAGGGGTCGGTCTGGCGGATTCGAAGGTCGCCCGCGCCGGCGTCGATGTCCTCGGCGAGCATCCGCATGCCGCGCACGAGATTCTCGCCCTTCGATGTGATGGTCTCGCGGATGAGCTCCGGATTGGTGGGCAGGAAGTTCGACGGCGAAGCCGCGCCCGAGAGCAGCTTCACGTAGAACGTCGCCTTGTGGCGCGTGATTGGGTCGAGGTCGTCGGCTTCCTCGACCATGCGGTCGGCCCAGTTCGAGGCGTGCAGATAGGCCTGCTTCAGGAAGTCGAAGACCGGATGCTCGCTCCACTGCGGGTCCTTGAAGCGGTTGTCCTTGGGATCGGGCCGGACGACCGGCTCGGCCTCCTCGCCCGAAAGACGCTTGAGCGTTCCCGCCCACAGCTCCATGAAGCCGCTCGTGAACGCCCGCTGCGCTTCGGCGACGCGGGTCGGATCCTTCATCCACCGCTCGACCACCTGTCCGAGCGTGCGGGCGATGTCGACGACCTCGGCGTTGTTCGGCGTCGGGGGACGTCGCCCGCTTTCGCGCGGGCGCATATAGGCGGACATCGCCTTGCCGCCTTCCTCCCAGAGCCGCGCCATGTTGGCCGCAAAGGCCTCGACCTCGGGCGTGAGGAAGGGGTTTGCGGGCGCGCCGTCGCCGGCGTCCTGGCCCGCGCCAGAAGGGCGCGCGGACGCGGCCGAAGGTTTTTCCGGCTGCGGGGCGGCGGCCGGCGCGGGGCGCGTCGATTCGGCTTTCGCTTCCGCAGGTTTGCCGGCGCCACGCTTCGGCGAGGGCTTGGCCGCCCCGGAGGGCTTTTCGGCCTTGGCGGCCGGCTTCGCCTTCGGCGCGGCGGAACGGGTCTTGGCGGGAGCTGCAGGCTTCGCAGCCGCTGCGGTCTTGGGCTCGGAGGCGGAAGCCTTGGGCTTGGCCGCCTGGGGCTCGGGCTTCGTCGCCGCCGCTTTGGGCTTTGCGGAGCGCTTGCGGGCGGCCGGCTTGTCCGGCGCGGCGGGAGCCGGCTTGGCGGCGGCGCGGGCGCGCGTCTTGGTCGAAGGCTTGGCCGTCTCCGGCTTCGGCGCTTCGCCTTCGACAGGTTCCGGGCGCCGTTTCAGCGCGCTTCGGCCCATAGGACGCGGTCCTCCCCAACAGGAATCCCGCGGTTGCGACAGACGGAGATCGTGATCGGCCGGTCCGCGGGTTGCTTCGTGACGTCGCTCCGTGACAATAGGCGCAAGCGGCGCGTCGCGCCACGGTCGAGGCGGTTCGTCCGTCTCGGCAAAAAGAACGTCCCGCCCGTCCGCCCTGCCGAGAGCGCCCGATGATCGAGTTCCGGAAAGCCGTCCTCGCCGCGGCGGTCCTCGCCGCCGCAGCGTCGCTCGGCGCCTGCAGCGCTTACGGACCGAAGGGCGACCGCGGCCTGCCGCCGCCGCCCGAGCATGTCGCCTATCCAGATCTCAACAGCACGCCGGGCGACGGCGGGCGGACGCTGAAGTCGCCCGAGGAGCAGCGGCGGCTGCGGGCCGAGCTCGAGGCGCGCAAGGCCCAGCGGCGCTGATTTCGCGGGCGGCCTCGCTCAGACGAGCGAGAGGTCGTCCTTGGAGAAATCGTCGACGTCGACGCCGTTCAGCACGATCTCGGTCTTGCCGAAGGTGATGACGGTGAAACCGTCTTCGCCCGAGATCTTGAGGTCGCCGGACGCGATCACGGCGTCGATCGAGGTCGCGCCAGGGTTCTTCACGTCGATCGCGACGTGGTCGACGCCGAGCTCGAAATCCGACACCTGAACCTGCGCGCCGCCGCGCGACACGAGGAGGACGTCGGACCCCGAGCCGGTCGTGACGTAGTCGCGGCCGTTCGTGAAGATGAAGACGTCGTTTCCGGCGCCGCCGTCGAGTCCGTTCTGGCCGGAACCGCCTTCGAGCGTGTCGTTCCCCTTGCCGCCGATCAGGACGTCGTCGCCCTTGCCGCCCTTGAGCGCGTCGTTCCCGGAGCCGCCGTCGAGCGTGTCCGAGCCGGTCCCGCCGAGGAGCACGTCGTTCCCGCTTTCGCCCGCGAGATAGTCGTCGCCTTCGCCGCCGCTGACGAGATCGGCGTGCTTGCCGCCGAACATCACGTCGTCGCCCGACCCGCCGAACAGCTCGTCGCGGCCGCCGCCGCCAAAGAGCGAGTCGTCGCCGGCCCCGCCCGAAAGCATGTTGTCGCCGGTGCTGCCGACGATGAGGTCGCTGAACGAGGAGCCGACCACGTCCTCGATCGAGACCAGCGTGTCGACGTCTTCGCCGAAGGTGGCCAGTCCGGTCGAGAGGTTGACGTCGCCGCCCTGGGTCTGGTCCGAGAAGTTCGCAAGGTCGCGGCCTTCGCCGCCGTCGATAAGGTCGGAGCCCGCGCCGCCGAAGAGCGTGTCGTCGCCGGCGCCGCCGCGCAGCGTGTCGTCGCCCGCGCCGGTGCGCAGGTCGTCGTCGCCCTTGCCGCCCTCGAAGAGGTCGTCGCCGGCCGAGATCAGGTCGTAGAAGGCCTCCGTTCCGCCCTTCAGGAGAAGCGCGGCGGGAACGTCGAGGCCCTTGATCGTGAAGAGCGCCTTCCCGTCGGCGTCATAGATCGTGTAGGCGCTGATCGAACCGGAGACCTCGCCCGTCTTCGGGTCGATTTCGCCGCCTACCGTCTTGATCTTGATCGCCTCGTCGCCGTAGGCGGCTTTCCACGACAGTCCCTTGCCGGTTTCCGAAACGGAGCCCTTCGGCGCGCCAAAATCGAGATAAGCGCTGAAGCCACCCTTCAGAACGACATGGGCCATCACGGGATCCTTCCGTTTCTACGGTTCTGACGCGTCATCTCTTCGTCTAATTTTCAGCCCTTTCGATTTGACGAACGGCTGCAAAGCTTGGCGTTGTTTTTTGGCATCAGCGTAAACGCTTCGCTATGGCGATCGGCGACGCGTTTCGCCGTCCGCCTCATGTTTGCCCGCAACTTCGCGGTAAGCTAAAGCCCTCAAGATTCGGGCGCGGCCGGACGTTCTCCCCGAGAGCCGCCGCCTTGAACCATCGAACAGCGCCATGACCGAATTTCACTCAGTCCGCCGGCTTCCGCCTTACGTCTTCGAGCAGGTCAACCGCGTGAAGGCCGCCGCCCGCAAGGCCGGCGCCGACATCATCGATCTCGGCATGGGCAATCCGGACCTTCCGACCCCGGACCACATCAACGCCAAGCTGGTCGAGGCGGTGACCAAGCCGCGCACGAACCGCTATTCGGCCTCCAAGGGCATTCCGGGCCTTCGCCGCGCGCAGGCCGCCTATTACGAGCGCCGCTTCGGCGTGAAGCTCAATCCGGACACGCAGGTGGTCGCGACGCTCGGCTCGAAGGAAGGCTTCGCCAATATGGCGCAGGCCATCACGGCGCCGGGCGACGTCGTGCTCGCGCCGAACCCGAGCTACCCGATCCACGCCTTCGGCTTCCTGATGGCGGGCGGCGTCATCCGGAACGTGCCGGCGACGCCGGGGCCGGAATACTTCTATGCGCTCGAGCGCGCGGTGATCCACTCGATCCCGAAGCCGATCGCGATCATCACCTGCTATCCGTCGAACCCGACGGCCGAGGTCGCCGACCTCGACTTCTACAAGGACGTCATCCGCTTCGCGAAGCAGCACGATCTCTTCGTGCTGTCGGATCTCGCCTATTCCGAGATCTATTTCGACGACGTGCCGCCGCCCTCGATCCTGCAGGTGCCGGGCGCGATCGACGTCGCGGTGGAGTTCACCTCGCTCTCGAAGACCTATTCGATGCCGGGCTGGCGCGTGGGCTTCGCGGTCGGCAACGAGAGGCTCATCGCGGCGCTCGCGCGGGTGAAGTCCTATCTCGACTACGGCGCCTACACCCCGATCCAGGTTGCGGCGTCCGCCGCGCTCAACGGGCCGGACGACTGCATCGCGGAGATGCGCGACATCTACAAGAAGCGGCGCGACGTGATGGTCGATTCGTTCGGCCGCGCGGGATTCCCGGTGCCGAGCCCCAGGGCCTCGATGTTCGCCTGGGCCCCGATCCCGGAGAAGTTCCGCCCGCTCGGGAGCCTCGAATTCTCGAAGCTCCTCGTCGAGAAGGCCTCGGTCGCGGTCGCCCCCGGCATCGGTTTCGGCGAGCACGGCGACGAATATGTGCGCATCGCTCTGGTCGAGAACGAACACCGCATCAGGCAGGCCGCCCGTTCGATCCGGCGCTTCCTTGAAACCGCGGACGAGACGTTGCACAACGTCGTCCCGCTCGCCGCCGCCCGGTAATCCCAAGCTTTCCGGGGGCGGTTTCGACCTCTCCCGGACGCGACGCCGTGCCGGGCGAGGCTTTTCTCGCTTTGGACGGAATAAGCTGATGACCGAACCCCTCAAGGTCGGCGTGGCCGGTCTCGGCACGGTCGGATCGTCGGTGGTCCGCATTCTGAACGAGAAGGCGGAGCTGATCGCCGCCCGCGCCGGGCGGCCCGTCGTCGTGACCGCCGTTTCGGCGCGCGACAAGGGCCGCGACCGTGGGCTCAAGCTCGACGGCGTCGCCTGGCACATGGATCCGAGCCAGCTCGCGCGTTCTCGCGACGTCGATCTCGTCGTCGAGGTGATCGGCGGCGCGAACGGGGCGGCCAAGTCCTGCGTCGAGACCGCGATCGAGGCCGGCCGCCCGGTGGTGACCGCCAACAAGGCGCTGCTCGCCAAGCATGGCGTCGAGCTCGCCCGCGCGGCCGAGGAGGCGGGCGTCGCCATCGGCTTCGAGGCGGCGGTCGCCGGCGGCGTGCCGGTGGTCAAGGTTTTGCGCGAAGGCCTCTCGGCCAACGGCGTCAGTCGCGTCTTCGGCATCCTCAACGGGACGTGCAACTACATCCTGACCCGGATGGAGAAGGACCGCCTGAGCTTCGCCGAGTGCCTCGCCGAGGCCCAGCGGCTCGGCTACGCCGAGGCGGACCCGACCTTCGACGTCGGCGGCCACGACGCCGCGCACAAGCTCGCGATCCTGTCCTCGCTCGCCTTCGGAGTGGAGACCGACGCAGACGGGGTCTATGTCGAGGGCATCACCTCGATCACGCCGCTCGATCTCGAAATGGCCGAGGAGCTCGGCTATCGCGTCAAGCTGCTCGGCATCGCGACCCGGGGGCCGGAGGGCGTCGAGCAGCGCGTCCACCCCTCGATGCTTCCGCGCGACAGCGCGATCGCGCGCGTCGACGGCGTGACCAACGCGGTCGAGATTGACGGCGACGCGGTCGGCGCGCTGGTGCTTGCGGGCCCCGGCGCCGGCGGCGACGCGACCGCCTCGGCGATCATCGCCGACATCGTCGACATCGCCCGCGGGATCCGCACGCCGGTCTTCGGAATTCCGGCCGTCCAACTCACGAGCCCGACCCGCGCGCCGATGGGCACGCATGAGGGCGGCTACTACATCCGCCTGTCGGTTCTGGACCGTCCCGGCGCCGCGGCCGCGATCGCGACCCGGATGGCCGAGCAGGGCATCTCGCTGCGCTCCATCGTCCAGCGCGGCCGCGAGCCGGACTTTGATCGGCCGAGCGCCGATCCCGTCGCCGTCGTCCTAATTACTTACGCCACCAACGAGGCCGCGCTGCGCCGGGCGCTGGACGCCATCGAGGCGGACGGTCATATCGATGGTGTCCCTCAGGTGATAAGAATCGAGAAGCGCTGAGGGGCGCGGGCCTCGCCGACAGAGCGGAGGCGTCATGCGCGGATAAAAAACCGCGCGGGAGGAACGGGCCGATGGCCAAGAACGCTTCGGTCAAGCGCCCGGCTGCCCCGATGAAGGGCGCCGAACCCCCCTCCGTGTCGACGGGCGAGATCGTCGACAGGTCGCTCGCGATCGAGATCGTGCGGGTGACGGAGCGCGCCGCTGTAGCCGCCGCCCGGTTCCGCGGGCGGGGCGACGAGCGGGCCGCCGACCAGGCCGCCGTCGACGCCATGCGGCGCGAACTCAACCGGCTCGCCATCCACGGCGAGGTCGTGGTCGGCGAGGGCGAGCGCGATCATGCGCCGATGCTGTTCGTCGGCGAGGAGCTCGGCGACCTCACCGGGCCGCGCGTCGACATCGCGCTCGATCCCCTCGAGGGCGTGACGCTCTGCGCCAAGAACCAGTCGAACGCCATCGCGGTCGTCGCGATCGCCGAGCCCGGCACGCTGCTCAAGGCGCCCGACGTCTACATGAGCAAGATCGCGATCGGGCCGGGCTATGCGCCCGACACGGTCCATCTCGACGCCGAACCCGCGCTCAATCTGCGTCGCCTCGCCAAGGCCAAGGGCGTCTCGGTCTCCGAGATCACCGCCTGCATCCTCGACCGCCCGCGCCACGCGCGGCTGATCGAGGCGGTGCGGGAGACCGGCTGCGCGATCCGCCTCATCAGCGACGGCGACATCTCCGGCGTCATCGACGTCGCGCGCCCCGACGAGACCGGCGTCGACATCTATCTCGGCTCCGGCGGCGCCCCCGAGGGCGTGCTCGCGGCGGCCGCGCTGAAGTGCATCGGCGGCTTCATGCAGGGCCGGCTCATCCTCGACCAGCCGGACGCGCGCCGCCGCGCGCAGGACCTCGGGATCAAAGACTTCGACCGTCTTTACGGCGTCGACGACATGGCCCGCGGCGACGTCTTCTTCGCCGCGACCGGCGTCACCGACGGCGGCTTGCTCGCGGGCGTGCGCTTCGGCGCGGGCGCGATCTTCACCGACACGATCGTGACGCGCTCGTCCTCGGGAACGATCCGTCGGATCCAGGGCGAGCATCGCTCGACCGACAAATTCCATCTCGGCTGAGCCGCGCCAGAACCGCCGCCGCCATCCACCCGGCTTGTCCGGGGCGTAGCCAGCGCTTTCTGAGAGCCGCTTCTGCGAAACCGGCCGTCTACATCCACAGCTTCCCTCGGCTCCTCGATTCTCTTCGCGCCGATGCGCAGCTATGATTCGCGTCATGAAGACTCGCGCGTGCCACTGCCGGTCCGGGGCCTCGCGGCCATGACCGCGGCCGCCGTGCTGCTGTCGCAGGCTCCGCGCAGCGACGCTTTTCTCGGCGTCGAGCGATCCTTCGGCGACCGGATCTGGCGCGACCGGCTCGACGCGCGCGGACGCGCCTCGGCCGCCGAGATCACTCGGGACCACGGCCTGTCGGATCTGCTCGCCCGCGTGCTTGCCGGACGGGGCGTCTCGAGCGCGGGAACCGAGGCCTACCTCGCTCCGGCGATCCGTGACCTCATGCCTGACCCCGATAAGCTGACCGACATGGGCGCGGCGGCCGCGCGGCTCGCCGACGCCGCCGAGCGCGGCGAGCGCGTCGCGGTGTTCGGGGACTACGACGTCGACGGGGCGACGTCCTCGGCGCTCATCGCCGGCTTCCTCGGGCAGGCGGGGCTCGCCGTCGAGATCTATATCCCCGACCGGATCTTCGAAGGCTACGGGCCGAACGCCGCCGCGATCGACCGGCTGGCCGAGAACGGCGCGAGCCTGCTCGTCACCGTCGACTGCGGCTCGACGAGCCACGAGGCGCTCGGCCACGCCCGCGCCCGCGGGCTCGACGTCGTCGTGCTCGACCATCACCAGATGGGCGCGGAGGCGCCGCCGGCCGTCGCCCTCGTCAATCCGAACCGGCAGGACGATCTCTCGGGCCTCGGCCATCTCGCGGCCTGCGGGGTGGTCTTCATGACCATCGTCGCGACCGCCCGCGAGCTTCGCCGCCGCGGCTTCTGGTCTAAACGCGGAGGCGAGCCGGACCTGCTCGCGAGCCTCGACCTCGTGGCGCTCGGCACCGTGGCCGACGTCGTGCCGCTCACGGGGCTGAACCGCGCCTTCGTGGCCAAGGGCCTGATCGCGATGCGCGCGCGCGCCCGCCTCGGGCTTGCGGCGCTGATGGACGCGAGCCGCCTCGACGGGCCGCCGAGCCCCTACCATCTCGGCTATCTCATCGGGCCGCGGATCAACGCCGGCGGCCGGGTCGGCGACGCCGGGCTCGGGGCTCGACTGCTGCTCTGCACGGACGACGAGGAGGCGCGGCGCGTGGCGGCCGAGCTCGATCGCCTCAACGGCGAGCGGCAGGCGATCGAGCGCGAGACGCTGGCCGAGGCCGAGGCCGAGGCCAACGCGGCGCTCGGCCTCGACGGCGAGGGGGCCTCGGTCGCGGTCGTTTCGGGGCAGGGCTGGCATCCGGGCGTCGTCGGCCTCGTGGCGGCGCGGCTGAAGGAGAAGTTCCGGCGCCCGGCCTTCGCGGTGGCGGTGGGACCCGACGGCGTGGGCACCGGCTCGGGGCGTTCCGTGCCGGGCGTCGATCTCGGCGCGGCGGTGCGCGCGGCGGTGGAGGAGGGCCTGCTCGTCAAGGGCGGCGGCCATGCGATGGCGGCGGGCGTCACCATCCGCGCCGACCGGCTCGGAGCCTTCCGGGCGTTCCTCGAGGGGAGGCTCGCGACCGCCGTGTCGGCGTCGCGCGGCGACCGTTCTCTCAAGATCGACGCGGCGCTGACCGCCGCGGCCGCGACGCCCGCACTTGTCCGCGAACTCGACCGGGCGGGGCCCTTCGGCGCGGGGGCGCCCGAGCCCGTGCTGGCGCTTGCGGCCCACACCGTCGCGTCGGCCGACGTCGTGGGGCAGGGGCATGTCCGGCTGCGGCTTCGAAGCGGCGACGGCTCCGCAGTCGGGGCGATCGCGTTCCGGGCGGCCGAGACCGATCTCGGACGCGCGCTGCTCGCCCGCCGCGGCGCCCTCGTGCATGCGGCCGGCGCGCTCACGATCGACCGTTGGGGCGGCTCCGAAAAGGCCTCGCTGCGCCTCATCGACGCCGCGTCCGCCGAAGCCTGAGGCGCGTCGCGCCGCCCCGCCGCGCTTGTCTGACGCCCGCGATGCGCCACGTGGTCTTGCAGCGCCATGCGTTGTTCATGATTTTGGTGTTGTTCGAAGGCGGCCCGCCGAGGCCGTGATCGGGCCTCAGACCCCGGAGCCTCAGGACCGCCTTGACCGATCTCGCCAGCCGCCCCCACGCCGCGACAGACGAGCCGACCTCCTCGCCGGAAGGCGGGCCGACCCTCTCGAGCCAGGGCGAGCCCGACCGGCCGACGCATGGCGACCCGTACGACGGCGACCCGCACGACCCGCAGGCGCAGCCCGGTCCGCCGCACAGGCGCGGATTTTCCGCGGTGCTCGCCGATCTCGCCGCCGGCGACAGCCCGCGCGTCAGCGTCGGCCAGATCCTCCACGCCTTCGGCGATCGGGCCTTCGGCGCGCTTCTCCTCGTCTTCGCGCTGCCCAACGCCCTGCCGATGCCGCCCGGAACCTCCGCGATTCTCGGCAGCCCGCTGCTCTTCATCGCGTTCCAGCTGATGATCGGCCGCCCGGTGCTCTGGCTGCCGAAGCTCATCACCGAACGGTCCCTGAAGCGCGAGGACTTCCGGACGCTCGCGGCCAAGATCGATCCGTGGGTGAAGAAGTGCGAGCGCCTGCTCAAGCCGCGCGTCCCGCTGCTCACCACGCCGTTCGCCGACCGGCTGACGGGGGCGGCCTGCTTCATCCTGTCCATCATCCTCACGCTGCCGATTCCCCTCGGCAACATGCCGCCCGCGGTCGCGATCACGGCCTTCGCGCTCGGCATGATCGAAAGCGACGGAGCCGCGATCGGCGTCGGCTGGGCGGCCACGATCGGAAGTTTTGTGATCCTCGGCCTGTTCGCAGGCGTGGTCACCGCGGGATTGCAGTATTTCGGCGGACCGCTGCTGCGTCTTTTCGGCTTCTGATCCACAGGCCTCGCCTCGCGGCTTGCGGCCCCCGCCGAACCTCCGTATGAAGCGCGGCGCACGCGCTCTTCGTCTATCGGTTAGGACGTCAGCCTTTCACGCTGAAAAGACGGGTTCGACTCCCGTAGAGCGCGCCACCGGCCTTCAGCCTCCCGTTTGTCTTAACCGTCGTGCGCGGCCCATGATTGACGGCTGCGCGCGCAGGCGTAGTTGAGGGTGTCGAGCTGCCGGTTCTCGACCGGCCGACGCCGGACCGCGCCGCATGAAGACATCGGCCCAGATCGCGATCGGCATCGCCTGCGCCTTCGGCGCCTTGCTGGCGTTCGGGATCCTCGACATCAAGCCGTCGGGTCCGACGCTCGAGCAGGCCGCCGAAGCCGAACGCGCCGAGCAGCGCGCCCAGAACGCCGAGATCTGCCGGCTCGCGCGTGATCGCCTCAGCCGTCTCAAGGCGGAGGACGATGGCGCGAAGCAAGAGCGCGAAGATGACGAACACGTCGTCCGCGTGAAGTGCGCGCCGCTTGGGCTTTGACTCGCCCGAGCGACGTTCGCCCGGCCGTAGACGAATGCGGGCAGGCCTGCCCGTCATAAGCTCGCCGGAAGCGTCGTCAGATGAGCAAGGCGGCTGCGGATCATGACCGTCCGGCGCTTGATCGACCGGCGTTCGGGTCGATCTTAGGCCTGTTCACATCGCGACTCCCCATCGCAGCCTTGGGCTGCGCCGCGCTTGACAGTGCCTCGGTCGGTGGCATACCAAATACCAATCTTAGCGCCGTTCTAGGGACGGTGGTCGAGATCAGCGGCGCGCCGCCCTTCGCGAAGCGTCCTCGGGTCAGCGGATCGGTGTCCGATGTCGGAAGCGATAAGCATTGACGACCTTGTGGCGAACGCCGGCGACGCGGTGATCGTGTCGGACGCCGACGGCGTCATCGTCGTCTGGAACGACGCGGCGAGCCGCGTCTTCGGTTTCAGCGCCGACGAGGCGATGGGCGAGACGCTCGACATCATCACGCCCGAGCGTCACCGCAAACGCCATTGGGACGGTTACGCGAAGTCGATGGAGACCGGGGAGACCCGGTATGGCGACGGCGAATTGCTGAAGGTGCCGGCGCTGCACAAGGACGGCCGCAAGCTGTCGATCGCATTTACCGTCGGAATGCTGTTCGGGTCCGACGGAAAGCCTTCAGGGGTCGCCGCGATCGTTCGGGACGAGACCGACCGGTGGGCCAAGGAAACAGACATGCGCAAGCGGATCTCGGAGCTCGAGGCCCGCGTCACAGACCTCCAGGGGCCGGTTCAGACCGGAGCCTGAACCTGAAAGCGTCCGAAAGGGCGCTCGATACGCAACGAAGACGAGACCCGCCGACGAAACGATCGCGGGCAATGGAGAGGACCCAATGAGCCAGCCGCTTGAAGGCATCAAGATCATCGATTTCACGCACGTTCAGGCGGGACCCGCTTGCACGCAGCTCCTCGCCTGGTTCGGCGCCGACGTCATCAAGGTCGAGCGCCCTGGCGCCGGCGACGTCACCCGCACCCAGCTGCGTCACGTCGAGGACGCCGACGCGCTCTACTTCACGATGCTGAACTCCAACAAGCGCTCGCTCACCCTCGACACCAAGACTCCCGAGGGCAAGGAAGTCCTGACGAAGCTCATCAAGGAGAGCGACGTCATGGTCGAGAACTTCGGCCCCGGCGCGCTCGACCGCATGGGCTTTTCCTGGAAGCACATCCAGGAGCTCAACCCGGGCATGATCCTCGCCTCGGTGAAGGGCTTCTCGGACGGCCATCACTACGAAGACCTGAAGGTCTACGAGAACGTCGCGCAGTGCGCCGGCGGCGCAGCCTCCACCACCGGCTTCTGGGACGGGCCCCCCACCGTGTCGGCGGCCGCTCTCGGCGACTCGAACACCGGCATGCATCTCGCGATCGGCATCCTCACGGCGCTGCATCACAAGAACAAGACCGGCCAGGGCCAGAAGGTCGCCGTGTCGATGCAGGATTCGGTGCTCAACCTCTGCCGCGTGAAGCTGCGCGACCAGCAGCGCCTCGACGCGCTCGGCTATCTCGAGGAATACCCGCAGTATCCGCACGGCGAGTTCACGGACGTGGTTCCGCGCGGCGGCAACGCCGGCGGCGGCGGTCAGCCGGGCTGGGTTCTGAAGTGCAAGGGCTGGGAGACCGATCCCAACGCCTACATCTACTTCACCATTCAGGGCCACGCCTGGGCCCCGATCTGCAAGGCGCTCGGCCGCGAGGAGTGGATCGACGATCCGGCTTACAACACCGCCCGCGCCCGCCAGGACAAGATCATGGACATCTTCGCCACGATCGAGGAGTGGCTGAAGGACAAGACCAAGTTCGAGGCGGTCGACATCCTGCGCAAGTTCGACATCCCGTGCTCGCCGGTGCTGTCGATGAAGGAGATCGCCGAGGACAAGTCGCTGCGTGAGAGCGGCACCGTCGTCGAGGTCGACCATCCGAAGCTCGGCAAGTATCTGACGGTCGGCAGCCCGATCAAGTTCTCGAACATGAAGGTCGAGGTGAAGGCTTCGCCGCTGCTCGGCGAGCACACCGACGAGGTTCTCAAGGGCCTCGGCTACACCGACCAGCAGATCGAGATGCTGCACCAGAACCGCGCGGTCTGATCCGCCGGATCCGACCCGCTAAGGTTCCGTCCTTGCGGCGGCGCGCATCCCTCGCGCGCCGCCGCCTCTTTCGTTCGATGGCGTCGGCCGCGCCGGCGCCGTAAGGCGAAAGCCGATGATGCACGCATTTTTCCGCCGCTTCGTTCCCGATCTCCCGCCGATCGGCCCGCGCGAGCGCATCCGCGGGGCGTTCGGGGCGCTGTTCGGCATCCTCGTCACCGGCCTCCTGAGCCACGCCGCTCTCGGGGACGGGAGCGCGCTGCCGATCATGATCGCGCCGATGGGCGCGTCCGCCGTGCTGCTGTTCGCCGCGCCCGCGAGCCCGCTCGCGCAGCCATGGTCGATCCTCGGCGGCAATCTCGTCGCCGCGCTCGTCGGCGTCACGGCGACGAAGCTGGTGCCCGATCCTTATCTCGCCTGCGCGCTCGCGATCGGCGTCGCGATCGCGATCATGACGGCGCTCAAATGCCTGCACCCGCCGAGCGGCGCGGTGGCGCTGACCGCGGTGCTGGGCGGTCCCGCCGTCACCACGCTCGGCTACGGCTTCGTGGTCTGGCCGGTGCTCGCCAATTCCGCGCTGCTGCTGGCGTCCGCGCTCGCCTTCAACAATCTCGCCGGCCGTCCCTATCCGCATCCGCGCGCGCAAGGGACGTCGCCGCGGCCGGTCGAGCCGGCGCGCTCGGCGCAGGAGGCGCTCGCCAGCGCCGACATCGACGCCGCGCTCGAGAATTTCGGCCAGCTGATCGACGTCGAGCGCAGCGACCTCGAGGCGATCCTGCGCGACGCGCAGCTGCGCGCCTACGCCCGCCGCTCCGGGCTCACCACCTGCGGCGAGATCATGACGCGCGGCGTGGTCGCGGTCGGACCGCACGCGCCGCTGAAGGAGGCGCTGGAGCTTCTCCGCCGCCACCGCGTCAAGGCGCTGCCCGTCACCGACGAGGGCGGCAGGGTTCTGGGCGTCGTCACCCAGACCGACCTGCTCGACAAGTCCGAATGGAGCGCCGCCGGCCCGCGCCTCGGCTTCCGGCGGCGGGTGCGGCTGGCGCTGACCCGCGTGCGCGCGCCGCACGGCGCGGTGGAGGACATCATGACCGCGCCGGCCATCACCGCGACGCCCGAGACGCCGGTCTCGGACGTCGTGGCGGCGATGGCGCGCTCGGGGCTGCATCACCTGCCGGTCGTCGACGGCGACGGAAAACTGCTCGGCGTCGTCTCGCAAACCGACATCGTCTCCGCGCTGCTCGCCGACGGCGCCAAGGCCTCGGAGATCGCCGCGTGATCGATCCGCACCTCGCAGGACGGCTCGACTTCGTGCATCGGCCGCCAAGCAGGGAGGCGCTCGGGCCGGGCCTGCACGAGCTCGGCCTGTTCGACGAGCGCGACGCCGTTCTCCTCGTGCCGGAGAGCGTCGATCCCCGCAGGCCGGCCCCGCTCATGACGCTGTTCCATGGCGGCGGCGGGTCGGCCCAAAAGATCCTGCCGATGATGCGCGATCACGCGCAGTCGCGCGGCTTCCTCCTGCTCGTTCCCCAGTCGCTGTTCCCGACCTGGGATCTCGTCATCGGCGGCAACGGACCCGACCGCGAGCGGCTCGACAGGGCGCTCGCGGAAGTCTCGTCGCGCTTCTTCGTCGATCCGCGGCGCTTCGCCTTCGCCGGCCACTCCGACGGCGGCAGCTACACCCTGTCGCTCGGGCCGACCAACGGGCATCTGGTCACCCACATGATCGTGTCGTCGGCGGGGTTCATGTCCGTGTTCCTCCAGACAGGCGCGCCGAAGGTCTTCATCTCGCACGGGACCAAGGACGAGCAGATCCCGATCGAGCGGAGCGGGCGGGTGCATTCCGCCAAGCTCAGCGAGGCCGGCTACGACGTCACCTATGTCGAATATGACGGGCCGCACGCCTGGCGGCCGGAGATCGCGCAGCGATCGGTCGACTTTTTCCTGGGATGACGCTTGCCGGATCGTCTGACGATCCCGGCCTCGATCCGCCATCTTTTTTGACGAATCCTCGGACCTCTAGGGGGCGCGGCGGTCATTCCGCCGCCGCGCGGCCGCCGCGCTGCGCCCGCAATTCAGGCGCTCGATCGCCGAAAGACTAGCTGGAACAAGCAGATCGTCGGCGCCATTTTCGCGCTCACGAAACGATCACGAACAGATCACGCGCCGGTGAAGATTGTTCTTGCCTTTTGGCATGGCAGGTACCAGCATTCTGGCATGCCAAAAGAACGCGATACGCGTCGGCAGTTTGGAAACGCAATTTAGAGGGTGGCTTATGAGCACTGAGCTCCGAGCCGGAGCGCCCGCCGAACGGGTGAGCGACGGCTATCGTTGGCTGCAATTGGCGGTCGGCGTGATCTGCATGGTGATGATCGCGAACCTCCAGTACGGCTGGACGTTCTTCGTCACCGACATCGAAAAGCAGTTCGGCTGGGATCGCGCGTCGATCCAGTGGGCCTTCACGCTGTTCGTGCTGTTCGAGACCTGGCTGGTGCCGGTCGAGGGCTGGTTCGTCGACCAGTTCGGTCCGCGCATCGTCGTGGTCTTCGGCGGCGTGATGTGCGGCGTCGGCTGGGTGATCAACGGCTTCGCGGATTCGCTGCCGATGCTCTATCTCGGGCAGATCATCGCCGGCATCGGCGCCGGCGCCGTCTATGGCACCTGCGTCGGCAACGCGCTGAAGTGGTTCCCGGACAAGCGCGGCCTTGCGGCCGGCATCACCGCGGCGGGCTTCGGCGCGGGCGCGGCGCTCACCGTCGCCCCGATCCAGTCGATGATCGCGAACTCCGGCTATCAGGCCGCGTTCATCTGGTTCGGCATCGGTCAGGCCGTCGTCATCGTCGCAATGTCGGTCTTCCTGCTCGCGCCGAAGGCCGGCCAGGTCCCGGCCCCGGTGGTCAAGGCCAACCTCGTGCAGACCCGCCGCGACTACCGGCCGCGCGAGGTGCTGAGGCATCCGATCTTCTGGCTGATGTACTTCATGTTCGTGATCGTCGGGGCCGGCGGCCTGATGATCACCGCCAACCTGAAGCCCATCGCGGCCGACTTCCACATCGACAAGATCCCGGTGACGCTCGCCGGCCTCACCATGACGACGGTGACGTTCGCCGCCACCATCGACCGCATCCTCAACGGCCTGACCCGTCCGTTCTTCGGCTGGGTTTCCGACAAGATCGGCCGCGAGCCGACGATGTTCATCGCCTTCGGCTTTGAAGGCGTCGGCATCTATCTGCTTTACCTTTACGGCCACGACCCGGTGCTGTTCGTGATCCTGACCGGCCTCGTGTTCTTCGCCTGGGGCGAGATCTACTCGCTGTTCCCCTCGACCTGCACCGACACCTTCGGGTCGAAGTTCGCCGCCACCAACGCCGGCCTGCTCTACACCGCGAAGGGCACGGCCGCGCTGCTGGTGCCGTTCGCCAGCACCCTGCAGACCGCGACCGGCAGCTGGGACTCGGTGTTTCTGATCGCGGCGGGCGCCAACATCCTCGCCTCGTTGCTCGCCATCACGGTGCTCAAGCCGTGGCGGCGGAGCGTCGTCGCCCGCGCCGAGCGCGAGGTGTCCGGCGCGCACGCCGTCCCGGCGGAGTGACGCCTTCCGGGCGCGCGGGATCTCCAGGGTCTCGCGCGCACGCCTCGAACGAAGAACGCCCGACGCGACGCGTCGGGCGTTCTTTTTGAGATCCGCCTGAAATCGTTTTCTGTTCAGGGGCAATGCCTGCGCAGCACGCGCATCGCGTCGCTGACGCCCTTAAGCGAGAACTCGTAGCGCGTCTGCGAGCCACGCTTCGACACCGTCGAGACCGTCATCTTGGCGCCCGACCTCATCGCGGCCAGAAGCTCGTCCTCGCGAGGGCGGGACAGCCAGGCGGCCTTTCCCTCGGTCAGCAGCTGGAAATTTTCGCCGCCGATCACGGCGCGCCCTTCCGCTTTCGCCGACTGGTCGTAGCCGAACTGAAGGCTCGCCTCCGACCGGACGTCCTCCCGGGTCGTGCTGCGCACGAAGAAGGACACCAGCCCGTGGTCGGCCGCGCGGGGGAACGCCGCCGAGGGGTTGGCGTAGATGAAGCAGCCCTTCCGCTCGCCGTCGTCATAGGTCCAGACGCTCCAGCTCTCGAACCTGCCGAGGTTCTTCTGCGTCGCGGCCTCGGCTGCGGAGCCGAGCATAAGGATGAGGACTGCGGCTGACAGGCCGGTGCGCTTCATTTTCAACGCCTTTACGCTACGAACGATGCGCCTGGGGGAAGGGCGCGCCGCAATGCTGCCGCCCAGATTTCGCAGAGTCGTTAAACGCGCGATCACATCTGTGCGGGCGCCGACTTTCGACGAGCGCTATGGGGTAGTAGGGTGCGAGACAGACAATCAGAGCGACGTCGTCAGGCGCCGGGTCTCGAGTCGATGAAAGCCGTTCGCCAATGACGACGCCATACGCCGACCTGCCCCCGGAGCGGTATTGGCGCTCCGGCGTCGCGGACGTCCATGCGACGGGACTTTCCGGCCTCTACCAAAAAAAGTTCGACATCGCTCGAAAAGACAGGATCGCGACCGCCGGAAGCTGTTTCGCGCAGCATGTCGCCCGCCACTTGACGAAGCACGACTTCAATGTGCTCGACGCCGAGACGTCGCCCCTCGATCTGCCGGACGAGGTCGCGCGCCGCTTCGGCTACCGCATCTATTCCGGCCGCTATGGCAACCTCTACACCGCACGCCAACTGCTTCAGCTGCTGAAGGACGCGGCGTCGGGGACGGTCCGGCCGGAAGACGTCTGGGAGAAGAACGGCCGTTTCTACGACGGGCTGCGCCCGTCGGTCGAACCCGATGGCCTCGCCTCGCCGGAAGAGGTGATGGCGCATCGGCGCGAGCATCTCGGCTTCGTCGACGAGCTGTTCTCCAATGTCGACGTGCTGATCTTCACGCTGGGCCTCACCGAGGCCTGGGTTCACCGCGCGAGCGGCGCGGTCTATCCGATCTGTCCCGGCGTGATCGCCGGCGCGTATGACCCGGCCGAGCACGCCTTCAAGAACTTCGAGTTCGACGAGATCCTCGCCGACATGCTCGAGGTCAACGAGATCCTGAAGGCGCGCAACGGGAACTTCCGGATGATGGTGACGGTCTCGCCGGTCCCGCTCACCGCGACCGCGTCCGGCGACCATGTGCTCGCCGCCACGACGTTCTCCAAATCGACGTTGCGGGCCGTCGCGGGGTCGCTGCGGAACCGCTGCGACAACATCGATTACTTCCCGTCCTACGAGATCATCACCTCGCCGTCGTCGCGGGGAATGTTCTACGAGCCGAACCTGCGCTCCGTGACCGAGATCGGGGTCGAGACGGTGATGAAGACCCTGCTGTCGCAGCATGCCGGCGACAAGCCTGCCGAGGCCGCGCCCAAGGAGCGGCCGGCGCCTGAAAAGGACGACGCTCCGCGAAAGGCCAAGCGGGGCGGCGGCAAGAAGAAAAAGGACGACCTCGTCTGCGAGGAGATCCTTCTCGAGGCGTTCGCTCGCTAGAGGCGGCGACCGCAAGGCGTTTGAAAGTCGGCGTGGCGTATCGATGAAGACAGCATGCGTGATCGGCAACTCCCACATCGGGGCGATCAAGTCCGGGTGGGACCGGATCGACGAAGCGTCGCGTCCTGTGGCGCTGGAGTTCTTCGGCAGCAAATCGCAGTCGCTGCAGCGGACCTTCGTCGAGGACGGCGTCCTCAAGTCCGATGACGAGCAGATCCAGCGCAGCCTCCTGCGCACCGGCGGCGCGCCGGAGATCGATCTGCGCCGCTACGACATGTTCGTGCTCGTCGGGGGCGGGGTGCATTTCAAGGCGCTCGGCAGGATGCTGCGCAACGCGACGCTTTACCCCGACGCGACGCCCGGCCGTCGCCTGGTGTCGCAACCCGCGCTCACCGAAGCGTTCCGTCGCCGGGTCGAGGCGTTGGCGGCCTGGGATCTCTCCGTCATGATCTCGAGCGTCACCGACGCGCCCATCTATGTCCTGCCCGAACCGTTCTTCGACAAGGACGTCATGAAGGCCACCCACAAGCCCTTCATGAAGCAGATCCACGAGCTGGGGATCGGCGAGCAGGCGGCGGCGGCGTTCGACGCGGCCTGCGAACGGACGTTCTCGCGCTTCGGCGGCTTCGTCGCGCAGCCCCGGGAGACGCGGGAGGACCACATCTTCACCGCGTCGAAATACGCGCTCGCGCCGGTGAGCATGCGGCGCATGATGGACATGGATCTCGACGCCCGCGACGACGACTTCGTGCACAAGAACGACGAGTACGGCGAGCTCATGATGCGGGCCTTCCTCGCGCTCGCCGGATTGAGCGCTTCGAAGTGACGGCCGGGCGTCAGCGCTTTCCGTAGAGCACGTCGCGCAGGGCCGGGCTGCGGATCCAGAGGCCGCCCCACATCACCGCGCCCACATAAACGCCGAACAGCACATGCGTGAACAGCGGGCTTCCGACGCGCACATGGGTCGCGATCGCCCCGCCGAGATAGCCCGTCAGCAGAACCGCGCCGAACACGGAGGAGGGCGGATAGGCGTAGAGCAGCGTGGCGGCGATCTGGATGACGCCGAGCGTGCGCAGCAATGCGGGGTCCGTCGGCCAGCCGAGGGCCTGCATCGTGTCGGTGACGGGCTGCAGCGGAACGAGCTTCATCGCTCCGTCGGCGAGCAGGAACAGGATCGCGAGCCCGCTGAGCGCCCGCCCGGCCCAGGCCTCGCGCGAGCTTCGACCTGCGGGCGGAGGAGGCGAGGCGGTCATGGGTCGGATCCTCTGGGCCGGAAGGCGCGAGCACGAAGTCGCACGCTAGCGCGATTCCGGTCCTGACGTGCGAGCGCCCGCCTCCTCGCGGGGCGGGCGCGCCGCAAAGGCGTCGCGGCTCAGTCTTCGATGACGCGGACCACCCGATGGCTGCCGGGATCGACGATGAAGATGCGTTCGTCGTCGGTCTCGAAATAGCTGTAGGTCGTGTAGGTCGGCTCCGTCTCGACCACGGTCGCGGGCACGCGCCGGACAGCGATGGTGCGCGGCACGGCCGTTCCGACCGAAACGTCCGAGCCTTCGAAGGTGGAGCGCGATACGCGGCGGCCGCCGCCGTCGTCGCTCGCAAATCGCTGACGGATCGAGCGACGCTGCTCGACGTCCACGTCCGACGAGGCCCGCCGCGCGCTGCGCCGCGCCACGTCGACGTCGTCGCGCGAGGACACAGTCGTCCTGGTCCGCGAGCGGCCATTGTCTTCGTCATAGCCGCGGCGGTCGCGATCGCCGACCTTCACCTTGACGTCGAGGCTGTCGCGCTCACGGTCGGCGCGCTTGCCGTCTCGGTCGCTGTCGCGGCGATCCTTGCCGTCCCTGTCCGAGATCTTCACCTTGGCCGAAACCGAGGCGTCGTCGCGGTCCGCGCGATCCTTGCGGCCGTCGCGATCCTTGCCGCCGCGCTCAGCGGAGACGCGGGACTTTTCGCCGTCGTCGCGCCGGTCCTTTCCGTCCCGGTCCCCGCGAACGTCCATCGCCGCCCGCTCGTCGCGATCGGCGCGACGATCGTCCTCCTCCGCGCCGCGCGCCCCACGGACATCTTGCGCTGCAGCAGCGGTATCGGAGGTAGGCTCCGACGTTCTGGCGTCCTGCCTGTCGGCGGACTGAGACGGGTCGCGGTCGCCCGACTTCGACGCCTGATCGAGCTGCGCGTTCGCGTTCCGGGAGGCGCTTCCGCCCGACATCTCGCGATCGCCGCGATCCTGATCCTGAGCGAAAGCGGTCGCCGGCGCGACAAGCAACGCGACCGCGGCGGCGGTCGTCATAAGAAGATGTCTCATGGAATTGGCCCTCTCAGACCGTGCGATACGGTCAGTGGCGCGCCCTCGGGCTGAGAACGTCGATGTCTGTCGATGGTTCCCGACAGCGTGATCGTCGCGTAAGGGCGCAAGTCTGGTCGCGCGTGCGGCGCTTCGAGCGTCGTTCGGATCTATTCTCCGCCAGCGTGATGTCTTGTTATGGCCCTGGAAGTCCGTTCGGACCGAAACCATCGCCGTTCGCGCGGCTGATGACGCCCGCCTCTCGGACCGCGCGCTTGCGACGGCCCGAAGCTCGATCGCCATGCTGCACTGCATAATAATTGTGCGCTTGACGCATCAAAATTAGGCGATAGGGTTTCCCAATAAGATCAAAAATATCCTCGCAAGAAATGTGAGGAAGGGGACGAACGCCTATGTCGAACCACGAGTCGCGCGTCGACGCGATGTACGGCCGCGACAAGCTCGCGGCCTATATTTCCGTCATAACCGTTTGGGCGGTCTATCTTTTCGTATTCTGGAGGATGGCGGACCACATCGCCGCCAGCGGCCTCACCTGGCTGATGCTTGGGCTCGGCGCGATGGTGCTGCTGCTCAACACCGCCGCGGTCATGGCGCTCATCCGCCACTACCGCGAGGACAAGGCCGCGATCTACGGCACCGACATCTACTATCTGGACCGTATCGCCGCCGAGAAGAGGGCTGCGCGATGAGCAAGCCTCCCTACGAGCCGCCCGCCCAATCGGTCTTCGGCCAGGTGGTCGACGCCTTTCTGGTGCTCGCGCTGGTGCTGGTCACGCTCTATCTGCCGCTGCTGCTTGGCCTCGCTGGCGGCGGCGTCGACGTGAAGACCTTCGACGCGCCGACCTGGGAGGCGCTCGGCCAGAACGCCGCGATGGCCGAGCAATGGACCAAGCTCGGCTTCGATCCGGCCAAGGCCGCCGAGATCATCGGCAAGCGCTTCGACTACGCGTTCTCCTGGGGCGCGCTGATCGCCACCATCGTGGTCATCGTCGGCTACTTCGCCTTCATGCTGCGCTGGTCCGACAAGGAATACCGCGACGTCATCGCCGAGCGCTTCGCCGACGGCGACGGGCCCGCGGAGCCCATCCGCCGCCAAGTGCCGAACGACTGACCCCACAAGGACCCGAAGCCATGATCATGGTGCTCAACTACGGGGCCTGGGCGATCTCCGCCTGCCTCGCGCTCTGGATGCTCTGGGACATGCTGTCCACCAACCGCAGCTACAGCGAAGCCTACCTCACCTCCTCGGCCGAGGGCGAAATCATCGACGCCGAGATCGGCGAGACGGCGGCGAGGCGCTGATGGTCGACATCTCCAACACGCCCGGCGCGATCGCCGGAACGACCGCCGCCGCGACGCCCAAGCGCGTCGCCCTGAAGCGCGTGCTCGGCCCCGCGCATGTCTGGGGATTGGGCGTCGGCATCGTGCTCGTCGGCGAGTTCATGGGCTGGAACTTCGCGGTGGGGAAGGGCGGGGCGCTCGCGGCGCTCACCGCCTGCTGGCTCGCGGGCATCCTCTACACCTGTGTCGCGATGATCGACTCGGAGGTGACCTCGACGGTCGCGGCCGCGGGCGGGCAATATGCGCAGGCCAAGCACATCATCGGGCCGCTCGCGGCGTTCAATGTCGGGCTCTACCTCGTCATGGCCTACACCATGCTCGAGGTCTCAAACGCGATCGTCACCGGCGACCTCATCCAGGCCTTCGCGGCCAACATGGGTCTTGCGGGCGAGGTCGACAAACGCGCCTTCATGGTGCTCGTCATCGTGTTCCTCGCCTGGCTGAACTATCGCGGCGTGCTCGCGACGCTCACCATCAACTACATCATCACCGCCATCGCCTTCGCGGCGATCCTGACGCTGTTCGTCGCCGTGAACCCGCTCACCCCCGGCACGGTGGTGATGCACGACCAGCTGCTGACGGGGCTGCCCTATGGCGGGCTCGGCATTCTCGCCGCGATGCATTTCGGCCTGTGGTTCTATCTCGGCATCGAGGGCACCACGCAGGCGGCCGAAGAGGTGCGCTCGCCGGCGCGCTCGCTTCCGCTCGGCACGCTCACCGGCATCATGACGCTGCTGATCGCCGCGACGCTCACCTGGTACATCGGCTCCGGCCTGATGCCCTGGGAATATCTCGGCCAGGCGGTGACCCCGCTCTATGACGCCGCGCGCCTCACCGGCTCGCTGCCGCTCGAGATCTTCCTCTTCGTCGGCACGCTGTTCGCGACTTTGGCTTCGGCGAACGGCTGCATCAACGACGCCTCGCGGGCCTGGTTCGCCATGGGCCGCGACCGCTACATGCCGGTCTGGTTCGGCGCGGTGCACCCGAAGTACCACACGCCCTACCGCTCTGTGGTGTTCTTCGTGCCGATCGCGATCCTGTTCGCGATCTCGACCCCGCTCGACCAGACCATCACGCTGTCGATCCTGTCGGGCCTGCTCGGCTACACCATCATGGCCATCGGCGTGATGATGTTCCGCAAGAAGTGGCCGCTCGGCTCGATCACCCGCGGCTATGTGCACCCGCTGCACCCGCTGCCCGCGATCCTGCTGCTGGGCCTGTGCGGCATCACCTATGTGGCGGTGTTCCTCGGCTACGGCACGCAGCTCCTCGCCATGATGGTGTTCTACATCGGCGCCTCGCTCTGGTTCGTCCTCCACCGCTACAAATATGTGCGGCGCGGCGACCAGTTCACGATGCCCTGGCCCAAGCCCAAGGGGTACTGAGGCCGATGGCCGGAGCCCTGCTCCTCGTTGCGGCCGTCGCGGTTTTCACCGCGGCGGCTGTGGCCGTCATGCGCGCGGGCCGGCGCGAACGAGCGGCGAGGGCCAGCGTCCTCGCCGACTGCGGCGGCCTCCTCTCAGGCTCCGTGGCCGCGCTGACGCCCGCCGGCTATGGAACGCTGCGCGGACATTTCGCCGGCTATCCGGCGGCGCTGACGCCGATCGCCGAGGCTTTGGCGTTCCGACGCCTGCCGCAGCTCTGGATCTCGGCCGCGATGAAGCGGGACGGCGGGGCAGGGGCGTTCGAGATCATCCGCCGCCCCACGGGGGCGGAGTTCTTCGCCGGCGGCGCGGGCCTTCCCGCCTCAGCCGCGCCGCCCCGGCTCTGGCCGCAGGACACGAGCGTCCGGTGCGACGAGGCGGGGCGGGCGCTTTTGCGCATGTGCGAAGCCGCGCTCGCCGTTCCGCTGGCCGATCCGCGCGTAAAAGTCGTCGCAGTTACGCCGCGCGGCGTGCGCGTCGTCCGGCAGGCGGCGCAGGGCGAGCGCGGGGCCTATCTTTTGTTCCGCGACGCGAAGTTTCCGCGCGGCGGAGTTCCGCGCGAACAGGCGCTCGCGGCGCTGTCGCTCGCGGCCGCCATCGCGCGGCTGCTGTCGGGAGACGAGATCGATGTCCGCGACGCCGCCTGATCCTCGCCTCGTGCTCGTCCTCGCCGCGGTTTTTCCGGGGATGGGCCATGTCGTCATCGGCCGGGCGATGCGCGGGCTCGGCTTCGCGTTCTTCACCGTGATCGGGTTTTGGCTGACGGCGAAGTTCGCAGCGCCCGACGTCTCCTTCGTCGGGCGACACGCGGCGGGCTTCTTCGTCTGGGCCCTGTCGATCCCCGACGCCTATCGCGCCGCCCGTATGGATTTTGAGCGCGCCCGCGTTGGTCGATAGGCGAGGGAGCCGCTGCCCTTGTCCCGGACTTGATCCGGGACCCAGAACCGAACCGGATGCAGACAGACGCGGCGAGGTCGCTGATCTTTCCGGGTGGCTCGACGGTTCTGGGTCCCGGATCACGTCCGGGACAAGAACGCGGCGTTTCCAGCGCTAACTGAGCCTCACTCGAACCGCGCGCTTTTCGGCGTCATCCCCTCGGCCTTGGCGAAGTCGCCCGCCGGCGCCTTGGCCTCGCCCTCGGGCTGAACGCGCGTGACCTTCATGCGGCCGTCGGCGCAGACGACCTGAAACCCGTCTTCCTCCACGGCGACGATCTCGCCGAGCTTGCCGCCGATCTCCTTCGGGGTCTTGGCGGGCATCGGCGTCGCGTCGAGGATCTTGACCGTCTTGCCGTTGAGCGTCGTCCAGGCGCCGGGCGCCGGATTGCAGCCGCGGATCAGACGGTCGATCTGCTCCCAAGGCTTGCCCCAGTCGATCTTGGCGTTCGCCGCGCGGCAGAGGCCCTCATAGGTCGCGAGCGCCTCGTCCTGTTTGATCTTGGGCGCCTTGCCGGCCTTCACGAGATCGACCGCCTCGAGCATCGCCTCGACGCCCATGGGAAACAGGCGGTCGAAATAGACCGAGCCGAGCGTGTCCTTGGGGCCGATCGGCGTGGTTTTCTGGAGAAGCACGTCGCCGGTGTCGAGGCCGTCGTCGGGCCAGAAGATCGAAAGGCCCGTCTGCGTCTCGCCCTTGATGATCGGCCAGTTGATCGCCGAGGCGCCGCGATAGGCCGGCAGCAGGGACGGATGATACTGGATCGAGCCGTGGGTCGGGATGTTGAGGAACCCCGACGGCACGAACAGGGTCACGAAGGCCATCACCTGCAGGTCCGGCTTCAGCGCCCGAAACTCTTCCGCCACCTGCTCGTCCTTGTAGGACGAGGGCTGGCGCACCTCGAGGCCGGCGGCGAGGGCGGCCTCCTTCAGCGGGTCGGCCTTCTGGCCTTCCTTTTCAGGCGCCACATAGACCGCCACGACCTCGTCTCCGCGCGCAAGCAGCGCCTCGAGCACGGCCTTGCCGAAAGCCTGCTGTCCGTGGACGACGATGCGCATGGTGGCTGATCCCTGTCTTTTCTCGATCGACGCGGATTGCGTGCTTCGAGACGCCGACCCTCGCGGGCCGGCTCCTCAGCATGAGGACCGTTTGAAAATCTCCAAACCGACCTCATGCAGAGGAGCGCCAAAGGCGCGTCTCGAAGCACGCAGTTCGCTTCCGCACGCGTTTTAACGCAAAAGCCCGCCGCGCCGAGGCGCGACGGGCTTAAAAAGCAGGGATCAGGCTGAACCTATTCGGCCGCGAGCTTGGCCACCTGGCCGACCGCGCCGGAGTTCTCGATCTCGGCGATCTCGTTGTCGTTGTAGCGCAGAACGTCCTTCAGGATCTCGCCGGTGTGCTCGCCGAGCAGCGGCGAACGCGTGACCTCGACAGGGCTGCCCGACAGCTTGATGGGGCTGCCGACCGACAGATACTTGCCGCGGGTCGGATGATCGACCTCGACCACGGTTCCGGTCGCGCGCAGGGCCTCGTCCTCGGCGATCTCCTTCATGGACAGGATCGGACCGCACGGGATGTCGTACTCGTTGAGGATGTCCATGGCCTCGAACTTGTCGTGCTTCATGGTCCACGCCTCGATGCGCGTGAAGATCTCGTTGAGGTGCGGCAGGCGCGCCTTCGGGGTGGCGTAGCCCGGATCGGTCTTCCAGCCCGGCTCGCCGATGATGTCGCAGATCGGATCCCACACCGCGGCCTGGGTGATGAAGTAGATGTAGGCGTTGGGATCGTGCTCCCAGCCCTTGCACTTGAGGATCCGGCCCGGCTGGCCGCCGCCCGAGTCGTTGCCGGCGCGCGGGGTCGCCTCGCCGAACTCCACGCCTTCGCCGAACTGGCTGTATTCCTTGAGCGGGCCATGCTCGAGACGCTGCTGGTCGCGCAGCTTGACGCGGCAGAGGTTGAGCACGGCGTCCTGCATGGCGCAGTCGACGCGCTGGCCCTTGCCCGAATGGGTGCGGTGGTAGAGCGCCGTGACGATGCCGAGCGCGAGATGGAGGCCCGTGCCCGAGTCGCCGATCTGGGCGCCGGTCACCATCGGGATGTCGTCGCGGAAGCCGGTGGTCGAGGCCGAGCCGCCGGCGCACTGCGCGACGTTCTCATAGACCTTGCAGTCCTGGTAGCGGCCGGGGCCGAAGCCCTTCACGGACGCGACGATGAGCTTGGGGTTGGCTTCCTGCAGCTTCTCCCAGGAGAAGCCCATGCGGTCGAGCGCGCCGGGCGCGAAATTCTCGACGAGCACGTCGCACTCCTTCACCAGCCGCCAGAGCACTTCCTTGCCCTTGGGATTCTTGGTGTCGATCGTGATCGAGCGCTTGTTGTGGTTCAGCATCGTGAAATAGAGGCTGTCCACGTCAGGAATGTCCTGAAGCTGCTGGCGCGTCGCGTCGCCGGCTCCGGGGCGCTCGACCTTGATGACGTCGGCGCCGAACCAGGCGAGGAGCTGCGTGCAGGTCGGGCCCGACTGGACATGCGTGAAGTCCAGAATGCGGACGCCCTGGAGAGCCTTTTCCATGATGTGTTCCCTGTAATGCGTCGCGCGTCGTCCGCCGGCGCGCCTTGACGCTTAGATGACCGCGCGGAACGCGCGCCGTCAATTCGTCTCTGGCATACCCTATACCTGATCTTACGGCCGCCGGCGTTTTGCGCCGGCGGCCGCAGTGCAGACTTTAGGATAAGCTAGAGGTCAGGCTTTCTTCTTCTTGACGACGCTCTGCGGGTTGAGGCTGCCGATGTTGCCGCTCTCGCTGCCCGCCGCCGGATCGATCTCGGCGTTGATGAGCGTCGGCTTGCCGCTGTCCATCGCGGCGTCGACCGCGCGCTTCAGCTCGTCCGGGGTCGTGACGTTGACGCCCACGCCGCCGAAAGCCTCCATCATCTTGTCGTAGCGCGCGCCCGGCACGAACACGGTGGTGCCCGGGTCACGGCCCGTCGGGTCCGTGTCGGTGCCGCGATAGATGCCGTTGTTGTTGAAGATGACGATGCAGACCGGGAGATTGTACCGGCAGATCGTCTCGACCTCCATGCCGGAGAAGCCGAAGGCCGAGTCGCCCTCGACCGCGAGCACCGGCTTGCCGGTTTCGATCGCGGCCGCGACCGCGAAGCCCATGCCGATGCCCATGACGCCCCAGGTGCCGACGTCGAGGCGCTTGCGCGGCTTGTACATGTCGATCACGCCGCGGGCGAGGTCGAGCGTGTTGGCGCCCTCATTCACGAGGATCGCGTCCGGACGCTCCTTGATGACCTGCTTCAGCGCGCCGAGCGCGCCGTGGAAGTCCATCGGGGCGGCGTTCTTGCCGAGCTTGGCCGCCATCTTGGAGATGTTGGCTTCCTTCTTGGCGTTGATCGTCGAGGTCCACTCGGACGGCACGCCCGGCCAGCTCTTGTCGATGCCGGCCAGCAGCGCCTTCACCACCGAGCCGATGTCGCCGACGAGCGGAGCCGCGATCTCGACGTTCGAATCCATCTCGCGCGGCTCGATGTCGACCTGGATGAACTTCTTCGAGCCCGGCTCGCCCCACTGCTTGCCCTTGCCGTGGCTGAGCAGCCAGTTGAGGCGCGCGCCGACGAGCAGCACGACGTCGCTGTCCTTCAGCACGGTCGAGCGCGCGGCGCCGGCCGAAAGCTCATGGTTGTCGGGCAGCAGGCCCTTGGCCATGCTCATCGGGATGTAGGGGATGCCGGACTTCTCGACGAGCTCGCGGATCTCGTCGTCGGCCTGCGCGTAGGCCGCGCCCTTGCCGAGGATGATCAGCGGCTTCTTGGCGCCCTTCAGCAGGTCGAGCGCGCGCTTGACCGCGTGAGGGGCCGGGATCTGCTCGGGCGCGGCGTCGATCACCTTGACGAGCGAGGCCTCGCCCTTCGCGGCGTCGACCACCTGACCGAAGAGCTTGGCGGGCAGGTCGAGATAGACGCCGCCCGGACGGCCCGAGACCGCGGCGCGGATGGCGCGCGCGACGGCGATCCCGATGTCCTCGGCGTGGAGCACGCGGAACGCCGCCTTGCAGAGCGGCTTGGCGATCGCGAGCTGGTCCATCTCCTCGTAGTCGCCCTGCTGGAGGTCGACGATCTCGCGCTCCGAGGAGCCCGAGATCAGGATCATGGGAAAGCAGTTGGTGGTGGCGTTGGCGAGGGCGGTCAGGCCGTTCAGGAAGCCCGGGGCCGAAACCGTGAGGCAGATGCCCGGCTTCTTGGTGAGGAAGCCCGCGATCGCGGCGGCGTTGCCGGCGTTCTGCTCGTGGCGGAACGAGATGACGCGCAGGCCCTCTTCCTGGCACATGCGGCCGAGGTCGGTGATCGGAATGCCCGGGACGCCATAGATCGTCTCGATGCCGTTCAGCTTCAGGGCGTCGATGACGAGATGGAAGCCGTCGGTGAGCTCCTGCTCGGTCTGCGGCTCTTCAACGGTCTTCAGTACGGCCACGCTGCTCATTGGTGTTTCCTCCAGCCCTTCGTTTCTTTGGGTTCGCCGCGCGCCGGTTCAGTCCAGCGTCACGAAACGGTCGACATGCTCGCGAAGCTTGAGCGTGTGCTCGCGAACGAGACGTTCGGCGCGTTCGCCGTTTCTCGCCTCGATCGCCTCGACGATGTCCTTGTGGTCGACGACGGACCGCTTGGCCCGGTCGCGCTCGTAGATCGTCCGGCGCCTGATCGCGCGAACGTGCACGAAGAGGCCGTTGGCCATCTCCTCGATCATCTTGCAGCGCGATAGCGAAATGATGGCCTGATGGAACCGGATGTTGACGTCCGAATACTCGAACATGTGGCTGCCGACGTCCGCGCCGTTGAAGCCGTCGACCAGCGCATGGAGGCTCACGATCTCCTCGTCGGTCGCGACTTCGGCGGCCAGTCGCGCCGCCATGCTCTCGAGCGCGGCCCAGACCGTGATCATCTCGAGCATTTCAACTTTGGTCTTGCGCGCGATGTAGATCCCGCGGCGAGGGACGATGCGCACGAGGCCCTCCAGCTCAAGCTGCGCAAGAGCTTCTCGGAGCGGCGTGCGGCTCACGCCGAAGCGGAGCGACAGAGCACGCTCGTCGAGCCGCAGCTGTGCGTCTTCTTGATAGATATCCATCCCCGCGATCGCGCTCTTTAAGGCGTCGTAGGCGCGCCACTTGAGGCTCGGCGAATCGTCGATCGGCTGGATGTCCAGGTCGGCGTTGGCCATGGAAAGAGGCGCCTCGTCCCGCGTCGGGCCGGTCTCTGCGGGCCCGTGGTTCTTGGCATACCATATACCGAGCCGATTTCGGCTTGCAACTATCGTTTTACACGTGGCTCGGCTGCTGCAATGCAACGTAAAAAGGCATATTGCATACCAGTTCAGCCACAGATAGCGTCTTTGTCAGAGCACGTCGGGATCGGGCGAGAAACGCCCGGCCAGTAAAGACGGCCATCGGGGTGGAGGAACGCGCATGGAGGAGCTTGGCTCCCTGCTGGGCGGATTCGCGGTCGCGATTTCGCCTTACAACATCATGCTCATGGTGCTCGGCATCGTTCTGGGCGTGGTGATCGGGGTGCTGCCGGGGCTCGGGGGAGCCAACGGCGTCGCCATTCTTCTTCCGCTCACCTTCTCGATGGATCCGACCTCGGCCATCATCATGCTCACCTCCATCTACTGGGGGGCGTTGTTCGGCGGGGCGATCACCTCGATCCTCTTCAACATTCCAGGCGAGCCATGGTCGGTCGCCACCACCTTCGACGGCCATCCGATGGCCCAGAGGGGCAAGGCCGACGAGGCGCTGGTGGGGGCCTTCACCTCGTCCTTCGTCGGCGCGATCTTCGCCGTCATCCTCATCACTTTCCTCGCGCCTGTCATCGCCAAGTTCGCGCTGCGCTTCGGCCCGGCTGAGTTCTTCGCGGTCCAGTTCCTGACCTTCGCGAGCTTCCTCGGCATGGGCCGCGGCTCCGCGTTCAAGACGCTCGCCTCGATGTGCCTCGGCTTCGCGCTCGCCTCCGTCGGCCTCGACGGGGTGACGGGCACGCTGCGCCTCACCTTCGGCTATGACGAGCTGCTGAACGGCTTCAAGTTCCTGGTCGCGGTCATCGGTCTCTTCGGCATCGGCGAGATCCTGTCGTCGATGGAGGAGGGCCTGAGCTTCCGCGGCGCCGCCGCCAAGCTGAAGATGGACGCGGTCATCCGCACCTGGCGCCAGCTGCCCAAGATGGGGTTCACCTTCCTGCGCAGCTGCATCGTCGGCGCCTGGATGGGCATCACGCCCGGCGGCGCGACGCCCGCCTCCTTCATGGGCTACGGCCTCGCCAAGCGTTTCTCCAAGAACGGCCGCAACTTCGGCAAGGGCGAGCTCGAGGGCGTCGTGGCGCCTGAGACCGCGGCCCACGCCGCCGGCACGGCCGCGATGCTGCCGATGTTGACGCTGGGCATCCCCGGTTCGCCGACCGCGGCCGTGCTGCTCGGCGGCCTGCTGATCTGGGGCCTTCAGCCCGGCCCGCTGCTCTTCGTCGAGCAGAAGGAGTTCGTCTGGGGCCTCATCGCCTCGATGTATATGGGCAACCTCGTCGGCCTCGTGATCGTGCTGACCTGCGTGCCGCTCTTCGCCGCGATCCTGCGGGTGCCGTTCTCGATCGTGGCGCCCGCCATCGTGGTGGTCTGCGCCATCGGCGCCTACACGGTGAACAACTCCATGTTCGACGTGTGGATGATGCTGGTCTTCGGCGTCATGGGCTACTTCTTCACCAAGCTCGGCTACCCGCTGCCGCCGCTGGTCCTTGCGCTCGTGCTCGGCGACCAGGCCGAGAGTTCGTTCCGCCAGGCCATGCTGTCGAGCCAGGGCGACGTCACCATCTTCTGGCACAACTGGCTGAGCGGCTCGATCATGACGCTCGGCGTGATCCTCGCGCTTTGGCCATTGGTATCAATGCTGTTCAACAAGAAAGGTGATGACGCGGCGCGCGCCGCCGCGTGAGGATGCATGACCTTGGGATTTGGCGCGCCAAACCCCCGAGACACGAGTTCAAAGGCGAAAGCCGCGAAACAAGCGGCGACCTGGGAGGACTGCGCATGCTCACCAACACACTCAAGAAGACCGCGCTCGCGCTTGCGGCCGGCGTCGCGGTCCTCGCCGCGCCGGTCGCCGCCATGGCCGCGTGGGAACCGACGAAGCCCGTCACCTTCATCATCCCGGCCGGCACGGGCGGCGGCGCGGACCAGATGGCCCGCTTCATCCAGGGCGTGATCCAGAAGAACAATCTGATGGAGAAGCCCGTCGTCGTGCTCAACAAAGGCGGCGGCGCGGGGGCCGAAGGCTTCCTGGAAATGAAGTCCTCGGCGCGCGATCCGCACAAGATCATCATCACGCTGTCGAACCTGTTCACGACCCCGCTCGGGACCGGCACGCCGTTCTCCTACAAGGACATGAGGCCGGTCGCGATGCTCGCGCTCGACCAGTTCATCCTGTGGACCAACGTCGAGAAGAACTACGCCGACGCCAAGGCCTACATCGACGCGGTGAAGGCCGCGCCCGACCGCCAGTTCAAGATGGGCGGCACCGGATCCAAGCAGGAAGACCAGATCATCACCGCGGCGATCGAGAAGCAGCTCGGCGACAAGCACTTCACCTATCTGCCCTTCGACGGCGGCGGCAAAGTCGCGGTGCAGCTCGTCGGCGGCCATGTGGACAGCTCGGTCAACAACCCGATCGAGGCGGTGGCCCAGTGGCGCGGCAAGCAGCTGAAGCCGCTCTGCATCTTCGACGCCAAGCGCTCGACCTACACCGACAAGGTGACGGACGACATGGCCTGGAGCGACATCCCGACCTGCCACGAGGCTGGTCTCGACGTCGAGTACCAGATGCTGCGCGGCATCTTCACCACCTCCGGCGCGACCGACGAGCAGGTCGCCTTCTACGTGGATCTCTTCAAGAAGGTCATGGCGACCGAGGACTGGAAGGAGTTCATGAAGAAGGGCGCGTTCAACCAGACCTTCATGACCGGGCCCGAGTTCGACAAGTGGCTCGCCGCGACCGAGGCCAAGCACAAGGAACTGATGCAGGGCGCGGGTTTCCTCGCGGCCTCGCAGTAACCAGCAACGGGCCCGCAGAGGCCTGACGAAGAACGACCGGAGGCGACGAGGTTTCACCGATGAGCGACATCACCGAACCCCGCAAGGACGACGACGAGCCTGCTCTCGTCAGTCACAGGACGGCCGACATCGTCGTCGCCTGCCTGTTCCTTGTCGCCTCCGCCATCGTCATCAAGGACGCGACCCGGCTCGGCTTCAGTTGGCGGCCGAACGAGGGGCCGGCCCCTGGCTACTTCCCGTTCTACATCGCCGTCGTGATGGCGATCTCGAGCGCCATCAACCTCGCCCGGGCCGTCATCTCGAAGGCTGAAGCCGACGAGACGCTCACCACGAAGACCGGCGTGCTGCGCATGTCGGCGATCTTTGTGCCGGCGCTGATCTACGTCTTCGCCACGAGCTACATCGGCATCTATGTGGCCTCGGCCATCTATATCGCCGCCTTCATGTACTTCTTCGGCAAGTTCCCGATTTGGAAGTCGCTTGCGGTCGCGCTCGGAATTTCGGGCGTCAGCTTCGTGATGTTCGAGATCTGGTTCCTCGTGCCGCTGCCCAAGGGCCCGATCGAGGCCGCCTTCGGCTTCTGAGCCCTGCGCTTAAAAGCAGCGCTTCGCCAGGGTTGGCGAGGCGCTGTTTTCTTGTCTGACGCCGCCTGGAGGCGCGTCGACGCGAGCGCCCCGTGGAACGATCGCGCCTTGCTCGAAGATCTCCCCAAGTAGACGGCATGGCGGCGCTCGATCACGCGCCAGCGTTTTGCTGCGTTGCGGCGTAACCGAGAGTTGATCGAAAGTTTTCGAACCGTTTCGTCACGGCGGCGCTTGACAAGGCGAGGGTCTGGCATGCCAAATGCCAGTCGTCAGCCGCCGTTCATGCGGCCTGAGGATCTGGCCGCAGCAGCCGGCACAACGGTCCGATCGAGGCCTTTTCAGGAGACCCGGGGACGCCGTGACGCCGATCGCATCGAAAAGCGCCCGGGCCGCCTCACTGGACGTCGCCGAAAGCGTGCGCGCGGTTCTCGACGGCGTGCGCGCCGCGGGCCGCACGGCTCTGACGGCGCCGGAAGCCAAGGTTCTCTGCGACGCCTACGGCATCCCCTTGCCGAAGGAGGGGCTTGCGACGTCGGCCGACCAGGCCGCGCGGCTCGCCAACTCGATCGGCTATCCGGTCGCGATGAAGATCGTCTCGGCCGAAATCCTGCGCAAGTCGGATGCGGGCTGCGTGGTCCTGGGCGTGAAGTCGGACAGCGAGGCGCGCGCGGCTTTCGAGCGGATCGTCGGCAACGCTTATCGCCATGCCGGCGAGGCGATCATAGCCGGCGTCCAGATCCAGCAGATGCTGCCCTCGGGCGCGGTCGACGCGCGGATCAGCGCTGAGTCCGACCCGTCTTTCGGCAAGCTGGTCGCCTTCGGTCTCGGCGGCGCGTTGGGCGACGTTCTGGGCGACCGGACCTTTCACCTTGCGCCGGTGAGCCACGAGCAGGCGCTCGGCATGGTCTCGTCGATCCGGGCGCAGGAGCTGCTCGACGGCCTCCGCGGCTCTCCGCCCGTGAACCGGGAGGAACTCGCCGACCTGCTCGTCAACGTGTCGGCCCTCATCGGCGACTGTCCGGACATCCTGAGGATCGATCTCGACCCGGTGTTCGCAGCCGAGCATTTCGCGACCGCGGTCGACGCGCGCATCGTCTGCGATTTCCGGCCTCGCGGGGAGCGGGGCCGGCGCGACGTCGCAGCGACGAACTCTTCCGTCGATCTGCGCGTCAGCGCCGGCGCGGCGAAGCTCCCGGCGGGCGCTTCCGGCGGACGCGGAGCGGCGTTCTCCTCCCGGTCCGGCGCTGTGGCGACGTCGATCATCGGCTTCGCCCGCTCGACCGGCATGGCCGTCTCGGCGGTCGTCGGTCTGGACGATGCGTCCGAGATCGACGAGGCCGATCTCCTCGCTTTCTTTGGACAAGAGCCGGCCGCCTCGGTCATCGCGATCCAGTGCGAGGAGCTCTTGAACGGAAGGGCTTTCGTCGAGGTCGCGAGCCGGGTCTCCAAGACAAAGCCCGTTCTCGTGTTGAAGGCGGGACGCAGGGCCTCGGACGCTGTCGCGGACCGGGCCGAAACCGACGCGCGGGACAAGATCTACGACGACCTCTTGAGAGCGGCGGGCGTCATCCGCTCTCGCTCGCTCCGCTCGATGCTCGACTGCGCGCGCGGCCTGCCGGCTCTGCCGACGCCGAAGGGCGAGAACGTTCTCGTCATCAGCGCATCAAGCGGCCTGGGAGCGCTGCTGTCGGACGCCTGCCTCGACAGCGGGCTGACGTTGATGGAGGCGCCCAAAGGTCTCGGCGCGGAGCTCGAAGGCCTGGCTTTGCGGGAAGACGCCGGAGAGAGCCCGGTCGAGGTCGCGGAACCCTCGCCGTCGGAGAGCTATCGCGAGGCCGTCCAGTCCGCGCTCGCGGACGAGGCCGTGCATGCGCTGGTCCTTGGCTGGGGTCAGACGGCGGCGTCGCCGCTCGCCTTCGCCGACCAGTTGATCGAGCTCGTCGCCGGAATGCGGGCGAAGGGCGTCGACAAGCCGATCGTCGCCTGGCTGGCGGGCGAGGCGGAGGTCGAGGCGGCCTGCGAGAAACTCTACGGCCACGGCGTCGTGGCCCGCCCCTGCACGGCCGAGACCCCGGTCGAGGTGCTGGGCGCGAAGTATCAGTGGGCGCGGGGAGCGGGTCTCGTCATGGCCTGAGCCTTTCCGCGTCGTCGGCGGACTTCCCTCATCCGTCCTGGTCCGTCCGCGCGCATGGGGCGCGGACGGACGCCTCACAGGCGGCCGTTCCATCTCCCTGGACGGCCGGCGGCGAGCCCAAAGCGGCTCCGTCGCGCGGATGAGGGCTTTTTGTTTTGCTCCGCCGAGCTGTTCGGGCGGGGCGGGGGCGCGTCCTTCTGGCAATGGACACCTGAAGAGCGCCCGTCATATAACTCATAAAACCTGAAAAGGGCGGCTCCAAGGGTCGCCCTTTTTGCTATGGCGAAGCGCAAGATTCGCCACTTAGACTTGTGGTCGGGCCCGTCGCGCGCGGTCCCGATGCGTCAAGCCGAGCGGGCGGCCGACGCTGAGACTTTGGGAGCGCGTGTTCCGTGAGATCGACGATGACGACGCCGATGGCCGAAGACACGAGCGGGGCCTTCGTCCTCGAGAAGTTCGCGCCCGAACAGACCTACAAGACCAAGGTCTACGCCGCGCTGAAGCAGGCCATCGTCAACATGGACATCTACTCCTCGTCGGAAGCCACCTGGCTCGACGAGCGGCAGCTGTCGGAGAAGCTCGGCGTGAGCCGCACGCCGGTGCGCGAGGCGGTGGCGATGCTCGAACAAGAGGGCTTCGTGAAGTCGGTGCCCCGCCGCGGCATCATGGTGCTGCGGAAGACCCGCGTCGAAGTCATCGAGATGGTCCAGGCCTGGGCGGCGCTCGAGAGCATGGCGGCGCGGCTCGCCGTCGCCAACGCCAGCGACGCCGGCATCGCCAAGCTCCGTCGCCTGTTCGAGAGCTTCGACGAGGGCCACAAGCCGGCCGACTACCTGAACGAGTATTCGGCGGCCAACATCGAGTTTCACCAGACGCTGGTGCAGCTGTCGGGCTCGTCGGCGCTGATCGACATCACCTCGAACATCTTCATGCATGTCCGCGGCATCCGGCAGATCACCATCGGCCGCGACGACCGCGCCACCAAGTCGATGTCCGACCACCTCGCCATCATCGAGGCGCTGGAGCGCCGCGACGTCGACGCGGCGGAGCGGCTGTCGCGCGAGCACACGCTCGGCCTGGCCGCCTATGTCGAGGAGCACGGCGACATCTTCGACTGAATGGCGGTAACGTCAGTCAAAATCGCGTCCCCGCGACTTTCGGTTCAGTTGCGCTGAACGCGAACTGGTATTTAATATGCCAGACAACGAGGCGCGGTCAGCGCGTCCGTCCAAGGGAAGGAGGCGCGTACGATGCGGCTTCATGAGTTTCAGGCCAAGCGCCTGCTGGCCGACTACGGCCTGCCGGCGCCGCGCGGCTTCGTGGCGCTGACGCCCGACGAGGCGGAGGCCGTCGCGCGCGACCTCGGCGCGGCCAAGATCGCGGTCAAGGCGCAGATCCGCGCCGGCGAGCGGCTTGCGGCCGGCGGCGTCAAGATCGTCCACGGCCCCGCGATGGCGGGCAAGGCGGCCGCCGACATGATCGGCCAGCGCCTCGTCACGGCCCAGACCGATGAAGGCGGCGAGACCGTGCGCCGCGTCTATGTCGAGGAGGCGGTGACGAGCGACCGCGCCATTCATCTGGCGCTGCTCGTCGATCCTTCGGTCGGCGGCCTTGTGGCGATCGGCGCGGAGGACGGCGGCGAGGGCGTCGAGGAACGCGCGCGCCGCGGCGTGCTCAAGCAGGAAAGCGTCGCGCTGCCGCTGACGGGCGGGATCGATCGCGAGGCGGTCGGGGCTTTCCTCGGCAGGATCGGCCTCAAGGGCGCCGAGATCGAACCCGGCTGCGACCTCGTCGAGGGACTGCGCCGCGCCTTCGTGGAGCTCGACGCCGCGCTCATCGAGATCAACCCGCTCGCGGTCACCTCCGCGGGAGAGCTCAAGGCGCTCGACGTCAAGATGACGCTCGACGACAACGCGCTGTTCCGTCATCCCGACCTCGCCTCCCTGCGGGACGACGACGAGGCGGCGCGCACCAAGCTGTCGGCGCATCGCGACCAGCTGAACTTCGTCCAGCTCGAAGGCGACATCGGCCTCGTGTCGAACGGCGCGGGGCTTGGCCTCGCCACCCTCGACATGGTGATGGCGGCGGGCGGCAAGCCCGCCAACTTCATGGACGTGCGCACCACCGCGCGCAGCCTCGACATCGCTCACGGCTTCGCGCTGCTGCTCGACAATCCGAAGATCCGCACGCTGCTGATCAACGTTCATGGCGGCGGCATGCAGTCCTGCGACACGATCGCCGAAGGCCTCGGGGTGGCGCTCCGCCGCTCGGGCCGGAAGCTTCCGATCGTGATCCGGCTCGCGGGCCAGAACGCGGAGTTCGCGCGCTCGCGGCTCGCGAATTTCGGCTGCGCGGTGATCGAGGCGAACGACATGGGCGAGGCTGCGACCCGGGCGGTCGCGGTCGCGGCTGGGAGGGCTTGATGGCGATCCTGCTCGACAAGGACACCACGATCGTGGCGCAGGGCGTGACCGGCTGGGCCGGCACCCATCACGTCGCGTCGATGATGGAGTACGGCTCGCGGGTCGTCGGCGGCGTGCGGCCGGGCAAGGGCGGGCGCTCCCACCTCAACTTGCCGATCTTCGACACGGTCGCTCAGGCGCGCGAGGCCACCAAGGCCAACGCCTCGATCGTGTTCGTGCCGCCCGCGACCGCGGCGGCTGCGATGATCGAGGCCATCGAGGCCGAGACGCCGCTGGTCGTGGCCGTCACCGAACGCGTGCCCGTGCTCGACATGATCCGGGTGAAGGACGCGCTGAAGGGCTCGCGCACCCGCCTCGTCGGCGCCAACAGCCAGGGCGTGCTCGCGCCCGGCGTCTGCAAGCTCGGCGTCATGGCGACGGGGTCCGAGCGGCCGGGCGGCGTCGGCGTCGTGTCGCGTTCGGCCTCGCTCACGAGCGAGGTGGTGGCGCAGGTCACCGCCGCGGGGCTCGGCCAGTCCACGACGGTCGGCGTCGGCGGCGACGCGGTCCATGGCATGTCGATGCGCGACTGCGTCGAGCTGTTCCTTGCCGACCCCGACACCGACGGGCTCGTGCTCATCGGCGAGATCGGCGGCCACGAGGAGCAGGAGGTCGCCGACTACCTGACCGAGGTGAAGCCCAACAAGCCGGTCGTCGCGCTCGTGGTCGGTTCCCACGCCCCGCGCGAGCGCCGCATGGGGCACGCCGGCGCGCTCGCCTTCGGGGCGCAGGACGACGCCACCGCCAAGATCAAGGCGCTCGAGCGCGCCGGGGTCAGGGTGGCGCCGAGCGCGCATCTCGTCGGCCGCACGATCGCCGAGGCGCTCGCCCAGGCTCGATAACGCCGCACCGCCTTCAGCATTCATCACCTTCTTCACGCGCCGGCGGACCGGGTCCGGGCGCCAACGGGGACGCTTGCGATGAAGATCTGCATCTACGGCGCCGGCGCGATCGGCGGCTACATGGCCGTCCAGATGAAGCGCGCCGGGATCGACGTCTCGCTCGTCGCGCGTGGCCCCCATCTCGCGGCGATCCGCGAGAACGGGCTGAAGCTCCTCATCGACGGCGAGGAGAGGGTGGCCAAGATGCCGGCGACGAAAGTTGCGGCGGAGCTCGGGCCGCAGGATTTCGTGATCGTCGGGCTGAAGTCCCATCAGGCCTGGGAATCCGCCGAGGACATGGCCCCGCTGTTCCATGACGAGACCGCGGTCGTCACTGCGCAGAACGGCGTTCCGTGGTGGTACTTCTACGGGCTCGAGGGTCCCTACAAAGATCTTCGCCTGTCGAGCGTGGACCCAGGCGATCGCCAGTGGAACGCGATCGGACCGCAGCGTGTCATCGGCGCGACCGTCTACCCGGCGACCGAGATCGTCGAGCCGGGCGTCGTCAAGCACATCTACGGCGACGCCTTCGGCCTCGGCGAGCCCGACCGCACCAAGTCCGACCGCCTCAAGGCCTTCGGCGACGCGCTCGACGCGAGCGGCCTCAAGGCGCGCTACTACGACGACATTCGCGACGACATCTGGCTGAAGCTCTGGGGCAACCTCTGCTTCAACCCGATCTCGGCGCTGACGCGCGCCACGCTCGACGTCGTCGCCACTGATCCCGGCACGCGGGCGCTCGCCAAGAACATGATGCTGGAGGCGCAAGGGATCGGCGAGGCGCTCGGCGCCCGGTTCAGGGTGAATGTCGAGCGGCGCATCGACGGCGCTGCCAAGGTCGGCGCGCACCGGACCTCGATGCTGCAGGATCTCGAGGCCGGCAAGCCGCTCGAGCTCGACGCCCTTCTTTCGGCCGTGCAGGAGATGGGCCGGCTGATCGGGCGGCCGACCCCCTATATCGACGCCGTTCTCGCGCTCGCCAAGCAGATGGGCCGGTCGTTCGACGTCTATCCGACGTTTCCCGAAGCGGCGCCTCAGGCGGTGGCGGCGGAATAGGCGACGCTGTCAGCGCCGTCTGCTTGCGCTCGCGCATTTTCGAACGGCGCTACTCATCACACGTTTCGGCGATCCGCGCTCGCTTCCGCCGCGCAGGTCGCTAGAACCTCTCGGAAGACGCGTATCGATTCCGAGAGGCCTTCCCCATGAATGACGCTGCGCTTTCCGCCTGGACGCCCCGCGTGTTGAGCATCCTGCGCATCATGGCGGCGCTGCTGTTCATGCAGCACGGCACGCAGAAGCTCCTGGACTTCCCGATCCCGGGACCGGACCCGCTGCCGCCCCTCATTCTCGTCGCGGGGATCATCGAGCTGTTCGGCAGCGCCGTGCTCGCCATCGGGCTGTTCAGCCGCTGGACCGCTTTCCTGCTGTCGGGAATGGCGGCCGCCGCCTATTTCGTCGGCCACGCGCACAACGGCTTCTTCCCCATCGTCAACAAGGGCGAGCTCGCGGCGCTCTACAGCTTCACGTTCCTCTACCTGTTCTTCGCAGGCCCCGGCCCCTGGAGCGTCGACGCCATGCGGGCGAAGTCGCGCGTCTGAAGCGGCGTCACGCCGGACCGTCGAGCGGCTTAAGGCCTGAGCGCGCCGTGCGGCCAGCCGCGACGGCGGCCGCGCGGGCGCTCGCGATCCGGCGGCCCAGGCGCCCGAGCGCGGGCGGCGGCGCGGCCGCGGCGTCGAACAGGTGCCGGTCGAGTTCTGCGAGGCCTGCGCGGGCCTCCGGATCTCGCGCCCAGAGGCGCGACGCTTCCGGCTCGGCGCGCGCCAGCCGCGTGACCGCCGCCCGGAAGGCGACCGGGTCGCGTCGCCATGCGGCGATCCGCATGGCGTAGAGCGCGCGCGGCGGAAGCCGGGGCGCGCCGGCTCCGCGCCTGCCGATCGTCAGGAGCGCAAGCCCTGTAAGAAAGGCGAGCGCGCCGGCGCCCGCCGTCGCCCATGGCCCCGGGGCGGCCTCGGCCGGCGCTGCGCTTGCGTCAGCTGGCGCTCCCGAGACCGCCCACGCCATCCGCTGAGCCGGGATGACGGCCTTGCGCATCGTCCGCGATCGCGTGTCGAACCACGGGATGTCGATCGGCTCCACGATCGCCGGATAGGCGGTGGTCGGCCGCATGTCCCAGCGATAGACCGCGCGCGCCACCGGTCCGTTCTCGGTGACGCGCGTCTCGCGGTCGATCGGGCCGCGGAACGAGATGACGCCGGGCGAGCGCATGACGGGCGAGGGCGGGAGCTGCTCGGCCATGACGCCGTCTGCCTCGATGGTGACGGTGCGCCGAAGCGTCTCGCCGCGCGGAACGCGGTTGGGATCGCCCGACCATTGGTCGGTGACGCGCACCCCGGCGGAGGGCAGCCACCACTGTTTCGGGTCGCGGGGGCCGCCGGGGCCCGTCCATTCCGCGACTTTCAGTTTGATGGGCGCCGATTTCACCTCGAGCGTCCGTTGGCCAGCCCCGTCCACGACGCTGAGCTTGTGGGTGAAGCTGCCGATTTCGAGCTCGCCGGATTTTTCCGGGAAGATCGCGATGACGCGTTCGAACGTCTTGGCCGGAAAGCCATCGAACTCGGCGTCATAGGCGACGTCGCGCGTCAGGTTGGTCCAGCCGAAATTGGTGAGCGGCGGCTGGATCATGTGCGCGATGTTGATCAGCGGCCGATACGTGCCGCGGATCCGCAGCATGACGAGCTCGTTCGGATAGGGGTCGACGCCGTGGCTCTCGGGCGTCACCTCGATCCTCACGTCGTCGAAAATCGAGCGCTCCTGCGCCGCGGCCCCGAGGGGCAGGACCGTCGCGCAAACCAGGAGAAGGCGAGCCGTCGTCCTCACCATGGGTCTGTCTCCGCGGGCGCCGCCAGGCCCCGCTCCGCGCGTCCGGCGCGCTCCGCCGCGAGCTTGAGGCTGATGAAGCGGCCCGGATCGTCGGCGATCGTCTCCAGCCATTGCGGCGAAGGCTGGACGACCTGCTGGCTCATGCTCAGCTTCGGCAGTTTCTGTAACTCCTCGAACGGTTTGGCCACCTTCGCGCCTTCGCCGCCCGTGCGCCCGCCGCCTTCTGACGCGCTGATCGAGCCGCGCGCCTCGCCGCCGCGTTCGTCGATGCGGGTCTGCCGGGCGGCGCCGACGCGGGACACCTGGGCGCGGCCGGGGCTTTGCGCCTCGCGTCCGGAGTCGCGGTCGCCGGCCGCGCCTTCGCCGGTCGAGTTCACGTCGTTCTCCGCGTCGGTCGGAGCTTCGCCGCCGCGCTTCTGGCGCGCGGCGTTGGCGTTGGCGGCGCCGGCGGCGTCCGGGGCGGCGCGCTCGGTCTTCGCCCGCAAGGCTTCGACGAGCGCGAGATTGTATCGGGCGTCCTCGTCGTTGGGGTCTTGCTCAAGCGCGGCTTCGAGCGCGAAGACGGCCTCGCGCAGCCTTCCGGCTTTGGCAAGCGCGGTGCCGCGGTCGTAGTCGGCGGCGGGCGCCGTCGCGAATGCCTCGGCCGCCTCGGCGAACCGGCCGCGCGCATAAAGCGTCGCGCCTTGCCAGGCAGGACCGTCGAGCAGCAGGCTCGCGAGCCACGGCGCCCCCGAATGATAAAGCGCGCGCCCGACCTGATCGGCCGGCGCCGCCGCCGCGACCGACGCCGCCGCGAGGCCAAGGACCAGGGCGCCGCGGACCATTCTCAGCCGCCCCGCCGGAACAGCAGGAGCGCCGGAACCGCCGCGAGCGCGAGCAGCCAGCGGCCGTAGTCGTACCAGACGAGAGAGGCGTAAGCGCCCGCGCCGAGCCGGTCGGCGGGGCGGCTCGCGAGTTTCTCGTCGACAGGCAGGTGGTCCTCGACCGTCCCGGACGCGCCGCCGCCGAGACTCGCCAGGGACTCGAGTTCCGGACGCCCGGTCGCCTTCGGGCCGGGCGGCCCGTCGGTCGCGGTCTTCGGCTCGACGAACAGCGTGTGGAGCGCGTTGCCGTCGGCCGCCAGCCCCCGCGCCTCGCCGCGCGCGCCGTCGTCGATTCCGCCGCCGTCGGTGATCAGCACCACGTCGCCGCCGACCGCGCCGGCGTCCTTCAGCGTGCGCCGCGCAAGGCCGAGCGCGCGCGCCGGGGCGCTGCCGAAGTCCGGCACCGTCTGGCCGTCGAGCGCGAACAGGGTGGTCTCGAGCCCCTTTCGGTCGGTGGTCGGCGGCGCGACCAGATAGGCGTCGCCCGCAAAGGCGATCACCGCGACCTGGCGCGCGCCCGCCGCCTCCGCCGCCGCGAGCGCCGCCACCTTGGCGTCGCGGAACTGGGGGCTCTCGGCGACCGAACGCGACAGGTCCAGGACGACGATGACCGTGTCGAGATTGCGGAAGGTCGCGGCGTCTCCGCGCTCGGCCGCCGGCCCGACAAGGGCGATCGCGATCAGCGCGACGGTCGCGGCGGCGGCGAGCGCGCCGCGCCCCTTGCCCGCCACCACGCCGCCGCGCCGGGCGATGGCGTCGAGCAGATGCGGATCGACCGCGAGCCGCCAGTCGCCGACGCCGCCCGAGCGCCGGACCGCCGCCGTCACTACGAGCGCCGCGACCGCGAGGCCGAGCAGCCACCATGGCCGCAGAAGCGCGAGGCCGAAGATGTCGATCATCCGCCTCGCGTCCTCACGAGCGCGGTCGCCGCGGCGGCGAAGAAGGCGAGCGCGGCGGGCCATGGCCACAGCTCCCGCCAGATCGGCGCGGGCGGCGCGAGGCTTCGCGTCGGCTCGATCTGGTTCACGGCCGCCATCGCCGCCTGAAGATCCTCCGTGGTCTTCACCCGGTAGGTCTGGCCGCCGGTGATCTCGGCCATCTCTCTCAGCGTCTTGACGTCGACGACGTCGGGATTGCCGTCGCCCTCGGGAATGTCGCGCGGTCCCATCGCGATGGTGTGAACGCGCACCCCCATCTCTTTGGCGAGGTTCGCCACGTCCTTCGGCGCCGAGACGCCGGCGTTGTTGACGCCGTCGGACAGCAGCAGGACGACGCGGGACTTGGCGTCGGTGGCCGAGAGCCTGCGGAGCGCGAGGCCGAGTCCGTCGCCGATCGCGGTCGAGCGTCCGACGAGGCCGACCGCGAAGCCGTCGAGCGCCTTGGCGACGGCTTCGACGTCGTAGCTCGGGGGCGAGACCACATAGGTCTGGTCGGCGTAGGCGATGAGGCCGACGCGGTCGCCGGCGCGCGCGCGGATGAAGGTGGCGGCGACGGACTTCATCGCGTCGAGACGGCGCGCGGTCTCCCCATTGAGGAAGAAGTCGGTCCGTTCCATCGAGCCCGAAAGGTCGAGCGTGACCATCAGGTCGCGTCCGGTGGTCGGAAGCGCCTGCGCCGGGAGCACGACGCGGGGGCCGGCGAGCGCGATCACCAGCGCGATCCAGGCGATCCAGGCGGCCACGCGCCGGCCGCCGGTCGCGACCGAGGAGGCGTCGGACGCGCCGTGGCTCGCTGCGATGGCGCCCGGCACGCGCAGCGCGCCGCCGACGCGCCCGTCGGCCGGCAGCAGCCGCGCCGCGAGGAAGGGCAGGGGAAGCAGCAGCAGGACGAAAGGCGCCGCAAGCTGCCAGGCGGAGAGCTGCCACATCGCCGCTAGCGCCTCAGCGTCGCGATCAGCGCGCCGAGCTCGCGGTCGAGCGCTCGGTCGTCGTCATTGGCGGCCGGGGGCCGTGCGTAGAGCCCGTCGACGAAGACGCGGCCCGCGCCCTTGCCGAACAGCTCCGTGCGAAACACGCGGTCGAGCGTCTCGCCCCATGCCGGTCCCGTCGCTCGCGCGGCTTCGTCGCCCTCGATCGTGCGGACGACGCGCCTCAGCACGGCGGCCTGCGCCGCGCGGCGGTCCGGCCCCGGAAGGGCTTCGGCGGCGGCGAACTCCTCCATGGCGGAGGCGCGCAGCGATCGTCGCGGGCGAACCAGCAGGCGCAGCGCGAGCGAAACGACGAGGGCGAGCGCGAGGCCCGCCGCGACCGCGAAGCCGAGGTCCGCCTGCCACGAAGTGGTCTCTGCCGGCAGATGCAGGGCGCGCAGGCCGTCCAGCGGATCAACGGAGGCCATCGAGACGCTCCAGCAACGGCGCCACGCGTTCCGGGCCGGCCGAGGCCTCGATCGTGATCGCCGGCACGCCAAGGCCGACGAGCCGCGCGCGCCGGGGATCTTCGCCGTCGCTCGGGCGCCGTCGGCCCGACAACCAGCCGCTGCGGCCGCCGCGGGTCTCGAACGCATAGGCGCCGCGCGGCGCCTCGCGCTCGAAGGCGTCGGCCACGAGCAGGACCGTGATGGAGATGCGCGAGCGGGCCGCCCTCAGCACGTCGTCGAAGCGGTCCCCGGGCTCGTCGAGGCCGGTGGCGAGGATCAGGTGGCCGCCGCGCGGCAGAGCGCCGGCCGCGGTCTCGAGCGCGGCGTCGAGCGGCGGGTCGGGGCGGTCGACGTCGGCGAGCGCGTCCGCATGCGCCCGGGCCATGACGCCGATCACCGCGCTCATCGCGCGCTCGCCGCCCTTGGGGCGCTGGAAGGCGGGCTGGTCGCCGGCGCCGATCGCGAGCAGGCCGATGCGCCCGCCCTCGGCCGCCGCGCGCCAGCCGACCATCGCGAGCGCCTCGGCGCCCGCGACCGAGCGGAAGGCGCGGCGGGTGCCGAACAGCATCGCGGGCCGGAAGTCGGCGACGAGCAGCACCGCGCGTTCGCGCTCGTCGCGAAAGGTGCGGACATGGAGCTCGCCGGTGCGCGCGGTCGTGTTCTTGTCGATGTGGCGGATGTCGTCGCCGTCGATCCAGAGCCGGACGTCGTCGGTCTCGCTGCCGCGTCCGCGGCGGCGCGTGACCACGCCGCCCGGCCGCGCGGCGAGCTTGCGCGTGGCGAGGTTCGGCGCGCGGCCCGTAAGGCGCCGCAGCCCGATCAGGGCCTGCGCGTCGAGATCGACGCCGGGAACGGCGACCGCCTCCATCAGACGCCGACGCTTTGCACGGCCATCGCGCCCGCTCTCACACCGGCCGAACCGCGTCGAGCAGCGGGCCGACGAGGTCGCGCGCGGTGCGGCCGTCCGCTGCGGCGCGCCAGGTGAGCACGAGGCGATGGGCCAGCGTGTCGGCGGCGAGATCGGCGACGTCGTCCGGGATGGCGTGGTCGCGGCCGTGGAGATAGGCGCGCGCCTTGGCTGCGGCGGCGAGCGAGAGCGTTCCGCGGGGGCTCACCGGATACTCGATCGCGCGCCTGACGTCCGGAACCGTGTTGGCGTCCCGCGTCGCGGCGACGATGCGCACGATGTAGTCCTTGAGCGCCGGCGCGAGATGGACGCCGGCGACCTCGCGCCGCGCGGCCCGCACTTCTTCTCCGGAGAGCCGAAGCGGCATCGCCTCGCTGTCGCCCGACGTCTCGCGCTCGACGAGGTCGAGGATCTTGCGCTCGGACTCCATGTCCGGCAGCCCCACCACGACATGCAGCAGGAAGCGGTCGAGCTGCGCCTCGGGCAGCGGGAACGTGCCCTCGTGCTCGATCGGGTTCTGGGTGGCCACCACCATGAACGGGTCGGGCAACGGATAGGTGTTGGAGCCGGCCGTCACCTGCCGCTCGGCCATGGCTTCGAGCAGCGCCGACTGCACCTTCGGGGGCGCGCGGTTGATCTCGTCCACCAGCACCAGCGAGTGGAAGATCGGGCCCGACAGGAACTCGAACCGTCCCTGGTCGGGTCGCCACACGGTGGTGCCGGTGAGGTCGGCGGGCATGAGGTCCGGCGTGCACTGGATGCGCGCGAAGGAGGCGTCGAGGCCAGCCGACAGGCGCTTCACCGCGCGCGTCTTGGCGAGGCCGGGCGCGCCTTCGACCAGCACATGGCCGCCCGTGAGCAGGCCGATCAGCAGCCGCTCGACGAGCCCGGAGGCGCCGATGAGGCCGGCCTCCAACCCTTCGCGCAACGCGCCGAACTTCTTGCGCAGCCCCTCGCTCGAGGCCGCCACGGATCTCTCCTGGACGTTCATCGGGAGGCGGCCGCTCGGACCGGAACACGGGTCTCGGCGCGACTGGCCGATGCGGCGGCGATGAACGCCATGTCTCCTCCGGGTTTCTTAGCCGAGGCCTCTTTAAGGGCCTTTTGAGGAGATCAGACCCTTATGGCCGCCCGCGTCAATCCCGAAACACGTTGCGCAGGGGCGAAGCCGTCGGCGCATTGACGCGGGTCTGCCCGGCTCGGCCATGGGTCGACGTGGCGATCGCGCGGCATATGTCCCCCTGCCGAGCGGAACAGGGCGGGCATCGCCCGAACACGGGACGGGATCATGCATATCGGCGTCATCGGACTTGGCCGCATGGGCGGCAACATCGTTCGCCGCCTGATGGACAACGGCCATCAGTGCACCGTCTACGACGTCAGCGAGAAAGCGGTGGCGACGCTCGCGGGCGAAGGCGCGACGCCGGCCGGCTCGATCGAGGAGATGGTGGAGGGGCTCGCCGCCCCGCGCGCCGTCTGGGTGATGCTGCCCGAGGGCAAGATCACCGCCGACGCCGTCGAGGCGCTGGGCGCGGCGATGTCGGCCGACGACGTCATCATCGACGGCGGCAACTCCTTCTACAAAGACGACATTTCGCGCGGCGCGGCGCTGAAGGAGAAGGGGATCCACTATGTCGACGTCGGCACGTCCGGCGGCGTCTGGGGCCGCGAGCGCGGCTATTGCCTGATGATCGGCGGCGACAAGGACGCGGTCGACCGGCTCGATCCCGTTTTCAAGACGCTGGCCCCGGGACGCGGCGACATCCCGCTGACGAAGAACCGCGAGAGCCGCGATCCGCGCGTGCTCGAGGGCTACATGCATTGCGGGCCGACGGGCTCGGGGCACTTCGTGAAGATGGTGCACAACGGCATCGAATACGGGCTGATGCAGGCCTACGCCGAAGGCTTCGACGTGCTGAAGACTAAGGCGTCGCCGAATCTGCCCGAGGACCGGCGCTTCGATCTCGACGTGGCCGACATCGCGGAAGTCTGGCGGCGGGGAAGCGTCGTGTCGTCGTGGCTGCTCGACCTGACGGCGTCCGCGCTCGCCGGCGACGAGGAGCTGTCGGAGTTCGAGGGCCGGGTCGCCGATTCGGGCGAGGGCCGCTGGACCATCGAGGCGGCGATCGAGGAGGCGGTGCCGGTCGACGTGCTCGCCACCGCGCTGTTCGCCCGCTTCCGCTCGCGGCAGGACCACACCTTCGCGGACCGGCTGCTGTCGGCGATGCGCTTCCAGTTCGGCGGCCACGCCGAGGCGCCCGGCGGCGAGAAGCAGAAGGTGAAGACGTAAGGGGCGTCATCCTGGCCGGAGCACGAGCGGCGTGCCAGGACCGCTTTAAGAAGACGGCGCTCGGAACCTCAGTCGTCTTGCCCCGATTAATCCGGGGCATCCACCGATCGTCATAGGCCGCGGCGCGCAGAGACGTGGATCCCCCGGACGAGCCCGGGGATGACGATGGTGGTTCCGGCGCGTCCCTTGTCCCGGACTTGATCCGGGACCCAGAACCGACGTCGTCGCCAGAAGAAACGGCTCGGTCAGAGTGATATTCGGACAGCGCAATCGGTTCTGGGTCCCGGATCACGTCCGGGACAAGGGAGCGCTTCACTCGGCCGGTTGCAGCGCTTCCTCGTCCGTCCGCCGTCTGCGCCGCAGCCGGTCGAGCAGCAGGTAGATCGCGGGGGTCGTGTAGAGCGTCAGAGCCTGGCTTACGATGAGCCCGCCCACGATCGTGATGCCGAGCGGACGCCTCAGCTCCGAGCCCGGACCCTCGCCGAAGGCGAGCGGGACCGCGCCGAGCAGCGCCGCGAATGTCGTCATCATGATCGGGCGGAAGCGCACCCGCGCGGCCTCCACGATCGCCTCGCGCGGGGAGAGGCCGCGACTCCGCTCGGCCTCGAGCGCGAAGTCGACCAGAATGATGCCGTTCTTTTTCACGAGCCCGATCAGCAGGATGATGCCGATGAGCGCGATGACCGTCAGGTCGTCGCCGACGGCGTTCAGCGCCAGCAGCGCGCCAAGCCCCGCGGGCGGCAGCGTCGAGAGAATCGTGAGCGGGTGAATGTAGCTCTCGTAGAGCACGCCGAGCACCAGATAGATCACCAGAAGCGCGGCCAGGATGGTCATCGACTGGCTGCCGGCCGCCCGCGCTAGCTCGGCGGCGTCTCCCGCGAATTCGGCGTTGATCCCGTCCGGGAGCCGCAGTTCGGCGACGGCGCGGGTGATCTGCTCTTGGATCGCGCCCGGAGCGGCGCCGGGCGCGGCGTCATAGGTGATGGTGATCGACGGGTACTGGCCCTGATGGTTCACCACCAGCGGCGCGACGGTGCGCGTCATTGTCGCCACCGCCGAGAGAGGCGCCTGCCCGCCGTTCGAGGTCGGCACGTAGACGTTCAGCACGTCGGCCGAGTCGCGCGCCCTTTCAGGCACGACCTCGATCACCACGCGGTACTGGTTGCGCCGACCGTAGATCACCGAGATCTGGCGCTGCGCGAAAGCCGTGTTGAGGGCTGCGTCGATCGCCTCGATCTCGACGCCGAGTCGTGAGGCGGTCTCGCGGTCGATGTCGATCGCGAGCTCGATGCCGTTGGCCTCGCGGTCGGTCGAGACGTCGCGCACGCCCTCTATCTTGCGCAGCCGCTCGACGACGCGCGGCGCCGCCTCCTGCAAGGGTTTCAGATCGCGCGACCAGAGCGTGAACTGATATTGCGAGCGCCCCTCGCGGGCGCCGGCGCGGATCTCCTGCTGGGCCGACATGAACACTCTGAGCCCGGGGATCTCGGACAACGGCTTTCTCAGCCGTTCGATCACCTGCCGGATGGGCGGCCGCTCTCCGAGCGGCTTCAGCGTCATCTGGATGCGGCCCTCGTTCGAGGTGTTGCGTCCGCCCCCGAGCGCCGGCGCGACCGACGCGATCGCGGGATCGGCGGCGATGATGTCGGCGGCGCGCGACACCAGCCCTGAGATCTCGTCGAAGGAGACGTCCGGCGACGCCTCGACGAAGGCGTTGACGAGGCCGACGTCGTCGCTCGGAAAGAAGCCCTTGGGCGTCGCGATGTAGAGCTGCACGGCCCAGACGGCGGCGGCGACCATCAGCCCCGCCATCAGCCATGGGGCGCGCATCGCGACTTCGAGCGATCGGGCGTAGGCGTCGGAAATCCGCGCCATGACGCCGGCGCGTTCTTCCCTCGTCTCCCGTTTGAGAAGTTGGCCGCAGATCATTGGCGTGACTGTCAAAGAGACGATCGTCGACACCGCGATCGCGAACACCAGCGTCATCGAGAACTCGAAGAACAGGCGGCCGGCCAGCCCCCCCAAAAAGAGCAGCGGGATGAAGGCCGCGACCAGAGACAGCGAGATCGCCACCACCGTGAAGGCGATCTCCTCCGCGCCCTTCAGCGCCGCTTCCTTCGGCTCCATGCCCTTCTCGAGATTGCGGTAGGCGTTCTCGATCATGACGATCGCGTCGTCGACCACGAAGCCGACCGCGATCGCGAGCGCCATCAGCGAGAGGTTGTTGACCGAGAAGCCCGCGACCCACATGCCCGCGAACGAGCCGGCGAGCGCGAGCGGCACCGTGACGCCCGCCGCGAAGGTCGGCGCGAGACGGCGCAGGAAGGCGAACACCACCAGCATCACCAGCGCGATCGAGACGCCGAGCGTCAGCTGCATGTCGTGGACGCTGGCGCGGATCGTCGTTGTGCGGTCCGCGAGCACGGTGACGTCGATGCCTGCGGGAATCCAGCGGGAGATCTCCGGCAGCAGCGCCTTCACGCCGTCGACCGTCTCGAGCACATTGGCGGCTGGCTGCTTGGTCACCGACAGCAGCACCGCGGGCTTGCCGTTGAACCAGCCGGCGTTGCGCGTGTCGCGGGCGCCTGCGGAAATCTCCGCGACGTCGCCGAGCCGCACCGTCGCGCCGCTCGCCACGCGCACGACGACGTCCCTGTACTTTTCAGGCCGCGAGCCGAGTTCGCCGTCGAGCGCGATCGTAAGCTGCGCGTTGTCGGTCTCGATCGCGCCGACGGGGGCGAGCACGTTGGCGGTCGAGATCGCCAAGCGCACCTCGTCGAGGCCGAGCCCCATGGCGGCGATCTTGTCGGCGTCGAGATTGACGCGCACCGCGGGCTGTTCGGCGCCCTGCACCCGCACCTCGCCGACGCCCGCCACCTGGCTGAGGCGCTGCACCAGAATGCTGTCGGCGGCGTCGTAGATCTCGGTCTTCGGCGTGGTGTCGGAGGTGAGCGCGAGCGTCAGCACCGGGATCGCGGCCGGGTTGATCTTGCGGAAGGTCGGCAGGTTGGGAATGTCGGAGGGCAGGTTCACCTGCGCCTGGTTGAGCGCCGCCTGCACGTCGCGGGCTGCGTCGTCGATGTTGCGGCCAAGGTCGAACTGGATCGCGATCCGGGTCGAGCCGAGCGAGGAGGCCGAGCTCATTTCGGTGACGCCCGAGATCGCCCCGAGCGCGCGCTCGAGCGGCGCCGCCACCGTCGAGGCCATGATCTCGGGCGAGGCGCCGGGGCGGCTCGCCTGCACGAAGATCGCAGGGAACTCGACGTTCGGCATCGAGGCGACGGGCAGGCGCATATAGGCGGTGAGCCCCACCAGCACGAGCGCGATCGCCAGCAGCGTGGTGCCGATCGGCCGGTTGATGAAGGGCGAGGAGAGCGACATCAGGCGAGGCCCCCCCGGACGTCATCCCGGCCGAAGCGCAGCGGAGAGCCCGGATCGTCATCCGTGTGAGGCGCGCGACGGGAGCCCTTTCCGGATGACGATCCCGGATCGGCCTGCGGCCGTCCGGGATGACGCGCTTGTCCGCCGCCCCTCACTCCGCCGGCTCCGCGACCGGCTTCGCGCCGCCGAACCAACGTTCGCGCAGCCGCTCCATCGCGAGATAGACCACCGGGGTCGTGTAGAGCGTCAGCAACTGGCTGAGCAGCAGCCCGCCGATGATCGTGACGCCGAGCGGCACGCGCAGCTCCGCGCCGGGGCCGGTGGCGATCGCGAGCGGCAGCGCGCCGAGCAGCGCCGCGAGCGTCGTCATCATGATCGGGCGGAAGCGCAGCACAGCGGCTTCGACGATCGAGTCCTGCGGCGCCATCCCGCGTTCGCGTTCGGCGTCGAGCGCGAAGTCGATCATCATGATCGCGTTCTTCTTCACGATGCCCATCAGCAGGATGATGCCGATGAGCGCGATGATCGAGAGGTCGAGCCCGAAGAGCTCGAGCGCGATCAGCGCCCCGAGCCCCGCGGAGGGCAGGGTGGAGAGGATCGTGAACGGGTGGATGAAGCTCTCGTAGAGCACCCCCAGCACGATGTAGATCGCGATGACGGCGGCGAGCACGAGCGCGGGCTGGCCGGCGAGCGACTCGGCGAACTCCGCCGCGTCGCCCGCGAAGCGTCCGACCACGGTCGAGGGCAGGTCGATTTCGGCCTCGGCCTCCTCGATCGCCGCCACGGCGTCGGAGAGCGAGGCGTTCTCGGCGAGGTCGAACGAGATGGTGTTGGCCGGGAACTGCTCCTCGTTGGTCACGACGAGGTCGGCGGGCTCCAGATCGACCCGCGCCACCGCCGAGAGCGGCACGGGCGCGCGGATCGTGTCGTTGGTCGAGGTCGCGGCGGAGGTCGTCGTCTCGGAGGTCGCGGCCGTCGGGGTGACGTAGAGCCGACCGATCGCCGAGACGTCGCGGGCGTCGTCCTTCGAGGCCTCCAGCACCACCCGGTACTGGTTGGCCTGGCCGTAGATGGTCGAGATCTGCCGCTGGCCGAAGGCGTCGTAGAGCGCGTCGGCGATCGACTGCACGGTGACGCCGAGACGGCCCGCCGCGATCCGGTCGACCGTGACCTTGGCCTGAAGGCCGCCCGCGCGCGCGTCCGACCCGACGTTGCGCAGCGCCGGCGAGGCGCGCAGGCGCTCCACCAGCTTGTTGGCGTTCTCGGCGAGTTCGCGCGGATCGCTGTCGGTCAGCGTGTACTGGTAGCGGGCGCGGCTGACGCGGGTCGAGATCTGAAGGTCCTGCGTCGCCTGGAACACGATGGAGAGATCGGGCAAGGCGGAGAGCCTGCGGCTCAGCCGCGCGATGACCTCTTCGGCGCTCGCGTCGCGCTCGGCGTGGGGCTTTAGGACGATGGTCAGGCGGCCGGCGTTCGAGGTCGGCGTCTGCTCGCCGACGCCAAGCACCGAGACGACGCTGCGCACCGCCGGGTCCTCGCGGATCTCCGCGACCGCCGTCGTCGAGCGGGTCTTGAGTTCCGAGAAGGAGACGTCCTGGCTCGCCTCCAGCGTCGCCGAGATCAGCCCTGAATCCTGCGCGGGGAGAAAGCCCTTGGGGGCTACGACGTAGAGCCAGCCGGTCGCGAGAAGCGTCGCGAGCGTCACCAGCAGGGTGAGTCCCTGATGGCGCAGCACCATCAGCAGCGACCGGCGGTAGCGCTCGATGAATCGCGTGGTGGCGGCCTCCGCCGCCTTCCCGAGGCGCGAGGTCTCGCCGTGCTTCGGCGCCTTCAGGAGTCGCGAGCACATCATCGGCGTGAGAGTGAGCGAGATCACCATCGAGACCACGACGGCGATCGTCAGCGTCGCCGCGAACTCCCGGAACACGCGGCCGATCAGCCCGCTCATGAACAGCAGCGGGATGAAAACCGCGACGAGCGACGCGGTGAGCGAGACGATCGTGAAGCCGATCTCGCGCGCGCCCTCATAGGCCGCCTTGAGAGGATGCTCGCCGTCCTCGATATGGCGCTGGATGTTCTCGATCATGACGATGGCGTCGTCGACCACGAAGCCCGCGCCGACCACGAGCGCCATCAGAGACAGGTTGTCGAGGCTGTAGCCGAACCCCCACATCACCGCGAAGGTCGCGATCAGCGACAGCGGCAACGCGACGCCGGCGATGAGCGTCGCGCGCAACGTCCTCAGGAAGACCAGCACCACGAGGATCACGAGGCCGACCGAGAGCGCGAGCGTGATCTCGACCTCGTGGATCGAGGCCTTGATCGTGTCGGTGCGGTCGTCGACCACGTCGACCTTCACGCCCGCCGGCATGGCGCGCTGGATCTCGGGCAGCGCCTTTCGCAGCGTCTCCACGGTCTCGACCGTGTTGGCGCCGGGCTGGCGCTGGACGTCGATGACGATGGCGGGCTTGCCCTGATGGGTCGCCGCGACGTTCTCGTCCTCGACGCCGTCGATCACGTCGGCGACGTCGCGCAGGCGCACCGGCACGCCGTTGTTGGTCGTGACGATGACTTCGCGATAAGCCTTCGCGGTCTCGATCTGGTCGTTGGCCGAAATGGTGAAGGACTGCCGGTCGCCGTCGATCGAACCCTTCGGCCCCGCGACGCTCGCGCCCGCGACCGCAGTGCGGAGCTGCGAGAGCGTCAGCCCGTAGGCCGCGAGCCGCCGCACGTCCGCCTGAACGCGCACGGCCGGTTTCACGCCGCCGCCGACCGAAACCCGGCCGACGCCCACGACCTCCGCCAGCCGCTGCGCCACCAGCGTGTCGGCGAGGTCGGAGACGTCCCGGATCGGCATCGTGTCGGAGGTGAGCGCGACGGTCAGCACCGGGGTGTTGGCCGGGTTCACCTTGGCGAAGACGGGCGGGTAGGGCAGGTCGCTCGGCAGCGTGGAGTTCGCGGCGTTGATCGCCGCCTGCACGTCTTGCGCCGCGCCGTCGATGTCGCGGTCGAGATCGAAGCGCAGCGTGATGCGGCTGAACCCGAAGGAGCTCGCCGAGGTCATTGTGGCGAGCGAGGGGATCTGGCCGAGCTGACGTTCGAGCGGCGCGGTGACGAGCTTGGCCATCGTCTGGGGGTTCGCGCCGGGCAGGCGCGTCGTCACCTGGATGGTCGGGAAGTCGACCTGCGGAAGCGAGGAGACGGGCAGCTTCAGATAGCCGAGCACGCCGACCAGCAGCACCGCGATCGCAAGCAGCGTGGTGGCGACGGGGCGTGCGATGAAGGGCGAGGAGACGCTCATGGACAGCGCCCTTGTCCCGGACTTGATTCGGGACCCAGAACCGACAGCGGTTCAAATCGACGCCTGGACTGGCCCGCCTTTTCCTCGGGCGGCATCGGTTCTAGGTCCCGGATCAAGTCCGGGACAAGAAGTGCGGCGCTTCTCAGCCTCACCGCCCGGCGCCTTCCGCGCGGCGCTGCGGGCTCTCGCTCGACGGCGCGCTACCCGAAGCTCCGGGCGCATCCGTCTCCGGCTCCTGCGTCGCGCCCGGGGCGCCGACCGCGACCTTCGCGCCGGTCCTGAGCCGCGCGAAGCCGGTGGTGACGATCGTCTCGCCGGCCTCCAGCCCCTTGGCGATCACCGCGAGCTCGGCGTCCTGCCGCGTGATCTCGACGGGCCGCTGCTCGACCGTCTGGTCGGGCTTCACCACGAAGACGAACGGTCCGTCCGGCCCCTGCTGCACCGCCTGGCCGGGCGTCGTGACGACGTCCTTCAGCACGTCGACCGCGGTCCGGATGGTGGTGAACTGGCCGGGCCAGAGCGCGAGCTCCTTGTTGTCGAAGATCGCCTTCAGCCGCACCGTGCCGGTGGTCTGGTCCACCTGGTTGTCGATCACCTCGAGCCGGCCGCGGTCGAGCGTCGTGCGTCCGTCGCCGGTCAGCGCCTCGACCGCGACGCTTCCGCGCGCCAGCGCACGGGTGATCGCCGGAATGTTCTGCTGCGGCAGGGTGAACAGCGCCGCGATCGGCTGCACCTGCGTGATGGTGACGATGCCGGTGGCGTCGCCGGCCGTGACGTAGTTGCCCTGGTCGACGCCGCGCACGCCGGTGCGGCCGGAAATCGGCGCGCGGACTTGCGTGCGGTCGAGCGTCGTCTTGGCCTGGTCGATCAGGGCGCCGTAGTAGCGGACCTGCGCCTCGAGCTGGGCGATGGTGGATTTCGCCGTGTCGGCCTGCTGCTGGGTGCCGTAGTCGTTCTTGGCGAGCCGCGAATAACGCTCGAAGTCGCGCCGGGCGTTTTCGAGCTGCGCCTCGTATTGCGCCTTTTGGGCGACCGCCTGGTCGTACTGCGCCTGATAGGTCGCCGGATCGATGCGGGCCAGCACGTCGCCGGCCTTCACGTCCTGTCCCTCGCGAAACGCGACCTCGACCAGCACGCCCTCGACCTGCGCTCGGACAGTCGCCGTGTTGGGCGCCTGGAACGAGCCGACGCCTTCGAGGAAGACCGGCACGTCCCGACGCGCGGCCTTCGTCGCGATCACCGGCGTCGGTTCGTCGCCAAGCCCGCCGCGCCGTCCGCCGCGGCGCGGCTGCTCGGCGCCCGCGCCGCTGTCCCGCGAGGCGAGAAGCGCCGTCGGCCAGTATTTTTCCGGCAGGAGCTTCCACGCCGCCACGCCGGCCGCGACGATCAACAGGAGGACGACGAGCTTCCGCATCAGCGTGACACCGCCGAGACCGTGAAGGCCGGCAGCGGACCGCCGACGGAGCCGGCGGGCTGACCCGAGCCCGCCCAGCCGCCGCCGAGCGCCTCGAACATCGACACGAGCGCCTGGTAGCGGGCGAGCCGCGCGGTGACGAGATTGTCCTGCGCGTCGAACAGCGTCTGCTGGGTGTTCACGACCGTCACGATGTCGACGGCTCCTTCCTTCAACTGCGCGGAAGCGATGTCGTAGGCTTCGCGCGCGCTTTTGACCGCCGCCTCCTGCAGTCGCACCTGCTCGGCGCTCTTGCGCACCGCGATCAGCGCGTTCTCGACGTCGACCAGCGACTGCGTCGTCGCCTTGCGATAGGCGAAGAGGTTCTCGCGGAACTGGCCCTTGGCGAGATCAAGATTGCCGGGCAGCGTCTGGTCGAGGATCGGCTGGGTCACGCCGGCGGCGAGCTGGTAGGCGACGTTGGAGCCCGAGATCAGCGTCTTTAGCGCCGTGCTTTCGAACCCGCCCTGGCCCGTCAGGGTGAACGACGGCAGAAAGGCGGCGCGCGCGGCGGTGATGTCGGCGTCGCTCGCCGCGAGCGTCGCCTCGGCCTGGCGGACGTCCGGGCGGCGGAGGAGAAGGTCGGACGGCATGCCGGGCCGCACCGCCGGCGCCTTCAGTCCCGCGAGCCTGCCGCCCTTGATCGAGACCCGCACCGGAGGCCGGCCGAGCAGCAGCGCGATCGCGGTCTCGTTGGTGCGCACCTCCTCCTCGATCGGCGGGATGGTGGCGCGCTGCTGGTCGAGAATGGCGCGCTGCTGCGCGCGGTCGAGCGCGGTCGCCGTTCCGACGTCGAGCCGTCCCTGGATCGCGTCGAGCACGGTCTGGGCGGATTTCACGTTGCCGCGCGCGATCGCGAGCCGCTCCTGCGCGGACATCAGCGCGAAATAGGTGTTGGCGACGCTCGTCGTGACGCCGAGCGCCACCACCTCGGCGTCGAAGCGCGCCGCGACGGCGGTCGCCTGCGCGGACCGTACGCTCGCGCGGTTCCGGCCCCAGAAATCGAGTTCGTAGCTGGCGTCGAGGCCGAGCTGATACTGGCGGACGACGCGGTTGCCGGTCGCGGCCGGCTGCATGCTGGCCTGTCCCGAACCGCTCACGAGCGGAATGAGGCTCGCTCCGTTAATGCGCACCTGCGCGTCGGCCTGCTCGATCCGACCCTTCGCCGCGCCGATGTCCTGGTTGGAGCGCTCGGCCTCCTCGACGAGGCTCGTCAGCTCCGCCGATCCGAAGCCCCGCCACCATGCGGCCGCCGGCCAGACGGGTTTGGGGTCGCGCACGTCCTTCCACCCGGTCGGCGCGTCGACGCCGAGCGGCGGTCGGTTCCATTGATCGGCGCAGCCGGCGAGCCCGAGCGCGCCGGCGATGGCTGTCGCGAGCCTGAGCCCCCTCAATCCCAGCAAACTGGTCGCCTCGCAGTTACGCATGCACGCTGCGCGTTTCATCGCACGACCCGGACGGCGCCGCCATGGCGCGAAGGCGACACAGGCGAGGCGGAACGTGGCCGAAGGTTTCCTGAATGTCCGACTGTCACGCGGGTTTTGAACCAGTCCTGCGACCGCTCTCCCGATCGTGAGCCATCAATCCGCGAGACCGCGCAGGAGCGGGACCGTGACCATGGCCTTTCCGGCGCCTGCGCCCGCGAGGTGGCGGGCGGGAGCGGTCGGCTCGCCAAGCTGGTCGAACACCGCGGCGGCGCCGGCGAAATTCTGGTCGTCGCTGTACTCGCTCGGCGTGACGAGACAGCGAACGCCGGCGGCGCGCGCCGAGCGCAGGCCGTGGCTCGTGTCCTCGAACGCGATGGCGGCGGACGGCGGGACGCGCAGGCGCTCGAGCGCAAGCAGATAGACGTCGGGCGCCGGCTTCTTGGCCGGAGCCTCGTCGCCCGCCGCGATCGCGTCGAAGAGGTCTCGCCAGTCGTCGCCGATGGTCGCGGTAAGCAGCGCCTCGACGTTGCGGCGGCTGGTGGTGGTGGCGATCCCGATCCTGAGAGCCTCGCCGCGCGCCTCCCGCAACAGCCGCTCGACGCCCGGGCGCAGCGTCACCGCGCCGTCGCGCACCAGTTCGGCGTAGCGGACGTTCTTCGCCGCGTGGATCTCGTCGAGGCGGTCGAAGGCGCGGTCGGCGCCCTCGGGGCCGTCGAACTCGATGAAGTGCAGCAGCCGCTCCTTGCCGCCCATGATGCGGAGCAGCCGGCGATAGGTCGCGCGGTCCCAGTCCCAGGGCAGGCCGAAGGACGCGAAGGTGTCGTTGAGCGCCCGGCGGTGCGTCTCCTCGGTCTCGGCCAGCGTGCCGTCGACGTCGAAGATCAGCGCCTCGAGGGCCATCAGGCGGCTTGCGTCTCGGAGGCCGCGTCCGCCGCCGCCCTGATCGCGGCGATGTGGCGGGCGTAGTGATCCGGCCCGTCCTTGAACACGGCGTTGCCGGCCACGAAGGTGTCGGCGCCGGCCGCCGCGCAGAGCGGCGCGGTTTCAGGGCTGACGCCGCCGTCCACCTGGACGCGGATCGGGCGGTCGCCGATCATCTCTCGGATGCTCGCGATCTTGGGCAGCATCGCGGGGATGAACGCCTGCCCGCCGAAGCCCGGATTGACCGTCATGACGATGACCATGTCGATCCTGTCGAGCACATATTCGATCGCGCTCTCGGGCGTCGAGGGGTTGATGGCGACGCCTGCCTTCTTGCCGAGCGAGCGGATGAACTGGAGGGACCGATCGAGATGGGGGCCGGCCTCGGCGTGGACCGTGATCTGGTCGCAGCCGGCCTTGGCGAAGGCCTCGAGATAGGGGTCGGCGGGCGAGATCATCAGATGGCAGTCGAAGAAGGCGTCGGTCCAGCGGCGCAGCTTCTTCACGACCTCCGGCCCGAAGGTGATGTTCGGCACGAAATGCCCGTCCATCACGTCGAGATGCACCCAGTCGGCGCCGGCGGCGACCACGGCGGCGGTCTCCTCGCCGAGCTTCGAGAAATCGGCCGAGAGGATCGAGGGGGCGATGACGATATCGGACATTCGGGTCGCTCAGGTCAGGCTATTGCGGCGCAACATGCTGTTAGACCGAATGACGGCCGAGGTGAAGCGCGCAGTCCCGCTCAGCCGATCTCCGCCCGCCGCTTCTTCTCGACGAGGTTCAGGATCATCGGCGTCAGGATCAGCTGCATCGCGAGGTCGAGCTTCCCGCCCGGGATCACGATCGAATTCGCCCGGGACATGAAGCTCCAGGAGATCATCGAGAGCAGATACGGAAAATCGATGCCGTGCGGATCGCGGAAGCGGATCACCACCATCGATTCTTCCGCTGAAGGGATCGTGCGGGAGATGAACGGGTTCGACGTATCGACGGTCGGAATGCGCTGGAAGTTGACGTCGGTGGCGGTGAACTGCGGGCAGATGAAGTTCACGTAGTCGGGCATGCGCCTGAGAATCGTGTGGGTCACGTCCTCGGCGCTGTAGCCGCGGTCGTTCTTGTCGCGGTGGATCTTCTGGATCCACTCGAGATTGATGACCGGCACGACGCCGACCTTGAGGTCGGCGTATTGCGCGATGTCGATGCCGTCGCCCATCGCCGCGCCGTGGAGCCCCTCGTAGAACATCACGTCCGTGGGCGCGGGCAGGTCGGTCCAGTCGGTGAAGGTTCCCATCGGCTGGCCGAACTGCTGGGCCGCGATTAGGTCGTGGACATAATGGCGCGAGCGGCCTGTCCCGGTCTCGGAATAGCTGCGGAACAGCTCCTCGAGCTCGGCCATCAGGTTGGCCTCGTGGCCGAAATGCGAGAAGTGGTGGTTGCCCGCCGCCTCCTGCTCCAGCGCGTGCCGGCGCATGCTCTCGCGGTCGTAGCGATGGAAGGCGTCGCCCTCGACGAACGCCGCCGCGATGTGCTCGCGCCGGAAGATCTGCTCGAAGGTCTGCCGCACCGAGGTCGTGCCGGAGCCCGACGAGCCGGTGACGGAGATGATCGGAAAACGGACCGACATGAGCGCGACGCCGGCCGTCAGGCCAGGAAGAGGCCGCGCTTGGCGAAGAGCGGCGACGACGACGAGGAGCGCGCGGGCTGCTCGTAATAACGGGCGATCCGCTCGACCTCCTCGGCCGAGCCCGCGATCAGCGCGGCGCGCTGGTGCAGCTTCTCGGGGATGAGGTCGAGAACGCGCGTCGTCCCGTCGGTGGCCGCGCCCCCGGCCTGCTCGCACACGAAGGCGATCGGGTTGCACTCGTAGACGAGGCGCAGGCGGCCCTGGCCGTAGCCCTCGCGCGCGTCGCCCGGATAGAGATAGACGCCGCCGCGCACCAGGATGCGGAAGACGTCGGCGACCAGCGAGCCGACCCAGCGCATGTTGAAGTTCTTCTCGCGCGGGCCCGTGTCGCCGGCGAGGCAGTCGGCGATATAGGCCGACATCGGCTCGTTCCAGTGGCGCTGGTTCGAGGCGTTGATCGCGAACTCCTTGGTCTTCTCGGGGATCTTCACGTCCTTGTGGGTCTGCAGGAACGCGTTCGAGCCATGGTCCAGCATGAAGACCTGCGTGCCGGCCCCCACGGTCAGCACCAGCGCGGTCGCGGGCCCGTAGACGATGAAGCCTGCGGCGAGCTGGCGCGAGCCCGGCTGGAGGAAGGTGTCCTCGCCGATGTTCGGCAGCACGCCGAACAGGGTGCCGATCGACACGTTGGTCTCGATGTTGGAGGAGCCGTCGAGCGGGTCCATGGCGACGGCGAGCGGGCGGCCCTCGTCGAACACGACGACGTCTTCGGCCTCCTCGGAGCCGACGCGCGCGACGGGCGTGTCCTTGAGGACTTCGAGGGTCATCTCGTGGGTTCGGACGTCGAGCGCCTTCTGGGTGTCGCCGCCGGCGTTGCCGCCGATCGCCGCGGCCATGTCGCCCTCGAGCGCGCCGCGGCCGACGACCAGAGCGATCCTGCGGCCGGCCTCGCACATCGCGAGCACCGTCTTTGCGACGTCGCCGCGTCCCGCGTCGTCGCCCGCCCAGCCGGCGAGATAGGCCTCAAGCGTCATGGTGTCAGCCACGTAAGGTCTCCTGAGCGCGCCTGCGCCGCACCCTTCCAGTCTCGGCGCCACCTAGCCCTGCGGATCCGCTGCGCGACAACGCAGCAGTTTGTCGTAAAGGCCTTGGAGGCGAGCCTGAAAAAGCGTCGATCACGATAAAGGTTCAGGGACGGGCATGCGAAAAGCCGCCCCGCGCCCTGCAAGCCTCATATACGGATTGCTCAGCTAAGCCAAATCCCCTAAAGCGCTGTTTCAGTATGTCTGAAGACCTGATCCGCTCGCTGACAGTGAAACAACTACGCGCGCTCGCCGCCGTGGCGGAGACGGGCGCGGTGAGCGCGGCCGCGCGCCGACTGGGCGTCACGCCGCCGGCCGTGACCATGCAGGTCCAGCTACTGGAGGCTGCGACCGAGCTGCCGCTGCTCGACCGTTCCGGCGACAAGTTCCGCCCGACGGACGCCGGCCGCGAGGTCGTCGAGGCGGTCGGCCGGATCGAGTCCGCGATCCGCGACTGCGTCGCGGCGCTCGAGGCGATGAAGGGTCTCGAGGGCGGCCGGGTCTCGGTCGCGATCGTCTCGACCGCGAAGTATTTCGCGCCCATGGCGCTCGGCGCCTTCGCGCGCGCTCATCCGAAGGTCGAGCTGAGCCTTGCGGTCGGCAACCGCGCCGACGTGCTGAACCTGCTGCGCGGCGACAAGGTCGACGTCGCGATCATGGGGCGGCCGCCGGAGGACATGGAGACCATTCGCACCGTCATCGGCGACCATCCGCACATCGTCGTCGCGCCCATCGACCATCCGCTGGTCGGTCGCCGGGTGCAGCCGCATGAGCTCACCGGCCAGGTGTTCCTGATGCGCGAGGCTGGCTCCGGCACCCGCGCGCTGATGGAGCGGCTGTTCGCCGAGCGCAAGGTCGAGGCCAAGAGCGGCATGGAGATCGGCTCCAACGAGACGATCAAGCAGGCGGTGATCGCGGGGCTCGGCCTCGCCTTCATTTCGGCGCACACCGTCGCGGCCGAAATCGCCGACGGGCGCCTCGCCCAGCTCGACGTCGAGGGCCTGCCGATCATGCGCCAATGGCATGTGGTGCGCCGCGCCGGCAAGCGCCTCACTCCGCCGGCGGCCGCCATGAGCGCGTTCCTTTCCGAGCGCGGCGCCGAGTTTCTCCCCAGCATCGTCCGCGTCGAAGCGGAACCTTAGAAGCCCCGCGCGCGTCTTTGACAGACAGTCTTGCGATCGGCCGGTCCTGGCGTCGCGACTGTGGGTGGAGTTCTCCGCGCATGCGCGTCCTGATCGTCGAGGACGAGCCGGTCATCGCCCTCGAAATCGAGGCGATCGTGCTCGACCGACTGCCGAGCGTCGAGACCGTGGTCGCCTGTTCCGTCCGCGATGCGCTGAAGATCGTAGACGGCGCGCCTCTCGACCTCGCATTTCTCGACATCGACGTGACGGACGGGAAGACCTATTCGCTCGCGCTCGAGCTCAGGCTCAAGCATGTGCCGTTCGTGTTCGTCTCCGGGGCCGACCGCGGCGAAGCCCCTGACGAGCTCAAACTCGAGCGCAGGGTCCCAAAACCGTTCAGGCCGGAATCGATCGCCCGCGAGCTCGACGCGCTGGCGCGCAAGGACGAGAGCTGAGCCTCAGCCCGTCCCGTCCGGCCGCCAGGGCTGCGCGAGCCGCGAGAACCCCTGGTCGCCGCCGACCGCCGCCGCGTCGCGGATCGATCGGCCGTCGAGGATGAGGTCGGGCCGGACCTCGGCCAGCGGCGTCAGCACGAAGGCGCGGTTGAACATTTCCTTGTGGGGGATGATCAGCCGCTCGGAGCGCACCTGCGTCTCGCCGAGATAGAGGATGTCGATGTCGATCAGCCGCGGACCCCAGCGGAACGTGGTCTCGCGCCCGAGCTCCGCCTCGACGCTCTGGGTGAAGGCGAGCGCTTCGTCGGCCGAAAGCTCCGTGCGGCCGACCGCGCAGGCGTTGGCGAACCAGTCCTGGTCAAGATAGCCCCACGGGGCGGTGCGCCAGATCGAGGACGCGGCCACGAACGAAAATTCCGGCCCGGCGAACAGACGTTCGAGCGCGCGCCGGACGTTCTCGATCTTGTCCCCGACATTGCTGCCGAGGCCGAGCCCGATCTCGGTCATTTCGCTCAGGTCCCGGCGCGTCGTCGGAGGATCTCGACGCCGACGTCGGAAAACACGCCGGCGATCGGCGCGCCGGGCTTGTGGACCTCGACGCGCACCTGCTCGATCGTCGGGAAGGACGACAGCAGCTTTTGGGCGATCTGTTCGGCCAACGCCTCGATCAGATTGATGCGCGGACCCTTGGCGATCTCGACCACCGCGTCATGAACGTCGGTGTAGGAGACCGCGCCCGAGAAGTCGTCGGCCTGCGCGTAAGGCTGCGCCTGCACCCAGTAGTCGACGTCGAAAAAGAACTTTTGGCCAAGCCGATGTTCTTCTTCGAAAACGCCATGATACGCGTGGACCTGAATGCCGCGTATGAAGATCCGGTCGCTCATTTAAGCCAAGTCTCGACAGGCGTTTGAGGGCGTGTCCGCCGCGCTGTCAGGCGCTGAGGGCGGCGGCGTAGAGGCGGGCGACGGCGACGGCCGGCGCGCAGTCGGCGGCGGCTCCGGCGAGGCGCGCGTCGTCCGTCCACAGTTCGCCGACGTCGCGATACAGGAGCCCAAGCCGTCGCGCCAGCCTCGCGGTGAGAAACTGTCCGACGCCCGCGCCGTAGATCGTCGGCGTTACAGGGCTTCCCCGCCGCGACTGGACGCAGGACGCAGCGTCGCAGAGCCGCCGCAGCACGGCCTCGGCGATCCAGCGGGCCAGCGGCTCGACCAGCCTGCCTGTCTCGGCGTCGAGGTCCGCGCCGACCATCCGCAGCAGACGGCGGGCGCTGGCCTCGCGGGTTTTCTCGCCGCCATCGGCCGCCGGATGGAGGTCGGCGTCGTCGGGAAGGTCGCCGGTGAGGCGGAAGACGTCGGCGGTGGTGGCGAAGTGCTCGGCCATCGGCGTGATCCAGGCGCCGCCGAAGGGCAGACGGGGCGCGACGGCCATCACGGGCGTGCGGGCGACGCCGAGATAGACCAGCTCCTCAGCGGCCATCCGCGAGGCGTCGGTCGAGCCCAGCGCAGTGACGTCGCCGCCGCTGAACAGGATGAGGTCCGCGGTCGTCGAGCCGATGTCGATGAGCAGCCCGTCGCCGCCTCCGAGCGCGAGCGCCTCGGCGGTCGCGCGCCAATTGGCTGAAGCGACGCAGGCCCAGCGTTTGGCGGCTTCCCCGGCGGTCAGGAAACCGTCCGCTCCGCCGTAAAAGCGGGTTTGCGGGCCCAGTCGCTGAGAGAGCCGATCGGAAAGCGCCGCGACCCCTGTCGCGCGATCCGGCCAGAGATCGACCAGCTCGCCCGTCATGGTCACGGCCGAAACAGCGTCCGCCGGGGCGTCGGCCCCGAGCGCGTCCAGCGCGCGGTCGAGCTCGTCGAGGCCCTTCCAGAGGGGGCAGGGAACGATGCGCACCGCCTCAAGCGCGCCGTCGCCGCCGAGGCGCGCCAGCTTCAGATGCGCGCCGCCGACGTCCCAGCCGAGGACCTCGCCGCTCACAGCCTCACCTCGACGGGACGCGCGCCTGCCCACGCCGCGAGTGGCGCGACGTCGAACGGCGGAACCAGCGAAACCGGGTTCAGGCCAAGCGACTCGCGCAGGCCGCAATACGCGGTGGTGAGGCGCGGATTGATCTCGATCACCACCGGTCCGTCAGCGCCGAGCACGAGGTCGATTCCGAAAATCCCGTCGAGGCCCGGGAGGGCGTCGCCGACGGCTCTCGCGAGCGCGGCGAGCCTGCCGTCCGCATCTTCGATCGCGCCGACGGTGAGGCCCTGGAACCGGAAGGCGCCGTCCTCGATCGCCACATGCTGCCGGTTCGCCGAGAGCAGCCGCGTCGCGCCATGGGCGCGCAGCACGGTGAGGCTCGCGGCCTCGCCGGCGACGAAGGGCTGTACGATAGAGCCGGCGGGGATGCTCGCGGGCGGTTCTTCGAGGAACAGGGTGGCGTCGCAGCCTGCGCCGTCGTCGGGCTTCACCACCACGGGGCTAGTGTGATCAGGCGCCGCGCTCACGCGCCAGACCGGCGGCGTCGGGACGCCGCGTTCGCGAAGGCGCTGGGCGGTCAGGAATTTCGAGGACGCGATCGCGATCGCCTCTTCGCTCGGCCCGATGACGTCCACGCCCGTTTCGCCGAGCAGTCTCGCGAGACGGGACAGCACGCCGCCGGTCTCCGGCGCGATCGGCCAGGCGACGTCGCAGCCGCGCGCGAGCGAAGCCCAGGCCTTCCAGACGTCGTCGCGCTCGCGCACGTCGTGGATCTCGCCGCAGGGCGGCGGCGCCAGCCGGTCGTCGGAGGTGGCGACGGCTTCGACGCCGGCAAGCTCGGACAGGTCCCGCAGCAGCGCGTCGCGCATCATCGCGCCCTCGCGGGCGAGCGAGGGCGGCAGATGCTCGCTCCGCATGCCGCCGCCGGTGACGAATTCGCAGACGAGAACGCGCAAACGGAAGGTCCCTGCCGAAATGAACTGCGTGCTTCGAGACGCCGTCCTCCGGACGGCTCCTCAGCATGAGGATCGTTTGAGCGCTGCAAGCCACAAACATTCCTCATGCTGAGGAGCCCGCCTTGGCGGGCGTCTCGAAGCACGCAATCCGTTTCCTGCGTCTCCCGGCGGTTTCGCGCAAGCGGGAGTTCAGGCTAAAGCGCTCGCCTGCTTCTGGAGGCCGCCATGGACGTCATTCCCGTGATCGACCTGATGGGCGGCGAGGTCGTGCACGCCCGCCGCGGCGAGCGCGGCTCGTATCAGCCGATCCGCTCAGGGCTTGTCGATGGCTCGGGACCGCTTGCGATCGCCGGCGCGCTGATGAAGCTCGCGCCGTTCCGCCGGCTTTACGTCGCCGACATCGACGCCATCCGCGGCGGGCGGGGGCATGATCACGCGGTGGCGGCGCTCGCCGCGGCGTATCCCGACCTCGAACTCTGGATCGATCGCGGCGCAGCCGACGTCGAGGATCTTTTCGAGCGCCGCGAAGCCGGGGAAGGCGTGGCCGTGATCGGGTCCGAAAGCTTCGAGGACGCCCGCACGCTCGGCCACGCGCTGAAGGCCTCACAGGGCGTGCTGTCGCTCGACCATGACGCCTCGGGACCGATCGGCCCGGCGGCCGTCCATGACGATCCGTCCCTGTGGCCGGAAAAAATCATCGTCATGACGCTCGGCCGGGTCGGCGCCGATTCAGGGCCGGACTTCGAGCGGCTGCAAAGCGTCGTGTCGCGCGCTGACGGCCGCGCCGTCTATGCGGCGGGCGGGGTGCGCGGGATCGAGGATCTGAGGGCGCTGCAAGGGATCGGCGTCGCGGGCGCGCTGGTGGCGAGCGCGCTGCATGACGGACGGCTCAGCGGTCGTGAGCTTTCGGCCCTTCAAGCAGCGCCGCGGTGAAGAGCGCCGCGACCGTGAGGTCGGCGGTCGTTCCCGGATTGAGGCCGCGCGCCTTCAGGTGCAGGTCGAAGGCGTCGAGCGCGCGCTCGCGGTCCGCGCGAAAGTCCAGCCCCTCCGAGAACGCCGCCGCCTCGCGCCGCAGCGCTTCGGCCGTCTCGGCCCCGAACTTCCGGGCCACGTGGCTGTCCGGGAACAGCGCCAGCAGGCCGAGATAAAGGTCCTCCACCGCCTCGCGGCCGGGCGCCTTCGCGCGATAGGCGCGCGCGGCCGCGAAGACGTCCTCGAAGCCGGAGACATATTGCTGCGCGATCCGGTCGCGGCCGGCCGCCGCCGCCATCGCCTCAAGCAGCGTGATTCTTGGCGGCTCGGCGACGTCGTGCTCGTCCGTGCGCCCGAGCCCGCCGGGATTGGCCGCCGCGATCGCCCGGTAGGCGGCCTCGGCGTCCTCGACGGTGAGGCGCTTCAGAACATGGTCGAGCGAGGACTTGAGCGGTCGTCCGTGGGCGTTGAGCGCCGCATGGGCGAGCGGCGCGCAGAGGAGCACGATGCCGAGATTGGCGTTGAGGCCGACAGCGCCAAGCGATGCGCGGGTCGCGCCCTCGATGCGCTCGCCGACCGTGGTCCCCGCCACGAGCCGCACGGCGGCGACTTCCGCGGCGCGTTCGAAGGTCGCGACCGTCATGCCGTGTCCGTCGCGAAACTTGTGGACGTTGCCGGGCTTGAGCGCTGAAAGCTCCGCCCGGCACGCGGCCACGAACGCCTCGGCGACGCCCGAAAGGTCGAAGGTCTTAGGCGGCATCGGGGCGAGCGAGTTTCTGGGCGAGGTCGCCGGCGAGCGCCGCCGCGACGTCGACGCCGGTCGCGGTCTGAAGGCCCTTCCAGGCCGGCATGGAGTTGACTTCCAGCACCAGGAAGCGACCGTCCTCGTCTTCGATCAGGTCGACGCCGGCGTAATCCGCGCCGACCGCCGCCGCCGCCCGCACCGCATAGTCGGCGGGCGCGCCGGTGGGATCTGCAGGTTCGCCGTCAGCGCCCTGAAAGATGTTGGTGACCCAGCCGTCCGAGCGCCGGATCATGGCCGCGAGCGGTTTCCCGCCGAGCACGAACACCCGCCAGTCATGGGCGCCGCCGGCCGCGCGCGAGCCGCGGCTCGCGACGAATTCCTGCAGGTAATAGAGGCCGCCGACGTCTTCCGACGGGGGCAGCGGGTCGCCGTCGCGAAGGCGGACCAGCCCTTTGCCCTGCGCGCCGAACAGCGGCTTCAGCACGACGTCGCCGCCGAGCGTTTTACGCGCCGCTTCGGCGGCTTCCGGCTTCTCGGTCACGATGGTTCTGGGCGTCGGCAGGCCGGCCTGCGCGAGCAGGAATGTGGTCATCGACTTGTCGACGCAGGCCTCGATGGCGCGGGCGTCATTGACCACGCGCACGCCCGCCGATCGCGCGGCGTGCAGCAGGCCGAGTCGCGCGGTGATCTGCTCGGTGGTGCCGGCCGGCACGAGCCGCACGAAGATCGCCCCGGGCAGGCGGCCGTCGAGGCCCGGCAGCACGAGGCCGGGACGCCCGGATGCGACGTCGAAGCCGCAGTCGGCGATCGAGAGGATGATCGGGCAAAGGCCTGCGTTCGCGCAGGCTTTGGCGAGACCGTTCGAGTGCCAGTCGGCCTTTTCGGTGAAGATGACGACCGTGTCGGGGAGGATCATGGGGTCTTGTCGCACGTCATCCCGGCCGGAGCGAAGAGGAGAGGCGGAATCAGGAAAGGCTCGAAGCCACAGCGCTCGTCATGCCCCGGTTCATCCGGGGCATCCACTGTTCCGATACGCGGCGCTTTGTGATCTGGCGTGGATCCCCCGGATAAACCGGGGGATTACGCTGCGGTTCTTGAGGCTTCGTGGGAAGACGATCCCGGATCGGCCGGGAGGGCCGTCCGGGATGACGCCCTTACTGGCTTTACGCGCCGCGAAACGACTTCTCGACCAGCGCCGGCTCGAACGCGCCGGCGGAGAAGCTCTTACCGGTCGAAAGCGCGGTCACCGTCACGACCGCAGGCGAGAACAGGCCGGCGTCGCAGGCGTAGAAGTCGAAATTGTAGCCCGCGAAGATCTCGCCGAAGGGGCGGCCGTGGTCCTTCGAGGTGGAGGAGGGCAGGCCATTGGCGAGCTGCTCGGCCTCGTCCTCGGGACCCTCGACATAGAGCGCGATCTCGCCGCCGTAGAGCACCGCGTCGTTGGTGCGGCCCATGCCGCCGAGGAAATCGGCGGCCGGCGGGGGCACCGGGGCGACGCCCGTGCCGTCGACGATGCGCTCGAGCGGGAAGTGGATGGCGTGCGCCTTGTGCAGCGCGACCTCGAGCACGCGGCCGACGACCTGCACCGAGCCCGCAAGGCTGGTGGTGGGCGTGAGGATGAGCGTCAGCTTCTCCTCGGACACGCCGCACTCCTTGGCGATGAAGGAGATCAGCGAGTCCGGCGGGCGCTTGTCGGTCTCGAGCACGAGCGCGGCGGTCGCCGCCTCGTCCTTGTAGCAGAGCTCGCCAAAAAGCTCTTCCTTGGCCCAGAGAGCGCGGGCGGGGCCGGAACCGAGCGCGAAGAAGTCGCCCTCCGAGAGGCTCCAGCCGGCGTACTGGCTGCCGAGGCAGGCGGTGACGGGGTCGAGCGTCGTGATCTGGATCGCGGTGGTCCAGCCGGGGAACCGGCTGTCGGCGACGAACTTCGCCTGGCCGAGGCCGCCGAGGCAGATCTCGGTGATGCGGCGGCCGGCCTCGAGGCCGCCCCGCACCGAAATGCCGCCGTCGACGATCGTCGCGCCGGTCGAGGTCTTCTCGATCCCGAGGCGAAGGCTCTCGGCGTCGCGCACGAGCGCCTCGACGAGCGGGGCCGAGAGCGTTCCCACGCTTGGTCTTTTTGTCATGTGCGTCACCATTTTTGGTTCGTGGGCGCGGGGACACGCGCGGATGGAAGGCGGGCGAGAAGCGCGTCGCGTCGCTCCTCGAGAAGTCGGCGGGCGGCCAGAGGGTCCTGGCCGGCGGCGAACACCGTGCAGAACGGCGCGCCTGCGGGGACGGTCTCGTCGCATGAAGGCCAATCGGCCGTCCAGTGCGGACGCGCGACAGCGCCCGCGCGGGTTGTCGCTGGGGCGTGGACGACGGCGGCGGCGAATGCGGTCTCAAGCCGGGGCAGGGGGCCGGGCAGGCGGCCCGCGCAGGCCTCGATGTGGAGGTTTATGAGCGCCGGCATGTCGCCGCGGTCGAACACGTCGAGCGTCGCGCCGGGGCGGGGATTGATCTCGAGCAGGACGAAGCTTTGGTCGTCCGGCAGGATCATGTCGGCGCTGGCAAGGCCTTTGAGGCGCGTCGCGGAGACGAGGCGGTCGAGCGCGGCGTCGATGCTGGCGGCGACCCCGTCGGAGATGGTGACCGGCCCGACCGCTCCGCCATAGCGGAAGGGCGCGGCGGGCGCGGGATCTGGCCATTGTTCCGAGAAGCCGAGCACATGCGCTTTCGCGCCGTCGGCGAGAAACAGCGCCGAGACCGCGCGGCCCTCGACGCGCTCCTGCAGGTATCGTCGGGCTCTGACCGCGGTTCCGGTGCGGATATGCGATCCGCCCGAGGCTCCGGCGCGCTTCGAGAGCCAACGGGCCGCATCCAGGTCGGCGGCGCCATGGGGCGCCATGGCGGGGCGGCGGACGCCGAGATCGTCGAGCAGACCCGCAAAAGCTTCCGGATTTTTGAGCAGCGCGACCGTCTCGGACGAGGCGCCCAGCACCGGATTTCGCCGCGCGATCGCCCGCATCAAGTTCGGAGCGTGCTCGAAGCCGGCGCCGAATACGACCGGCAACCCTTCGGGAGCGTGGCTCGCCAGCGCGTCGAGCAACGCCCGCCGATCAAAAGCCACCACGCTCCGGCGCATAGGTACGCGGACCGCTTCCGCCGCGTGCTCGCGCGTGTCGTCGTCGGCGAACAGGTCGAGCGCCAGCACGTTGAGGCCCGCGCGCCTGGCCGAGCGCGCGAGCGCCCGGGCCGAGAGCGCGATGACCGCAAGGTCGAAGGGCGGCTGGTCGGTCAACGTAGGCGTCGTCAGGCTGAAAGCTCGCGGGCGAGCTGGAAGGCCTCCGGGAAGCTCACCTGCAACGCCACATCCGACTCGCGGATGCGCTTCAGAATCTGGTGCTGCACCTGGTACTTCACCTGCCCGATGACGAGCGCGCCGATCCCGACGCCGTTTGCGAGCTTCACCCCGTCTTCGTTCGAGCCGACGCCGGAAATCCCGTTCGGCGGCACAGCGTTGATGTCGGCGGCGACGATCAGCTTCTTGGCCGCCTCCAGAACGGGCGTCGAGATCACCTCGATGCCGGCCGAAGCGCAGGTGAGGATCACCTCGGTGTCGGCGACCAACGCCTTTTTGTCCTCGTCGGTCTTAGCGACCGCGCAGTTGAGCTTCACGCCGAAGCGCTTCTTGAAGTCGACAGCCTTGGCCTCGACGTCCTCGATCACGAGATGGCTCACGATGGTGACGTCGGCGCCGGCCTGCGCCGCGATCACCGCCGCGATGCCGCCGATGATCCCGGTCGCGCCGTAGACCTGCACCTTGGCGCCCGTCAGGCCGCCCTCGCGCTTGCCGCGGAGGTTTTTCTCGACGAGCGCGATCATGGCGGCCGCTGTGGTGAAGGCGCCGGAGGGGTCGGCGAAGAGCGAGATCTCGAAGGGCGGAAACAGCGCCTTGGCGGCCGCCGCCATCTGATCGAGCGCGAGGCTCGCGTCCTTGCCGCCGATGAACATCACGGTGCGCTTGGCGGCGTCCGGCGAGCGCGAGAACATCGCGTCCTGCGTCAGCCCAGCGACGTCGCCGAGCGCGACCTCGGAATAGGTGACGATCGAGGAGAAGCCTGCGTCGACGGCCATGTTCACGTCGAACGGGCTCGTGTTCCGGAGCGGCGTGATCATGTGGAGGATCGGGACGGCGTCGGACATTTACGTCTCCTGCAGGCTGCGGCCCTGTCCGGCCTCCGCGTCGGAAAGCTCGGTCAGGACGGCGCCGTGATTGTTGCCGCGCACCACGTCGAACCGGAGGTTCGTCCGGTCGGCGAAACGCGCGCGAAGGCGGGCGACGGCGGCCTCGGCCGACGCCGGATCGCCGAAGATGGCGAAGCCGGTCGGCCCCCACGAGCTCTGTCCGACGCCGGTCGCCCCTTCAGCTTCGCTTACGCTTAGCGCGTCTGAGACGTCAGGAGACGTGAAACGTCCGCCCTGAAACTGCGAAAAATGGTCGCCGAGGCGGCGCTGAATCTCGCTCGCGGCGCGTCCAAAGGCGACCGCGTCGCCGAGCGAGACGGCGGGCATCAACGTCATGAGAGTCAGGCGACAGAGCCGATCTGCGAGCGCCTCCGGGAACACCGGCAAACGACCCATCGCGCGGGTCTCCTCGCCGCCCGAGAGCCCGCTCATCCCTTCGTCGAAGATCAGGATGAAGCGCCAGTTTTCCGGGACGGCGACGCGCGAGATGAGCGGCGGCGGGCGGTGGTCGCCAGGCTCGGGCGCGACCGGCTGTCCGCCGTCGAGCAGCACGCCGCCGCCTTCGAACGCCCCGAGCCCGATCGCCGAGCGCATGCCGCGGCCGATGGCGCGGGAGACCTCGTGGGGCGTCATGGGCGCGCCGCCGACGCGACTCGCCCCGACGCCGACCGCCAGCGCGAGCTGCGTGCCGGATCCGAGGCCGGCATGGGCGGGCAGCGCCTCCTCCACCGTGACTTTCAGCCGCGGATCGAATTCCGGGACGGCGCGGGCGAGCGTTTCGATCGTCGCAACGACGCGGGCGGCGTCCGGTCCCTCGGCCGAAAGCGCGTCCGCGGTCTCTATCCTGAGCCGCGTCACCGGCCGCTCCACCGCCACGCCGATGCTGCCGAAACGGCGGCCGAGGCTGCCGTTCAGGTCGAGAAAGCCAATGTGCAGCCGTCCGGGCGCGGTGACGCTGAGCGCCCGGGGGCTGCGCGACTGGCGGCTTCCCCGCTCGTGTTCGGCTTGGCTGTTCATGGGTTTCTTCGATCGCACATTAGGCGTGGAGGGGGTGTGACGCCAACCGCGCCTATAAGCCTAAGTCCTTAACCGGGGCCGCGTTGCACGGCCGCGGGCGCCTGTGTAAGCCTCGCCGCAATTCACCAAAAGGGGGACGCCGATATGGCTGAAGCCAAGGCCACGACGGTCATTCCGGCCGATGAGGTCGAAAAGCGCCTCGCGAGCGAGCTGCCCAAGTGGAAGCTCGAGGACGGCTGGATTCGCCGCACCTACAAGACCAACAGCTGGAAGGGCACGCTGATGGTGATCAACACCGTCGGCCACCTCGCCGAGGCCGCCTGGCACCATCCCGACATCACCGCGTCCTACGCCTGGGTCGAGGTTCGCCTGATGAGCCACGACGCCAAGGGGATCACGGACCGGGACTTCTCGCTCGCGAAGAAAATCGAGGATGTGGTGCAGTGGCAGCCGGGCTCGGAAGGGCAGGGCCTCGAGGGCACGCCGCAGGGCGACCAGCGCTTCGCCTACGTGAAATATGACTGACCAGGCGAGCGGCGGCGTGACGCATGAGGACGTCGTCTGCCCGTTCTGCGGCCTCGGCTGCGACGACGCGACGTTGAAGGTCTCGGGCGAGGCCGTGGAGGCGGGCGAGGGCGTGTGCGGACGCGCCGCGGCGCTGTTCCGCCGCGGACCGGAGCCAGCGCCCTCAGCGCGGGTGAACGGCCGCGACGTGCCGCTCGACGTCGCCGTGTCGGCCGCGGCCGAGCTGCTGGCCGGCGCGCGGTCGCCGGCCTATGCAGGCCTTGGCGCGGATGTCGACGGCGTGCGCGCGATCCTGAAGCTTGCGGCCAAGACCGGCGGCAGCGTCGATCATTACGCCTCGCCGGGGCTCTACAAAAATCTCGCCTCCTCGCAGCGCAAGGGCTGGATCGCCACGACCTTCGCGGAGGTCCGCAACCGCTGCGACCTGTTCGTGGTGGTCGGGCCGGACCCGTCCAAGGCGTTCCACCAGCTCTATTCGCGCGTGACGCCGAAGACCGGTCGGTTCCTCACCGGGCCGCGCAAGGTGGTGTTTGTCGGCGGCGAGCCGACTGCGGAGGCCAAGGCCCAGCTCGACGGTTCGACAGTCGAGACGATCCCTGTACCCGACAGCGGCCTCGTCGACGCCATGTCGCGCCTGCAGGCGCTGGTCGCCGGACAGGCGCCGGTCGCCGGCGCGCCGGACCTCGCGCCGCTCGCGGAGGCGCTCAAGTCGGCCAAGTACGCCGTGCTCGCCTGGAGCGCCTCGTCGCTCGGGGACGACGGCGACCTCGTGGTCGAGCGCGCGGTGTCGGTCGTCGACGCGCTCAACGTCTCGACCCGCGCCGCCTGCCTGCCGCTGTCGGGCAAGGACAATCTCACTGGCGCCTATCACGTCTCGCTCTGGACGACGGGCTTTCCGCTCCGCCTCGGCTTCCGCGACGGCGTTTCCGAGCACGACCAGTCGGCCTATTCGACTGAGGCCGCGCTCGAGGATGCCGACATCCTTGTCTGGACGTCTGCGTTCCGCCCCGAAAAGCCGCCGTCGTCCGACGCGCAGATCATCGCGATCGCGCATCCAGGAACCGAGTTCGAGCGCGAGCCGGACGTCTTCATTCCCGTCGGTCAGCCCGGCCTCGACCATGCGGGCCTCGTGTTTCGTGCGGATTCGGTCGTGGGTCTGCCGCTCAAAAAGTATCGCGACGCGGGGCTGAAGAGCGTCGCCGAGGTCGTGACCGGCATCGCGGAGGCCCAGCCATGAGCGCGGTGCGCATCACCAACGGCAAGGTTCTGGACCCGGCGAACGGCGAGGCCGCGACGCTGCGCGACGTCGTCGTGGTGGACGGCCGCGTGGCCGCCGCCGACGCCGCGCCCGCGAACGCCGAGACCATCGACGCCAAGGGCGGGATCGTCATGGCGGGCGCCATCGACATCCACAGCCACATCGCCGGCGGCAAGTCGAACATCTCGCGTCTGCTGATGTCCGAGGAGCAGCGGGCGATCCGCGAACCCAAGGGCGAGTTCTGCGGCTGCGGCGGCGGGCTCTCGACCATGACCGCCCACGCCACCGGCTGCCGCTACGCCGAGATGGGCTATACGGCGGTGTTCGAGCCCGCGATGGTCGCGTCCAACGCGCGCCACATGCACGCCGAGATGGCCGACATCCCGTTCCTCGACACCGGCGGCTATCTGGTGCTCGGCAACGACGACAAGCTGCTGGACTTCATCGCCACCGGCGCGAGCCAGCAGGAGGTCAACGACTACGTGGCCTGGATGCTGGCCGCGACCAAGACCATGGCGATCAAGATCGTCAATCCGGGCGGCATCAACGCGTTCAAGTTCAACCAGCGAAAGCTTGATCTCGACGAGCAGAACGAGCGCTACGGCGTCACGCCCCGCAAGGTTCTGCAGACGCTGGTGAAGGCGGTGAAGGAGCTGGGGCTCGCCCATCCGATCCACCTCCACGGCTGCAATCTCGGCGTTCCCGGCAACGAGCAGACGACGCTCGACACGATCGCGGCCGCCGAGGGCCTGCCGCTGCACCTGACGCATGTGCAGTTCCACAGCTACGGGACCGAGGGCGACCGCAAGTTCTCCTCCGGCGCGGCCAAGATCGCGGAAGCGGTCAACAAGAACCCCAACATCACAGTTGATGTCGGGCAGGTGATGTTCGGCCAGACGGTGACCGCCTCGGCCGACCTTATGTCCCAGTACCGCAACCGCGGCATCGCCACGCCGAAGCGCTGGCTCGGCATGGACATGGAGATGGACGCGGCCTGCGGGATCGTGCCTTTCGAATACAAAGACAAGAACTTCGTCAACGCGCTGCAATGGGCGATCGGGCTGGAGCTGTTCCTGCTCATCGAAGACCCTTGGCGCGTGTTCCTGACGACCGACCATCCGAACGGCGGCCCGTTCACCACCTATCCGCACCTCATCAAGCTGCTGATGGACCGCAGTTTTCGCGAGGAGCAGTTCGCGCGGCTCAACAAGGCGGCGCGCAAGGCCTCGAACCTGCTCGAGATCAAGCGCGAATACACGCTCGAAGAGATCGCGATCGTCACCCGCGCGGCGCCGGCGAAGATCCTCGGCCTCACCGACCGCGGCCACCTCGGCGCGGGCGCGGTCGGCGACGTAGTGGTCTACCGCGAGGACAAGGACCGCGAGGCCATGTTCCAGAAGGCTGACTACGTGCTGAAGGACGGCCGCGTCATCGTGAAGGACGGAGAGATCGTCGATCTCGTCTATGGCCGCACGCATCAGGTCGCGCCGGACTACGACAAGTCGATGGACTCCAAGATGGACCGCTGGTTCGACGAGGCGATGGGCTACAAGGCGAAGACCTTCAGGCTCTCCGACGACGAGATCCGCGGCGGGCGAGGGACCGTGCGCCACCAGACCGTGAGGGCGTCATGATCCTGAACGGCGTCGAGATCCGCGACAGTTTCGCGGAAGCCTTCCCGATGGTCGGCACGCGGCTGATCATCACCGCCGACACGGCCAAATGGGCCATGATCGCGGCCAAGACCATGACGGGCTTCGCCACTTCCGTGATCGGCTGCGGCTGCGAGGCCGGCGTCGAGCGCGAGGTGCCGGCTGAAGAGACGCCGGACGGTCGCCCAGGCGTTGCGGTGCTCATCTTCGCGATGGACATCAAGGGCCTGAAGTCGATCGTGCCGAACCGCATCGGCCAGTGCGTGCTGACCTCGCCGACCTCGGCCTGCTACGCAGGCGTCGAGGGCGGCGACTCGATCTCGATCGGCAAGGCGCTCAAATATTTCGGCGACGGCTGGCAGATCGCCAAGAACGTCAACGGCAAGCGCATCTGGCGTATCCCCGTCATGGAAGGCGAGTTCGTCTGCGACCATGAGACCGGCTCGGTCTCGGGCGTCGGGGGCGGCAACATCCTGATCCTCGCGACCTCGCGCGGCGAGGCGCTGCAGGCGGCGGAAGCCGCTGCGGAAGCGATGAGCAAGGTGCCGGGCAACATCCTGCCGTTCCCCGGCGGGATAGTGCGCTCGGGCTCGAAGGTCGGCTCGAAATACGCCGGCATGTTCGCCTCGACCAACAACGCCTACTGCCCGACGCTGCGCGCTCAGGGTCAGACCGCGCTGCCGCCCGAGGTCGCCTCGGTGATGGAGATCGTCATCGACGGCGTCTCGGAGAAGGCGGTGTCGGACTGCACGCGGGCGGGCATCGAGGCGGTCGTCGCGCTCGGCCGCGCCAAGGGCGTGGTGGCGATCGACGCCGGCAATTACGGCGGCAATCTCGGGCCGTTCCACTTCAAGCTCCGGGAGATCATGAAGTGACCGGGCTCGTCCTCACCCCGCGCGAAGAGTTCGAGGCGCGCGTCGATCTCGGCGGCATGCTGCCGGGCATGGCGGATCTGGCCAAGCACAAGATCGGCTATGGCGGATCGACGGTGGAGCTTGGCGAATTGTTCGACGTGTCGGGCTCAGCCAATGGCCGTCTGACGATCGAAGGCGGCGGGCGGCTCGACCGCGTCGGCGCGCGGCTGGTTGAAGGCGAAATCGTCGTGAAGGGCGATGTCGGGCATTCGCTGGGCTCGCGCATGACCGGCGGGGCGATCGTGGTCGACGGCTCCGCAGGTGATTTCACTGCGGCGGAGATTTCCGGCGGAAAGGTCGCGGTGGCGGGCTCAGTCGGCGCGCATCTCGGCGCGGCGGGTGACGGCTCCCGGCGCGGCATGAGCGGCGGCGTGGTGGTGGTGGCGGGCTCGGCCGGCCGCCGCGCCTGCGAGCGCCTGCGCGGCGGCGTGGTGGTGGTGGGCGGCGACGTCGCGGAAGAAGCCGCGACCGACCTCATAGCGGGGTCGCTCGCGGTCGCGGGCAAGTTGGGCGCGAACGCCGGCCGCGGCATGAAGCGCGGGACGCTCTTCCTGCGTTCCGCCGATGGCCTCGCGTCGGGGTTCCATGACGCCGGCGACCATGACCTCGTCATGCTGCGCGTGCTGGTCCGCCGTTCGCCGGAGCTTGCGGCGTTCCTCGGCAAGGACGTGACCAAGGCGCGCCGCTACGCCGGCGACCTCAACATCGCCGGCAAGGGCGAGGCGCTGATCGTCAGCCGCTAGGCTTCGTCGCGAGCCGGGAGAATACGAGGCCGCCGACCAGGCCCGTCGCGCACATCGCCGCGAGGCCGAACGGGCCTCGCACGGCACCGACGAGCGTCGGCATCGGGGTGAAGTGCCCCATCAGCCCGAAGGCGGCGAACAATCCCAGCACGCCGGCGAGCGAAAACAGGATCGTCGGGCTTCTGTCGGCGAGCCACACGAAAACGCCCGCGACGAGAAACGCCGGAGCCATGGCGGCGCCGGCGATCGCGGCCATCACGGGCCCGAAGCCCAGCATGTCCTCTGCGGTGGTGGCGGCGCGAAGGCCGAGCGGCACGGCCGGCCCGATCGACTCGATCGCCGCGATGTTGATCTGGGTCTGCAGGACGCTCCCCAAAACCGCCGTCGCCGCGACGGCCGCGAGGAAGGCGATGGCGACTCGGGCAAGGCGGGCGAGGGTCAAAGGCGGCTTTCTAACATGTGGCGAACGTTCATCGCCCACTGCGGTCATGCCCGGTGGAGCCGGGCATCCACGACTTGGTCGTCGAACGCAGCGCTTGCAAAGTCGTGGATACCCGCGGGAAGACGCGGGCATGACGGGAGGTTCACGAGTCGATCGACACGCCGTTCTAGCGTGATCTCCTCCAGCCGAAAGCCCGCCTCTCCGGGACTTGATTGGGCTTTCACGTCCTGCTCGCCATATCCGCCGCGAGCCGCTCCGGCGTTCGCGGCGCGGAGCATCCCTTGCGACTGATCCTTCTCGCCGTCTCAATCATGGCCGCAGCGGCGTTCCCGCCGGCGCGGGCCGAGCCCATCCCGCGCGTCGATCCCTCCACCTACCGCGTCGAGACGGTCGTTTACGGGTTCCTCATGCCGTGGTCGGTCACGGTTCTCCCCAATGGCCGCCGCCTCGTGACGGAACTCGGCGGGCGCCTCATGGCGCTCGAGACGGACGGGTCCAGAACCGCGATCCGGATCGGATCTCTTCCGGACGTCTATTTCACGAAGAAGACCGGCCTCATGGACGTCGCGGCCGATCCTGAGTTTTCCTCCAACGGCCTGATCTACCTGACGTTCGCCTATGGACGCCGCGAGGCCAACAACACCCGGCTCGTCCGCGCGCGGCTCGACGGCGACGCGCTCCGTGACATGCGCGTGCTGTTCAGCGCGACGCCCAAGGCGGGGAATTCGCATTACGGCGGCCGCATCGCCTTCCTGCCGGACGGGACGCTGCTCCTGACGCTCGGCGACGGTTTCGACCGGCGCGAGGACGCTCAGGACCTGTCGAACCATCTCGGCAAGCTCGTGCGCCTCGATCGCGAGGGCAGGGCCCCGGCCGACAACCCGTTCGTCGCGCGCGCGGGCGCCGCGCCGGAGGTGTTCAGCCTCGGGCACCGCAACGTGCAGGGCGTGGTGGTCGATCCCGCGGACGGCTCGATCCTGATCTCCGAGCACGGGCCGCGCGGGGGCGACGAGATCAACCGCGTGTCGCCGGGCAAGAACTACGGCTGGCCGATCGTCACCGGCGGACTCGACTACACCTTCGCGCGCGTCTCGCCGTTTCGGGACTTGCCCGGCTATGAGCCGCCGCTCCTCGAATGGACGCCCTCAATCGCGCCTGCGGGCCTCGCGATCTACGATGGCGACCTGTTCCCGGGCTGGCGCGGCGACCTACTGGTGCCGGCGCTGAAGGAGAAGGCGGTGCGGCGCGTGAGGCGCGAGGGCGGCCGCATCGTGGGGCAGGACCTGCTTCTGGCCGAACGTGGCGAGCGGATCCGCGACGTGAAGGTCGCGCCCGACGGCTCGATCCTCGTGCTGACCGACGGGCCCAAGGCGCGCCTGCTGCGGCTGACGCGGGCGCGCTGAAACGAAAAAGGCGCTCCGAAGAGCGCCTTTTGGCGTTCAGTCCAGAGAACCCAGGATCACTTGATCTTGGTTTCCTTGAAGTCGACGTGCTTGCGCACGACCGGGTCATACTTCTTCATGACCATCTTTTCGGTCTTGGTGCGCGAGTTCTTGCTGGTCACGTAGAAGGTGCCGGTGTCGGCGGTGCTCAGCAGTTTGATCTTGATGTTGGCGGCCTTCGCCATGTGAGAAGTCCTCGAACGGGCGGACGTCGCGCCCGCGAAAAGTCTGACGTCCAGACGGTCTGGATTGGAGCGCGCAAGCTACTCAGGAACGCCCGGAAGTCAAGGCGCCCGGGCGGCTTTGGCGCCGAAGGCGGCGACGGCCGCGTAAGCCGCCAGCATCAGCGCGATCAGGGCCGGGGCGCCGTGCGGATTCCAGACGTCCATGCCGACGCCAAGCACCGGCGGGCCGACCAGCATGCCGAAGGCGTACATCATCACGAAGGCGGCGTTGGCGGTGGCGAGGTCGACCCCTGAGAATCGCTCGCCCAGCATCGCAAGACCAACGGTGTAGAGGCCCGTGATGACGCTGCCCCAGACGGTGGCCAGCGCGAAATAGGCGATGATCGAGCCTTGCGTCAGCGGGATCGCCGCCGCGCCCACCGCGCAGCCCGCGCCGATGAGGATCAGAAGCTTGCGCCGGTCCATCCGGTCCGACAGCAGGCCCATGGGGATCTGCGACACGACGTTGCCGAGCGCGACCGCCGAGCCGATGAGCGCGGCGGCGTCGGCGTCAAGCCCGGTGCGCACCCCGTAGAGCGGCAGGAAGGTGAAGGCTCCGGTCTCGATCGCTCCGAAGGTGAAGCCCGCAAGCGTTGCGGCTGGCGCGAGGCGGATGAAGAACAGCACGCCGCGGCCGGGCTCGGGCTTCTCGATCGTCGGCGCGCCGGCCCCGAACAGGAGAATCGGGACCATGGCGACGACGAACAGCGCCGCGCCGACGAGATAGGGCAGGAGGCTCGCGGTCCCGGTCATCACGAGAATCGCTGGCCCCGCGGCGAAGCCGAGAGACAGTGCGGTGACGTAGGCCCCCATCACCACGCCGCGCTGCTGGGGCGGGGCGAGCGAGGTGATCCAGAACTCCGACAGCACGAACATCGCGCCGAGGCTGACCCCAAGCGCGAAGCGCAGCGGAAACCAGGTCCAGAGCGGCCAGGGGGCCGCGAAGCCGAGCATGGTCGCCGCCCCGAGCGCGAGCGCGAGGAACAGGAGAGGGCGCACGCCGAGTATCGCGGCCGCGCGGGGGATGAGGGGCGTCGCCGCCAGCACCGCGACTCCGCCCATGGCGGTGTTGGCGCCGATGAAGGTTCCCGAGGCCCCGCGCGCCTCCATGGCGAAGGCGAGCAGTGGCACCGACAGTGCAAGGCTCACGCCCGCAGTGGTGATGCAGGCGATCGCGGCGATGATCGGGGGAGTGAGGAGGCTTTTGAAGCTCGTGCGGGCGGTCATGGCGCGCTGTCTGGAGCACGGCGCGGGGCGGAACGCCAGTGTCTCGGGCGCAATGGGAAAAATGCCGCTGCTGTGGAGACGGCGCACGCCACGCCAACCGCTCCCTCCCCCTTGCGGGGAGGGTAAGGGTGGGGGTGGTTCAGGATCGAGCGTTCTGCGCCGGCGTAGAACGGCGTGACCGTCTGAGCCTCTTTCGGAGCCACCCCCACCCCCGACCCCTCCCCGCAAGGGGGAGGGGAGAGACCCGCGCCTCACGAAGTCACAGCAGCTCCCGCACGCCCGAAGAGCCCTTCGGATAGAACGGCACGGCGAGATCCCGCTCGAGGCCTTCCTCTATGCGCTCGGCGAGATCTCCCAGCACCGTCGCGGTGATGTTCGGCAGGTCGAGTGTCCGGGCTTCGGCGAGCGTCACCCAGACGAGCTCGACGAGCTCTGCGTCCGGCGTCACCACGCCCTCCTTCCGCGCCCCGATCGCGCTCGCGTCGGCGGCGAAGAAGCGCGCGTCGAAGCGGCGAGGGCGGCCCGTGGGGGTGATGGCGCGGGCGATCAGCGTGAGGCTTTCGAGAGACGGAAACACTTCCGCTTCGGCGAAGGAATCCCAGGTCGAGCCAGGCGAGGCAAAGGGGCCCGATTCGCGGTCGCCCACCAGGATGCCGGTCTCTTCCGCAAGCTCCCGGATCGCCGCGAGGCCATAGGCGCGGGCGCGACTGATCGAGGGGCGCTGCACGCGTTCCTGCAAGCGGCGCTCGACATGGGGCGCATAGACGCCCGCGACGTTGACCTTGCCGTCGGCGGCTTCCACGCGCCCGCCCGGGAACACGAACTTTCCGGGCATGAAGGGCGAGGCCGAATGGCGCTTGCCCATCAGCACCTTGGGTTCGGTCTCCGATCGGTCGATCAGGATCAGCGTGCCGGCGTCGCGGATCGGCTGGGGCTTTGGCTTTGCTGTCTCGGTCACTGTGTCTGCTCGGGCTTGAGGCCGCCGTCGGGGGGCATGTCGTCGTCTTCGCCGCCGAAACCATGCATCCTGAGCGCCCATTGCAGGCCGACCAGCGCGCCCTTCACGGGCGGCAGCAGCGCGAGCGACAGAATGACGGTGAGCGGCAGCCACATCGCCATGTGCAGCCACACAGGCGGCTGGTAGGCGACCTCGACCCACAGGAGGGCCCCCACCACCACATGGGCTACGATCGTGATGACGATGTAGGTCGGCGCGTCGTCGGCGCGCTGGTGGTGAAGCTCTTCGCCGCAGGATGCGCAGGCCGGCGTGACCTTGAGGTAGGCGGAGAACATGCGGCCTTCGCCGCAGGCGGGGCAACGCAGGACCGCGCCGCGCCGCATCGAGCGCCAGATGGGGCGCGCGGGCGGATCGGCTTCCGCTTCGCTCCCGTGCGCGTAGTCGACGCTCATCGCTTTCCTTTTTTGCCCTTCGGCTTCGACTTAGCGGGTCCCGACCGCGTTTTCGATGCGCCGAAGGACTGAGCGCCGGCGCGCCGCATGCCCCGCTTGCCGCGGCCGACTGGCTTTCCCTGGCGCCCTTCCGACAGCATCTCGAAGCGGAGAGCCCCCGCGACCGGCGCGGCCTCGACGAGCTTCACCTCGACATGGTCGCCGAGCCGGTAGCTTTCGCCGGTCGCCGAGCCGACGAGCGCGCGGGCGGCTTCGTCATGCACGAAATAGTCGAGCCCGAGCGTGCCGACCGGCACGAAGCCGTCCGCGCCGGTCTCGTCGAGTTTTACGAAGAGGCCTGAGCGCGTGACGCCAGCGATGCGGCCGGTGAAGGTCGCGCCCACGCGGTCGAACAGGAAATGGGCGATCAGCCGGTCGATGGTCTCGCGCTCGGCCGCCATGGCGCGGCGCTCCGAGGCCGAGATGCGCGTGCCGATCTCGTTCAGCTCCTCGACCGAGACCGCGTCCGGCAGGCCGTCGCTCCCGAGGTCGAGCGCCCGCACCAGCGCCCGGTGGACGATGAGGTCGGCGTAGCGGCGAATCGGCGAGGTGAAGTGGGCGTAGCGGCGGAGATTCAGGCCGAAATGGCCGTAGTTTTCGGCGGCGTATTCGGCCTGCGCCTGCGTGCGCAGCACCACCTCGTTGACGAGACTGGAGGACTCCTCACCCGCGACGCGGGTCAGGATGCCGTTAAAGTGCGCCGGGCGCAGGTTCCCGGATTTCGGCAGCTCGATGTCGAGCGTCTTCAGGAGCTCGCGCAGCGCCTCGAGCTTTTCGAGCGAGGGCGCATCGTGGACGCGGTAGACCAGCGGCGTGCGCTTGGCTTCCAGCGTCTCGGCCGCGGCGACATTCGCCTGGATCATGAACTCCTCGATCAGCCGATGGGCGTCGAGGCGGGGCGGGACGACGACTCGGTCGACCGCGCCGTCCGGCGTCAGCACGAGCTTGCGCTCCGGCAGGTCGAGGTCGAGTGGGCCACGGGCGTCGCGGGCGCGCTTCAGGGCGTCATAGGCGGCCCAGAGCGGCTTCAGCACCGGCTCGAGCAGCGGCCCGGTCTTGTCGTCCGGCGTCCCGTCGATCGCCGACTGCGCGGCCTGATAGGAGAGCTTCGCGGCCGATCGCATCATCACGCGGTGGAAGGTGTGACGGAGTTTTCGGCCGTCCTTGTCGAAGATCATCCGGACAGCCAGCGCCGGGCGGTTCTCGGCCTCGCGCAGCGAGCAGAGGTCGTTCGAGATGCGCTCGGGCAGCATCGGAACGACGCGGTCCGGAAAATAGACCGAGTTGCCGCGGTCGAGCGCCTCGCGGTCGAGCGCGGAGTTCGGCCGCACATAGGACGCGACGTCGGCGATCGCGACGATGACCATATGGCCGCCGGGATTGTCCGGGCTCACGTCCGGCTCGGCATGGACGGCGTCGTCATGGTCCTTGGCGTCGACCGGATCGATGGTGACGAGCGGAATTTTCCTCCAGTCCTCGCGGCCTTTCAGCGTCGCGGGCTTGGCGTCTTCGGCCTCGGCGAGCGTCTCGCGCGAAAACACGTGCGGGATGTTGTGCGCGTGGATCGCGATGAGGCTGACCGCCTTCTCGTTGGACAGCGAACCGAGCTTTTCGCGAACGCGGGCGGCGGGCAGGCCATAGTGCTTGCGGGACTTCAGCAGGTCGGCGGCCACGAGGTCGCCGTCCTTCGCGCCGTCGGCGTCCTCGGCGGCGATCTGCAATTCGCGGCCGGCGTTGCGCTTGTCGACCGGCTGGAGGCGGCCCGAGCCGTCCGGCAGCGCCCGGAACACGCCGAGCACCCGGGCCGACTGCTTCGACAGGATCTTGATCACCCGTCCTTCGTGCGTCGGCTCGCCGGGCTCGGCGTCCTCGACCGGCGTCACGCGGATCAGCACGCGGTCGCCCACTCCCGGCGCGACGCCGGGCCTGCGCCCGCTCGACGACGTCAGGACAAGGATCTTGGGCGCCTTGCCCAAGTCGTCTTCGTCCCAGTCGGCGGGCTCGGCGATCAGTTCTCCATGGCCGTCGCGGCCGGTGACGTCGGCGAGGGTGACGTTCGGCAGGTATCCGGCGCGGCCGAGCGTCTTTCCGCGGCGGTTCACGACGCCGTCGTCCTCGAGCTCGTGCAGCATGCGCTTCAGCTCGACGCGCTCGTCGCCCTTCACATGGAAGGCGCGCGCGATCTCGCGCTTGTCGGTCTTGCCGCCTGACTGCGTGATGAAGGCTACGAGTTCGTCGCGCGACGGCAGCCCGGGCTTCGGCATGGCGGCGACCGCCTTCGGCAGGCGATCGCCGGCCGGCTTGCGGGATTTCGGCTTGAAAGGTGAGGGCTTCGACGCCATCGCGTTGGCGGACCTGTCCTGTGAAAGGAGTAAGGTCGACCTCTACGACGTATCCGCCTTAACCGCGAGCTTTCCGACGAGATTGCGGACGAAGGGGCTCTCCCTCCCCTGGGACAGGGGAGGGTAGGCCTCAGGATGGGGCGATGAGCGGCGCGCCTAATTCGGCGCCGCCTTCGCAGCCTCCGGCTCCCCGGCGATGTGATCGAGCAAGGCCACCGCCGCACGTTCCACCGTCATCAGCGGATTAACCTCGCAGTACTTGTCGACCCAGGCGGTCAGCGCCTCGGCCTCGAACTTCACGTCGCGCCGGATGTCGAGCCCCTCGCGCCCGTAGGCCGCGCCCGTCATGAAGGCGTGGACCCAGGACTGGAAGGTCTCGGCCCGTTCCTTGTTGGTGAGCCTGGCTTCGGTCCAGGCCCCGCAGGTCTTGGCGCCAACGCCCCACACCACGTAGTTCTTGGCGTTCGCGCCGGCGCTCAGGCCGAGCGCCGTCGCGGCGCCCAGCGCAAAAAGTTTCAACGGCCTCATTGCTCGCCCTCCCGAGGCGGCTATTCCGCGGCGTTCTTCGCCGGGGCCTTCTTGGCTGTGGCCTTCCCCGAAGCCGCCTTTGAGGCGGGCTTTTTGGCCGCGGCTTTCTTGGCCGCGGGTTTCTTGTCCGTTTTCGCCGCGGTCTTGCGGGCGGGCTTCTTTCCGCCTCCGCCCTGCGCCGCCTTGGCGTCCACGATCTTGATCGCCTCTTCCAGCGTCACCGACTCGGCGTCGACGCCCTTGGGCAACGTCGCATTGACCTTGCCGTGCTTGACGTAGGGGCCGTAGCGTCCGGCATGGACCGTCACCGGCCCGCCGTCCGGATGGTCGCCGAGCGTGCGGCCAGCCGCCGCCGCGCCGCGTCCGCCGCCGCGCTTGGCCAGCTTGTCGGCGATGACCGCGACCGCGCGGTTGAGGCCGACGGTGAAGACCTCCTCGGCCGTCTCGAGGTTGGCGTAGACGCCGTCATGGGCGACGTAGGGGCCGTAGCGGCCGATATTCGCCTCGATGGGCTTGCCGGTCTCCGGATGCGCGCCGACGAGCCGCGGCAGCGCCAGAAGCTTCAGCGCGTCTTCCAGCGTCAGTTCGGCCGCCGACCAGCCCTTCGGCAGGCTGGAGCGTTTGGGTTTTTCCTTCTCGACCGGCTCGCCGAGCTGCACATAGGCGCCGAAGCGCCCGTCGCGAAGGCTGACCTCAAGGCCGGTCTCGGGATCGGTCCCCAGCACCTTCACGCCGTCTGGGCCGGCGGCCGATCCCTCCTCGCCGTTCATCTCGCCGCCGAGCGGACGGGTGTAGCGGCATTCGGGATAGTTCGAGCAGCCGATGAAGGAGCCGTATTTGCCGAGCTTCAGCGAGAGCTGGCCGGCGCCGCAGGTGGGGCACACGCGCGGGTCGGAGCCGTCGGCCTTCGCGGGGAAGACATACGGGCCCAGAATCTCGTTGAGCGCGTCGAGAACCTGCGCGACGCGCAGCTCCTTGGTGGCGTCGACCGCGCCCGTGAAATCCTTCCAGAAGCGCCGCAGCACCTCTTTCCAGTCGAGCTCGTTGTTGGAGATCTTGTCGAGATCCTCCTCGAGGCTCGCCGTGAAGTCGTACTCCACGTAGCGCTCGAAGAAGCTCTCGAGAAAGGCGGTCACCAGCCGGCCCTTGTCGTCCGGCATGAGGCGCTTCTTGTCGAGCTTGACGTATTCGCGGTCGCGCAGCACCGCGAGGGTCGCGGCGTAGGTGGAGGGGCGCCCGATGCCGAGCTCCTCCATGCGCTTGATGAGCGAGGCCTCCGAATAGCGCGCCGGCGGCTCTGTGAAGTGCTGCGAGGACTCGATCGGCGCGACGCGCTTCAGCGGGTCGCCCGAAGCCATCTGCGGCAGACGGGCGCCGTCCTCGTCGCCCTCGTCGTCGCGGCCTTCCTGATAGAGCTTCAGGAAGCCGTCGAAGGTCACGACCGTGCCGGTGGCGCGCAGCTCGACGTCGCGGCCTGAGCCGTTCGCCGCGATGTCGACCGTGGTGCGCTCGACCTCCGCCGCCTCCATCTGGCTCGCGACGGTGCGCTTCCAGATGAGGTCGTAGAGCTTGGCCTGATCCTCGTCGAGGCGGCGGGCCATCTCCTTGGGCAGGCGCGTGGGATCGGTCGGGCGGATCGCCTCGTGGGCTTCCTGCGCGTTCTTGGCCTTCACGGTGTATTTGCGAGGGCTGTCGGGCAGGTAGCGGGAGCCGTAGTCGCCGCCGATGAGCGAGCGGACGGCCGCGACCGCGCTCGGGTCCATGTCGACGCCGTCGGTCCGCATATAGGTGATGAGGCCGGTGGTCTCGCCGCCGATGTCGACGCCTTCATAGAGCCGCTGGGCGAGCTGCATGGTGCGGTTCGGCGCGAAGCCGAGCTTGCGGCTCGCCTCCTGCTGAAGCGTCGAGGTGGTGAAGGGCGCGGCGGGGTTGCGTCGGCCGGGCTTGGCCTCCACCTCGCGCACCACGAGGTTCGAGGCCTCGATCGCTTGCTTGAGCGCGGTCGCGGTCTTTTCGTCGCCGATGTCGAGGCGGCCGATCTTCTTGCCGTCCGCGGCCGAGATGCGCGCCTCGAACACGTCGCCCTTCGGCGTCGCGAGCTTTGCGATCAGCGACCAGTATTCGCGCGGAACGAAGCGCTCGATCTCCATCTCGCGCTGGCACACGAGGCGGAGCGCGACCGACTGCACCCGGCCGGCCGAGCGCGCGCCCGGCAGCTTGCGCCACAGCACGGGCGAGAGCGTGAAACCGACGAGATAATCCAGCGCCCGGCGGGCGAGATAGGCGTCCACCAGCGCGACGTCGATCTCGCGCGGCTTCTTCATCGCGTCGAGAATCGCCTGCTTGGTGATGGCGTTGAAGACGACGCGCTCGACCGGCTGGTCCTTCAACGCCTTCTTCTGCCGCAGCACTTCCAGCACATGCCACGAGATCGCCTCGCCCTCGCGATCCGGGTCGGTGGCGAGGATCAGCTTGTCGGCGTTCTTCACCGCCCGCGCGATCTCGTTCAGGCGCTGCGAGGCCTTGCCGTCGACCTCCCAGATCATGCGGAAGTCGTCGTCCGGATCGACCGAGCCGTCTTTCGCCGGCAGGTCGCGCACGTGCCCGTAGGACGCGAGGACCTCGTAGTTCGAGCCGAGATACTTGTTGATCGTCTTCGCCTTTGCGGGCGACTCGACGATGACGAGACTGTGCATGAGGAAAGAGCCTTTCGCCGGCCGTGCTGCCTTCGGCGGCGGGCGGAAAATGGGAGAGCGGCAGGGGCGTGTCAAATGGCGAGGCGATGGTCGGGCTCGGAACAGAGGCTTCCGAGCGTCGTCGCCTGCTTTTTGGAGAGATCGGCCGGGCGGGTTTCGGTCGCCTCCCGTCTCGCACGCCAGGTTGTGGCGGCGACGCAATCAATGGTTTATGAAAATTAGCGACACAACCAATTGAGCCGGGGCCCGACGTGCGAGATCAGAACGGCGATACGATCCCGAAGGGCGGCGAGCATGTCGCGGATTACATCGCCGGAATGAGCCGGGACCTCAGCGCGCTCGCGAGACGCAACAGGCTGACGACGCTCGCCTATCTTCTCGAGATGGCGGGACTTGAAGCCGAGACCATCGCGCGCGAAGGCGACCAGGACGACACGCGCCGGGCTCCGTCAGACGAAGGCGTCGACGCTTCTTAGCGCGACCCGGCCGTCCTCTCGGCGGTCGAGCCGGCCGGCGAGCTCGAGTTCCAGCAAGACCACCTGCACGATCCTCGGCTGCGCGCCCGACTGCCGTACGAGATCGTCGATCGTCGCAGGCGAAGGACCCAGCAGTTCCAAGACCTTCGTCCGGTCGTCGTCCGCCGCGGCCGGCGTCTCGAACCCGGCGGCGCCGGCCTGCGCGAGCGAGATCGGCGGCGGGGGAGGCGGCCCGCGGTCGATCAGGGGGCCGAGCGCTTCGATCACATGTTCGGAGCGCGTGATGAGGGTGGCGCCCTCTCGCAGCAGCGCGTTCGAGCCCTCGCAGCGCGGATCGAGCGGGGAGCCCGGCGCCGCCATGACCTCGCGGCCGATCTCGGTCGCGAGCCGGGCGGTGATGAGCGAGCCGGAGCGCATCGCCGCCTCCACCACCACCACGCCGAGGCTCATCGCCGCGATGATGCGGTTGCGCCGCGGAAAATCCCGTCCGCGCGGCTGCCAGCCCATCGGCATCTCGGAGACGAGCGCGCCGTCCTCGACGATGCGGCTGGCGAGATCCGCGTGCTCGGGCGGATAGAGGCAATCGAGCCCGCCCGCGAACACCGCGACCGTCCCGGTCTCGACCGAGGCGGCGTGCGCGGCGGCGTCGATCCCGCGGGCGAGGCCGGAAACAACGACCCAGCCCGCGCCGCCGAGTTCGTGGGCCAGCCGCTGCGCGAAGCTCCGACCGGCCGAAGAGGCGTTGCGCGCGCCGACGATCGACACCATCGGCCGTTTGAAGCAGCCGGCGGCGCCGGCGACCGCGAGCAAGGGCGGCGCGCCCTCGGTCGAGGCCAGGATCGCAGGATAGTCGGGCTCCCCGAGCGCGATCATCCGGACGCCGCGGCGGGCGCATTCGGCGAGTTCGTCCTCGGCCTCCGCGGTCGAGCAGACATGGATGGTCCGCCCGCCGCGGCGCGCAAGGTCGGGCAGGGCCTCTAGCGCCGCGGCCGCGCCGCCGAAGTGGTTGACGAGGTTGCGGAAGGTGCGGGGGCCGACGTTCTCGGATCGGATGAGCCGGAGCCAGGCTATGCGCTGCGCGTCGCTGAGCCCGGGCATCTTCAACGTCCTAGCTTTGGGGATCCGGCGCGGCCGACTTCTCGCCGATCCGGCTTTCCTCGCCCGCCATCAGGCGGCCGATGTTCTCGTGGTGAAGCTGCCACAGCGCGATCGAAAGCCCGGCGAAAACGATCGCTGTGATCGAGTCGACGAAGATCGCGAGGAGAAGCGGCGCGCAGAGGCTCGCGGCGAGCGCGGAGGCCGAGGAGTATTTCGTGATCTTGGCCACCGCGATCCATACGCCTGCGAAAGCGAGCGCGACTGGCCAGAACACGCCGATCAGGGCGCCGAGATAGGTGGCGACGCCCTTGCCGCCCTTGAATTTGAGCCAGACGGGGAAGACGTGGCCGAGGAAGGCCGCGGCTCCGCCGACGAGGCCCGCGGTCTCGCCCCAGAAATGGCGCGCGACGAGCACCGCGACGGTCGCCTTTAACATGTCGCCGAGGAGGGTGGCGGCCGCGAGCTCCTTGCGGCCGGTGCGCAGCACGTTGGTGGTGCCGATGTTGCCGGAGCCGATCTTGCGGAGGTCGCCCGCTCCGCCGAGGCGCGTCACGATCACGCCGAAGGGGATCGAACCGAGCAGGTATCCGATGAGGGCGGAGAGAAGGAGGTCGGTCACGCTTTATCGCTCTGCACGAAAGAAACTGCGTGCTTCGAGACGCGCCCCTGCGGGCCGCTCTTCAGCATGAGATATCCTTCGCGTGGCATTCTCAACGCCCTCATGCTGAGGAGCCCGCGAGAGCGGGCGTCTCGAAGCACGCACCTGGCTCGTCCAAGGATCCCGTGCGCCTCAACCGTACGCGTAGACCGTCCGCCCGGCAACGACCGTGCGCAGCACGCGGCCCTGGAAGCGGGCCTGGTCGAAGGGCGTGTTCTTGGACTTCGAGCGCAGCTTCGTGGCGTCCAGCACCCAGGGGGCGTCGGGGTCGAAGACGATGAGGTCGGCGGGGGCGCCGACCTTGAGCGCGCCGCCGGGAAGGCCCAGAAGCTCCGCGGGTTTCGTCGACATGGCGGCGAGCAGGCGATGCAGCGGCACGTCGCCGGAATGGACGAGCCGGAGGCCCGCGGCGAGCATCGTCTCAAGCCCGATCGCGCCGTCCTCGGCCTCGGCGAAGGGCCGGCGCTTGGTCTCGACGTCCTGCGGGTCATGGGCGGAGCAGACGACGTCGATCAGCCCGTCGGCGAGCGCCTGGACGAGCGCGATGCGGTCGTCCTCATGGCGCAGAGGCGGCGCGAGCTTGAAGAAGGTGCGGTACTCGCCGACGTCGTTTTCATTGAGCGTCAGATGCGCGATCGAGGTCCCGCAGGTGATGTTCGGCGCGCCCTTCTTGGCGCGGGCCAGAACCTCCAGGCTCTCCGAGCAGGTGACGACGTTGGCGTGGTAGCGCGCGCCGGTGAGCCGGGCGAGGCGCACGTCCCGCTCCAGCATCAGCGTCTCCGCCGTCGAGGGACGCCCCGGCAGGCCGAGGCGCGAGGCGTATTCGCCCTCGTTCATGGCGCCGCCGGACGCGAGGTCCGGGTCCTCGACATGGCAGCAGATCAGCGCGCCGGAATCGCGCGCGTAAGTCATGGCGCGGCGGAGAACGCGGGCGTTCGCGACCGAGCGCGGCCCGTCGGTGAAGGCGACCGCGCCGGCGTCGAGCAGCAGCCCGACTTCCGTCATCTCGCGGCCCTCGAGCCCCTTGGTGAGCGCGGCCATCGGATGGACATGGACGCTCGCCGTGTCGCGGGCGCGGCGTTTCAGGTGGTCGACGATCTCGGGCGAATCGACGGGGGGCGTGGTGTCGGGGCGGGCCACGATCGTGGTGACGCCGCCGGCCGCCGCCGCGAGGCTCGCGGTTTCGATGGACTCGCGATGCTCGGCTCCGGGCTCGCCCATGAAGGCGCCGAGATCCACGAGGCCGGGGGCCAGAACCGCGCCCCGACAGTCGACCGTTTCGGCGCGCGAGGCGGGCGGCACCTTGGGCCCGAGCTCGACGATCTGGCCGCCGTCGACCAGCAGCGAGCCGGTCTCGTCGCGCCCGGTCGCCGGGCAGACGAGCCGGGCGTTGACGAACAGGGTGGGGCGGGCCTCGGAGGGCTGGTGCTCACGCATTGGGAAGATGCCTCGCGAGCGCTTCGAGCACCGCCATGCGGACCGCGACGCCCATCTCGACCTGCTCGCGGATCAGCGACTGCGGGCCGTCGGCGACCTCCGAGGCGATTTCGACGCCGCGGTTCATCGGACCGGGATGCATGACGACCGCGTCGGGCGCCGCGTAGGCGAGCTTCTGGGCGTCGAGGCCGAAGCGCGCGAAGTATTCCTTCACGGACGGCACGTAGGAGCCGTTCATGCGCTCGAGCTGCAGGCGCAGCATCATCACGACGTCGACGCCCTCAAGGCCCTCGCGCATGGTGCGGAAGGGCGTCACTCCCATGCGCTCGACGCCTGCGGGCAGCAGCGTGGAAGGGGCCACCACGCGAACCTCCGCGCCGAGCGCGTTCAACAGGATGATGTTCGAGCGCGCCACGCGCGAATGCAGGACGTCGCCGCAGATCGCGACCTTGAGGCCCTCGATCCGCCCCTTGGCGCGCTTGATCGTGAGGGCGTCGAGCAGAGCCTGGGTGGGGTGCTCATGCGCGCCGTCGCCGGCGTTCACCACCGAGCAGTCGACCTTCTGGGCGAGCAGCGCCACCGCGCCCGCCGCGTGATGGCGGACCACGATGATGTCCGGCCGCATCGCGTTCAGCGTCAGGGCGGTGTCCAGAACGGTCTCGCCCTTTTTCAGCGAGGAGGAGGCCACCGACATGTTCATGACGTCGGCGCCCAGCCGCTTGCCCGCGATCTCGAACGACGACTGCGTTCGGGTCGAGGCCTCGAAGAACAGGTTGACCTGCGTGCGTCCGCGCAAAGTCGATTTTTTCTTCTCGACCTGGCGGGACAGAGATACCGCCTCCTCGGCCGAGGCCAGAAGGCCCTCGATGTCGCTTGGCGACAGACCCGCGATCCCGAGCAGATGTCGGTGCGGGAACGCGAACGGCGGGTTCGGTTCTGGGCTCATCAAGGCCGGTCTCTTAAGGCTCCGGAGACCTCTTTCGCAAGGCCCGCGGCGCCCTTGCCCACCGTTTGAGACGCGCCATCTCGTCCGGCATGAGGGCGCGCCGGCCATTTTTTGTGGCGTGTAGCCGCAAGGCCGGCCAGTTCGCGGCGTTTAACCTTCCATCAAGAAGGCGAGACGCTCGCCAGGAGGCTTCGAGTCACATGAATCCGCTTCAGAATGTCGTTATCGCCGGCGCCTGCGCGCTCGGCGTCGCGGCGCTGGCTTCGCCGGCCAACGCCGCTTCGAAGAACGCTGCGTCCGGCGCGACCGTCGGCGGCTACGCCATGAAGGACATCCAGCCAGTCGGCCGCCGCGGCGGCGGCGGCTGGGGCGGCGGCGGGCGCAGCTTCGGCGGCGGCAGGTCGTTCGGCGGCGGTCGATCGTTCGGCGGCCGCAGCTGGGGCGGCCGCAGCTGGCGCGGCGGCGGACGCTACGCCTATCGCGGCGGCTACCGCGGCTGGCGCGGCGGCTATTATCGCGGCGGGCGCTACGGCTGGCGGCGCGGCGGCTACTACGCGGCCGGCGTGGTGGGCCTTGCGGCCGGCGCGGCTCTCGCGAGCCCGTACTACTACGACGACTATTACGACGACGGCGGCTACGACTACGCCCCGCGCCGCGTCTATTCGGGCGCGGAGTGCCAGGTGATCAGCAAGCGCCGCGACGCCAGCGGCCGGCCGGTCAAGGTCATCCGCTACCGGCCCTGCTGAGGCGAGCCGACGACGCGCTCACGGCGGAGCTGCGGCCCCGCTCACGGCGGGGCGCCGGCCCCGCCGGCGAGCCAGACGGCGACCGGCAAGGTCGCAAACGCCAGGATCGTCTGGGTGGTGATGAGGGTGGCCATGAGCTCCGCGTCGCCGCCCATTCGTCGCGCGAGGACGTAGGCGCTGCTCGCCGTCGGCGTCGCGCCGGTGATCGCCACGACCGCGAGCGCCGCGCCTTCGACGCCGAGGGCGATCGCGTAGGACGTCATCGCGACCGGCATTAGCACGAGCTTCAGCGCCGTCGAGGCCGCGACGTCGACGCGCGGCGCAAGCGCCTGCAGGCGCAAGCCCGCCCCGACAAGGAGCAGCGCTAGCCCGAGCGCGCCCCGGCCGACGAGATCGAAGGTCTCGACGAGCGGCTTGTAGAGCGCAAGGCCCGACGCGTTGACCAGCGCGCCCGCGACCGTGCCGATGATCAGCGGATTGAGCGCGATCTCCTTCGCCAGACCCGCGGCCCGCGGCGGCGTGGCGGAGGCCCATGTCGCGAGCGCGCTGACGCACAGGACGTTGATGAGCGGCACGATCGCGACCGCGCCGAGCGCCGCGAGCGCAAGCCCTTCGGCGCCGAACAGCGCGCCGGAGACCGCGAGCGCCACCGCCGTGTTGTAGCGGATCGCGCCCTGCAGATGGCTGGTGAAGGCCGGGCCGTCCGCAGCTCCCAGACGCGGCCAGAGGCGTCGCGACACGATCATGAGCGCCGCGACGGTCGCGACTCCGAGCGCCATCGCGGCTCCCGCGGAGAAGACGGGCGCAGATCTGAGGTCGGCCCGCACCACGCTCACGAACAACAGCACCGGATAGAGCAGGTAGTAGTTCAGCCGCTCGACGCCCTCCCAGCCTTCGCGCGACATGATCGCGGTCCTGACGAGGCCGGAGCCGAGTCCGATCAGGAGAAGCGAGGGCAGAAGGCTTTCGATCGCGACGATCACGGCGCGTCGTTGCGGGCGAGATACGACATCCGGTCGAGAGCGCCCTGCAGGATGTAGGCCGCCGCGAGCTTGTCCACGACCTCGTCGCGACGCTTCCGGCTGGTGTCGAACGAGATTAGCATGCGCTCGACCGCCGCCGTCGACATGCGCTCGTCCCAGAAGGCGATCGGAAGCTCGGTCAGCGGCGCGAGGTTGCGGGCGAAGGCGCGGGTCGCCTGAGCGCGAGGGCCCTCGGTGCCGTCCATGTTGACGGGAAGGCCCAGCACGAGCCCCGCGACCTTCCGGCTGGCCGCGATCTCCAGCATGCGCGTCACGTCCGGCGTGAATTTCTTGCGCATGACCGTTTCGAGCGGCGAGGCGACGCGCCGCGCGGGATCCGACACCGCGACGCCGATGGTCTTGGTCCCGAGGTCGAGCCCCGCCAGCGCGCCCATGGGGGGCAGCGTTCGGGCGAACTCCTCGAAGGACTGGAACACGGCGGCTGGCATGCCGCTTGGCTAGCACGGCGATGAAGGGCCGCGCCATCCATGACGTTTCGTCCGCTTGCCGGGGGCGGCCCGGCGCTTATGTGTCGCGCCAAGCTCGATGCTCGCCCGGACGACGGAGGTCGCGAAGCCACAATGCGGATCACCTGGTATGGTCACTCGGCCTTCAAGCTCGCCTTCGGCTCCTCGGTGGTGCTGGTCGATCCCTTCTTGGACAACGGGGTGTTCAAGGGCGACATCGCAGCAGCGACCGCCGGGACGACCCACATTCTCTTGACCCACGGCCATTTCGACCATGTCGGCCAGACGGTCGAGATCGCCAAGCGAACCGGCGCGACGCTGGTCGCCGACTTCGACCTCGGCCAGTGGCTCGTCTCCCAGGGCGTCGAGAAGTTGGAGCCGATGAACACCGGCGGCTCGGTCATGCTGCCGGGCTTCAAGGTCACCATGACCCAGGCGTTCCACTCGTCCGGCAAGCTGCTGGACAACGGCGTCTCGATCTATCTCGGCGACCCGCACGGATTGATCATCGCCCCGGAGGGCGAGGACGAGCCGGTGGTCTACGCCATGGGCGACACCGGCATTTTCGGCGACATGAAGCTCATCAACGAGCTCTACGCCCCGAACGTCGGCTTCGTGCCGATCGGCGACCGCTTCACCATGGGCGCCAAGACCGCGGCCTACGCCTGCCGGCACTTCTTCGACTTCGACCTCGTCGTGCCCTGCCACTACGGCACTTTCCCGATCATCGATCCGAGCGCGGAGAAGTTCACCGCCCTCATGGACAGCGTGCGCGGAACGACCGTGAAGGTTCCCGAGGTCGGGGTGGAGTTCGAGGCCGAGGGGTGAGGGCTCTCCTCGCCGCCGCCTTCTGTCTCGCGGCGTTTCCGGCCGTGGCCGCTTCGCCGGACGCCTGGGCCGCTCATGAGGCGGAGGTGGCGAAGACCTGCGCGAAGGCCTCGGGCCTCGCCAAGGCCAGGACCCTCAAGTCCGTCGACTTCGAACTGCACTCGGTGACGCGGGTCGCGGGGCAGATCGCCAGCGGCCGGATGAAGGGAACGCGCGAGACGATGCTGTGCCTGTTCGTCAAGAAGACCCGGAAGGCGACGGTGTCGCCCGTCCCGCCGGACGCGGGCTGGTGAACCGCCGCCGCAGGCTGGCGCAGTCAACTGCGCGCTTCGAGACGCCGTCCTTCGGACGGCTCCTCAGCATGAGGATCGTTTGGGCTACACAAACCGTCCTCATGGCTCGATGAGGCCCGAAGGGCCGTCTCGAAGCGCGCACTAAGGCCGCGTCTCGAAGCAAGCAGTGCGTTGCGGGCGCGAAGAGCGCTGTGCTAAGCCGCCCTTCGTCGCCGGGCCTTGAATTCGCAGGCCCGAAAATTGCCGAAGGGCCCGAATGTCCGTCGATGAAAACACCGTCCGCCGCGTCGCGCGGCTCGCCCGCATCGCGGTCGCGGACGACGAAGTGTCCAAGCTCAAGGGCGAGCTCGACGCGATCCTGGCTTTCGTGGAGGAGCTGTCGGAGCTCGACGTCGAGGGCGTCCCGCCGATGACGAGCGTGATCCCGGCCACGGCGCGCCTGCGCGACGACGTCGTCAACGATGGCGAGGACGCCGAAAAGGTGCTCATGAACGCGCCGGCGCGCGAGGCTGATTTCTACGTCGTCCCGAAGGTCGTCGAATGACCGCGGCTCTGCTTCGCCGCAGCCGTCCGCACTCCGAACCGAGCCGTCCGATCCGATGACCGAACTCTGCGATCTCACTTTCGCCGAAGCCCGCAAGGCGCTCGCCGCCAAGGAGTTTTCGGCCGTCGAGCTGAACAAGGCTTATCTCGAGGCCATGGAGGCTGCGCGCGGCCTCAACGCCTATGTGCTCGAGACCCCCGAAATCGCGCTGGAGCGCGCCGCGGAGTCCGACGCCCGCATCGCCCGCGGCGAGGCCGGGGCGCTCGAGGGCCTGCCGCTCGGCGTGAAGGACCTCTACTGCACCGAAGGCGTGCGCACGACCGCCTGCTCGAAGATCCTCGGCGACTTCACGCCGCCCTACGAGAGCCATGTCACCTCGCTGATGCGCTCCGCCGGCGCGGTGATGCTCGGCAAGCTCAACAATGACGAGTTCGCCATGGGCTCGTCGAACGAGACCTCGGCGTTCGGCACGCCGGTCAATCCCTGGCGCCGCAAGGGCTCTGACGCCAAGCTCGTGGCGGGCGGTTCGTCGGGCGGCTCCTCCGCGGCGGTCGCCGCGCGCATCTGCCTCGGCGCGACCGCGACCGACACCGGCGGTTCGATCCGCCAGCCGGCGGCCTTCACCGGCACGGTCGGCGTGAAGCCGACTTACGGCCGCTGCTCGCGCTGGGGGATCGTCGCCTTCGCGTCCTCGCTCGACCAGGCGGGACCGATCGCCCGCGACGTGCGAGACGCCGCGATCCTGATGGGATCGATGGCCGGCTACGACAAGCGCGACTCGACCTCGGTCGACACCCCCGTGCCGGACTACGAGGCCGCGGTCGGCCGCTCCGTGAAGGGGCTGCGGATCGGCGTGCCGAAGGAATACCGCGTCGATGGCATGCCGGCCGAGATCGAGAAGCTGTGGAGCCAGGGCGCCGAGCAGCTGAAAGCGGCCGGCGCCGAGATCGTCGAGGTCTCGCTGCCGCACACGAAGTATGCGCTGCCGGCCTATTACATCGTGGCCCCGGCCGAGGCCTCGTCGAACCTCGCCCGCTATGACGGCGTGCGCTACGGCGCGCGCGTCGCCGGCCGCGACATCACCGAGATGTACGAGAACACCCGCGCGGCGGGCTTCGGCAGCGAGGTGCGCCGCCGCATCATGATCGGCGCCTATGTGCTCTCGGCGGGCTATTACGACGCCTATTACGTCCGCGCCCAGAAGGTGCGGACGCTGATCAAGCAGGATTTCGAGACGGTTTTCGCCGCCGGCGTCGACGCGATCCTCACGCCCGCGACCCCCTCGGCCGCCTTCGGCGTCGGCGAGATGGCGAACGCCTCGCCCGTCGAGATGTATCTCAACGACGTCTTCACGGTGACCGTGAACATGGCGGGACTGCCGGGCGTCTCGGTGCCTGCGGGGCTCTCGGCCGAGGGCCTGCCGCTCGCGCTGCAGCTGATCGGCCGGCCGTTCGACGAGGAGACGCTGTTCGCGACCGCCGCCGTCATCGAGGACGCCAACGGCCGCTTCACGGCGGACCGCTGGTGGTGAGCGCTCGTCCGACCTATCGCGACATGAGCGAGGTGAGGGCCGCGATCGACGCCCTCGACGCCGAACTGATGCCGTTGATGGCGGCCCGCGCGCACTGCATCGCCGAGGCGGCGCGCATCAAGGGCGATCCCGAGATCGCGCTGGTGCCTTGGCGCGTCGAGCAGGTCGCGGCGCATGCCCGGGAGCTCGCGTCAGGCCATGACATCGACCCGGACCTCGCCGAAGCGCTCTGGCGCGCGATGATGGGCGAGTTCATCGCTCATGAGCGCAAGCTGATGGAAGCGGCGCAAGACTGAGCGTCGTTGCGTCGTCAAAAGGCGGCGCGGTAAAAACGTCCAAGACTTCGCCGCCCGAAGGTGCGAGCCCCATGAACGCCCCCTCCAAGATCCCCGCCTCGTCCAAGCTCATCGCCGGCGCCACCGGCGACTGGGAGATCGTGATCGGGCTCGAGATCCACGCGCAGGTGACCTCCGAGGCGAAGCTGTTCTCAGGCTCCTCGACCGGCTTCGGCGCGAGCCCGAACTCCCATGTCAGCCTCGTGGACGCCGCCATGCCCGGCATGCTGCCGGTGCTGAACCACGAATGCGTCCGGCAGGCGATCCGCACCGGGCTCGGAGTCAAGGCGCAGATCAATCTGACCTCGACCTTCGACCGGAAGAACTACTTCTATCCGGACCTGCCGCAGGGCTACCAGATCTCGCAGTACAAGAGCCCGATCGTGGGCGAGGGCGTCGTCATCGTCGACATGGGCGAGGGCGAGCAGATCTCCGTCGGCATCGAGCGCATCCATCTCGAGCAGGACGCGGGCAAGTCGATCCATGACCAGGATCCGCGCTTGTCCTTCGTGGATCTCAACCGCTCCGGCGTCGCGCTGATGGAGATCGTGTCGAAGCCCGACATGCGCTCCTCGGACGAGGCCAAGGCCTACGTCACCAAGCTCCGCACGATCCTGCGCTACATCGGCTCCTGCGACGGCGACATGGACAAGGGCAACCTCCGCGCGGACGTGAATGTCTCCGTGCGAAAGCCCGGCGCGCCGTTCGGCACGCGCTGCGAGATCAAGAACGTCAACTCGATCCGCTTCATCGGCCAGGCGATCGAGACCGAGGCGCGCCGCCAGATCGAGATTCTCGAGGACGGCGGCGCGATCGACCAGGAGACGCGGCTGTTCGACCCGGTGAAGGGCGAGACGCGGGCGATGCGCTCCAAGGAAGAGGCGCACGACTACCGCTATTTCCCCGATCCCGATCTGCTGCCGCTCGTGGTCGAGCAGTCGGAGGTCGACGAACTCGCGGCGGGCCTTCCGGAGCTTCCGGACGACAAGAAGGCGCGCTTCATCCGCGACTACGGCGTCACGCCCTATGACGCCATGGTGCTGACGCTCGAGCGCGAGTCGGCGGACTTCTTCGAGCAGGTGGCCAAGCGCGGCGACCCGAAGACGGCCGCCAACTGGGTCATCAACGAGCTGTTCGGCCGCCTCAACAAGGACGGGACGCCGATCACCGAGAGCCCGGTTTCGGCCGCCCAGCTCGGCGGGCTGGTGAAGCTCGTGGCCGACGGCACGATCTCGGGCAAGATCGCCAAGGACCTGTTCGAGATCCTCTGGACCGAGGGCGGCGACCCGCGCGAATTGGTCGAGAGCCGCGGCCTGAAACAGGTCACCGACACCGGCGCGATCGAGAAGGTGGTGGACGAGGTCATCGCCGCCAATCCCGACAAGGTCGAGCAGGCCAAGGCCAAGCCGACGCTCGCCGGCTGGTTCGTGGGGCAGGTGATGAAGGCCTCCGGCGGCAAGGCCAATCCGCAGGCCGTCAACGACATCCTGAAGCGCAAGCTCGGGATCTGACGCGCGGTCTTTCCGGAGCGCCCCGATGTGGGGTCTGACGCCGTTCGAGATCGACGCCGCCCTGAGGCTCCTTGCCGCGGCCGCCTGCGGCCTCGCGGTCGGTTTCAACCGTGACCTGAAGCACAAGCCCACCGGCATGCGCACGCTCGGCCTCGTGGCGCTCGGCGCGTGCCTCGTCGCATTGGTCGGGCTTCAGCACGAAGCGCTTCGCTCCGAGCCCGACGCGATGAGCCGCGTCGTGCAGGGCGTTCTTCAGGGGGTCATGACCGGCGTGGGCTTCATCGGCGCCGGCGTGATCCTGAAGCTCCCGGGCGACAGCCGCGTCCGCGGGCTGACCACGGCCGCCGCGGTCTGGGCGACCGCCGCTCTCGGAGTCGCCTGCGCGCTCGCCAGCTGGCCGCTGATCGGGTTCGCGGCGGCGCTCACATTGCTCGTGCTCGTACTGCCGCGCCGGATCGCGAAGTCGATGGGACACGACTTCGCCGACGATGATGACTGACCATGCAAGAAAGGCCGGAGGCGCGAAGCCTCCGGCCTTCTGTCGTGGTTCTGGGGCCGCCGGGCGTCAGCCGCTGTTGGCGTTCGAGCTTCGGCTGGTGCCCGCGCCCATGTTCGGCGTGCTGTCGAGCGCCTCAGACGTGTTCTGGCCCGAGAAGCCGGGCGCCGGCGTGACGTAGCCGTCATCGTGGAACTCGTAATTCGTGCCCTGGCTCGGGCTGTAGACCTCATCATACGAGGCGACGGTCTCGCCGTCGGGCGCATAGCCGTAGGCGCCTTGCTCCTGAATGACGGCGGACTGTGCGAAGGCCGCGCCCGTGGAGAGCGCCAACACGCCAGCGGCTGCGATCAAGGTCCTCATATAAATCTCCTGTCGTCATGGCGGACAAAAGTCGTCCGCCTCTTGGGAGATGAACTGGGGTGCGGCATGCGAAATTAAACCGCGCGCAACCTCAAATGAGTTTGACCGCTGGATGACAGAGAGTGATGGAACCCCACGCAGCGAACTCTCAGGGCGAGAAACTCTCGCCCTGTAAGCCGTCCAAGGCGTGGACGACAACTCGCTCAGTGCCCGTCGATCTTGTTCTGAGCGCCCTGCCAAGCGAGGAAGTTCTTTCGGGCTTCCTGCACGAACGGGCTGCGACGCACCGCGCCCATGAAGGCGCGGCCGATGGCTCGGCCGGGCTGGCGCATCGGGCGCTCGAACTGGACGAGCAGCACCACGCGGGTCTCGTCGGTCTCGTTCCAGACCTCGTGGTGATAGGTGTCGTCGAACACGAGGCACTTGCCCTCATGCCAGTGCACCATCTGGTCGTGCACCGCCATGCGGACGGACCTCCAGTCCTTCGGCACCACCACGCCGAGATGGCAGGTGATGAGGCCTTTGGTGACGCCGCGGTGACGCGGGATTCGGGCGCCGGGCGCGAGAATCGAAAAGAAGGCGCTGTTGAGCCCGGGCACGCGGCTCGCGATCTCCGCCGTCACCGGGGCCTTCGCGCAATTGTCGTCGACCCGATAGCCGTAGCCAAAGAGGAAGAACGATTTCCACTTCCGGTCCGCGCCCAGCCGTCCGTGGTCGGGGGAAATGTCGGGCAGGACGGGAATGTCCTCGAACTCGAGCACCTTCAGCGCTTCGACCCGAATCTTGTCCCAGTTCGCCTCGAGCTCGGCCGTCCAGGGAAAGGTCGCGGGATCGAAGACCGGAGGATTTCCCACCGCTGAGGACTTCGCGAGGATGTCGTCGAACCACGGCCGAAGCTTCTTGCCCGTCCGATAGATGAAGCTGCGCTTCGGCTTTTTCGCCTTCAAAGGCTGTGCGAGGTCGACCATCGTCATGCTCTTGGATCAAGGCCGCCGTCCGCGGGTCGAACGGAGGCTGTCGGTTACCTGTCAAAAGGTACCGCAGATGACCAAGTCATGACAGTATCGGCGATGCAACATCGCGTTGCAAAGAACGCAGTTTTGAACGCTTTCAGACGCTATGCGCGGCCCGTCGCCACGGGTCGTCCGCCCGCGCCCCATTCCGCCCAGGAGCCGTCGTAGAGGCCGTCGGCGGACTTGCCGAGGCCTTCGAGCGCGAAGGCCAGCACGGCCGCCGTCACGCCCGAGCCGCAGGTCGTGACGATCGGCTGCGCGACGTCGACGCCGGCCGCCTCGAAGGCGGCGCGCAGTTCCTCGTCGTCCTTGAGCCGGCCGTTTGCGACGAGCTCGGAGAACGGCAGGTTCAGGGCCCCCGGCATGTGGCCGGATGCGAGGCCCGGCCGCGGTTCGGCGGCCTCGCCGCGGAAGCGTGGACCCGATCGGGCATCGACCACCTGGCCCGAACAAGCATCGAGCGCGGCCGCGACCTCGTCGGCCGATTTCACCGCGGAGGCGTCGAAACGCGCCTTGAACGTCTCGGGCTTGCGGGCCGAGGGGCCGGTCTCGGTCGGGCGGCCCTCGGCGAGCCACTTCGGGAGACCGCCGTCGAGCACGTAGACGGTCTCGACGCCCATCGTCCTGAACGACCACCAGACCCGAGGCGCGGAGAACAGGCCGCTCGCGTCGTAGACCACGATGGTCGCGCCGCCGCCGACGCCGAGGCCGCCCACCGCGTCCGCGAAGGCCTGCGGGGAGGGCAGCATGTGCGGCAGGCCCGAACTCGGATCAGAAATCGCGTCGACGTCGAAGAACGCCGCGCCCGGGATGTGTCGCTCGAGAAACTCTGCCCGTCCGTCGCGCTTGGCGTCCGGCAGGTGCCAGGAGCCGTCGACCGGGATCAGGGTCGGGTCGCCGAGTCGGTCGGCGAGCCAGTCCGTCGAGACGAGATAGGGATTGCTCACTGCGTCACCTTGGCGAGATCGACCTTGGGGGCGCGCTCCAGCCAGCCCGGAACGGGCAGCTCCTTCGAGCGCAGGAACGCCGGGTCGAACAGCTTCGACTGATAGCGCGTGCCGTAGTCGCAGAGGATGGTCACGATGGTGTGGCCGGGCCCGAGATCCTTCGCCAGCCGGATCGCGCCGGCCACGTTGACGCCCGACGAACCGCCGAGGCAAAGCCCTTCATGTTCGAGCAGGTCGAAGACCACCTGGACCGATTCGGAATCGGGAATCTGGTAGGCGTGGTCGACCGTAAGGCCCTCGAGGTTCGCGGTGATGCGCCCTTGCCCGATGCCTTCGGTGATGGACGAGCCTTCCGCCTTCAGTTCGCCGCTCGTGTAGTAGCTGTAGAGCGCGGCGCCGGGCGGATCGGCGATCGCGACCTTGATCGCCGGATTGCGTTCCTTGAGCGCCATGGCGCAGCCCGCAAGCGTGCCGCCCGTGCCGACCGCGCAGACGAAGCCGTCGACCTTGCCTTCGAGATCGTCCCAGATCTCCGGGCCGGTCGAATCGATGTGCGCCTGCCGGTTCGCGACATTGTCGAACTGGTTGGCCCAGATCGCGCCTGCGGGCTCGGTTTTCGCGAGCTCCTCGGCGAGGCGGCCCGACAGTTTCACGTAGTTGTTCGGATCCTTGTAGGGGACGGCCGGAACCTCGACGAGCTCGGCGCCGGCGAGGCGCAGCATCGCCTTCTTCTCCTCCGACTGGGTCTCGGGAATGACGATGACGGTGCGATAGCCGAGCGCGTTGGCCACCAGCGCAAGGCCGATGCCCGTGTTGCCAGCCGTGCCCTCGACGATGACGCCGCCGGGCTTCAGCTCGCCCCGCTTCACCGCGTCCTCGATGATCCAGAGCGCGGCGCGATCCTTCACCGACTGGCCCGGATTCATGAACTCCGCCTTGCCGAGGATTTCGCAGCCGGTGGCCTCCGAGGCGCGCGCGAGCCGGATGAGCGGCGTCCGGCCGATGGCGTCGACAAGACCGCTGCGGATCTGCATGGGCGATTATCCGGAAGAAGAGGGATCGGGACGGGTTTTGGAGCCGCGCAATCTAGGCGCCGGCGCGCGCCTTGGGAAGCGCGACGCGCATGCGAGGGCGTATTGATCCGAGGTTGCAGGCGTGGCGTAAGTCGTGTCCGGGGGACGGCGCATGTGGCGACCGCATCCGGCTCGAGGCCGGGGCCTCGCCTTAAGGACTGCTCGTGCTCGAACCGCCCACAGGCCTGACGCCGTCCGAGACGCCACGGCCGGTCGACGCCCTGCTCGCCGGCTATGTGGCCGGCGCGCTGGGGCCTCACCTCCACGCGTTGGTGGAGTCGCATCTCATCCTGTCGGGCGAGCACCGGGACGTCGTCCGCGCCATGGAGGCGCAGATCGGCGAGGAGATCGAGCAGATCGAGCACCGCCCCTATGAGCCGGCCGCGCGCGACGCCGTGTTGGGAGCGATCTATGCGGGCGGCTGGTACGGCCGGCCGAAGCCCGAAAAATTCGATCCGGACGTTCCCGAGCCGCTCGACCGGCTGATCGGGATGAGTCTCGCGCAGGCGCCCTGGCGGTTCGCGGCGGCAGGCGTTCTGGAGCATGTCGTGTTCGCCGACGGGACGACGAAAGCCTCGCTGCTGAAGATCGCGCCCGGACGGGGGGCGCCCAGGCACACCCATTCGGCCATGGAGGCGACGTTGGTTCTCAAGGGCGCGTTCACCGACGAGATCGGACATTTCACGCGCGGCGACATCGCGGTCGCCGACGGCTCCATCGATCACCGGCCGGTGGCCGATCGCGACGAGCCCTGCGTCTGCTTCGCGGTGACCGAGGGACCGTTGCGCCTCACGGGACCGGTCGGTCGGCTCCTGCAGAAGATGTTCGGCCGATGAGCGGCGAGATCGTCGTCAAGGGCGTGCGCGTCGCCTGGGTGACGGGCGCGAGCTCCGGAATCGGCCGCGCCGTCGCGCTCGAACTTGCGGCCTCGGGCGTCAAGGTGGCGGCGACCGCGCGCCGCTCCGACGCGCTCGCCGAGCTCGCGGCCGAGGCGCTCGGCCGCGGCGGCGTCGTGGCGGCCTTTCCCGGCGACGTGACGGACGCCGAGGCGATGGCGTCGATCGTGGCCGAGATCGAAGCGAGCCTCGGCGCGATCGACCTCGCTGTGCTCAACGCCGGGCTGTTCATCCCGGTGAAGGCCGAACCTTTCGACCTCGGCGCGTTCCGGAAAACCTTCGACGTCAATCTCGGCGGAACGGTCGGGTGCCTCGCGGCGGCTCTGCCGGGAATGACGGCGCGGCGGTCCGGAAACGTGGTGATCGTCGCTTCGGTCACGGGCTATGGCGGGCTGCCGAGCTCGGCGGCCTACGGCGCGACGAAGGCGGCGCTGATCAACCTCGCGGAGGGGCTGAAGTTCGATCTCGACAAGCTCGGGGTCGGCATCCAGGTGGCCAATCCCGGCTTCGTCGACACGCCGGCGACGAAAAAGAACGCGTTCGCGATGCCGGCGCTCATGCAGGTCGACGAGGCGGCGAGGCGCATCGTGCGCGGGTTGGGGGAGGGGTTCGAGATCACCTTCCCCAAGCGCTTCACCTATGTGCTGAAGGCGCTGAGATTGCTGCCCTATCCGCTGTATTTCCGGCTCGTCGCGAAGGCGACCGGCTGGGACAAGCGACGCTGACGGTCCGGCTTCAGCGCGCGGCGGCGATCTTTCGCGCGAGCTCGTTCTGGGAGGCCTCGTCGAGCGGAAAGCGCCACATCAGCGCGACGGCGAGGAGCTTCAGCGCCACGGGCAGGCCGCCATAGAGCCAGGCGAGCGTTTCGAGGCCGGCCGGCGACCTCTCGCCCGCCGCCGGGTCGAAGCCGGCGAGCGCCAGGACGGGAAACGCGATCCCGACGGCGGCGGCGAGCGCGAGCTTGGTGGCGAGGCCCCAGGCGGCGAGGTAAAGACCGGAGCGCTGGTCTCCCGAGGTCGCCGTGTCCACGTCGATCGCGTCAGCCTGGATCGCCGGCGGCAACACGAGGTCGGCCCCGACCCCGAGACCCGACAGCACGCAGATCGCGCCGAACGCCGCCACGTCGCCGGGGCCGAGAAACGGCGCGAACAGGAACACGGCGCAGGCGAGCAGCATGGCCCAGCACCAGGCTCGATGCTTCGACGTTCGCCGCGCAAGCGCGAGCCACAAGGGCACGCCCGCGATTCCAGCGGCGAAGTAGGCGACGAGGAATGGTCCCGCGAGATCCTTGGCGCCGAGCCGCTCGGCGACGAAGAACAGGAAGAGGGTCGCGGGCAGGCCGTTGGCGAGGCCGTTGACGAAGAAGGCGGCGAGCAGCCGCAGGAACGCGGCGTTGGCGCGCATCGCCCTGAGGCCTTCGCCGATGTTCAGGCGGGCTCGGCTGCGGTCCTCAGGCTCTGGCGTCAGGGCGACGGCGACGAGGGTGAGGATCGGCAGGCCGATCCCGACGAGGATGGCGTAGGAACCGAGCACCGCGCTCTGGCCGCCGCCTGCGACCGCCGGCGCGATCGCCTGCAGGGACAGCGCGACGAGCGTGCCGACGAGAGCGGCGGTCTCGCGCCAGGCGGCGATGCGGCTGCGGCCGGCGTAGGTCGTGGAGAGCTCCGCGCCCCAGGCCGAGTAGGGGACCAGCGCTGCGGTCCAGGCGATCGAAAGCGCCGAGCCCCAGAACAGGAGATGCAGGGCGCCGGCGCCGTCGGGCGGCGAGAAGATCATCCAGGCGGCGATCGCGGTGGGGACAGCCGCGCCGGCGAACCACAGGCGCCGTCGCCCGAAGGCCGGCCGCCAGCGGTCGGCCAGCAGCCCGACCGCCGGATCGGCGAGGGCGTCGACGACGCGCACCGCGAGCAGCGCCTGTCCGACGACGGCGAGCGGCAGGCCGAGATCTTCGGCGTAATAGGCCGGGACCACGATGTAGAGCGGCAGCGTCAGCACCGCGAACGGGATCGCCGGGAGCGCATAGGCCGCCAGCGCAAGCAAGGAGAGGTCGCGGCGGCCCGTCACGGGCGCACCACTTCTCGTCCAGGCGCTAAGCCGGAATTCAAACGCACGACGCTTCCCGCTTGCGCTCTACGCACAGCCCGTAGCGCATCTGGATCTCGGCTCTGCGGCCGGGACACGAGGGCGGCGGCTGTTCGATCTCGTCCGCTCACGCTCGCGCGAACACGACCTGCCGGACGTCGATGTTGCCGGAGCGAAATCCGCCTTCGCAGTAGGCGAGGTAGTACTCCCAGAGACGCCGGAAGCGTTCGTCGAAGCCGAGCGGCTGGATGGTCGGCCAGGCCGCCCGGAACCTCTCGCGCCAGAGGCCGAGAGTCTCCGCGTAGTCGAGGCCGAAGACGCGCTCGCCGGCGATGCCCAGTCCCGCGCCGGCCGCAGCTTTCCGGAGCGCGGACGGCGAGGGCAGCATGCCCCCCGGAAAGACGTAGCGCTGGATGAAGTCGGTCTCGCGCCGGTAAGACTCGAAGAAGCGGTCCTGGATGGTGATGACCTGGACGCCCGCTGCGCCCCCGGGCTTCAGCCGGTCGCGGATCTGGCCGAAGAACGCCGGCCACCACTGTTCGCCCACCGCCTCGAACATCTCGATCGAGGCGATGCGGTCGTAGGATCCGCGCTCGTCGCGATAGTCCTGAAGTTTGAACGTCACGCGTTCGGCGAGCCCGGCCTCGAACACGCGCCTGCGGGCGAATTCGAGCTGCGCGGGGCTGATGGTGAGGCCTGTCACCTTCGCGCCGACCTCCTTGGCCGCGAACTCCGCGAAGCCCCCCCAGCCGCAGCCGATCTCCAAGACGTGGTCGCCGGTCCGCATGCCGGCGGCTTCGGCGAGCGCGGCGTATTTGCGGCGCTGGCCTCTCCCGAGGTCTCGCTCCTCGCCCTCGAACAACGCCGAGGAGTAGGTCATCGAGGGGTCGAGCCACTGCTCGTAGAAGGCGTTGCCGAGGTCGTAATGCGCCTCGATGTTGCGCCTGGAGCCCTTCTTCGTGTTCCGCTTCATCCAGCGCCCGATGTTCTGGAGCAGGCCGTAGAGCGGCTTGGCCTGCAGATAGGCGTTGACGTGGTCGGCGTTGACGCAGAACAGCTCGAGGAACTTGGCGAGGTCCGGGCTTGTCCAGTCGCCGGTGAGAAACCCGTCCGCGACGCCGATGTCGCCGTCCCGGAGGATGCGCCGGGCGAAGCGGTGGTGGTTGACGATCAGCGTCGCCTCTGGGCCGGGAGCGTCGCCGCGAAACTCCAGACTGCGCCCGTCGGGCAACACGACCGTCAGCGCGCCGATCTTCAGCCGGGCCGCCACCTGAAGCGCGAGCTTCACCTCGAGCGGCAGCCCCTTCGTAGCGGCGGCGACGGACTCGGTGGTCACGCGCAGGGACGGGGAGGGCAGGTCGATCGCCGTCATTCGGCTGCCTCCGGAAGGCGTCCATGCGCGCGGCGGATTGGTCCCGGCGCGTCGAGGCTCGTTTTCTCGGCCGGCGCCTTCGGATGGTCGGCGAGGGCGATCCCCTTCAGCCAGAGCCGCAGCGCCTCGAAATGGATGGCGGCCGTCACCTTGAGGGTCATCAGCGGCGTCCTCACGAGCAGGCCGGCGAGCGAGCGGCTCGTCAGATCGCGTCGTTCGCCTGCGAAAGTCGCTGAGAGAATCGGCCCTTCGGCGTCGCTTTCAAGAATGCGCAGCCGCACGTTTTCGCCCGGCGGGCGCAAGCGGAACGCATAGCTCATGCCCATGTCGAGAAAGGGCGAGACATACATCAGCTTGTCCCGCGTCTGGCGCAGCCCCGCGGGCGTCAGCTCGCCCGGGCGGACGGGCGCCACATAGGCGTGGCGCTCATGGAACGTGTTGGTGACCTCGTAGACGACGGCCTTCAGCGCCCCGTCCGCGCCGTAACACCAGTAGGTCGCGAGCGGATTGAAGACGTAGCCGAGAATGCGCGGGTAGCAGAGCAGAAGCACGCGGCCGCCGTCAATCTCGACCCCGGCGCGGGCGAGGACCGCGCGGATCTGGTCGCTGAGCGGCCCCTTTCCGACGCCGTGGTCGCCCTCATGGAAGCTGAGGAGATTGCGGCGTCCGACCGAGAACAGCCGCGAGGCGCGGCCGGCCTGCTCCAGCCGGTCGAGATCGATCAGCAGCGAGAAGACGTCATAGACGAAACGATGCGGCTTCGGCTTCAGCCGGGCGTGCATCACCGGGCCGACATATAGCGAGGCCGCGGCGGCGGGCGGTGGAAAGGACGCCTGGCCGCTCACTCGGCCGCCTGCGCGTCAGGGCGCCGCCACGGGGCGAAGGCCCCTAAGCTCTCGGCGACCGTCAGCCCCGAAACGAGCCCGTCCTCGTGGAACCCGTTGCCGGCCCAGGCCCCGCAGAACCAGGTGCGGTTCAGCCCCTGTATGGCCGGGAGGCTCCGCTGCGCGGCGAGCGCGCTCTTGTCGTATTGCGGATGAGCGTAGCTGAACCGCCGGAACACCTTCGCGGGATCCGGCTCGAAAGGCGGGTTCAGGGTGATGAACAGCGGGCGGTCGGGGTCAAGGCCCTGGAGCGCGTTCATCCAATAGGTCACCGCGACGTCCCGGCCGGCCGCCTCCGGGTCGCGGCGGGAGCCGAGATAGTTCCAGGCGGACCAGACCGCCTTGCGCTTCGGCATCAGCCGCTCGTCGCGATGCAGCACCACGTCGTTCGGGCGGTAGGTGATGGCGCCGAGCGTCGCGCGTTCGGCGGGCGTCGGCTGGGCGAGGATCTCGAGCGCCTCGTCGGTGTGGGCCGCGACGATCACGGCGTCGAATCGGTCCTGCCCGCCAGCCGCGTCGACGATCGTGACGCCGCTCCTGTCGCGCTCGATCGAGACCACCGGCGTCGCGCGGCGGATCTCGCCGCCGTGTCGGGAGATGGCCTCGACGTAAGATCTGCTGCCGCCCTCCACGGTTCGCCAGATCGGCCGGTTCATGTCGATGAGCTTGTGGTTGTCGAAGAAGGCGATGAAGCTCTCGGCCGGAAAGTCGAGCACGTGGATCGCAGGCGTCGACCAGATCGCGGCCGCCATCGGGATCAGGTAGTCGTCGCGAAACCGCCGGGAGAGACCGTGGCGGTCGAGCCAGGCCCCGAGGCTGAGGCCGGAGAGCAGGCCGGCTGCGCGGTCGGCGCGGCACAGCTTGTTGAAGCGCAGGACCTCGCGCAGCATCCACAGGTAGGACAACGCGACCATGTTGCGGCGCTGCGCGAACAGGGTGCCGAGCGTCTTGCCGGACCACTCGAACGCCCCGCCGTCGAGCGACAGGCCGAAGCTCATCTCGCTCGCCTTGGTCGCGACGCCGAGCTCGGCGAAGAGCGAGGTCAGGTTCGGATAATTGAGTTCGTTGTAGACGATGAATCCGGTGTCGACCGCGATCGCGCGGCCGTCATAGTCGATGTCGACCGTGTGCGAATGTCCGCCGAGCCGCGGCTCCTTCTCATAGAGGACGACGTCGTGGAGTCCGTCGAGCGCCCATGCCGCGGCGTTGCCGGCGACGCCGGCTCCCACGATCGCGACCCGACGGCGTCCCTCGGCGATGTCCACGCTCATCAACTCCTCGACTTCAGCTTGTCGAACGCCGCGAGGGCGCGGCCGCGCGCCTTCGCGTGGTCGACGATCGGCTTCGGATAGGTCTGGCCCAGCGTGACGCCCGCTTTGGCGAGCACGTCGTCGGGGGCTTCCCACGGCGTGTGGATCCACTTTGCGGGCATCTCCGAGAGCTCCGGCACGAAGGCGCGGACGTAGTCGCCCTTCGGATCGAACTTCTCGCCCTGGGTCGTCGGATTGAACACGCGGAAATAGGGCGCGGCGTCGGCGCCGGAGCCCGCGACCCACTGCCAGTTGGCGGGATTGTTGGCGTGGTCGGCGTCGACCAGCGTGTCCCAGAACCATTCCTCGCCGTCGCGCCAATGGATCATCAGATGCTTGATCAGGAACGAGGCCGTGATCATTCGCACCCGGTTGTGCATCCAGCCGGTGGTCCAGAGCTGGCGCATGCCGGCGTCGACGATCGGGTAGCCGGTCAGGCCCTTCGTCCAGGCCTTGCGATGCGCGGCGTCCGGTTCGCCCCAGGGGAACTCGTCGTAGCGCTTCTGGAAATTCTCGGTCGCAAGCTTCGGATTGTAGAACAGGATGTGGTGGTTGAACTCGCGCCAGCCGAGCTCGGCGCGAAACGTGTCGACGTCCTTCGGGCTCGCCGGACCTTCGCTGCGCGCCTGCTCGACCGAGTGCCAGAGCTGGAAGGGGCTGACCTCGCCAAAACACAGATGCGGCGAGAGCCGAGACGTGCCGACGCGGTCGGGGCGGTCCCGATCGCTCGCATAGCCCTTGAGGCTGTCGTCGAGAAACCGCTGGAGCTCCTTGCGCGCTCCGGCCTCGCCGGGCGTCCATGACCCGCGCAGTCCGCCGGCCCAGTCGGGTTTCGAGGGTTCTAGGCCGAGGTCGTCGATCTTGACGCCCTTGAGCGCCTTGCCGGCCTCGATCTTGGCTTTCGTGGGCTTCGGCAGCGGCGGGCGCGGCCCCCCGCGCGCCTGGGCCGCGCGCCAGTAGGGCGTGTAGACCTTGAGCGGCTCTCCCGCCTTGGACTTCACCTCCCAAGGCTCGTTGAGCAGGCGGCCGTTGAAGCTTTCGGCCTCGAACCCGTCGTCGCGCAGCGCCGACTTCAGGCGCTCGTCGATCTTCACGCCGGCCTCGAAATAGCGCCGGTTCCAGAACGCCGAACCGACCCCGGCCTCGTCGACCGCCTCGCGGATCACCTCCTCGGTCTTGCCGCAGCGCACCGCGAAGGGGAGGCCGATCGCCTCGCAGTCCTTGGCGAGGCTCTTCAGCGATCTTGCGAGCCACCAGCGCGAGGCGCCGCCGAGCGGACGCATCGCCGCCGTCTCCTCGTCGTGGACGTAGAGCGCGGTGACCGGACCGCCGGCCTTGATCGCGGCCGCGAGAGCGGGATTGTCCGCAAGTCTCAGGTCTTCGCGCAGCCAGACGAGCGCGCCCGACGGCTGGTCTTTCCTCGACGATGTTCGATCGGCCATGGGGCTCCGCTCGCGGACGTTCCGGACCGCCGCGCGGTTGGCATTACGACGGAGGTCGGGGTCCGGATCATGAGCAGGCGCGCTGTGATCGACACGCTTGGCCGGCGTCCGGGGAATCGGAGGTGACGTCGCCAACGAAAAAGGGGCCGACGCGGCGCGCCGACCCCTTTTTGAAACTGGCTCCTCGGGCAGGATTCGAACCTGCGACAACTCGATTAACAGTCGAGGGCTCTACCGCTGAGCTACCGAGGAACGGGCGGACGTCGTCGTCACATCCCGAGGGGCGGCGCTATAGCAGACGGAATCGGACGGCGCCAGCCCGTTTCGCCGCTTTGCGGTGCCATGGTGAAACTTTGGGGAACGCAGAGGCGACAGTTCCCCGCGCTTCTCGGTGAGTTTCCAAGGGATGGCGTTTTGACGCGCGGCGGGCGCCCGCCGCGCACGAGTCGCTGACGGCCTGCCAGTCTGTCCGGCGGATCGATCTCGACGGCTGATAGGAGAAGAGGTGGAGGCCACGCCCGGAATCGAACCGGGATACAAGGATTTGCAGTCCTCTGCGTAACCATTCCGCCACGTGGCCCCGTGTGCTGGTCTCGAAGGTCATACGACCTTCAGAAATCGGCGTTCGCGGAAGGGACGCTCTCCATAGCGGAGGGGCCGCCCGCCCGCAACACGCAGCGCAAGGCTTGCGCGCGCGCGTCGCGCCCGCTTGAAAGCGCCGGCGCGCTGCCGCAAAAGATCGAACGAGCGCCTGCGGTCCTCGCCGCGGGTCCTGCGGCCGAAGGGACGATGACGATGACGGATTTCGAGCGCCTGCGGCTCGGCATGGTGGACGGGCAGATCCGCACCGCCGACGTCACTGACCACCGCGTGATCGGCGCCTTCCTGTCCGTGCCGCGCGAATCCTTCGTGCCTGAAGCCCGCAAGGGCCTCGCCTATCTCGACGCGCGCGTCCCGCTCGGGCCGACGGGGCGCGCCATGCTCGAACCGATGATTCTCGCGCGATTGGTTCAGCTCGCCGCTCCGGTCGAGGGGGAGCGGGCGCTCGTCGTCGGCTGCGGGCTCGGCTACACCGCCGCAGTGCTCGCGGCGCTCGGCCTCGACGTGGTCGCGCTCGAAGAAGAGGCCGACCTTGCGCGCGGCGCCCGCGAACGCCTTGTCGGGGTCGACGTGGTGGAGGGGCGGCTGGCCGACGGCGCGCCGCAGGCCGGGCCCTACGACCTGATCTTCTGCGATGGCGCGATCGTGACCGGCGCGGATCGCCTGGGCGCGCAGCTTACCCCCCGTGGACGGCTCGTGGCGCCGGCCGGCCAGGGCCGCACCACGCGGGCCACGGTGTTCCGGCGTTCCGACCAAGGCCTGGCGGCGGCGACGTTTTTCGACGCTGCCGGCGCGACGCTGCCGGGCTTTGGCCCGGTCGAGGCCTTCGCGTTTTGAGACATGCCAGTGTGGCTGCTTTGCGCCACCCGGCCGCTACTTTTTGCCAATGCGAAAGCGGCCGTTTCGCCCGCTGACGCGGAACGATAGGCTGCTCCCCGGGACGCGTCATGGACCTGAACCGCACGGAAAAATCCGGCGGGGAGAGGTCGCAATCCGGTGAGTTGAATGTCGACGAGCGTTAAGGTCCGTCGCCGCGGGGATTTCTATGCCGCCGCCGCGTTCGGGTTCGCATGCCTGCTGGCGAATACGAGCGCGCAGGCGCAGACGCTCGAACAGGCGCTGTCGCGCGCCTATCTGGCGAATCCCACGCTGAACTCGCAGCGCGCTTCGGTGCGCGCGACCGACGAGCAGGTTCCGCAGGCGCTGTCCGGCTACCGGCCGATCATCAACGCCACCGGCGACGTCGGGGTTCAACGCAGCAGCACCAAGCTCGACGACAGCGGCAGCGGCGCAATCCCGGACCTCAGCGCTTTCAACCGCCGCCAGCGCGCGCAGATCGGCGGGTTGCTCTCGGAACTAGGCTCCTCGCCGACCAAGGGCACCGCCTACCCTCGCGGCGTCGGCATTCAAGGCCAGCAGACGATCTACGACGGCCAGCAGACCTACAACCGGGTCCGCACCGCCGAATCGAACATTCTCGGCGCCCGTGAGCAGCTCCGGAACTCCGAGCAGAACGTGCTGTTCGACGCCGCCCAGGCCTATATGGACGTGCTGCGCGACTACGCGATCCTCGACGTCCGCAAGAACAACGTCGACGTGCTGCAGGAAGAGCTCCGCGCCGCGCGCGAGCGCTTCAACGTCGGCGAAGTGACGCGCACCGACACCGCGCAGGCCGAAGCGGCCGTGGAAGGCGCGCGCACCGCGGTCAGCCAGGCCGAGGCCAATCTCAACACCAGCCGCGCGACCTATCGCCAGATCGTCGGCGAGGACATCGGTCGCCCCCGCGCTGCGAAGTCGATCGACAAGCTGCTGCCGAAGTCGCTCGGCTCCGCCATCAATCTGAGCCAGGCCCAGCATCCGGCGATTCTCGCCGCCTTCCACGGCGTCGACGCCGCCACGCTCCAGATCCGCGTGCTCGAGGGCGCGCTGCTGCCGCAGCTCGGCGTCGAGGCGGCCTTCTCCCGCCGCTGGGACGACAGCCTGCAGCAGCCCGGCCGCACGACCGTCGGGTCGCTCGTCGGCCGACTCACCATCCCGATCTATCAGGGCGGCTCGGAATATTCGTCCGTCCGCCAGGCCAAGGAGACGGCCGGGCAGCGTCGCCTCGAGGCCGACATCTCGCGCGACCAAGTGCGGCAGGCCGTGGTTTCGGCCTGGGGCAACGTCGAATCGACGACCGCGCAGATCTCCTCCGCCCAGGCCCAGATCGAGGCCAACCAGGTGGCGCTGAACGGCGTGCGCGAGGAGGCCAAGGTCGGCCAGCGCACCACGCTCGACGTGCTCAACGCTCAGCAGCTCGTGCTCGACTCGCGCGTGACCCTGATCCAGGCGCAGCACGATCGGGTCGTCGCCTCCTATGCGTTGATGTCGTCGGTCGGCTGGCTCACCGCCGCCAAGCTCGGTCTGGCGGTGGCCAAGTACGACCCGAACGTCCATTACGAGCAGGTCCGCGACAAGTGGATCGGCCTGCGGACGCCGGACGGCCGCTAAGGCGGCCCAACCGCTCGCCTCAGCTGTGGGCGACGGGGTCCGGGCGCTTGTTCTGACGCGCTCCGATGCAATACTCGACGCGGATGTGGGGTCGGCGTCCCGAAGCGATTCGTGAGCTCCGCCGGAGGCTTGTGGCCGGCGGCGCTTCGGGCGGCTCCATGAACCGAGCGGAGAGCGTATGAGCAGCCCGGCGAAGGCTCACGAGCCCACGATGGAGGAGATCCTGGCGTCGATTCGCCGGATCATCTCCGACGACGAGCCCGGCGCCGCGCGTCCGTCGTCGAAGCCCGTCGAGGCCGAAGCCGTGAAGCCCATGGAAGCTCCGAAGCCGGCGCCCGCCGCCGATCCCGAGCCGGCCGCCGCCGATCTCGGGCAGGACGACATCGACGCGATGTTCGCCGCGATGGACGCCGCGCCGACGGAAGCGAAGGCGCCGCCCGCGCCGCCGCCGCCGATCGACCTCGAGGATGATCTCGAGGTGCTCGAGCTCACCGAAGACCTGGTGGAGGAGCCCGTCGCGCCGCCGCCGCCGCCCCGACCGGAGCCTGCTCCCGCGCCCATGTCCGCTCCGGCGCTGCGCGAACGGATCGCGGCCGAGACCGACCGGCTGCTTTCTCCCCGGACGGACGAGTCGGTGCAGGCCGCCTTCGGCAGCCTCGCCAACACGGTGCTCGCGGGCTCCGCGCGCACGCTCGACGACATCGTGCGCGAGATGCTGCGCCCGATGCTGAAGGCCTGGCTCGACGACAACCTGCCCCCGCTCGTGGAGCGGCTCGTCCGTCAGGAGATCGAACGGGTGGCGAGGGGCGGGCGATAGCGCCTTTCCCGGCGGTGCGCATGAGGAGCTGCGGGTCATGAAGGACGAAGCCCTTTATTTCGGCCACAAGGTCGATCCCCGGCGCAACGACGTCGTTTATCTCTGCCTCGACCGCTGCGTGCGGATCGGCGGCGAGCTCGACCGCCTCATCAGCTTCGACCTTCGGAGCGAGGCCGAGGTCGACCGCGCGGTGGAGGAGTTGCGCCGCCAGCTCGACGCCGCCGCCAAGGGCGCGAAGGCCGCGCTCAAGCGGCGTTCGGCCAAGCGCAAGCAGTGAGACGCCTGGTCAACGCGTCGCGGCCTTGACGCCCGGAGCGCGCTTCGCTTCAACGGCTCCCCGATCGGAACCTTGAGCCGCGACCCTCGGGCGCGGCGGTAATCGCGAAGACGATGCTCGAAAAAACCTACTCGCCGGCCGACATCGAGGCCCGGATCGCTTCCCGCTGGGACGAGGCCGGGGCCTTCAAGGCCGGGGCGGGCTCAAAGCCCGGCGCCGCGCCCTATTCGATCGTCATTCCGCCGCCGAACGTCACCGGCTCGCTCCACATGGGGCATGCGCTCAACAACACGCTGCAGGACGTGCTGGCGCGCTTCGAGCGGATGCGCGGGCGCGACGTGCTGTGGCAGCCGGGCATGGACCATGCCGGCATCGCGACGCAGATGGTCGTCGAGCGCCAGCTGATGGAGCGTCAGGAGCCCGGTCGCCGCGACATGGGCCGCGACAAGTTCGTCGAGCGCGTCTGGGAGTGGAAGGCGGAATCGGGCGGGCGGATCTTCAGCCAGCTGAAGCGGCTCGGCGCCTCGGCCGACTGGTCGCGCGAGCGCTTCACCATGGACGAGGGCCTGTCCCGCGCGGTCGTCAAGCTGTTCGTGCGGCTGCACCGCGACGGGCTGATCTATCGCGACAAGCGCCTGGTGAACTGGGACCCCAAGCTCCAGACCGCGATCTCGGACATCGAGGTCCAGTCGATCGAGACCAAGGGGCATCTCTGGCACCTGAAATATCCGATCGAGGGCACGGACGAGTCGATCACGGTCGCCACCACGCGGCCCGAGACGATGCTCGGCGACGCCGCCGTCGCGGTGCATCCCGAAGACGAGCGCTACAGGCATCTCGTCGGCAAGAACGTCGTGCTGCCGCTCGTCGGCCGCCTCATTCCGATCGTCGCCGACGAGTACTCCGATCCGGAGAAAGGCACCGGCGCGGTCAAGATCACCCCGGCGCATGACTTCAACGATTTCGAAGTCGGCAAGCGCCACGGCCTTCCGCTCATCAACATCCTCGACGCAGAAGGGCGGCTCGCGGTCGCGGGCAACGAGGCGTTCCTCGCGGGCGTCGCGGCGTCTGCGGATCTCGATCTCGTTCTGGCCATGCAGGGGATCGACCGCGCCGAGGCCCGCAAGCAAGTGCTGGCGCTGCTCGAAGAGCGCGAGCTGATGCTCGAGGCCGAGCCGCATGTCCATCAGGTGCCGCATGGCGACCGCTCGGGCGTCGTGATCGAGCCGTTCCTCACCGATCAGTGGTACGTCGACGCCAAGACGCTCGCCGTCGAGGCGATGGCGGCGGTGCGCGACGGACGCACCAAGTTCACCCCCGAGAACTGGTCCAAGACCTATTTCGAGTGGATGGAGAACATCCAGCCCTGGTGCGTGTCGCGCCAGCTGTGGTGGGGCCACCAGATCCCGGCCTGGTTCGGGCCGGACGGCGCGATCTTCGTCGAGGAGACCGAGGAGGCGGCGTTGGCCGCCGCCGAGAAGCATTACGGCTCGAGAACCGCGTTGACCCGCGATGAGGACGTGCTCGACACGTGGTTCTCGTCGGCGCTCTGGCCGTTCTCGACCATGGGCTGGCCGGACGAGACGCCGGAGCTCGCAAAGTATTACCCGACCTCGGTGCTGGTCACCGGCTTCGACATCATCTTCTTCTGGGTCGCTCGGATGATGATGATGGGGCTCTACGTGACCGGGACCGCGCCCTTCGCCGACGTCTACATCCACGCCCTCGTCCGCGACGAGAAGGGCGCGAAGATGTCGAAGTCGAAGGGCAACGTCATTGACCCGATCGACCTCGTCGACGCTTACGGCGCCGACGCGCTGCGCTTCACTCTGGCCGCGATGGCCGCGCAGGGGCGCGACATCAAGCTCGCGACGAGCCGTGTCGAGGGCTACCGCAACTTCGCGACCAAGCTCTGGAACGCCTCGCGCTTCGCCGAAATGAACGGCTCGGCGCCGGTCTCGGATTTCGACGCCAAGACCGTCAAGGCGACGCTCAACCGCTGGATCCTCGGCGAGGCGGCGAAGGCGACCGCCGAGACGACGGCGGCGCTGGAGGCCTATCGCTTCAACGAGGCCGCGGCTTCGGTCTATCGCTTCGTGTGGAACGTGGTCTGCGACTGGTATGTCGAGCTCGCCAAGCCCGTGCTGCAGACCGAGGTCGAGACCGGCGAGGCGGTGGAGACCCGCGCGACGCTCGCCTTCGTGCTCGACCAGTCGTTGAAGCTGCTGCACCCCTTCATGCCGTTCGTGACCGAGGAGCTCTGGGCCGCGCGCGCGGCGGACGCCGGCCGCGACGGTCTGCTGATGCTGTCCGGCTGGCCGGCGCTTGAGGGGCTCGGCGACGCCGAGGCCGAAGCCGAGATCGGCTGGCTGGTCGAGCTCGTGACCGAGCTGCGCTCGGCCCGCGCCGAGATGGGCGTGCCGGCCGGCGCGACGCTGCCGCTCGTGGTCGTGGGCGGCGACGCGACGACGAAGGGCAGGGCCGAGCGCTCCGCGCCGACGCTCGCCCGCATCGCGCGCGTTTCGGGCGTCTCCTTCGCGGACGCCGCGCCCAAGGGCGCGATTCAGCTCATCATCCGCGGCGAGGTGGTGGCGGTTCCGCTGGAAGGCGTCGTCGACATCGCGGCCGAAAAGGACCGGCTCTCGAAGGAGCGCGACAAGGCGATCGGCGAGATCCGGCGCATCGACGGCAAGCTCTCCAACGAGAGCTTCGTCGCCCGCGCGCCCGAGGAGGTCGTCGAGGGCGAGCGCGAGAAACGCGCCGGCTATCAGGAGCGCCTCGCCAAGATCGAGGCGGCGCTGAAGCAGCTCGGCGACTGACCGGCCGAGCTAAGCCGAACTGCGTGCTTCGAGACGGCCGTGAGGCCGCGTCTCGAAGCGCGCACCTGCGCCCCGATTGCGCGAACCCGCCGCATCAACATCCCGGCCCCGCGCGCTATCTCCGCGTATTGAGGGCGTAGCGGAGTTCAGAAACATGCTCACCCGGCGGGACACGATGGCGTTGATCGGCGCGGGGGCGCTCGCGCCGATCAACGCCCATGCGCAGGAGCAGGCGGCGGCGGGAGGGCGCAAAGTGTTCGACCACGGCGTCGTCATCGAGAAGGCGCGGCAGCTCTCGCTCCAGCCCTATGCGGCCCCTGACGCGAAGCTCCCCGAGGCGCTCGACAAGCTGTCCTTCGACGACTTCCGCGCGGTTCGCTTCAAGCGCGACCGAGCGCATTTCGGCGGTTCGAAAAGCGGGTTCCGCATGGAGCTGTTCCATCGCGGCTTCCTCTACAAGAACCCGGTGACCGTGAACCTCGTGCGCGAGGGCAATCCGGCCCCGATCCCCTACGATCCGTCGTTCTTCGATTTCGGGCCGACCAAGATCCCCGGCCGCATGCCGATCGACTTCGGCTTCGCCGGGATCCGCATCCTGTTCCCGCTCAACAAGCCAAGCGTGATGGACGAACTTGCCGTCTTCCTCGGCGCGAGCTATTTCCGCTTCCTCGGGGCAGGCCAGCATTACGGCATCTCGGCGCGGGGAATCGGCGTCAACACCGGCGAGCAGACCCCGGAGGAGTTTCCGGATTTCCGCGAGCTCTGGGTGGAGGAGCCGCAGGCGGGCGCGAGCGAGATCGTGGTGCACGCCCTGCTCGACGGGCACTCGCTCACCGGCGCCTATCGCATGGTGATCCGGCCGGGCGAGGAGAGCACGGTCGCGGTGGGCTCCACGCTGTTCCCGCGCGTCGACTTGCCGAAGCTCGGCGTCGCGCCGCTGACCTCGATGTTCTTCTATGGCGAGAACGACCGCGAGCATTATCGCGGCTTCCGCCCCGAGGTGCATGACTCCGACGGCCTGCTCATCCGGACCAGCGTCGGCGAGTGGACCTGGCGGCCGCTGACGAACCCGAAGGCGCTGCAGAATTCGGTCTATCCCGAGCCCGCCGTCCAGGCCTTCGGCCTGCTGCAGCGCGACCGGCTGTTCGAACACTATCAGGATCTCGAGGTCCGCTACGACCTGCGCCCGAGCTACTGGATCGAGCGCGAGGGCGACTGGGGCGCCGGGAGCGTCAGGCTCCTGGAGCTGCCGACCGACAACGAGACCTTCGACAACGTCGTCGCCTACTGGACGCCGGACGCTGCGCCGAAGGCCGGCGAGACGCTGCGCTATTCCTACAAGATCCGCTCGCTGAAGCTCGCCGAGCGACTCACGCCGAAGGCGAGGGCGATCCACACCTTCGTCACTGAAGCGCGCGCATCCGGCGATCCCAACGCCGGCCCGCAGGACGTCCGCCGCTTCATCGTGGACTTCGAGGGCGGCGAGCTCGACTACTGGCTCGACGAGCCGAAGCGCGTCGTCACTGACACCGGCGCGAGCCTCGGCAAGATCGAGGCCGCCTATGTGGTCCCGAACCGCGAGATCGGCGGCTTCCGCCTGTTCCTCGACCATCGCATCGAGCAGCCCGGCCAGGAGGCGCAGCTGCGCGCGGTGCTGAAGGTCGGAGACAAGGCGCTCACCGAAACCTGGGTGTTTCCGTGGAAGCGCGAGGGCTGAGGTTGGCGGTCCAAGCTGCGCGGCACGCTACCGAAGTCCGATGGCGGCCGGACGGCGAAGGCGGGATACCGGTCGCGCGGAGCGCGTAGCGAGTCCTTGCGGACTGCGGGCGATGCGGGGAGGGGCCGTTTGGACGTCCTGTTCGTTCACAACAACTTCCCCGGCCAGTTCGTGCACGCCGCGCAGGCCTTCGCGCGGCGTCCGGGGGTGAGGGTGTTCGGCGTCGGCGGTCCGACCGCGCGGCCGCGGCCCCATGTCGGGCTCGCCGCCTACCGCATCCCCGAGAAGCCGCCGAGCGGCGGGCATCCGCTCGGCGAGCGCTTCAATTCAGACGTCATCCGCGGCGAGCTCGCCGCCGGCGCCATGCAGAGGCTGAAGAAGGAGATGGGCTGCGATCCCGCGCTCGTCGTCGGCCATACGGGCTGGGGCGAGACCCTGTTCGCCCGCGACCTCTTCCCGAACGCAAGGCACGTCGCCTTCTGCGAGTTTTTCTACAACGCGTCGGGCGCCGACGTCGGTTTCGACCCCGAGTTTCCGGAGCAGGGGCTGCGCACGGCGCTGCGCATCCGGGCAAAGAACGCCGGAATGCTGACGGCGCTTGCGGCCGCCGATCTCGGCCTGTCGCCGACCGAATGGCAGAAGAGCCAGCACCCCCGCTTCCTGTGGGACCGCATCGCGGTCGCCCATGACGGGATCGACACCCGCGCCGCCGCCCCGAAGGCGAACGCCCGCTTCCGCCTTCCCGACGGCCGGGAGCTGCGTCCGCGCGACGAGGTGATCACCTTCGTCAACCGCCAGCTCGAGCCCTATCGCGGCTATCACGTCTTCATGCGCGCTTTGCCGGAGATTCTCAGGCGGCGGCCGGAGGCCCAGGCCCTAATCGTGGGCGGCGACGGCGTCTCCTACGGGCGCAAGGCGCCGGACGGTAAGAGCTGGAAGGACATCTTCCTCGACGAGGTGCGCGACCGGCTCGACATGAGCCGCGTCCATTTCCTCGGCCAGATCCCGAAGCCCGATTTCCTCGCCATGCTCCAGGTGTCGACCGCCCATGTCTATCTGACCTATCCCTTCGTCCTGTCGTGGTCGCTGCTCGAGGCGATGGCGGCCGGCGCGCCGATCGTGGCCTCGGGCACCGCGCCCGTTCGCGAGGCGGTGGAGGACGGCGTGACCGGGCGCCTGTTCGATTTCTTCGACGTCGCGGGGCTGGCCGAGGCCGTTTGCCGGACATTGCAGGACCGCGAAACGCTCGGGCCCATGCGCCGCGCTGCGCGCGACTTCGCGGTCTCGCGCTACGACCTTGCAAGCGTTTGTCTTCCAAAGCAGATGTCGCTGTTCGACCAGCTCGTGAGCGGCGCCGCGGCCGGTTGACTTCCCGCCCCGAAAGGCCAGTGGCGCAAACGCAACAGCCTCGGAATGGAGCGCGTTCCGCCTCAGACTGCGACCAAATCGCCGCCATTACGCCACAAAGGAGAGGCTAGAACGTCTGTAACCCGCTGAAAGAAAACGCGAGTTTGGTTAACGCCGGCCGGGGGGCCGGGGACGTTCCGAAGTCAGCGGGTTGCGAACGTGTCTGGGCGTCTGTCGACCGGGGGGTCGGAGGCGGCTCGCCCAAGCGTCCGCCGGAACGTCCGTCATGGAGGCGGTTCGCCTCCGAGGGGTGCGTAAGCGGATGGACGCCAAGGTCTTCGACAAGACGAAACTTCCGAGCCGTCATGTGACGGAAGGGCCGGCGCGCGCGCCGCACCGCTCGTATCTCTACGCCATGGGGCTGACCAAGTCCCAGATCCACCAGCCGCTGGTCGGCGTCGCCTCGTGCTGGAACGAGGCCGCGCCCTGCAACATCTCGCTGATGCGCCAGGCGCAGGCGGTGAAGAAGGGCGTCGCCTCCGCCAACGGCACGCCCCGTGAATTTTGCACCATCACGGTCACCGACGGCATCGCCATGGGCCACGAGGGCATGAAGTCCTCGCTGGCCTCGCGCGAGGTCATCGCCGACTCTGTCGAGCTCACCATGCGCGGCCACTGCTACGACGCGCTGGTCGGCCTCGCCGGCTGCGACAAGTCGCTGCCCGGCATGATGATGGCGATGGTGCGCCTCAACGTGCCGTCGATCTTCATCTATGGCGGCTCGATCCTGCCCGGCACCTTCCGCGGCCAGCAGGTCACCGTGCAGGACATGTTCGAGGCGGTCGGCAAGCACTCGGTCGGCGAGATGTCCGACGAGGACCTCGACGAGATCGAGCAGGTCGCGTGCCCCTCGGCCGGCGCCTGCGGCGCGCAGTTCACCGCCAACACCATGGCGACCGTCTCCGAGGCGATCGGCCTCGCGCTGCCCTACTCGGCCGGCGCGCCCGCGCCTTACGAGCTCCGCGACAAGTTCTGCGCCGCCGCCGGCGAGCAGATCATGGAGCTGATCGCCCGCAACATCCGCCCGCGCGACATCGTCACCCGCAAGGCGCTCGAAAACGCCGCGACGGTCGTCGCCGCTTCCGGCGGCTCGACCAACGCCGCGCTGCACCTGCCGGCCATCGCCCATGAGTGCGGCATCGAGTTCGACCTGTTCGACGTCGCCGAGATCTTCAAGCGCACGCCCTACATCGCCGACCTGAAGCCGGGCGGAAAATACGTCGCCAAGGACATGTTCGAGGTCGGCGGCATCCCGCTGCTGATGAAGACGCTGCTCGACCACGGCTTCCTGCACGGCGACTGCCTGACCGTCACCGGCCGCACCATCGCCGAGAACCTCGAGAAGGTGCGCTGGAACCCGGATCAGGACGTCGTCTATCCGGCCGACAAGCCCATCACCCGGACCGGCGGCGTCGTCGGTCTCAAGGGCAACCTCGCCCCGGACGGCGCGATCGTGAAGGTCGCGGGGCTCAAGAACCTGAAGTTCACCGGTCCGGCGCGCTGCTTCGACAATGAGGAGGAGTGCTTCGCGGCGGTCCAGAAGCGCGACTACAAGGACGGCGAAGTCCTGGTCATCCGCTACGAGGGCCCGCGCGGCGGACCCGGCATGCGCGAGATGCTCGCGACCACCGCCGCGCTCTACGGGCAGGGCGCGGGCGACAAGGTCGCGCTCATCACCGACGGGCGCTTCTCGGGCGCGACGCGCGGCTTCTGCATCGGCCATGTCGGGCCGGAGGCGGCGGTCGGCGGCCCGATCGCCCTCCTGAAGGACGGCGACATGATCACGATCGACGCCGTCGAAGGCGTGATCGAGGCCGCGGTGAGCGAGGAGGAGTTCGCCGCCCGCGCAAAGGACTGGACGCCGCGCGACCACGGCTTCGGCTCGGGCGCCATCTGGAAATTCGCGCAAGGGGTCGGTCCGGCCCGCTACGGCGCCGTCACCCATCCCGGCGGCAAGGGCGAGCAGCGCACCTATGCGGACGTCTGATCGTCTCGGAGCCTTCGCGGTGGTCACGCTGGCGGGGCTCACCCTCGCCAGCGTCGCCTTCGCCTTCGAGGGCACGACCTCGAAGAAGGACCAGGAGTCGCCCTATCAGGCGTTCCGGGCCGGCGCCCGCGCCTACATCGCGGGCGACAAGGCGAGCGCGGTCAATTCGCTGCTCGACGCCGCCAAGCGCGGGCACGCCATGGCCCAGTGGAAGCTCGGCCGGATGTACGCCGAGGGCGACGGCGTCGAGAAGGACGACGTCAAGGCGTTCGACTATTTCAGCCAGATCGCCAACGCCCACGCCGACGACGCGCCGGACACGGTGCAGGCCCGCTTCGTCGCCAACGCCTTCGTGGCTCTCGGGAACTATTATCTCGAGGGCGTTCCCGGCAGCCCGATCCGCGCAGACCAGGCGCGCGCCAAGGAGATGTTCTCCTACGCCGCGTCGTACTTCGGCGATCCGGACGCGCAGTACAATCTCGCCCGGATGTATCTCGACGGCGGCGGGCCCAAGGACGCCCGTCAGGGCGCGCGGTGGCTCGGCCTTGCGGCCAACAAGGGCCAGCGCGAGGCGCAGGCCGTGCTCGGCCACATGCTGTTCAACGGGATCGACATCCCGAAGCAGTCGGCCCGCGGGCTGATGTGGCTGACGCTCGCCAATTCCGCCGCGGGTTCGGGCGACAAGTGGATCCGCGACCTCTACGCCGAAGCCGCGGCGGCCGCGACGCCCGAAGAGCAGACCAAGGCCGCCGACTATGTCGAGGCCTGGAGCAAGGACAGGGACTGACTTGCGCGGCGACCTCTTCGCCAGACGCCGCGCCGGTTACGGCTTGAGCGTCTGGACGAACAGGTCGCCGTCGTTCACCGAGACGAGCGCAGCCACGTCGCCGTTGGCCAGCCGCTTCATCGGTCCGCGCCGCTGGCCCGAGATCCACTTTGTCTGGGCCGACGCGCCAGCCGCTTTGAACTTGCTGTTGAAACGGCGATAGACGATCCGGCTGACGCGGTCGGCGTCGTATTCTTCGAGCGCGAGCAGGAAGCCCGCTCCGTCAAGGGCGACCGCCATAAGCGATTGGTTTTCGGCGCCGCGCGCCAAAACCTTCGGCTTGCCGACCTTCTTGCCCTTTTCGTTGAACCGCTGCGCGGTGACGTCGCAGACGGACAGGCCCGTCGGCGGGAAGCAGTTCAGCAAGGCGAATTCGCCGTTTGAAAGGTCGATGGGCAGCGTGTTGTAGGACGGGGTCGCCGACGCCTCCATCAACACGATGACGCCGCCTCGCGTTTTCCCGTCGCCGTCGTAGATCTGACCCACGACCTCGACCTGAGAACCGAAGACCGTGCGGAAGGCGACCGCGATCACGCCGTCTTCGAACGGATAGAGAATCGGCCGTGAGCTCGCTCCGGCGACGTCGAAGGCGAGCTTGGGCTTCCCGAGCGTTCCGTTCGGCTCGACGAAGCGTCCGATCAGGGACGTCGGGGCGGTCGACCGCGACCAGCCGACGATCGCCCGCCCGCCGGCGATTTCGGTCGTTCGGGCGAATGACACCTGCGCCTCATTTTCGAGCCGCGTGATCTTCGCCGCGGGCTCGCCGCCCTCGAAGAACCGGCCGACGCCTTCGGACGGAGAACCGTCGGGAAACCCCGAGGCCGACCACGTCGCCAACATTCTGCTCCGCCGATCGCTGCGGCGCTGAGCAGGCTGGCGGAAGAGGGCGTCCTGTCGCCGACGCGGCCGTCGGCGCGGATCGGGCCGCCAACGGGCTTCGCCTTCGACGAATAGAAGCGAGCGTAGACCTCGCTTGCCGGAGCCGGGCTTGAGACTTTGCGCCAGACCACGGCGAAGCCGCCCGACCCATCCGCAGTGAGGGTTGGCTGCGAGACCGTGTAGTCCTCATCAGCCTTCGGATTGACCTGGGCGGTCAGCGCCTTCAGCTCGACGGCGGAGGCGGGCCCCGCGCCGATCATCAGCGCGTAGCACGCCGTCACAATCATTTTCCGCACGTCCGTCCCTCCGGCTCGACGCAACCCTAAGATGGTAGGGGCGTCGGCCTCCGGAGCGGTCGATCATCTTCATGGGGGCTTGTCACGATCGCGTTTTCGACCGTCCGGCAGACGGTCGGCGACAACGCCGGATCAGGCCGCGAGTTCGATCACCACCGGCACGTGGTCCGAGGGGCGCTCCCAGCTCCGCACATGTCTGTCGACCCGGACTGCGAGCAGCCGGTCGGCGGCCTGCGGCGAAAGCAGCAGGTGGTCGATCCGGATGCCGTCGTTCTTCTGCCAGGCGCCGGCCTGATAGTCCCAGAAGGTGTAGACGCCGTCGGCCTCGTCGGTCGCGCGCAGCGCTTCGGTGAAGCCGAGCGCCAGCAGCCGCCGCCACGCCGCGCGGGTCTGGGGCAGGAACAGCGCGTCCTTGACCCAGACCTCCGGACGCTTGGCGTCCTGCTTGGCCGGGATGACGTTGTAGTCGCCGGCGAGCACGAAAGGCTCCTCCAGCGCGAGCCGGCCGCGGGCGTGCGCGATCAGCCGCTCCATCCAGGCGAGCTTGTAGTCGTATTTCGGTCCGGGCGCGGGATTGCCGTTCGGCAGGTAAAGCCCGCCGACCCGCACCGCGCCTTCTCCGGTCGACACGACCGCCTCGACGAATCTCGCCTGCTCGTCGGCGTCGTCGCCGGGCAGTCCGACCGTCACGTCCTCGATCGGAAAGCGCGAGAGGATCGCGACGCCGTTGTAGGTCTTCTGTCCGTGAACCGCGACGTTGTAGCCGAGCGCCTCGATCGCCTCGCGCGGAAAGGCCTCGTCGACGCATTTGAGTTCCTGGAGGCAGACGACGTCGGGGCGCGCCTCCTCGAGCCATCGGACCGCCAGGTCGATGCGCGACTTGATCGAGTTGACGTTCCAGGTGGCGATCAGCACAGGCGGGCGCTCCGGGCGATGGACGCGCGACCCTAGGCCCGCGGACTTTGCGAGGAAAGCCGGGCAAGAAAAAAGGGCCGCCCGAAAATCGAGCGGCCCAAGTCTAGGGAGGAAACGCCCGAGAGGGCAGCAACGGCGGCCAAGGGCGCGCCGTCACGAGGAAACACTTGGTCTAAAAATGCGGACTTTCCTAGGCGCCGAATACGCATGACCGCCATGCGCGCGCTTTCAGGGACTCTGTGTCGCGGGGCCCACGGACTTAAGGGGGGCTTGCATATGATAGATCTGTCAGACCGCCCGGCGGGACTTTAGCGCGCGGAGCCCGTCGCGGCTTTCAGCCGGACTTTCATCGCGAAGTTGGCGCTGGCTCCGGTCGTCGGCTGCGCTCCGATCCGCATCGTCGTCCGGTCGGCGTAGCTGGACGTGACGCTGAGGCTCGCGAGCTCGCACGTTTCAGCGATGGTCTCGAGCAGGAGGCCGCAATCGCGATCGATCATCCGGTAGATCATCCGCACCGCATCGTCCTGGCGCGTTCCGGCGTCCTCCAGGCGTTCGACGGGAAGCGTGACGCTGCGCCGGGCCTGGACGAGGATCTCGCCCTCTTTGAGTTCGGCGGCCGGCCCGACGCGCCGTGACGCGTAAGGGGAGGGGGTCTGAGCCATCGCCTCGGTCGCAGCCAGAGCGACGAGCAAGGCGAGGGCCAACGGCTTCCGGGTCATGCGGCGCTCCATCAGGATGTTCCCGTCGATCACGGGCGTCGTAATGACTTGAGGCCGCCAGACGCGATTTCGCGTCGGCCGCGGACAATCCGCCGCCGGCGGCTGTCACGCTTTCGAGAGCGCGATCAGACCGAGAAGCTCGTCCCGCAGCCGCACGACGCCGTGGCGTTCGGATTGGTGATCTTGAACGATGCGCCGATCAATTCGTCGACGAAGTCGATCTGGGAGCCGGCGAGGAAGGGCAGGGACACGGGATCGATCAGCACCGTGGCGCCGTCGTTGGCGATGACGAGATCGTCGGGCTGGGCGCTGGTGTCGAAGCCGAAGTCGTATTGGAAGCCCGAGCAGCCGCCGCCGAGCACGCTGACGCGCAGTTTGGTCTCGGGCGTCTCCGTCGCGAGGATCTCGCGAATGCGGGCCACGGCGCGGTCGGTGACGACGACGGGAATTTCGGTGGTCATGTCGAACCTGTCCAGATGATGTCGGGCGCGGCCTGTCGTTTGCGGCCGTTGCCTTTCGTCTTGTTGAAGAGGTAAGCACGCTCGCGGCGCCGGTCAACGAAACGGCGTCTTGCCGGAGCGCATCCCCGTGGACGTCGCCGCCTGGATCGAACGACGGCGAGCCCCTTACGCCGCCGATCCGAAGAAAAGCCGCGGACGCCTCGTGGCCGAATCCGCAAGCCCCACGCGCACCGACTTCCAGCGCGACCGGGACCGCGTGCTGCACTCCACCGCGTTCCGGCGCCTGAAGCACAAGACGCAGGTCTTCGTCTATCACGAGGGCGACCACTACCGGACGCGCCTCACCCATACGCTCGAAGTCGCGCAGATCGCGCGCTCGATCGCCCGCGCGCTCGGCCTCGACGAGGATCTGGCGGAGACGATCGCGCTCGCCCACGACATCGGGCATCCGCCCTTCGGCCACGCGGGCGAGCGCGCCCTCGACGGCCTGATGGAGCCCTATGGCGGCTTCGACCACAACGCCCAGACGCTGCGCGTGCTGATGCGGCTCGAGCGGCGCTACGCCGAATTCGACGGGCTGAACCTCACCTTCGAGTCGCTAGAAGGCGTGCTGAAGCACAATGGCCCGCTCGACGCCTTCGGCGCGCCGAAGGCCGCGATCGCGGACGCCGCCGAGCGGCTTGGCGCGCCGTTCGCCGGCCATGCGAGCGGCGAAGCGCAGGCCGCCGCCATCGCCGACGACATCGCCTACGACGCCCATGACGTCGACGACGGCCTGCGCGCGCGCCTGTTCGTTCTCGACGATGTCGCCGACGCGCCGCTGCTCGGCGACATCCTCTCCGAGGTGCGCGGACGCTATCCGGCCCTCGACGACCATCGGGCCGGCCACGAGGTCGTGCGCCGCGTCATCACCCGGCTGGTCGAGGACGCGATCGCGGAAGGCGCGCGCCGGATCGACGCGCTCGCGCCGGCCTCGCTCGAAGACGTCCGCGCCTCCGCCGAACCCGTGATCGCTTTCTCCAAGCCGATGGCGGAGCAAGAGCGCGAGGTGAAGCGCTTCTTGCGCGCCCGGATGTACCGTCATCCGCGCGTCGACCGGGTGATGAAGGACGCGGCGGGCATCGTGTCGGATCTGTTCGGGCGCTATTTCGCCGATCCGTCGGCGCTGCCGGCCGACTGGGCGCGTGAGGCGGGCATGGGCGGAGAGACCAGCCACGCCCGCGCCGTCGCCGATTTCATCGCCGGCATGACCGACCGCTACGCGATCGACGAGCACCGCCGGCTGTTTGACCTCACCCCTGATTTGCTTTAGCCGCCGGACGTTCCCCCGCCCGGAAAAATCATGAACTCGAACGTCTCAAACGTTTTCGCCGACTTCGCCGCGCGGCTGCGCGCGATCCTCGTCAGCCTCAGCGCGGAGGGCGCGATCGCCCGCCTGCCGGATCTCGCGCGCGTGGTGGTGGAGCCTCCCCGCGACGCCAGCCACGGCGATCTTGCGACCAACGCCGCCATGGTGCTGGCCAAGGAGCTCGGCCTGAGGCCGCGCGACCTCGCCGAGGCGATCGCGAAGAAGCTCGAGGCCGACCCGGACGTCGAGGCGGCTTCCGTGGCCGGGCCGGGCTTCGTCAACATGCGGCTCTCGGGCGACTATTGGCGCGGCGCGCTCGCCGCCGCTCTCGCGGCTGGAAAGGACTTCGGCAAGCCGGTCGCCGCCGAGCGGACTCCGATAAACGTCGAATATGTCTCCGCCAACCCCACCGGCCCGATGCATGTCGGCCATTGCCGCGGCGCCGTGTTCGGCGACGCGCTCGCCAACCTCCTCGTCTTCGCGGGCGAGGACGTCACGCGCGAATATTACATCAACGACGCCGGCGCCCAGGTCGACGTGCTCGCCCGCTCGGCGCATCTGCGCTACCGCGAGGCGCTGGGCGAGGACATCGGCGCCATTCCCGACGGCCTCTATCCTGGCGACTATCTGAAGCCGGTCGGGCAGGCGCTCGCCGCGCTGCACGGCGCCGAACTTCGGGACAAGCCGGAGGCGCAGTGGCTGCCGGTCGTCAAGGCCGCCACCATCGCCGCCATGATGGAGATGATCCGCCAGGACCTCGCGAGCCTCGGCGTGCGCCATGACGTCTTTTTCTCTGAGTCGACCCTCCATGGTCCCGGCGGCCCGATCGTCGAGGCCGTCGAGGCGTTGAAGAGTCAGGCTCTGATTTACGAGGGCAGGCTGTCCCCGCCCAAGGGCCAGCTTCCGGAAGATTGGGAGGACCGCGAGCAGACCCTGTTCCGCGCCACCGCCTTCGGCGACGACGTCGACCGGCCGCTCATGAAGTCGGACGGCTCCTACACCTACTTCGCGGCTGACGTCGCCTACTTCCGCTCCAAATATGAGCGTGGCTTCAAGGAGATGGTGTTCGTTCTCGGCGCCGACCACGGCGGCTACGTGAAGCGCCTGGAGGCCGTCGGGCGGGCGCTGTCCGGCGGCTCCGCCAAGGTCACCGTCGAGCTTTGCCAGCTCGTGCGCCTGTTCCGCGGCGGCGAGCCGGTGCGCATGTCGAAGCGGGCGGGCGACTTCGTCACGCTGCGCGACGTCGTCGACGAGGTCGGCCGCGACGCGGTGCGCTTCATGATGCTGTTCCGCTCGAACGACGCCGTGCTCGACTTCGACTTCGTCAAGGTCGCCGAGCAGTCCCGCGACAATCCGGTGTTTTACGTCCAGTATGCGCATGCGCGCTGCCAGTCGATTCTTCGCAACGGGCTCGAAATGCACGGGAGCCCGAAGTCCGAGCCGGATCTCTCGTTGCTTCAGGACCCGGGCGAGCTCGACCTCATCCGGCGGATCGCGGCCTGGCCGCGCGCCGTCGAGCAGGCGGCCGCCGCCCGTCAGCCTCACAGGATCGCGTTCTTCCTGCACGATCTCGCGAGCGACCTGCATTCGCACTGGAACCGCGGCAAGGATTCGCCGGATTTACGCTTCATTATGGAAAATAATGAATTGTTGTCTCAGGCTCGACTTCGCTTGGTGGACGCCGTCGCTCTGGTGCTCGCGGCAGGTCTTGCTATTCTGGGGGTCTCGGCCCCTGACGAGATGCGATGAGTTTACGGGTTCTGTCTCAACGGCGTCCGGCGTTCCGCCGGCCGTCGGACGGGCCCGCGGGAGGCCTGCGGGATGCGTAACCAAGCGGTGAGGCGCGGCGAGATGGCCGGCGGCCGGAACGATCAACGCTACGACGATCAGCAGGGCCAGTGGGCGGAGGACGGCTACGAGCTGCGTCCCGGCCACCACTATGGCGACGACTACGATCGCCAGCGCTACGGCCACGCCCAGGGCGAGCCCGAGCCTGATTACGATCCGCGCGCCTATGCGCCGAACCCCGAAGAGCCCTACGGCTTCGACGATTCCGGCCAGCCGCTTTACTATCAGCCGGAGCCCCGCAGCCTGAAAAGCGGCGGCCGCAGCGGCATGTTGATGGTCGGCGCGGTGCTCGCGGTCGCCATCGTCGGCGGCGCCGGCGCGGTCGGCTACAAGATGATGGGTTCGAGCGGGTTCGGCGGCGAGCCGCCGCTGATCAAGGCCGACACCGAGCCGGTCAAGAGCGTGCCGGATAAGTCCGCCGAGTCGCAGCAGCAGAACAAGGCGATCTACGACCGGGTCGAGGGCGGCGCTCCGGCGAAGTCCAAGGTCGTGTCGCGCGAGGAGGAGCCGGTGGACCTGCCGCGCGCTCCCGCAAGCGAGCCGCGTCCTGACGGCTCCCGCATCATCCTGCCGGGCGGAACCGCTTCGACGGAGACCACCGCGCCCTCGACCAACGGATCCGAGCCGCGCCGCGTGAAGACGGTCGCGATCCGTCCCGACCAGCCGGTGGCCGCTCCCCAGCCCGCCACCCCGCAGATCCCGGCGCCGCAGCAGCTCGCCTCGCGCGATCCGATCGCCGAGACGGCCCGCACCGGTGAGGCTCCACGCGGCAGCGAGTTCGACAACGGCATCATCGCCGACGGCGACTCGCCGCGTCTCGCCGCCGCCCCGAGCCGTCCCGCGCCGCAGCCGACCCCGGCGGCCCGGCCGGCGACGCCACCCCAGCAGCAGCCGGCTCCGGTCAGCCGCTCGACGGCGGCTCCGGCTCCGGCTCCCGCTCCTCAGCGCGCTGATCCTCAGCAGGTCGCGGCGGTGGCGCCGCGCGCCGCGGCTCCGGCGGGCGCCGCCGCGCAGCCGCGGCCGTCCGCCGGCGGCTTCGTGGTCCAGGTGACGTCGCAGCGATCGGAAACCGACGCTCGCACCGCCTACGCCAACCTGCAGAAGCGCTATCCCTCGGTGCTCGGGCCCTATCAGCCCTCGATCCAGACCGCGACGGTCGGCGACCGCGGCGTTTACTACCGCGTCCGGGTCGGGCCGTTCGGGTCGAGCTCTGACGCTTCGACGGTGTGCAACAATCTCCGCGCGGCCGGCGGCGACTGCGTGGTCGCCCGCAACTGACGCGGTTTGAAACTGAATTTCGCCCGCGGCCGGCCGGAAGGCCAGCTGCGGGCGTCTCGATTCTCAAGGGGCGCAGATGACCGCCGGCGCGTTCACCGTGGGCTGCAGCGGCCCGACCCTCACCCCCGGTGAGCGCGCCTATCTGCGCGACGCAAACCCTTGGGGCCTCATCCTTTTCGGCCGCAACGTCGTCTCGCTGGAGCAGATCGCGCGGCTGACCGCTGACTTTCGCGACTGCGTCGGCCGGGACGACGCGCCGGTGCTGATCGACCAGGAGGGCGGCCGGGTCCAGCGCATCCGTCCGCCGCTCAGTTTCCCGCATCCGCCGGCCGCCCGCTATGGCGCGCTCTATGAAACCGACCCGGCGGCGGCGCTCGCGGCGGCCCGCGCCGGCGCGGAGCTTATGGCGGCGGAGCTCGCGGCGGTGGGCGTCACCGTCGACTGCCTGCCGGTGATCGACGTGCCGGCCGCAGGCCTCACCGACGCGATCGGCGACCGCGTCTATGGGCGCACCGCCGAAGCCGTTGCGGCTCTTGGGAAGGCGGTGATCGACGGGTGCCTCGCACAAGGGGTTCTGCCGGTCATCAAGCACATGCCGGGGCACGGCCGGGCCACCGTCGACAGCCATTACGAGCTGCCGAAGGTGGCGGCGGATCGCGCGGCGCTCGAGGCGGCGGATTTCGCCGCCTTCCGCCACGTCGCCGACGCCCCGCTCGGCATGAGCGCCCATGTCGTCTTCGAAGCCATCGACCCGGACCGCCCGGCGACCCTGTCTCCGATCGTGATCCAGGAGATCATCCGCCGCCATATCGGCTTCGACGGGCTGCTGATGACCGACGACCTCTCGATGAAGGCGCTCAAAGGTCCGGTCGGCGCCTCGGCCGCGGGCGCGATCGCGGCGGGCTGCGACATCGCCTTGCATTGCAGCGGCGACATGGGCGAAATGATCGAGGTCGCGGCGGCGGCGCCGCGGCTTGAAGGTCGCTCGGCCGAGAGGGCCGCGCGGGCGCTCGCGCTGCTCGTCGGGCCGCGGGAGGTCGACATGGCGGCGCTCGCCGCGACGCGCGACCGACTGCTCGCGGAAGCGGTCGCCTGACGCCGCCGGGGAGCGGCGCTTGACCGGAACGCAGACGCCGGACGCGGACGAGTTCGAGGCCGACCAGCGGCCGAGCCCCGAGTCGCCGGCCCTGCTGCTCGATCTCGACGGTTTCGAAGGCCCGCTCGACCTGCTGCTCGACCTCGCCCGTCGCCAGAAGGTCGATCTGGCGAAGATCTCGATTCTCGAACTCGCCGAGCAGTATCTCGCCTTCGTCGAGGCCGCGCGCGCCGACCAGCTGGAGCTCGCGGCCGACTATCTCGTGATGGCGGCCTGGCTCGCTTATCTGAAGTCCCGCCTTCTCGTGCCGGACGCGCCCTCCGAGGACGACGAGATCCCGCCCGAGATCGCGGCCGCGGCGCTCGCCTTTCGGCTGCGGCGGCTCGAAGCCATGCGGCGGGCCGGGGCCGCGCTGCTCGATCGCCCGCTGCTCGGCCGCGACGCGCTGCCGCGCGGCGAGGCCCCGGCCCAAGGCGCCGAGGCGCCGACGCTCTGGACCGCGACGCTCTACGATCTCTTGACCGCCTATGCCCGCCAGAGGGTCAAGACGCTGCACACGCAGGTCACCGTGCAGCGCCGGCCGCACTGGACGCTCGCCGAGGCGCGCTCGGCGCTTGAGCGGCTCGTCGGGCGCTCGGCCGACTGGGCGCGTCTCGACGGGCTGCTGCTGCGCTTCATGACGCCGCAGATGCGCGCCTCGGTGCTCGCCTCCGGGCTCGGCGCGTCGCTCGAGCTCGCGCGGGAAGGGCGGATGGAGATCCGGCAGGAGCGCGCCTTCGGGCCGCTGTTCGTGCGCTCCGGCGCTCCGCTCGCGCTCGTGTCGCCGTCCGGAGACAAGCGGTGAGCGAGGAGGAGCCCACATTTCCGGGCCCCGGCTTCGACGGCCGTCTGACGCCGGAGGACCGCGCCCGCGCGCCTCTCGATCATCTGCGGCTCGTCGAGGCCGTTCTGTTCGCCTCGCAGGCGCCGGTGGAGGAGCGGGCGCTCGCGGCCCGGCTGCCGGTCGACGCCGACCTGCGCCTGCTGATGCGGGTTCTGGTCGAGGACTACGCCGCGCGCGGCGTGAACCTGCGCCGGGTGGGCGACGCCTGGGCGTTCCGCACCGCGCCCGACGTCGCCGCGGCGCTGTCGGGGGAGGCGAGGGAGCCCAGGAAGCTGTCGCGCGCGGCGATCGAGACGCTCGCGATCATCGCCTATCACCAGCCCGCGACCCGCGCGGAGATCGAGGAGATTCGCGGCGTCGCGACCTCGCGGGGCACGCTCGAAACGCTTCTGGAGGCCGGCTTCGTGCGGTTCCGGGGGCGCCGCAGGGCGCCGGGCCGCCCGGTGACGTTCGGCACCACGGCGGGCTTCCTCGATCATTTCGGGCTCGAGAAAGTCTCCGATCTGCCCGGCCTTTCCGAAATGAAGGCCGCGGGCCTGCTCGACGCCCGCCTGCCGCCCGGGCTCGAAATGCCGCCGCCGGTCGACGACGAGTCGCTGCGCGACGACGAGGAGCCGCTCGGCGACGGCGATCCGTTCTCGGGCGAGCTCCCGTCGGGCGGCGAGGAGGAGCGGTAACCACTCCGCGTCTCGTTGACGCGCGAGTGACCCCTACGGACGTCTAACTTCTTGTGTTTGTCGTCCGCCGCTCTTAGGTTCCGATCTCGCCGGGGAGCCATTGCGCGGAGAGATGACCGCGTGCGTCAATCGTCGGCGGTTCGAAAGGGAATGTCATGAGCCTCACGCATTGGTTGGTCGTCGCGGTGCTCGTGCTGCTGCTGTTCGGCCGCGGCAAGATTTCCGAGCTCATGGGCGACATGGCTAAGGGCATCAAGAGCTTCAAGAAGGGTCTTGCCGAAGAGGACGAGGTCGCCGACGGCATGTCGCAGCAGAACCGTCCGGCGCAGACCATCGAGCATCGCGCCGATCAGCAGGTCCGTCCGACCGTCGGCAGCGTCGACGGCCGGAAGTCGTCCTGATCGTTTAAGCGGGAGGCGGCCGCCCTCTAGCGGCGGCCGCGCAAGCGCCCGTTCCGGCGCTGGACCACGCCCATGTTCGACATCGCCTGGTCCGAGTTCCTCGTCGTCGCGGTCGTCGCGCTCGTCGTGGTGGGCCCCAAGGATTTGCCTGCTCTGCTGCGCACCGTCGGCAAGACGGTCGCGAGTCTTCGCCGCATGGCCGGCGAGTTCCAGGGCCAGTTCAACGAAGCCATGCGCGAGGCCGAGCTCGACGGCCTCAAGGACGAGGTGACGGGCCTCAAGGACAAGGCGTCGCGCATGGTCGGCGCGAGCCCGTTCCAGATCGCCCGCGACGAGATCAAGAACGCGCTGAACGGCAGCGACCAGAAGTCCAAGGACGCGCCCTCGGCGCTCGCCGGCGGATCCGAAGACGCCGCCAAGCCGTCTGTCGCCTCGGACGTCCCGTCCGCGCTTGCTCCGCCGGCCCCGACCATCGACCCGACGCCCGAGCCGCCTGCGCCGACCGAGGCCGAGTTCCGGCCGACGGCCGCGCCTGCGATGCGGCCGGCCGAGGCGACGTCGACGTCCTCCGATCAGGCTGCGAAAGCCGCCAGGACCGCCGCCGCAACCGACGGAACCGCGCCCGCGCCCAAAGCAGCGGTCAAGAAGGCCGCCAAGGCCGCGAAGCCCGCCGCCGAACCGGCGACGCCTGAAAAGAAGCCTGCGGCCAAGCCCGGCGTTAAGGCTGCGTCCAAGACGACCACCAAGTCGACGACCAAGGCGCCCGCCAAGGCCGTGACGGAGACGAAGCCCGCCAAATCGGCCGGCAAGTCCGCCGGAGCGTCGGCGGCCGCCGAGGACAAGAGCGAGCCGACCCCGCCCGGAGCCGCTGCGTGAGTCAGGCTGACATCGACGCCACCAAGGCGCCGCTCATCGAGCATCTGATCGAGCTCCGCGCACGACTGATCCGATCCATCATCGCCTTTGCGATCTCGTTCGCGCTCTGCTTCGCGGTGGCCGGGCACATCTTCAACATCCTGCTCGTTCCCTACGAGCTCGCGGCCGGCTCTTCCGCCGCGATCCGGCTGCAATACACCGCGCCGCAGGAATATTTCATCACGCAGATCAAGCTCGCGATGTTCGGCGCGGGCTTCATCTCGTTCCCGATCGTGGCGAACCAGATCTACAAGTTCGTCGCGCCGGGCCTCTACAAGAACGAGCGCGACGCCTTCTACCCGTACCTGATCGCGACCCCGATCCTGTTCTTCCTCGGCGCGGCCTTCGTCTATTTCGCCGCGATGCCGCTCGCGATGAAGTTCTTCCTGTCGATGCAGCAGGTGGGCGCGGAGGGGCGGCCGTCCATCGAGCTGATCGCGCGGACGAGCGAATACCTCTCGCTGATCATGACGCTGATCTTCGCCTTCGGCATCTGCTTCCAGACGCCGGTGATTCTCACGCTCCTGGCCCGCGCGGGCTTCATCGACGCCGCCTGGCTCGTGGCCAAGCGCCGCTACGCCATCGTGGTGGTGTTCGCGGTCGCCGCGGTGCTGACCCCGCCCGACGTCATCAGTCAGATCGCGCTCGCGGTGCCGACTTTGCTGCTCTACGAGATTTCGATCTGGGTCGTCAGGATGACCGAGAAGAAGCGCGCGGCGGAAGAGACGAAAGAGCCGGACGAGGACGACGAGGCGTAAGCCGTTCGTCTCCAGGCCGAACTGCATGCTTCGAGACGCGCCTCAGGCGGCCATCAGCATGAGGCGGGTTTGCGCCCGGCACTTGATCCTCTTCGCTCCTCATGCTGAGGAGCCCGCGTAAGCGGGCGTCTCGAAGCACGCAGTCCGACGCCGCCAGAACTGTCCGCAATGACGGAAGCGATTCTCCGATGCACGACATCCGCCTGATCCGCGACAATCCGGACGATTTCGACCGCGGCCTCGCCCGCCGGGGTCTGGCGCCGCTGTCGGGAAAGCTGATCGCGATCGACGAAAAGCGCCGCGAGGTCATCGGCCGCCTGCAGGCGCTCCAGGAGCGCCGCAACGCGGCCTCCAAGGAGGTCGGCCAGGCCAAGGCGCAGAAGGACGAGGCCCGCGCCGCGGCGCTGATCGAGGAGGTGGGGCGGCTCAAGCAGGACGTGCCCGCGGCCGAGGCCGAGCAGGCCGCGATCGAGCAGGAGCTGCAGACCTCGCTCGCCGAGATCCCCAACATCCCGCTGCTCGAGGTACCGGACGGGCCCGACGAGAGCGGAAACGTCGAGCTTCACCGCGTCGGCGAGCCGCGCGAGATCCACGACGCCAAGGCGCACTACGACCTCGGCGAGGCGCTTGGCCTGATCGACTTCGAGGCCGCGAGCCGCATGTCCGGCGCGCGCTTCGCCGTGCTGAAGGGCGGCGTCGCGCGGCTCGAACGCGCGCTCCAGAGCTTCATGCTCGACCTGCATACGGGGGAGCACGGCTACACGGAGGTCGCCCCGCCACTGTTGGTGCGCGATGAAGCGATGTTTGGCACGGCGCAATTGCCGAAATTTAAAGACGATCAGTTTCAATCAACAATCTATTCTTTTCGTTCGAAAAATATAAAGCCGCGAGGTCCGGGATCGTACGACTCTTTCGACCCATCTCTGATGTTCGAGATTACGGATGCCGACGAACGGCGGGCGTTTGAGAAGCTAAAACACTCTGGGCGAATAGGCATAAGCTTCGGAAAGAAACCGACGATTAGCGTCTCAAATCGGACTTGGCTCATCCCCACCGCCGAAGTCTCTCTCACCAATCTCGTCCGCGAACAGATCCTCTCCGAGGAGGAGCTCCCCCTCCGCTTCACCGCCGGCACCCCTTGTTTCCGCGCGGAAGCCGGCGCCGCCGGGCGCGACACGCGCGGGCTGATCCGCCAGCACCAGTTCACCAAGGTCGAGCTGGTCTCGATCACCGCGCCCGAGAAGAGCCTTGAGGAGCACGAGCGCATGCTCGGTTGCGCCGAAGAGGTTCTGAAGCGGCTGGAGCTGCCGTTCCGCACCGTCACGCTCTGCACGGGCGACATGGGGTTCGCCTCGCAGAAGACCTACGACATCGAGGTCTGGCTGCCGGCGCAGAAGACCTATCGCGAGATCTCGTCCTGCTCGGTCTGCGGCGAGTTCCAGGCCCGGCGCATGAACGCGCGCTACCGCCCGGCCGAGGGCAAGGGCCCGCGCTTCGTCCACACGCTCAACGGCTCAGGGGTCGCGGTCGGCCGCGCGCTGGTCGCGGTGCTGGAGAACTACCAGCAGAGCGACGGTTCCGTCGCAGTCCCGTCGGCGCTGCAGCGCTATATGGGCGGGCTGGAGCGCATCGAGCGCGCCGGCTGAGATCCATTGCGTGCTTCGAGACGCGCCTACGGCGCTCCTCAGCATGAGGCGCGTTCGAGCAAGCAAGACGGTCCTCATGCTGAGGAGGCCGCGCAAGCGGCCGTCTCGAAGCACGCAGTTCGCCTTATGAAAGCGTTTGATCGATGAGAATTCTCCTCACCAACGACGACGGCGTGAACGCCCCGGGCCTCGAGGCCCTCGAGGAGATCGCCGCGGCCATTTCCGACGACGTCTGGGTCGTGGCGCCGGAGGCCGACCAGTCGGGCGCCTCGCACTCGATCTCGCTCTCGGACCCGCTGCGCCTGCGGCAGATCGGCGAGAAGCGCTTCGCGGTGCGCGGCACGCCGAGCGACTGCGTCATCATGGGCGTGCGCCACGTGCTGAAGGACAACCGGCCCGACCTCATCCTCTCAGGTGTCAACCGCGGCCAGAACGTCGCCGAGGACGTCACCTATTCGGGCACCATCGCCGGCGCGATCGAGGGCACGCTGCTCGGCGTCCGCTCGATCGCGCTCAGCCAGAATTTTGATCGCAAGCGCGAGGACGTCGAGGACATGTTCGCCGTCGCCCGCGCGCGCGGTCCCGAGGTGGTGAGGACCATCATCGAGGCCGGCTTCGAGCGCGACCGGCTGGTGAACGTCAATTTTCCGGGATGCCTGCCGGAGGAGGTGCGTGGCGTCTCCGTCGCGCGCCAGGGCCAGCGGAACCAGGAGCTTCTGACGGTCGAGCAGCGCGCGGACGGGCGCGGCAACCCGTATTTCTGGCTGATGTTCGGTCGCGCCGAGTTTGATCCGGGCGAGGGCACCGACCTCGAGGCCATCCGCCAGAAGCGGATTTCCGTGACCCCGCTCAAAATCGACTTGACCGACGACGCCTCGTTCGACCGACTGCGGAAAGCCTTCGCAGAGAGCTGAGTCCAAAAATGTCCGAGTCCGGCGACGAGATCGAGCGCACGCGCCGCGCCGAGCTCGTGCTGTCGCTGCGGAGCCGCGGGATCCGGCATCTGCGCACGCTCGCGGCGATCGAGACCATTCCGCGCTCGGCCTTCGCCCCGTCGCGGCTCGCCGAACACGCCTATTCCGACCGCGCGCTGCCGATCGCCTGCGGGCAGACGATGGAGCGCCCCTCGGAGATCGCCAAGGCGATCGACGCGCTCGGCGTGGGCGAGCTCGACACGGTGCTCGAGATCGGCTCGGGCTCGGGCTACGCCACCGCGATCTTCGCCCAGATCTCACGACGCCTCTTCACCGTCGAACGCTGGCGCACGCTCGCCGACAACGCCGAGCGGCGGGTGAGGGCGCTCGGCAACGCCGACCATGTCGTGTTCTCGGTCGCCGACGGGTTGCTCGGCCTGCCCGATCAGGGGCCGTTCGAGCGCATCTTCGTGTCGGCCGCGGTCGAGGCGCCGCCGTCGGCGCTGCTCAACCAGCTGAAGCCCGGCGGCGTCATGGTGCTGGCGGTCGGCCCGGTCGCCGGCCAGCGGCTCACGCGGATCACCAAGGCGCGCGACGGCTCGCTCGAGGAGTTCACGCTCGGCGCGGCGCGCCTGCCGCCGGCCGTCCCCGGGGTCGCGGCGGCGCTCTGAACGAAGGCGTTTTTTCGGATAACGGCGAAGCCGCCGCCGGGCATGACGGAGAGGCGGCTCCACGGTCCGAAACCAGCGCCCGTCCACAGCCCCCGATCGCCTGCAAGCGGCGCGTTTCTTGGGACTGCGCCGCTCAACCCCCGCGCGCCAAGCTTTGCGGCGACTTTTAGGCGAATGCCGCGTTCAGCTAACCGGCTGTTTACCTCAATGGGTTTTAACTGAACTCATGTTGGTCGAGTTGGTCGCGAGTGCCCACCATGCGTAACTTCGTCCCGTCTCTGCGGACCCGCCTCATGGTCCGCGTCGCCGCGATCGCCCTCGTGTCGGGTTCGGTCGCAGCTTGCAGCTCGGACTCGAGCCGCTTCTCCGAAAGCCCCTTCTCCAATCCGTTCTCCTCGGCCTCGAACGACGCGCCGCGCCAGCAGCGCTCGTCCGACACCTACGCGACCGGCTCCGTCCAGGCCGCTCCGACGACGCGCATCCAGCGCGCCCCGCTCGGCGCGCCGAACGCGGTCCAGCAGCGCCCGATGTACGGCTACGGAAACGGCGCCTCCTCCTCGTCGTCGTCCTCGGGCGGCTCCTACCGCGCCTCGAGCCTTCCGCCGGTCCAGCAGCGCTCCGAGCCCGTCTCGACCGGCTCCGTGTCGGGCCGCTCCACCGGCTGGTCGGCCGACAGCGGCACCACGATCACGCTCGGCCGAGGCGAGACGGTCACCACCGCGGCCAACCGCTACGGCGTGCCGGCGAGCGCGATCCTGCAGGCCAACGGCCTCCAGAACGCGAACGGGATCGGCGAAGGCAGCCGCCTCGTGATCCCGAGCTATTCGGGCGGCTCCTCGCGCATGGCCGCCGCGCCGCTGCGCCCCGCCGCGCCGGTCTCTTCGCCGGTCGCGACGACGCGCCCGGCGCCGATGCGCCCGCAGCCGGTCGCCGCGGCGCCGGCCACCGCCTCCGCTCCCAAGATGCAGTTCATCCAGGGCGCGCAGCCGAAGGTCGCCGAAGCCAAGCCCGCGCCGGTTCCGGCCAAGCCTGTCCAGGTCGCGGCCCAGGCCCCGGCCAAGCCCGCCCTGAAGCCGAGCGTCGAGGCCCCGCGCGAGCAGGCCTTCGCGGCCCAGCCGGTCAAGCCCTCGGCGGCTCCGCAGCCGAGCGAGTCCGACAACGTCAAGACCGCGGCGCTCAAGGCCGATCCGGCTCCGGCGGCTCCCTCGGTCGCCGACAGCGGCCCCTCGTTCCGCTGGCCGGTCCGCGGCCGCGTGATCTCGGGCTACGGCTCGAAGACCAGCGGCGCATCGAACGACGGCGTCAACATCGCGGTGCCGGAAGGCACCGAGGTCAAGGCCTCGGACGACGGCGTCGTCGCTTACTCGGGCAGCGAGCTCAAGGGCTTTGGCAACCTCGTGCTGATCCGCCACTCGAACGGCTGGGTCACGGCCTACGCGCACAACAGCGCGCTCAACGTGAAGCGCGGCGACACGGTGCGCCGTGGCCAGATCATCGCCAAGTCCGGCTCGACCGGCTCCGTCTCCTCGCCGCAGCTGCACTTCGAAGTGCGCAAGGGCGCCTCGACGGTCGACCCGATGAAGCATCTGCCGGACGTGTGAGTATCTGTCCGGTAGTCAGCGAGGGCCCGGCGGAGCGATCCGCCGGGCCTTTTCGTTTGCGGCCGACCGTCATCTCGGACGCGCGAAGCGCGAGCCGGGATCGTGATCGGAAATGGGCTCGTCATGCCCCGGCTCGTCCGGGGCATCCACTGTTCCGATGCGCGGGGCATTGGCCCGCACGTGGATCCCCCGGACGAGCCGGGGGATGACGATTGAGGGTCAGGCGCGCTTTTCGGAAGACGGTCCCGGATCGGCCTTCGGCCGTCCGGGATGACGTCTTGGGGCTCTTCAGCCCTCGTCGCGGCCCGCCAGATCCTGGATGAACTGCCACGCCACGCGGCCTGAGCGCGAGCCGCGCGTCGTCGCCCATTCGAGCGCCTCGCGGCGCAGCGTCTCGGGGTCGGCTTTGAGCCCAAGATGCTCGGCGTAGCCCGTGACCATCGCCAGAAACTCCTCCTGGGAGCAGCGATGGAAGCCGAGCCAGAGGCCGAAGCGGTCCGACAGCGAGACCTTCTCCTCGACCGCCTCGCCGGCGTGGATCGCGGTCGAGCGCTCGTTCTCGATCATCTCGCGGGCGAGCAGATGCCGGCGGTTCGAGGTGGCGTAGAACAGCACGTTTTCGGGCCGTCCCTCGATGCCGCCCTCCAGAACCGCCTTCAGCGACTTGTAGGAGGCGTCGGCGAGATCGAACGACAGGTCGTCGCAGAACAGCAGGAACGGGAAGGGCGCGGCCCGCAGCAGCGACATCAGCGTCGGGAGCGTCTCGATGTCCTCGCGATGGATCTCGACGAGCTTCAGCCTCGGCCGGCCTTCGCGCTCCATCGTCTCGACGACCGTCGCGTGAGAAGCCTTCACCAGCGAGCTCTTGCCCATGCCCCGCGCGCCCCAGAGCAGGGCGTTGTTGGCGGGCTTGCCGCGGGCGAATCGCAGCGTGTTGTCGAGGAGGGTGTCGCGGGCGCGGTCGACGCCCTTCAGCAGCCGCATGTCCACGCGGCTGACCTTCGCGACCGGGATCAGCCGCTTTTCGACCGCCGACCACACGAAGGCGTCGGCGACCTCAAAGTCCGGCGCCTGGACGCGGGGAGGGGCCATGCGCTCGAGCGCCTCGGCGATGCGCGCGAGAAGCTCGTCGCGCGTGTCGGTCGCGGGCATGGAGTAGAACGGATCGGACACGGCGAAAGCCCTCGACGGCGGAAAACGGCGCGCGGCGTCCGGACCCGGCCCGGACGATCCGCGTTCGCGCGAAGCTCTACGCCCGTCATGGGTGGTGCGGTCAAGCCGGGACGGGGCCGCAGGGCGTCGCGACGAGCCGTCGAAGGTCCCATCGGGCGCGTGATTTGATTTCGCGGGGGCCGTGGCTATAGTCCGCGCCGCCTCGCCGGGGGCACGACGCCCGGCCGTCATTTTCAAAGGTTCTGCCGCCTCGGGCTCAACGACGTGGCGCGAATCCCACGCCGGAGCTTCCGCAGATGTTCGTTACGCCCGCCTTCGCCCAGGGCGCCGCTCCCGCGGGAGGGCTCGATCAGACCCTGATCAGCTTCTTCCCGCTGATCCTGATCTTCGTGATCATGTACTTCCTGATCCTCCGTCCGCAGCAGAAGCGCGTGAAGGAGCATCGCGAGATGATCAAGAACGTGCGCCGCGGCGACACGATCGTCACCGGCGGCGGCATCATCGCCAAGGTGGTGAAGGTCGTGGACGACGCCGAGGTCCAGGTCGAGATCGCCGACAACGTCCGCGTCCGTCTCGCCCGCAGCATGATCTCCGAGGTTCGCGCCAAGGGCGAGCCGGTCAAGACCGAAGGCGCCTGACGCCCGTCGCGGCCGCGGCGCGGTTCCCCGCGCCGCCGCCTGTTGAAAGCCGCCGATAATGCTTCATTTCTCGCCCTGGAAGATCGCCGGCGTCCTCGCGCTCTGCGCGCTCGGCGTTCTGCTGCTGATCCCCAATTTCCTGTCGCAGCAGGCCCGCGACGCCTATCCGAGCTGGTTCCCGGCGCGCACGGTCGTGCTCGGGCTCGATCTCCAGGGCGGCTCGCAGCTGCTGCTCGAGGTCGACGGCCCGGCGCTCCGCCGCACCCGCATCGCCGCCACCCAGGACGACGTCCGCCGGGTGCTGCGCGAGGCGCGCATCGGCACCACCGCGATCGCGCTCGACGGCCAGACGGTGCGCGCCACGCTGCGCGATCCGAGCCAGATGAGCCTCGCGCTCGAAAAGCTCCGGACGCTCGCGGTCCCGGCCTCCTCGGGCGTGTTCGGCGGCACGGGCCCGAACGAAGTCGAGGTCGGCCAGCAGGGCGACAACATCGTCACCGCCACCGCGACGGAAGCCGGCCTCCAGGCGCGCATCCGCTCCGCGGTCGACCAGTCGATCGAGATCGTGCGTCGCCGCGTCGACGAGCTCGGCACGGTCGAGCCCTCGATCCAGCGCCAGGGCGCCGACCGCATCCTCGTGCAGGTGCCGGGCCTCCAGGATCCGCAGCGCCTGAAGGACATCCTCGGCAAGACCGCGGCGCTCTCCTTCCGCCTCGTCGACCGCTCCGTGCCGCCCGAGCAGGCCGCCGCCGGCCGTCCGCCGGAAGGCTCGGAAGTCCTGTTCGAGACGCAAGCCGGACAGCGCGTGCCCGTGCTCGTCGAGAAGCGCGTGATGGTGTCGGGCGAAGACCTCGTCGACGCTCAGCCGGGCTTCGACCAGCGCACGCGCGAGCCGATCGTCCAGTTCCGCTTCAACAATCGCGGCGCCCGCCAGTTCGGCGCGGTGACGCAGGCCAATGTCGGCAATCCCTTCGCCATCATCCTCGACAACGAGGTGATCTCGGCGCCGCGCATCAACGAACCGATCACCGGCGGCTCGGGCCAGATCTCCGGCAACTTCACGGTCGAGAGCGCCAACGACCTCGCGGTGTTGCTGCGCGCGGGCGCGCTGCCGGCGCCGCTCACCGTCATCGAGGAGCGCACCGTCGGCCCAGGCCTCGGACAGGACTCGATCGAGGCCGGCACCCGCGCCACCTGGTACGCGGCCGCCTTCGTCGTGGTCTTCATGTTCGCGACCTACGGCGTGTTCGGCTTCATCGCCAACATCGCGCTGCTGGTCCACGTCGTGTTCATCTTCGCGCTGATGTCGGTGCTGGGCGCGACGCTCACGCTTCCGGGCATCGCCGGCGTGGTGCTGACCATCGGCACCGCGGTCGACTCCAACGTTCTGATCTACGAGCGCATACGCGAAGAGTTCAGGGCGGGACGAAGCATGGTGTCGGCGATCGACGCCGGTTTCCGGCACGCTTTCGCAGTCATCATCGACTCGAACTCCACCATGGGCATCGCGGCCGTGATCCTGTTCCTGCTGGGCTCGGGCCCGGTGCGGGGCTTCGCGGTGGTGTTCATCCTCGGCATTCTGACGACCGTGATCACGGCCGTGACCATGACGCGCATGATGATCGCGCTCTGGTACCGCCGCTCGCGTCCGCAGACGCTGCCGTTCTGAGGAGGCGGATCCAATGAAGCTTCTCCGTCTCTTCCCGGACGACTCGAACTTCCGCTTCGTGCGCTGGCGCGTGCTGAGCTTTCCGTTCTCGGCCTTCATCTCGGTCGCGACGCTGATCCTGTTCCTGACCGTCGGCCTCAACTACGGCATCGACTTCACCGGCGGCACGCTGATGGAGATGCAGGCGAAGTCCGGCCAGGCCGACCTCGCCAAGGTGCGCGAGACCGCCCACTCGTTCGAAGTGGGCGAGGTCGAGGTGCAGGAGTTCGGCCAGGGCGGCCAGGTCTCGATCCGTTTCCGCATCCAGCCGGGCGGCGAGTCGGCGCAATCGAAGCTCGTGGCGGACGCCCGCAAAGCCTATGAGAGCGACTACGAGATCCGCCGCGTCGAGACGGTCGGTCCGCGCGTCTCGGGCGAGCTCGTCCAGGCCGGCACGCTCGGCGTCGTGCTCTCGATCGTCTCGGTGCTGGTCTATCTCTGGTTCCGCTTCGAGCTGAACCTTGCGATCGGCGCGGTGATCGGCACGCTCCACGACATCGTGCTGACCGTCGGCTTCTTCCTGATCACGCGGGAAGAGTTCAATATGACCTCGATCGCCGCGATCCTGACCATCGTCGGCTATTCGCTCAACGAGACCGTCGTGGTGTTCGACCGAACGCGCGAGCTGCTTCGCAAATACAAGAACATCCCGACCGACGAGCTGCTCGACCTCTCGATCAACCACACCATGTCGCGCACGGTGATGACCGCCACCACCACGGCGCTGTCGCTGCTCGCGCTTGTGCTGTTCGGCGGCCAGGCGATCCAGGGCTTCGCCAACGTGATGCTGTTCGGCGTGGTGATCTGCACCTATTCGGCGATCTTCGTGTCGTCGCCGATGTTGATCTATCTCGGCGTAAAGACGTCGGCCCGGGCGGTGGCGGACGACAAGGCCGAGGCCGCGCTCCGCGAAGCCGGCGCCCGCCGCAAGCCGGCGACAAGCTGAGACGACGGGGCCGGACTGCGTGCTTCGAGACGCCCGCGGGCGCGGGCTCCTCAGCATGAGAACCGTTGAGGAGGCTCAAACGGTCCTCATGCTGAGGAGCCGCCTGCAAGGCGGCGTCTCGAAGCACGCAGTCCGGTCCCGCCGCGAGTTTTCATGACCGACGACCGCCACCTGCCGGGCCGCCACCTCATCGACGCCTACGGCTCAGGCGGGTTTCGGCTCGCCGACCTCGGCCATCGCGGATCGCTGCTCGGCCTGCCGTCGGGCATGTGGGCCTGGCCCTACGCCAGACCCGCCGAGCTCGACGAGGCGGCCTTCGCGCGCGTCTTCGCCGAGGCCGACGAGATCGACACGCTGCTCATCGGCATGGGGGCCGACATCGCGGGGCTGAAACCGGCGCTGCGCGAGGCGTTCCGGGCGGCCGGCATCGTGGCGGAGCCGATGGCGACGGGAGCCGCGGCGCGCACCTGGAATATTCTCGTGGGCGAAAGGAGGCGGGTGGCGGCGGCGCTGCTCGCGGTTCCATGAGCGACGACGCGCTCTCCGATCCGGTCGCGAGCCTCGTCCGCGAGGTCGATTTCGGCCGCTACGCCGCGACGCTGTTCGCGCCGGCGCCGGTCCGCTCGCACCTTTTCGCGCTCTACGCCTTCGACATCGAGATTTCGCGCGTGCGCGATCTCGTGCGCGAGCCGATGCCTGGGGAACTCCGTCTGCAATGGTGGCGGGACGCGCTCGAGAACCCCGAGCGCGCCGACGTGCTGTCGCACCCGATCGCGCGCGCGCTCCACGCGGCGATCGTTTTCGGGCGCCTGCCCACCGAGGCGCTTCTTGCGATCGTCGACGCGCGCGGGGACGATCTCTACGACGATCCGGTGGCGAGCCTCGACGAGCTCGAGGGGCGGCTCGGGACGACCCACGGCGCGGTGCTGCGGCTTGCGAGCCTCATCGTCGCCGAAGGGCGCGATCCCGGAGGCGCGGCGGCCTGCGGCCTCGCGGGCGTCGCGCAGGGAATCGCGAGCGTTCTGGGCGGCCTGCCGAAGCTCGCGGCGCGCGGCCAGGCGTTGATCCCCGCCTACCTGATGGCGCAGACCGGCGCGCAGCGCGACGATCTGCTCTCGGGCCGCGCGACCCCGCAGCTTCGGCTGGCGGTCGAGCGGCTGGCGGGCCACGGCGTCAGCCGCCTCGGCGAGGCGCGCGCCGCCATGGCCGAGATGGACCGCGGCGCCCATCCGGCGCTTCTGCCCGTCGCGCTCGCGGCGGCAGCGCTTGCGCGGATCGAACGACGGCCGGACCCGTTCGGGGCCCCACGCGACCCGGCGCGGTGGCGCGAGCTCATCCGCCTCTGGCGGTTCAGCCGGCGCGACCCGCCGTTTTGACGAATCAGAGCTGGTGGATCGAGGCCACGGGCTCGGCGTCGTCGGCGATGTCGGCGACGATCAGCAGCGCGCCTTCGAGCGCCGGCAGGATCTCCTCCACCGCGGTGGCGACGATGTAGGGCGCCTCGAGGCCCGGCCGCAGGAAGCCTTCGGCCGACATGTGGTCGAGCAGCGCCGTCAGCGGCGACCAGAAGCCATGGAGATCGGCGATGAGGATTGGCTTGGCGTGGCGGCCGAGCTGCGCCCAGGTCATCTGCTCGACGAGCTCCTCGAGCGTGCCGATGCCGCCCGGCAGCGCCACGAAGGCGTCGGAGCGCTCGAACATCAGGCGCTTCCGCTCGTGCATGTCCTCAGTGACGACGAGCTCCTGAACGTCGGCCAGCATCACCTCGCGCTCGACGAGGAACTTCGGGATGACGCCGGTCACGTGCCCGCCGGCCGCGAGCGTCGCGCGCGCGACCGCGCCCATCAGGCCGATGTTGCCGCCGCCATAGACGAGGCCGACCCCGGCTTCGGCGAGAAGACGGCCGAGTTTCTCGGCGTCGGCGATGTGTTCGGGCATCGCGCCGGGGCTCGAGCCGCAGAAAACGCAGACGGTGCGGAGTTTTGTCATGTGTCGAGTGAGCCTTTGGCCGGTCCCGGGGTCAAGCGGCGAACGCAAGCCGTGAACCGATTCCATCGAAGGTGATGCATGTCGCCCCATCTCCTTGTAAGTCATGGAGATTGATGGAACTGCGACGGCGGCCCGCGGGCCTCGCCGAGGGGCGGAATGAGAATGTCGGCTTCGGTCAGGATCGGCTTTGCGATCGGCTTCGCGCTCGCCGCGATTTTCGGCGGCGCGTGGGCGTGGCGCGAGGGATACTGGCGGCCGGCCGAGGAGAAGCGCGCGGACACGCAGACGCCGCCCTCCAGATCTTTCACGCCGCAGCCTGACGGCGAGCCTAGCCGTCCCGGCGCCGCGCCCGAACGGCCAGCGGGCGGCGCCGCGGCGCCGTCCGTCGCGCCGACGACGCCCGCGACCCCGCCTTCGGCGACGCCGACGCCGGGCGCCACGCCGCCCTCCGTCACCCCGCCCAACATGTCGCCGCCCTCCTCCACGCGGCCGCCCAACGCCGCCGACGCCGGATCGACGCCGGGAAGCGGCGCGGCCGCGGCCGCCGGCCGGGCCGGCGAGGCCAAGGGCGCCAAGCCCGACGCCGCCAAGCCCGACGCCGCCAAGGGCGCGTTCGACGTCGTCCGCGTCGAGCCCTCGGGCGACGCGGTGGTGGCTGGCCGCTGCGCCGCCGGCTGCACGGCCGAGCTCACCGCGAACGGCCGCACGATCGACACCGCGAAAGCTGACTCCGGGGGCTCCTTCGCCATGACGCCGCCGGCGCTGCCGCCCGGGGATCACCAGCTGCGCCTCAAGCTGACGACGCCTGACGGCAAGCAGGAGACCTCCGAGCAGAGCGTCACGGTGTCGGTGCCGAAGGCGCCGTCGAAGGAGGTGGTCGTGGTGCTGAACGCGCCCGACGCGCCGTCCCAGATCCTGCAGCGGCCGGGCCAGGAGCCTGCGGCCGCCGAAGCGCCGAAGCCCGCGGCCGGCGACCGCGTCGCCGCGCGGCCCGACGGCGCGGCGCCCGCCGCCGGGGCGGCGACGGCGCTCTCGCTCGGCGCGATCGACGCCGACCAGGGCCGGTTCTTCCTTCAGGGCACGGCGCCGGCCGGGTCGAAGCTTCGGATCTATCTCAACAATTCGCTCGTTTCCGAGGCGACCGCCGGCGCCGACGGCCGCTGGTCGCTGCGCGTCGAGCGGGGGCTGACCGAGGGCAAATACACCGCGCGCGTCGATCACGTCGACGCGGCCGGCAAGGTGGTCAAGCGCGCCGAGACCGGCTTCGACTACGAAGGCGAGGTCGCGGCCGCGGCCCCGGGATCGCAGGACAAGACGTCGGGCCGGCAGGCGGCCGGATCGCCGACGTCGGCGCCGTCCGGGACGAGCGGCGCGGCCGGCCCGCAGGCGGCGGTGGAACAATCGTCCGCGGGCGGCGACGGACTGGCGCGCCGCGATCGCGGAGCTCCCGGCGAAGGCGAAGGCGCGAGCGGCGAGGCGGCTGCGCCGGCCGCAAACTCCGCGGACGCCGCCGCAGCCGGATCGCCGGCCGAGGGGCCGGGCGGAGCGGGCGCGCCGCCTGTCGCCGATCCCGCGAACCCGGTCGTCGCCTCGATCGACACCGCCACCGTCAAGCGCGGCGACAGCCTGTGGCGCATCTCGCGCACGGCCTATGGCCAGGGGCGGCGCTACACCATCATCTTCAGCGCCAACGACAAGCAGATCCGCGATCCGGACCTGATCTATCCCGGCCAGGTGCTGGTGGTGCCGAACCAGGGCGCGGAAGCCGCTGCGGCCGAGAAGCGCTGACGTCTTGCGCCGCAGGCCCGTGAGGCCTACCTGCGGCGGATGATCCTTCAAACCGCTCCTTTCGGCGACGGCCGCCAGCGCAGCCGTCGCGGCGACCTCGCATGGTGAGGCGCCGCCGCGGCGACGGCGGTCCCCAGAGCGAGGTTTCGGCCGGCGGCTTCGCGTTCTTCCAGACGATGCGCCGGCTCCAGCCCTATATGTGGCCGGGCGAACGGCCGGACCTGAAGCGGCGCATCGCGATCGCGATCGTGTTGCTGGTGGCGACCAAGCTCGTCACCGTGCTGGTGCCTTACGGCTTCAAATGGGCGACCGACGCGCTGACGTTGATCCAGCAGGGCAGGGCGCCGGACGCCTCCGCCGGCGGTTGGCTCGACGACTGGCGCGTGCTGGCGCTCGGCGCGCCGGCCGTGATGGTGTTGGCCTACGGTTTCGGCCGCATCGCCATGGTGGCGTTCGCGCAGGCGCGCGACGGCGTCACGGCCCCGGTCGTGATGCATGCGGTGCGGCGGCTCTCGCTCATCGTCTTCCGCCACATGCATCGCCTCAGCCTGCGATTTCATCTGGGACGGCGCACCGGCGCGGTGAGCCGGATCGTCGACCGCGGGCGGCTCGCGATCGAGACGCTGACGCGCACCGCGCTCCTCACCGTCGTGCCCACGATCCTGGAGTTCGCGCTGGTGCTCGGCGTTCTGGCCTGGCAGTTCGGCTGGCGCTATTCGGCGGTCGTGGCCGGCATGGTCGTGGTCTATCTCGCCTTCACCTATCTCGCGACCGAGCGGCGCATCGCGCATCGCCGGGCTTTGAACGAGAACGACACCGAGGCGAGCTCCAAGGCGATCGACAGCCTGCTCAATTACGAGACGGTCAAGTACTTCGGCAACGAGGGCCGCGAGGCCGATCGCTACGACCGGTCGATGGCCGGCTATGAAAAAGCGGCGGTGCGCACCTACACCTCGCTCGCCTGGCTCAACTTCGGGCAGGCGGCGATCTTCACCGCGGGCCTCACCGCCTGCATGGCCATGGTGGCGGCGGACGTGCGCGCCGGAAACAATACGGTCGGCGACTTCGTGCTGATCAACGCCATGATGATCCAGCTCTACGTGCCGCTCAATTTCATGGGGTTCGTCTACCGCGAGATCAAGCTGGCGGTCGCCGATCTCGAGGCGATGTTCCGCCTGCTCGAGCAGGATCCGGAGATCGAGGACCGCGAGGGCGCGAAGCCGCTCGAGATCGGCGCGGGCGTCATCCGCTTCGAGGACGTCTCGTTCTCCTACGACCCCGAGCGGCCGATCCTGAAGAACGTCAGCTTCGAGGCGAAGGCCGGCCAGACCATCGCGATCGTTGGCCCGTCGGGCGCGGGCAAGTCCACGATCGCGCGGCTTCTCTATCGGTTCTACGACGTGAGCGGCGGCCGCATCACGATCGACGGGCAGGACCTGCGCGACGTCAGCCAGGCGAGCCTGCGGGAGGCCATCGGCATGGTCCCGCAGGACACGGTGCTGTTCAACGACACCGTCCGCTACAACATCCGCTACGGCCGCTGGGACGCTTCCGACGCCGACGTCGAGGAGGCCGCGAGGCTCGCCCAGATCGACGGCTTCATCCGCCTGCTGCCGCTTGGCTACGACACCGAAGTGGGCGAGCGCGGCCTGAAGCTTTCGGGCGGCGAGAAGCAGCGGGTCGCGATCGCGCGGACGATTCTGAAAGGCCCGCCGCTGCTCATTCTCGACGAGGCCACCTCGGCGCTCGATTCGGCGACCGAGAAGGACATCCAGGACTCCCTCGACGGCGTCGCGCGCGGGCGCACGACGCTCGTGATCGCGCATCGCCTGTCGACGATCGTGGCCGCCGACGAGATCATCGTGCTGGAGGCCGGCCGCATCGCCGAGCGTGGGACGCACGCCGAGCTGCTGGCGCAAGGCGGGCTCTACGCCGGCCTCTGGAACCGCCAGCGCGAGGCCGACGAGGCCCGCGAGACGCTGGCGCGCATCGGAGAGGACGAACTGCCCGACGAAGGCCGCCCCGAGGACGACGAGGAGCCGAGGGACGCCGCGCAGTAGGTCGGGCTCTTGTCCCGGACTTGATCCGGGACCCAGAACCGACGGCGTTTCAAACCTGAACTCGCCGTCTCGCCCTTGTCCTCGAACGGTCTCGGCTCTGGGTCCCGGATCAAGTCCGGAATAAGAAAGGGAGACTGGGGCGCGGACGCCTCACGTCCGAACAGGCATGACGAGTTATGCCCAGACCCTCCGGCGACGATCACTACGCCTTGTCCCGGACTTGATCCGGGACCCAGAACCGAACCGGCTTCTTCGATGATCGCGACGGTGGCCGCATCATTCGGAAGCCCCGTCGGTTCTGGGTCCCGGATCAAGTCCGGGACAAGGGCGGGGGCTCAGGCCAGCGTCGCGGAGAGATCCGACCAGTCCGGATTGACGCTTTCGATCAGCGTCGTCTTCCAGTCCCGCCGCCAGCCTTTGAGCGTTCGTTCCCTCGCCCGCGCCTCCAGGATGCTGTCGAAGGCCTCGTAGTAGACGAGCCGGGTGACGCCGTAGGCCTTCGTGAACCCCGGGACTGCGCCCGACCGATGCTGTTCGATCCGGCGTGAGAGATCCGTCGTGACGCCGACATAGAGCGTCCCGTGCTGGCCGCTCGCCAGAATGTAGACATAGGCGGCCAAGACTCTCCCCTTGTCCCGGACTTGATCCGGGACCCAGAACCGACGGCGTTTCAAACCTGAGCGCTCGCCGTCTCGCCCTTGCCTCCGGACGGTCCCAATTCTGGATCCCGGAGTCAGGGCCGGGACAAGAGGTTGTGCTTCACCTCTTGGCTCTCTTGGTTCGCCGCCCTCGATCGCGTAAACAGCCGCCCATGTCAGCGCTCGACGACGTCAAAGCCTCCATCCGCAAGGTGATGGTGCCGATCCACCCCGAAGGGCGGATCTTCATCGCCGCATTCGCGATCGTGGCCTTTATCCTGTTCCTGATCTGGCAGCCGCTGGGGTGGCTCGGCGCGGGTCTGACGATCTGGTGCGCGCTGTTCTTCCGCAATCCGGACCGCGTCACCCCGATGCGCGACGGCCTCGTGATGAGCGGCGCGGACGGGGTGGTGTGCGACGTGAAGGCCGCCGTGCCGCCGCCGGAGCTCGGCCTCGGGACCGCGCCGCTGCCGCGCGTCGCGGTGTTCATGAACGTGTTCGACGTCCATGTGAACCGCGCCCCCATCGGCGGGCGGGTGGCGAAGATCGTCTATACGCCCGGCAAGTTCCTCAACGCCGACCTCGACAAGGCGAGCGAGGACAACGAGCGCAACGCGCTTGTCATCGAAAACGCCTACGGAAGGTTCGGCGTGATCCAGATCGCCGGGCTCGTGGCCCGCCGCATCGTGTGTTTCACGCGCGAGCAGGAGCAGTTGGCCCCGGGCGAGCGCTTCGGGCTGATCCGCTTCGGCAGCCGGGTCGACCACTATCTGCCGGCCGGCGCCGTGCCGCTCGTCGGCGTCGGACAGCGGACGGTCGCGGGCGAGACGGTGATCTGCGACCTGACGCGGACCGACGACCTCCGCGCGTTCCGGGCCGGGTGAGGGCGAGATGAGCGATCCGCTGATGGAGCCTCCGACCACCGACGGCGAAGCCACGCTGCAGAAGCGCAGCCGCATCCGCCGCGTGCCGTTCCGCGTGCTGCTGCCAAACTTCGTCACGTTGCTCGCGCTCTGCACAGGCCTCACCGGCGTGCGCATGGCGATCGAGGGGCGGATGGAGATGGCCGTCTATCTCGTGGTGCTGGCGGCCGTCCTCGACGGCGTCGACGGGCGTTTGGCGCGGCTCGTGAAGGGCACCTCGCGTTTCGGCGCCGAGCTCGACAGCCTGACCGACTTCGTGAACTTCGGCGTCGCGCCGGCGCTCATCCTCTACATGTGGGGGCTGAACGGCCTCGGCCATGTGGGATGGATCGGCGGCCTCGTGCTCGCGATCGCCTGCGCGCTGCGGCTCGCGCGCTTCAACGTGGCGCTCGACGATCCGAACAAGCCCGCCTGGGCCGGGGCGTTCTTCACCGGCGTTCCCGCGCCCGCCGGCGCGATCGGCGCGATGCTGCCGATCTATCTCGATTTCCTCGGCTTTCCGCGCGCGCCGATCGGCGCGCCGCTGATCGTCGCCTATGTGGTGCTGGTCGCGTTCTTCATGGTGAGCCCGCTGCCGACATGGTCGGGCAAGCAGCTCGGCGCCCGCATCAGCCGCGCCTGGGTGGCGCCCGCGCTGATCGGGGCGGCGTTCTTCGTCGCGTTGCTGGTGAGCTATCCGTGGGCGGTGCTGGCGCTGGTCGTGCTGGCCTATCTCGCCACCATGCCGTTCGCCTACATGCACCACGCGCGCCTCAAGGCGCGCGACAAGGCGGCGGCTGCTGCGGCCGCGGCGCCTGAAGCTTAGAGCCGAGGATCAGGCCTCGGCGAGACCGCAGGCCGCGACCCGAAGGCTGAGCGGCGACTCGGGGTAGGCGTTGCGGAGCAGCCTCAGCGCCTCCGACGGGCTCTGCGGCCGCGCGCGGGCGAGGAAGGCGCGCATGTCGCCGAGCGCGCGCTGCTGGGCCGAGGCGAGCGGCCCGGCTTTCGGCGCGAGGGACTGAGAAGCGAAGACGGAAGCGGTTTGCATCAGCGGAGTTTCCAACCCGATCGAACCCTTAAGAAAGCGTGACCCAAACCACTTTAAGAATGGTTAACGCGCCTCGCCGCTCATGAGCGAGCGACGAGAAAGCGTCGGCCACAGGCAAAGGTTCCACGAGCTTCAGATGTTTTTTTCACTGCGTCACAGGCGACACATGCGGATATCCCGAATCGACGTCTCCAATGTGACGGCCGCCGTCGCACTCGCGCTGGTCGTGGCGGGGTCGGCGCTTCCGGCGTCCGCGGCCGTGGATCGGCCCCGCGTCGAGGCGGATTTTCGCGTCTGGGTCGAGCGGCAGCTGAAGCCCGCGGCCGCCAAGGCCGGCGTGTCGGCCGCGACCTTCGAGGCCGCGATGTCGGGCGTGACGCTCGACTGGACGCTTCCCGATCTCGCGCCGCCCGGCGCGCCGAAGCTCGAGGGGCCGCAGCGGCAGGCCGAGTTCAGCGATCCGGCCAAGTACGTGGCCGAGCCGAATTTCGCCGCGCTGACGGCCGAAGGGCAGGCGGAGCTGAAGAAGCACAGGGCCACCTTCGACGCGGTGGAGAAGCGCTTCGGCGTGCCGCGCGAGATCGTGGCGGCGATCTGGGGCCGCGAGTCGCGCTTCGGTCGGGCCAAGATCCCCTATGTGGCCGTGCGGGCGCTCGCCACCGAGGCCTTCATCGGCGCGCGCAAGGAGCGCTTCTTCGGCGAGCTCGTCGCGGCCCTGAAGGTTCTGGACGGCGACCACGTCGCGCTCGGCGACATGAAGAGCTCCTGGGCCGGCGCGATGGGGCAGCCGCAGTTCCTGCCGTCCAAATATCTCGAGAACGCCGTCGACATGGACGGCGACGGCAAGCGGGACATCTGGAACTCTGTTCCCGACGTGCTCGGCTCCATCGCCAACTACATGAAGCGGCACGGCTGGGTGTCGGGGCGGCCGTGGGGGGTGGAGATCGACCTTCCGGCCTCGGTGTCCTGCACCGTCGAGGGGCCGGACCAGGCCAAGGCCGCGGCCGAGTGGCCGAAGCTCGGCGCGATGGCCAAGGGCGGAGCGGCGCTGCCGAAGGCCGGCGACTACAATCTCATGGCGCCGGCCGGCCGCACGGGCCCCCAGTTCCTCGTCTCGAAGAACTTCTACGTCATCAAGGAATACAACGAGTCCGACCTCTACGCGCTGTTCGTCGGGCATCTGGCCGACCGGATGAGGGGCGGCGGGCCGATCCTCGGCAAATGGTCGACGCCCAAGGGCATGACCCGGGCCGAAGTGGCGGCGATGCAGGAGCGACTCGAGAAGCAGGGCCACGACGTCGGCTCGGCCGACGGGCTCGTGGGCTTCCGCACCCGCGTCGCGGTCGGACGGTGGGAGGAGAGCAAGGGCCGCGCGCCCACCTGCTTCCCGGACGCCGGCGACGTGCGCGACGTCGGCCGCTGACGATTTCGCGATTAAGCGCTTTTGGAAACAAGGGCTTGGGGCGGTCGACGGCGGCGCGGCGGCATGCCACAGTCGCGCCTAGCCCGGCCGCTCGGCCGGGAACACGACCGCCCGACGGAAGGGCGGCGCCCGGAGCCGTCTAGGAGCTGAACATGCGGAAATCCCTGTCACTTGCGGCGCGCCTTGCGGGCGCGGCGGCGATCGCGCTTGCGGCCTTCGGCGCGCCGGCTTCCGCCGCCGATTATCCGACGCGCCCGATCACGCTGGTGGTGCCGTTCGCGCCCGGCGGCTCGACCGATCTCGTGGCCCGCATCGTCGCGCAGAAGATGTCGGAGATCCTCAAGCAGCAGGTGGTGGTCGACAACCGCGGCGGCGCCGGCGGCAGCCTCGGCGCGGGCGTCGTGGCCAAGGCCGAACCGGACGGCTACACGATCCTGATGGCGACGGTCGCGACCCATGCGCTCAACCCCGCGCTCTACAAGAAGATCACCTACAACGCCGAGACCGACTTCACGCCGATCACCCTCCTGGTGAACGTGCCCAACGTCCTGACGGTGAACCCGAAGTTCGAGGCGAAGTCGGTCAAGGAGCTGATCGACATGGCCAAGAAGGACCCGGGCAAATACGCCTACGCCTCGTCGGGCAACGGCTCGCCGCTGCATCTGTCGGGCGTGCTGTTCAACAAGCTCGCGGGCGTCGAGCTCACCCACATTCCCTACAAGGGCTCTGGCCCCGCGCTCGTCGACGTGATCGCCGGCCAGGTGCCGATCCAGTTCGACAACCTTCCGTCCTCGATCGAGCACATCAAGGCGGGGCGCCTGCGCGCGCTCGGCGTCACCACCGCGCAGCGCGTGCCGAACCTTCCCGACGTGCCGGCGATCGGCGAGGCGCTGCCGGGCTACGAGACCTATTCGTGGAACGCGCTGTTCGGCCCGAAGGGCATGTCGCCCGAGATCGTCAAGAAGCTGAACGAGGCCGGCGTCGAGGCGCTGAAGGATCCGGTCGTGAAGCAGAAGCTGACCGACGCGACCGCCGTGATCGTCGGCTCGACCCCGGAAGAGCTCGGCGAGCACGTCAAGAAGGAGCTCGCGAAGTGGACGCCGATCGTGAAGGAGTCCGGCGCGACGATCGACTGAAGGCGCGAGGAGCCGCATCCGGTCATCCCGGCCATGGGGCCGGGATCCAGAACCACGGACGCGGCGTGATTTCGGCGCCGGCAGCGTGTCTGGATCCCGGGTCAGGCCCGGGATGACGGGGAGGTTGCGGCGCTCGAAGCGGCGGCCGACCGAGAATGCTGTGGAACCGTCGCCGGTCATCCCGGCCGGAGAGCCGGGATCCAGAACCGCGGACGCGGCGTGACTTCGGCGCCGGCAGCGCGTCTGGATCCCGGGTCAGGCCCGGGATGACGGATGAGGTTGGGCGCTTGACGCAGCGGTCGACCGGAAATGCTGCGGAACCGTCGCCGGTCATCCCGGCCGGAGAGCCGGGATCCAGAACCTCGGGCGCGGCGTGATTTTGGCGCCGCCAGCTCGTCTGGATCCCGGGTCAGGCCCAGGATGACGGGCGAGGTTGCGGCGCTCGAGGCTGCGGCCGACCGGGACTGCTGTGGAACCGTCGCCGGTCATCCCGGCCGGAGAGCCGGGATCCAGAACCACGGACGCCGAGTGATTTCGGCGCCGGCAGCGCGTCTGGATCCCGGGTCAGGCCCGGGATGACGCGGGAGAGGGCGGCGCTCGAGGCTGCGGCCGGCTGTGACGCTGATCCAGGGAACACGAAAAAGGGCGGAGCCGGCGGCTCCGCCCTTTTGTCGTTTCAGCCTCTGTCGAGGATCAGAGCCAACCGCCGCGCGGGCGCTCGTACCAGCGGCGCTCGTCTTCCTGCGAGGCGTAGACGATCGCGGCGATCACGCCGATGCCGACCGCGACGCCGAGGAGGGAGAGGCCGGGATTGTTCTTCACCACCGTGCCGGCGCGGCGGCCGTAATAGAGCGCGGCGTCGCTCGCATGGCCGAGCGCCTCGGCGCCGTCGTCATACAGGCTGGCGCTCGTCGCGCGGGCCGACTTCGCGGCGCTGCGGGCGCTGCGGCGCGCATCGCGGCCTCGCGCGGCGGCGATCTCCGCCACGCGCTCGCCGAGATCGGCGATGGTGTCCTTGAGCTCGGCCAGCTGGGCGCCGGCGTCGTTGGCGAGCGAGCTCGCTTTTCTGTCCGCCATGATGGAATCCCTCACGTCTTCGATGGGAGGCGGAAAAAATGCCGCCGTCGCAGCGTATAACGTCTCCTCCCGCGCCGGGTTCCTGCGAGCGCCGCGAGCGTTCCCGGACTCACGCGCGGCGGAAGGTCGCGCCAGACGCCGCCTGCCGCTTGCGTTTGGATCGCCAAGGCGCGACGACGGATTTATGGCGGACTGTCCCGGCATCGTTCATCTGGCGCTGATGGCCGACGGCGGCCTCGCGCGGCTGCGCGCGCCCGGCGGTTTGCTGACGGCCGGCGAGCTTGGCGCCGTTGCGGACGCCGCCGAACGACTGGGATCGGGCGTCGTCGACCTGACGAACCGCGCCAACCTGCAGATCCGCGGCTTGGCCCCGGACGGCGGTCGGGCGCTCGCGGCCATGCTCGAGGTCGCAGGGTTCCGCTTCCACGGCGAAGCCGACCGGCGGCGCAACATCCTGATCGATCCGTTTTCCGGCCTCGACCCCGCGGAGCGCCGCGACATGCGCCCGCTCTCCGACGCGCTCGACCGCGCGCTCGTCGCCGCGCCCTGGATCGCCGCCCTGTCGCCGAAGTTCTCTTTCGCGCTGGATGGCGGCGGGGTCTCGAACGTCTCGGCGATAACGTCGGACGTGACGGCGATCGCCTGCGAAGAGGGGATCGAGATTCTGGTCGGCGGCCGACGGGCGGCGTCGTTCGAGGAAGAGGCGTCGGCCGTCGATGCGATGATCGGTCTGGCCGAGACGGCCGCGCGGGCCGGCGCGGACATGCGGGGCAAAGATCTCTGGGGCGATGGGTCGCCGGAGGCCGTGGAACGCGGCCTCTCCGCCTCCCTTTCCCTTGCGGAGAGGGTGACGGTCGGAGCGGCGCGGGTCGGCGTAGAGCAGCGTCAGCCTCGGCGCCCGATTCTGGCCCACCCCCGACCACTCCCCGCAAAGGGGAGGGTGGACGAACTGTCTCCGCGCTTCGGAACGGTTCTGAGCGCTGACCCGGCCCGCGTCGCTGTCAGCCTCGCGGCGCCCGTCGGGCGGCTCGACCCGAACATGCTGCGCGTCCTCGCCGACGCTGCGGAGCGAGAGGGCGACGGCGTCGTCCGCCTCGCGCCATGGTCGGGCGTCGTGCTCGGCGGCGTCGCGGCGGATCGGGCGGGGGCGCTGATCGAGGCCGCGACCTCGGTCGGCTTCGTCCCGCCGGAGGTGGCCAGGCGGCTTCGCGTCGTCGCCTGCGCCGGCGCGCCGGCTTGCGAGCGCGCGACAGAGCCCGCGAAGGCGCTCGGCGCCGCGGCGCTCGCGCTCGCCTCCGCAGAACCCGAACGCCTGCCGAAGAGGCCCCGGACCCTTCATCTCTCGGCCTGCGCGAAGGGGTGCGCCGGGTCTGCGCCCGCCGATCTTCTGCTGCTCGGCGCGAGCGAGCGCGAGGGCTGGACCCTTCACCGCGACGCCGCGCCCCGCCGGCCGGGCCCTGCGCTCGAACGGGACTTCGACGCCAAGCCCGCAGATCTTCTCGCCCGCCTCGCCGCCGACGATTGACGCGCGATCCGGCCGTCTCGCCGGAAAGAACGCCTTGCGTCCCGGACGCTTGGTCGTCACAAGGCTGTCGCGGATCACGGGGACGCGAAGACCGGCATGGACTACGTCAGGGACGGCGCGGAAATCTACCGTCGCTCATTCGCGACGATCCGCGCGGAGGCGGACCTCTCGGGTCTGCCCGACGACGTCGCCCGCGTGGTCGTGCGCATGATCCACGCCTGCGGCATGACCGATCTTCCCAAGGATGTGCGGTTCTCGGCCGACGTGGTGACGGCCGCGCGTTCGGCCATCAAGGCCGGGGCGCCGATCCTCTGCGACGCCAAGATGGTGGCGTCCGGCGTCACCCGCGCCCGCCTGTCCGCGAACAACGACGTGCTCTGCATGCTCGACGCGCCGGAGACGCCCGGCCTCGCCAAGGCGCTCGGCACCACGCGCTCGGCGGCTGCGGTGGAGCTCTGGCGCGAGCGGATCGAGGGCGCGGTGGTGGCGGTCGGCAACGCGCCCACCACGCTGTTCCACCTGTTCGAGAAGCTCGACGCCGGCTGGCCGAAGCCGGCCGCGATCGTCGGCCTGCCGGTCGGCTTCATCGGCGCGGCGGAATCGAAGGACGAGCTCGTCCGCGATTCCCGCGGTGTGCCGTATCTCACCTTGCTCGGTCGCCGCGGCGGCAGCGCCATGGCGGTCGCGGCCCTCAACGCGCTGGCGGACCCGTCCGAATGACGCCCGGCAAGTTCTCAGGCGTCGGCGTCGGCCCGGGCGATCCGGAGCTCCTGACGCTCAAGGCCGTGCGGCTCATCGGCGAGGCGCAGGTCGTCGCCTATCCGGCCGCGAAGGCGGGAAGGGGCGTCGCGCTCTCCGCCGCGCGCCCGCACATCCGCGACGACCAGGAGCTGCTGCCGCTCGTCTATCCGATCACCGCGAGCCCGGAGGCCGACCTCCCGACCTATCCGCAGGTGATGCGCGACTTCTACGACCGCACCGCCGAGGAGATCGCCGGGCATCTCGACCGGGGCCGCAACGTCTGCGTGCTCTGCGAGGGCGACCCGTTCTTCTACGGCTCCTTCATCTACTGGCATGCGCGCTTGAAGGACCGCTACGACACCACGGTGGCGCCGGGCGTCTCCTCGGTGATGGCGGGACCGGCCGCGCTCGGCCGGCCGCTCGTGTTGCGCAAGGACACGGTGACGGTCATTCCCGGCACGCTGCCGGAGGGCGAGCTCGTGCGCCGCCTCAAGGCCGCGGACGCCGCCGTCGTGATGAAGCTCGGGCGCACCTTCGCCAAGGTGCGGGCCGCGCTCGTCGAGGCGGACGCGCTCGACCGCGCCTTCTATGTCGAGCGCGCGAGCCAGCAGGCCGAGCGCGTGATGCCGGCCGCCGAGGTCGACCCGGCCTCCGCGCCGTATTTTTCGATCATCGTGGTGCCGGGGAGGGAAGTTCCGTGAACCGTCCGGCGGTCCTCGCTTTCAACATGGCCGGCGCCGCGATCGCCCGACGCGCCGCCGACGCGGTCGGGGGCGACGCGCTCGGGCTTGCGAGCCGCGTCGAGGGGCTCGACGGCTCCTTCGAGGACGCCGAGGCGCAGGTCCGCGAACTGTTTCGCGCCGGGCGTCCGATCATCGGCGTCTGCGCCTCCGGCATCCTGATCCGCCTGCTCGCGCCGCTGCTGAAGGACAAGCGCTCCGAGCCGCCGGTGCTCGCGGTGAGCGACGACGGCGAGACCGTGGTGCCGCTGCTCGGCGGGCTGACGGGCGCCGATCCGCTCGCCCGCAAGCTTGCGGCCGCGCTCGGCGGGGCGGCGGCCCTCACCGGCGCCGGCGCGCGGCGCTTCGGCGTGATCTTCGAGGCGCCGCCGCCCGGCTACGCGCTCGCCAATCCCGACGACGCCAAGGCCGTGACCTCGACGCTGCTCGGCGGCAAGGAGGCCCGGATCGAGGGCTCGGCGCCCTGGATCGAGAATTCGAACCTGCCCGTCTCCGGCGACGGCGACATCGTGCTGCGATTCTCGCCCGAGGTCGGCGCGCCGCCGGAAGGCGGACTGCTGTTCCATCCCAAGGTGCTGGTCGCCGAGTTCGACCGGCCCGACGCCGAGACGCTCGACCGGCTCGACACGGCGATCGCCAGCCTCGGCCTCGCGCCCGCCGCGCTTTCCTTCGCGACCGCGCCCGAAGGCGCGCCGATCCACCACGTGTTCGTCGAGCGGCTCGACGCCCGCGGCGTTCCGCTGAGGCTGATCGAACAGCGCATCGAGGGCGGCGAGATCGTCCATGGCGAGCCGGGCTTCAGGCTTCATCGCTTCGCCGAGCCGCAGCCGCCGCATGCGAGCGGCCGCGCCTCCGGCCGCGTCACCGTGGTGGGGCTCGGGCCGGGCTGGAAGGGCTGGCTCGCGCCCGAAGCCGCCGCCGCGCTCGACCGCGCGCAGGATCTCGTCGGCTATGAGGGCTATCTCGCGATGGTGCCGGAGCGCGCCGGCCAGCGCCGCCACGGCTCCGACAACCGCGTCGAGCTCGAGCGCGCCCAGGCCGCGATGACGCTCGCGGCGCAGGGGAGGGAGGTCGCGGTGGTGTCGTCCGGCGACAGCGGGGTGTTCGGCATGGCGGCCGCCGTGATGGAGGCCGCCGCCGCCGAGCCCGCGCGCTGGCCGGGCGTCGCGATTGAGGTCGCGCCCGGGATCTCGGCCATGCAGGCGGCGGCCTCGCGCCTCGGCGCGCCGCTCGGCCACGACTTCGCGGTGATCTCGCTTTCCGACCAGCTGAAGCCCTGGGAGACGATCGCGGCCCGGCTCGACGCCGCGGCGAGCGCGGACTTCGCGCTCGCGCTGTACAATCCCGCCTCGCTTCGTCGCCGCAAACAGCTCGACGACGCGCTCGAGATCGTCCGCCGCTATCGCACGCGCGAGACGCCGGTCGCGCTCGCCCGCGACATCGGCCGCCCGGCCGAAGGCATGACGCTGACGACGCTCGGAGACCTCGACCCGGCAGTCGTGGACATGCGCACGCTGCTCGTCGTCGGCTCGTCCAAGACGCGCGTGTTCGCGCGGGCCGACGGGCGGCTCTGGATGTACACGCCGCGGGTCTACGAGAGCGGTTTTGGCGATCCGGACGAGATGTGACCGGCTGGCGGCGGTTTCGTTAAGGATACCGACGGGTAAACGTGCAAGCCGCCTTTGCGCCCTTGCTCCGCGGCGGCCGCCCATGGGAAATTCCCGTCGCGGCCCGGTGGGGGAATGGCTACCCAGGGGGCGGGAACGTCCTCGCATCCTGGTTCAACTCCAGGTCGGGCCTCCAGATGACGAAACGGCGTCCAGCTTGCGCGGGACGCCGTTTCGCATTTGGGGCTTCGCCAGCCGAAGCCTGGGGTCGCCAGTCGAAACCTTAAGACTGGTCGCCCGGCCGTTCCCCAGACGGCCGGGCGTCCTCGTGCGCTTCCGGTGCGGAGAGGGGCGGGAATCCGTCACCGACGCCTGTCAAGGCGGGGGTCAACGCCCGAGGGGGCTCTGTTCGAGGAAGCCCGCCGCGCCCAGTCGCTCCAACGCCGAACGTCCCCCGCCCGTCGTCGCCGTCGCAAGCGCAGCGAGAGCGGCGACCGCATAGAGGATCGCGAAGGCGGCGATCGCCGTCTTCAGATGCCCCGTGCGCGTCTCCGTTCCCGTCATCGCGTGCTCCCTTGATGTTCGTGGGACACCATATCGACCGCGACTGAACGCACTCTGGCGCCCCTGTTCATCGATCGTTCACTGGCGGAGATCGGGCCGCGAGGGTTGCGGAGCCCGTGCGCGCCGGGGTAAGGGACGGCCGGCCCCGCAAAGGGCCGAGCGCCAAGAACGCCTTGGCGCGCGGCCGGGACCACAGCGCCTCGCCCTCGAAGCTTCCGGATCTTATGCCGCGCGTCGCCTTCTATCCCGGGTCCTTCGATCCCGTGACGAACGGACATCTCGACCTCGCCGCGCGCGCCTGCCGGCTCGCCGACAGGCTCGTGGTCGCGATCGGAACCCATCACGGCAAGACGCCGCTGTTCTCCGTCGAGGAGCGCCGGGCGATGCTCGAGGAGACTTGTGGTCCGATCGCGCGCGAGGCCGGCTGCGCCTTCGAGGTGGCGACCTTCGGCGGGCTCGTCGTCGAAGCCGCCGCCGCCGCCGGCGCCTCGATGCTGATCCGCGGCGTCCGGGACGGGGCCGATTTCGACTACGAGATGCAGATGGCCGGCATGAACGCGGCGATGGCGCCCGCCATCCAGACCGTGCTGCTGCCGGCAGGCGCCGCCGTCCGCGCGGTGAACTCCACCTTCGTCCGCCAGATCGCCGCGATGGGCGGCGACGCCTCCGCCTTCGTGCCGCCTTCCGTCGCCGCGCGCCTCGCCGCGCGCGCCGCCACCTGACCGCCGCCTTCTCCCGAGAGGTTCCGCCGATGAAGCTCTGGCTTTCCCTCCTCACGGCCCTTGCGCTGATGACCGCGCCGGCGCTCGCGCAGTCGAAGCCGCCCGCAGGGCCGACCGTCGTGCTCGACACCTCCAAGGGCGCGGTCACCATCCGCCTGCGCCCGGATCTCGCGCCCAAGCACGTCGAGCGCATCACGACGCTGGTGAAGGAGAAGTTCTACGACGGCGTGCCGTTCCACCGCGTGATCTCAGGGTTCATGGCCCAGACGGGCGACCCGACCGGCACCGGCACGGGCGGCTCCAAATATCCCGACGTCGACGCCGAGTTCTCGCGCGAGAGCTTCAAGCGCGGCACCGTCGGCATGGCGCGCGCGGGCGATCCCAACAGCGCCAACAGCCAGTTCTTCATCTGCTTCGCGGCGGCTCCCTGGCTCGACGGCCAGTACACGATCGTGGGCGACGTCGTGAGCGGCATGGACGTCGTCGACCAGCTCAAGAAGGGCCAGGGCCAGAGCGGCTCCGTCAGCGGCCCGGACATCGTCAAGACCGCCCGTCTCGGCGGCTGACCCTCAGGAGACCAGAGACAATGAGCGATCCCGAAAACACGCTTCTGATCGAGACCACAAAGGGCCCGATCAAGGTCGAGATGCGGCCCGACCTCGCGCCCGGCCACGTGGCGCGCGTCAAGGAGCTGGTCCGCGAGGGCTTCTACGACGGCGTCGCGTTCCACCGCGTCATCGACGGCTTCATGGCCCAGACCGGCTGCCCGCACGGCACCGGCACCGGCGGCTCCGGCAAGAAGCTGAAGGCCGAGTTCTCCAAGGAGAAGCATGTGCGCGGCACCGTTTCGGCGGCGCGCGCCATGGACCCGAACTCGGCCGACAGCCAGTTCTTCATCTGCTTCGAGGACGCGCCCTGGCTCGACGGCCAGTATTCGGTCTGGGGCAAGGTGACCGAAGGCATGGACAACGTCGACAACATCAAGCGCGGCGAGCCCGTGCGCGATCCCGACAAGATCCTGTCGATCAAGGTCGCGGCCGACGCTGGCTGAGCCAAAGGCTCCCCGGGGGATGGACAAGCTGCTCTACGTCATCCCGGTCTTCGCGGCCGGGATGGGCCTGTCGCTGCAGGGCATCGTGAACGGGGGCCTCGCACGGGGCCTCGGCTCCGCGGTGCTCGCGGCGACGGTGTCGTTCTGGGTCGGCGGGTTCGTCCTCACCATGCTGGCGCTCGCTTCGGGCGGCGTCGGCCAGGCCTTCGCCTCGGCGAAGGCTCTCGGGCCCGGATGGTGGATCGGAGGCGGGCTGCTCGGCGCCGCCTTCGTCACGGCCGTGACCTTCGCGGCCCCGCGGGTCGGGATCGCGGCCACGATGGCGTTCGCGATCGCCGGCCAGCTGATCGCGGCCTCCGCGCTCGATCATTTCGGCGCGCTCGGCACGCCGGTGCATCCGTTCAACTACGTTCGGGCGGCCGGGATCGGCATGCTGATCGGCGGCGCGCTGCTGGTGCGCTTCTTCTGAGACTTCTCGTGACGCTCCGGCCTCCGGAGCCAAGGCTTCCGGAGCCCCTTTGGACGTCTCGCTGTTCGATTTCGAGCTCCCCGAGGAGCTGATCGCGCTCCGCCCGGCGAGCCCGCGCGACAGCGCGCGGCTGCTCGTGGTGCGGCCGGGAGCCGAGCGCGAACTCGAGGACCTATCCGTTCGAGACCTCCCGCGCCTGTTCACCGAGCGCGACGCCATGGTGGTGAACGCCACGCGCGTCATCCCGGCGCGGCTCCATGGGCGGCGGTTGCGCGGAGAGACCTCGGCCAAGGTCGAGATCATGCTGCACCAGCGCCTCGACGGCGCGCGCTGGAAGGCGTTCGCGCGGCCCGCCAAGAAACTTGGCTCCGGCGACCGGATCGAGATTGGGGAGGGCGGCGAGGCCTGCCTTCTCGGCCGGCTCGACGCGACCGTTGAGGCGAGGGGCGACGAGGGCGAGGTCACGCTCCGCTTCGATCTCTCGGGGCCCGCCCTCGACGCCGCGATCGCGGCGGCCGGAGAGCTGCCGCTGCCGCCCTACATCGCGGGCAAGCGCGCGACCGACGCGCGCGACGCCGACGACTACCAGACCCTGTTCGCGCGCGAGCCGGGCGCGGTCGCGGCCCCGACCGCCGGACTGCACTTCACGCCGGAGCTGATGGAGCGGCTGCGGGAGCGGGGCGTCGCGCGCCACGAGACGGTGCTCCATGTCGGCGCCGGCACCTTCCTGCCGGTGAAGGCGGAGAACACCGACGACCACCGCATGCATTCGGAGACCGGCCACCTCGACGCCGGGACCGCCGCGGGGCTCAACGCGGTTCGCGAGCAGGGCGGGCGGGTTCTGGCGATCGGCACCACGTCGGCGCGGCTGCTCGAAAGCGCCGCGACGCCGGACGGACTGATCGGTGAGTTTTCGGGCGAGACCGACATCTTCATCACGCCGGGCTACCGCTTCCGCGCGGTCGACGCGCTGCTCACCAACTTCCACCTGCCGCGCTCGACGCTGATGATGCTGATCTCGGCCTTCGCCGGCCTCGACGTGGTGAAGCGCGTCTACGCCCATGCGGTCGCCGAGCGCTACCGGTTCTACTCCTATGGCGACGCGTGCCTGTTCCTGCCGGAGGCGAAGCGGTGACGGAACTGCGTGCTTCGAGACGCCTGCCCGGGCGGGCTCCTCAGCATGAGGACCGTCGCGGCTCCTCGGAACCTTCAACCGTCCTCATGCTGAGGAGGCCCGCAGGGCCGTCTCGAAGCACGCAGTTCATTTCCGCAGGCGCCCGATGAGCCGTATCCCCTTCAACGTCCACGCGACCGACGGCGCGGCGCGCACAGGCGAACTCGTGTTTCCGCGCGGAAGCATCCGCACGCCCGCCTTCATGCCGGTGGGGACGGCCGCGACCGTGAAGGCGCTCTACGCCGACCAGGTGGCCGCGACCGGGGCCGACGTCGTGCTCGGCAACACTTATCACCTGATGCTGCGGCCGGGCGCCGAACGCGTCGCGGCGTTCGGCGGGCTCCACGAGTTCATGCGCTGGGACAAGCCGATCCTCACCGATTCCGGCGGCTTCCAGGTGATGTCGCTCGCCGCGCTGAGGAAGCTCGACAAGGACGGGGTGACGTTCCAGTCGCACATCGACGGCTCGACCCACCGGCTGACGCCCGAGCGTTCCGTCGAGATCCAGCGGCTGCTCGGCGCCGACGTCACCATGCAGTTCGACGAATGCGTTCGGCTGCCGGCCCCGCGCGACGACGTCGAGCGCGCCATGCGGCTCTCGCTCGCCTGGGCGGAGCGCTCAAAGGCGGCGTTCGGCAGCCCGCAGGGGCGGGCGCTGTTCGGCATCGTGCAGGGCGGCGACCAGGCGGACCTGCGCAAGGTCTCGGCGCGCGAGCTCGTCGCCGTCGGCTTCGACGGCTACGCGGTCGGCGGGCTTGCTGTCGGCGAGCCGCAGGACGTCATGCTGGCGATGCTCGGAGAGACGGTCCCGGAGCTTCCCTCGGACCGGCCGCGCTATCTCATGGGCGTCGGAACGCCCGACGACATCCTGAAGTCGATCGCGCGCGGGGTCGACATGTTCGACTGCGTGATGCCGACCCGCGCGGGCCGCCACGGCCAGGCCTTCACCCGCTTCGGCAAGATGAACCTGAAGAACGCGCGCTTCGCCGAGGACAAGAGGCCGCTCGACGAGACGAGCGATTGTCCTGCTGCGCGAGACTATTCGCGCGCTTACCTCCATCATCTCGTGAAGTCGGGCGAGATCCTCGGCATGATGCTGCTGAGCTGGGCCAACATCGCCTATTACCAGGCGCTCACGGCCGGCGCCCGGTCCGCGATCGCCTCGGGCGCGTTCGCCGACTACGCCGCCGAAACGACCGCAGGATGGGCGCGCGGCGACGCGTAAAACGGTTGCGCTCGACGGGGCGCTTGCAAATTTCGGTTGTCGCTTCACGAATGGTTGTGATCCGTCGCGCATCCTGCCGCGCAGCAGCCGTGTTGCAGGAACATAAGAGGCTCCGGCGACGGGACGTGCTAGATAGCTCGCGCGAGCGTCGGCGCGAGACGCGTGGCCGCAGGACGGGTTGAGACATCGATGGCGAAGGCCGAGAACGAAGGCGCAGGCGCCAAGATCCTGAAGTCGGTGCGGGTCGAGATGCGCGCCGCCATCGGGCTGCTGGCGGTGTTCTCGGTCGCGATCAACCTGCTGCTCCTCGTGCCCTCCATCTACATGATGCAGATCTATGACCGCGTGCTGCGCAGCGGCGTGGTCGAGACGCTGATCTACGTCACGCTGATCGCCGCCGGCGCGATCGCGGTCTACGCGCTGCTGGAGTCGCTGCGCCTGCGCGCGCTCGCCCGCGTCGGCGAGTGGATCGAGGACACGCTGTTCGAGCCGGTGTTCGCCGCCGCCATGGGAGCCGAGCGCGGCATGGTGAAGTTCGGCGCGCAGGAAGGCGCGCCGTTCCAGGATCTGCGGCTCGTGCGCACCTTCCTTTCGGGCTCCACGCTGCCCTCGCTCTGCGACGTGCCGTGGATGCCGGTGTTCCTGCTCGGCTGCACGCTGATCCACCCCTATCTCGGTCTGCTGGGCGCGGTCTTCGCGCTCCTCATCGTGATCCTGGCGCTCGTCAACGACCGCCTGACCAAGCCCGCGGCCGAGAAGGTCCAGCAGGGCCATCAGGAGGCGCAGCGCGTTCTGGCGGAAGCCGCGCGCAACGTCGACACCGTGGCGGCCATGGGTCTGGCCAAGCCGCTCGCCGAAAAGGCGGGTCGCGCCAACGCGCTTTCGATGGCGCTGCTCGCCGAGGCCACCAACCGCAGCTCGGCCACGATCGGCTCCGGCAAGTTCCTGCGCGTCGTCGCGCAGATCATGACGCTCGCGCTCGGCGCCTGGCTTTCGCTCGGCGGCCACATCACGCCGGGCGGCATGATCGCGTCGTCCATCCTGCTGTCGCGCGCGCTCGCGCCGCTCGACCAGTCGATCGCGGCCTGGCGCGGCTTCCAGCAGTGCCGCCTCGCCTGGAAGCGCATCGAGGCGCTGCTCAACGCCGCCGGAGCGAGCGTCGAGGATCCGATCGCGCTGCCGAAGCCCGAGGGGCGCCTCACCATCGAGAACGTCACGGTGGTCGCGCCGGGCGGCGACAAGGCGATCATCAACAACGTCTCGATGCAGATCGCGCCGGGCGACAGCGTGGCCTTCATCGGCCCGTCGGGCTCGGGCAAGTCGACGCTCTGCCGCGCGATCGTGGGATCGCGCGCGCCCCATCGCGGCAAGGTCAGGCTCGACGGCGGCGACGTCATGCTGTGGCGCGACGACCAGCGGCGCAAATATGTCGGCTATCTCGCGCAGGGCACAGAGCTGTTCACCGGGCGCGTGCGCGACGTCATCGCCCGCTTCGACGAGCCTGACGACGAGGCCGTGGTCGAGGCCGCCAAGCTCGCGGGCTGCCACGAGCTGATCCTCGGCCTGCCGCAGGGCTACGACACGCTGCTCGCCAATGGCGGCGGGATGCTCTCCGGCGGCCAGCGCCAGCGCATCGCGCTTGCGCGCGCCGTCTACGGCGAGACCCGCCTCGTGGTGCTGGACGAGCCCAACGCCAGCCTCGACGGCGAGGGCGAGCGGGCGCTCGTCAACTGCATCTCGACGCTGAAGGAGCGCGGCGTGACGGTGATCATGGTGACGCACAAGCCAGCGCTCGCCCATCTCGCCTCGAAGGTGGCGGTGATGCAGAACGGCCAGCTCAAGAAGCTCGGGCCCGCGACCGAGGTGCTGCGCGAGCTCGTGGCGCCGGCGCCGTCCGAAAACGTCCGCTCCATCCCGGGAGGCTCGCGATGACCGGACGGCTCTCAGGCCCTGACGACGGAACCGATTTCGAGGCGCTGCCGGACATGCGTCCGCGGCCCGCGCGGCTCGCCACGCGCCTGCGCGGGGTCGCGCTCGCGGGCGGCGTGGTGATCTTCGGCTTCATGGGGGGCTTTGCGGTCTGGGCCTCGACCGCTCCTCTCTCGGCCGGCGCGGTGGTCAAGGGCGCGGTCGGCCCCGAGGCGAGCCGCAAGTCGGTCCAGCATCTCGAGGGCGGCATCGTGAGCGAAATCCTCGCCCGCGACGGCGACCTCGTTCAGAAGGGCCAGCCGCTGATCACGCTCGAGCGCGCGCAGGCGCTCGCCGCGGTCGGGCAGGTGCGCAACACCATGTCGCGCCGCGAGGCAGAGGCCGCGCGTCTCTTCGCCCAGATCACGAACGCCAAGGAGGTCGATTTCGCGCAGTCGATCACCGACGCCGAGGGCGACCCGACGTTCCCGGATTTCGTGAAGGGCCAGCAGGCGCTGTTCGTCTCAAGCGTGCGGGGGCTGAAGGAGAAGCAGGATCTGCTGCGCGCCCAGATCGACAAGCTCACCGCGCAGATCGAGGGCTCGAAGGGCAAGATCGCCGGCTCGTCCGACCAGAAGCGCCTGATCGACATCCAGCTCGAGGACATCAACAGCCTCATGGAGAAGGGGCTGGCGCGAAAGCCCCAGATGCTGGAGCTGCAGCGCCGTCGCTCCGAGCTCGACACCGAGATCGCGTCGCTCAACGCCCAGATCCGCACCGCGGAGATCGAGAAGGTCGAGAAGCGCATCAGCCTCGAAAACGCCGAGACCACCTTCCTCAACGACGCCTCGACCGAGCTCGCCAAGGCCCGTTCTGAGATCGCCGGCATGGCCGCCAAGCTCTCCGCGAGCGCCGACATCCTTACGCGCACGCAGGTGATCGCGCCTGCGACCGGCTACGTCATCAACAGCCAGGCCAAGACGGTCGGCGGCGTCGTGCGGCCCGGCACTGACCTGATGCAGATCGTGCCGACCGAGGGCGACCTCATCATCGAGGGGCGGGTTTCGCCGCAGGACATCCGCAACATCGAAACCGGACAGATGGCGCGGGTGTCCTTCACCACCTTCCCGATGCGCGACATGCCGATGATCCCGGGCCGCGTCATCCACGTCGCGGCCGACGCGCTGAAGGACGAGCAGACCCACGAGACCTACTATCTCGCCAAGGTCGCGGTCGACCGATCGGCGTTCGCGGCCTACGCCAAGGTCGAGGACATGAAGCCCGGCTCGCCGGTCGAGGCCTATGTCGAGGCGAGGAAGCGGGTCGCGATGGAGTATTTCCTCGAGCCTGTCATCCACTCGTTCCGGCGCAGCTTCCGGGAGCAGTGAGCGAGGGCGGCGGGAACCTCCGCCGCCGCGCTTTGTTGGTCTTCCAAAGCCTCTTTGGGAGACCTTCCATGTCCAGCACGTCCGACATCGACCGCCTGCACGACCTCGTCGAGGAAATCGCCGTCTGCATGCTGACGTCGAAATCCGGCGCAAGCCTGCGGGCGCGCCCGATGCACGCCAAACTTGACCGGGCGACGGGCGAGATCTCGTTCCTCACCGACGTCCGCCACCACAAGGACGAGGAGATCGCGGCCGATCCGGAGGTGTGCCTCGCCTTCGCGAGCCCGAAGGGCCAGGACTACGTCTCGATCTCGGGGAGGGCGCGCGTCTCGAACGACCGCGCCGCCATCAAGGCCCGCTTCAACGAGATGGCCAAGGTCTGGTTTCCCGGCGGCCCGGAGGACGCGAACGTGCGCCTGCTGGTCGTCGATCCGCATGCCGGGGAGTTCTGGGACGGCAAGAGCAATCCCGTGGCGGTGGCGTTCGAGATCGCGAAGGCGCGCTTGTCGGAGGAGCGCCCCGATCTCGGCGAGAACCGCAAGGTGGCGATGGGTGGCCGCAGGTGACCGGGGGCCCCAACGTCCCGAACCCGTCCGGTCCCGGGCCCGACATCCCGCCGCCTGGAGGGCCGGGCATGCCCCCGCCCGGGCCGGACGGCGTTCCGGTGCAGGATCCCGATGTCGTGCCGAATCCCGACCCCGGCGTCGATCCGTCGATCGATGAGCCGGTCCCGCCGGAACAGCCGGTGATCGACCCGCCGCAGCGGTGAGCCTGATCTGCTTCGAGGATGCCGGACGAAGACTGCGCCGCCTGCCGACAAAGACAGGCGGTGGTGAGCGCGCTGGGACTCGAACCCAGGACCTACTGATTAAAAGTCAGTTGCTCTAACCAGCTGAGCTACGCGCCCTCCCGCAGCGGCGGGCGCGGCTCCTGTAGCATCGCGCGCGGCTTCGCGCGAGCCTTCTTGGCGAAGATCGGGCGATCCGTCGCAACGCGGTTGACCGCATATCGCGGTCGCCCGCTTCGGCGCTCGACGCGCCCGCGCGCTCAGAAGCAGTCGTAGCTGTAAGAGACGTAGTGCTTCGCGTTCGTCCACAATCTCGATTCGTTGAACGCGACGCCGAGCAGGACTTGGTCGCCGGCGTTCACGCTGAACGTGGCGCTCCGGTTCGAGGCCGGCTGCGGCCAGGTGAACGGCGCGGTCGAGGGAGGAAGCGTCGCGTCGCCATAGATGTAGGTCGGGAACGACGTGGCGTAGGCGTCCGTCTCCCACACGCCGTTGCGGGTCATCGTCAAATAATAGGTGGTGAGCGAGCGGCCGGAGCGCGGGCTGCTCGGCAGGTCGTAGGCGTCGATCTCCAGCCTGAGATTGACGGAGGCATTGGGCGGTCCGCGGCGCGGTGAACGTGGATCCAAGGTTCAGGGCAGACAGCGCGGTCGAGCTCTGCGAGACGAATGCGCCGGCGCTGCGCGGGCCGGTCGGGCCCACCGGCCCTTGCGGACCCGCGGGTCCGGCTGGCCCGGCCGGTCCGGCGTTCCCCTGAGGGCCCGCGGGCCCTTGAGGCCCGGCTGCGCCGGTCTCGCCCTGGGGGCCTGCGGCTCCTGGGGGCCTGCGGCTCCTTGCGGGCCGGCCGGGCCCGCGGGGCCGGTTTCGCCCTGCGGTCCCGCCTCGCCCGCCGGGCCCTTCTTGCCGTCCTTGCCGTCGCCGCCCTTCGCCGCAAGCCGGCCCCAGGCCGTCTGGTCGGTCGGCTTCGCCTTGGTCTTCTTCAGCGCGATGTAGCTCGAGCCCTTGTAAGCGACGGCGTCGTTCGCCCCATAGGACACGCCCGCCGTCCAGTCGCCGCGTCAGGTCAGTCCCCCCGCCGCGAGCTCCGCGCGGGTCTCCTCGGGGCCGCACCCCGACACGCCGTCCGCGGGCACGAGCCGCACCCGCCCGGACTGCGGCCCCGTCGGCGCGTAGCAGGCGAAGAGCGGCTGGTCCGAAATCTCCGCCTGGACGGCGGGAGCCAAAAGAAGGGCCGCGGCCGAGCCGGCGACCCACGAGGAGCGTGACAAAGCGCGGCGCATGGCGGGGGTCTCGACGAGCGGGAGGTAAGCCATGGTCGACGTCGCGACGCTGCGCGGCAATAGGGAATTCTACGTAGGCGCGCAGACCCGGCGCGGCGTCGGCCACGTCTTGTTCCCCCGATGACGCCACCGCGTGCGCTCAAGGCTAAGGCGCGCCGCACTGCGGCGTCACGCGCTCGATTCGCGCTTGCGGATGCGAAACACACGCGCCGCGCCTTCGCGCCGGACGTCGACAAGCGCGTCGCCGCTCTCGCGCACGAAGTTTGGAACGTCGACGGCGGCGAGCGGATCGTCGGTCACGGCGACCAGTTCCAAGCCTGGACCAAGTCCCGCCAACGCCTTGCGAATCTTGAGGACGGGCAGGGGGCAATGGAGCCCCCGGAGGTCGAGCGCGCGCGCGACGGCGCCACCAAGGGCTTCAGCCGTAACCACAGTTTTGCGATCAACCAATAGAGAACTCCTTAAATCACTCTCAAATCACGGTTTTTGCGTCGCAAAACAGATTAGAGGCGTTTGACATTCGAACGGTTCGAACTCTAAATCGGAAGCGATACGTCGGCCGAGGGCCGGCGAGGGATCGGCCGTTTCCGATGGGGGACGGCGGCTTTAGAGAGGGAGGATGCTTCCCCTATGATCGGCGAACTTTCGCGGCGGCAGTTCCTTCGGGCTGCGGGCGCGGGCGTCGCCGGGACGACGCTCGGAGCGATGGGCTTCGGCGGCGCAGAACAGGCTCTCGCCCAGACTGTGCGGCCGTTCAAGCTCGCGAAGACGACGGAGACCCGGAACACCTGCCCGTACTGCTCGGTGGCCTGTGGCGTCCTGATGTATTCCACGGGCGACGGTTCGGCGAACCTGCCCAAGACCGTCATGCACATCGAGGGCGATCCGGACCATCCGGTGAACCGCGGGACGCTCTGCCCCAAGGGCGCGGCCCTGCTCGACTTCGTGCGGTCCGACACTCGCCTGAAGTACCCGATGCACCGCAAGCCGGGCTCGGACAAGTTCGAGCGGGTCTCCTGGGACGTGGCGCTCGACCGCATCGCGCGCCTGATGAAGGACGACCGCGACGCGAACTTCGTGGCGAAGTCCAAGGACGGCGTGACGGTCAACCGCTGGGCGACCACGGGCTTCCTCGCCGCGTCCGCGACGACCAACGAGACGGCCGTGCTGACCTACAAGGTCGTGCGTTCGGCCGGCATGGTGGTGTTCGACAACCAGGCGCGCGTCTGACACGGACCGACGGTGGCGAGTCTCGCCCCAACATTCGGTCGCGGCGCCATGACGAACTCCTGGGGCGACATCGCCTCGACGGATCTCGTCGTCGTCATGGGTGGCAACGCTGCTGAAGCTCACCCTTGCGGGTTCAAATGGGTCGTCAAGGCCAAGGAGAACCGCGGCGCGAAGCTCATCGTGGTCGATCCGCGCTACACGCGCACGGCCTCGGTCGCCGACTACTATTGCCCGATCCGTCCCGGAACCGACATCGCGTTCCTCGGCGGCGTCATCAAGTACTTGCTGGAAAACGATAAAATCCAGCATGAGTACGTCAAGAACTACACCAACGTCGCCTATCTGGTGAATCCGGGCTTCGGCTACGCCGACGGCTTGTTCACCGGCTACGACGAGGCCAAGCGCGGCTACGACACCTCCACCTGGGACTACCAGATGGGCGAGGACGGCTTCGCCAAGACTGATCCGACGCTGCAGGATCCGAACTGCGTCTTCCAGCTGATGAAGAAGCACTTCGCGATCTACACGCCGGAGCTGGTCGAGAAGATCTGCGGCTCGCCCAAGGACAAGTTCCTGAAGGTCGCCGAGATGATCGCAACGTGCTCGACGCCGACCAAGACCATGACGTCGATGTACGCGCTCGGCTGGACCCAGCATTCGAAGGGCTCGCAGAACATCCGCTGCATGGCGATGATTCAGCTGCTGCTGGGCAACATCGGCGTGCGCGGCGGCGGCATGAATGCGCTCCGCGGCCACTCGAACATCCAGGGCCTGACCGACCTCGGCCTGATGTCCAACCTGATCCCCGGCTATCTCACGATGCCGACGGAGAAGGAGCCGGACTTCAACGCCTACATGTCGACGCGCGGCTTCAAGCCGTTGCAGCCGGGCCAGATGAGCTTCTGGCAGAACTACAAGAAGTTCTACGTGTCGTTCGCCAAGTCCATGTGGGGCGCGAGCGCGACGGCCGAGAACAACTGGGCCTATGACTACCTGCCCAAGCTCGACGTCACCTACGACGTCCTGCGCGCCTTCGACCTGATGGCGCAGGGCAAGATGACCGGCTACTTCTGCCAGGGGTTCAACCCGCTGATGACCTTCCCCGACCGGGGCAAGCTCACCAAGGGCCTGTCGAACCTCAAGTTCCTCGTCACGATGGATCCGCTCGAGACCGAGACCTCCCGCTTCTGGGAGAATCACGGCGAGTACAACGACGTGAAGAGCGCCGACATCAAGACCGAGGTGTTCCAGCTCCCCACGAGCTGTTTCGCCGAGGACGAGGGCTCGCTCGTGAACTCGGGCCGCTGGCTGCAGTGGCACTATCCGGGCCAGGAGCCGATCTACGAGTCCAAGCACGACACGTGGATCATGGCGCAGATCCATCTGCGCCTGAAGAAGCTCTACGAGGCGGAAGGGGGCGCGTTCCCCGATCCGATCACCAAGCTGAACTGGCCCTACGCGGATCCCGGCGAGCCGTCTCCCATGGAGCTCGCCAAGGAGATGAACGGGTCGGCGCTCGGCGACGTGTTCGATCCCAAGGACGCGACCAAGGTCATCGTGGCGAAGGGCAAGCAGCTCGACGGCTTCGCGCAGCTTCGCGACGACGGCTCCACCACGTCCTTCTGCTGGATCTACGCCGGCTGCTGGACGGAGTCCGGCAACAACATGGCCCGTCGCGACAACACCGACCCGGAGGACGCAGGACTTGCGCCCAAATGGGCCTGGGCGTGGCCGGCCAACCGGCGCATCCTCTACAACCGCGCCTCGGCCGACCCTGCGGGCAAGCCGTGGGACGACACGAGAAAGCTCGTCTACTGGACGGGCGAGAAGTGGGGCGGGATCGACGTGCCGGACTACGGCGCGGCCTTCAAGCCGGAGCAGAACGTCGGCCCCTTCATCATGAACCCGGAAGGGGTGGCGCGGTTCTTCTCCCGCAAGATGATGCGGGACGGACCGTTCCCGGCCCACTACGAGCCCTTCGAGTCGCCGGTCGCGAACGCCGTCGCCCCGAAGATCCGCGGCAATCCCGCCGCGCGCATCTTCAAGGCGGACTTCGCGGCGCTCGGCTCGTCGGACAAGTACCCCTACGTGGCCACCAGCTACCGCCTGACCGAGCACTTCCACCAGTGGACGAAGCACAATCGGGTCAACGCGGCGCTGCAGCCTGAATTCTTCGTCGAGATCTCCGAAGAGCTCGCGAAGGAGAAGGGCATCACGAAGGGCGGCTGGGTCCGGGTCTGGTCGAACCGCGGTTCGATCAAGGCCAAGGCCGTGGTCACCAAGCGCATCAAGCCCATGATGGTCGACGGCAAGCCGACGCACATCGTCGGCATCCCGCAGCATTGGGGCTTCATGGGCGCGGCGAAGAAGGGCCACAACCCGAACTCGCTGACCCCCTTCGTGGGCGACGCGAACATCGAGACGCCGGAATACAAGGCGTTCCTGGTCAACATCGAGGCCGTGGCCTCGGGTCCGATCGCGTAAGGGAGGGCGAGAGATATGGCGAACCAATCCCTCAACCTGCTGCGCCGCTCGGCCTCGACCGACGTCCCCGCCGTCGCCGGCGGGGCCCAGATCGAGGTGGCGAAGCTCATCGACGTCTCGAAGTGCATCGGCTGCAAGGCCTGCCAGGCGGCGTGCCTCGAATGGAACGACCTCCGCGAGGAGGTCGGGGTCAATACGGGCGTCTACGACAACCCGCATGACCTCACCCCCCATTCGTGGACGCTGATGCGCTTCGCCGAATGGGACAACCCGGACACGGGGAACATGGAGTGGCTGATCCGCAAGGACGGCTGCATGCACTGTTCCGACCCGGGCTGCCTCAAGGCGTGTCCGGCCCCGGGCGCGATCGTGCAGTACACCAACGGCATCGTGGACTTCATCCACGAGAACTGCATCGGCTGCGGCTACTGTCTGAAGGGCTGCCCCTTCAACATTCCCCGCATCTCGAAGGTGGACCACAAGGCCTACAAGTGCTCGCTCTGCTCCGACCGCGTCGCGGTCGGCCAGGGGCCGGCATGCGCCAAGGCGTGTCCCACCACCGCGATCATGTTCGGGACCAAGGACGCGATGAAGGCCCAGGCCGAGAAGCGCATCGTGGACCTGAAGTCGCGCGGCTACGCCAACGCCGGCCTCTACGATCCGGCGGGCGTGGGCGGCACTCACGTGATGTACGTGCTCCACCACAACGACAAGCCGGAGATCTACGCCGGCCTGCCGCATGAGCCGAAGATCAGCCCGCTGGTCGCGGCGTGGAAGGGCACGGGCAAGGTGCTGGCGCTCGGCGCTCTCGCCTTCGCGGCGATCGGCGCCTTCGTCCACCACACGGTGGTCGGGGCGAACCGCGTCTCCGAGCATGACGAGGAGAACGCGGCCGAGCTGATCGAGGCGACCAGGGCGAAGACCTCTGGCGGAGACGGTCCGGAGGCGCGGGTCTGATGGCGATCGACATCGAACACCGCGCTCCGGCGGCCCGGGAGCGGACCTACGTCCACCGCTACTCGGCCTTCGCGCGGGTCAACCACTGGATCACGGCGCTCACCTTCGTGGCGCTCGCCCTGAGCGGTCTCGCGCTGTTCCATCCGAGCCTGTTCTTCCTCACCGGGCTCTTCGGCGGAGGCGCGCTCACGCGCGTCATCCACCCCTGGCTCGGCGTGCTGCTCGTCATTTCGTTCTTCGGCATGTTCCTGCAGTTCTGGAGGGCCAACCTCTGGAACCAGGACGACACGAAGTGGATCTCCAAGATCGGCGACGTGGTGAAGGGCGACGAGGAGAAGCTGCCCGAGCTCGAGAAATACAACGCCGGCCAGAAGGGCGTGTTCTGGGGCCAGTCGCTGATGATCCTCGTGCTGTTCTGCTCGGGGCTCATCATCTGGGACCAGTATTTCGGCGGGTACGTGTCGATCGACACCAACCGGCTGGCGGCGCTCGTCCATGCGGTGATGGCGTTCTTCGCCATCCTGCTGATCGTCGTGCACGTCTATGCCGGCATCTGGGTGCGCGGCACGGTGTCGAGCATGACGCAGGGCCGGGTCACCGGCGGCTGGGCCTGGCGGCATCACCGCAAATGGCTGCGCCGCGAAGCCCGCGGCGGCAAGGAAGCCGGCGAGTGAGCTGATCGGGCTGCGGCGGGATCGGGCCTCACGGTCGGATCCCGCCGCCGACCTCTTGTCCCGGCCTTGAGCCGGGACCCGTATCCACGACATAGTTCAAGAAGTCGCCGGCCGACCCGCGTCGTCCGGAACGGACGACGTTTCTGGGTCCCGGATCAAGTCCGGGACAAGGGCGGCGCCGGTTATTTCCGAACGGAGCGTAAGCATGGCCGGACCGAGCGTCCTCGAGCCGTCCCCCAACGTCATCGGCGTCACCCCGAAGCCGCCCTTCGCGGTGCTTCCGGCGCCCGAGACCATGTTCGCGGCCCGCGCCGCGCGGTTTCGCGACCTCGCCGAAGATCATCCGCTCGCCGACTACCTGACGTTCCTCGCCGAGCTCAGCCAGATCCAGCACGACATCCAGCCGAGCCTGCCCGCGCCGCGCCCGCCCTCGACCGAGGCGATGGAGCGCGCGCTCGATTTCTCCATGCCGCCGCTCGACCGCGCCCGTTTCGAACCCGACGGGGCGGCGCTCACGACGCTTGAGCGGCTGCTCGACAAGGCGGTGGCGGTGAACATGCCGGAGCCCGCGGCGGCCGCGCGCGCCAAGCTCGCAAACGATGCCGAGGCCCGCCGCACGGCGCTCGTCCAGGCGCTCGAAGGCGCGCCGGGCGTCGAGACGCTCGCCTCCCACGTCTTCGCCGCGGCGGCGCTTCAGGTGCATTTCGCCCGCGTCGCCGCCGGTCTCGACGCCGAGAGGCTGTCGCCGGTCGGCACGGGCGCGTGTCCGGCCTGCGGCGGGCCGCCGGTCGCGAGCCTCGTGGTCGGCTGGACCGCCGCCCACGGCGCGCGCTTCGTCTCCTGCGCGCTCTGCGCGACGTTGTGGAACCATGTCCGGGTCAAGTGCGTCGCCTGCGACTCGACCGCGGGCATCGCCTATCGCGAGCTCGCGCCCGAGGAGGATGGGGCCGAGCCCAAGGCCACGCGCGGCCTTCGCGCCAAGGAGCAGGCCGAGGCCCGCGCGCCCGTGCGCGCCGAGACCTGCGACAGCTGCAAGACCTACGTGAAGATCATGCACCAGCATGTCGTGCCGGACGTCGATCCGGTCGCCGACGACGTCGCCACCCTCGGGCTCGACCTGAAGCTGCGCGAGGAGGGCTGGGCGCGCGCGGCTTTCAATCCCTATCTTCTGGGCTATTGATGAGCGGGCGGGCGGTTCGGCCCGCCCTCAACGTCCCGACGAGCGACCGCAAGCCGAGATGAGTGACCAGTCGAGCCTCGCTCCGGCCAACGCCCGTGCGCCGCTGCCCTCCGTCGACCGCGTTCTGGCCGCGGAGGCGGCGCAGATCGCCTCCGAACGCCATGGCCGGACCGCGACCGTCGCGGCCGTCCGCGCGGCGCTGTCGGAGCTGAGGCCCGCCTGGCTCTCCGGCGTCGAGCTCGACGTCTCGCCCGAGCGGATCGCCGCCGCCGCCTCGCTTCGGCTCGAGGCCGACGAGCGGCCGAGCCAGCGCCGGGTGCTGAACCTCACCGGCACTGTGCTGCACACCAATCTCGGCCGCGCGCTCCTCGCCGAGGAGGCGATCGCGGCCGTGGTGGCGGCCATGCGCAGCCCGACCGCGCTCGAGTTCAACCTCTCGGGCGGCGCCCGCGGCGAGCGCGACGATCATGTCCGCGGCCTCCTGCGCGAGCTCACCGGCGCGGAGGACGCGGTCGCGGTCAACAACAACGCGGCGGCCGTGCTGCTGACGCTCAATTCGCTGTCGGACGGGCGCGAGACCATCGTGTCGCGCGGCGAGCTGATCGAGATCGGCGGCGCGTTCCGCATGCCCTCGATCATGAGCCGCGCCGGCGCGCGGCTCGTCGAGGTCGGCACCACCAACCGCACCCATCTCGCCGATTACGCCGACGCCATCGGGCCCGCGACCGCGCTTCTGATGAAGGTGCATCCGTCGAACTACCGGATCGAGGGCTTCACCAAGGAGGTGACGGCCCGCGAGCTCGCCCCCGTCGCCCGCGAGCGCGGCGTTCCGCTGGTGGACGATCTCGGCTCGGGCGTGCTGGTCGACCTGACGACATGGGGCCTCCAGCGCGAGCGCACGGTGCAGGAAGCGGTCGCGGACGGGGCCGACCTCGTCACCTTCTCGGGCGACAAGCTGCTGGGCGGCCCGCAGGCCGGCGTCGTGGTGGGACGCCGCGATCTCGTGCGGCGGCTCGCCAAGAACCACCTGAAGCGGGCCCTGAGGCTCGACAAGCTTCGGCTCGCCGGCCTCGAAGCGACGCTGCGGCTCTATCGCGATCCGGACCGCCTCGCCGAGCGGCTGCCGACGCTCGCGTTGCTCACCCGTCCGGCCGAGAAGCTGAAGCGGCTCGCCGAGCGCTTCCGGCCGAGCCTCGAGGGCGCGATCGGATCGCAGTTCTCTGTCGCGACCGTCGATCTCGAAAGCCAGATCGGCTCCGGCGCGCTGCCGCTCGCCTCCATTCCAAGCGCGGGCCTTGCGATCGAGGCGCTCTCCGGCGGCGGGGGAGCGCTGACGCGTCTCTCGGCCGCCATGCGCGCGCTTGCGACCCCCATCATCGGCCGCATCGCCGACGACAGGCTGCTGCTGGACCTGCGCGGGCTCGACGACGAGGCCGAATTCGGCCGCAGCCTGTTCGAGCTCGGACTCGCCGCGGGCGCGGAGGGACGGCCATGACCTGGTTCCAGAAGCTGCTCGGCTCAAGCCTGCTCGTTCCGCGCGACCGCGAGGCGGAGCGGCGGACCGAGGAGGAGCAGGACGTCGCGGCGCTGATGGAGATGGCCTACGAGGCCGCCGAGCGCGGCGACTACGACATCGCCGTCGGCGTCTGGGGCCCGCTCGCGGCCCAGGGATGGCCGCCCCGCGCGCTCAGCAATCTCGGCGCCTGCTACGTCGAGGGGCTCGGCGTCAGCCGGGATCTCGCCAAGGCCGCGAAGCTGTTCGCGCGCGGCGCGGAGGCCGGCGACTCGGTCGCGCAGCGCAATCTCGCGACGCTGCATTTCAAGGGCGAGGGCGGCGTCGAGCAGGACGACGCCGCCGCGCTCGAACTGTTCGAGGCGGCCGCCGAACAAGGCGACGCCGCCGCGCAGGACATGCTGAGCTGGATGCTGCTCGAAGGGCAGGGCGACGAGCCCGACCCGCAGGGCGCGCGGCGCTGGGCGTTGGCGGCCGCCGAGCAGGGAGTGGCCTCCTCGATGACCCGGCTCGGGCTCATCGCCCACAATGCGCTCGGCATGGAGCGCGATCCGGAAGAAGCGGCGCGGTGGTGGTACGAGGCCGCCCGCCGCGGCGACGCCGACGGACAGGCGATGCTCGGCGCCTCGCTCCATCTTGGTTCGGGCGTCGAGAAGGACGACCGCGCGGCGCTGATCTGGCTCATCCGCGCAGGACAGGGCGGCAGTCCGCTCGCCGCGTCCTTCGTCGCCGCCGTCCGCGCCGCGCTTGGGCCCGAGGACATCTCGGCCGCCGAAGCCGTGGCGGCCCAGCCGCCGATCCAGGAGGGCGCGGCGTGATCATCGGCACGGCGGGACATGTCGACCACGGCAAGTCCGCGCTCGTGCGCGCGTTGACCGGCGTGGATCCCGACCGGCTGAAGGAGGAGAAGGCGAGGGGCGTCTCGATCGACCTCGGTTTCGCCTATCTGCCGCGGGACGACGGCTCGGTGCTCGGCTTCGTGGACGTGCCGGGCCATGAGAAGTTCGTCCGCAACATGCTGGCGGGCGCGAGCGGGATCGATCTCGCCTTGATCGTGATCGCGGCCGACGACGGGCCGATGCCGCAGACGCGCGAACATCTCGCGATCGTCGACCTGCTCGGCGTGCGGCGGGGGCTCGTGGCGCTCACCAAATGCGATCTCGCCGACGAGGGGCGCCGCGGCGAGGCGGTGGCCGAAATCGAGGCGCTGCTCGACGGCTCCTCCTTCGAGGGGGTCGAGGTCGTGCCGGTTTCGGTGGTGACCGGGGAGGGGCTCGAGGCGCTGCAGGCGCGGCTCGACGGTCTCGCCTCGGAAGTCGCGCGACCGGCCGCCGACGGGCGGTTTCGGCTGTCGGTCGATCGCTGCTTCACGCTGTCGGGCGCCGGCACGGTGGTGACCGGCTCGGTGCGCGACGGCGTCGTCAGGGTCGGCGATCCTGTCATCGTCTCTCCGACCGGCGTCGAGGCGCGGGTGCGCGCCATCCACGCCCAGAACCGGCCTGCCGAGGAGGGGCGCCCCGGCGAGCGCTGCGCCCTCAATCTCGTCGGGCCCCGCGTCTCCAAGGAGGCGATCCGCCGCGGCGACGTGGTGGGCGCGCCGGAGCTGCACCGGCCGACGGCGCGCATCGACGTCGAGATGACGGTGCTGGCGGGCGAGCCGAAGCCGTTCGGTCCGTGGACGCCGCTGCGCCTGCACCATGGCGCGGCCGACGTCGCGGCCCGGCTCGTGCCGCTCGAGGGCGAGGCGATCCGGCCCGGCGAGACCGCGCGGGTCCAGCTCGTGCTCGACCATCCGATCGCCGCGGTGGCGCTCGACCGGTTCGTCGCCCGCGACACCAGCGGCGCGCGCACCGTGGCGGGCGGGCGGATCCTCGACCTGCGCGCGCCCGAGCGCCGGCGACGCTCGCCCGAGCGCCGCGCCCAGCTCGCCGCGCTCTCGCATGAAGATCACGCCGAGGCGCTCGGCGCTCTGCTCGCCGCGCCGCCTCACGCGGTCGACGTCGACGGCTTCATGCGGGACCGCAACATCGGCCCGCAACAATCTGAAAAGATTATAAGAGACGCAGGCCTTGTGCGTCTCGGATCGAAGGGCGTGGCGCTCTCAGCCCGCGATTTCGCGGCCTTTTCGGCGAGCGTCGACGAGGCGCTCGCCCGCTATCACGCCGAGCACCCGGACCTTCAGGGCGTCGGCGCTGAGCGGCTGCGACTGTCGGTCGAGCCGAGGCTGCCGGCCCCGTCTTTCCTCGCCGCCGTCGCGACGCTTCAGCGTCAGGGCGCGGTGGCGGCGGAGGGGGCGTGGATCCGCCTCCCCGGCCATGCCGTGCGCCTCGCCCCCGCCGACGAGGCGCTCTGGGAGGAGGCTGCGCCGCTGCTTGGCGGCGAGGCGCGGTTCCGGCCGCCGCGGGTCCGCGACATCGCCGGCGAGATCGGCGCCGAGGAGGCGGAGGTGCGGCGCACGCTCAAGCTCGTCGGTCGGCTCGGCCAGGTCGACGAGGTCGCGCACGACCACTTCTTCCTGCGCGAGACCATCGCCGAACTCGTCGACATCGCCGCAGACGTCGCGCGCGAGGACGAGGTGGTGACGGCGGCGCGGTTTCGCGACAGGCTCGAAAACGGGCGGAAGGTCGCGATCCAGATCCTCGAATTTCTCGACCGCCACGGCGTCACGATCCGCCGCGGCGACGACCGGCGGATGAACCGCCACCGCATCGACCTGTTCCGTCGCCGCGACGTGACAGGCGGCGAAGGAGCCGAACCATGACGTTTCGTCCTGCAGCGCTCGACGTGCTAGAGATGACGGCGCGCGAGGCCGGCGCCGCCGAAACGCGGTTCCGCGAGGAGTTCGCGCGCGAGATCCTGCGCCTCGAGACCGAGCGCCGACGCGCCTATCGGCGCATGAATTTTCTGGCGGCCCTGGTGGCGGCGGACGCCCGGTCCTCGAGCCGCGAGGAGTCGCGGGGCGCGCAGCGCCGCGCCGCCGCTGCGGAGTTCGACTGGGAGGAGCTCGACCAACCCCGCGCCGCAGCTCTCGACGAGCTGGAGCCGCTCTCCGACGCCGTCCATGACGAGCGTCTGCTCGAGGAGACCGAGGACGCCGCGGAGGGCCACGACCGCGCCGCCGCGCTCCTGATGGCGCTCGCGGACTTCGAGGCCCGTTTCGAGACCGCCCGCGGCCAGTCCTTCGTGGTGGCGTTCGACCGCTACATGCCGGAGACGCCGCTTGTCGATTTCTGATCAGGACGTTGCGGACGCCAACCCGCCGATGCTGGACTTCGACGACTGGCTGAAGGCCGCCTTCGCCGAGACGGAAGGCTTCACGGCGCTCGTCGTGCTGGTCGAGATCACCGAGACCGACGCCAAGCCGGTCGCCTCGACGTTCTTCCACGTGATCGGCGACGAGGCGACGTGGAAGGACGTGCGGAAGATGTTCGCCTCCGCGCCCGGCGGCTGGGACGGCGCGGTGTTCTTCACCGCGACCTCGCGCGACGGCGGGCCGATCGAGGAGCCGCTCGCGCGGGTCGAATTGCGCCGCGTTGAGGCCGAGATCGGCGACGACCGGTTGCGCATCAACGACGGCGCGTTTTTCGACCGCAAGGGACGGCGGATGCGCATCGACGAGGACGAGGCCGCCGCATGAGCGCCGCGCCCCCGGCGCTTGCGGCCGACCCCTGCGACGCCCCCCGAAAGGGCCGCGGGCTGCTGACGGTCGAGCAGGCGCAGGGGCTCGCGGCGGGTCTTGCGGACGGACCGGTGGGCGTCGAGACGCTCCCGATCGCCCGGATCGCGGGCCGGGTGTCGGCCGAGCCCGTGACGAGCCCGACCCCGCTGCCGCCCTTCGATCATTCGGCGATGGACGGCTACGCGCTCGCCTCGCTTGGACCCGACCATGTGGTGAGGGGCCGCTTCGCCGCGGGCTCGCGCGGCGCGCGCGAACCGCTCGCGCCCGGGGAGGCCGCGCGGATCATGACCGGCGCGCCGATGCCGCCCGGCGCGGTCGCTGTCGCGATGCAGGAGCGGGTCGAGGCGTCCGGCGACCGCATCGCGCTTCGCGGGCCGCTGGAGGCCGGCGCCAACATCCGCCGCCGCGGCGAGGACGTCGGCGTCGGCGACGTGATCGTGCCGGCGGGGGTGCGGCTCGACGCCCGCCATGTCGCGATTCTCGCCGCCGCGGGCGTCTCCGAAATCGCTGTGCGGCGGCGCGTCGTCGTGGGGCTGATGTCGACGGGCGACGAGCTGGTGCGCCCCGGCCGGCCGCTCGCGCCCGGCATGATCCACGACGCCAACCGCCCGATGCTGGCGGCGCTGCTCGGCGCCCAGCCCGCGCTCGAGATCGTCGATCTCGGCGTCGCGCCCGACGATCGCGAGGAACTCGCCCGCCTCGTCGCCGACGCCGCGCGCCGCTGCGACGCGCTGGTGACGAGCGGCGCGACCTCGGTCGGCGAGGAGGATCATCTGGCCGCCGCCGTGACGGCCGCGGGCGGGCGGCTGCGGCTCGCAAGCGTCGCCATCAAGCCGGGAAAACCCGTGGTGGCGGGCCGTCTCGGAGGCGCGACGCTGATCGGGCTGCCCGGCAACCCCTTCGCGGCGCTGGTCGCATGGCTCCTGGTCGGGCGCGTCGCGCTCGAGCGGCTGGCGGGCCTTCCGCCGCGTCCGCTCACGCCGCTTGCGGCGGTCGCAGGCTTCTCGCAGAAGGGGCCGGGCGGCCGCACTGAGTTCGCGCCGGCCAAGCTCATGGGAACGGCCGAGAACGGCCTGCCGGTGGTCGAGAAGCTCGGGCGCGGCGGCTCCGCCCGCCTTGCGCCGCTGATCGCCGCCGATGGGCTCGCGGTGATCGCCGCAGGCGTCGACGAGGTTCGGGAGGGAGATCCGGTCGGTTTCCTGCCGTTCGAGGCCGCGGCGGAGCTTTAGTCCGCCGCTCCGTGCGCGGACGCCCTGCGGTTGAGCTCTCGCGCACGCGGAGATTGACGCGGTTCGCCCGCGCGAGCACTCTCGGCTAAATAAGCCGGGGGGCGGACATGAAGATTTTGGCGGGTGCGCTTGCGCTTTGCTTCGTGACGTGCGCGGCCGACGTCGCCGTCGCCGATACGTACAAGTACGTCTTCACCAAAAGCAGCAAAGCGAAAGATTTCAAGACGATCCGGACCAAGTGGGTGGTCCGGGCTCGGGCCTACAGGCCGTTGTCGAGCCCGACGGGATATTCGGCGACGCTGTTGAGAAACAAGAAGTTTTCCAACGTGTCGGTCGCGACCATGATCGTGTCGGATCCGTACCACTATGAAGGCGGTCCGATCCTGCGCGTGAAACGTTCAGGAGACGCGATTTCCGGCTATGGCGGCCTGGTGCTCGGAAACAACGGCATCTTTTCCGTCTACATCAATCGATACGACAGATACTCGCTCGATACGATCGGCGGGAGACTGACGAACCTCTGTTTTGCGTATTTCACGGCCGACAAGGCCAGGACGATCGAGTTCGTCGCCGAGAAGAAGTCGCTGAAGCTGTATTACGACGGCAAGATGGTGTGTTCGACTGAGGACAGCACCTACACGAGCGGCGACGCCGGGCTCATGACGACGACGACGCCGACCGTCGACGACCCGAAGGTGGCGGACTTCAGCCGGGTGAGCTTCAGCGACTGAACGGCCGGGGGGATCGGCGTCGACAGGCAAGCCTTCGCGAGGTCGGAGCGCGCTCAGGCCTTGCCGAGCTTCACCGCCATGGCGAGCAGCGCGCGGTCCTGGAACACGACGGTCTTTTCCTTCGCGCTCAGCCAGCCGATCGCCTCGCCGAGCGTCTCGGCCTCGCTGAGCTTGGCCGCGGCCATCACGCGGTCGGGCTCGATCTGGCCGCGCGGACGAGGCGGGGCGGCCGGCAGCATCTTCTCGTGGGCGCGGTAGAGGTCGGGGTCGCGCGCGATCGCCTCCAGGCCGTCGCCCTCGTCGACGCCGAGCGCGGCGAGCCGCCGCCCGTTCTCGCGCGCCGAGACCGCGATCGCGGGTGGTTCGGTCTCTTCCGGGATCATCATGAGGCCGAGGCGCTTCAGGAAAAGGCCGGAGGCGAGGTGGCCCGAGAGCCAGGAGAGCGGGATCGCGAGCAGGAGTCCGGCGATCGTCGGCGACATCCAGCCGGCGAGCGAGGGCGCGATCATGAGCGCCGAGACGAGCGTCACCGCTCCGAGCGCGGTGTGCCACTGGTGGCGGCGGCGGATGTCGCTGAACGGGATCGAGCCGTCGTCGCGCCGCTGCGGGTTCCAGCCGGTGGCCTTGCCCGCGAGGATCTGGAACACCGAGCCGGACTGCACCAGCATCATGATCGGCGCGAACAGCGACGACAGGATGATTTCGAGGAAGGCCGAGACGAGGATCCGGAACGCGCCCCCGCTGCCGCGCCGCGAGCGGCCGTTCAGGATGTGGACGATCAGTCCGAAGATCTTCGGCGCGATGAGGATCGCCATGGTGATCCCGAACAGCGCGAGCGCGCGTTCGGCGTCGAAGCGCGGCCAGGCCGGGAAGAGCGAGAACTCGTCGGTGAAATATTCCGGCCGGATGAAGCGGGCCTGCAGCGCGAGCGCGATGCCGCAGAGCAGCATGAACATCCACAGCGGCGAGGCGAGATAGGAGAAGATGCCATTGAGGAAATGCTGGCGGCTCAGCGGATAGAGCCCCTTGGTTCCAAGCAGCGCCGTGTGCTGCAGGTTGCCCTGGCACCAGCGGCGGTCGCGCTGGCTGAGGTCGATCAGCGACGGGGGGCTTTCTTCGTAGGAGCCCTCGATCCGCGGCAGCATGTAGACCGCCCAGCCCTTGCGGCGCACGAGCGCGGCCTCGACGAAGTCGTGGGACATGATGAGGCCGCCGAAGGGCGGGCGGCCCTTGAGGTCCGGCAGGCCCGCGCCTTCCGCGAAGGCCTGCATGCGGATGATGGCGTTGTGGCCCCAATAGTTGCCGTCGCGCCCGTACCAGACCGCGATGCCGGCTGCGATGACGGGGCCGTAGACGCGGCTCGCGAACTGCTGCACGCGGGCGAACAGCGTGTTGCGGTTGATGATCAGCGGCAGCGTCTGGATGATGCCGGCGTCCGGGTCGGCCTCCATCGCGGCGGCGAGCGCCACGACGGCGTGGCCGGTCATCAGGCTGTCGGCGTCGAAGATGACCATGTGGTCGTAGGCGCCGCCCCAGCGGGTGACGAAATCCTCGATGTTGCCGGCCTTGCGGCGGTGGTTTTTGGCGCGGTGGCGGTAATAGACCCGCGCGTCGGGCCCGAGCGCCTCGCGCAGCGCCACGAAGGCGCGCTCCTCGGCGATCCAGACGTCCGGATCGGTGGTGTCGGAGACGAGGAAACAGTCGAAGTGCTCGCCGAAGCCGAGCGCCTGGATCTCGTCATAGATCGCCTGGATGCCGCCGAACACGCGGCTCGGCTGCTCGTTGTAGATCGGCATCACGAGCGCGTTGCGCGACGAGAGCCTCTCGGGCGGGGCCGGCGTCTCGATCGCGGGGCGGCCGAGAAGCGCGAAGAAGCCCACGATCGAGCTCGCGAAGGCGAGCGCGATCCAGGAGAAGTTGATCAGGAACAGGCCGAGCAGCGCCCATTCCAGCACCGTGACGCCGCCGACCTCGACGACGCCGTACATCTCGCGCCCGCCGAGCGCGATCGCGACGGCGAGCCCGGAAAACACGAAGATCCGGCTGAGCCAGGGGGTCTTCCAGAGCTTCGGCGCCTCGAGCGGGCGCACGTGCTTCTTCGACCAGCGCGACAGCGGCTGCGCCGGCATGGCGAGCGGCGTCTCCGGCGGCATTGCGGGGCGCTCGTTCACAGGCGTCGGATCGGTCACTCGGTCCACCGGTAGAGCCAGGTCTCGCCGATGCGGCCGGCGTCGCTTTCAAGAACGAGGCGGAGCTCGCAAAGATCCTCGTTGGCCGGATCGAGCGTGAAGGCGACGCGGTAGCCCTTGAGCTCCGGATTCGCGAGGCCGACCACGTCCCGGATCCCGCCGGCCGAGGTCGAGACGTTGGGACGGATCGACGCCGCGCGGGCCGGGTCGGCGACCGCGTCCCCGGCGAAGTCGACCACGAAGCGACGACGGCGGTCTCCGGCCGAACCGGACGAGGTGCTCACCACCGAAGCGCCGCCGGCCCGGTCTGGCGGCGACCAGCACCAGTGCATCCGATAGGCCATCGAGAACGGCTGGCCCGGCTCGATCGCGCGCTTGGGGCGCCAATAGGCCACCACGTTCTCGTTGATGTCGGTGTCGGTCGGAATCTCGAGCAACTGGAACTGGCCCTCGCCCCAGTCGCCGATCGGCTGGATCCAGACGCTCGGCATGCGATCGTAGCGGCGGCCGAGATCGTTGTAGGGCTGGAAGCCGCGCTGGCGCTGCAGCAGCCCGAACCCCTTCGGATTGACGTCCCCGAACACGCTGATCTGGAGATCGCTCGGGTTCGACAGCGGCCGCCACACCCATTCGTCGTTGCCGGTCCACATCTGCAGGCCGTCGGCCCGGTGCACCTGCCCGCGGACGTCGTCGACCCCCACGCGGTCGTTCGGGCCGAACAGGAACATCGACGTCATGGGTCCGACGCCGACATGCCTCAGCGGTTCGCGGGCGAACAGCGTCAGCTCGACGTCCACCACCGTGATCTCGCCCGGGCGGACGGTGAAGCGGTAGGCGCCGGCGACGCGTCGGCTGTCGAGCAACGCATGGACGACGATCGCGTTGGCGCCGGCGTTCGGGCGCTCGATCCAGAACGTGCGGAACAGCGGAAACTCTTCGCCGTTCGCTTCGCCGACGTCGAGCGCGAGGCCGCGCGCCGAGGCGCCGAAGATCTGGCCGCGGGCGATGGCGCGGAAGATCGTCGCGCCCTGGAAGGTCAGGAAGTCACGGAGCTCGTCGGGCCGGTCGAGCGCCGTGCGGCCGGTGAAGCCCGACAGCGGGAACGGACGGTCGGCCGGAGGCTTGGGCGCGCGGCCGAAGTCGAACCAGTCCTGGGACTCCGGAAGCATCTTCACGCGGCCGTCCTCGACCTGCGCGATCCGCACCGGCGAGCGGTAGATGAAGCCGCCCGGAAGCACGTCGAGCGCGAAGCCGCGGTTCTCGCCGTTCCAGACGGCGCGCTCGGGCTTCATGCGGATCGAGCGGAAGACGTCCTGCGGCAGCTCCGCGAAGCCGTTCGGCAGAAAACCCTTCGGCGCTTCGTAGCCGCGGCCGGCGAGCGAGCGCGCGGTCTCGAGCAGCGCGTCGGTCGAGAACGGCGTTCCGTCGGCGTGGATGTCGGGCGGCGGGGGCGGCGGGGTCTGAGCCTGAGGCTGCGGCGCCTGGGCGCGCGCCGTCCCGCTCGCGAGCGCGGTCGCCGCGACGGCGCCGGAGACGAACTCTCTGCGGTTCATGAGCCCTGCGGCCGCCGGACGAAACCGGCGTGGTCCCGGAGGAGGGCGCAGGGACGATGTCGCGGCGAATGCGGCAAAATCATAGGTCCGGAGCAGCGAACGGAGGGCGTGCGACGCAAGGCCTGTCAGGGCCGTCCGATCGGGTCGCCCGCATATCCCGTGGTATCGCAGGCGAGGCCGGCGTCCGCAAGGGTCGTGCAGGCCCGGTCGGCGTCTGCGCGGCTCGCGAAGGGCCCGGCCACGAGGCTGACGAGCCCGGTGCCGCCGCCCGTGCGCTGGATCCGCGGCGACAGTTTGCCGAGCTGCTGGGGATAGCGCGAAGCAAGCGACGACCATCGGCGGCGGATCTCGTCGGTCGTGCCGTCGTGGCCGATCAGGACGCCGATCGGACCGCCGGCGTCGGCGGGATCGACCACCACATAAGGAACGGTGCCGGGCGTGGTCGCCGCCGCGGACTGCTGCGGCCGGGCGATGGAGCCCGTGGTCTCCGGCGCGCCGGCCGCGCGCGAGGCGAGCCGGAATTGGCCGAAGCTGCGCTCGAGCGATGCGAGGCGGCCGGCGAGCTCGTCGCGTTCGGTCGAGAGCTTGGCGACCTCGCTCTGCAACGAACGGTCGTCGGAGGCGACGAGGCGCTCCTGACGGTCCTGTCCGGAGGAACGCATCACGGTCGCCGCGGCGCCGACGAGCGCGACCGCCATCAGCGCGCCCCAGACGATCGCGGGCGCCGCAGGCTGGAGATTGTAGGTCTCGACCTCCTCGTCATAAGGACTGCGGTTCACGCGGCTCTCCAAAAACCCTCTATTGCGAGGACGATAGCTGAGTCGCGGCGGCCGCGCGCGGCCGTCCCTCCTTCGTCGAGCCGGATGGCGGTTGCGGCCGGAGGCGCGACGCGCCACTGTCGCGCCGCCTCGTCGGCCCTGTCCTGTCCCCGCGGCTTCCCGCGCCGCCTCGTTCGAGCCCCTGCGATGTCCGATCCCGCCGCGTCCCGCAGTTGCCTCACCGTCGTGCTCGCCGCGGGCGAGGGCACGCGCATGCGCTCGGCCCTGCCGAAGGTGTTGCACCGCGCGGCGGGCCGTACGCTGCTCGGCCATGTCCTGGCCGCCGCGCGCGAGGCCGGCTCCTGTTCGCTCGCCGTGGTCGTCGGGCCCAACCGCGAGGATGTCGCGGCGGAGGCAGAGCGGCTCGCGCCCGGCGCGCCGGTGTTCGTGCAGGCCGAGCGGCTTGGGACCGCGCACGCCGTGCTCGCGGCCCGCGAGGCGATCGGATCGGACTACGACGACGTGCTGATCGTCTACGGCGACACGCCGCTGGTGCGGCCCGAGACGCTGAAGCGTCTGCGCGCGCCGCTCGCGCACGGCGCCTCGGTGGCGGTGCTCGGCTTCGAGGCGCAGGATCCGACCGGCTACGGCCGGCTGATTTCCGAAGGCGAAAGCCTCGTGGCGATTCGCGAGGAGAAGGACGCCAGCGAGGAAGAACGCGCCATCCGCCTCTCGAACGGCGGGCTGATGGCGGTCGCCGGCCGCCACGCGGTCGGGCTGCTCGAGAAGATCGGCAACCGCAACGCCAAGGGCGAGTTCTATCTGACCGACGTCGTGGAGGTCGCGGTCATGAGCGGGCTCGCGGTCGCGATCGAGCAGGCGGCGGAGGCCGAGGTGCAGGGGGTGAACACCCGCGCCCAGCTTTCGGTGGTCGAGGCCGAGTTCCAGCGCCGGCTGCGCGCCGCCGCGATGGAGAACGGCGCGACGCTGATCGCGCCAGAGACCGTGTTCTTCAGCCATGACACCAAGATCGGACGCGACGTCCTGATCGAGCCGAACGTCTTCTTCGGCGAGGGCGTGAGCGTGGCGGACGGCGCGGTGATCCACGCCTTCAGCCACCTTGAAGGCGCTCATGTCGGCGAGGGCGTCTCAGTCGGCCCCTTCGCGCGGCTGCGGCCGGGCACGCGGATGGCGGCGGGCTCCAAGATCGGCAATTTCTGCGAGGCCAAGAACGCCGAGATCGGCGAGGGGGCCAAGCTCAACCATCTCACTTATGTGGGCGACGCCACCGTCGGCCCGCGCGCCAATCTCGGGGCCGGCACCGTCACCTGCAATTACGACGGCGTTCTCAAGCACCGGACCACGATCGGAGCGGACGCGTTCGTGGGCGTCCATTCGGCGCTCGTCGCGCCGGTGAGCGTGGGCGAGGGCGCCTATGTCGGCACGGGCTCGGTCATCATCGAGAGCGTGCCCGACGGCGCGCTCGCCATCGCCCGCGCGCGGCAGGTGACGAAAGAGGGTCGCGGCGCGGAGCTCAAGGCGCGGCTGAAAGCCGAGAAGGGCGGGTGAGAGGGGCGCTCGAAGTCGAGCTTTCCTTTCAACTCCCGCTAAGCCTTCCCGTGCTATGAGCCTCCAGCGGGACCAACCGGAGAGCGCCAACGCATGTGCGGAATTGTCGGCATCCTGGCCAAGGACGCGGCCGCGCCGCAGCTCGTCGACGGGCTGAAGCGGCTCGAATATCGCGGCTATGACTCCGCCGGCGTCGCGACGCTCGAAGGCGGGCGCATCGTGCGCCGCCGCGCCGAGGGCAAGCTCCGCAATCTCGAGGCGCGGCTGAAGGGCGAGCCCCTTGCCGGCCACGCCGGCATCGGCCACACCCGCTGGGCCACGCACGGCGCGCCGACCGAGGCCAACGCGCACCCGCACGCCTCCGGCCCGGTCGCGGTCGTGCACAACGGTATCATCGAGAACTTTCGCGAACTGCGAGCCGAGCTCGAGGCCGAAGGCGCCGTTTTCGAAAGCCAGACCGACACCGAGGTCGTGGCGCATCTCGCAGCCCATGCGCTCAAGGGCGGCGCGAGCCCGCGCGAGGCGGTCGCCGCGACGCTGAAGCGCCTACGCGGCGCCTTCGCGCTCGCCTTCCTGTTCGAGGGCGAGGAGAACCTCCTCATCGGCGCGCGCCGCGGCTCGCCGCTCGCGATCGGCCATGGCGAGGGCGAGGTCTTCCTCGGCTCCGACGCCGTGGCGCTCGCCCCTTTCACCGACGCCGTGACCTATCTCGAGGACGGCGACTGGGCGGTTCTGACTCGCTCCTCGATCGAGATCCTGGACGAGGCGGGAGATAAGGCCGAGCGCGAGACGGTGCGCGCCTCGGTCGCTTCCGTCATCGTCGACAAGGGCTCCTACCGGCACTTCATGGCGAAAGAAATCGCCGAGCAGCCGGAGGTCGTGGGCCATACGCTCGCCCGCTATATCGACATGGCGGCCGGGCGCATCCGCCTGCCGCATGGGTCGGACTTCGACTTCTCGAAGCTCGACCGTCTCGCGATCTCGGCCTGCGGCACCGCCTATTACGCCGGCCTCGTCGCGCGCTACTGGTTCGAGAAGTTCGCGCGCCTGCCGGTCGACATCGATATCGCGTCGGAGTTCCGCTACCGCGAGCCGCCGCTCGTCCCCGGCTCGCTCGCGATCCTGATTTCGCAGTCGGGCGAGACCGCCGACACGCTCGCGACGTTGCGCCACTGCAAGGCGCAGGGCATGAAGATCGGCGCCGTGGTCAACGTGCCGACCTCGACGATCGCGCGCGAGGCCGACGTCGTGTTCCCGACGGTCGCGGGCGTCGAGGTGGGCGTGGCCTCCACCAAGGCCTTCACCTGCCAGCTCGCGACGCTCGCGGCCCTCGCCATCAAGGCCGGCCGCGACCGTAAGGTGCTGTCGGAGACCGACGAGGCCAAGCTCGTCTCGTCGCTGATCGAACTGCCGCGGCTGATGGTCGAGGCGCTCCACCTCGAAAGCGAGATCGAGCGGCTCGCGCCGGTCTTCGCAAAGGCCGACGACGTGCTTTATCTCGGCCGCGGCACCAGCTTCCCGATCGCGCTCGAGGGCGCGCTGAAGCTGAAGGAAATCTCCTACATCCACGCCGAGGGCTACGCCGCGGGCGAGCTCAAGCACGGGCCGATCGCGCTCGTCGACGAGAACGTGCCCGTCGTCGTGCTCGCGCCGTTCGATCCGCTGTTCGAGAAGACCGCCTCCAACATGCAGGAGGTCGCCGCGCGCGGCGGCAAGATCGTGCTGCTGACGGACGAGGAGGGCGCGGCGCACGCCGGCGAAACGCTCGCCACCATCGTCCTGCCCAAGGCCTTCGCCTTCGTGAGCCCGCTGCTCTACGCCGTTCCGATCCAGCTCCTCGCCTATCACACGGCGGTGTTCATGGGCACGGACGTCGACCAGCCGCGCAACCTCGCGAAATCGGTCACGGTGGAGTGACGGGAACGTCCGCCGAAGCCTCCTGACAGGACGCCTCCTCCAAAGGCCGCGCCCCTCCAAGAGCTCCGCCTTCAGGGGCGAGACCATGGACAAGACGCGCGGCGCCGGGGTGAAGACTGGCGACTTCGTCTATCTGCCCGACATGCCTCATTCGCTCTGGAACGGCGACGAGATCACCGTGCTGCCGGTGAACGGCGCGGGTCCGTTCATGCCCAAATACGTCAACCCGAATGGCGACCCGAGCGGCCAGTCAATGCAGCTTTCGCATCTCATTCGCAACTGCATCCGGGGCGATCAGTTGCGAATGAATTGCATAATTATTACAAATACTTAGTATTTGACATGGCGGCCGCCGGGAGATACTTGCCGCGGGCGGACGGGCCATGGCGCGGGCCGCTCCCCGACTCTGTTTCGAGGCCGCGCCCATGTCGCCTTTCGCGATCGCCCTGCTCGCCGTGGGCATGTCTGTCGACGCGTTGATCGCATCCGTCAGTCGGGGCGCGGCGATGGGGCGGCCGAGCTTCGCGGAGGCTGCGCGCACCGGCGTGGTGTTCGGCGTGGTCGAGGCGCTCACGCCGCTCATCGGCTGGGGCGCGGGCGTCGTCGCGAGCCAATATGTCCAGGCGGTCGACCATTGGGTCGCGTTCGCCCTGTTGGGCGCGGTGGGCGGCCGCATGTTCTTCCACGCGTTGAAGCGGAGCGGGGACGCCGCGCCCTCGGCGCCGTCGCAGTCCTTCGGCGTCCTGCTCGCGACGGCGGTCGGGACGAGCCTCGACGCCATGGCGGTGGGCGTCTCGCTCGCGTTCCTGCAGGCCAACATCGTGGTGATCGCGCTTTCGATCGGCCTCGCCACCGCGCTGATGTCGACCGGCGGCATGCTGGCCGGGCGTCTCATCGGCGCGCGCTTCGGGCGCTACGCCGAATTGGCCGGCGGCCTGATGCTGGTGGGACTGGGGGCCTCGATTCTGTTCGAGCACCTCAATGCGGCCTGAACGGACGTTCCGCGACACGCCGGCGGCCTATGGCCGGGCGACGCGCGCTCTTCATGCGGTCACAGCCGCGCTGGTGCTGTGGCAGTTCTCGATCGTGGCGCTCTACAAGATCTTCGGCGAATCTCCCGGGCTCAACGCGGTCGCGAGCTTCGGGCCGCACGGCTATGTCGGCCTCGTCATTCCGGCCTTCGCGCTTGCGCGCATCCTTTGGGCGCTCGGCAACGCCGGGCGTCGGCCGGCCCTTCGGCCCGGCGTCGCCGGCGCGCTTGCGGGCGCGGCGCACAAGACGATGTACGCGCTGATGCTGATCGTTCCGACGCTCGCGGTCGCGCGGGTCTGGGCGAAGGGCGAGGGCTGGACCATCGGCGGCGTCGAGATCTTCGCCGTGACCGGAACGACGGTCCCGTTCGTGGTCGCGCTCGCCGACGCGCTCCACGGACCGTTGTCGTGGGTCTTGCTCGCGATCGTCGGCGGCCACGCCGCTGCGGCGCTGGCGCATTCCCTCGTGTGGCGCGACGACCTTGCGGGCCGCATGTTCGGAACGCCCGCCGCGAGCGGGCGCTGAAAGGAGAGGGGTGCGTCAGGCCTTCGCCGGCTCTCCGCCCTTCTCCAGCATGATCCGGGAGCTCTTCTCGACGAAGTCGCGGATCGCGCCCGACATCATCGAGAGCATCATCGGCACGTCGATGTCTCCGCGCACGACCGCGTCCTCCACCTCGATCGCCACGTCGATCGACTGGCCCATGGCCGAGATCGTAAGCGACAGGCGATCTTCCGCCGTCCATGTCGAGGCGACAGTTCCTCCGCCCGGTATATGCTTCTCGAGCGCGGGGAGGCCGTTTTCGATGCGGCGCCGCGCCTCCGACTTGCCGAGGCTGTGAGGAACTTCGAACTGCATGGGCGTGGGCTCCCTGGGCCAACTGTGTAGCGACACATAACACGACGCCGCGCTGGCGGCGACGAGGTTCGGAGGCGTGAATGGACGCGGAGTTCTGGCGCGAGAAATGGCGGGAGGAGCGGCAGGGATGGCGGCAGGCGGCGCCCAATCCGCTGCTCGTCCGCAACCTGGACGCCCTGGATCTCGCAAAGGGCGCGCGGATCCTCGTCCCGCTCTGCGGCGACAGCGTCGACGTCGGCTGGCTGCTTTCGAGAGGTCATCGAGTCGTCGGCGTCGAACTGGTGGCTTCCGCGGTCGAGCGCCTGTTCGCCTCTGCGGGCGTCGCGCCCGAGCTGTCCGACATCGGCTCTCTCAGAAAATTTGCCGGCGAAGGACTTGAGGTTTTCGTCGGCGATCTCTTCGATCTCGACGCAGGGACGCTCGGGCCGGTCGAGGCTGTCTACGACCGCGCCGCGCTCGTCGCGCTGCCGCCTGAGACGCGCCGCGCCTACGCCGCTCATCTCGTCGCGATCACGGCTTGCGCGCCGCAGCTCGCCATCACTTTCGACTACGAGCAGAGCGCGATGGCGGGCCCGCCCTTCGCCGTGCCGGAACGGGAGGTGCGGGCGCTTTACGGCGGCGTTTACGCCGTCACGCCGCTTGAGAGCGTCGCCGTCGATGGCGGCCTGAAGGGCTTTTGTCCGGCGCTCGAGCAGGCGTGGCGGCTGACGCCTGCTGCGTGATCGAACCGTCGTTTCAGGCGTCTGCGCGCGCCGCGTTCCTGGCGTCGACGAGCCGTTTGATCCGCTCGGCCGTGTCTTCGGTCGCGGCGGCGTAGACGATCATTCCGAGGTCGCTGCGTCCCTCGACCGCGAAGGACGAGAAATCGAGCTCGAGCAGGCCGAGCTCCGGATGGCGCAGCCGCTTCGTGCCCTCGCCCTGGGCCACGATCGCGTTGTCGCGCCAGAGCGCTGCGAATTCGGGGCTGCTGTTCGTGAGTTCCTCGACGAGATCCGCGATCTCGCCTCCAACCCCTGCGCGCGCGGCGTCGGCGCGAAACGATCCCACGACGAAGCGCGCGACGCTCCGCCAATCCTCCTGCGCCGCCTTGACGCGAGAATCCCGGAAGACCAGCCGCAGGATGTTGCGCTCCCTGCGCGGCAGTTCGGCGTAATCGGTGAGGATCGCGGCCGCGGCCCTGTTCCACGCCACGACGTCCCAGGTCGCGGTCTTCACGATCGCGGGGCTGTAGGGCATCGCCTCGAGCAGCCGCTGCAGCCGCGGCGTCACGCCCTCGACCTTCCGGAACCGCGGCTCGGGCAGGTGCCCGAGGCCGAGCATGAAGAGATGCTCGCGCTCCGGCTCCGTCAGCATCATGCCGGCGGCGAGACGGTCGAGGACGTCGGCCGACGGCGCGCCGCCGCGGCCCTGCTCGAGCCACGTGTACCAGGTCGGGCTGATGTTCGCCCTCTGGGCGATCTCCTCGCGACGCAGCCCCGGCGTGCGGCGGCGGCCGGCCGGAAAGCCGAAGGCCGCGGGATCGAGCTTCGCGCGGCGGTCGCGGAGGAACGCGCCGAGCGCGCCGGAGCCTTCGAGCGGCATAGGCGATCCTGTCAGTGATTATACCAGGATAAGATCACTACTTTTACAGGATGGAGTTTGGGCCGATGTCTCGCCGCGGGCAACCACGGAGACATGTCCATGCGCATCTTTCTCACCGGCGCGACCGGCTTCATCGGGTCGCGCGTCACAAGCGAACTCCTGAAGGCCGGCCACGAGGTTCTGGGGCTCACCCGGTCGGACGCTGGGGCGAGAACGCTCGAAGCCGCCGGCGCAAGCGTCCATCGCGGAGAACTGACCGATCTCGACGGCCTGACCCGCGGCGCGGCCGCAGCCGACGCCGTCATCCACCTCGCCTTCGACCATGATTTCTCGAACTTCGCGGCCAACTGCGAGAAGGACGCCCGCGCCGTCGGCGCGCTGTCGTCGGGGCTCAAGGGGTCGGACCGGCCTCTCGTCGTGACCTCGGGAGTGGGCATGGGTTCTGACGGCTCGGGGCGGCCGGCGACCGAGGACGTGTTCGACGCCGCCAATCCGCATCCCCGGGCGGCCAGCGAACGGGCGTGCGAGGCCGCGCTTCAGGCGGGCGCGAACGTTTCCGTCGTGCGGCTCCCTCAGGTCCACGACACGCGCAGGCAGGGACTGATCACGCCTTATGTGGAGCTGTCGCGCGACAAGGGCCTAACCGCCTATGTGGGCGAGGGCGGCAATCGCTGGTCGGCCGCCCATGTCGACGACGTCGCCCGCCTTTATGTGCTCGCGGTCGAGCGCGCGGGGCCGGGCGTCCGCCACAACGCCGTCGACGAGGAGGGCGTGCCGATGCGCGACATCGCCGAAGTCGTGGCCGAAGGGCTCGGCGTTCCCGCGATCTCGCTGTCGGCGGAAGACGCCGGGGCGCATTTCGGCTGGCTCTCGATTTTCGCCGGCCTCGACATGAGCGCCACAAGCGCGATCACGCGCGCAAGGCTCGGCTGGAGCCCGACGGGCCCCGGCCTGATCTCGGACCTCCGGAGGATGGATTATTCGCGCCCGCTCGCCGCGTGAGCTCCCGGGTTCAGTCGAACCGGGAGACCGAGAACGGGCCGAGCGGCTTCCAGTCTCCGCCCGCGACCGCCGTGGCGACGGCCTCCCCGATGCCGGCGGAGTGCTTGAAGCCGTGGCCCGAGCAGGCGGAGATGGCGACCACTCGGTCCATGCGCGGGTGGCGGTCGATGATGAAGCCGTTGTCGGGCGTCACCGTGTAGAGGCAGGCCGCGGCCTTGGCGACGCGCGCCGAGGCCGCGGCGAGGCGCCCGTCGACATGCGTTCGATGCATCCAGGCGGATTCTTCGGCCGAGACGTCGCGCGACATCGCGTCGGGCGTGGTGGCGGCGGCGTATTGCTCGGTCGCGACCTTGATCCGCGGATCGCCGGGCAGGGGAGGGAAACCGTAGAGATAGTCGACGTCGGTCGGGCCGTGCATCCAGATGAAGACCGGCGCGTCCGGGCCGTAGGGCGCCATGTCGTCAAGCTCGAACCAGTGCAGCACCTGGCGGTTGACCGTCAGGAGACGGTCGAACGGCGCGCCGAGAAGTTCGCTCGCCCATCCGCCGGCGGAGACGATCGCCTGGCCGGCGACGATCCGTCCGCCGGCGGTCTCGACGACGACCTGATCGCCGTCCTGCGCGATCGAGAGAACCTCGACGCCGGTCCGGATTTCGGCGCCCAGCTCCGCGGCGCGCGACAGCTGCGCCTCGATGCACCGCTCGGGAAACACATAGCCGCCGCCGGGCTCGTAATAGACCTTCTCGTCGCCCGCCAGATTGGCGAACTGCGGAAACCGCCGGGCGGCCTCCGCTCCGGTCATGATCTCGTGCGGGATGGCGTAGTCGACCGCGACCTCGCTCGAACGCGCCACGAAATCGGGCTTGCCGTGGTGCGAGCTTTCGCCCGAGCCCGGCGCGATGACGATCGCGCCGCAGGCCTCGAACAGTTTCTGGCCTGTCTCGGCCTCGAGCTCGCGCCAGATCCGATGCGAGGCGGTGACGAGCGGCACATAGGCCGCGCCTTCGCCGACAGCCTGACGGGTGATGCGGGTTTCGCCGTGACTGGAGCCGACGGCGTGAGGCGGCGCGAAGCGATCGAGCCCCAGCACTTTCAGGCCGCGTTTGGCGAGCTGATAGGCGCAGGCCGCGCCCATGGCGCCCAATCCGACGACGACGACGTCCGCATCCCGGGTCATGACGGCTCTGCCCTTTCTGGAGCGCTCTGGAATATGCGTTACGCATACGATCCGCAAAATCGGCGGTATCTATAAAAGAAAGTTATTCTCAAGCGGCGCTGCGTCGCCGCTGGCGGGACCGCGGACAGAATCTGTGAACGCCGGGCAGACCGCCCTAGCGGCTTGTCATGCGACTCGGGCAGCATCGCGTCGTCCAGAGTAAGGGAGCGTCGCCATGGCGGAAGCTGCACTGAACATTCACGCCGACGAACTGGAAGCCGCCACCGACGAGGCGATCGCCGCCTTCGACGGCGACGTGCGAGCCGCCGTCACGGCGCTGCTGGCCGCCAACGCCGAACTCGAGGCGCAGGTCACGCGGCTCTCATCGCGCGTGTCGACGGGCTACGCCCGCGGGCGCACGATCGGGCGCTGACCCGCGTCCGCTGTCAGCCTCGACCGCCGGTTTCTGTCCTGCGCGCCGCCGCGAGGATGACGCGGGACAGTTCCTCCCGCGCATCCTCCGCGTCCGCGTCGCCGGCGGCGGCGGCGTGCGAGAGCGCGTCGGCTGCGCCGAGCGCGCCGATGAGAGCGATGCGCGAGATCCCGGCTTCCACGAACGGCGCGAGCGCCGCTTCGCACTGATCGAGGAACGCGGCGTCGCACTGGCGCCTCACCGCGCCGAGTTCAGCCGATCCCTCGAGCGCGGCCGCGACGCCGAACAGCTCGCGGCCCTGCTTCAGCACGCAGTCCACATAGGCGTCGGCGATCACGCGCGCCTTGTCCTCGAGCGTGTCGGGACTGGCTGACAGCGCCGCCGCCATGGCCGCGCCCACGCGCTCGTCATAGTCGCGATAAAGCTCCGCCAGCAGGCCGTTGCGCGTGCCGAAATGGTCGTAGACGACAGGCTTGGCGACCTCGGCCTGCTCGGCGAGGCGGCCAAGCGTCAGCGCGTCGGCGCCTTCCGCCTGCGCGATTCTCCACGAAACCTCGATGAGCTGCCGTCTCCGATCGTCCCGCGTGAGGCGGCGACGAGGGGCCTTGCGATCGACGGCGTCGGCTGTTGACATCGCTATATACCAAAAGTAACTTACGAAAAGTATATAACGATCGATCCCTGACGCCAAGCCTTCGCTGGAGTTCGGCCATGCGCACGCTGATCGTGCTGTCTCATCCCGACAAGACCTCGCTCACCCACGCGGTCGCGCGCCGGATCGCGGAAGCAGTCCGCTCGCAAGATCCGGCCCCCGAGGTCGAGGTCGCGGACCTTGCGGCCGAGGGCTTCGACCCACGCTGGAGCGAGGCCGACATCGCGGCCTATCGCAAGCAGGCGCCCGCGCCCGACGACGTGGCGGCCGAGCAGGCGCGTCTCGACGAAGTCGACGCGCTGGTGCTGGTCTATCCGGTCTACTGGTGGTCGATGCCGGGACTGTTGAAGGGGTGGATCGACCGCGTTTTCAACAATGGCTGGGCGTATGACGAGCGTCCCGACGGGTCGGTCGCGAAGCTTCTGGGGCGGTTGAAGATCCATCTCGTCGCGATCGGCGGCGCGGACGAGGGCGTCTACCAACGCCACGGCTACGCCGAGGCGATGCGCGCCCAGATCGACCACGGCATGTTCGATTATTGCGGCGCGCCGGTGCTGAGCTCGAGCCGGCTTGTGCCTGGCGATGACGCGTTCCCGGCTTCCGCGCTCGAGCGAGCCGATAAGATCGGCAAGACGATCGCGGGCGCGGCCGTCGCGGCTTGAACTCGCCTAAGGCGGGCGCGACAACACGGACCCCGCCGCGTCGCCTTCCGGGACTCTCATGTCGCTCAACGCCGATCCCGCCTTCTGGGCCGCCGCCCGAAAACACCTGACGCGCTACGGCGGCAGCTTCGAGGAGATCATCGTCGAGCGCGCCGAGGGCAGCTTCGTCCACGACGCCGACGGCCGCGCGATTCTCGACTTCACTTCCGGCCAGATGAGCGCCGTGCTCGGCCACACCCATCCGGACGTCGTCGCGACCGTCGAACGGCAGACGCGCGCGGTCGCTCATCTCTTCAGCGGAATGCTGTCGCGCCCCGTGGTGGAGCTTGCGCGGCGTCTCGCCGAGACCGCGCCCGGCCTCGATCGGGTGCAGCTTCTCACCACAGGCGCGGAGTCCAACGAAGCGGCGATCCGCATGGCCAAGCTCGTCACCGGCGGGCACGAGATCGTCGCCTTCGCCCAGAGCTGGCACGGCATGACGGGGGCGGCGGCCTCCGCCACCTACAGCGCCGGCCGCAGGGGCTATGGGCCGGCGACCCCCGGCTCCTTCGTGATCCCCGCGCCGAACGCCTATCGTCCGCGCTTCAGGAACCCGGATGGCTCCAACGACTGGCGGTCCGAACTCGACGACGGCTTCGACCTGGTCGACAGGCAGTCCACCGGCGCGCTCGCGGCGTTCATCGCCGAGCCGATCCTCTCGAGCGGCGGCATCCTGGAGCTTCCCGAGGGCTATCTCGCTGCGCTGAAACAGAAATGCGACGAGCGCGGCATGCTGCTGATCCTCGACGAGGCGCAGACCGGGGTCGGGCGCACCGGCCACATGTACGCCTTCCAGCGCGACGGCGTGACGCCCGACATCCTGACGCTGTCGAAGACGCTCGGCGCCGGCCTGCCGCTCGCCGCGGTGATGACCACGCAGGCGATCGAGCAAAAGGCCTTCGAGCGCGGCTTCCTGTTCTACACGACGCACGTCTCCGACCCGCTGCCGGCGGCCGTCGGCGTCACGGTGCTCGACGTGGTGGCGCGCGACGGGCTCGTGGGTCAGGCCCGCATGAGGGGCGAGCGGCTGCAAGGCGGCCTCGACGCGCTGAAGCAGCGCTTCGACTGCGTCGGCGACGTGCGGGGCAGGGGCCTGCTGCTCGGCCTCGAGATCGTGCTCGATCGCGGCGCGAAGACGGCCGGCTACGAGCTCGGCGCGAAGATCTCGGAGGAGGCGATGCGGCGCGGCTTGAGCATGAACATCGTGAAGCTGCCCGGCATGGGCGGCGTGTTCCGCCTCGCGCCGCCGCTGACGGTTTCGGACGGTGAGATCGATCTGGGGCTGGAAATCCTGTCGGACGCGATCGCGGCGGCTGTCGGCTAAGGGCTCGACGGGCGGAGATGACGAAATCTGTTCGCTTGATAGTAATCGATCGAACAGGCGTCAGGAAGCCGGCTTCTACACGGCGTATCGCGAGGTCGTCGAGAGACGAGCGGAGACGTCGACTTGCCGCGACATGTTCCGTGACTTAAGCCCTGCGGCGCAGGCGCCGCGCCGCCCGATCATCCGGCGGCCCGCCTGACGAACTCGGGGGAGTTCAAAGAACCATGACGCGCCTGCGCCTCGCCGTGACGATGCTGTTGTGCTCCGCCGGCGCCGCCGCCGCGCAGTCGGGCGACGCGGCGTTCTGCCGGTCCTACGCCGCGACCACCGCGGTCGTCGCGGAGGACGCGATCCGCATCGACGGCGCCTGCCAGGACTTCAGCAAGGGCGTCCACGGGATCGAGAAGATGCACCGCGACTGGTGCATGCGGACCGCGCAGAGCGAGGTGGAGGGCGCCGCGACCTATATCCGCCGGCTCGCCAGCCAGTGCGTCAAAGGCCGGCTCGCGCGGCCGACCGACTATGGCGGCTACGACATCGCCGGGAATGAGGCGTTCGAGCGCAGCTATGGAGAGGCGCGCGGCTGGCAGGTGACGTCGGCCTTCAGCGGCCGGACCTTCATGTATTGCGCCGCGACCAAGGATGTCGGCCGCGGCGACGTGCGGCTGGGTCGCGACCTCGTCGAACCGGGCGCGTCCGGGCAGTGGCGGCTTGCTGTTCCGGTGGCGTCGAAGCCCGACTGGCGGGGCGCGCTCGAGATCGACGGCCGAGGCTCGGGCCATGGCGGCGGCGAGAGCGTCGGCGGCGCGGCGCGCGACGGCTGGACGATCGCCTGGCTGTCGATGAGCGACGTCGAGGCCCTGCGGCAGGGCAAGGCGGCGAGGCTGAACGCCGGCGCGGCCGGTTTCGAGTTCGCGCTCGACGGCGCGGCGGCCGCGCTCCTCAAGGTCGAGGAATGCGTCGCGCGCAAAGGCGGCGCTCCGGTCGCCTCGCCGACGCAGGCGTCCGGCGCGAGCGTCGGGCCGGAAATCGCCGCCAAGGGCGCAGTCGCGCATTCGTTCGAGGCGCAGATCTTCATGTCGGCCAAGGCGCAGGCGCGGCTGAAGAAGATCGGCGAGAAGGTGAAGGTCGCGGCTTATTACTCCGGCGAGCCCGTCCCTTCGAAGCGCAAGCTCGCCAACGAGGTCGGCGAGATTTCGCTCGGCGACGAGGAGGTCGTGCTGCCTCCGGAAGGCGGAGCCGCGCGGATGAAGGGCGAGATGCCCGCAAAGAAGATCGGCTGGGTGAAGGAGCCGATGGTTCTCCTCAATATTTTCTCGGCCCGCCTCGCCCACCAGGACAACCTGCTGAACTGCGGCATCTTCCAGGACTCGATCAAGCGGGCGCAGACGCAGCCGATCGTGATCACCTGCAAGCTGATCGACGAGGGGTGACCGCACCCTCGTCCCGGATCGAGTCAGGGACTCAGAGCCGAAACCGTTTCCGATGGAAATTCCGAGAGGCCGATCTCTCTCTGTCTCTGAAGCCGCATCGGTTCTAGGTCCCGGATCAAGTCCGGGACAAGAGGGGTCTGCTTCCGGTCTCGCCGCCGCCCGGTTATCGTCTGATCAGAAGTTTCCGCCGGCCATGCCCGGCCGATCGGCGAGACGACGATGGACGCCATTTTCGCCGCGCTGCAATGGCTCGCGACCGCCGGCCTGCTCGCCTGCGGGGTTGCGCTTCTGGTCTGGGCGTCGCTCCACGCCATGCTCGCAGCGCACGAGGCCGGCCATGCGGCGGCCGCCTGGCTGACGGGCTATCCGGTGCGGCTGGTCGAGGTCGGAAGCGGCTACGTGCTGTTCCAGGCCGTCGTGGGCCTCACGCTGATCCGCTGGCGTCTGCTTCCGGGCCGCGGGGCGACGTTCCTGTATCGACCGTTCCTACTAAGGCGGCGAGCGCGCATCGCCTTCTTGATCGGCGGCTGTGCCGCCAACGTCCTCGCGATCGTCGGCCTGTTCGTCGCGATGGACGGCGCGTCCGAGCAGGTGCGGGGCTATCTGCTGTTCTTCGTCGTCGGGCAGTTTCTCGGACTGTTCGAACTCCTGTCCGTCCGCCCCTCGCGGCTGACGGGCCTGACCCCCGACGGCGGTGCGCTTCTGGCTGCGTTCCGCGCGCGCCCGGGCTGGGATCGGGCGTTGATCAGGGACTATTTCGCCGGAATCCGCCGCGGCTATCGCGGCGCGGGGCCCGAGCGCGCCACGAGGCTGTCGGCCGTCGCGCTGCACGCGGTCCATGTCGGCGGCCCCGACCGCGACCCGGACGCGACTGAGCCGCAGGAGCCCGGCGACCGGTATCTTTCCCGGGGCCTGCACGCCGCATTGCTGCGGCGAAGGGCGCTGACGCCGGCCGAACGCGCGACGCTGCTGGACTCGCTCGTCACCGGGGATCTTCTCGTCGGCTCCGGCGACCTCGCCAATCTCGACCAGTGGTCCGCCGAGCTCGTCGCGCTGCTGCCTGAAAATCCCAACGCCAACGCCAGCCGCGGGGCGGTTCTGGCGATGCTCGGCCGTCCCGAGGCGAGACGACATCTGGAGATGGAGTTCGGCCCCGAGGCGACGCCCTTCGCCTGCTCGCTCCGGCACGCTTTCCTGGCCCGCGCGCTGCTGAACGAGGGGAACGTGGGGGCGGCGAGGGAGGAGATCGAAAGATCCAAGGGGCGCTGGGCGGAGATGGGCATACGCCTGACGCTGCCGGTCATCGCCGCGATGGAGGAGGAGATGGCGGAGGAGGGAGCCTGAGGGGCCGCGGCGCGATGACGGCGACGATGCGCAGCAGCCGCGCCCGGACTTCCTGTCGCAGCAGCGGCGTGGCGGGCGTCCGCGTTCGTGCGGGGCGCTTCTGAACCCTACCACCAGAGGGGCGTCCATGTCGCGACGGCGACCGTCGCAGGGTTCGTCATGCCGGCGGAAGGCCCCGCGAACGCAGCGAAGGCGTTCCGGACGCTGCGCGGCCAGAAGGCGGAGGCGCGGGAGTTCGAGAGGGGCGTGCACGCTGAAGAGGTGAGGCGGTATGGGCCTCTAAAAGAAAACGGCCCGGGTTCGTCCGGGCCGTTTCTTGATTGAAGGCGCTCGGCTCAATCTCTCATCGATGAGCCGTTCGCTCAGCTGCACCCGCTCGTCGAACCACACGTGTCGCACTTCAGGCACGTCCCGTTGCGCACCATCGTGTAGTTGCCGCACTCCGAGCAGTTGTCGCCCTCATAGCCCTTCACGCGCGCTTCGGCTCGGCGGGCCTCGGCGGTCTTGGCGGCAGGGGCGGGCTCCTTCGGGGCCTCCCAGGCGAGATGGCCGAGCGCAGGCGTCTCTTCCCGCGCGGGCTCGCGCTTCAGCGCGGTTGCGGCGCCGCCGGACGAGAGAGCCGTCACCGCCGGGCGGCCGCCGATCGCGGTCACGTTTGAGGCGCTGGCCGCGCCGCGAGGCTCGCCGTTGGTCGTGGAGGAGGGCACCGCGGAGAGCTGCCGGCCGCGCACAAGACCCTTGGAGACCGGGACCGGGGAGGGGGCGCGGTCCTCGCTCACGCCCTCGCCGATCGCGTCGGGCGTGATGCTCGACGGGTCGACATGGGCGAGGTCGTAGCGCGACAGATACGAGATCGCGAGTTCGCGGAACACGTAGTCAAGGATCGACGTCGCGTTCTTGATCGTGTCGTTGCCCTGCACGAAGCCGGCCGGCTCGAAGCGGGTGAAGGTGAAGGCCTCCACATATTCTTCGAGCGGCACGCCGTATTGCAGGCCGAGCGAGACGGCGATGGCAAAGTTGTTCATCACCGAGCGGAAGGCCGCGCCTTCCTTGTGCATGTCGATGAAGATCTCGCCGATGCGGCCGTCGTCATATTCGCCGGTGCGCAGATAGACCTTGTGGCCGCCCACGATCGCCTTCTGGGTGTAGCCCTTGCGGCGGGACGGAAGCTTCTCGCGCTCGCGGGTGAGCTGCACGCGCTCGACGATCTTCTCGATGACCTGGGCCGTCCGCGCCGCTTGCGGCGCGGCCACGAGAGCCTCGATCGCGTCGTCCTCGTCCTCCTCGTCGGAGATCAGCTGCGCGGAAAGAGGCTGGCTGAGCTTCGAACCGTCGCGATAGAGGGCGTTGGCCTTCAGCGCGAGCTTCCAGGAGAGGTCGTAGGCCGCGGCGCAATCCTCGACGGTCGCGTCGTTCGGCATGTTGATGGTCTTGGAAATCGCGCCCGAGATAAAGGGCTGGGCGGCCGCCATCATACGGATGTGGCTCTCGACCGAGAGGAAGCGCTTGCCGGTGCGCCCGCAAGGGTTGGCGCAGTCGAACACCGGATAGTGCTCGGCCTTGAGGAAGGGCGCGCCCTCAACCGTCATCGCGCCGCAGACATGGGTGTTGGCGGCCTCGACCTCGGCCTTGGTGAAGCCGAGATGGACAAGCAGGTCGAAGGACGGATCCTCGAGCTTCTCGGCCGGCACCTTCAGCTGGTCGCGCAGGAAGGCTTCGCCCAGCGTCCACTTGTTGAAGATGAACTTGATGTCGAAGGCCGACTTGCAGGCGCCTTCCAGGGTCTCGATGGCCTCGTCCGAAAAACCCTTGGTGCGGAGCGTCGAGGGGTTGACGCCCGGCGCCTGGCGCATCGAGCCGTGGCCGACGGCGTAAGCCTCGATCTCGGCGATCTGGTGCTCGGCGTAGCCGAGCGCCCGGAGCGCCTCCGGCACCGCGCGGTTGATGATCTTGAAGTAGCCGCCGCCCGCGAGCTTCTTGAACTTCACCAGCGCGAAGTCGGGCTCGATGCCGGTGGTGTCGCAGTCCATCACGAGGCCGATCGTGCCGGTCGGGGCCACCACCGAGACCTGCGCGTTGCGGAAGCCGTGCTGCTCGCCGAGCGAGAGGGCCTTCGCCCAGACGTCCTGCGCCGCGGTCGCGATCTCGCGCTGCTTCACGGAAGCCACGTCGAGCGGCACGGGGAGCGTCGAGAGCGCCTCGTAGCCGCCGGCCTCGCCGCGGGCGGCTCGGGCGTGGTTGCGGATGACGCGCAGCATGTGGTCGCGGTTCTCGGGGAAGCCGTCGAAGGCCCCGAGTTCGGCCGCCATCTCGGCGGACGTCGCGTAGGAGACGCCGGTCATCAGCGCCGAGAGCGCGCCGCAGAGCGCGCGGGCTTCGGCCGAGTCATAGGCGACGCCCGAGGACATCAGCAGGCCGCCGATGTTGGCGTAGCCGATGCCGAGCGTGCGGAACTTCCACGACAGGGCCGCGATCTGGCGCGAGGGGAACTGCGCCATCAGCACCGAGATCTCGAGCACGATCGTCCACAGCCGGCAGGCGTGGGAATAGGCCTCGACGTCGAAGCTCTTATCCGCGCGGCGGAACTGCAGCAGGTTGAGCGAGGCGAGATTGCAGGCCGTGTCGTCGAGGAACATGTACTCCGAGCACGGATTCGAGGCGCGGATCGGGCCTGAAGCCGGGCAGGTGTGCCAGTCGTTGACGGTGGTGTGGTACTGGATGCCGGGATCGGCGCAGGCCCAGGCCGCGTAGGAGATCTGGTCCCACAGCCCGCGAGCTTTCAGCGTCTTGGTGACCTTGCCGGTGGTGCGGCCGATGAGGTTCCAGTCGCCGTCCTGCTCGACCGCGCGGAGGAAGTCGTCCGTGACGCGCACCGAGTTGTTGGAGTTCTGGCCCGCGACCGTGAGGTAGGCCTCGCCGTCCCAGTCGGTCGTGTAGGTGTCGAGATCGATGTCGGTCTTGCCCTGGGCCGCCTGCTGCAACACGCGCTTGATCAGCGAATCCGAGACCTGCGCCTTGCGGGCGAGCTTCACCTCACGCTTGAGCGCCGGGTTCTTCTCCGGGTCGCAGCAGTCATGGCCGGGACCGTCGCAGTTCACGCAGGCCTTCAGGATTGCCTTGAGATGCTTCTTGACGACCTTTGAGCCGGTGACAAGCGCCGCGACCTTCTGCTCCTCCTTCACCTTCCACGAGACGTAGGTCTCGATGTCGGGGTGGTCGGCGTCGACCACGACCATCTTGGCCGCGCGGCGCGTCGTGCCGCCCGACTTGATGGCGCCGGCGGCGCGGTCGCCGATCTTGAGGAAGGACATGAGGCCCGACGAGCGCCCGCCGCCCGACAGTCGCTCGCCTTCGCCGCGGAGCTGGGAGAAGTTCGAGCCGGTGCCCGAGCCGTACTTGAAGAGGCGCGCCTCGCGGACCCACAGGTCCATGATGCCGCCGTCGTTCACGAGGTCGTCGGAGACGCCCTGGATGAAGCAGGCGTGCGGCTGCGGGCGCTCGTAGGAGCTCTCGGAGGCGCGCACTTCGCCGGTCTTGTGGTCGGCGTAGAAATGGCCCTGCGAGGGGCCGTCGATGCCGTAGGCCCAGTGCAGGCCGGTGTTGAACCACTGCGGCGAGTTCGGCGCGGCCTTCTGGGTCGCGAGCATATAGGCGAGCTCGTCGAAGAACGCCTGCGCGTCCTCCTCGGTGTCGAAATAGCCCTGGCCCCAGCCCCAATACGTCCAGGTGCCGGCCAGACGATCAAAGACCTGACGGGCGTCGCGCTCGCCGCTGAAGCGCTCGGCCTCGGGCAGGGACTGAAGCGCCGCCTCGTCGGCGACCGAGCGCCAGAGCCAGGAGGGAACCGTGTTCTCCTCGACTGGCTTCAGGCGCGCGGGGACGCCGGCCTTGCGGAAATACTTCTGCGCCAGAATGTCGACCGCGACCTGGCTCCAGGCCTCCGGAACGTCGATGTCGGCCGCGCGGAAGACCACAGAGCCGTCCGGATTGCGGATCTCGCTCGTCGCCTTGCGGAACGCGATCTCCGCGTAACGCGACTGGCCGGCCTTGGTGTAGCGACGGTCGATGCGCATGGTCGTCCAAAGCTCCAAAAGTCAGGCCGGCCGCGCCCCCGAGACGCGTCAGCGTTCCAGATGCAGTCGCCGGAGCGCAAGAAGCCGCTCTCGCGCAGGGCGTGCGCAAGTTTGGCCGGAAGGCCGGGAGGCCTTGCGCGGGCGATGCGTTCGATTGTTCCGTCGCTGTCTGGCGCCGACGATCAGGTCGGCTGCGACGGGTCCGAAGCTGGTCGAGAATCGTGTCTCAGTCGAGTCTCTTTTTCCCGTACGTATCCCAATCTGTGGGGCCATGTGGTCCGTTCGAGACACTAGATATAGTGTCGCCCGACTCCTGAATCAAAGGTTGACGACCTGTTCACGGCGCTGTCTCAAACCGTCGTTTTTCAGCGCTCGTTAACGGCCCGGCCCGATCCGGCGCGCTGTGGAAAACTGCGGGGACGATTGTGGCCGCGGCCGCCGTCAAGCGGAAAACCGGAGGGTCGTCGAACACCGGGGATAAGCGGCGGGCGACAACGTTCACGGCCCCGCGAAAGCGGCCTCCGAACGGCTGTGCGGACTGGACAAACGCAGCCTGCGGGCCGATACCCATCGGACCTTTCTCGGCGGGCGGCGACCCATGTCCCTGATGAGCATCCTCACGAGCGTCTTCACCTGGTGGAACGGCTCCACCATCGGAACGCGCGTGGCCATTTCTCGGGCCAAGGGCGAACTCGTGGGCGAGGACGAGTTCGGCAACAAGTATTATCGCCTGCCGAACGACCCCGCGAAGAACGCCGCCTTCGGGACCGAGCGGCGCTGGGTGATCTATTCGGGCTACGCCGAGGCCTCGGCGATTCCCGCCGGCTGGCACGGCTGGATGCACCACACGGTCAACACGCCGCCTGCGAACGAGAACTACGTCGCGCGCGAATGGCAGAAGCCGCATCTTCCGAATCGCACTGGTTCGGCCGACGCCTATCGCCCGAAGGGCTCGGCGCTCTCGACGGGCAAGCGTCCGGCCGCGACCGGCGACTATCAGGCCTGGTCGCCCGGCGACTGAGGCTCCGTTTTCGCCTCGTCCGCGCCTGAATTTCCGGGCTTGCTCACGGCGTCGAAAATCGTCGCGTCTCCTGTCCGAGGCTTGAAAGCCGTTTTGTCGTCCCTTCGCTGTCTGCTGATCGCCGCCGCGGCTCTCGTTCCGGCGGCCGCGCTCGCCCAGAACCCCGGCACCTCCACGCTCGAGCGCCAGCCGCGCGCCGCGCGGCCCGAGGTCGTGCAGCCGACGCCGCGGATTTCGAACCCGGTCGCGGTGTTCAACGGGCTCGACAAGATCACCGGCCGCATCACCGAATTCGACGCGCCGATCGACAAGGTCGCGACTTTCGGCGCGCTGAAGGTGACGCCGCATGTCTGCTACACGCGCCCGCCGACCGAGGCCCCGAACACGACCTCGTATGTCGACGTCGAGGAGATCACGCTCACCAACGAGCAGCGTAAGATCTATTCGGGCTGGATGTTCGCCTCGAGTCCCGGCCTCACGGGCGTCGAGCATCCGATCTACGACGTGTGGCTGATCGACTGCAAAGGCGGCGCGCGCCCCGAGGCCCCGCAGGGGCCGACGCTCGGCGAGTGAGCTTCATACGGCGACGAGCCTGCGGTCGCTCTACGCCAAGCTCGGCCGCCGCGAGGACGTGACGCACTTCGACATCGACCCGGAATGACGCCGCACGACGGCGCGCGCTCGGCTTAGATGTCGCCCGGCACGTTCGCGCCGTAAGGCGGCCGGGGAATCTGCATGTGGGCGTCGCGCAGCGCCTGCGACCAGCGCTCCCGAAGATCGAGAAAATACTGGTCGTTCGGCTCGATCCGGAAATCGAGCTCGGGTTCGAGCGCGTCCTTCCGCAGCACGAGGACGTCGATGGGCGGGCCGACGCCGAGATTGGAGCGCATGGTCGAGTCCATCGAGATCAGGCCGATCTTCAGCGCGTCGTAGAGGTCGGTGTCGTAGGTGACCGCCCGGTCGAGAATCGGCTTGCCGTATTTGTGCTCGCCGATCTGGAAATAGGGGGTGTCGGGCGTCACCTCGATGAAGTTGCCGGCGGCGTAGATCATGAAGAGACGCAGGCGTCCGCCCGCCACCTGACCGGCGAAGAGCATCTGGACGTCGAAGCGCGCCGTCATTTGTTCGAGGCTCGCGCCGTCGACGCGCCAGACCTCGCGCACCGCCCGGCCGACGAGCTGCGCCGCCTTGAACATGGTGGGCTGCTGGTCGAGCGTCTCGAGCTCGCCCGTTTCGGGATTCTCGACGCCCTCCGACAGCAGCGACAGCACCGACTGGCTGACCGACAGGTTCCCGGACGTCGCGATGGCGAGCGTGCGCCGTCCCTTCTCCGAGACGATCTTTAGCTTGCGAAAGGTCGCGATGTTGTCGATGCCCGCGTTGGTCCGCGTGTCAGCGATCATCACGAGCCCGTCGCGGACCAGTATGCCGACGCAATACGTCATGGAGAAATACGATCCCGAGCTCCCGCGCGCGGGAGGCTAGCAGGGGAGAAGGCCGCGGCACAATGCGCGAGTCTCCGGCGCCGCCGAAAGCTGGGCGCCGAAGTTCGAAAGCTGCGGCGTCAGGCGCGGCGGAAAGCGCGCGGACCGCCCGAAGCTTCGACCGACACGTCCACCGAAAACGTCTCGCCGATCCCGCCATATCGCGAGCCGCGGGTGGGCGCCGCGCCCAGATGATCGAGGCCGATGGCGACGCGGACGTGCGATTCGGTGGTGCTGAGGCCGAGCGACGGATCGAAGCCGACCCAGCCGAGACCCGGCGCATAGGCCTCGGCCCAGCAATGCGCGGCGTTCTGCGGGCGAGGCCCGTCGTCCTCGTCCTCCGCCTCGGCCGCGCCCATGCTTTGCGTCTGCCCGTCCTGGCTCTGGCTGAGCGAGGCGGTGGCCGACTGCCCGCCGTCCTTCAGGTGCAGATAGCCGGTGACGTATCGCCCGGGCGACCCCAGGCTGCGCGCGGCGGCGAGGAAGACATGGGCGAGATCCTGCGGCGTGCCGCGCTTCACGCCGAAGGCCTCCGCCGCGCTGCCGGCGGGATCCTTCGCCTCCGGATCGAGGGCCACCGTCTCGTGGACGGCGGCGAGCAGGCGGTGGAGCGCGTCGAGCGGATCCTTGGCGCCGGCCGCCGCGTCGGCGGCGAAGGCGCGGATGTCGAGGTCAGGCGTCGAGAGGTCGGTCTCGCGCAGATAAAGCGGCGCCGGGAACCGCTCCACCGCGCCCCGCACCACGCCGCTGACGTCATGGGTGTCAACCTCGCCCTCGACGAGGACGCTCAGGCTTTCGACCGGCCCGTCGACCGCGAAGACGTGGGTCTGGTTGCCGAACGCGTCCTCCGAGGCGTGGAGGCGGCAATTGCGGTCGATGTCGAGCCGCCAGCGCACCACGTGCAGCCCCTCGAAGCTGCGCGGGGTGAGGCGCAGCGTCTGGATCACAGAGGCCGGCGCCGTCTCGAAATTGTAGACCGTCTCGTGACGGATCTTCAGGCGCATGTCGCAGCCACCGTCATGCCAGGCGTCGTCATGCGAGATACTGCTCGTGGATCGCCGAGCCGAGCCGGTTGTTGTCGCTGATGAAGCCGGTGATGAACTCGTGCAGCCCGCCCTGGAACACCTCCTTGATGTCGGCGTTGTCGAGCCTCACCCTGCTCGCCCGCGCGAGCCGCTGCGCCTGGCCCTGGCGGCCATAGGCGCGCGCGAGGTCGTCGAGATGGCGCACGAGCTCGCCATAGCAGGAGGCGAGCGAGCGCGGCATCTGGTCGTTGAGGATCAGGAGATCGGCCACCAGCCAGGGCTTCAGGCTCTCGCGATAGACCCAGTGGTAGCTGTTCACGGCCGACACGGCGCGCAGGATCGCGGACCACTGGTAATAGTCGAGGCCGCCGCCGACCTCGTCCTTGTCGGGCAGCAGCAGGTGGTACTTCACGTCGAGGATGCGCGCGGTGTTGTCGGCGCGCTCGAGCAGCATCCCGAGCTGCGAAAAGTCGTAGATGTCGTTCCGCAGCATCGTCCGCGCGGCCGAACCGTCGAACCGCAGCGAGATCTCCTTCACCCAGGTGAGGAAGCGGGTTAGCTCCTCGCCTGCGAGCTTGCGGTCGGAGGTCCGGCGCAGCTCGATCCACGCGCCGTTGATGGCGTCCCACATCTCCATGGTGAGCGCGGTTCGGACCGAGCGGGCGTTGTGCCGGGCGGTCTCGAAGCAGCTCAGGATCGACGAGGGGTTGTCGCGGTCGAAAGCGAGATAGCTCACCACGTTCTCGTGGTTGGCTTCCTCGTACTTCGCGAAGAAGGCGGTGGCCACGCCCGCGGTCTGCAGCGCGCTTTCCCACTCGTTGGTCTTGCCGCCATAGGCGACGGGAAGCGAGGCGAGGCGCTGGGTCGCGTCGAGGATGCGCGCGAGCGAGTCGGCGCGCTCGATGTAGCGCGAGAGCCAGAACAGGTTGTCGGCGGTGCGGCTCAGCATGTCAGTCGTCCAGCACCCAGGTGTCCTTGGTCCCGCCGCCCTGGCTCGAATTCACGACCAGCGATCCCTCCTTCATCGCGACGCGCGTCAGCCCGCCGGGCACGATGCGCACGGCGTCCGTGCCGGTCAGCACGAAGGGCCGCAGATCGACATGCCGCGGCGCGACGCCGGAATTGACGTAAGTGGGGCAGGTGGAGAGCGCGAGCGTCGGCTGGGCGATGAAGCCCGCCGGCGAGGCCTTCAGCTTGGCGCGGAAGAGCTCGATCTGCTCCTTGGTGGCGTGCGGGCCGACCAGCATGCCGTAGCCGCCGGAGCCGTGGACCTCCTTCACCACGAGCTCGGGCAGATGGTCGAGCACGTATTTGAGCGCTTCGGGCTCGCGGCAGCGATAGGTCGGGACGTTCTTCAAGATGGGCTCTGCGCCGAGATAGAACTTAATGATCTCGGGCATGTAGCTGTAGACGGCCTTGTCGTCGGCGACGCCGGTGCCGACCGCGTTGGTCAGCGTGATGTTGCCGGCGTGGTAGGCGCTGATCAGCCCCGGAACGCCGAGCGAACTCTCGGGCTTGAACACCATCGGGTCGATCCACTCGTCGTCGATGCGGCGGTAGATCACGTCGACGCGCTTGGGGCCCTCGGTCGTGCGCATGTAGACGACGTCGTCGCGCACGAAGAGGTCGCGGCCCTCGACCAGCTCGACGCCGAGCTTGTCGGCCAGGAACGAGTGCTCGTAATAGGCCGAGTTGTAGACGCCCGGCGTCATCAGCACGACGGTGGGGTCGGCCGAGGCCGACCGCGGCGCGATCGAGCGCAGCGTGGCCAGAAGCTCGTCGGAGTATTTCTCGACCGGCGCGACGCGGTGGCGCGAGAACAGCTCGGGGAAGAGGCGGATCATCACCTCGCGGTTCTCGAGCATGTAGGAGACGCCCGACGGCGTGCGGGCGTTGTCCTCGAGAACGTAGAAAGTGTCGGCGTCGACGCGGACGATGTCGATGCCGGCGATGTGGACCCAGAGGTCGTGAGGCGGTCGCTTGCCCGCCATCTCGGGCCGGAACGCCTCGTTCTGGAACACGAGGTCGTCGGGGATGATCCCGGCCTTCAGGATCTCGCGCCGTCCGTAGACGTCGGCGATGTACATGTTGAGCGCCCGAACGCGCTGCTCGAGGCCGACCTTGAGCGCGTTCCACTCAGGGTTCGTGATGATGCGCGGGATGATGTCGAACGGGATCAGGCGCTCCTGCGCCTGCTGGTCGCCATAGACCGCGAAGGTGATGCCGATGCGCCGAAACAGCAGCTCGGCTTCCTTCACCCGATATTCCAGGAGATCGGGGGGCGCCGCGCTGAGCCATTCGGAAAGCTTGCCATAGGCCTCGCGGATTGAGCCGTCGGACAGCGTCATTTCGTCAAAGGCGAGGGCTGGCAAGCGAACGGACTCCAATAGAACGCGTCTGGAGAGATGCTAATCCACGAGCGGCTCGTGGAAAGGGGGGCGGCGCCCCTTTTTCAGGCGCCGCGGCGCCTCCCGACCCGTCAGAACAACTTTAGCGCGCGAAACGAGGCGTGACCCTCGCGACCTACAATCACATGGTCGTGGATCTCGATCCCGAGCGGTTTGGCGATCTGGACGATCGTGCGAGTCATCTCGATGTCGGCGCGGCTCGGCGTCGGGTCGCCGGACGGATGATTGTGGACGAGGATGAGCGCGGAGGCGCGAAGCTCAAGAGCGCGACGGACCACCTCGCGCGGATAGACGGGCGTGTGGTCGATCGTGCCGGACTGCTGCACCTCGTCGGCGATCAGGCCGTTCTTCTTGTCGAGGAACAGGATGCGGAAACGCTCGCGGTCGTCGAACGCCATGGCGGTGCGGCAGTAGTCGATCAGCGCCGACCAAGACGACAGCACGGTCTTCTTGCCGATCGCGCCCTTGGCGAATCTTCGTGCTGCGGCTTCGATCACCTTGAAGTCGGTCGCGGTCGCGTCCTTGACGCCCTTGATCTCGACGAGCCGTTCATAGGGCGCCGCCAGCACGTCCGCGAAGGAGCCGAAGGCGGCGATCAGCTGCTTGGCGAGCGGCTTCACGTCTCCGCGGGGAAGCGTGCGGAAGAGCACGAGCTCGAGCAGTTCGTAGTCGGGGAGAGATTCGGGCCCGCTGTCGAGGAAGCGCGCCTTCAGCCGGGCGCGGTGGCCGAGATAGTGGGGCTCGGCGTCGCCGGCGGGCGACGCCGTCTTGCGCGCGGGCAGCGCGTCGTCGAAGCCGGGCAGGGCGCTTTCGGCGTCTGTGGACATGCGGGCTCTGGCTCGCGAACGGGGCGTGACCCCATCGTGGCCCCAGCCGCGACGATCGGCAAGGAACTGCGTGATTCCGGACGCCTGCCGACGGCCGGCGCCTCAGCCTCAGGATGGTTTTCGCTTCTCCACGATCCTCATGCGAGCGGCGTCTCGAAGCGCGCAGTCGGCTTCGTTCAGGCGCTCGCGAAGCTCGGAGCCATCAGGCCACGGGGCGACTCCGTGAAGATCTCGTAGCCGGTCTCGGTCACGCCGATCATGTGCTCGTACTGCGCCGAGAGCGAGCGGTCGCGGGTCACCGCCGTCCAGCCGTCGCCGAGCACTTTTACGTGCGGGCGGCCGAGATTGATCATGGGCTCGATGGTGAAGAGCATTCCGGGCTTGAGCTCCGGGCCCTCGCCGCGGCGGCCGTAATGCAGAATGTTGGGCTCGTCGTGGAACAGGCGGCCGATGCCGTGGCCGCAGAAGTCGCGCACCACGGAGCAGCGCTCGCCCTCGGCGTAGTCCTGGATCGCCGCGCCGATGTCGCCGGTGGTGGCGCCGGGCTTCACCGCCGCGACGCCGCGCATCAGCGACTCGTAGGTGATCTCGATCAGCCGTTCGGCGCGGCGCGGGATCGCGCCGACGGCATACATCCGGCTCGAATCGCCGTGCCAGCCGTCGACGATGTAGGTGACGTCGACATTGACGATGTCGCCTTCGCGCAGCGGCTTGTCGTTCGGGATGCCGTGGCAGACCACGTGGTTGATCGAGGTGCAGATCGTGTGGGTGTAGCCGCGGTAGTAGAGGCAGGCCGGCAGCGCGCCGTTGTCCATGCCGAACTCGAGCGCCAGCCGGTCGAGCTCTTCGGTCGTCACGCCGGGTTTCACGCGTTCGCCCAGCATGTCGAGCCCCTCGGCGACGAGGCGGCCGGCCTTGCGCATGCCCTCGAACGCTTCCGGACCATGAAGCTTGATGGCTCCAGTCTTGCGAAGGGGCGAGGTGTCAGCGTCGACGAAGGTCATTTGGGGCCGAAGTTGCGGGGCTTGGGAACGCCCCGCAACATAAGCGCATGCGCGGCCGGCGCAAGCGATCCGGCCGCGGGAGCGCGGTCAGCGGCTGGCGGTCTGCCCGCCGATCACGCGCTTGCCAGGGGCTGGGACGGACGGCGTACGAGCTGCGTGGAGCCTGTCCGGGGCCCGGCGGCGAGCCGTACCCTGGGAAATCCCGCGCCAGACCTTGCGGGCGTCTCAGCTGGACGCCGCGTGCCGCTCGTCGAACGCCTTGCGCGCGCCTTCGATCACGCTCTGGTTCTCGATCGCCCAGCCCGCGAGGGCGATCGCATGCCGCTGCAGGGAGCGCCCGAGGTCGGTGAGCTCGTAGTCGACCCGCGGCGGGATCGAGGGCGTCACGGTGCGCGTCACCAGCCCGTCGCGTTCGAGCCCGCGCAGCGTCAGCGTCAGCATCCGCTGCGACACCCCGCCGATCTGGCGCTTCAGTTCGTTGAACCGCCTCGGTCCGTCCGCAAGGATCGTGACGACGAGCACGCTCCACTTGTCGCCGACCCGCGCCAGCACCGAATTGACCATGCGGCAGTCGTGGTTCTCGGCGCCGGTGTAGCCGTGGGCGGGCACATCGGTGTGGCTGCGTGTCAAATCTGTGCCTCCTTGCGCGGCGCGCTCGAAGGTAACTTATGGAGCCTCGGTCACAAACCTATACCGAGGATCAAGATGAAACTGCTTCATGTCGACGCCAGCATCCTTGGCGACAATTCGGTCAGCCGCACGGTCTCGGCCGCGGCCGTCGCGCGGTTCAAGAACGAAGCTCCGGAGCTTGAAATCGTCCGCCGCGACCTCGCAGGCGCGCCGATCGCGCACCTTTCGGGAGCCCATCTGGCGGCCCTCGCTCTCGGTTCGGACGCGCCCGCGGGCGTCCGAGCCGAGAACGAGGAGGGCGCCCGCGCGCTGCAGGAGTTTCTCGACGCCGACGTGGTGGTGATCGGCGCGCCGATGTACAATTTCGGCGTGCCCAGCCAACTCAAGGCCTGGGTCGATCGCGTGCTCGTGGCGGGCAAGACGTTCCGCTACGGCGAGGACGGCAGGCCGGTCGGTCTTGCGGGCGGCAAGCGCGTCGTCGTCGCCATCTCCCGCGGGGGCTTCTACGGCGCGGACACGCCGATGGCGGCCTTCGAGCATGTCCAGAGCTACTTGAAGGCGGTTTTCGCCTTCATCGGCGTCACGGACGTCGAGTTTCTGGTCGCCGAAGGCGTGATGGCTGGGCCCAGCCTGCGCGAAAAGGCGATCGAAAGCGCGGTCGGAGCGACCGTCAGGCTGAAGGCGGCCTGACGGGCCGGCTTTCACGCGCCCTTCAGTTCGAGGTAGCGGAGCCGTTTGGCTTCGCGCCTCGCCTCGGCGATGGCCTCGACGACGATGCCGCAGACCAGGCTGAGCACCGAAAGCTGCATCACGCTCGCGGCGAGCACGGCGGTCGGCAGGCGGGGCACGAGTCCCGTCTCCAGGAACTCCACCACCACCGGCGCGCCGAGGACCGCGCCTGCGCCTGCGAGCGCGAGCGCGATCGCGCCGAAGAACCGGAACGGCTTCACCGCGCGGTACATCATCGCGATGGTCCAGAGGATCCGGAAGCCGTCGCGGAACGTGGAGAGCTTGGAGGTCGAGTTCTCCGGACGCTTGCCGTAGCGGACAGGGATCTCGTCGACCGCAAGGCGCAGGTCGAGCGCATGAATCGAGAGCTCGGTCTCGATCTCGAAGCCGTTCGAGGCGGTCGGGAACGACTTGGCGAAGCGTCGCGAGCACACTCGGTAGCCAGACAGGATGTCGGTGAAGCCGGTCCCGAACAGGCGCGTGATCATGCGGTTGAACATCGCGTTGCCGGCGGCGTGGCCCTTGCGGGCCAGCATGCCTTCGCCCTCGCGCGTCGCCACCACCATGTCGAGCTGCTCGGAGACGAGCCGTTCGATGAGAAGCGGGGCGGCCAGCGGATCGTAGGTCAGGTCGCCGTCGGCCATGAGGTAGACGTCGGCCTCGACGTCGGCGAGCATGCGGCGCACGACGTTGCCCTTCCCCTGCCGCCGCTCGCGGCGGACGATCGCGCCGGCCTCTTCGGCCTTTTCGATCGTGCGGTCCTTCGAATTGTTGTCGTAGACGTAGATATCGGCGCCCGGCAGCACGGCCCGGAAGCCGCGCACGACGTCGCCGATCGCGGCCTCCTCGTTGTAGCAGGGCAGCAGCACCGCGACCTTCAGCGGCGCAGCCTGCGGCTTGAGGTTCGCGAGCTCGTAGAGGCGTTCAACGACCTGCGGCATGGGCGTGCGTCCGTGAGAGGGCGAAGAGGGCGGGGTCGCGGCTCGCGGCGAGCGCGAACAGCGTCAACGTGGCGAGGAAGCCGACCGGGATCAGCGTGAGTTCGGCGAGCGTGCGCGCGACGAGCGGCGCGGCCCAGACGAAGGCGAGCGCGGCCGCCTCGAAGCGGCGGAAGCCGAGCTGGAGCGCGTCGCGCACCATGAAGGCGAGGGCGGGCGCGAGGATCATCAGGTCGTAGTCGAGCGCGTAAGGCGTCACGAGAACGGAGCCGGCGAGCAAGGCCGCGGCCTTGGCGCCGAAGGGCGCGTCGTTCCGCCAGAGCCGGATCACGACCGCGAGCGTCGCGGCCGCCACGATCCCTTGCGCCGCATAGGCGGTAGGCAACCCGCCGCCGAGCGCGCGCGCCGCCGCGAAGACGCTCATGATCTTGTGCCAGCCCGTGTCGCCGGCCTCGAGCACCACCGTGCGGGTGAAGGCGGCGCTCGCGGCGAACGCCTGCCAGGTCTCGACGCCGAAAAGCGCAAGAGACAGCGCGCAGGTCGCCATGACGGTGGCGGCGGCGGCGAACGCGGTCCGCCAATAGCCGCCGGCCGCGAGCGCGAAGGGCAGCAGCACGCCGAACTGGGGCTTGTAGGCGAGGAGGCCGAGCAGAACGCCGGCGAGGATCGGCCGGCTGCGCAGCAGCGCAAGGCCGAGGCCGAACAGGCCCGCGGTCAAGAACCCGTTGTGGCCGTGGGTGAGGTTCACGAACACGGCCGGGAAGGCGAGGCCGGCGAACAGCAGCTCGCGGCGGCTCTCGCCGAAGATCTTCACGAGGCCATAGAGATAGATCGGAAGCGTCGCGGCCTGCCAGACGAGGAGCGCTCCGAGATAGGGCAGGGCGCCGAGCGCCGCCGCGAGCGCGAGGAACATCGGGGGGTAGTGCCAGCCGAAGAACGGCACGCCCGGACCGAACTCCCTCACCTGCTCGGCGTAGTGACGCGCGAGGTCGTAAGACGCCTGCGGAGCGCCTTCGAGCGTGAGGCGGCCGGCCGCCCAGACATTGGAGAAGTCGGTTCCGAGCGGGCGGCCCGCGGCGTCGAGGCCGCCCGACGACGTCGCCCACATGGCGCCGAGCGCCACCGCATAGGCCCCGATAAGCGCGAGAGTCACGGGGACGATGCGGGCGCGGATGGCGAGGGCGGTGGGGTCGGGCGCGGTCACGCCGTGGGCTCTCCCGGAGGTCTTCGGAAGAGCCTGGCCCAGCGGGACTTAAATCCGCGTTTAAAGCTCGGCGCGTTCGATCACGAGGCCGCGGTCGGTGACCACGACCCACTGGCCGTCGCGGCGCTCGATCGAGCGGACGCGGCCGATGCCCGGGGCGCGGGCGCCGCGCACCACTTCGATCATGCCGTAGCGGCCTTCGAGCAGGGCGACGCCGCGGGTGACCTCGCGCACCGTCCAGTTGCGGACGATCTTGGCGTTGTCGCGGGGCTTTTCTTCGGCTGCGGTGGCGGCGCGAGCGTCGCGGGAGACGCTGCCGGTCGCGATCTGATCGTCGGCGCGCGCAAGACGCTGCTGTTCGTTCTGCCTGGCTTCCGCGGCCTGACGAACCTCGGTCGCCTGCTTCTCCATGCGGTCGAGACGCTCCTGCATCTCGGCCACGCGCTGGGCGTCGCCCTTCGACTGGTCGAGCTTGGCCGAGAGCGTCTCGATCTTGGAGCTCGATTGGTCACGGGTCGCGTCGAGCGTCTTCTGGAGGCCGGCGAGCTCGGACTTGAGGGCGCGGACCTCGTCCTGGCTGTTGGCGGCGGCGTTGGCGGCCGACTTCGACAGCTGCGACTGGCTCTGCTTCGACTGGTCGAGCGCGCGCTGGAGGCGCGAGACCTCGTTGCGGAGCGCGGTCATGTCCTTGTTGAGGGCCGCGGCCTTCTTCTGCTGGCCGCTCGGATCGATGTTCGAGTCGAGCCCGACCGCGCGGGCGTCGAGCGCCGCGACGGTGTCAAGCGAATCGGTCAGCGCCGGCGCCGTCGCGAAGGAGGCGGCGGCCGCCCCCGCGCCGATCGCGAGCGCCGCCGCGAGCGCGTAAGGGGCGAAGGACCAGCGCGCACGATCGCGCTCGTAAGGGGGCTCGAGCGGATCGCCGGACGAGAAGGCGGCGTCCTCGGCGGGTTCGCCTTTCCAGTCCGCGATGGCGCGGCTGAAGGATTGGTCAGGCTTGGGGAGAGCGGCGGTCATCGGTGTAACCCTCGGGCGACATCCGACGAGTAACGTTCGAATGTCGTTACCGAAGCGTTACCGGAGCGACTCCAATCGCGCCCAAGGCTTCGGCGCCGCTCATGATTTTTTCGCGGGGCCAGACGAAGAAATCGCCCTCATGCGCAAGCGCGGCCTCGAGCAGACGATGATAGTCGCGCCGCGGCGTCTCGACTGCGCCGAATCGACGAAGGTGGTCCGTCACGAACTGGGTGTCGAGCAGATGGAAGCCGCCGACCTTCAGCCTGGCGACGAGGTGGACCAGCGCGACCTTCGAGGCGTCGCGCTCGACATGGAACATGCTCTCGCCGAAGAAGGCGGCGCCGAGCCGCACGCCGTAGAGCCCGCCGACGAGACGGCCGTCCGCCCAGGCCTCGACGCTGTGGCAGCGCCCGATCGCGTGGAGGTCGCCGTAAAGCTTCCGGATGCGTTCGTTGATCCAGGTCTTCTGCCGCCCGGGGGCCGGCGCGGCGCAGCCCTCCATTACGGCGTCGAACGCAGAGTCGATCCGGATTTCGAAGCGGTCGCCCCGCACGGTGCGCGCGAGACGATCGGAAACGCGGAAATCGTCGAGCGGGAGAACGCCGCGCTGCTCCGGTTCGATCCAGAACAGGCCGGGGTCGTTCGCGCTCTCCGCCATCGGAAAGATCCCGCAGGCGTAGGCCTTGAGCAGGACCTCCGGCGTGATCTCGACGAGGACGTCGTTGATGCGGGTCATACGGGAGCGACTCGGCTGCGGGCGCGAACTGCGTGCTTCGAGACGCCTTCCTGCGGAAGGCTCCTCAGCATGAGGACCGTGGAGCGAAAATATACCGAAACGTTCGGGCCTCCACCTTCCTCATGCTGAGGAGCGCCGAAGGCGCGTCTCGAAGCACGCAGTCGGCGTCCGCGCGTTTCACTCCCCGCCCTGCGACTCCGCCAGCATCTTCTCGAGCCAGTGGATGTCGTACTCGCCGTCCTGGATCGAGGCGTTGCGCACCAGCCGGCGGAACAGCGGAAGGGTGGTGTCGACGCCGTCGACCACGAACTCGTCGAGCGCGCGCCGCAGCCGCATCAGGCATTCGGTGCGGTTGCGGCCGTGGACGATCAGCTTGCCGATCATCGAGTCGTAGTTCGGCGGGATCGCGTAGCCCTGATAGGCCGCGCTGTCGACGCGCACGCCGAGGCCGCCGGGCACGTGGTAGTAGGCGATGCGGCCGGGCGAGGGCCGGAAGGTCTCGGGATGCTCGGCGTTCACCCGGCACTCGATGGCGTGGCCGCGGAAGATCACGTCTTCCTGGGCGATGCCGAGACGCGCGCCGCCCGCGATCCGGATCTGCTCGTTGATCAGATCGATCCCTGTGACCATCTCGGTCACCGGATGCTCGACCTGGATGCGGGTGTTCATCTCGATGAAGTAGAAGCGGCCGTTTTCGTAAAGAAACTCGATCGTGCCGACGCCGCGGTACTTCAGTTCGCGCATCGCGGCCGCGACTGTCTCGCCGATCTGCTCGCGCTCGGCCGCGTTGAGCGCAGGCGAGGGGGCCTCTTCCCAGACCTTCTGGTGACGGCGCTGCAGCGAGCAGTCGCGCTCGCCGAGATGGATCGCCGCGCCTTCGCCGTCGCCGAGCACCTGGATCTCGATGTGGCGCGGCTGGCCGAGATATTTTTCAAGATAGACAGCGTCGTCGCCGAAGGCGGCCTTGGCCTCCGAACGCGCGGTCTGCAGCGCCTCGACGAGATCGTCCTCGGTCTTGGCGACCTTCATGCCGCGCCCGCCGCCGCCCGCCGCCGCCTTCACGAGCACCGGGAAGCCGATCTCTTTGGCGACGCGCATCGCCTCGACCTCGTCGGTGACGCCGCCGTTCGAGCCCGGCACGACCGGAATGCCGAGGCGCTTGGCCGTCTGCTTCGCCTCGATCTTGTCGCCCATGATCCGGATGTGCCCCGGCTTGGGGCCGATGAAGGTGAGGTTGTGCTCCTCGAGGATCTCGGCGAAGCGCGCGTTCTCCGAGAGAAAGCCGTAGCCGGGATGCACCGCGTCCGCCCCGGTGATCTCGCAGGCGGCCAGCAGCGCCGGGATGTTGAGGTAGCTGTCGCGCGCGGCCGGCGGGCCGATGCAGACGCTCTCGTCGGCGAGGCGCACATGCATGGCGTCGGCGTCGGCGGTCGAATGGACCGCCACCGTCGCGATGCCGAGCTCCTTGCAGGCGCGCAGGATGCGCAGCGCGATCTCGCCGCGGTTGGCGATCAGGACCTTGTCGATGCCGGCCATCGGGTCAGTCGACGATGATGAGCGGTTCGCCGAATTCGACCGGCTGGCCGTCGGCGACGAGGATTTCGCGAACCGTGCCGGCGCGCGGCGCGGGAATCGCGTTCATGGTCTTCATGGCCTCGACGATCAGCAGCGTCTGGCCCTGCCGGACGCTGGCGCCGACCTCGACGAAGGCCTTCGCGCCGGGCTCGGGCGCCAGATAGGCGGTCCCCACCATCGGCGACGTCACGACGCCCGGATGCTTGGCCGGATCGTCGGCGGCGGCGGCCGGCGCGGCGGATGCCGCCGCGGGAGCGGCGTAGACCGGCGCGACGGCCGGGCCGGCGGTGAGCTGGCGCGCGACGCGGACGCGGAAGTCGCCGCGCTCGATCTCGATCTCGCTCAGGCCTTTCTCCTCGAGCAGCTCGGCGAGCTCTCGGACGAAGGCCTGGTCGTCGTTGTGGCGGACGGGTGCTTTGCTCATCGGCGGCAAGTCTTCATGTGGGTATGCTCCGTCTCCGGGGCCGCTTTCCGCGGTCAGACCGCGATCGTCGCGGGGCCGCCGTCCCGGCGGATGCGACGCGCGAGCGCGTGAAGGGCGAATTCGTATCCGTCGATCCCGAGGCCGACGATGACGCCGTCGGCGACGGCGGAAATGTAGGAATGGTGGCGATAGCTTTCGCGGGCGTGAATGTTCGAGATGTGGACCTCGACGATCGGTTTTTCCACCGCGCGCAGCGCGTCCTGCAGGGCGACCGAGGTGTGGGTCAGCCCGGCGGCGTTGATCACGACGCCGTCCGCCGCCTGCCTCGCCTCCTGGATCCAGTCGATCAGCTCGCCCTCATGATTGGACTGGCGGAACACGACCGACAGGCCGAGTCCGTCGGCGACGTCGCGCGAACGAGCCTCGACGTCGCCGAGCGTCGCCGAGCCATAGACCGCCGGCTCGCGCAGCCCGAGCAGATTGAGGTTCGGTCCATTGAGGATGAAGACCACTGGGTTCAAGGGACGCTTCGCTGAGGCGGCCCGGCTGGCCGCCGGGACGGGCGCGGCCGGAAGCCGCAGAACGCCGCCTTATAGGAAAGACGCGGCCCGAACCCAAGCGATTCCGGAACAGGAGGGTTCGAAGGCTGCGCGGAACCGCCGGCGGTCGGGCGCGCCGGACCGCCGGCGATCGGCTCAGCACATGGCCTTGCCGCACTTCCGAAGCGCCGCGACCCGGCCCTTGAGGTCGTCGACGATCCCGCGCGTGTTCGGCACCACGGCCTCGCCGATCACGTAGGTCGGCGTCGCCTCGACGCCGAGATCGTCGGCGAGCTGTTTCGATTCGAGCAGGGTCGCCTCGACCTCCGGCGCGCCCATCGCGGCCTCGAGCTTCTTGCGGTCGACGCCGACCTCGGTCGCGACCGCGAGCGCTTTGTCGCGGGTCGCGAGCGACTGGCCGCCGAGCAGCTTGTCGTGGAAGGCGCGGAACTTGTCCGGGGCGATGCGGTTCAGGGCGATCGAGACCTGCGCGGCCCCGACCGACTCTTCGCGGATGACCGGAAGCTCCATCACCACGACGCGCAGGTTCGGGTCGTTGTCGACGAGCGCGTCGATGTCCTTGATGGCGCGGCGGCAGAAGCCGCAATTGTAGTCGAAGAACTCGACCAGCGTGACGTCGCCCTTCGGATTGCCGAGGACGGCGTGCAGCTTCTTCTCGTCGATCTTCGACACATAGGTCTTCAGCACGTCGGCGCGCTGCTCGGCGAGCTTGGCCTGCTGGCGCCGGTTCCACTCTTGCTGCGCCTCGTAGAGCACCTCTGGATTGGTCACGAGATATTCGCGGACGATCTTGCCGATCTCCTCCTTCTCCTTGGCGTCGAAGGCGAACGCCGGACCTGCGGCCGCGGCGATCAGCGCGCCGGCGAGGGCGAGGCGGGGGAAGAGGGGCATGGTGGTGGTTTCCGTGTCAGATCGGAGCGGTGCGGACGACAGAACGTGCTGCGTGCTTCGAGACGCCGGCTTTGGCCGGCTCCTCAGCATGAGGAATGTGGCGGAGTTTGGCTATTCGATGTCGTGCGCGCCAAATCTCCCGCCGAGACGTCACCGACGCTTCTCATGCTGAGGAGCTCGTCTCCGACGAGCGTCTCGAAGCACGCAGTTCGCCTCAGTTCATCTTCTGCGGCGTGTAGGTCGCGATGTCGTCGGCCTTCAGCCAGTTCGGCGTGCCCGTCTTGAAGCCGGCCTTGGCGCGGTTCGCGATCTGGCGCGCGGTGCCGTAGTCGCCCTCGGCGAAGGCCGCCTGCGCCGAGGCGAGGTCGGCCTCGGGAATCTTGTTCTTCTTGGCGAGCGCGATGGCGAGCTGCCGAAAACCCTCGGCGTTCTTCGGATCGCGCGCAGTGGCGCGGGTGAGTTCGGCCACCGCGTCGCCGCCCTTGCCGCCGCCGGCGTTCATCGCCTGTCCGAGCATGGTGCGGATCGGCGTCGCGCCCGGGGCGAGCGACAGCGCCTTGCGAAGCTCGGGCACGGCCTGCGCCGGGCGCCCGTTCTCGAGATAGGCCTGCCCCTTGAGCTCGTGGAACCAGGGATTGTTGGGCTGGGCGCGGATGAGGTCGTCGATCTGCGCGGCCGCGCTGTCGATCGGCGACGACCGGTAGGAGGCGATCGCCCTCGCGTAGCGGGCCGGCAGGCTCATGTCGCTCGGCGGGTAGCGCCGGCCGACGCCCTGCGGCGTGTCCGTGAAGCCGTAGAGCTTGGCGCGCATCATGTCGTGGCGCGCCTGAAGCGCCGGCGGGTCGAGCTTGTCGTAATAGGGGCTCTTCTTCGCGAGATCCTGAAGGTTCGCGATGCGGTCGGCCGGCATCGGATGGCTCTGCGCGTAGGGGTCGATGAAGCGCTTGGAGAACGCGATCTGGCTCTCGAAACGCTGGAACGTCGTCAGCATGCCCTTGGCCGACTGGCCGGACTTGTTCAGGTAGCTGATCGCCGATCGGTCGGCCGCCTGCTCCTCGCCGCGCTGGTAGGAGAGCAGCGAGCGGCGGATCGCCTCCTGCGGCGCCATCACCGCGCCTGCGACCGCGCCGCCGGCGTTGTCGCCCGGGCGACTGGTCGCCACCGCTCCGGCCGCGGCTCCGATGCCGAGCAGCATCGCGACGATCGACATCGTCTGGGCCTGGTCGAGCCGCTGGCGGAGTCTGGCCAGATGGCCGCCGACGATGTGGCCGGTCTCGTGCGCGAGCACGCCGATGACCTCGTTCGGGGTCTTGGCTTCCATCAGCGTGCCGATGTTGACGAAGATGCGCCGGCCGTCGGCCACGAAGGCGTTGAACTCCTTCGAGTTGATGATCGTGATCTCGACCACGCCCTCGTTGATGCCCGCCGCCTTGAAGATCGGCGCCATGTAGTCGCGCAGCAGCCCCTCGATCTCGGCGTCGCGGATGACGGGCATGCCGCGCGGCGTCTGGGCGGAGGCCGGGGCGGTCACGCCGACGAGCGCCGTCGCCGCGGCCGCGACGAGCGCTGTCGCCCGCCGGAGCTGGCGACCCAGGAAGGTCTGCGTACGCAAAGTCGGGATCATCGCTCCTCGCGTCGGGGATCGTGCGAGCGCTCGGATGCTATCCGCGCGGAAGGACGCGGGCAACGCGCAGGCGCGCGCGGCCGCCTTTCGCCGGCGCCCTTTGCGCGAGGGGAGCCCTTCGGTCTATTAGGGGCGACGGCCCGAACGCACGTTCTCGCGATCCCGCCTCCCGGCTTCGTCACGGACGGCGGGCGCGCGTGCGTTTTGGGGTCTGCGATGTGGACAAGGGACGGCGCCGGCTCCCCGAATCGGGACGGCTGCGTCTAAGGCTGACGAGTCGTGGTTCGCCGCGGCGTCGGCCGATCAACCTGAGAGACGGAATGGCGCGCTACGTCTTCATCACCGGCGGAGTGGTGTCCTCGCTTGGCAAGGGCCTCGCCTCCGCGGCGCTCGGAGCCCTGCTTCAGGCGCGCGGCTATTCGGTGCGGCTGCGCAAGCTCGATCCCTATCTCAATGTCGATCCGGGCACGATGAGCCCGACCCAGCACGGCGAGGTGTTCGTCACCGACGACGGCGCCGAGACCGACCTCGACCTCGGCCATTACGAGCGCTTCACCGGCCAGCCGGCCTCGATCCGCGACAACATCACGACAGGCCGCATCTATCGCGACATCATCGCCAAGGAGCGCCGCGGGGATTATCTCGGCGGCACCGTGCAGGTGATCCCGCACGTCACCGACGCCATCAAGGCCTTCGTCCGCGAGGGCAACGACGACTTCGACTTCGTGCTGGTCGAGATCGGCGGCACGGTCGGCGACATCGAGGGCCTGCCGTTCTTCGAGGCGATCCGCCAGCTCGGCAACGACCTGCCGCGCGGAGACTGCATCTACATCCACCTGACGCTGCTGCCCTACATCCCGAGCGCCGGAGAGCTGAAGACCAAGCCGACCCAGCACTCCGTCAAGGAGCTGCGCTCGATCGGCATCCAGCCCGATATCCTGCTGTGCCGCTGCGACAGGCCGATTCCGCCCGAAGAGCGCCGCAAGCTCGGCCTGTTCTGCAACGTCCGCGAGACGGCCGTGATCGAGGCCCGCGACGTCGGCACCATCTACGAGGTGCCAGAGGCCTACCACCGCGAGGGCCTCGACGTCGAAGTGCTGCGCGCCTTCGGGATCGAGCCGGGCTCGCCGCCGGATCTGTCCGGCTGGCGCAACATCACCCACCGGATCAAGAACCCGGAGGGCGAGGTCACGATCGCGATCGTGGGCAAGTACACGGGTCTGAAGGACGCCTACAAGTCGCTCTACGAGGCGCTCGTGCACGGCGGCGTCGCCAACACCGTGAAGGTCAACGTCGACTGGATCGAGAGCGAGATCTTCGAGCGCGAAGATCCGACGCCGTTCCTCGAGCACGTCCACGGCATTCTGGTTCCGGGCGGCTTCGGCCAGCGCGGCGCTGAAGGAAAGATCAAGGCCGCGACCTTCGCGCGCGAGCGCAAGGTGCCGTATTTCGGCATCTGCTTCGGCATGCAGATGGCGGTGATCGAGGCGGCGCGGAATCTCGCCGGCGTGACCGAGGCCAACTCCACCGAGTTCGGCCCGACGCCCGAGCCGATCGTCGGCCTGATGACCGAATGGGTGAAGGGCAACGAACTCGAGAAGCGTTTCGCGGCCGGCGATCTCGGCGGCACCATGCGTCTGGGCGCCTACGACGCGACGCTGAAGCTCGGCTCGAAGGCGGCCGAGATCTACGGCGCGACCGACATCTCCGAGCGCCACCGCCACCGCTATGAGGTCAACACCGCGTATCGCGACCGGCTGGAGCAGCGCGGCCTGATCTTCTCTGGCATGTCGCCCGACGGGCTGCTGCCGGAGATCGTCGAGCATGTCGACCATCCCTGGTTCGTCGGCGTCCAGTTCCACCCCGAGCTCAAGTCGCGGCCGTTCGAGCCGCATCCGCTGTTCGCGAGCTTCGTCGGCGCGGCGCTGACGCAGAGCCGGCTGGTGTGATGCGGTCCACGCCCGCAAAGTTCTGGGCGTGGTTTTCCGTGAACGCGGGTCGTCTCGCGCGAATCGTGGAGCCGGAAGCCTCGGAGGACGAGCGGATGAAGCTCTACGCGGAGCTGAACGAGCAGTTCGACGCCGCGTTCGAAAACGTCATCTGCGAAGTCGGCTTCAAGGACGGTTCGGCGCAGTTCGTCATCTCGGCCGACGGCCAGAGGGAGCGGTTCGGGGCGGTCATCGATTATGTGGAGGGCGCGCCCGAGATCCCCGGCTGGAAAGTGGTCCCCTTCCGGCAGCGCATGCCGGTCGACTACATGCTCAAGATGTTCGGCGTCGACTATCCGCCCGCCGACATGAGGCTGAAGCCTGCGGCGGCGGCGGACAATGTGGACATGGCGTTCTACCTGAAGACCGACGGCCGGCTCGACGACGCGAGTTTCAGTCAGGTGACCTACATCGTGCTCGACGGCCTCCTAGGAGAGTTCGACGTCGAGGCTTATGTGGGCGTCGTCGAGAAGACGCTGCTGGCTCCAAGCGCGCCCTGGCCGGAAGGCGCGCTGGGCCTCGACGAAGCCCGCGACGAATTCGACCGGCTGAGCGCGCGCCTGAGGCCCGTCAGGCGATGACGGCGCGCGGCCTTGATCACCTCATCCACCTCGTGCGCGACCTCGACGCTGCGGCTGCGGCTTATGAGCGGCTCGGCTTCAGGGTCTCGTCCGAGAACCGCCATCCGTTCGGCACCAAGAACCGCATCGTCCAGTTCCCCGGCGCGTTCATCGAGATCCTGGCCATAGGCGACCACGCGCCGGTTCCGGACGCCGCGCCGGGCCAGCCGTCCTTCGCCGCCTTCCATCGCGACCTGCTTGCGCGGGCAGGCGAGGGCGGCTCCGGCATCGCGCTCGAATGCCCCGATGCGCGCGGCGACGCCGCAGCATTCGCGCGCTTTGGGATCGGAGACTTCCAGCCGTTCTTTTTCGAGCGGCGCGGGACGCGCGCCGAGGGCTCAGACGTCCATGTCGCGTTCGAGCTCGCTTTCGCGCAGGACGCCGCCTCGCCGGACGCGCTCTTCTTCGCTTGCGATCACAAATTCCCGGACAACTTCTGGAGCGAAGAGGCGCAGCGCCATCCAAACGGCGCGACCACAATCCTCGGGGCGATCCTGACGGCCGAAAATCCCTCGGATCACCACGTCTTCCTCAAGGCGTTCACAGGCGTCCACGATTTTCGCGCCACCTCGCTCGGGCTGTCGATCGCGACGCCGCGCGGGACGCTCGACGTGCTCACCCCGTTCGCGTTCCGCCAACTCACCGGCGTCGAGGCTCCGCAGGGGGACGGAATGCGGCTCGCCGCCATCCGCATCGCCGCGCCTCGCGCGCAGATTGCGCCGGGGACGGATCATTTCGGCCTCACGCTTGTGCTGGAAGAGGCGCGCGCGGCCTGATAGGTCGCACGGCCGAACGAACCGGAGCACCGCCCGATGAACGCACCTGTCCAGAACCGCCCGCAGGGCGTCGTCGAAATCGGCGAAGGCGCCGGCAAGGTCCGCTTCGGCAACGACCTTCCGGTCGCGCTCATCGCAGGCCCCTGCCAGATGGAAAGCCGCGAGCACGCGCTCGAGGTCGCCTCCGCGCTCAAGGAGATCGCGGGCAAGCTCGGGATCGGGCTGGTGTTCAAGACCTCGTTCGACAAGGCCAACCGCACCAGCGCGAACGCGCAGCGCGGCATGGGGCTCGAGGCGGCGCTGCCGGTCTTCGCCGAGATCCGCGAGAGCCTCGGCCTGCCGACGCTGACCGACGTCCACGACGCCCATCAGTGCGCAGCCGTGGCCGAGGCCGTCGACGTGCTGCAGATCCCGGCGTTCCTCTGCCGCCAGACCGACCTGTTGCTCGCCGCCGCCGCGACGGGCCGCGTCGTCAACGTCAAGAAGGGTCAGTTTCTCGCGCCCTGGGACATGAAGAACGTGGTGGCCAAGCTCACCGGCGCCGGGAACCCGAAGGTGCTGCTCACCGAGCGCGGGGCCTCGTTCGGCTACAACACGCTCGTCTCCGACATGCGCGCGCTGCCCGAGATGGCCAAGACCGGCGCGCCGGTGATCTTCGACGCCACCCATTCGGTGCAGCAGCCGGGCGGGCAGGGCACGTCTTCGGGCGGCCAGCGCGAATACGTCGCCGTTCTCGCGCGCGCCGCGGTGGCGGTCGGCGTGGCGGGGCTCTTCATCGAGAGCCACCCGGATCCCGACCACGCCCCCTCGGACGGTCCGAACATGGTCGCGCTCAAGGACATGCCGGCGCTGCTCGAGCGCCTGATGGCGTTCGACAAGATCGCCAAAGCGGCCTGATCCGCCTCAGGTTCGTCCTGTTGATCAATTGATTGATTGCGACAGTCCGCCCCGATACTGATCGAAGCCGCGGCGGCAAGACCGTTCCGGCTTCGACGGGGGAAGACGGCATGCCGATCATCGCGACGATCCTCAGCGGGCTCTTCTTCTGGGGAGTCTACTGGTTCATCTTCATGGACGGCCACAAGGCCGTCGGCGGCATGCTCACCGGGCGGCGCAACGCCAAGCGACGGGCGGCGGCCCTCGACGCCGAGGCTCGCGCGCCGATCACGTTGATCGCTGATCCGCGCGACGCCGCGACCGTCCTGATGTACCTCGTCGCGCGCCAGAAGGGCGATTATTCAGCGGCCCAGCTCTCCGCCATCGGGGCCGAGATGCGCGGCGTGCTGTCGCTTGAGGGCGACCTCGCCGAGCGCCAGTCCTATGCGCGCTTCGCCTGCACCAAGACGCCGAGCGTCACCGCCGCGATCCAGGACGTCGCGCCCTTGCCGAGCGACCGGCTGACGCCGGAGGAGCGCGACGATCTCTTCGCCATGGTGGACCGCATCGCCAACGTCGACGGTCCGCCGAGCGATGAGCAGGCGGCCTCGCTGGCGGCTCTGCGGAAGGCGCTCGAACCTGCGGAGGCGACCGGCCAGGGCTTCGGCTGGACACGCGCCCGCGCCTGAAAGGCCTAAGTCTGCGCCACGAGCTGCGCGTTGGCGCGGTCGTAGCGGATATAGGCTGCGGCCGACACATGCGTGCCGCCGACCCAGTGGTCGGCGCCGTTGACGACCCGGTGGTCGAGCCGCCCCGACAGCACCGCGCGCCCCGTGCGGGTGAGCCGCAGGCGCGCCCGGGCGAACTCGGCGTAGCCCCGGTCGGGCGTGGGCCTTGAGCCGCAATGGTCCTGCGAGGGCCCGGGCAGCCCTTCGATCAGCGGCCTGTCGCCGAACGCCAGCCCGTCGAGCCGGCGAAAGAAGCTGGCGTCGCCCAGAAACTGCGCGTCGTCCTCTTCGCTCACGCGGCGGAAGAGTTCGCCGGTGGTCGTCTCCTCGCGCGCAAGATGCGACAACGCCCGCTCCTCGGTGAGGGTGAGCCCCATCAGCGGGTCGGGCAGCTCCGCCAGCAGGCGGTTCAGCGCGCGGCCAAGATAGGGCAGGGCGCTGGTATCGGACTGGGCGAGATCGGCGAGCCGATGGGGGGTCGGCGCAGTGAACGCCTCCCAAGCCTCGCTCGCGAGGCTCTGTTGCTCGTGCGTCACCGGCGCGGCCGCCTCGGCGAGGCGCCGCATCGAGTCCGGTCCCTGATGGCCGAGATAGTCGTCGGCCTGGACGAGATGGAGCCCCTCGAGACGATCTTCACCGCGGAAGAAGTCGAGGATCTGCAGCAGTTGCAACTGGTCGTAGAGGTCGTGCTCGAGCCAGATCTCGACTCTTTGGAAGCCCGAATGCCGGCGAATGGCGGCGTCGCGCGACCGGAATTCGGTCGCGACCTCCTCGGCTCCGAGCCCGAGGTCGGAGGAAATGAAAGTCGCGCGGATCGCCGACAGACGTTCGAGGCCGCTCATCGCCGGCACCGGGCCGTCATGCAGGACGTCGCGCCAGGCGAGGATCCGGCCGGCGACGCCGGCTGCCTCCAGCCGGGCGACTGCCGCGTCGCCGTTCGTGATGACCAGCACGTCGTCGGGGCGCCGCTCGGAATTCGTATCGGGGATCATCAGCGCCTTCCAACTTCGCATGCGTCGTTCACGGCATGGAAGGTGGGGGGCGCTTGGGGCGTATTCGCGGCGGCGGCGTCTCACGAGACCGCGTCCTAGCGGCTCTCGGCGCGGGAGTCCGCCGGCACGGCCAGCGTGACGGTTCGGCGACGGCGCGCCGCCGTATTTGCGCCCATTCCGTTTCTGGCGCGACACATGCGGTCACCCCCGTCCGCGATACGGCGGCACGCCCTGGTCCGGCGCCCAGAGGCTTGCGGGGCGTTCGCCGGTCTCGAAGAATACGTCGATCGGAATGCCGCCGCGCGGATACCAGTAGCCGCCAATCCTCAGCCACTTCGGGGCGAGCGCCGCGACGAGCCGCTTGCCGATCGCGACCGTGCAGTCCTCGTGGAAGGCGCCGTGGTTGCGGAACGAGCCGAGATAGAGCTTCAGCGATTTGGACTCCACCAGCCACGCGCCCGGCGCGTAGTCGATGACGAGATGGGCGAAATCCGGCTGGCCGGTCACGGGGCAGAGCGAGGTGAACTCCGGCGCGGCGAAGCGGACGACGTAGTCGACGTCCGTATGGGGATTGGGAACGCGGTCGAGCTCCGCCTCTTCGGGGGATGCGGGAAGCGGCGTCTGCCGGCCGAGCTGAAGGTCGCTCATGGGATCTCCTGAAATCTCGGGCGGATTTAGCGCAGCCTGGGGCCAAGCGCGATCTTTCGCGGTGGCGCGCCATCCGCTAGAGGTGCGCCGACCTCCTCCATCTCAGCCTTCGGAGCCCGCCACATGACCGCAATCGTCGACATCGTCGCCCGCGAGATCCTGGACAGCCGCGGCAATCCGACCGTCGAGGTGGACGTCACGCTCGAGGACGGCAGCCAGGGTCGCGCCGCGGTGCCCTCCGGCGCCTCGACCGGCGCGCATGAGGCGGTCGAGCTCCGCGACGGCGACAAGAAGCGTTATCTGGGCAAGGGCGTCACCAAGGCGGTCGACGCCGTCAACGGCGAGATCTTCGACGCGATCGGCGGCTTCGACGCCGAGGAGCAGGTGAAGATCGACGAGACCCTGATCGCGCTCGACGGCACGCCCAACAAGGCGCGGCTCGGCGCGAACGCGATCCTAGGCGTCTCGCTCGCGACCGCCAAGGCCGCGGCGGCGAGCTCCATGACGCCGCTCTATCGCTATGTCGGCGGCGTCTCGGCCCGCGTCCTTCCGGTGCCGATGATGAACATCGTCAACGGCGGCGCGCACGCCGACAACCCGATCGACTTCCAGGAATTCATGATCATGCCGGTGGGCGCCGAGAGCTTCTCGGAGGCGCTGCGCACCGGCGCGGAGATCTTCCACACGCTGAAGAAGCAGCTGAAGGACGCCGGCCACAACACCAATGTCGGCGACGAGGGCGGCTTCGCTCCGAACCTTTCCTCGGCCGAGGTCGCGCTCGACTTCGTCATGAAGTCGGTCGAGAAGGCCGGCTTCAAGCCGGGCAAGGACGTCTACATCGCGCTCGATTGCGCCGCGACCGAGTTCTTCAAGGACGGCAAGTATGTCTACGAGGGCGAGGGCGAGACCCGCGACCCCGAGAAGCAGGCCAAGTACCTCGCCAAGCTCGTGAAGAACTACCCGATCGTCTCGATCGAAGACGGCATGGCCGAGGACGACTGGGAGGGTTGGAAGGCCGTCACCGAGCTCGTCGGCGACAAGTGCCAGCTGGTCGGCGACGACCTGTTCGTCACGAATGTCGAGCGTCTGTCGAAGGGCATCAAGAAGGGCGTCGCCAACTCGATCCTGGTCAAGGTCAACCAGATCGGTTCGCTGACCGAGACGCTCGCCGCCGTCGACATGGCCCAGCGCGCCGGCTACACGGCCGTGATGAGCCACCGCTCCGGCGAGACCGAGGACGCGACCATCGCGGACCTCGCGGTCGCGACCAATTGCGGGCAGATCAAGACCGGCTCGCTCGCCCGTTCGGACCGGATCGCGAAGTACAATCAGCTGCTGCGCATCGAGCAGGAGCTCGGCGCCCAGGCGATCTACGCCGGCAGGGCGGCGCTCAAGGCGCTCGACTGATCTCTCCGAGCGTCGCCTTGGGCGGCCCGTGAGCCAACAAAAAGCCCCGCGGCCGAAACCGCGGGGTTTTTCTTTGGTCCGATCGTGCGGATCAGAACTTGTAGGCGAGGCCGCCCATGACCCGGTTCTCGGTGAGCTTCACGCCGCTGCGGCGGCCGTAATCCGCGTAGCGGTACTCGGCGCGGCCCACGACGTTGTCGGTGAAGGCGTATTCGGCGCCGCCGCCGGCCGTCCAGCCGGTGAAGCTGCGGGACTGGGTCGCCGCGCCGCCCGTGCCGGTGCCCTTGACGCGCGCATAGGCGACGCCCGCCGCGCCGTAGACCATGACGCGATCGAACGCGACGCCGACGCGGCCGCGGGTGGCGCCGGCCCACTTCACGTCAGCCTTCACGCTGCCGAACGGAGCGAAGCTGACCTTGTCGTCCTGGTCCGACCAGTTGAAGTCGGTCTCGACGCCGACAACGAGCGGGGAAGCGTCGAACTGATAGTTATAGCCGGCGTAGCCGCCGATCAGCGCGCCCTTCGGCCGGAACGCGCCGCCGCCCAGACGATCCTTGCCGTAGCCGGCCTGGACGCCGAGATAGGCGCCGGTCCAGCTGAAGGACGGCACGGCGATGACGGCCGGCGCGGCTTCCATCGGAAGGTCGGCGGCGAAGGCCGAGGTGGAGAGAAGGGCGGCGGAGAGAGCCGCGCCGAGAGCGAGAGAGCGAACCATCGAAATTTCCCCGACAAGAAACCCGCGGTCCTTGCGCCGGCGGGTCGTTCGAGGGCGTGAATGACCCCGGCCGGGTTAAATGTCCCTAAATCGCCACCCCGTTGTTTTTGCTGTGCTTAAGAGAGAATTGTTGGTCGAATGACGAGCATAAGTCTTCGTTCACCACCAGACTTACGGATGCGTCAGGCCTGACCGAGCTGTTCGGTCGGGATGGCCTCACCGTCGTTCCGGCCGAAGCGCAGCGAAGAGCCGGAATGAGGGGCAGGGGCTCTGCGCGCTCTCCGCGTGACGTCGCGCCCGCGCGGCGCCATCTTCTGCTCATGCAATGGACCGATGACGGACTGATCCTCGGGGTGCGGCGCCACGGGGAAACCTCCGTGACGCTCGAGCTGTTCACGCGCGAGCATGGTCGCCATCTCGGCCTCGTTCGGGGCGGGCGTTCGAAAAGACTGCGGCCGACGCTTCAGCCCGGCAACACGGTGCGGGCGACATGGCGCGCGCGGCTCGACGACCATCTTGGCGCCTTCGTGGTCGAGCCGCTCGCCTCGCGGGCCGGGCGGCTGATGGAGCGCGCCGAGGCGCTGCACGGCGTCGGCCATCTCGCCGGCCTGCTGCGGCTGCTCGCCGAGCGCGATCCTCACGCAGCGCTTTACGAGACCGCCGAGATCGTCGCCGACCATCTCGACGATCCGGAAGCGGCGCCTGCGTTGCTGGTGCGCCTCGAGCTCGCCGTGCTGGAGGAACTCGGCTTCGGACTTGATCTCACGGCTTGCGCGGCGACTGGCGAAACCGACGACCTCGCCTATGTTTCGCCGAAATCCGGCCGAGCGGTCGGCCGGGAAGCCGGCGCGCCTTACGCGCAACGCCTGTTCGCGCTGCCGCCTTTTCTGCTCGCGCGCGGACCCAACGCCTCGCCGACGCCCGATGACGTCGCGGCGGGTTTCGCGCTCACCGGCTTTTTTCTCAACGCCCATGTCTGGGAGCCGCGCGGCATGAAACCGCCGGACGCGCGCGCGGCGCTGCTCGCAAGCTTCGCCAAGCGGGCGGTCTGAGGCCAGACTCAGCCGCAGGCCGCAAGCTTCGGCGCGGTTCTCATGCCCGAGACCTCCGCGACGATCTCGTAGGAGCGCTTGCGCGCCTCGTGGTCCCAGATCGCGGCCGCGACGATGAACTCGTCCGCGCCCGTGCGCTCGGCGAGCTCTTCGAGCCCGCGTCGGACGGTCTCCGGAGATCCGACCACCGAGCAGGCGAGCATGGAGGAGGCCTGCATCTTCTCGCGCGGGCTCCAGAAGGCGTCGATGTCGTCGATCGGCGGCGGAAGCTTGCCGCGGGTCCCCCGGAACATGCGGGTGAAGCTCTGCTGCGCCGAAGTGAACAGCCGCCGCGCCTCCTCATCGGTCTCTGCCGCGATCACGTTGACGCCGACGGCGGCGTAGGACGCGCCGAGCTGCTGTGAAGGCTGGAACCGCGCGCGATAGATCTCGAGCGCGGGATCGAGGGCGTCCGGCGCGAAATGCGAGGCGAAGGCGTAAGGCAGGCCAAGCGCCGCGGCGAGCTGCGCGCCGAAGAGGCTGGAGCCAAGGATCCAGAGCGGCACCTCCGTCCCGGAGCCCGGCACGGCCTGCACCTTCTGGGTTTCGCCCGCCGGGGCGAGCAGCGCCTGAAGCTCCAGAACGTCCTGCGGAAACGTGTCGGCGGCGTTCGGATCGCGCCTCAGCGCGCGCAGCGTCATCTGGTCGGTGCCCGGCGCTCGGCCGAGGCCGAGGTCGATGCGGCCCGGAAACAGGGTCTCGAGCGTGCCGAACTGCTCGGCGATCACGAGCGGCGAGTGGTTGGGCAGCATCACGCCGCCGGCGCCGACCCGGATCGAGGTCGTGCCCGCCGCCACATGCGCGATGGCGACCGCAGTCGCGGCGCTCGCGATGCCCACCATGTTGTGGTGTTCGGCGAGCCAGAACCGCCTGTAGCCGAGCGCCTCTGCGCGCTGTGCGAGATCTCGCGACCGGTGGAGCGCGACGGCGGCGTCGCCGCCCTCGGGAATGAAGGCGAGGTCGAGGACGGAAAGAACGGGCATGGGGCTTCTCGCCTCCTGTCGGTCTGGCGTCACGGGAGGTCGGCGCGCAAAGCCGCCCGCGCAAGGGCCTCGGGCGCAAAGCTCCTTTGCGCGAGGGGCCGCATCGGAACGATATCCCAGTTCTGGCCATTGAGACCGCGAGAGGCGAACGAGACGGCTTCGGCCGTCGGACGACCCGAACAGGGAGAGCCCGATGAAGACCTCGATCCTGACCCTTTGCGCGACCATCGCCGCGCTGGCGCTCGCGAGCGCGGCGCAGGCCGACGAGATCGTGACCAGGTCGACCACGAGCGGCGTCTATTCCGCGCCGGTCGCCGGCGCGACCCCGCAGGCGCGCGACCATCCGGCGCCCGACACCACCATGCGCGAAGTTCACAAGAAGACCACGGTGGAGCATGTCCCGGGCGAAACGACCGTGATCCGCCAGGGCGGTTCGGTCGACGCCGAGGGCGCCGGCCGCTGAGCCGATCTCAGAAAGCCCAAACCGTCAATGAGCCGGGCGTTCCCCACAGGCGGAACGCCCGGCTTTTCTTGAAGCGAATCGGATCCCGGCCTAACGAGATGCGATGAGCGAACTCGCGCCTCCGCCCGAAGACGGCGTCTTGCCGGTCGACCTCCGGTCGGCGCTGGAGGAGCGCTATCTCGCTTACGCGCTCTCCACCATCACGCAGCGCGCCCTGCCGGACGTCCGCGACGGGCTGAAGCCGGTGCATCGCCGGGTTCTCTGGGCGATGCGGGAGCTGAAGCTCGACCCGGGCTCGGCCTTCAAGAAATGCGCGCGCGTCGTCGGCGACGTCATCGGCAAGTACCATCCGCACGGCGACCAGTCGGTCTATGACGCGATGGTGCGCCTTGCGCAGGACTTCGCGCAGCGCTGGCCGCTGGTGGAGGGGCAGGGCAACTTCGGCAACGTCGACGGCGATAACGCCGCGGCCATGCGCTACACCGAGGCGCGCCTCACCGAGGTCGCGCGCCTGCTGCTCGACGGGCTCGACGAGAACGCGGTCGATTTCCGCCCAACCTATGACGGCTCGGAAGAAGAGCCGATCGTCCTGCCCGGCGCCTTCCCGAACCTGCTCGCGAACGGCTCCCAGGGCATCGCGGTCGGCATGGCGACCGCCGTGCCGCCCCACAACGTGTTCGAGCTGGTCGAGGCCGCCCGGGTTCTCCTCGCCGATCCGAGCGCCGAGACCGAAGCGTTGCTCGGCCACGTGAAGGGCCCGGACTTCCCGACCGGCGGCGTGATCGTCGACAGCGCGTCGGTCATCGCCGAAAGCTACCGCACCGGCCGCGGCTCGTTCCGCACCCGAGCGCGCTGGTCGGTCGAGGACCTTGGCCGCGGCACATGGGTGGCGGTCGTCACCGAGATCCCGTGGCTCGTGCCGAAGAGCCGGCTCGTCGAGCGCATCGCCGAGCTCATCAACGACCGCAAGCTTCCGCTCGTGGTCGACGTGCGCGACGAGTCGACCGAGGACATCCGCCTGGTGATCGAGCCGCGGGCGCGCCAGGTCGATCCGGTCGTGATGATGGAGAGCGTGTTCAAGCTCACGGAGCTCGAGACCCGCATCCCGATCAACATGAACGTGCTGGTGCGCGGCACGACGCCTGTTGTGCTCGGTCTCAAGGACGCGCTCCGTCACTGGCTCGACCATCGCCGCGAGGTCATCCAGCGCCGCGCCCAGCACCGGCTCGACGCCATCGTGCGCAGGCTCGAAATTCTCGACGGCCTGCTGATCGCCTTCCTCAACATCGACGAGGTGATCCGGATCGTCCGCCAGGCCGACGACCCCAAGGCGGACCTCATCGCGGCCTTCGACCTGACCGAGCTTCAGGCCGACTCGATCCTCAACATGCGCCTGCGGTCGCTCGCCAAGCTCGAAGAGATCGAGATCAGGCGCGAGCACGAGAAGCTCACCAAGGAGGGCGAGGACTTGCGCGCGCTGCTCGGCTCCGAGCGGAAGCAGTGGAACCGCGTCGGCAAGGAGCTCGACGCGCTCGCCAAGTCCTTCGGACCTGACACGCCGCTGGGCAAGCGCAGGACGACCTTCGAGGCGCCGCCCTCGGCGACGGCCGCCGACGTCGCAGACGCCTTCGTCGAGCGCGAGCCGATCACCGTGGTGGTGTCTGAAAAAGGCTGGATCCGCGCGCTCAAGGGCCATGTGGCCGACGTCTCGAACCTGTCGTTCAAGGCCGACGACAAGCTCAAGCTCTCGTTTCCGACCGAGACCACGGCGAAGCTCCTCGTCGTCACGTCGAACGGCAAGGTCTACACGCTCGACGCCTCGAAGCTCCCCGGCGGACGAGGCAACGGCGAGCCGATCCGCTTGATGGCGGACATCGACGACGGCGCCGAGGTGGTGGACGTCTTCGCGCACAAGGCCGCAAGAAAGCGCCTCGTGGTGACGACCGGCGCGCGCGGCTTCTTGGTGGGCGAGGACCAGCTCCTGTCCTCCACCCGCAAGGGCAGGCAGGTGGCGAACCTCGAGACCGGCGCCACCGTGCTGAAGTTCGCGGAGGCGTCAGGCGACACGGTCGCGATCGTGGGCGAGAACAGGAAGCTTCTGCTGTTCCCGATCGGCCAGGTGGCCGAGATGGCGCGCGGTTCGGGCGTTCGCCTCCAGCGCTACAAGGATGGCGGCGTCTCCGACGCCAAGGTCTTCGCGCTCGCCGAAGGACTGAGCTTCACCACGAATGGCGGCGTCGCGCGGCTCGTGAAGGGCGAGGAGCTGCGCGACTGGCTCGGCAACCGCGCCGAGGCGGGCAGGCTCCCTCCCCACGGGTTCCCGAAGTCGAACCGGTTCACCGGCTGACGGGTTCAATTTCGGCTAAGAAGTCGTCGGCGGACAATCTTCTCGCCCGACGTTGTGCGGGTCGCCCTCGACGAACCTTCTGCTCGCGCCCGACGGATCGCTGTTCGGGACGACGGAAGGGGGCGGCCCGTCGAACTGCGGCCTCGTGTTTCAGCTGAAGCCTCAGAAGAGCGGCGCGCTGCCCTGGAAGTTCAAGACGCTCGCGACCTTCGCCTCCGAAGTCGGCTGCACGCCGCGGTCCGCGCTTACGCGCGACGACGCTGGAAATCTCTACGGCGCGCTTTTCACGGGCGGGGCCGCCAATCTCGGGGCGGCCTATATGCTCAGGCCGACGTCCGGCGGCTCATACAAGCTCAAGACGCTGAAGTCCTTCAGCGACCCGAACCAGGTCGGGTCGCCCATCGGCGACATCGCGCTCGATGGGGTTGGAGCCGTGATCGGCGCGGCGCGCAACGGCGGCGCGGACGGTTGCGGCGGCGTTTATCGCCTGGCGCCTCCGTCGGGGAGCGGAAAGAAATGGAAGTTCCAGAAGGTTCGTAAGCTCGCCGGCGGCGGGGAGGGATGCTTTCCGCTCGGCGTGGCGCGCGATGCGGGGAGCGGGGCGCTCGCCGTGACGACGTATCAGGGCGGCGTGTTCAACGTCGGCGCTCTGCTTGAACTCACGCCGCGCGCCTCAGGGCCTGCGGACTATCGTCTTCGGCTGCGGGAGAGCTTCGGGCCGAGCTACAACTATCCGCAAGGGTCGCCCGTCTGGGGGCCGGATGGAGAGGTCTACGGCTCCACGACGGACGCGATCGCGATCTGGCGCTCCTCGCCGGCGCCGTAAGCGGCGCAGATCCGACAGCCTACTCGCCCTCGCGCAGCGTCCAGCCGGTCGGTCCGAGATATTCTTGCGGGCGGAAGCGGCGCTTGTAGTCCATCTTCGGCGAGCCATCGACCCAGTAGCCAAGATAGAGGTAGGGCAGTCCGAGCGCCCTCGCGCGCTCGATGTGGTCGAGGATCACATGCGTGCCGAGGCCGCGCTCGCGCTGGGCGGGATCGTAGAAGGAATAGACCAGCGACAGCCCATCCGAGAGCCGGTCGACGAGCGCGACCGCGAGAAGCGGACCTGCGCCCCGGCCGTTGATCGCTGTGTCGGGGCCGCGGCGGCGATACTCGACGAGGCCGGTGCGCACATGGCTGTCCTCCACCATGGTGGCGTAGTCGAGCACCGTCATGTCGGCCATGCCGCCGTCGGAATGGCGGCTGTCGAGATAGGCGCGGAACAGCGAATACTGCTCCGACGTCGGCGTCGCGCCGATCTCGGCGCGCACGAGGTCGCGGTTGACCGCGCGGTTCCGCCGGAACGCCTTGGTGGGCGCGAACTCGGCCACCCGCACCCGGACCGACACGCAGGCCCGGCAGCTTTCGCAAGCCGGCCGATAGGCGATCGTCTGGCTGCGGCGGAACCCGCCATGCGTCAGCAGATCGTTGAGGGTCGCGGCCTCTTCGCCGACAAGGTGCGTGAACACCTTTCTCTCGAACTGGCCCTTGAGGTAGGGACAGGGCGAGGGCGCGGTCAGATAGAACTGCGGCGTGTCGCGCGAATGAGCGGTCAAGGCGTCGTCCAGCCGAGCGCCGCGGTCCCGCCCGCGACGCAGCGTCGATCAGGATATCAGCGCTTCGCCGCCCGGCAAGCGGCGCGTCAGCGCCGCCCTTCGAGCGTTCCGCGATCCACGAACAGCGTGCCGAGCACGAGGTCGTGCAGCAACTGCTTGCGACGCGTGAACAGTCCGACCGCAAGGATGAGCGGCGTCAGGAAGGTGATCGAGACGTAGAGGAACACGACATGGGCGGCGGCGATGACGAAGCCGGGCTTCGCGCCGTGCCACAGACGGCAGGTGAGGCCAGTGAGCCGCATGCCCCAGGTCGCGGCTCTGTCGCCGCCGAGCGTCGCGCCCGAATAGAGAATCGCGACCGCCGGGAAGACGCCGCCGAACAGAAGCCACGCCAGGCCGAACGTCAGAAAGCCCAGCATCAGGATGACGCCGCTCGCCACGAAGGTCAGCAGGCAGACCATCACGAAGTCCACGCAGAAGGCGAGGATGCGCCGGCTGAGCACGCCCTCGTAGAGCCGCGGCTCCACCAGCGGGTCGAAGACCTCGCGGGGCGGCTGGGCTGCGGGATAGAGCGGGGCAGAGGTCGTCATGTTTCGGCTTCGGCTCCAGTCGGTCGCGCGAGGCGTCGCGCGTCAGAAAATCTGGTGCGGCTCGAGCCTTCGCGCAAGGCGCGCAATTGACGGGGAGCCGCGCCGGATTGATCGTCGCGCGACGAGGGAGGCCGCGATGCTGGATCGAAGGGCGGCGCTGACAGGCGGGGCGGCGTTGGCGCTCGGCGCCTCGCTCGCGCCGGCCGTGCGCGCCGCGGCGATCGGTCCGCGAGAGATCGAGCTCGTGCTGCGCCTCGAGCCGCCGATGACGCTTGGCGGGGCGGGCGCCGACATTCCGCTTCCCTCCGCCGCCACCGCGATGCGCGTCGCGGGCGATGCGGTCCGCGTCCGTAGGACCGCCGACGGAATTTCGGCGGCCTGGGCCGGCGGCGCGCTTTCGCCCTGGATCGAGATCACGATCCGCATGCCCGCACCCTCTGGGAACGATGCGTTCGCGCCGCCTGCTCCGCAGGTGCGCGCCGCCGCCGGCCCGCTCGAACCGTCGGACTATCGATGGTCGGTCCTTCGGCGCTGACGCGAGGCGCGCGAGGAGGAGGGTTCAGCGCTACGCCTCGACGCGTATCAGTTTCTCGGGGTTGCGCGTCACGTAGATCGCGACGACGCGCTCGTCCTCGGCTTCGAAGGGGTCGAGACGCGCGGTCATGGGAGAAATCCTCGTTCGAGATGACTGACGAGGACATGACGAGGCGGCGGGATCCGGCGTGACGTGACGGAGCGAGAAACTTCGGCCTCGCCTTCGGCTCGTCTGGCATGCCAGAGTGCGCGCCAAGAAGATTGAGCCAAAAACGATCCGGAGGACGCTGATGAACGCCCATGTCTACGACCTGACGCTCGCGGACGGCCGTCGCCTGAGCCCCTATTGCTGGGCCGCCAAGCTTGCGCTCGCGCACAAGGGCGTGGCGTTCGAGACGACCGCGGCGCGCTTCGTCGACATTCCGAACATTCGCGGCGGCGGCTTCAAGACCGTGCCGGTGGTGGAGCTCGGCGACGAGGTGGTGGGCGACTCCTTCGAACTCGCGCTGAAGCTGGAGCGCGATTTCCCGGACCGGCTGACGCTGTTCGCCGGCGATGGCGGCGTGGCGCTCAGCCGTTTCGTCGGCGCGCACGCCGCATACCTACTCGGCAAGATGTCGCGCGCCATGGTGCTGGCGATCCATGACGGTCTCGACGCCGAGACGCAGGCCTACTTCCGGACCTCGCGCGAAAAGATGTTCCGGCGACCGCTCGAGGAGGTGGCGGCGAACCCGGAACATTCGATCGCGTCCGCCCGCGAGGCCATGACGCCGATCAAGATCCTGCTGCGGCAGCAGCCGTTCCTCGGCGGCGACGAACCGCTGTTCGCCGACATGCTGATCGCGGGCCTCTTCCAGTGGGCGCGGGTCGTGGGCGCGGTCGATTATCTCGACGGCGAGGACAAGCTCGCCGCCTGGTTCTCCCGGCTGGAGGATCGCTACGGCGAGACGCTGGCGAAAACCCGGGGGTAAGGTCAGGCGATCCGCCTGATCGGCCCTCCTGAAGACGGCGGCGTTCCGGGAAGAGCGCCGCCGTCCCATCGCTCCATCTATCGCGGCTGTGGAAGCCTGACGGTCTCTCCCACGACATCGATCGCCAGCTTGCCTCGAAGCCCGCGGGCGCCTCCGCTTTCGAGCACGTCGTGCGCTTCGCCGATCCGAGCCAGAGGCAGCACGGCGCCGACGACAGGTCGGATCAGGCCGCGTTCGACCAGGTTCGTCAGCGCGTCGAGTTTGCCCCGGTTCTGCCGGGTGAAGACGAAATGGTAGGCGGCGTTCTTGCCCCACGCCTCGATCAGGTTCTGCGGCTGTGCGATATCGACGATGCTGACGACCCGTCCGGCGTCCGCGAGGACGAGCGCGCTTCTCGTCAGGGCGTCGCCGCCAATCGTGTCGAACACGACGTTCACGCCATGCCCGTTGGTCAGTTCCGCCACGGCCGAGACGTAGTCGTCGGACGTGTGGTCGATCGCCTCGTCGGCTCCAAGCGAACGCACGAACTCATGGTTGCTGCGGCGCGCCGTGGTGATGACCCGCGCGCCCATCGCTTTGGCGACCTGGATCGCGATCGTGCCGACGCCGCCAGCTCCGCCGTGGATCAGAATGGTCTCATGGACGGCGAGCTGGGCGCGGGTCACCAAGGCTTCCCAGACCGTGCCTCCGACCAGCGTCAGGCTGGCGGCCTCCAGATGGGTGATGTTGCGCGGCTTGCGGGCGACCAGATCGACATCGGCGACGTGCTGCTCCGCATAGGAGCCGGGGCCGCCGAAGATCTTGGGCGTGTAGTAGACCTCGTCGCCTATCTCGAACTCGCTGACCGACGTCCCCGTCTCTTCCACGACGCCGGAAACGTCGTGACCGATGATGGCGGGGAGCGGCACATAGTCGGCGTAGTCGCCGCGTCGGATCTGATAATCCAGCGGGTTGAGGGCGGTGGCGTGAACCCGCACCCGGACCTGTCGAGGTCCGACTGGCGGCACGGCCACATCGCGCATCTCGAAAGCGTCGAAACCGCCGAACTTACTCAGGACGATCGCCTTCATGGTGTCGCTCATGCTCTTACCCTTTCAGTAGCCAAATGGAGGATAAGAGCTCACCTAGCGGGTACGCGCGATCTCCGTAATACGTACAAATTCTGCTCTAAGTGCACGAAAGGATACCGTCATGGCCAAACGGCGCCACTCCAGTTTCGACGACAATCCTGGTTGCGCTGTGGAGGCGGCGATCAGCTTGATCGACGGAAAATGGAAGTGCGTCGCGCTTTGGTATCTTCAGGAGAGAGGCGCGGTTCGCTTCAATGAATTGATGCGCCTGATGTCCGGGGTCACGCAGAGGACGCTGACCAATCAGTTGCGCGAGCTGGAAGCCGACGGACTGATCAATCGCGTCGTCTACGCTCAGGTGCCGCCCAAGGTCGAATACAGCCTGTCTGATCGGGGCCGGACATTCGTGCCGATCCTTTTGGCTCTCTCAGATTGGGGAGAAGCCAATATGGACCTGTTCCAGCAGTCCCAGACCGCGGCCTCGGAGCCAGCGCCGGTTCCGCGCGGCGTCTGAGACTTTCGCCCCGGGTAAGCGCGCGCTATAAGCCGCGCGCTTTCAACCCTTCGAAGCGTGAAGAGCGCGCGTCATGCCGACGCCGCCCGCGCCGCACAAGACAAGGCGTCCAAAATGGCCATCGAGCGCACCTTCTCCATCATCAAGCCCGACGCGACCCGCCGCAACATCACGGGCAAGGTGCTGTCCTATCTCGAGGCCGGCGGCCTGCGCGTCGTCGCCCAGAAGCGCATCCACATGACCAAGGAGCAGGCCGAGGGCTTCTACGCGGTCCACAAGGAGCGCCCGTTCTTCAACGACCTCGTCTCCTTCATGATCTCCGGCCCGGTCGTGGTCCAGGTGCTCGAAGGCGAAAACGCCGTGCTCAAGAACCGCGAGATCATGGGCGCGACCAACCCCGCCAACGCCGACGCCGGCACGATCCGCAAGGACTTCGCCGAGTCGATCGAGGCGAACTCGGTGCACGGTTCGGACGCGCCCGAGACCGCCAAGGAAGAGATCGCCTACTTCTTCAAGCCGGAAGAGATCGTCGGCTGAACGATAGAAGACGCCGCTTCCCCGATCTGCGGCATGCATGATACCAAGCGTGCGCCGGCCGGCGCACGCTTTCGTGAACGCCTCCCGGTCTCAAGCGCCGCGTCCGACGGCGCCCAACAACGGGGGAGGGGGCCATGGGTTTCGGCTCCGCTGAGTGGCTCGCGCTTGGCGAGATCATCTGGATCAACGCGCTTCTGTCTGGCGACAACGCCGTCGTCATCGCGATGGCGTGCCGGTCGTTGCCGGCCAGGCAGCGAAAAATGGGCATGGTGGCGGGCGCTGGCGTCGCCATCGCGCTGCGCGTGCTGTTCACGCTCATCATCGTGCGCCTTCTGGGCGTGCCTTATCTCAAGATCCTCGGCGCGCTCGCGCTGCTCTACATCGCCGTCGATCTCGTAGGCCCGCAGGGCGCCGAGGACGAGCAGGGCGTGAAGAGCCACGAAAGCCTCTGGCGGGCGATCGCCACCATCGCGATCGCCGACGTGGTCATGAGCCTCGACAACGTCATCGCCATCGCGGGCGTCGCCGGAGACCACTTCGGTCTGCTTGTTCTCGGACTCGTGATCTCGGTTCCGATGATCGTCGCGGGCAGCGCCGTCATTTTGGCCATAATGGATAAGTTCCCGCTCATCGTGTGGGCGGGCGCGGCGCTGCTGGGCTATGTCGCAGGCGAAATGCTCGTGTCCGACAAGGCCTTGGAGGATCACTTCGGCGGCGAATACGTTCACAGTTGGGAGACGACGGCGGCGCTCACGCTCGCGGTCGTGGTTCTGCTGGTCGGCTGGCTGGTGCGTCGGATGAAGGTCAGAAGCCGCGTCGAAGAACACGCGGGATGATCACGGTCTCGATATCGGATCCGGGGCCTGCTACCAAAGTGTAACGGCGGGCCCCCCTCTCTCGGAGGCGTCCCGCCTTCGGGAGGGACCTCATGGAATTCAATTTCGCGTTCGATCAGCCGGCGTTCTGGATCTCGTTGATGCAGATCATCTGGATCGACCTGCTGCTGTCGGGCGACAACGCCGTGGTCATCGCGCTCGCCTGCCGCAAGCTGCCGGCCGATCAGCGCAAGATGGGCATTCTGCTCGGCGCGGGCGCGGCCGTCGGCCTGCGAATCATCTTCGCCTTCTTCATCACCTTCCTGCTCGGCGTGCCCTTCCTGAAGATCGCCGGCGGCGTCCTTCTGTTCTGGATCGCCATCAAGCTCGCGACCGACGAGCATGAGGAGCACGCCGACGTCGAGGCCTCCTCGAACCTCTGGGGCGCGGTCCGCACCATCGCGATCGCCGACGCCGTGATGAGCCTCGACAACGTGGTGGCGATCGCCGCCGCCGCGAAGGGTCATCCCGAGCTCTTCATCTTCGGCCTGCTGCTGACGATCCCGCTGATCATCATGGGCTCGACGCTGCTCTCCACGATCCTCCAGAAGTACCCGTTCCTGGTCTGGCTCGGCGCGGCGCTGCTCGGCTGGATCGCGGGCGAGATGATCCTTGGCGACGTGCTGGTGGTCGGCTGGCTGCAGGGCTTCGACCCGGCGCTCGTGGTTCCGGATCCGGAGACGCAAGGGCAGTTCACCGCCGTGAAGTGGCTGCACTACGCCGCGGCCGCGGCCGGCGCCGCGATCGTCATCGCGCTCGCCTACTTCGTGAAGCGCAAGAAGCACGCGACCGCCGAAGGCACGATCCGCGACGCGTCGTGATCGCGGACTGACAAAAACAGGAAAGGGCGCGGAGCGATCCGCGCCCTTTTTCTTTTGGGGCGGGGCAAGCGAACCGGGCGCTTCGAAAAGCGAACCGCAGGAAGATCGCGGAGATCGACGCGCCTTAGGCGTAAGGCGTTCCGTCCTTGCGGCGGAACAGCCCGTCGGCGTTGGCGCTCATCATGTCGACGTCCGAACAGGTGATGACGTCGTCCGGGTTCCGCGAACCGACCTCGAGATAGACCGCGGTTCGGTCCGAGCGGTTGATCATGTGGTGGCCGTCTCCGGTCCCCTTCGGAAAGGCGACGCTGTCGCCGGCCCGAAGCAGGGTTTCGCCGCCGTCCTCGACCAGCGTCAGCTCGCCTTTGAGCACATGGACGAACTCATCCTCGCGGCTGTGCCAGTGCCGCTGGCTCGACCGGCCGCCGGGAGGAAGGCGCATGAGATTGACGCCGAAATCCGTCAGTCCGCCGGCGTCGCCGAGCCGGCGGCGGATCCGCGACGCGCAAGGCGCGGCGAACTCCTCAGGATAGCCGGAGCCTTTTTGCTCCGGGGCGTCGGCGAGGTCGATCTTGGGCATGGCGCGTCTCCGAGCCGACCGTGGTCGGCAGGCGAAGATAGCGCGAAGGGCTCGCGTGGCCCTTAGGGCCAGATCAGCGCCTCGGGAGCTTCGACCGCCCGGTCCCAGACCACGCGGTCTCCCGCGAGCCGGGCGCGGCCGTCCGCCCAGGCTTTGAGCGCATGGACGTAGAGCTTGTGCTCGGCCTTCAGCACACGGGCCGCGAGCGCCGCCTCGTCGTCGCCGTCGAGCACCGGCGCCGCCGCCTGCGCCACGATCGGGCCGGCGTCCATTTCTGCGGTGACGAGATGCACCGTGCAGCCGTGGAGCCGGACCCCCGCCTCGAGCGCCCGGGCGTGGGTGTCCAATCCCTTGAAGCTCGGCAGCAGGGCAGGGTGGATGTTGAGCATCCGCCCCTCCCACTTCGAGATGAAGCCGGGCGTCAGCAGCCGCATGAAACCCGCCATGCAGATGATGTCGGGGCGGTGGCCGCGAAGCTCCGCGTCGAGCGCCTCGTCGAAGGCCTCGCGGGACGGAAACTTCTTGTGGTCGACGACCGCGGTCGCGATGCCGGCGCCCGCCGCGATGTCGAGCGCGCCTGCGGTCGGGCGGTTCGAGATCACGGCGACGATCTCGGCCGGAAAGCCCGGCTCCTTCGCGGCGTCGATGAGCGCCGCCATGTTGGAGCCGCGGCCCGAAACGAGGATCGCGACGCGCATCGTCAGAACCCGAGCGAGCCCGAGAACGTGACGGGCTCGTCTGCGGCCGAGATCGCCACGATCTCGCCGATGCGCGCGACCGTCTCGCCCTCGTCGGCGAGCTTCGCCACGATCGCCTCGGCCTGGTCGGCCGAAGCCACCACCACCATTCCGACGCCGCAGTTGAAGGTGCGCAGCATCTCGTGCTCGGCGACCCCGCCCGCCTGCGACAGCCATCCGAACACCGGCGGAGCCTTGATCGCGGACAGGTCGATCGCGGCCCCGAGGCCGTCGGGCAGCACGCGCGGAAGATTGTCGGGCAGGCCGCCGCCGGTGATATGGGCGAGCGCCTTGATCTCGAACCCGGCCTTCAACGCGGCGAGCAGCGGGCGGACATAGATCTTGGTAGCCTTCAGCAGCGCGCGCCCGAGGCTCTCGGCCGGCGCGAAGGGCGCGGCGTCCTCAAGCGACAGTCCCGAGCGCGCGACGATCCGGCGGACGAGCGAAAAGCCGTTCGAATGAACGCCCGACGATGCGAGGCCGAGCAGCACGTCGCCGTCCTTCACGTCGCGGCGCGGCAGCAGCTTGCCCCGTTCGGCCGCGCCGACCGCAAAGCCTGCAAGGTCGTACTCGCCGTCCGGATACATGCCCGGCATCTCGGCCGTCTCGCCGCCGATCAGGGCGCAGCCGGCCTCCATGCATCCTGTGGCGATGCCCTTGACGACCTCATAGGCGGTGTCGCCCGAGAGCTTTCCGCAGGCGAAATAGTCAAGGAAGAAGAGGGGTTCGGCGCCCTGCACCACGACGTCGTTGACCGACATCGCGACGAGGTCGACGCCGACCGTGTCATGGACGCCGGTGTCGAAGGCGAGCTTGAGCTTGGTGCCGACGCCGTCATTGGCGGCCACCAGCACGGGGTCGGCGAAGCCTGCGCCCTTGAGGTCGAACAATCCGCCGAAGCCGCCGATCTCGGCGTCCGCGCCGGGGCGACGGGTGGCCCGAACGAGCCCCTTCAGCCGTTCGACCAGCGCGTTGCCCGCATCGATGTCGACGCCGGCGTCCGCATAGGTGAGGCCGGCCGCGTCTTTGTCCTGTCCGGCCATTTCGGCTCCATTCGAAAACGTGCGCGACCCTTAGACCGCCGGGGCGTCTCGACGCAACCGACGCCGGCGGCGCGGGCCCCAGTCATCCACGGCGCAGCCGCCCATCCGCTCGACGCCTCGGACGTCCTCGTCCGGCCCGTTCTCCGGCAAGCCCGCCTTGACGCTCGCCTCGGCGGGCGCCTATCTCCAGGCATCGTCAGGCGTTTCGGCCGATGGCCCCCGGGCCCTGGCCGCCCGCGCCGGCAAACCGCAACGGGAGCAGGGCCATGACGCTGCAACGCCAGGCGCTGTTCTGGCTCTGCGCCTTCGCAGGGCTCATGCTGTTCCTCTATCTGTTCTCGAGCATCCTGCTGCCCTTCGTGGCTGGGCTCGCGCTCGCTTATCTGCTCGATCCGCTCGCTGATCGGTTGGAGCGCGTCGGCCTGCCGCGCGTCTGGGCGACGGTCGTCATCCTGATCGCCTTCGTGCTCGTGCTGGTCCTGGCGGTCATGCTGATCGTGCCGGTGCTCGGATCCCAGATTTCCGGGTTCGTCGAGCGCCTGCCCTCGACGGTGCAGCGGCTGCAGGAGCTGATCGCCGCGCAGAACGAGCAATGGCTCGGCCGAATGGTCGGGCAGGGCGTCGGGCAGCTCAAGTCCTCGATCGGCACGGTCGTGAGCCAGGGCGTGGACTGGCTGACGTCGTTCCTCGTCTCGCTGTGGAGCGGCGGGCAGGCGATGATCTCGCTGCTCAGCCTCCTCGTCGTCACCCCCGTCGTCGCCTTCTACATGCTGATCGACTGGGACCGGATGCTCGGTACGCTCGACGACTACGCGCCCGTCCGCCACAAGGACACGATCCGCCGGCTCGCCCGCGAGATGGACGAGGGGATTTCGGGCTTCGTGCGCGGGCAGGCGCTGGTGTGCCTCATCCTCGGCACGTTCTACGGCATCGCGCTGACGCTGGTCGGGCTCAACTTCGGCCTCGTCATCGGCCTCGGGGCCGGCTTCATCGGCTTCATTCCCTATGTCGGCTCGATCACGGGCCTGCTGGTTTCGGTCGGCGTCGCGATCGTGCAGTTCTGGCCGGACTGGACGATGGTGATGGTCGTGCTCGGCATCTTCGTGTTCGGTCAGTTTGTCGAAGGCAACATCCTCCAGCCGCGCCTCGTCGGCCGGTCGGTCGGGCTCCATCCGGTGTGGCTGATGTTCGCCCTCGTCGCCTTCGGCTACCTGATGGGCTTCGTCGGCCTGCTGGTCGCGGTGCCGCTCGCGGCCGCCGTCGGCGTGCTCGCGCGGTTTGCTGTCGACCGCTATCTCCAGAGCGAATTCTACACCGGCGACACGCCGAACGAATTGCCGATGGGGCTTGCGGCCCGGCCGCTGCCCGGCCGCGGCGCGCCGCCGACGCTGCCGCCCAGCCAGAACGCGGGCGCGCCGCAGGCCGGCGCGTAACCCATGCCGCGCGAGGCTCCCCGGCAATATCCGCTCGCGCTGCCGGTCGAGCACAGGTTCGGGGCGGAGGACTATTTCGTCGCCGGCCCGAACCACGCCGCGCATGCGCTGGTGACCTCCTGGCCGCGATGGCCCGACCGGATCCTGCTGCTGGCGGGGCCCGAAGGGGCAGGCAAGAGCCATCTCGCCTCGATCTGGGCGGCGACGGCGGAAGCCGCGGCTGCTTCGAGCGCCGCGGACGCGCTCGACGCCCTGAGAGCCATGCCGGAGCGCCCGATCCTGCTCGACGACTGCGACGCGCCGGGCGCGGACGAGACTGCGCTGTTTCACCTGCTCAACGCCGTACGGGAGGCGAGGGGCGAGCTGCTTCTCACCGCGCGGAGCACGCCGACCCCGACGTGGCCGCGCCTCGCCGATCTCGCCTCGCGGCTTCGCGCTGTCCCGGTCGCGCGGCTCGAACCCGCCGACGACCAGATGGTGGCGGCGGTGCTCGTCAAGCTCATCGACGACAGACAGTTGCGCGTCGAGGCCGACGTGGTGGAATTTCTGGCGCTGCGGGCCGATCGTTCGATTGGCGCCGTCCGTGCGCTCGTCGAAGCTCTCGACCGCGAGTCGCTCGCGCGCGGTCGCGCGGTGGGTCGTGGATTGGCGGCGGACGTCATCGCCCGCATGCAGGAGGAAACCGACTAAATGGACGTTGCGAAGCCGTCACACGGCCGTCGTATAGAGCGCGCTCCCCGCCGCAAGCCCGCCCCCGCGGAGCCGAATGGGGAAGGAGCCGAAGAGATGAACGAGAACGTCCGCGTTCCGCCGCGCGCCGCCATCGCCGAGGTCGAGCTGAAGGCTCCCGAGGCTGAGAAGCCCGAAGTCGCGCCGGGCGATCCGTCCCGTTTCGTCAACCGTGAGGCGTCCTGGATCGGCTTCAATCGCCGGGTTCTCGAAGAGGCCTCCAACGCCAATCATCCGCTGCTCGAGCAGCTCCGCTTCCTGTCGATCTCGGCCAACAATCTCGACGAGTTCTTCATGGTTCGCGTCGCGGGCCTGCGCGCACAGTCGCGCACCGGCCTCACCACGGTGAGCCCCGATGGCCTCTCGCCCGCCGAGCAGATGGTGCGGATCGCCGAACTCGTCTCCTCGCTCGCCCGCGACCAGCAGGTGCGTTGGCTTGAGCTGCGCTCCCAGCTCGCCGACACCAAGATCTTTCTGGTCGAAGGCCCGCAGCTGACGAAGGCCGAGAAGGTCTGGCTCGAGGATCATTTCCTCAACTACGTCTTCCCGGTGCTGACGCCGCTCGCGGTCGATCCGGCGCATCCTTTCCCCTTCATCCCCAATCTCGGTTTCACGATCGCGCTGCAGCTCGCGCGCCAGTCGGACGGGCGCCCGCTCAACGCGCTCATCCGCATGCCGGCGCGCTTCGAGCGCTTCATCAAGCTGCCGGACGGCGGAAACGAAGGGACGCGGTTCATCAGCCTCGAGCAGGTGATCGGCCTGCACATCGGCAGACTGTTTCCCGGCTACACGGTGTCCGCCCAGGCGGCGTTCCGCATCATCCGCGACAGCGATCTCGAGGTCGAGGAAGAGGCCGAGGATCTCGTCCGCACCTTCGAGAGCGCCCTCAAGCGCCGTCGCCGCGGTTCCGTCATCCGGCTTGAGATCGAGAACACGATGCCGCCGGAGCTGCGCGCCTTCGTGATCGCGGCGCTCGCGGTGGCCGATGACGAGGTGTTCGTGGTCGACGGCGTTCTGGCGCTCGGAGACCTCAGCCAGATCGTCGGCGTCGACCGGCCGGACCTCAAGTTCAAGCCCTACAATCCGCGTTTCCCGGAGCGGATCCGCGAACAGGCCGGCGACGTCTTCGCGGCGATCCGCGAAAAGGACTTCATCGTCCACCACCCGTACGAGTCGTTCGACGCCGTCGTCCAGTTCCTGTTCCAGGCGGCGCGCGACCCGAACGTCGTCGCGATCAAGCAGACGCTCTACCGCACCTCGTCCGACAGCCCGATCGTCAAGGCGCTCGCCGAGGCGGCCGAAGCCGGCAAGTCGGTCACCGCGCTCGTCGAGCTCAAGGCGCGCTTCGACGAGGAGGCGAACATCCGCTGGTCGCGCGACCTCGAGCGCGCCGGCGTGCAGGTCGTGTTCGGCTTCATCGAGCTGAAGACGCACTCCAAGCTCTCGCTCGTCGTGCGCCGCGAGGCCAGCGGGCTGCGGGCCTACTGCCATGTCGGCACCGGCAACTACCACCCGATCACGGCCAAGATCTACACCGACCTCTCGGTGTTCACGGACGATCCCGTCATCGGCCGCGACGTCGGGCGGCTGTTCAACTTCATCACCGGCTACGCCGAGCCCGACGAGCTCGAGTTGATGGCCGCTTCGCCCCACACGCTGCGCAAGCGCTTCATCCAGCATGTGCGCGAGGAGATCGAGCACGCCAAGGCAGGCCGGCCGGCCGCCATCTGGGGCAAGTGCAACAGCCTGGTGGACCCGGAGACGATCGACGCGCTCTACGAGGCGAGCCAGGCCGGCGTGCAGGTCGATTTCGTGGTCCGCGGCATGTGCTCGCTGCGTCCGGGCGTGCCGGGCCTTTCGGAGAACATCCGGGTGAAGTCGATCGTCGGCCGCTTCCTGGAGCACAGCCGGATCTACGCCTTCGGCAACGGCCATGGGCTTCCCTCGCCGCAGGCGCACGTCTATATCGCCTCGGCCGACCTGATGCAGCGGAACCTCGACCGGCGAGTCGAAGCGATGCTGCCGATCACCAACCCGACCGTCCACGAACAGGTTCTTGACCAGATCATGGTGGCGAACCTCAAGGACAACCAGCAAAGCTGGACCATCCTCCCCGACGGAACCTCGCGGCGCATCGCGCCGGCCGAAGGCGAGGAGCCGTTCAACGCGCATCAGTATTTCATGACCAATCCCAGCCTCTCCGGACGTGGAAAGTCGGTGAAGACCAGCTCGCCGCGTCGCCTGGCCAAACGTGGCTAAGTCCGGCCAGAAAGCAGAACCCGGCGCGGCCCTCGGCCGCGCCGACCGACCGCTTCTGCCGCCAGGCCGGCTTCCTTGCGGCCCGCCCGTCGCGATCGTGGACATCGGCTCGAACTCGGTGCGCCTCGTGGTCTACGAGGGCATTTCACGTTCGCCCACAGCGCTCTTCAACGAGAAGGAGCTCTGCGCGCTCGGCCGTTCGGTCGCCGTCACGGGCAAGCTCGCCGACGAGTCGGTCGCCAAGGCGATCTCGGCGCTGAAGCGCTTCCGCACGCTCGCCGACGGCATGAAAGTCGGAAAGGTCTACGTGCTCGCGACCGCCGCGGCCCGCGACGCCGAGAACGGCCCGGCTTTCCTGCAGGAGGCCGAGCGCATCTGCGGAGCGCCGGTCGAGCTGCTTTCAGGCAAGCGCGAGGCGCATCTCTCGGCGATGGGCGTCGTCTCGGGGTTCTTCCGTCCGGACGGCGTGACGGGCGATCTCGGCGGCGGCAGCCTCGAGCTCGTCGACGTCGCAAAGAAGCGCATCGCGGCCGGCGTCACCTATCCGCTCGGCGGCATCCGCCTGCAGGACGTCTCGGACCGCTCGATCAAGAAGGCCGACCGGATCGTCCGCGACGAACTCGAGAACTCCGCGCCGCTCGAAAGGCTGAAGGGGCGCACCTTCTACGCCGTCGGCGGCACGTGGCGGGCGCTCGCCCATCTCCACATGGTGCAGAAGCACTACGCGCTGCACGTGCTCCACGGCTACACGATCCCGGCCAAGGAGGCCCTCGAGTTCTGCCGGCTGGTCCGCCGCGTCGACCCGGACACGCTTCCGGCGATCGGCGTCGTCTCCTCGGACCGTCGCCCGCTGCTCGCATACGGCGCGCTGGTGCTCGAGCACATCATCCGGATCGGCAAGCCGACGGAGGTCGTGATGTCCGGCCTCGGCGTGCGCGAGGGGCTGCTTTACGAACTCCTCGACGACGAGGGCCGCCGCGAGGACGGGCTGATCAGCTCCGCGCGAGACCTCGGCTGGCTGCGCTCGCGCGCGCCGCGCCACGGCGACGACCTCCTGGAGTGGACCGACCGGCTGTTCCGCTCCGTCGATCTCGACGAGACCGCGGAGGAGCGCCGCTGGCGCCACGCCGCCTGCCACCTCTCCGACCTCGCCTGGCGCGCCCATCCTGACTATCGCGGCGAGCAGGCGCTCGACGTCATCGCCCACGCGGCGTTCACCGGCGTCGATCATCCGGGCCGCGCCTTCATGTCGCTTGCGATCTTCTACCGGCACATGGGGCTTCTGGACGACGAGGCCTCGCCCCGGATCCGCGAGATCGCATCGACGCGCATCCTCGACCGGGCGCGCACGCTCGGCGGGGCGATGCGGGTCGCGTTCCTCGTTTCGGCCGCAGTCCCCGGCATGCTGCCGCGCGCGCCGCTCGTCATGAAGCGCGACGTGCTGACGCTGAAACTGCCGTCCGAGCTCGGCGACCTCGCCAGCGACAAGCTCAGGAACCGGCTGAACAAGCTCGGCAAGCTGCTGGGAAAGCAGACCGCCATCGAGGCGATCTGAAGCGCTTGCCGAACGAGGCGCGCGAACCGCCTCGTCATGCCCGAGCCTTCGCTCGGGCATCTGAGACTTGGAACAGCGCCGGGTCCTTCGACCAAGTCGCAGGTACCCGGCTCCGCCGGGCATGACGCCTACGCAAGTCTCTCGTCAAATCAGCAAGGCCCGCCGGGCTTTGCTGCAGACGCTTTTCAGATCTCCTGCGTCGCCTGCTCTCCGCCGTTGCCGCCGCCGCCGCCACGACGGCCGCGGCTCCGCCTCGGCTTCGGCGCGGGCAGGGGGCCGTCCTCGCCGGGCTCGCGCTCGAGCGCCACGACCCGGCCTCGTTCGATCCCGAGCGCCAGCGTTCCGGCCTTGAGCTTCAGCGCCTGCTCGCCGAACAACTCGCGCCGCCAGCCCGAAAGCGCAGGAACGTCGGCGTCGTCGTCGGCCGAGATGCGTTCGAGGTCTTCGGTGTTGGCGAGCACCTTGGCGGCGACCGCATGCTTCTCGGCGATCATGCGCAGAAGCACCTTGAGGAGCTCGACAGTCGCCGGATTGCCGCCATTGCCGCGCTGGGCCTCGAGCGCGGGGAGGTCGGCGGGATCGCGCTTGAGGCCGCGCTCGACGGCTTCGAGAATCTCCTGCCCGGCCTTGGACCGTTCGTAGCCGCGAGGGAAGGCGCGCAGGGATCCGAGCGCCGCCACGTCGCGCGGCGCGCGCGTCGCGACCTCGACGATGGCGTCGTCCTTCAGCACGCGAGAACGCGGCACGTCGCGCCCCTGCGCCTCGCGCTCGCGCCAGGCCGCCACCTCGATCATCACGGCGAGGTCGCGCGGCTTGCGCAGCCGCGAGGCGAAGCGCCGCCAGGCGTCGTCGGGATGGGCCTCATAGGTCGCGGGCGAGGTCAGCACCTCCATCTCCTCGCTCACCCAATCGGCGCGGCCCCGCTTGTCGAGGTCGGCCGCGAGCTTCTCGTAGACGTCGCGCAGATGCGTGACGTCGGCGATCGCGTAGGTCACCTGCTCGTCGGAGAGCGGGCGGCGGCTCCAGTCTGTGAAGCGCGAGGACTTGTCGATCACGCCGCCGGTCGTGCGCGCGACCAGCTGGTCGTAGGAGATCGAGTCGCCGAAGCCGAGAACCATGGCGGCGACCTGCGTGTCGAACACGGGGTGCGGCACCTTGCCCGACAGGTGATGGAAGATCTCGATGTCCTGCCGGCCGGAGTGGAAGACCTTCAGGACGTTTCTGTCGTCCATGAGCTCGAACAAAGGCGTAAGGTCGATGCCCGGCGCGAGCGCGTCGACGACTTCGGGCCCCTCGGCGTCGGCGAGCTGCACGACGCAGAGCTTTGGCCAGAATGTGGTCTCGCGCAGGAACTCGGTGTCGACCGTGATGTAGGGCGCTTTCGCCAAGCGCGCGCAGACGGTCTTGAGGGCGTTCGTATCGGTGATCATCGTCAGGTCGCTATAGCGGGTTCGGCCCGCAGTGTCTTGGGAGAAGGTCGAGCTTACACGCCCAAGTCGATCTGGACTGCGTGCTTCGAGACGCCCGCTCACGCGGGCTCCTCAGCATGAGGAGCGTCTGGGATGCTCAACGATCCTCATGCTGAGGAGCCGTCCGGCAAGACGGCGTCTCGAAGCACGCAGTCCGTGTCCGACCCGTTCGCCTTGACAATCGAGGCGCCCCCATGCGGATTTCCGCGCGCTTGTCGGGCCCGCGCCTTCTCGCGGCCCGAACGAAGGACCGACCACGATGCATCGCTACCGCTCCCACACCTGCGGCGCGCTCCGTTCGGAGCATGTCGACCAGACCGTCCGGCTCTCGGGCTGGGTGCACCGCGTGCGCGACCATGGCGGCGTCCTGTTCGTCGACCTGCGCGACCATTACGGCGTGACGCAGGTGGTCGCCGACCCGGATTCGCCGGCCTTCAAGACGGTCGAGACGGTGCGATCGGAATGGGTGATCCGGATCGACGGCAACGTCCGCACCCGCCCTGCAGGCACGGAGAACGCGGAGCTCCCGACCGGTCAGGTCGAGGTCTACGCCCGCGACATCGAGGTTCTGGGCCCGGCCGCCGACCTGCCGCTGCCGGTGTTCGGCGACCAGGAGTACCCGGAAGAGACGCGTCTCAAATACCGCTTCCTCGACCTGCGCCGCGAGAAGCTTCACCGCAACATCATGACCCGCGGAAAAATCGTCGACGCCATGCGGGCGAAGATGAAGGACCAGGGCTTCTTCGAGTTCCAGACCCCGATCCTCACCGCCTCCTCGCCTGAAGGCGCGCGCGACTTCCTGGTGCCGAGCCGCATCCATCCGGGCAAGTTCTATGCGCTGCCGCAGGCTCCGCAGCAGTACAAGCAGCTGATCATGATGAGCGGCTTCGACCGCTATTTTCAGATCGCGCCCTGCTTCCGCGACGAGGACCCGCGCGCCGACCGTCTGCCGGGCGAGTTCTACCAGCTCGACCTCGAGATGAGCTTCGTCGAACAGGAGGACGTGTTCGCTTCCGTCGAGCCGGTGATCACCGGCGTGTTCGAGGACTTCGCGAACGGCAAGCCCGTCACCAAGAACTGGCCGCGAATCCCCTACGCCGAGGCGATCACGAAGTACGGCACCGACAAGCCGGACCTGCGCAACCCGCTCATCATGCAGGACGTCTCGGAGCATTTCCGCGGCAGCGGCTTCAAGGTCTTCGCGCGGATGCTGGAGACCGAAGGCAACCAGGTCTGGGCGATCCCCGGGCCGACCGGCGGCAGCCGCGCGTTCTGCGACCGCATGAACTCCTGGGCGCAGTCGGAAGGCCAGCCCGGCCTCGGCTACGTCATGTGGCGGGAAGGCGGCGAGGGCGCCGGCCCGATCGCGAACAACATCGGGCCGGAGCGCACGGCCGCGATCCGCGAGCAGCTCGGCCTGAAGGACGGCGACGCCGCCTTCTTCGTGGCGGGCGACCCGCAGAAGTTCTGGAAGTTTTCGGGTCTGGCGCGCACCCGGGTCGGCGAAGAGCTGAAGCTCGTCGACCATGACCGCTTCGAGCTCGCCTGGATCATCGACTTCCCGTTCTACGAATGGAGCGAGGAGGAGAAGCGCGTCGACTTCTCCCACAACCCCTTCTCCATGCCGCAGGGCGGGCTCGAGGCGCTGAACGGTCAGGACCCGCTGACCATCAAGGCGTTCCAGTACGACATCGCCTGCAACGGCTTCGAGATCGCCTCGGGCGGCATCCGCAACCATCGCCCCGAGGCGATGGTGAAGGCGTTCGAGATCGCGGGCTATGACGAGCAGACCGTGATCGACCGCTTCGGCGGCATGTATCGCGCGTTCCAGTATGGGGCGCCGCCCCATGGCGGCATGGCGGCCGGCGTCGACCGCATCGTGATGCTGCTCACGGGCGCGACCAACCTGCGCGAGATCTCGATCTTCCCGATGAACCAGCGCGCCGAGGACCTGCTGATGGGCTCGCCCTCCGAGGCGACGCCGCAGCAGCTCAAGGAGCTCCACATCCGCGCGGCGCTGCCGCCGGCCAAGCAGGGATGAGCGGGGCTGGCGGGCTTGTTCTGACTTGCACAAGCCAACTGCGTGCTTCGAGACGCCGTCCTTCGGACGGCTCCTCAGCATGAGGGACGTCTGTGTTCTGGCATGCGCAAAGGCGCCTCATGCTGAGGAGCCTGCCCTTCGGCGGGCGTCTCGAAGCACGCATCTCCATGCGTCCCGGCCTTGGCCGACGAGTTCGCTCGCTCAGCGCTTGTAGAGCGCGGCGACGTCGATCACCTGTGCGATTCCGGCGGGCCCAAGATCAAAGGCGCGGATCAGCTCGAGCAGGTGCGCGACGCTCGCGCGCGGCGTGACGGTGACCTCGAGCGTGCGCGGGTCGCGGATGAAGCGCGCGGCCGACTCTGCGGAGTTCTCGGCCGGCGGGCCGAACACCCGCATCATCGTCTCCTGCGCGTCGCGGGCGATCTGCTCGCGATAGAGTTCGGCCGGCATATGGGCCTGCTCGGCGGCGCGGCGGATCAGTGTCTCGACCGCGCCGCCGTCGGTGATCTTGATCCTGAAGGTCCCGACCTCGATCGCCGAAAACTTGTCGACGAAGGCCGTTCCGCTCGCGACCGCCAGCATCGGGTCGAAGGCGGCGAGCTCGCCCTTCGCTTTCACGACGCCGAGGTCGGCGAAGCGGTAGTCGAAGGCGTCGAGCGCGAGGGTCTCGGCGCCGGGATCCAGCGTCAGCGCAAAGCTCAGCCCGCCGCGCAGGCTTTCGAGCCGCATCGTTTCCAGAGCGGCCGCGCCGCGCGAGCCCGCGGCCGGGCGGGCGTCGAGGTCGTCGAGGTCGAAGGCGACATGCTGCGGCACGACGTTCAGCGGCGCGTTGAACTCGACGCGTACGGAGCGCGCCGTCACCTCGCCGTCAGGCCCCGCGGCGTCGACCCCCGAGGCTTCGGCGCTTGTGAGCCTCGGCGCGTGCCGGACGAGCTCCGCTGCGGTCGGAGCCGTCGTCATCAGCACCTCGTCGCGGCCCACCTTGTCGGCGTAGTCGAGCACTCCGGAGGCCTCGAAGCCATGCGCCTCGGCCTTCTCGACGGCGAAACGCACGCCGTCCTCCCGATCAAACCGCGCCGCCTCGAGCTTGACCATGTCGAGCCGTCCGTCCGCATAGGGGCCGATCTCGGCGGCCCCGACGTCGAGCGCGCGGCGGAGCTCGCCGTCTCGAGCGATTTCGACCTTGGCGCCGTCGATCCGAACGCGGTCGAAGGACACGGCCCTCAACCCGTCGGCCCCGTAAAGCAGCTGCTCGCGGATCTCGGCCGGCGTCGTGGGGACGCCCTCGCGCAGCTTTGAGATCACGACGTCGATCGCCGTCACCGGGAAGGCGAGGGGGCGGACCTCGACGTTTTCGACCTTGAGGCGCCGCCACGACGCCCGGATCTCGCCGCCTGGCCGCAGCGTCGCGACCGCCGAGACATTGACGATCACGCCGGATTTCAGGAAGGGCTGGCGGTCGCCGGCCCCGTCGCCGGCGTAGAAGCGCCAGAGCGTCGGCAGGTTCACGCCCTCATAGACCAAGGGCCCGGCCGACGCCGAAAGCGACGAGGTTTGGGGCGAGCTGTCCGGCGCGAGGTAGGGGATGTCGAGCGAAACGCCGTCGACGGTCGCGCTCTCGACCGCTCCCTTTACGACCCGATTGACCGAGAGATTGCGAAGCGTCCGGCGAATCTCGCTTCTGTCGCCGGAGAAGGTCACGAGCGGCGCCGTCGCGCGCTCGAGCGACACCATCGCGATGAGGTCGGCCTGAGTGCGGGCGTTGCGGCCGATCCCGGGGGTCGCGGTCAGGCCGCGTTCGGGTCCGGAGTAGTTTTCGATGTCGATCCGCGGGATCGTGATCGTCTCGCCGGCCGACCGGATCGTCACGTCGTCGAACACGACCCGATCGGCCGTCAGAAGCCCTTCGGACGCTTGGGCGCCGACGATCTTGAGCGACTTGATCTGGATGCGCTGCTCGCGCCTGGCGCTCTCGACGTAGAGATCCCGCACCGCGACCGTTTGCGAGGCGAGGTCGAGGCTCACGTCCCCGCGTCCCGCGACGGAGGTCGTCTGGACACGGATGCGGCTGAGCGCCTTGTCCACCTGCGCCTCGGCGTAGCGCTGCGCGAGCATCGGGCCGAACAGCGCGCCGGCGCCGCAGACGACGGCGATGACGATGGCGGCGGTCGCAAGCGCACGCTTCATGTTCGGCCCGTTTCCCCCTTGTCCTGTCCGCGTCCGCGCCGAAATAGGCGGTCCGGCGCCCGCGGCGACCGTCTCTGCCACGCTTGGCCGGGTCGCGCCCTGCGCGGGGCTGGGGCGGCGCTTCGCGCTTGACGCTCGCGCCGCCCTCGCGCCATTCCGAAAGGAAGGCGAAGAAACGCGGCGGAGACCTCCGTCGACAAGGCCGGGCTTATAGGGAGATGGCGGCATGGGCAGCAAGATGTCGGACGACCTTCGCACCGGAGCGCTCGTCTATCACCGCGGCAACGCGGCCACCGGCGCCCGGCCCGGCAAGATCGAGATCGCCGCCACCAAGCCGCTCGGCAACCAGCGCGATCTCGCGCTCGCCTATTCGCCCGGCGTCGCGGCCGCCTGCGACGCCATCGCCGAGGATCCCGAACAGGCCGCCGAACTCACCATCCGCCAGAACCTCGTCGCGGTCCTGACCAACGGCACCGCCGTTCTCGGCCTCGGCAACATCGGCGCGCTAGCGGGCAAGCCGGTGATGGAGGGCAAGGCGGTGCTCTTCAAGAAATTCGCCGGCATCGACGTCTTCGACATCGAGGTCGCCGAGACCGACGCCCAACGGCTCATCGAGGTCGTGTGCGCGCTCGAGCCGACCTTCGGCGGCATCAACCTCGAGGACATCAAGGCGCCGGAGTGCTTCGAGGTCGAGGAAGCCTGCAAGGCGCGGATGGGCATTCCCGTCTTCCACGACGACCAGCACGGCACCGCGATCATCGTCGCGGCCGCGATCACCAACGGCCTCGAGCTCGCCGGCAAGCCGCTCTCGTCGGTCAAGATCGTGACCTCGGGCGCGGGCGCCGCGGCGCTCGCCTGCCTCAACCTCCTCGTGACGCTCGGCGCCAAGCGCGAGAACATCTGGGTCACGGACATCGAGGGCGTCGTCTACGAGGGCCGCGAGTCCCTGATGGACCGCTGGAAAAGCATCTACGCCCAGAAGACCGACGCGCGCACGCTCGGCGAGGTGATCGGCGGCGCGGACGTGTTCCTCGGCCTGTCGGCCGGCGGCGTGCTGAAGCCCGAAATGGTCGCGTCGATGGCCGACAAGCCGATGATCCTCGCGCTCGCCAATCCGACGCCCGAGATCATGCCGGACGAGGCGCGCAAGGCGAAGCCGGGCGCGATGATCTGCACGGGCCGTTCGGATTTCCCGAACCAGGTCAACAACGTGCTCTGCTTCCCGTACATCTTCCGCGGCGCGCTCGACGTTTCCGCGAGCGAGATCAACGAGCAGATGAAGGCCGCCGCGGTGCGCGCCATCGCGGCGCTCGCCCGCGAGGCCTCGTCCGACGTCGTCTCGAAGGCCTATGGCGGCGAGACGCGCCTCTTCGGACCCGACTCGCTGATCCCGAGCCCGTTCGATCCCCGCCTCATCCTGCGCATCGCGCCGGCGGTGGCGCGCGCCGCGATGGAGAGCGGCGTCGCCAAGCGCCCGATCGCGGATCTCCGCGCCTATGAGGAGCAGCTCAACCGCTTCGTGTTCCGCTCCGGCTTCGTGATGAAGCCGGTGTTCACCGCGGCCCGCGCCACTCCCAAGCGCGTCATCTACGCCGACGGCGAGGACGAGCGGGCTCTCCGCGCCGCGCAGGTCGCGCTCGAGGAGGGCATCGCCGTTCCGGTGCTCATCGGCCGCCCGCACGTCATCGACGTGCGCGCCCGCCGCTACGGCCTCACCTTCAAGCCCGGAACGGACGTCGAGATCGTCAATCCGGAAGACGACAAGCGCTATCGCGACTACGTCGCGCTCTATCTCGAGCGCGCCGGCCGCAAGGGCGTGACGCCGGACCGCGCCCGCACGGTGGTGCGCACCAACACCACCGTGATCGCCGCGCTCGCCGTCCAGCGCGGCGACGCCGACGCGATGATCTGCGGGCTGGAGGGCCGGTTCCACAACAACCTGCGCTACATCGACCAGGTCATCGGCCTGGCTTCCGACGCGCCCGACTACTCGACGCTGTCGCTGCTCATCAGCGGCCGCGGCGCCTACTTCCTGACCGACACCTACGTCACGCCCGATCCGGACGCGCAGAGCATCGCCGAATGCGCGATCCTCGGCGCGCGAAGCGTCGAACGCTTCGGGCTGACGCCCAAGGTCGCGCTGCTCTCGCACTCGAACTTCGGCTCCGACGACACCCCGTCCGCGGTGAAGATGCGCGAAGCGCTGGCGATCCTCCGGCAGACGGCGCCGTCGCTCGAGGTCGACGGCGAAATGATGGGCGACGTCGCCCTGACGCCGGCCCTGCGGGAGAGGCTGCTTCCGACGTCGAGCCTGACGGGCGAGGCCAATCTGCTCGTCTTCCCGAACCTCGACGCCGCCAACATCGCGACGCAGCTGATCAAGACGCTCGCGGACGCGCTGCCGGTCGGGCCGATCATCGTCGGCCCGGCGAAGCCTGCGCACATTCTGACGCCGTCGGTCACCGCGCGCGGCGTCGTGAACATGACGGCCGTCGCCGTGGTCGACGCGGCCCAGCAAAGCGCCGCCGCGCAGGGCTGACCCGCCGCGTTCGCAGGGCCGGCCTTAGGGCGACATTAAGCCTGTCGTCCCACCATGCCGACGACGGAGGGCTGCCGGGAGCCCTCCAGGATTCGGTGCGGCCTTGGCGCAGGACGGCGGATATTCCCTCAAGCGGACGTTGTTGACGGCCGCGCCGATCGTCGTCGCGCCGGTCATCGCGTTGAACGCTCTGCTCGCGTTCAACCTGGGCACGACCGCGCAACGAGAGATCGACGGCGTCGCGAACGAGGTGCTGAGGATCACCACCTCCCGCCTCGACGACGCCGCGACCGCCCTCATCGGCCTCGGCATGGAGAACGCCCACGATTGCAGTCCCGCGAGCCGGGCGGCGCTTTCGGCGGCGTCCGCGAGGGTGGGGGCGGGGTCTGAAGTCGCGGTCGTCGACCCGACCGGAGCGGCCATCTGCGCCGCTCAGGGAGAGCCGCGCGTCGTCACCCAGGTGTCGCCGGAGCACGGCGCGCTCGACGCGGACGTGGCCTTGTCGGTCGTCTCGATCGGCGCCGCGTCCTCGCAGCAGATGATCCGCCTGCAATGGCGGGGCGACGACGGCTACGGCTTCCGGATCCTGATCCCGAGCGAAGACGTCTTTCCCTACTTCCTCAAGAGCGAGTTCACGCCCGCCTTCCTGGCCGAGGCCGTGATGGTCGACGGCGCGGTGATCGCGCGCAAGCTCACGGATCCGAGCCTCACCAAGCCCGACGGGTCGCGCCTACCCGCGGTGAAGGCGACGGCGGCGTCGCAGCGCTATCCGATGCGCATCAACGTCGCGACCCCGGGCCGCGCGCTTGTGGAGGCCCACGGCGCCTTGTTCCTCTACGCCAACATCGGCGGCTTCGTGCTGGCGCTGGTGGCGGCGGCCATCGCCCTTATCGTGGGCCGCCGTTCCGGCGGACCGGTCCGCGAGATGCACGACGCGATCCGGAACCGGGAGTTCGTGCCCTATTACCAGCCGGTGATCGACATCGTGTCCGGGCGGCTTGCGGGATGCGAGGTGCTGGTGCGCTGGATCAAGCCGGACGGCAAGCTTGTGCCGCCGGGGCGGTTCATTTCGCTCGCCGAGGCGAGCGGCGAGATCTTCCCGATGACGCTGGCCCTCATGGAGGCCGCGCGCGACGACCTCGGCGAACTCTACGGCGAGCGCAGCCAGCTCAAGCTCGGCTTCAACCTGTTCGCCGGCCACTTCGACGACGTCGCCATCGTGGACGACGTCGAGCGCATCTTCGAGGGCTCGCAGATCCGCATGACGCAGCTGATGTTCGAGGTGACCGAGCGCCAGCCGCTGCAGGACATTCCGCGCGCCCGCCTCGTGATCGCGAAGCTGCAGGCGCTCGGCGCGCGCGTCGCGCTCGACGACGTCGGGACAGGCCATGGCGGTCTGTCCTATCTGCTCAAGCTAGGCGTCGACGTGATGAAGATGGACAAGATGTTCGTCGACGCGATCGGCACCGACCGCTACTCGGTCGCGATCGTCGACAGCATGGTGAAGCTCGCCGAGGACATGAACCTCGACCTTATCGCCGAGGGCGTCGAGACGATCGAGCAGGTCGAGTATCTGAGGGGCAAGGGCGTGCGGATGGCCCAGGGCTACGTGTTCGCGCCGCCGCTGCCGGCTTCTTCCTTCAAGCTGCTCGTCGAGGCCATGGCGCCGATCGAGCGCCGGGCGAAGCGGGCTCCGGCCGGCCGCTATGTCGGGGCGATCCGCGCCGCTGGGGCCTGAACGCTTCGGAAGGGGTCACGATGAGCGACGGCGCAGGCGCCAAGGTTCTGGGCGTCTATTGCGAGCGCGGCTTCGATCCGACGTTCTGGGCCGAGCCCGTCAACGCCGTCACCAACGCCGCCTTCATCATGGCCGGCGCCGTCGCGCTCGTGCGCTGGCGCGGCGACCGGGCGGTGGAGCTGCTCGCCGCGACGACGCTCGCGATCGGCGTCGGAAGCTTCCTGTTTCACACTTTCGCGACGCGCTGGGCGCTGCTCGCGGACGTGATCCCCATCCAGGCGTTCATCGCGCTCTATTTCTTCTTCGCCATGCGGCGGTTCTTCGGGCTCGGACCGCTGGCGGCGATCTGCGCCACGGGCCTGTTCATGGCGGCGGCGGCGACCGCGCCCAGCCTTCTGCCCCGCGATGGGCTCTGGCGCGGCCTTGGAGGCTATGTGGGCGGGCTGCTCGGCCTCCTCGGGGTTGGCGCGGCGCTCCTCGCCAGACCCGCTCCAGGGCCCTCCGACGGCCGCGCGCTGATGGCGGTGGCGGCGCTTTTCGCCATGTCGCTGACGTTTCGCACCCTCGACGGCGTCGTCTGCGAGGCTGCGCCGACGGGCGCGCATCCGCTCTGGCACATCCTCAACGCGGCGGTGCTGTTTACGCTGATGGCGATCCTGGGGCGCCGTCCGCCGCGAATCCGGCCAAATCCGCCGCTGCAATAGGGAGCGCTTGGTCGCATCGGGGGTCACGAGTTTGTTTGGACAGGGTGGCCGTTCGGGTCGACCCGCCTAAATTCGGCTCGTCAGTAGAACGGAGCTTCACGCCCATGAAGAAAGTCGGCTCACTCATCGCGGTCTCGGCGCTCGCGCTTGGCCTTGCGGCCTGCGGCGAGACCCGCAACGAACGCACTCTCAGCGGCGCCCTTATCGGCACCGCGGCCGGCGCCGCCATCGGCGGCGCTGTCACCGGCAAGGCCGGCGGCGCCCTTGTGGGCGGCGCGCTCGGCGCAGGCACCGGCGCGATCATCGGTTCGCAGACCCGCGGTCCGCGCTGCTACGCCCGCAACCGCTACGGCGAGCGTTACCGCGTCCCCTGCGACTGATCTCGTCGCGGAACCGGGCGTGATTGCCTCGACGGGCGCTCTTCGGAGCGCCCGTTTCGTTTTCGGGGTTAACTCGAAAGACGCCGGCTACTGGCCGCGCCGTCCGGCGCTTGCGAAGCGGCGCGCCTCTTCGGCGGCGCGGAACAGGGCCTTGGCCTTGTTGACGCATTCCTGCTGCTCGGAGGCCGGGTTGGAGTCCGCCACGATGCCGGCGCCCGCCTGCACGAAGATTCGGCCGTCCTTCACCACCGCGGTGCGGAGCACGATGCAGGTGTCCATCTCGCCGTTCGAACCGAAATAGCCGACGCAGCCGGCGTAGACGCCTCGCTTGTCGCGCTCGAGCTCGTCGATGATCTCCATCGCGCGGACCTTCGGCGCGCCCGACACGGTGCCGGCCGGAAAGCCCGCGACGAGGGCTGCGAGCGAATCATGCTCGGCCGAGAGCCTGCCTTCCACGTTCGACACGATGTGCATCACGTGGCTGTAGCGCTCGAGGAAGAATTGGTCGGTGACCGTCACCGACCCGATCTCCGAGACCCGGCCGACGTCGTTGCGCCCGAGGTCGAGCAGCATCAGGTGCTCTGCGCGCTCCTTGGGGTCCGAAAGCAGCTCCTGGCCGAGCGCGCGATCCTCCGCGGGCGTCGCGCCGCGCGGCCGCGTGCCGGCGATCGGCCGGATCGTGACCTTGCCGTCTCGGGCGCGGACGAGAATCTCGGGGCTCGAGCCGACGATCTGGAAGCCGCCGAAGTCGAGATGGATGAGAAACGGCGCCGGATTGGTGCGGCGAAGCGCGCGATAGAGCGCGAAGGCCGGCAGGTCGAACGGCGCCTCGAAGCGCTGCGACAGCACCACCTGGAAGATGTCGCCGGCGGCGATGTATTCCTTGGCGCGCATCACCATCGCCTCGTAATCGCCCGCCGGCGTGTTCGAGACCATGTCGTAGCCGTCGAGGCCGCGAGGCTCGGCGGCCGGCTCCTTGGGCACGCTGCGGTCGAGCCCGTCGACGATCTCGGTCAGCCTGTCGACCGCGCGCGCATGCGCGATCTCGGCCGAAACGCCGGCCTCGGGCCGGGCCGGGGTCACGAGCGTGATCTCGTCCTTCACCGCGTCGAAGACGACGATGACCGTCGGCCGCATCAGGATCGCGTCCGGCACGCGCAGGGCGTCCGGATTGGGGGAGGGGAGCTCCTCCATCTCGCGCACCATGTCGTAGCCGAGATAGCCGAAAACGCCGGCGGCCATCGGGGGCAGGCCCTCCGGCGTCTCGATGCGCGATTCGGCGAGCAGAAGCCGCAGTTCGTCGAGCGGACGTCCAGCGCAGGGTTCGAACGCCTCGCGGTCCTGCGCGGCGCGGCGGTTGATCTCGGCGCGGCCGCCCTGGGAGCGCCAGAGCAGGTCCGGCTTCAGCCCGATGATCGAATAGCGGCCGCGCGTGGCCCCGCCCTCGACCGACTCGAACAGGAACGCCTCCGAGCGCCCCTCCGCAAGCTTCAGATAGGCCGCCACGGGCGTTTCAAGATCGCTGACGAGCGTCGTCGAGACGAGCTGCGGTCGGCCCGAGGCGTAAGTCGGCGCGAAGTCTTCGAGCGCGGGCGAGATCAGCATGGGAGTCGTTCGGTTCGCGTGGAGGCTCGCCGCCGTCTCGCCCATGAGGGCAAGATTGCGAGGCGCGATGGGCGTCCCTCGCCGAGGGAGACCGCGGCCGCCGAGGTCGCGGCCGCCGCGTTGCTTACGGCAAAACGGCCGCGGCGTCAGCCTGCCTGACGGCCGGTCACCTGGGCGATGGCCGCCGGATCGAGCCTGGCGCCGAGCTGGTCGCGCAGCTGGCGGACGAGCGAGGTGACCACGTCGCTGCCGATGCTTTGCGAGATCTTCTCGATCTGGCCCGAATCGTCGGGCTGGCCGGGGTCGAACGGCCGATCGTTGTCGGCGGTGACCTTGTAGACGAGCCTGCCGCCCTGTTCGTCGCTCGGCGTCTGGCCGAACTGCTCGACCGGCGTCTGGAAGATCGCCTTCGCCTGGGCCGCCGTGATCGAGGGCGCGCCGCCGAGGCGGGTCGTCTCCGCCTGCTCGACGCTGGTTTTCAGGCCGGACGCGACCTGATCGAGCGCCTTGCCCTTCTTCAGCTCCTCGAGCGCGCCCTTGGCGCGGGCGTCGAGCCGCTTCTCGGCCTCTTCCTGGCGCCAGCGGCTTTCGACGAGCGTCTTCACCTCGTCGAAGGGGCGCTCGCGCGGCGGCGTCACGCCGCGCACGTCGATCCAGGCATAGGCGTCGCCGTCCTGGATGGTGCCGGCGACGTCGCCCTGGTCGGTGCGGAAAGCGGTCTCGAGGACCTGACGCTGAAGCGGAATCTGGGCGAGCGGCTTGCCGTCGGGGCCGTTGCCTTCGCTGTCGACCGCCGCAAGCTCGCGCACCGTCAGGCCGCCGGTCTTCGCCGCCTCCTCGAGCGTCGCGCCGCCAAGCCGCGCCTCGTCGATCTTGTCGTGCTGGGCGAGCACGTCGCGCTTGGCGCGCTCCTCCGCCATGACGCGGCGGATGTCCTCGCGAACGTCCTCGAAGCGCTTCAGCTGCTGCTGCTGGATCCCGGTGATCCTGAGCAGAACGTTGGCGTAGGACCCCTGGACCGGCTCGCTCACCTGCCCCTGAGGAAGAGAGAAAGCGACGTCGGCGATCTTCTGGTCGAACATCTGCGCCTTGGTCATGTCGCCGAGAAAGATGTCCTGCGGCTTCAGGTTCTGCTCGGCCATGATCTGCTCGAACAGCTTGCCGCCCTTGATCTCGTCGGACGCCTTCTTTGCGGCGTCCATGGTGGGGAAGGTGATCTGTTCGATCGAGCGCTTCTCCATGTCGGCGTAACGCGGCTGGTTGCCGTCGAAATAGGCCTTGAGCTCCGCCTCCGGGATCTGCAGCGTCTCGCCGATGGCCTTCGGGTCGAGCGCCAGAACCGCGACCTTGCGGAACTCCGGAGCCGCGAAGCTCGCCTTGCGCTCGTCGTAGAACGCCTTGAGCTGGTCGGCGGTCGGCGCGGGCACCGCGGAGGCGGCCTCGGGCTTGAGCGATACGAAGCTGATGGAGCGGCTGTCGGTGTTGTAGGCGTGGATCGCGCGCCGGAAGACCTCGGGGGCCTCGACGTTGGACATCAGCGCGTCCGTCATCTGGCGGCGCACGGTGTATTGGCGCTGCAGCTCGAGATAGCGGTTCTCGGTCAGGTTGTTCTGGCTGAGAATCGCCTGGAACGTCGAGCGATCGAAGGAGCCCGTCGGCCCCTGGAACATGTCGTCCTGCTGGATCTCGCGCACGACCTGATCGTCGGAGACCGAGAGCTTGAGGGCCTTCAGCTTCTCGTCGATCGCCGCCTCGTTGACGAGATCGCCCAGCACCTTCTCGCCGATCCCCGCCATCCGCGCCTGCTCGGGCGTGATCTCTCGCCGCGCCTGCTGGCTGATGCGGCGCAGCTCGTTCATGTAGGCCTGCCGATAGTCCTCGATCGAGATCGTCCGGTCGCCCACCGTGGCGGCGTTCTTCGATGACCCGCCGATGCGGAAAATGTCCTCGATCCCCCACACCGCGAAGCTCAGCACGAGCAGCAGGAGGAAGATCTTGGCCACCCATCCGGCGGCGCCGCTGCGGAGAGTCTGGAGCATCTGCGGGTCACATATTCGCGTTCGAGGCCTCCTGATCCATAAGGACGCGGAAGCGATTTGAAGAGCGGGACCTTAGACGGGCTCGCCTGACGCGGGCAAATCGCAAGAGCGGGAGGAATTTGCAAGCGTTCGGCGCCGGCGGCGTCCGCGGAGCCCGGCTCTGTTGTGCGCAAGGCCGCGGGTCTGCTACGTCGCGGCCGGCCCGGCGCGAAGACCGGGCGGTCTCGACGGGAGAACCGGATGGCGGCGCGCAAGAAGCTGATCGCGGGCAATTGGAAAATGAACGGGCTCGCGGCCTCGGCGCCCGAATTCGTGCGCGTCGTGGGCGCCTATCAGGGCGCCATGAAAAACAGCGTCGACCTGATGGTGTTTCCGCCCTTCACCCTGCTGACGAGCTTCGCCAGCGCGAGCCGGGGCGCCGGCGTCACGGTCGGCGCGCAGGATTGCCACGCCAATGCGTCGGGCGCGCATACCGGCGACGTCTCGGCCGAGATGATCGCGGACGCCGGCGGCGGCGCGGTGATTGTCGGTCATTCCGAGCGTCGCCAGGATTACGGCGAGACCGACGCGGCCGTCCGCGCCAAGGCGGAGGCCGCGCGGCGCGCCAAGCTCACGGCCGTGATCTGCGTCGGCGAGACCCGGGCCGAGCGCGAGTCGGGCGAGGCGAACGCCGTCGTCGGCCGGCAGCTCGCCGGCTCGATTCCCGACGACGCGAGCGCGGCCGACACGGTCGTGGCCTACGAGCCCGTCTGGGCGATCGGCACGGGCCTCACGCCGACCACGGCCGAGGTCGCCGAGATGCACGGCTTCATCCGCTCGGCGCTGGTCGGACGTTTCGGCGAGAAGGGCGGCGCGATCCGCGTGCTCTATGGCGGCTCGGTGAAGCCCGGCAATGCGGCCGAGCTTCTGGCGGCCGCCGACGTCGACGGCGCGCTTGTCGGCGGAGCGAGCCTCAAGGCCGACGATTTCCTCGCCATCGCCAAGGCCGCGCTCGCCTGATCCTCCTGCGGGCGCCCCGAAATGACCGCACGCCAAAGGTAGCGGCGAGGCGCGCGGGCGTGTAAGAGGGCCCGCTTAGCCCCATATCCTGGGTCGATGCGTCGCCGCGAGGCGCCGCTCCGTCGAAGCCGGCAGTAAAGCGCAACGCGACATGCAGACCGTTCTCATCGTCATCCACCTCATGATCGTGCTCGCGCTCGTGGTGGTGGTGCTTCTCCAGAAGTCGGAAGGCGGCGCGCTCGGCATCGGCGGCGGCGGCGGCTTCATGGCCGGCCGCAGCGCCTCCAATCCGCTGTCGCGGCTCACCGCCTATCTGGCCGCCGGCTTCTTCGCGACCAGTATCGCGCTGACCATCATCGCCGGCTATGGCGGCGGGTCGGCCTTCGACCGCCTCCAGCCGAGCGCCGCTCAGCCGCGGCCCGCCACCGCGCCAAGCGGCCCGCAGGCGCCGCTCGGAACGGGCCAGGGCGGCATCCTGCCGGCCCTCAAGCCGGCCGGCGGCGCGGGCTCGCCCCCGCAGCCCGAATTCGCACCGCCGTCCTCCGGCGAGCCGACGCCCCCGATGGGCGGCGCCGCGGCCCCGTCGGCTCCCGCGCCGGCCGCGCCCGCCGCTCCCGTCCCGGGCGGCGACGTGAACAGCCCGCCGACCGATGGCGACCGGCAGGTCCCCGGCGGCGCGCAGACGGCTCCGATGCCCCAGGACGCGACCCCGGTCGCGCCGCAGGTCTCCGATCCGAACGCCGCCAAGGCCCAGGAGGAGGTCAAGCAGGCCCCCGCCCAGCCGACCTCGCCGGACGCCGGCCAGACGCCCGGCGCCGCGCCCAACGCCGCTCCGGCCGCGCCCTCCGGCGCCCAGTAAGCGAAAGCCGCAGTTCAACGGAAAAGGCCCGGAGCGATCCGGGCCTTTTCTTTTTGCGCGGGGCGATGGCTGTCCGATGGTCCCGCTCCAGGCGCCGTCGCGGCCTTACGCCATGATCGTCCTCGTTCTGCGGTTCTCGCCGGTCGCCGACGCCATCTCGGCGGTGGAAGGTTCTGAACAGCGCAAGCCGGGGGAGGGCGCCCTTCTCCGCTGTCTTCCTGCCAGACTTCAGGACTTCTCGCTTGGCGTCGAGCTGGCCACGAAGCGCGGATGGTCCCGGTGGAGCCGGGCCATGGCGGCCGTCGTTCAAAGCGGGCGCGGAACGTTGCAGTCGCGGATGCTCGCGCTTCGAGCGGGCCTGACGGCCGCGCGAGGGGAGACGCGCCCCGCTCGACCGCTGTTTGCGGGCCGAGTGCTGTGGCGGATCTCGGCTCGGTCCCGCGAAGGACTGAAGCTTTCGAACAGAAAAAGCGGCGGGACTTTTGGTCCCGCCGCTTTGAGAGCTTCGTCCTGAGCGTCCGTCAGCCGGCGCGCTTGCTCCACCAGCCGGTGCGGCGGGGACGGCTCGGATCGATCTCGGCCTCGGGCTGAGGCGGCGTCGAACGCGGCGCGGCAGGCGCTTCCGGCTCCGGCTCCTGAGCCTCCGCGACGGGCTCGGCGGCCGGCGGCGTCGCGTCTTCGGGCGCGGGATCCTCGCTCGGCGCCGCCGCCGCTTCCGCGATAGCCGGCGAGTCCTCGGTCACGGTCTCGACCGGAGCGGCGGTCTCGACGACAGTCGCGTCCTCCTCGCCGGCCTCGGCCGCGGCCGCGCCACGGCTCCTGCGGCCGCCGCGACGGCCCCGGCGGCGGGGCTTCGAAGTCGCGTCGTCGTCTTCGGCCGCCGCTTCGGCTTCAGCCGGCGCGCCGTCGCCTTCGGGAGCGGCCGCCTCGACCGGAGCAGGCTCGCCGTCAGCCACATCGCTCGCCGCGACGTCGCTTACGACCGTCTCGCCCTCAGCCTGCTCGGCCGACGTTTCGTCCTCGTCGTCCGAGCCGTCTTCGTCGGCGTCGGACGAGGCCTGGCCGTTCTCTCCGCCATTGCCGCCGCGACCGCCGCGGCGCCGACGCCTGCGGCGTCGACGGCCGGAAGACCCGGAGCCGTCGCCGCGATCTTCGCCGGACGGCTTCTCGGCCTCGGCTTCAACCTCCTCGGAGGCCTCGACCTCGACCTCCTCCACGACCTCGTCCGGCTCGATCGAGTCGATGCGAACCTGGGTGACGGGCGCGCGGACCTCGCCGGTCGCCGGATCGGTGCGCTCGATGACGAGATGCTGACCGGCCGGAAGATGACCTTCGGCGCCGAACGAGATCGACACGCCGAAGCGGCCCTCGATCTCGCGGATGTGCGCGCGCTTCTGGTTGAGGAGATAGAGCGCGACCTCGGCGCGGGTCTTCACGAACAGGTTGCGCGAGGCGTCCTTGCGCAACGTGTCCTCGACCATGCGCAGCACGTGAAGCGCCACGGAAGGCACAGCGCGCACCGAGCCGACGCCGTTGCAATGCGGGCAGACTTCGCTCGAGCTCTCCAGCACGCCGGTGCGGATGCGCTGGCGCGACATCTCCATCAGGCCGAAATGCGAGATCCGGCCGAGCTGGATGCGGGCGCGGTCGTTCTTGAGGCAGTCCTTGAGCTTCTTCTCGACCGCGCGGTTGTTGCGCGACTCTTCCATGTCGATGAAGTCGATGACGATGAGGCCAGCGAGGTCGCGCAGGCGAAGCTGGCGCGCGACCTCCTCGGCCGCCTCCATGTTCGTGCGGAGCGCGGTGTCCTCGATGTTGTGCTCGCGCGTCGAACGGCCCGAGTTCACGTCGATCGCGACGAGCGCCTCGGTCTGGTTGATGACGATGTAGCCGCCGGACTTCATCGTCACGACGTTCGAGAACATCGCGTCGAGCTGGGTCTCGACGCCCATCTTCGAATAGAGCGGATGGCTGTCGCGGTAGGGCTGGACGATCTTGGCGTTGCTCGGCATGAGCATCCGCATGAAGTCCTTGGCCTCGCGATAGCCGTTGTCGCCGGAGACCAGAACCTCGTCGATGTCCTTATTGTAGAGGTCGCGGATCGAGCGCTTGATCAGCGAGCCTTCCTCATAGACGAGCGAGGGCGCGCTGGACTTCAGCGTGAGGTCGCGCACCGTCTCCCAGAGGCGCATCAGATATTCGAAGTCGCGCTTGATCTCCGGCTTGGTGCGCGTCGCGCCCGCGGTGCGGAGGATGACGCCCATCCCGTCCGGCACGTCGAGGTCGCTCGCGACCTCCTTCAGGCGCTTGCGGTCCTGCGCGCTCGTGATCTTGCGCGAGATGCCGCCGCCGCGCGCGGTGTTGGGCATCAGCACGGAGTAGCGGCCGGCGAGCGACAGATAGGTCGTCAGCGCCGCGCCCTTGGTGCCGCGCTCTTCCTTGACGACCTGCACCAGCAGGATCTGCCGGCGCTTGATGACTTCCTGGATCTTGTAGGAGCGCAGGCGGCGGGGACGACGCTCGGGGACTTCCTCCAGCGCGTCGCCGGCGCCGATCGACTCGACCGGATGCTCCTCGTGGTGCTCGTCGTCATGGCCGTCCTCGTCGTCGGAGACGTCCTTCGCCTCGACCTTGGCGGCCTGTTCCTCGACATGCTCGGCGACGGCTGCGTCCGCCTCGGCGGCCTCGGCCGGCTCGAGTTCGGGAACGCCGTCCTCGTCAGGGGCGGCTTCGCTGGTGGAGTCGCCGGACGGCGACGCCTTCGGCCGCGCGCGTCCGCGGCGACGGCGGCCGCTCGCGGGCTTTTCCGCCGGCTCCTCGTCATGGTCCTCGGCGGCTTCGGTCTCTTCTTCGGCGAGAAGCGCCTGCCGGTCGGCGACCGGGATCTGGTAGTAGTCCGGATGGATCTCGCTGAAGGCGAGGAAGCCGTGGCGGTTGCCGCCATATTCCACGAAAGCCGCCTGAAGCGACGGCTCCACCCGCATCACCTTGGCGAGATAGATGTTCCCGCGAAGCTGGCGACGGTTGGCGCTCTCAAAATCGAATTCCTCGACCTTGGAGCCTCGCACCACCACGACGCGGGTCTCTTCCGCGTGCGTGGCGTCGATGAGCATTTTGTTGGCCATGTGACTGACTCGGCTGTGCGGCCGGGCGGCCCGCCCGCCGTCTTGGACGGCGAGGGCGGCGCGCAAATCTCGCGCGAACGGCGCCCGACTGTGGTTGAAAGGGGGCATGGGAAGCGCGCGGCGAAGGCGGCGCGTTCCGAAGGCGAACGCCGGCGGCGCCGGCGGATCGAGGTCCCGGACGAAGCGAAATCGGCGATGAGCGCCGTGCGCATTCCCGGTGAGGCCTCGCTATCTGGCAGGACGGCCGGGTTTGGTCCGAACGCGTCCTGGCGGAACGTCAAAAACGGCCGACGACGGCGCCGTCGGCGGCTCGACGTCGATCCGTCGGGTCGAGGGCGGGTGTGACGCTTGGGTCGATCCGCGCCGCGGGTCGCGGCTGCGGGATCGGTCCGTCGCGCCGCCGATGAGTCTGATGCGCGGAACGCCCGCAAGAGTTGCGGGCAAAAGCGCCTCAGACGTCGCGTCCAAGACCACGAGCGCGGGGCGAATCTCGATGGGGGAGACTCGCTTCGCCTCGACGTGAGCTTTCGTTCTCTAGCCGAGAAGAGGCAAGTTTGACAAGCGCGCGAAGCTTTGGCTCGCCCCAAAGTCCAAGACGAGGCGGCTTTATTTGTGGGCCAGGCGCCACAGGTGTCCTGTCGCGGACCATGAGGGTTTAACAACCGTTAACCGTGCAGGCTTAACAACGAGTAAGCCTTTGGCGGTTCGAAGCCAACGCCTTTCCGGGGAGCGATCCGAAAGCGATGATTCTCAGGCTTTTCGCCCTGATCGTTTTCGCCTTTCCGCTGGTTCTGGGGGCCGAAGCGCGCGCGCAACGCGCCGAGCCCGCCGTGGTCGCGACCGACGCGCGGCTCGCGGGCGACGATCAGCGCACGCGCCTCGTGATGGATTTGTCCGCCTCGGCCACGATCCGCGCCTTCACGCTCGCCGACCCCTATCGCGTCGTCATCGACTTGCCGGAAGTGGCGTTCCGGTTGCCGGAAAGCGCGGGCCGCGAGGGCAGGGGGCTGATCTCGGCCTATCGCTTCGGCGTGCTCGCGCCCGGCCGCTCACGCATCGTGGTCGACGTCAAGAAACCGGTCGCGATCGACAAGGCGTTCGTGCTTGAGCCCGTCGAGGGGCAGCCGGCGCGCCTCGTCATCGATCTTACGCCGAGCGACCGCAAGAAGTTCCTGCAATCCATCTCCGCCGCCGAACCGGACCCGAGCGACAAGACCGGCGCCATCTCGTCGAAGGCCGCCGACGCCGGCGAGCTCCCTCTCGTGGTGATCGACCCCGGACATGGCGGCGTCGATCCCGGCGCGGCGGGCCCCGACGGGGCGAGCGAGAAGGAGATCGTGCTCGCCTTCGCCAAGCGGCTGAAGGAGCGGATCGACGCGAGCGGGAAACGCCGGGCGGTCCTCACCCGCGACGACGACACGTTCGTTTCGCTCCCGGGCCGCGTGGAGATCGCGCAGAAGGCCGGCGCGGCGCTCATGATCTCGATCCACGCCGACACGCTGTCCGATCCGTTCGGAGTGCGCGGCGCCACGATCTACACCCTTTCGGAGAAGGCCTCCGACCGCGAGGCCGAGCGCCTCGCCGAAAAAGAAAACCGCGCGGACCTGATCGCCGGTCTCGATCTCTCCGACGAGCCTGCCGAAGTCGCCGGCATCCTGTTCGAGCTGACGCGGCGCGAGACGGCGTCCTTCACCAGCCAGTTCGCCAAGGGCCTCGTCCGGGAGTTGAAGAAGACCGCGCAGATGAACAAGAACCCGTTGCGTTCGGCGGGCTTCCGCGTTCTCAAGGCGCCCGACGTGCCCTCGGTCCTGCTCGAGCTCGGCTACCTCTCCAGCAAGGAGGACGCCAAGCTGATGATGTCGGAGGCGTGGCGGGAAAAGGCGACCGGCGCGGTGGCGCAGGCGATCGACCGCTATTTCGAAACCCGTGTCGCCCAGGGCGCGGCCGGGCGCTGATTTGTCGGAGGCGGCCGCGGCGCCGTACATTCTCCACAAAGCGCCACGATTCCGGTGCCGTCGGATGACATCGGCCCATCCCGCCTGAAAGGCGGGGCCGGTCGGCGATTGGGGGCGGCGGTCACGCGTCGCGGGGTCTCGTAAAGGATCGGGGTTTGCGGCTACTCGTTCGAGCCATCGGCTTCCTGTTCGCGACCGGCGCGCTGCTCGGGCTCATCGGCGCGGCGGTCGTGGGCTATTTCGCGCTGAAATACTCGCGCGAGCTGCCGGACTACGAGCAGTTGGCCAACTACGAGCCGCCGATCATGACGCGGCTGCACGCCAATGACGGCCGGCTGATCGCCGAATACGCCAAGGAGCGGCGCCTGTTCCTGCCGATCCAGTCCGTGCCGAAGCGGCTCACCACCGCGTTCATCTCGGCGGAGGACAAGAGCTTCTACGAGCATGGCGGCCTGGACTTCTTCGGCATCGCGCGCGCCGCGCTCTCGAACTTCCAGAACGCCGGCCGTCGGCCGCAGGGCGCCTCGACCATCACCCAGCAGGTCGCCAAGAACTTCCTCCTGACCAACCAGCAGAACTACGAGCGCAAGATCAAGGAAGCGCTGCTCTCGCTGAAGATCGAGCAGACCTATTCGAAGGACCGGATTCTCGAGCTCTATCTCAACGAGATCTATTTCGGCCTCGGCGCCTATGGCGTCGGCGCGGCCTCGCTCGTCTATTTCGACAAGTCGGTCGGCGAGCTCGACCTTGCGGAAGCCGCCTATCTCGCGGCGCTGCCGAAGGCGCCCAACAACTACCATCCGTTCCGCTATCCCGAGCGCGCCATCGAGCGCCGCAACTGGGTGATCGACCGCGTGGTCGAGAACGGCTACGCGACCAAGGAGGAGGGCGAGGCCGCCAAGCGCGAGCCGCTCGACGTCAAGCCGCGTCCGACCGGCTTCCAGCTCGCCTCGAGCGAATATTTCAACGAGGAGGTCCGTCGCGTCCTCTACGAGCGCTACGGCGAGAAGGGCCTCTATGAAGGCGGCCTTTCGGTCCGCACGACGCTCGACCCGAAGATGCAGGCGCTGGCGCGAAAGTCGCTCACCGACGGCCTGATCGGCTTCGACGAGGCGCGCGGTTGGCGCGGGCCCGAGCGCGAGATCGATCCGAAGGGCGACTGGGGCGTGGCGCTCGCCGACGTGCCGGCCTATGGCGACGTGCCCTGGAAGCTCGCGGTGGTGCTCGACAGCGGACAGAGCGAAGCCACGATCGGCCTGCAGCCCGAGCGCGAGCGGTCCGGCCAGGTAAGTCGCAACCGCGTGACCGGCAGGATCCCGCTCGAGGGGCTGCGCTGGGCCAAATGGGCGAAGGGCGATCTCCGCGGCCGCCCGGTCAAGACCGCCGCTCAGGTGCTGAGGCCGGGCGACGTGGTCTATGTCGAGGAGTCCAAGCAGGGCTCCGGCGACTACAGGCTCCGCCAGGCGCCGGAGATTTCCGGCGGCCTCGTGGCCATGGATCCGTTCACCGGCCGCGTGCTGGCGCTCGCCGGCGGCTTCTCCTACGAGGCGAGCCAGTTCAACCGCGCGACGCAGGCGCTGCGCCAGCCGGGCTCCTCGTTCAAGCCGTTCATCTACGCGGCCGCGCTCGACAACGGCTACACGCCGTCCTCCGTCGTGCTCGACGCGCCGATCGAGATCGACCAGGGCCCGGGCATCGGCATCTGGCGGCCGGAGAACTACGCCAAGAAGTTCTATGGGCCGCAGACGCTGCGCTTCGGAATCGAGAAGTCGCGCAACGTGATGACCGTGCGTCTCGCGCAGGACATGGGCATGCCGCTCATCTCCGAATACGCCAAGCGCTTCGGCGTCATGGAGGATCTGCCGCGGATGCTCTCGATGTCGCTCGGCGCCGGCGAGACCACCGTCCTGAAGATGACCGCCGCCTATTCGATGTTCGCCAACGGCGGGAAGCGGGTGACGCCGACGGTGATCGACCGCGTGCAGGACCGCACCGGCAAGACCATCTATCGGCATGACGACCGGCAGTGCGTCGGCTGCACCTCGACCGCCTGGGCTCGCCAGGACGAGCCGAAGCTGATCGACGCCCGCGAGCAGGTGCTCGACCCGATGACCGCGTACCAGATCACGTCCATGATGGAGGGCGTGGTGCTGCGCGGCACGGCCACCAGCCTTAAGTCGATCGGCAAGCCGATCGCAGGCAAGACCGGCACCACCAACGACTACAAGGACGCCTGGTTCGTGGGCTTCTCGCCCGACCTCGTGGTCGGCGTCTATCTCGGCTACGACAAGCCTCGTTCGATGGGCGAGGGCGAGACCGGCGGTTCGGTGGCCGCTCCGGTGTTCGGCGAGTTCATGAAGGCGGCGCTTTCAGATAAGCCCGCGACGCCGTTCCGCGTGCCGCCGGGCATCAAGCTGATCCGCATCAACCCGTCGAACGGCATGCGCGCGTCGGGCGGCAAGACGATCCTCGAGGCGTTCAAGCCCGGCACTGCGCCGCCCGACAGTTACTCGATCATCGGCCAGGCGAGCTCGCAGCCTGAAAGCGTGACGCCGGACCAGGATCGCGCGGTCCGCTCGGGGACGGGCGGGCTCTACTGAAGACTTCGACCGGCTGAACCCGACTGCGCGCTTCGAGACGCCGCTCTCCGAGCGGCTCCTCGGCACGGGGATGGGTTCAGTCTACGCCAAGGTCCCTCATGCTGAGGAGCCCGGCATGGCCGGGCGTCTCGAAGCACGCAGTTCAACTCCGCAGTCAGAAACAAAAACGGCCCGAGCTGAACTCGGGCCGTTGCGATTGAACTCTGTGAAAGCTCAGCCGTCGGTCGCGTCGATGACCGCGATCGTGGGGGCGTCCGGCGAGTAGTTCGGGATGTCGGCGACGGCGTCCTGGCCGGCCGGGGAGGACAGAGCCGCGCCGAGCGCCTCCTTGCTGTCGAAGGTCCCGACGAAGATCCAGAAATAAGCGCCTTCGCCGCCGTCCGGGCCGGTCGAGGGGCCGAAGCTGAAGGACTTCAGGCCCGGCATCTTCTCCACGAGCGGCATGTGGGTGCTGCGGAAATAGCTGTCGAACTTGGCCGGGTCCGCAGGCTTCGGATACATGACGACGAGCTTCACGCTCATGGAAAAGTCCTTCCGATCATCGTTTCGTCGGCGGCTCGAACGGCCGCGTGGCCCACATAGGGCGAGGCTGCGCGGAAGTCGCGCGGTTTACATGCGGCGGGGGCTCGGGCTAACAGTCGCGGCCCCGCAGCCCCAGCCGGATTCAGCCCAAGGCCCATGCGCGCCGAGATCGAAACACTCGTTCAGGACATCGAGCAGTCAGTCGGGCTGCTGAGGAGGCATCTTTGACTGGGATGTCGCACAAGCCCGCCTCGACGAACTGAACCACATCGCCGAAGATCCCACGCTCTGGGACGATCCCCAGCGCGCGCAGAAGATCATGCAGGAGCGCACCTCGCTCGACGACCAGATGTCGGGCGTGGTCCGGATCGAGAAGGACCTCAAGGACAATCTCGAACTGATCGAGCTCGGCGAGATGGAGGACGACGAGAGCGTCGTCACCGAAGCCGAGGGCGCGCTTCGTTCGCTCAAGGACGAATGCGGACGCCTGCAGCTCGCGGCGATGCTGTCCGGCGAGGCCGACCAGTTCGACACCTTCCTCGAGATCCATCCCGGCGCCGGCGGCACCGAGTCCCAGGACTGGGCCGAGATGCTGCTGCGCATGTACACCCGCTGGGCGGAGCGGCGCGGCTTCAAGATCGACGTGATCGAGCATCAGGACGGCGAGCAGGCCGGCATCAAGGCGGCCACGCTGCAGATCAAGGGCGACAAGGCCTATGGCTGGCTGAAGACCGAGGCCGGCGTGCACCGTCTCGTGCGCATCTCGCCGTTCGATTCGAACGCGCGCCGGCAGACGAGCTTCGCTTCGATCGACGTCTATCCGGTCATCGACGACACGATCAAAATCGAGATCAATGAGAGCGACGTGCGCGTCGATACGATGCGCTCGGGCGGCGCCGGCGGCCAGCACGTCAACAAGACCGAGTCGGCGGTGCGCCTCGTGCACAATCCGACCGGCATCATGGTCGTCTCGCAGGGCGACCGCTCGCAGCACAAGAACCGGGCTACCGCCTGGGACATGCTGCGCGCCAAGCTCTACGAGGCCGAGCTCAAGAAGCGCGAGGCGGAAGCCGCCGCCGACCAGGCCGCCAAGACCGACATCGGCTGGGGCCACCAGATCCGCTCCTACGTGCTGCAGCCCTATCAGCTCGTGAAGGATCTCCGCACCGGCCACACCTCCACGTCGCCGCAGGACGTGCTCGACGGCGAACTCGACGACTTCATGAAAGCGACGCTCGCCCAGCGGGCCTATGGCACGACCGCCGGCGACGTCGACGACGTGGACTGAAGAAACACCAGCTGGGTTCTGGCCTTGAGCCAGGACCCAGAGCCGCGACGCTTTTCGAGTTTGGCTCGACAAACCACGCCTTGTTCTGAAGGCGCTTCGGTTTTCCCGGATTACGTCCGGGACAAGAAACTCACCGCGACGCCAGCAACCGTCCGGCGTTCAGGAACCGCATCGGATCCACCGCCTCGCCGTTGACGCGGGTCTCGTAGTGGAGATGCGGGCCGGTGGAGCGGCCGGTGGAGCCGACGCGGCCGACCACCGAGCCGATCTCGACCTGGTCTCCGTCCTTCACGAGGATCGACGACAGGTGTCCGTAGCGGGTCACGAGACCTCCGCCATGGTCGATCTCGACCATCAGGCCGTAACCCCCGCTCCACTCGGCGTTGGTCACGCGCCCGGCCGCGGTGGCGCGGGCCGGCTCGCCCTGTTCCCGTTCAAAGTCCACGCCGGCGTGGAAGGCGACGCGGCCGAGGAACGGATCGGGCCGCGCGCCGAAACCGCTCGAGATCGTCGCGGCGGGGACGGGCAGGCGGATGGGCGCCCGGGCGAGCCCGCGCTCGAACGCCGTGACGGCGACGCGGTCGGCCTCGACCTCGAGCGCCCGACTTTCGAAAGTGAGGGCGCCCGCGGGGAGGGGCTCGAACGGCCCGCCGCGCGCCCGGCCGTCGCCGACGGCGGGGCGACGGATGCGCGCCGCGTCATAGACCTGCTCCAGCGTCTTGCGGCGCTCGGAGGTGCGGATCGCCAGCCCTTCGAGCGCGCGGGCCTGATCGACTTCGATCGCGTCGAGCGAGGCCGACATGCGATCGGCGGCGTCGCCGGACGACGAACGCAGTTCGGGAGCGCCGTGGCTTTCGACGTCGAGCGGCTGTGGCTTCGCCGCCGCCGCCGGAGACGGGCGCTCGGCGCGGGCGGAAAGGCCCGCCCCGAGATCGGCGAGCTCGTCGAGACGGCTCTGACGTTTTTCGATCGCGGCCTGGCGCGCCGCGAGTTCGGCGAAGCGATCGTCCATTCCCGAAGCCGCCACGAGACTGCGGGTGCGGGCGCGCTCCAGCTCGTCGCGCAGCGTGGCGAGATGCGCCTCATAGACGTTCGCGGAGGCGTTGGCGCCGGCCCTGAGCTCGGCCACGACGGTGTCGTGGAAGATCATGTAGGCCGCTGACGACAGCGACCAGACGACGATCGCCAGCAGGGAGGCCACGACGGCGAAAACGCCGTAGCGCGGCAGCCGCACCGCCATGCGCCGTCCGCCGCGCTCGATGACGATCCGCTCGCCCTGGCTTGCGCCATACCCCTTGGCCCCTGCGACCGGCATCGAATCCCTCCAGCGGAAACACTGAGGGATCGTGGGCGGTTAGGGTTAATCAGCAGATAACGCCGGGGTCTTGGGCGGCAGGTTCGCCTAGAGCGCCCTGACCGCGGCGAGCACGGCGTCGGCGTGGCCGTCGACCTTCACCTTCTCCCACACTTTTGCGATGTTTCCGTCGCGGTCGATCAGCACCGTGGTGCGGGCGACGCCCATGAAATTCTTGCCGTACATGCTCTTTTCCCGCCAGACGCCATAGGCTTCGAGCATCGACTTCTCCTCGTCGGCCGCAAGATCGAAGCCGAGACCGTGCTTGGCCCTGAACTTGTCGTGGCTCGCGACGCTGTCGGGCGAAACGCCGACCACCACCGCCCCGGCGGCTTCGAAGTCGCCCTTCAGGCGATTGAAGTCGATCGCCTCCTTGGTGCAGCCGCTGGTGTCGTCCTTCGGATAGAAATAAAGCGCCACCGCCTTACCCTTGAGAGACGCGAGGCTGATCGATCCGCCTCCGGACGCCGGAAGCTCGAAATCGGGCGCGGGCGATCCGACGGTAAGCGCATGTGGCATTGGACGTCCTCCAGAGGCTTCATGAAAACGCCGCTTAGGGCGTGGAATAGCTTGCGGCGGACGTCAGGATGAAACACGGTCCCGCGGCCGGGTCCAGCCGCTTCGGCGAGACGGTTGAGTCCCGCCGTCACACGCGCGTCCGACGGGGCGCCTGCCCGGAGGAGACCCGTATCTCGGAATGCCGGACGCGTCAGGGATCGAAAAGCCGGTGATCGATGGCGGACGGACGGACTCGTCCGCGGCCGCGCAACCGTCTGTGAGCCGGCGCAAGCGGCTTGCGGCGTTCGCGTTTCCACGCCGGCGGGTTCGGGCCGACGGGCTTCCCGCCTCGCCGAAGCCGACGGCGCGGCGGATCCTCAGCCTTGCGCTCAGCGGCGTCGCGGCGCTCGTCGCAGTCGCGGCGGCGGTCTGGCTCGCCATCCTCTATCTGCCGATTCCCGCCTCTCAGGTCGCGCCTCGCGTGCAGGCGGCGCTGCAGGAGCGGCTCGGCGCAAGTTATGCGGTCAAGATCGACGACGCCGAGCTCCAGCGCGGACCGGACGGCGTCGAGCTGCGGCTCGTGGACCTCACCATCACGGAAGCCGGAGGCGGCCCTGTGGTGGCGAGCGTTCCGAGGGCGGAGCTTCGTCTCGACGGGATGAGCCTGCTTGCAGGCGACGTGAAGATCCGCACCGTCCATGTGACCGATCCCCGGCTCGACATGCGCTTCGACATGGCGGTGGACGCGGCGTCGAAGAACTCCGACTTGCCTGACCGCATCCTCGCCGCCATCGGAGACCTCGACCGTCTGCTCGGCGCGGACGGGGCCGCGGGCGCGCTCGAGGAGGTGGAGGTCACGGGAGCGACCGTCCTGATCGCGCCGCGCGCCCGCGCGCCGCTGTCGCTTGACGGCGTCGACCTCAGACTGTCGCGCGGGGCAGGGGGGGCGCTTGCGCTCACCGCTTCCTCGGCGCGGGCGGAAGACCGCTGGACCACGGCGGTGACGGTCTCGGCGTCGGCGCCGGACCAATCGCGTTCGCTCGACCTCGGGCTCGAGAACGTCGATCTCGCGCCCTATTCCGCGCCGTTCGCCGAAAAGGCCGGCGCGTCGCCCGCCAAGGGACGCCTGTCCGGTCATTTCAGCGCCCGGATCGGACGAGAGGCGACGCTGCTGGCCGCCGAAGGCCGGCTCGAGGCCCGCGGCCTTCAGTTCGCCTTGCCAGGACCTGCCCGCGCCGAAGGAGAACGGACGGCGGTCCGCGCCATCTCGGTGGACCGCCTTCAACTTGCGACCCGCTGGGATCCGGTTCGACGGGCGCTCGTGATCGAACCGTCGCAGATCCGCGGGCCCGGCGGTCAGTTGGCGTTTTCCGGCCTACTGACGGCGCCGTCCGGGCCCGGAAAGCCGTGGGCGGCCGAGGTCTCGGGCGGGGACGTCCTGCTTTCCGGCGACACCCAGGCCGATCCCCCCTTGAGGCTCGACCGCATCGACCTGTCCGCGACCTTCGATCCGACCGCCGGCGTGCTCGAAATCGTGCGCGGCCAGCTTCAGGGCCCGACCGCTCACGCCGCGCTGACGGGGCTCGTCCGCTTCGAGGGCGCCAGTCCCGCGGTTCGCCTCGGTCTGGTGTCGACCTCCATGCCGGCCTCCGCAGTGAAGCGGCTCTGGCCGTTCTTCCTCGGGACTTCGATCCGCGAGTGGGTGGTGGAGAATGTCGGCGCAGGCACGGTCGATGGTCTCTCGCTGACCCTCGACGTGCCCTCCGGAGCTTTCGCCGCCATGGGGCCGCACGATCCGCTGCCTCCCGGTTCGATGTCGCTCGACATTCCCTTCACCGAAGGCACGCTGCGGGGCTCCGCCAGCTTGCCCTGGATCGAGAAGGCGAAGGGCCGGGTGCTCGCCACCTCGCGCAAGGTCGACGTGACGATCGAGCGCGCCGAGATCCCAAGCTCGGAGGCCGACGGTCCGCTTGCGGTGCAGAACGTGCTGTTTCGCGTCGACGATCTCGCGCCGCGCTATCCGAAGGCGCGGGTGACCCTGACCGTCGACGGGTCGCTGCGTCGCGCGCTCACCCTCGTCGGCTCGGGCCAACTCGGCCAAAACCCCATTCCGCAGCAGCTCGACGTCAGCAAGGTCTCGGGCAAGGTGACCTCCGACGTCGCGATCGACGTCGAGCTCAGCCATCCGCCGGGCCAGTCGCCGCCGCCTGTCGTCAAGGTCACGGCGGAGGCGCGCGACGTCAGGATCGCGGGCGTGTTCGCGGGCCGCAACTTCGAGCGGGGGACGCTCTCGCTGAAGGCAGGCGACCAGCCGACGACGCTCAGCGGAAAGGGACAGGTGGGCGGCGCGCCCGCCGTCGTGCAGATCACCGAGACGCCGGGCTCGGACGGCGCTCCGCCGCGCCGCAAGCTTGCCGTGACGCTGACCGCCGACGCGACCGACCTCCAGAAGCTCGGTCTCGATATACCGGGCGCGCTGACGGGATCGATCCCGCTGTCGGCCGACATCATGCTCGACGACCAGAGCGCGCCCATGGTGGTGAAGGCCGACCTCGCCGCGGTCGGCATCGACGGCGTGGTGCCGGGCTTCAGGAAGCCCGCAGGGCGCGCAGGCCGCCTCGGCTTCGTGGTCGAGAAGGGGTCAGACAAGACCACGCTCAAAGACTTCGTGCTGGAAAGCGGCGACAGGAGCGTTCGCGGCACGATCGAATTCGGCCCGAAGGGCGATCTTCTCTCGGCGAACCTGCCGATCTACCGGCCGGGTCCCGGCGACGACGCGAAGGTGGAGATCGACAAGGCCAAGGGCGGCGTCACGGCGATTGCGGTTCAGGGCGCGGCGCTCGACCTCAAGCCGATCCTCGACAAGGTTCGCGGGAAGCCCGGCCCTGGCGGCGGCGCGGCGAAATCCGACAGCAGCTCGGCCCCGAAGAACCTCGACGTCACCGCCAAGCTCGGCACCGGGCTCGGCTACGGCGACGAGGCCGTAGCGGGGCTCGACGTGAAGCTCGCGGTGCGCGACGGCAAGGTGCGCGAGGCGGAGGGATCGGGGCGCGTCGGATCCGCCCCGATCTCCTTCGCCACCGGCGAGGACGGGCGGCTTGCCGTGAAGGGCGGCGACGCCGGTTCCTTCTTCCGTTTCGCCGACCTCTACGGCCGCATCGACGGCGGCGCGTTCGACCTCAACGCCTCGCTCGCCGGCGGCCCAGGCGTTCTGCGCATCCGGAATTTCTCGGTCCGCAACGAGACCGCGCTGGAGCGGGTGCGGCGAACCACCAACGCCGATCAGGGCGCGGCCGCGGCCGCGGCCTCGCGCGGCGCGACGCGCTTCGACCGCCTGCAGGTGCAGTTCGTCCAGTCGACCGGAATGATCAAGGTGGACGAGGCCGTGGTCTACGGGCCCACGATCGGCGCGACCATGTCGGGCACGGTGAACTACGCCGCCGACAAGGTCGATCTCGTCGGCACCTTCGTGCCGATCTACGCTCTCAACAATCTCGTCAGCCGGGTGCCGATCATCGGAGCGCTGCTCGGCGGCGGCAAGAACGGCGGCCTCGTGGGCGTGACGTTCCAGGTGCGAGGCGCGACCAACCAGCCGGCGGTCGTGATCAATCCAATGTCGGCGGTCGCGCCGGGATTTTTCCGGAAGCTGTTCGAGTTCCGCCAGAGCGCGCCGAGCGGGGACGCCGCGACAGGAAGCACGAGCGGCGGCAACGCCGCCGATGGGGCGACCGCGCAGTAGCGGCGGCTGAAGCCGACCGCGCGCTTCGAGACGCGCGCAGTTCAGCCCGAGCGCGTCAGCCGGCTGGCCGCAGCAGCACGTGCTTCTTGCGGCCGAGCGAAAGCTTGATCACGCCGTCGACGAGATCCGCCGAGGTCAGCGTCGCGCGCTCGTCGGTGACCGGCGCGTCATTCACCCGCAGGCCGCCGCCCTTCACCTGACGGCGCGCCTCCCCGTTCGACGCGACGAGCCCGGCGAGTTCGGCGAACGCCGTCAGCACGCCGACGCCCGCCGAAAGCGCCGCGGCGTCGACCTCGACGGTCGGCAGCGATTGGGCAAGCGCGCCTTCCTCGAAGGTCTTGCGGGCGGTCTCGAGCGCGGCCTCGGCCGCCGCGCGGCCATGGACGATCGCGGTGGCTTCGGTGGCCAACACCTTCTTGGCCTCGTTGATCTCGTTGCCCTGGAGCGCGCCGAGCCGCGCGATCTCGTCGAGCGGCAGGTCGGTGAAGAGCTTCAGGAACCGCTCGACGTCGGCGTCGTCGACGTTGCGCCAGTACTGCCAGAAGGCGAAGGGACCGGTCATGTCGGCGTTGAGCCACACCGCGCCGCCCGCGGTCTTGCCCATCTTGGCGCCGGACGCGGTGGTGATCAGCGGGCAGGTGAGCGCGAAAAGCTGCGCCTGGTCGACCCGGCGGCCGAGCTCGATGCCGTTGACGATGTTGCCCCACTGGTCCGAGCCGCCCATCTGCAGCCGGCAGCCGTAGCGGCGGTTCAGCTCCAGGAAGTCGTAGGCCTGCAGGATCATGTAGTTGAACTCGAGGAAGGAGAACGGCTGCTCCTGCTCGAGGCGGCTCTTCACGCTGTCGAACGACAGCATGCGGTTGACCGAGAAGTGGCGGCCGATTTCTCGCAGGAACGGCACATATTCCAGCTGGTCGAGCCACTCGGCGTTGTCGACCATGACGGCGTCGCCCGCGCCCTCGCCGAAGCTCATGAACTGGGTGAAGACGCCTCTGATCGTCGCCTTGTTGGCCGCGATCGCGGCGTCGTCGAGAAGCGGACGCTGGGTGTCGCGGAACGAGGGATCGCCGATCTTGGTGGTGCCGCCGCCCATCAGCACGATCGGCTTGTGGCCGGCCTGCTGGAGCCGGCGCAGCATCATGATGTTGGCCATATGGCCGACATGGAGCGAGGCCGCGGTCAGATCGTAGCCGATATAGGCCGTGACCCGGCCCTCCGACGCCAGCTTGTCGAGTTCGTGCGGCTCGGAGACCTGATGGATCTGCCCGCGCTCGTCGAGCAGGCGCAGAAGGTCGGAGGCGTAGGCGGTCATCAGAAAAGCTCGGTCGGCGAGGCGGAAAGAAGAGCGCGGTGTGTAGCAGGTTCGCGGACCAAATCCACGCCGAACGCCTGTTCGATCGCGCACGCAAAGATGGTTAACGTTTTTGCGCCACCATCTGGAGGACTAAGCTGAAGCCTCACGACGCCGATCGTGTCGGGCCGCGGCGAAAGTCTTGGGAGTAACCGACCGCGCCGTTGGCGTCGGGGGATGCCGGTCGATGAGTGCAAGCGTTCGCGTAGCGGGTTCGGGCCGCAGGGGCCGGCTGATCTGTGTCGGGGCGGGGCTGTTCCTGGCGAGCGGCGGCGCGATCGCGGCATTGCTTGCCGTGACGTCGATGGCGACCGCAAACCTCGTCGCCGCGGCCTCGCATCGCCCGGGAGCGCTCGCGGATTGGCGCCAGCCTCAGGTCGCTTCGGGGGCGGGGACTTCAGCGGGAAAATGGTCCGCGCTGTTCGCCGAACATGACGCCGAGTTCGGGCGTGGGGGCTCCAAGGCTCTCGGCGAGAAACTGGCGACGCTCGGCGCCGAGATGAGCGAGGCTCGCGTCGCACAGGATCAGAGGCCGTCGGCCGTCAGGATCGCCTCGCTCGGACCGGCGCCGGCCCGGGCGATCGAGCCGGTGCCAGCTCCTCGCGTGATCGCGCCGGCGCCGCCCGTCGAAGCGTCCGTGGTCCCGCCGACGCCTGTCGTCCGGCTCGCCGCGCTGGAGCAGCCTGCGCCGGCTCCGGCGATTGTCGAGCCGATGGCGGTCGAACGGCCCCTGGTCGCGGAGCCGGTCGTCGTGCCTGTCCCGAGGCCGCGTCCAGTCGAGTTCGCCCGCCTGTCGCAACCGGTCGCGCCCTTGCGCGCCGAGGCCACGGTCGTTCGGCCGGAGACCAAGGCGCCCGGGGCTCCGTCTCCTCGGCCCACTGCGCTCGCCTATGCGGCTCCCGAGACCGAAACGAAGACCGACACCCCCGGCGGCTTCTTCAGCAGCCTGCTCGGCCGCGACGACGCTTCGCGTCTGCTTTCCGGCCGGCGGGGGATTGCGATCTACGACATCGCCTCCGCGACCGTGCGCCTGCCGAACGGCGAGCGACTCGAGGCGCATTCGGGCCTCGCGCACAGGCAGGACAACGCAGCCTATGTGCGCGAAAAAAACCGCGGCCCGACGCCGCCCAACGTCTACGACATGAGAATGCGCGAGGCCCTGTTCCACGGCACTGAAGCCATTCGGCTGCTGCCGCGCGATCAGAAGAAAGTCTTCAATCGCGACGGCCTGCTGGCTCATTCCTACATGTACGCTGGCGGCGGCCCCCGCTCGCAGTCGAACGGTTGCGTCGTCTTCAAGGATTACGGCCGCTTCCTGAGAGCCTTCAAAGCCGGCGAGATCGCCAAGCTCGTCGTGGTGCCGAACATGGCGGCGCTGCCCACCTACATGGCGGGTCTCTGAGCGTCCGGGCGCGCAAAAGAAGCGTTCTTGCCTGTCCGCTGCGTTGTATGTGCCCATACGCAACGGGACTTCGGATAAGCGCGCCCTAAGTCGCGCGCGTCGCCAGTCGCCGCGAGACTGCGGCCGCGGCGAAATCCAAAGGATCATTCCATGTTTTCATGCACCGGATATGCCGCCGAAGCCGCCGACAAGCCGCTCGCTCCGTTCAGCTTTGAGCGTCGCGCCCTGCGCCCGAGCGACGTGCGCATCGAGATCGCCTATTGCGGCGTCTGCCATTCCGACCTGCACCAGGCCCGCAACGAGTGGAAGAACACCGTCTATCCCTGTCTCCCGGGCCACGAGATCGTCGGCAAGGTTGTCGAGGTCGGCCCGCAGGTGACCAAGTTCAAGGTCGGCCAGAACGCCGCGATCGGCTGCCTGGTCGACAGTTGCCGCAGCTGCGCGAGCTGCAAGGAAGGGCTCGAGCAATATTGCGAGAACGGTTTCGTCGGCACCTATAACGGCGCCGACAAGCAGACCGGCGAGAACACCTACGGCGGCTATTCCGACCAGATCGTCTGCGACGAGAGCTTCGTCCTCCACCTTCCGGACAATCTCGATCTCGCGGCCGCGGCGCCGCTGCTCTGCGCCGGCATCACCACGTATTCGCCGCTCAAGCGCTGGAAGGTCGGGCCCGGCCAGAAGGTCGGCATCGTGGGCCTCGGCGGCCTGGGGCATATGGGCGTGAAGCTCGCCCACGCCATGGGGGCCCATGTGGTGCTGTTCACCACCTCTCCGAACAAGGTCGAGGACGCCAAGAAGCTCGGCGCCGACGAGGTCGTGATCTCGAAGGACAAGGAGCAGATGCAGGCCCACGCTTCGAGCTTCGACTTCATCCTCGATTGCGTCGCGGCCAACCACGACATCAACGAATACATCTGGCTGCTGAAGCGCGACGCGACGCTGTGCCAGGTCGGCGCGCCGGAAGATCCGCTCGCCGTCGCCGTGTTCAGCCTGATCTTCTCCCGCCGCAACTTCGCCGGTTCGCTCATCGGCGGCATCGCGGAGACGCAGGAGATGCTCGATTTCTGCGGCAAGCACGGCATCACCTCGGACATCGAGCTCATCAACATCCAGGACATCGAGAAGGCCTATGGCCGGATGCTGAAGAGCGACGTGAAGTATCGCTTCGTCGTCGACATGGCGTCGCTGAAGCAGGCCGCCTGACCACGGCCGGGGCGGGGGCCGCGACTGCGGCTCCCGCCCAGCAGTCTTGACGCCGCGTTCTCTGCGACGAGCATGGGAGCGCTAAGTCGCCGCGCCCTTCGGCGCGTGCTGGAGGGCGGCGCATGCGCGCGATCGGGCTGATGAGCGGGACCTCTTTCGACGGGGTCGACGTCGCGCTCGTCGAGACCGACGGCGAGCGCATCACGTCGTTCGGGCCGACCGGCTATCGACCCTATCATGCCGCCGAACGCGCGGTGCTCGCGCGGGCTTTGGGGGAGGCGGTCGGAATGACCGACCGTGACGCCCGGCCCGGCGCCGTCGCCGAGGCCGAGGAGATCGTCACCGGCGCGCACGCCGCTGCGGTCAACGCCTTCGCGGCCGACAACGCCATCGATCTCGCGGGCGTCGACGTGGTCGGCTTTCACGGGCAGACGGTGCTGCACCGGCCGGAGGATCGCCTGACCGTCCAGATCGGCGATGGCGCCGCCTTGGCGCGGACGCTCGGACGGCCCGTGGTCTATGATTTTCGCGCCGCGGACGTCGCCGCGGGCGGGCAGGGCGCGCCGTTGGCGCCGACCATCCACCCGGTGCTCGTCGGCGGGCTCGGCCTGCCGCGGCCGCTCGCCGTTCTGAACCTTGGCGGCGTCGGCAACGTCACCTTCATCGGCGAGGACGGCGAACTGATCGCCTTCGACACCGGCCCCGCGAACGCCCTCATGGACGACCGGCTTTCGCGCGAAACGGGCCAGGCCTTCGACGAGGACGGCCGGATCGCGGCAACGGGACGCCCGGACGACGCCGCGCTCGGCGCGCTGATGGCGCATCCCTATTTTTCGAGGCGGCCGCCGAAGTCGCTCGACCGCAATGCGTTCGACGCGACCGTCACGGACGCGCTTCCGCTCGCCGACGCGCTGGCGACGCTCGCTGCCTTCACGGCGGCGTCGGTCGCAGCGGCCGCCGCGCATCTGCCGGCCAAGCCCGCTCTCTGGATCGTCGCAGGGGGAGGGGCGAGAAACCCGACGCTCCTCACGATGCTGCGGGAGCGTCTCGGCGCCAAGGTGAAGACCGCCGACGAGATCGGTCTGGCGGCCGACGCCATCGAAGCGCAGGCCTTTGCGGTGCTGGCGGTCAGAAGCCTCAGGGGCCTGCCTTTGACCTATCCGGGAACGACAGGGGCGCCGCGTCCGATGACCGGCGGAGTGCTGGCGCGGCCCTGACGCAGACCCCGCGGGTCCTCAGAAGCCCATGTATGGAATTTCAATTGGTCCTTCGACGCGGCAACGGATCGCCCGGTTCGGCCGGTCCTCAGCCATTTCCACTGGAACGTCGTTGCGGAAGCCGACCCTCATGCAACAGTGCAGGTCTCCAGCTCGTGCGACGCATTCCTCAAAAATCACGCCTCTCGGATAGCTTCGCGCGATCTGGCGGGCGTCGGTAGCGAAGCCGTAGCTCGCCGACGGATTGGGGTGTGATCCCACCACATCCTCGGCCAGGCAGCGGAGAAACCGGACGTCTCCTGTCAGGGGGTTCGATGCGTCGCCTGGTCCCGTAATAACGAAACCACCAATGCCGCAACGGCGTGAAACGGCGTCTACGACTTCCCCGGTGATCGAGCTATTCGCAAACTTGAATCCCCAGCTGTAACAGTCCTCCGCCACGCCGCGGATTACGCGAAAACGTTCGTTCGCTCCGCTGCCGCTGAAGTCGACCGCCTGACCGACTCGTCGAACGTCTAGATCTTCAACCGAAAAGTCGTTGCAGCCCGCAACTGCAAGCCCACGATTATTGTCGAACACGGCCCAGCGTTTGTCTGTGCCGCCAATGTCCGACGCTTTCGCGTGCCGTAGCTTAAACTTCGAGCAACGCGCCATCCAAATGCCTTGGATCGCGTCGTCCTTCGGATGTTCATCGAGGCGATAGCGCATGTCCGAGGCCGAAACGTCATCGGCCGTGAAGTTATCGCAGTAGAGAAACGCAATTCCCGACCCGATGCCGCCGCCGCCGACGGCGAGGCCCCTAACAGAGAAGTTAGTGCATTTGCTAATGAAAATCCCGCCGTTGTCATTCACCATCTTTAGCTCGGGATGCTCTCGACCGGTGCCGCCGCGGCGCACCGTGACGTTCTCAAGCACAAAATCAGAAGCATTCGAGATCGCCAGCGTGCGGCGGTTGGGTCCGTCTGGCTCAAGCTGAATGAGCCGGGCGTTGACCAGCCCCTTGAAATTCTCAGCCCCCTCAAGATTTCCGCGAACCGCGAAGGCGCCGCCTTGGCCATCGACCACGGTGCCGGAGTTCAGCGCTTTTGAGAGCGCCGCCCGCATGTCGGTCCGCCCGTCTGCGGTGAGACCGAGAGATGACGCTGTTACTGTCGCCGTGCGGCCGCCGACCTCGCGTCCGCGTGCGCTTGGTGGGAACAACGACGCAGCCAGCGCTCCGCCGGCCGCCAGAACAATCTCTCGTCGCCGCATCATCGTTGGTTCCAAGCCAGCGCTTACGCCGCGCTCTCGCCGCCCTCGACGATCGGATCGCCGGTCGGGCCAAGGCGCTTGTCGAGATAGGAGTTCACCTCGACGAGCAGCTCGTCGACGCGGTTCTCGAAGAAGTGGTTGGCGCCCGGGATGATCGACTGGTCGATCACGATGCCCTTTTGCGTCTTGAGCTTCTCGATCAGCGTCTGGACGTCCTTCATCGGAGCGACGCGGTCCTGGTCGCCATGGACGAACAGGCCGGACGACGGGCAGGGGGCCAGGAACGAGAAGTCGAAGCGGTTGGCGGGCGGGGCGACCGAGATGAAGCCCTCGACCTCGGGACGGCGCATCAGCAGCTGCATGCCGATCCAGGCGCCGAAGGACACGCCCGCGATCCAGCAGGCGCGCGCGTCGGGATTGAGAGCCTGCGCCCAGTCGAGCGCCGAGGCCGAGTCCGACAGCTCGCCCGAGCCATGGTCGAACGCCCCCTGGCTGCGGCCGACGCCGCGGAAGTTGAAACGCAGGACCGAAAAACCGCGGTTCAGAAACGCGTAATAGAGATTGTAGACGATCTGGTTGTTCATCGTGCCCCCGAACTGCGGGTGAGGGTGCAGGATGAGCGCGATCGGTGCGCGGCGGCGCTTGGCGGGGTGGTAGCGGCCCTCGAGCCGGCCGGCGGGGCCGTTGAAAATCACCTCGGGCATGACGAATCCTTAATGCTGTCGCGCGCGGCTGTTGAGATATGCCGTCTTGCGCGGCGGGACGGTCGTCTCTAGCACGGATGGTCGGTCGCCTTGCAAGGATCGCGTGACGTTCGCCGGCGTCCGCGCGGCGGCTCGAGCGAAGAGGCCAGCATGACCGTCGCCCGCGTCTATCTCGATCACAACGCCACGACTGCGACGCGCCCCTCCGTCGCAGCCGCGATGGCCGACGTGCTCGCAGCGACCGGCAATCCCTCCTCGGTCCATGCGGAAGGCCGCGCCAAGCGCGCGCTCGTCGAAGAGGCGCGCCGGAAGGTCGCCGCGCTCGTCGGCGCGGACGCGGCCTGCGTCACCTTCACGAGCGGCGGCACCGAAGCCTCGAACCTTGCTTTGACCCCGACGATCCGCGACTCGCGCGATCTGCGGCGCGTGACCCGGCTTGCGGTCTCCGCCGTCGAGCATCCGGCCGTCGCCGCCGGCGCGCGGTTTCCGTCCGCCGCGGTCGAAACCATCCCGGTCGACGGTCGCGGCGTCGTGGACCTCCAGGCGGTGGAGGCGGCGTTCGCCCGCCACGCCTCGGTCCATCCCGATGAGCGCATGATCCTCGCGCTGATGGCGGCCAACAACGAGACCGGCGTCATCCAGCCGGTGGCGGAGGCCGCCGCGATCGCCAAGCGCCACGGCGGCCTCGTCCACGTCGACGCCGTGCAGGCGGCGGGCAAGATCCCGGTCGACATCGGCGAACTCGGCTGCGACTTCCTGGCGATCGCGGCCCACAAGTTCGGCGGGCCGGCGGGCGTCGGCGCGCTGGCGCGAGCGCATGAAGGACTTTCGGTCGACGAGCCGCTCGTCCGCGGCGGAGGCCAGGAAAAGGGCTGGCGCGGCGGCACCGAAAACGTCGCTGGCTTCGTCGGGATGGGCGTGGCGGCGGAGGAGGCGGCGGCGGGGCTTGAAGCCTTTGCGGACCTTGCGCAGGTCAGGGATGCGTTGGAGGCGGGGCTGCGCGCTCTGGGCGATCTCACTGTGTTCGGGGAGGGCGTGTCGCGTCTGCCGAACACCAGCTGCTTTGCGGTTCGCGGCCTGTCGTCCGCGAACGCCATGATCGCGCTCGATCTCGCAGGGATCGCGGTTTCGGCAGGCTCGGCCTGTTCTTCCGGGAAAACCAAGGCGTCGCCGGTGCTTGACGCGATGGGGATCGATCACGATCTCTCCACCGGAATGCTGCGTGTGAGCTTCGGCTGGTCGTCGGGCGCCCAAGACGGCGAGGCCTTTCTGAAAGCCTGGACGCCGATCGTCGCGCGGCGAAAACCGGGCGCGGTTATGACCGCCGCGTGACGTAGGGCGTTCCGCCTACGGCAAAGCCCTGCTAGAGACGTTCCAGATTGACGCCGCGGCCCCGTCCGCGACGAGGGAGTTGAGGAAAATGCCGGCAGTTCAGGAGACAGTCGCCCGCGTCCGCGCGATCGACGTCGACCAGTACAAGTACGGCTTCGTCACCGACATCGAGTCCGATCTGGCCGAAAAAGGCCTGTCGGAGGACACGGTCCGCTTCATCTCGATGAAGAAGTGCGAGCCGGAGTGGATGCTCGAATGGCGTCTGGAAGCCTATCGGCGCTGGCGCACGATGACCGAGCCGAACTGGGCGCGCGTCGACTATCCGCCGATCGACTACGAAGACCTCTATTATTACGCCGCGCCGAAGGGCACGAAGTCGGGTCCGCAGACGCTGGCCGACGTCGATCCGGAGCTGCTGCGCACGTATGAAAAGCTCGGCATCCCGCTCGTGGAGCAGGAAATCCTCGCCGGCGTCGAGCAGCGCCGCGTCGCGGTCGACGCCGTGTTCGACAGCGTCTCGGTGGCGACCACGTTCAAGGAAGAGCTGTCGAAGGCCGGCGTCATCTTCTGCCCGATCTCCGAGGCCATCCGCGAGCATCCCGAGCTGGTGAAGAAATATCTCGGCTCGGTCGTTCCGACCTCCGACAACTTTTTCGCGACGCTCAATTCCGCAGTCTTCTCGGACGGCTCCTTCGTCTATGTGCCCAAGGGCGTGCGCTGCCCGATGGAGCTCTCGACGTATTTTCGCATCAACGAGAAGAACACCGGCCAGTTCGAGCGCACGCTGATCATTGCGGATGAGGGCGCCTACGTCAGCTATCTCGAGGGCTGCACCGCCCCGATGCGCGACGAGAACCAGTTGCACGCGGCCGTCGTCGAGCTCGTCGCGCTGGACGACGCCGAGATCAAATACTCGACCGTCCAGAACTGGTACCCGGGCGACGCCGAAGGCAAAGGCGGCATCTACAATTTCGTGACCAAGCGCGGCGACTGCCGCGGCAAAAACTCCAAGATCTCTTGGACGCAGGTCGAGACCGGTTCGGCCATCACCTGGAAGTATCCGAGCTGCGTGCTGCGCGGCGACGGTTCGCGCGGCGAGTTCTACTCGATCGCGATCTCGAACGGCCGCCAGCAGGTCGACAGCGGCACCAAGATGATCCATCTGGGCAAGAACACCACGTCCAAGATCATCTCGAAGGGCATCTCGGCGGGTAAGTCGCAGAACACCTATCGCGGCCTCGTCTCGGCGCATCGCAAGGCGACGAACGCGCGCAATTTCACCAATTGCGACAGCCTCTTGATCGGGCACGACTGCGGAGCGCACACCGTGCCCTATCTGGAGGCCAAGACCTCCACCGCAGTGTTCGAGCACGAGGCCACCACCTCGAAGATCTCCGAGGACCAGATGTTCTACTGCCAGCAGCGCGGGCTGTCGGAGGAGGAGGCGGTGGCGCTCATCGTCAACGGCTTCGTCAAGGACGTGCTGCAGCAACTGCCGATGGAGTTCGCGGTCGAGGCCCAGAAGCTGATCTCGATCTCGCTCGAAGGCAGCGTGGGTTAACGACGATCGCGTCATCCCTGGCGACCGAAGGTCGATCCGGGATCGTTCGCAGGATATGACGCCCTTCTTGAAGGGCGATCCCGGTCGGGCGAAGACGCGGCCGCCGGGAGGACGAGTTGGGAAACGGACAGGAAATGCTCTCGATCAAGAACCTCCACGCCTCTATCGAGGACAAGCCGATTCTGCGCGGGCTCGACCTCGAGGTGAAAGCGGGCGAGGTCCACGCCATCATGGGCCCGAACGGCTCCGGCAAGTCGACGCTGTCCTATGTCCTGGCCGGCAAGCCCGACTACGAGGTCACCGACGGTTCGGCGACGCTCGAGGGCGAGGACCTGCTTGCGCTTGAAGCGGACGAGCGGGCCATTCGCGGGCTGTTCCTCGCGTTCCAGTATCCGCTGGAGATCCCGGGCGTCGCCACGATGACGTTCCTCAAGACCGCCCTCAACGCGCAGCGCCGCGCGCGCGGCGAGGACGAGCTGCCGACGCCGGCCTTCATGAAGCTGGTGCGCGAAAAGGCAGACGGTCTCGGTATTTCTACCGACATGTTGAAGCGCGGTCTCAACGTCGGATTTTCGGGCGGCGAGAAGAAGCGCAACGAAGTCCTGCAGATGGCCTTGCTCGAGCCCAAGCTCTGCGTGCTCGACGAAACGGACTCCGGCCTCGACATCGACGCTCTGAAGATCGTCTCCGAAGGCGTCAACGCGCTTCGCGCGAAGAACCGCGGCTTCGTGGTCATCACCCATTACCAGCGCCTGCTCGACCACATCCGCCCGGACATCGTCCATGTGATGGCCAAGGGGCGGATCGTGCGCACCGGAGGGCCGGAGCTCGCCCATGAGCTCGAGGCCCAGGGCTACGCCGCTTATGCGGCCGATGCGGCGTGAGGACGGACGACGGCATGAACGCTGACATCCGCCCCATCCGCACGGCCGCCGAGAGCTCGCTCGGCGACATCTTCGCCGCCGCGCGCGAAGAGCTGCCTGGCGGCGAAGCGGCGCTGAGGGTCCGCGACGAGGCTTTCGCGGTCGTCGGCCGCAAAGGTTTGCCCAACCGGCGCGTCGAGGACTGGAAGTACACCGACCTCCGCGCCCTCATGCGCGAAGCGCGTCCGCTCGCCGACACGCCGGGCGCCGACGAGGTGGAGGCCGCGCGCGCGCTGCTGCCGTTCGGCGAGGTGGCGGCGCGGCGCGTCGTGTTCGTCAACGGCCGGCTCTCGCCCGATCTCTCCGACATGGACACGCTGGAGGAGGGGCTCTCGATCGCGCCGCTCGCCGTCGCGCTCGCGGGCGACGCGGTTTCGGCGCTGGCTCTGAAGGGCGTTCCGAATGACAACGCTGTCGTGGCGCTGAACACGGCCTTTGCGGCCGACGGGCTGGTGATCGCCGTGTCGGACGGCGCGAAGATCGATCGCCCGATCCATGTCGCCAACATCCAGACCGGCGCGGCGCACGCATCGTACGGCCGCGTGCTGGTGTCGGTCGGCAAGGGCGGCTCGATCACGCTGATCGAAAGTCATGTGGGCGACAGCGGGGCGCATCAGACCAACACGCTCATCGGCCTCGACATCGCCGACGGCGCCTCGGCCAAGGTCTTGAAGCTCCAGGACGAAGGGCTCGGCACGCTGCATCTCGCAACGCTCGCCGCCCGCCTCGGCGCGAAGGCGTTTTTCGAGAGCGTCTCGCTTGCGACCGGTTCGTCGGCCGCGCGTCAGCAGATCTACCTCGATTTCGCCGGCGACAAGGCCAAGGCCGAAGTGTTCGGCGCGGGTCTCGCCGGCGGCAAGCGGCATCTCGACACCACGCTCGTGATCGACCACCGCACGCTCGGCTGCTCAAGCCGCGAGCTGTTCAAGACCGCGCTCGACGGCGAGGCCCGCTCGGTGTTCCAGGGCCGCATCACGGTTCGCCCGGGCGCCCAGAAGACCGACGGCAAGATGATGGCGAACGCGCTGCTTCTGTCGGAGACCGCGGAAGCCGACGCCAAGCCCGAGCTCGAGATCTTCGCCGACGACGTGGTCTGCGGCCACGGAGCGACGGTCGGCGCGATCGACGACGAGCTGTTGTTCTACCTGATGGCCCGCGGAATCCCGAAAGCCGAAGCCGAGGGGCTGCTCGTCCAGGCCTTCGTGGGAGAGGCGCTCGAAAGCGTCGACGACGACGCGCTGCGCGACGCCCTGTCGGCCCGCGCAGAGCGCTGGCTCTCCGAGCGCGTTTGACCGGTGAGCCCGGCGGGCGAGCCGTCTCCTGAGGTTGGGAGCGGCTATTCGGCCGCTCTGCTCGCCCGGCATCTCACACTGTGCCTCACCCGCATGCGGCTCGTCGTGCGCGAAGCGTTCGAGGCGGGAGCAGGGTGGGGCGCGTTCGCGGCGATGACCGGCGCGAGCGCCGTGGCGATCGGCGTCGAGACCGCCATGCGCGAACACGCCGCGCCGCCGACCGATCCGCATCTGAGCGCCGAAGCGAGCGATTTCGCGATTCTCGGCGTCGGGACGTTCTGCCTGTTCGTCGTCATCGCCGTTTTTCTGACGCTCGTCTGGTGGTGCGCGGCGCGCCTGTTCGGCGCGAAAGTGACGCTCAGGACGAGCGCGATCGGCGTCGCGGCGGGCGCGCTTCCCCAGGTCGCGTGCAGCGCGGCCGTGATCGCGAGCGCTTTCGCGTTCCGGTTCCTGCTCGGCGCGGAGCAGGGCGTCGCCGCTCTCAACATCCTCGACTACGTGCTCATCCTGCCGCTGTTCGGCTACGGCCTCGTCGGCTATGCGGCCGCGACCGGGTTTTCGCTCGGGCAGGCCTTCGCGATCCAGGTCATCGGCGCGGTCGGCGGGGCGGCCTTGCTGTTCGGCGTGATCTCGGTCGGCGGGCTCGCCTTCGACCAGTCGCTCAACTGGCTCGTTCAGCTTGTTCTCGGCTGAAAAGCGTTTAAGTCAGGCGCATGTCACTCGCCGAAACCATCGCGCCCGCCGCGGCCTATGACGTCGAGCGCCTACGCGCCGACTTTCCGGCTCTGTCGCTGACGGTTCACGGCAAACCGCTCGTCTATCTCGACAACGGCGCATCGGCGCAGAAGCCGGTCCAGGTGCTGGACCGGATGCGCAGGGCCTACGAGTCCGAGTACTCCAACGTCCATCGCGGGCTGCACTACCTTGCGAACGCCGCCACGGAAGGTTTTGAGAACGCTCGCGAAAGCGTCCGGGCCTTTCTCAATGCGGCGACCATCGACGAGATCATCTTCACGCGTTCGGCCACCGAGTCGATCAATCTCGTGGCGAACGGCGTCGGCCTGTCCGGGATCGGGGAGGGCGACGAGATCGTCCTCACCATCATGGAGCATCACTCCAACGTGGTGCCCTGGCACTTTCTGCGCGAGCGTCGCGGCGCGGTGCTGAAGTGGGTGCAGGTGCGCGAGGACGGCTCCTTCGACATCGAGGCCTTCGAGGCGGCTCTGAGCCCCCGCACGAAGTTCGTCGCCGTCACCCACATGTCGAACGTGCTCGGCACCGTGGTGCCCGTGAAGGAGGTCTGCCGCCTTGCCCATGAGCGCGGCGTGCCGGTGCTCGTCGACGGCAGCCAGGGCGCGGTCCATCTCGCGCCGGACGTCCGCGAGATCGACTGCGACTATTACGTCCTGACCGGCCACAAGGTGTACGGCCCGACCGGCATCGGCGTGCTCTACGGCAAGACCGCGGCGCTCAACGCCCTGCCGCCCTTCAACGGCGGCGGCGAGATGATCCGCGACGTGACCGAAGACAACGTCACTTACGGCGACCCTCCGCATCGCTTCGAGGCCGGCACGCCGCCGATCGTTCAGGCGATCGGCCTTGGGGCCGCGCTCGACTACATGCGCGGCGTCGGGCTCGAGGCGATCGCCGCCCATGAGGCCAAGCTCGGCGCCTATGCGATGGAGCGGCTTTCGCGCATCAACGCGGTGAAGATTTTCGGCCACGCGCGGGACAAGGGCGCGATCGTCGCCTTCAACGTCGAAGGCGCCCACGCCCATGACGTCGCGACCGTGCTCGACCGCTCCGGCGTCGCGGTGCGGGCCGGCACCCATTGCGCGCAGCCTCTGCTGAAGCGTCTCGGGGTCACCTCCACGTGCCGGGCGTCCTTCGCGCTTTACAACACGACCGATGAGGTCGATCGTCTCGCCGACGCGCTCGTCAAGGCGCGCGATCTGTTTGCGTGAGAAAGGCTTAAGCCATGAGCGACGCCGCAACGGCCGAGAAGCCCCAGACCGACGCGCAAGTCTCCGCGATTCCGCCGGAGGAGCTTGACCGGCTGACCGACGACATCATCGCGGCCTTGAAGACGGTCTACGATCCGGAAATCCCGGTCGACATCTATGAGCTCGGCCTCGTCTACCGCATCGACGTGGCGGACAACCGCGACATCGCGATCGACATGACGCTAACCGCCCCGGGCTGTCCGGTCGCCGGCGAAATGCCGGGCTGGGTGGAGAACGCCGTCGGCGCGGTTCCGGGCGTGGGCGCGGTCAAGGTCAAGATGACGTTCGACCCGCCGTGGGATCAGTCGCGCATGTCCGACGAGGCCCGCGTCGCGCTCGACATGTGGTGAGCCGCAAGCGGTCGCCGACGCTCGCCGGCAGGCTTCCCAGCCTCGCAAAACCCGCGGGTCGCGCTTATCTTCGAACGACATGGAGGGCGCGCGGACGCGTCCTCGAGGAGTTCCGCAAATGGCTCGCCCGCGCCCAAAAGTTCTGACGCTGACCGACCGCGCCGCCGATCGCGTGCGCGCGATCATCGCGCGCTCCGAGACGCCCGTCGCAGGCTTGCGCATCGGCGTCAAAACCGGCGGCTGCGCAGGGATGGAGTACGTGCTCGACTACGCCGCGCAAGCCGGGCCTGCCGACGAGGTCGTCGAGGACAAGGGCGTCACGGTGCTGATCGATCCGAAGGCGATCCTCTATCTGCTCGGCACCGAGATGGACTTCGTGACCGAGAAGATGACGCAGCGCTTCGTGTTCAACAATCCGAACCAGGTCTCGGCCTGCGGCTGCGGCGAGTCGGTCTCCATCACGCCGGCGCTGCCCGAAAGCTATCAGCCGGTCGCTTGACGACATGGATCAGGACCAGGCCGACGAACTCTTCGCAGCCTTCGGTCCGGTCCGCGTCAAGCGCATGTTCGGCGGCCACGGCCTCTACGCCGACGGCGTGATGTTCGGCCTCGTGGCGGACGACGAGATTTTTCTGAAAGCGGGCCCCTCGAACGCGCCGGACTTCGACGCCGAGGGCCTCGGCCCGTTCGCCTACGACACGAAGACCGGCCGCCACGTCATGACGTCGTATCGGCGCGCGCCCGAGCGAGCGCTTGACGATCCGGACGAGATGGCCGCTTGGGCGCGACGCTCGCTCGCGGCGGCCAAGGCCGGCAAAACGCCGAAACCTCGCTCAGAAAAACGTCCGCGAAAGAACGCAGCCGAATGAGCGCGGGCGAGGCCAAGAAGGCTGCGCCGCCGTCGAAAATCGACTGGGCGGTCACGCCGTTGGTCGGCGTAGGCCCCCTGCGCCTGGGAATGTCGACCGAGGAATGCGCGGCGATCCTCGGCGAGCCCGTAAAGCGCGTTCCGAGAGCCAAAGGGTTCCTGGAGTTTCGCGAGGTGATTCCGCGCAAGCTGCCGGTCCTGCTGTTCGAGTCCGACACGCTCGTGATGATCGATTTCGTGAAGCAGACGAAATCCCTTCGTCTCGACGACCTGTATCTCTTCAAGCTCACGCGGCAGGAAGCGATCGACGCCCTCATGGAGCGCCGCCATCGTGTTCGAGGATTTCGAGGGCTATCAGTTCCTCGATATCGGCCTGTCGATGACCTTCGCCAGGAATTTCCGGAGCGAGTCCAATATCGCGCTGACCAAGCGCAGCTATTACGAGAAAATCAGGAAACGTCAGCTCGAGAGCGGCCGGGGCCGCTACGTCAAGGGCGGAAGCGAGGCGAAGGCCTGAAGGAGGCCCGACGTCGAACCGGATGTCTCGGAATGGATCGGGCCGCGAGCAATCATTCCGGGTCTCAAGCCACAAGGCCCCGCGGCGGTGCAAGCGCGGATTTGCGCCGCAGATCGCCGCACCGCCCTTTGCCGCGGCGCACCATGGCCCCTATCTCCACTTCCGAAACCGGCGGACCGCTGATGGCCACGCCTGAACTGTGATTTGGAGATCATCCATGTCCGTCGACGCCTTGTTCGAGCCGCTGAAGCTCGGCCCTCTCGACCTTCCGAACCGCATCGTCATGGCGCCGTTGACGCGTTCGCGCGCCGACGCCAAGACGCTGGCTCCGCGCCAGATGAACGCCGACTACTATGCGCAGCGCGCCTCGGCGGGCCTCATCATCGCCGAGGCCACGCAGATCATGCCCGAGGGGCAGGGCTACGCCTGGACGCCCGGCATCTATTCCGACGAGCAGATCGCGGGCTGGAAGCTCGTCACCGACGCGGTCCACGCCAAGGGCGGGCGCATCGTGCTCCAGCTCTGGCATGTCGGCCGCATCTCGCATCCCGATATCCAGCCGGACGGCAAGCTGCCCGTCGCGCCCTCCGCCATCAAGCCGGAGGGCCAGGCTTTCACTACGGACGGCTTCAAGCCGATGGTGGAGCCGCGCGCGCTCGAGCTCGATGAAATCCCGGGCATCGTCGCCCAGTACGGCAAGGCGGCCGAAAACGCCCGCGCCGCCGGGTTCGACGGCGTCGAGGTCCATGGCGCGAACGGCTATCTGCTGGACCAGTTCTTGCGCGACGGGACCAATTATCGAACCGACGCCTATGGCGGGTCGATCGAGAACCGCTCCCGCTTCCTGATCGAGGCGGTCGAGGCGGCCGCAAACGCGATCGGCGCGGATCGCGTCGGCGTGCGCCTGTCTCCGCTCAGCCCCTTCAACGATATCTCGGACTCGAACCCGGAGCCGCTGTTCGTTCATGCGGTGGAGCGGCTGTCGGCGCTCGGCATCGCCTATCTCCACGTCATCGAGGGCGAGACCCAGGGAAATCGCACGCCAGAGGGCGGTTTCGACCTCGCCAAGCTGCGGAACGCCTTCAAGGGCGTCTACATCGGCAACAACAACTACGACGCGGCGCTCGCGGCCGAGCGGGTCTCAAGCGGCGCCGTGGACCTCGTCGCCTTCGGGCGGCCCTTCATCTCGAACCCCGATCTCGTGGAGCGCATCCGCGAAGGCGCTCCGCTCGCCGCCCTCGACAAGGCGACGCTCTATGGCGGCGGAGAGAAGGGCTATGTCGACTACCCGACGCTCGAGGGCGCGACGCTCAGCGCGGCGTAACCTGACTTGGTCTCGGCAGGTCGCCGACGTCAGGCGACCTGACCGGCCATGTCGGCGGTGACGCGCGGATCGTCTTCGGAGACCACGAGGTTCCGACCGCCGCGCTTGGCGAGATACATGCAGCGGTCGGCGCGATCGATGATCGTCTGGCCGCTGTCGCCGCGACGCCAGGTGGCCGCGCCGATCGAAACCGTGATGCGGCCGAGATGCTCGCCGGTCGAGCGCTTCACCAGATCCTTCGTCATGACCGCGCGGCGGATGCGCTCGGCGACGGCGACCGCGCCGGCGAGCGGGGTGTCGATCAAGACGATGGCGAACTCCTCGCCGCCGAAGCGCGCGGCGAGGTCCTGGCCCTTGACGTTCTGCTTCAGCGCCTGAGCGACGAGGCGGAGCACCTGGTCGCCGGTGAGGTGGCCGTAATTGTCGTTGAACGCCTTGAAGTGATCGATGTCGATCACGAGCACCGAGAACCTCTGGCCCTTGGCCGCGTCGGCGATCGAGGAGTCGAGCGTGCCCTGCAGGAATTTCCGGTTGGCGAGGCCCGTCAGCGGATCGGTGAGGGACTCGGCGCGGATGACCTCCAGCGTGTTGTGGAGCTCCTGCATCTCGTCCTGGGAATTGGCGAGCAGCGACTCGAACTCGCGCGTGCGCGCGACCATCGCGTTTGTGGCCGAGACCATCGCGCGCGCCAAACCGCCCAGAACCTTGCCGGTGTCGCCGAGGCCTTCGGCTTCGCCGGCGAGACGCTCCAGCGTGTCGGAATAGCCGCCGTTCGCCTCTCGGGCGTTCTTCAGGACGTCCGTGACTTCCGAGATTTCGCTGAGGATCCGCGTGCCGATGTTGTCGACGCGCTCGGAAAGGCGCAGCGGCGAAAGATAGGTCTCGTAGAGAAGATCAAGATCCTGCTCGGACAGGAGAGGGGCCCGCTCAAGCGCCTCGTTGATCGCGCGGTTCAGCGCCGAGTTGTAGCCCGTGGCGTAGGTGTACCAGAGCTCGTAGTTGCGAGGGTAAGCCGGATGCCTGTGCGCGCGCAGGCGCTGAATCGCCGCGTCGCTGAATGCGATCGTGCGGTCGAAATCATTCACACGCGCCATGGTTGCAGTTCCCCCTGCAGGCGTATCCGCCCACGAGGGCATCTTCGGCGCCCACAGTGAATCTTCTCTTAAACTTCACAAAAGCGTCAAAGCTTACGCGCGCTTGAGACGCACCGGCTTTAGAAGGAACGCGGGGACGTGGTCGCCGAGGCCGACGACACGGCCTTCGTTGGCCTCGCGAGGCGCCGGCTCGCCGTTTCGCGCATAGGGCGCAGCAGGCGCCGTGTCGCGGGATTTCGGCGCGGCCTGCTCGGCGACCTTGTCGGGGCGACGCGATTTCGGACGCGCCTCGCTTGGCTTTTCCTCGCGGACGGCAGGCTTGGCGGCCTTGGCGGGTCTCTCGGCCTTGGCGGGCTGCTCGGACCGGCGGCCAGACCGGGCGCGGCCTCGCCGTCCGCCCGCCGCGGCCATCTCGTCCTCTTCAAGCGCGTCGCCCTGCCAGGCGATCTTGGAGCCGGTGAGCTGCTCGATCGCGCCGAGGTTCTTGCCGTCCGACGGCGCGACCAGCGTCAGTGAGACGCCGTTCTTGCCGGCGCGGCCGGTGCGCCCGATGCGGTGGACGTAGTCCTCGGCGTGAATCGGCACGTCGTAGTTCACGACGTGGCTGACGTCCGGAATGTCGAGGCCGCGCGCCGCGACGTCGCTTGCGACCAGCAACTCGACGTCGCCGGTCTTGAACCGGTCGAGCGCGGCCATGCGGGCCCGCTGATCCATGTCGCCATGAAGCGCGGCGACGTTGAAGCCGTGCTTCTCGAGCGACTTGTGAACCACGCCGATGTCGCGCTTGCGGTTGCAGAACACGATCGCGTTCTTGAAGTTTTCCTGGCTCCGGAGCGCGCGGCGGAGCGCGTCGCGCTTCTCGGAGGCGTCGTCGCTCGCGCGCACCAGCAGCTGGGTGATGTTGGCCGAAGACGTATTGGGCCGGGCGACCTCAATGCGCTCGGGATCGCGCAGGAACTGCTCGGTGAGGCGCTGGATCTCCGGCGGCATGGTGGCGGAGAAGAACAGCGTCTGGCGCGCCGGCGGGATGAGCTTGCAGATGCGCTCGATGTCCGGGATGAAGCCCATGTCGAGCATGCGGTCGGCCTCGTCGATCACGAGGATCTCGATGCCGGTCAGCAGCAGACGACCGCGCTCAAAATGGTCGAGCAGGCGGCCGGGCGTCGCGATCAGAACATCGACGCCGCGCGTCAGCTTGGCGTCCTGGTCGCCGAACGACACGCCGCCGATCAGCAGCGCCATGTTCAGTTTGTGGTTCTGGCCGTAGCGGGTGAAGTTCTCCTCGACCTGCGCCGCGAGTTCGCGCGTCGGCTCGAGGATCAGCGTGCGGGGCATGCGCGCGCGGGCGCGGCCGCTTTCGAGCCGGGTGAGCATCGGCAGCGTGAAAGAGGCCGTCTTGCCCGTGCCGGTCTGGGCGATGCCCAGAACGTCGCGGCGGGCGAGCACGTGGGGAATGGCGGCCGCCTGGATGGGCGTAGGCGCCGTGTAGCCGGAGGCTTCGACGGCGGCGAGCACCTTCGGGCTGAGGCCGAGTTCGGAAAAGCTCATTGGGTCCTTAAGGCATTGCGATCGAGGACGGCGGCGCCATGGGCGGGTCGCCTTGGGACTGTCGCGCCGAGCGGCGGTAAGCTCCACGATCGCGTTGGGAAATGAGGGTTTTGGCCCCGTTTGTCAATGCGGGACGCAGTTTAGCGGGCGGTTTCGCCGCGCTGAGCGCGCCCGCGCACGTAAAGGCGACGTCGCGCAGCCGAAGTTTTCGGTCGATCCGGCGCGTGGAACGATGGTCCGACTGTGGCTATAGGGGCAGGGGGAGCCCCATCCGGATCAGTTCGTGGCGGGGCCGAAGCGCGCGTCTCCCGGCTCGCCGATCACCAGCACCCAGGTGTCGCTCAGGCCGTCGGCGTCCCGCAGCGTGTCGATGAACATTGTGACGCCGCCGCGGTCCTCCGGCTCGGCCCGCATGTCGCCGAAGGTGAGCTTGGCGGCCTCCTCGTCGTTCAGCTCCACCGCGTTCACCACGCGTCCGTCAGGTTCGGCGAGCCATTGGACCGTGAGCTTCTGGCGGTCGCCCTCGAAGGTGCCGATCACCCGCGAAAAGCCCTTCTGGCCGTTCGCCTCCCAGCCTCCCGCGATCCGCATCGCCCAGACCCTGGCGGGCACGCCGATGCGGTCGCCGCCGGCTGCGGGGGCCTCGGACGCCCCGGCCTCAGGCGTCACCGGGACCGGATCGATCTTGTCGGGCGGCGTCGTCTGCGACGGCGCGGCAGGCGAGGGGGCCTGCGCGAGCGACGGCCCGGCCGCGGCGGCGCAGGCCAGGGCGGCGATGAACAGGATGGTCGCAGGTCGCATCGGGCGCCTCCTAAGGGTTGGCGTCAGGCCCCTATAGCGGTTCACGTTCGCCAGAGGCGCGCCCTGCGGGCGCACGACCGGTCAAATGTCGATGAGGTCGCCCGCGAAGGCCGCGCGCTCCTGGATGAAGCGGAACCTCGCTTCGGGCTTGGTCCCCATCAGCCGGTCGACAGCGTCGCGGGTGCCCTCGCCGTCCTCCTCGTCGATGGCGACACGCAGCAGGGTGCGCTTGGCCGGCGCCATGGTGGTGTCGCGAAGCTGCGCCGGCATCATCTCGCCCAGACCCTTGAAGCGGCCGATATCCACCTTCTTGCCCTTGAACTTCTTGGCCAGAAGCTCGTCCTTGTGGGCGTCGTCGCGGGCATAGACCGTCTCGCTGCCGACGGTGAGCCGGTAGAGCGGAGGGACGGCGAGGAAGAGATGGCCGTGGCGGATCAGCTCCGGCAGCTCGCGATAGAAAAACGTCATCAGGAGCGAGGCGATGTGCGCGCCGTCGACGTCTGCGTCGGTCATCACCACGACGCGGTCGTAGCGCAGATCGGCGTCGAGATAACGGCTGCGCGTCCCGCAACCAAGCGCGAGCATCAGGTCGGCGAGCTGTTGGTTCTGGGCGAGCTTGTCCGCGCCGGCGCTTGCGACGTTGAGGATCTTTCCGCGCAATGGCAGCACCGCCTGGGTGGCGCGGTCGCGCGCCTGCTTGGCGGAGCCGCCGGCCGAGTCGCCCTCGACGATGAAGAGCTCCGAGCCCTTCGAGCCCGCTTGACTGCAGTCGGCGAGCTTGCCGGGCAGGCGCAGCTTCTTGGTGGCGGACTTGCGGGCGACGTCGCGCTCCTGGCGGCGCCGCATGCGGTCCTCGCCCCGCAGGATGACGGCCTCGAGCAGACGGGTCGCGGCCTGCGGGGAGGCCGCAAGCCAGTGGTCGAAGGCGTCCTTGACCGCCGTCTCGACGATGCGGGCGGCTTCGGGCGTCGCAAGCCGCTCCTTTGTCTGGCCCTGGAACTCGGGTTCGCGCACGAACACGGAGAGCATGGCGCCCGCGCCCGCCATCACGTCCTCGGCGGTCAGGATCGAGGCGCGCTTGACGTTGGTGAGCTCGGCGTAGGCCTTGAGGCCGCGCAGCAGCGCGGTGCGCAGGCCAAGCTCGTGGGTGCCGCCGTCCGGCGTCGGGATCGTGTTGCAGTAGGAGCGCGAGAACCCGTCGTCGCCGTCGTCGGTCCAGGCGACGGCCCATTCGACGCCGCCATGGCCGCCGGCGCGGTTGTGGGAGCCTGCGAAGATCTCGGCCGCAAGGCTGCGCTCATTGAGACTGACGCCGAGAAACTCCTTCAGGCCGCCGGGAAAGTGCAGAGTGGCGCGCTCCGGCGCCGCGTCGGCGTCGCCCAGGAGCTCGGGCGCGCAGGTCCAGCGGATCTCGACGCCGGAGAACAGGTAAGCCTTGGAGCGCGCCATGCGGTAGAGCCGCCCCGGCAGAAGGCGCGCGCCCTCGCCGAAGATCTGAGGGTCGGGCCGGAAACGGACCTTCGTGCCGCGCCGGTTCTGGATCGCGCCAACCTCGACCAGAGGCCCGAGCGGCACGCCGCGCGAAAAGACCTGGCGGTAGAGCCGCTGGTTTCGCGCCACCTCGATCTCGACGCTTTCGGACAACGCGTTCACCACCGAGACGCCGACGCCGTGCAGGCCGCCGGAGGTCTCGTAGACCTTGCCGTCGAACTTTCCGCCCGAGTGCAGGGTGGTCATGATGACTTCGAGCGCCGACTTGCCCGGAAACTTCGGGTGGGGATCGATCGGGATGCCGCGCCCGTTGTCGGTCACCGCCACCGAGCCGTCGGACAGCGCCTCGACCGCGATGAAGGTGGCGTGGCCCGCCACCGCCTCGTCCATGGCGTTGTCGATCACCTCGGCGAAGAGGTGATGCAGCGCCTTCTCGTCCGTGCCGCCGATATACATGCCCGGCCGGCGGCGCACCGGCTCGAGGCCCTCGAGCACTTCGATGCTGGCGGCGGTGTAGCCGGCTTCGCCCACAGGAACGAACGGCGTGGCGGCGGACTTGGCCTCGCGTGCGGCGCCGCGCCGCGGCTCCTCAGCGGTCGGCCCCGCAAAAAGGTCATTGGATTTCACCATATCGGTCCTGTGACGTTCGCCGATTCGCCTGCGTGGGCTCGCGCGCAAGAATGGCATGGCTCGGCCCGTCGCGCGTGACGGACTGCAAGGATCGCAGGGGAATGCGTAAGGATCCGACGAGACAAGTCAGCCCGCAGGCCCGCATGCTGCGCGCGTTCCTGCGCCATGTGGTGAAGCATCATATCAATGGCGAGCAGGATCTGCTCCGTCTGCGGAAAAACGGCGACGCCGTCGCGGTGTTCGCGCCCGACGCGCCTCGCGGCGTCACCCGACGGCGCGCGCGTCTCGGCGGGCTCGCCTGCGACAGGCACGAACCGCGCGGCGGAGCGGGCAGGGGCGTCGTGCTCTACCTTCACGGCGGCGGCTTCGTGATGGGCTCCTCTCGCACGCATCGCGGCATTTCCGGACGCCTCGCGCGGGGCGTCGGGGCCGCGGTCTACACGATCGACTACCGGCTCGCGCCCGAGCATCCCTATCCGTGCGCTCTCGAAGACGCCGCGACCGCGTATCGCGCTCTGTTGGCCACGGGGATCGATCCGTCCCGGATGGCGGTTGTCGGCGACAGCGCGGGCGGCAATCTCGCTTTCGCGCTGATGCTGAAACTGAAAGGCGAGGGGGTCTGTCTCCCCGCCGCCGTCGTCGGCCTCTCTCCCTTCGTCGACATGACGGGCAGCGGCGCCAGCATGACCGCCAACGCCACGCTCGATCCGTTTCTGGACGTGGTTCGGCTTCCGGACGTGGTCGGCGCTTACGCCCCGGGCCTCGATCCGCTCGATCCGCTCCTGTCGCCGCTGTTCGGCGACCTCCAAGGCCTGCCGCCGAGCTTCATCCAATGCGGCGGCGACGAGATCCTGCTCGACGACGCGACGCGGATGCACGCCGCCCTGCTGGCCGCAGGCGTCGCGTCGAAACTGGAGGTCTGGCCGCGCATGCCGCATGTCTGGCAGGCCTTCGCTCGCTTCCTGCCGGAGGGTCGCGAGGCGATCGACCACATCACGGCATTTCTACGCGACCAGATCGGAAAAGAGCCGATACCCGCGGACGTTGCGGCCTAAGGCGCTCTCCGGGGCTGCGGCGTTCTGACTCATGCGCGGCCCTTCCGGGGCGAAACTGAGTCATCTCAACGACGTCCGCCCGGCGGCCAGCCGTAGAACCATAAGGTTGCGTTAAAACGTGGTTTGACGGCCCCGAACGAGGCGTGAGAAACTCTCCCTGTTCCGGGGGATTATCCTTATGTCTCAATTACTTATAGCGGGCGCGACTGCCGCGCCCGTCAAGGATTCGTCGTCCCTCGAAACGCCGACGCTGCTTGCGCGCTCCGATGAGCCCGACGGCGTCGAATGCTCCGACAACCTCGCCTTCGTGCGTGAGGTCCGGACACTGATGAATACGATCCTCGGCTATTCCGAGATCATCGAGGATCGCGACGTCGACCTCACGGACGCGCAGCGGGCGGCGTTCGGAGACATCGCCGCGACCTCGGGCGAATTGCTCGCCGAACAGCTTCGCCGCCGCAGCGAGGAGCTTCGGCTGGCGTCCTGATCGGGCTCAAAGGGGCAAGGGGCTGCGCGCCCTACTCCGCGGCCTTGGCCGCCTTCTCCCGAGCCTTGGCTTCGTTCCAGAGCCCGTCCATCTCCCAAAGGTCGCTGTCGGCGGGGGTCCGCCCTTGGGCGGCGAGCGCGGCCTCGATCGCGCGAAAACGGCGCTCGAACTTGGCGTTGGACCGCCGGATCGCAGCCTCCGGGTCCACGCCGGTGTGGCGCGCAAGGTTCGCCACGGCGCAAAGCAGGTCGCCGATCTCGTCCTCGATCGCGTCCCTGTCGCCGGACGCCACCGCCTCGGCCACCTCGCGGCCTTCTTCCTCGACCTTGCCGACCACCAGAGACACGTCGTCCCAGTCGAAGCCGACGGTCGCGGCCTTCTGCTGGAGCTTGATCGCACGGGTGAGGCCGGGGAGGGCGGCCGGGATTCCGTCGAGCAGGCCCGCGGCCCTCGCCGGTTCCTCGCCGCGCTCGGCCGCCCGCGTCGCCTTCTCTTGCGCCTTGATCTGCTCCCACTGCGCCTCGACGGCCGGCGTCGCCATGCCGCCCTTGTCGCCGAACACATGCGGGTGCCGTCGGATCATCTTGGCGGTGATCGCCTCCACCACGTCGCCGAACGCGAAGGCGCCGGTCTCCTCGGCGAGTCTTGCGTGGTAGGCGACCTGGAGCAGCAGGTCCCCGAGCTCGTCGCGAAGGTCGAGCATGTCGGCGCGCGCGATGGCGTCCGCCACCTCGTAGGCCTCCTCGATCGTGTAGGGGGCGATCGTCGAAAAGTCCTGCGCCAGGTCCCACGGGCAGCCGGTCGCCGGCGTACGGAGCGCCGCCATGATCTCGATCAGGCGCGCGACGTCTCGGGAGGACTGCATGACGGGCTCCGGGATTCAGCGAAGATGCGGCCCCGCACGCGCGTTCAGCAAAGCCACGAGGCGAGGGTCCATGAAGTCGAAGTCGTCCGGAATGTCGAGGCACAGGATCCGCGCATGTCCCACATGCCGGCGGAACCGGCGAGACAGCGCCGCCCGATGCCGCTTCTCCATGACGAAAATGATTTCGGCCCAGTCCAACAGTTCCGGCGTCACCGGCTCTTCCGCGTCTGGCGCCAGACCCGCGGAGGCGACTTCGAGATCGGTCCTGGTCCCAAACACGCTCTCGGCGGTCGGGCTGCGGAGACGATTGCGGCTGCAGAGAAAGAGGACGCGCCGGACCGCCATCAATCCACCTCCAGAGCCGGACCCATGAGTCGCATAAGATATATTATGGAACATTCCGATGGGTGAAGTTGATGGCGAGGCGTCAGGATGGCCTCGCGGAAGCGATCCTGCAACGGTCCGCCATGACGTCAGGAAACGTCAATCCGCTCAACATCATCGAACGACAATATGAAGTTTGCGCCGAACGCCGTGGCCGGCGTCTGGTAGCCGGTCGGGCATTCTCCAGCCGCGACGCGGCGCGCGATCTCGACGGCGGTCCAGGCGGTCAGCCGATAGGCTTCCGGCGCGATCAGACGGCTCACCGCATGGCCTCCGGCGGCGTCCCAGGCCTCGGCCACGATGAGGCTTTGGCCTGCCAGCCGCTCGTCTTCGGATGGGCCGGGCGGCATGGCGCGCTCGATCAGGCGGTTCAGCGCGCCGCGCACGAGCGCCGTGCCGACGAGCCGCCGCGCGAAGCCCGGCATGGCGGCGGCGCGGCGCATGGGCGGCGTCGCCTCGAAGGCGACGTCGATGTCCGGGACGCCGGTCGAGCGATAGGCGGTCGAGACGTCGCCCCAGCCGACGCCGACCGTGGGACGCGGACCGTCGCCGAAATCGGCGACGCCGGGCGGCGCGGCGTCGAGCGTCACGATCCGTCCGCCGCGGCGCGCGCGGCAGCCGTCGCCGATCGCCTCCAGCATGGTTTTGGCCGTCCCTCGGCTCGCCGAACCGAGCCCGCCGAAACCGCCGATCGACAGCTTCAGCCGTGTCGCGCCGGGCAGGCGGCCGACGACGTGGGCCGCGAGACAGTCGCTCGGAGCGACGTCAAAGCCGGCGCCCGGGAGCAGGGCGACTCCCCTGCCCCTCGCCTCGGAGTCGCGCGCCGACAGCGCTTCGAACACGTCGATCTCGCCGGTGACGTCGACGTAATGGACGCCCGCCGCAAGGCACGCCTCGACCATCGGCCGCGCCGTGGCGGAGAACGGGCCGGCGCAATTGAGGACGGTAGAGACGCCCGTCAGGCCCGCTGCGATCGCCGCCCGGTCGCCGAGCGCAAAACTGCGCGCTTCGAGGCCGAGCCTCAGCGCGAGCCGATCGACGCGATCGGCGTTCCTGCCGGCGAGGATCGGGCTGAGGCCCCGGCCGGCCGCGTGCTCGGCGCAGAGTTCGCCCGTATAGCCGGTCGCGCCATAGAACAGGATGTCGGTCATCGGCGGTCCACGGTCGGCGGGACGGCGTGCTTCGAGACGCCGCCTTGCAGGCGGCTCCTCAGCATGAGGGAAGTTTGCGCGTGCATTGATTCAACGCCCCTCATGCTGAGGAGCCGGCCATCGGGCCGGCGTCTCGAAGCACGCAGTTCCCGCTCAGCCAGTCTCAATGACCATCCCGTCGAACGCCACATCGATCCCGGGCGGCAGCCTGTCCTTCAGCGTCCGGTAGTCGAGATCGGTGTGGAGGTTGGTGAGGATCGCCCGGCGCGGACGGAACCGTTCGATCGCGGCGAGCGCGTCCGACAGCGAGAAATGGCTCGGATGCGGCGTCTCGCGCAGAGCGTCGATGATCCAGAGATCAAGACCCGACAGAGCCTCTTCGGACTCCGGCGGGATTCCGTTGACGTCCGGCGTGTAGGCGAGGGCGCCGAAGCGAAAGCCGAGCGCGCGATAGGCGCGGCCGTGCATGAGGTCGATCGGCAGCGCCTCGATCGCGCCGCCCTCCCCGTCGATCGAAACGGCGCGGCCGTGCTCGATCCTCCGGTCGGTCAGGATCGGCGGATAGTCGCTGCCCGGCGGGCACTCATAGGCGTAGCCGAAGCGCGTCTTCAGCACCTCAAAGGTGCGCGCGTCCGACCAGACGTCCATCCGGCGGCGCATCTTGAGGACGAGCGGCCTCAGGTCGTCGACGCCGTGCGTGTGGTCGGCGTGGTCGTGGGTGACGAGGACGCCGTCGAGATGGCGGACGTCGGCGCCGATCAGCTGGTCGCGAAGGTCGGGGCCGACGTCGACGAGAACCGAGGTCACGCCTTCGGGCGACGTCCGCTCGACCAGCAGCGCGCAGCGGCGGCGACGGTTCCTGGGCTCGGCCGGGTCGCACGCGCCCCAGCCGACCGCGACGCGCGGCACGCCGCCGGACGACCCGCAACCGAGGATCGTGACCCGCAAGCTCATGCCGCGTCGGCGCCCTTCGGCGTCACTAGAGAGTGTCGCTTCACCTTGTTGAACAAACGAAAGAAATTGTCCGTCGTGATGCGCGCGGCCTCGGCCTCGCTCCAGCCCCGCACCTTGGCGAGCGTCGCCGCGGTGCGGACCGTGTGCGCCGGTTCGTTGCGCTTGCCGCGGAAGGGTTCAGGCGCGAGGTAGGGCGCGTCGGTCTCGACCAGCAGCCGGTCGGCCGGCACTTCGGCCGCGATGGCGCGCAGCTCCTCGGAGCGCTTGAACGTCAGGATGCCGGAGAACGAGACGTAGAGCCCGAGAGCCACGCCCCGCCGGGCGAGCTCGGCGCCGGACGAGAAGCAGTGCAGGACGGCCGGGAAAGCCCCTTTCCCCGTCTCCTCCTCGAGCACCTCGATCATGCGCTCGTCTGCGGCGCGAGCGTGGATGACGAGCGGCAGCTTCGTCTCCCGCGCGGCGGCGATGTGCGTGCGTAAGCTCGCCTCCTGTGCCGCGTAGTCGCCCTCGTAATGGTAGTCGAGGCCCGCCTCGCCGATGCCCGCGATCTTCGGGTGGCCGGACAGCCGCACGAGCTCTTCGAGCGTGACGTCGAGCTCCTCATGCGCGTTGTGCGGATGGGTGCCGACCGTGCCCCAGACGCTGTCATGCGCCTCGACGAGCGCGAGGATCTGCTCGAACCGTCGCACGCGGGTGGAGATCGTCACCATGAGGCCGACTCCGGCCGCATGGGCCCGCGCCACGACCTGATCGACCTCGGGGGCGAAGTCCGGGAAGTCCAGGTGGCAATGGCTGTCGACGATGGTCATGCCGCCGCTCCTTGATCCTCACCCGCCAACGCAGGGGAGGAAAAGGAAACGCCGCCGCTCATTGCGCGGCCTCGGGCGTCGGCTCGACGTAGCGCGGGAACACAGGCTGCGGCGTGGGAAGCTCGGCGCCGGGCGCGAGCCGCCTGCCAGCCTCCAGCGCGTTGAAATTCCGATCGCTTTCCGCCGCCGCCAGAAGGTCGAGCAACTTTCCGGCCGCCGTCGGCACGAAGGGCTGCGCCAGCAACGCGACGATCCGCACCGTCTCGGCGGTGACGTAGAGCACCGTCGCCATCCGCTCCGGGTCGGTCTTCTTCAGTGACCACGGCTGCTCGTTGGCGAAGTAGCGGTTGGCTTCCGCCACCACCGCCCAGATGCCCGCCAGCGCCGAATGCAGCGCGAGGTCGTCGAAGGCCTTGCGTGTCTTCGCCAAAAGCGCGTCGGCGGCGTCGAGCATTGCCTGGTCGGCCTGCGTGAACGCGCCGGGCGTCGGCGCCCTGCCCTCGCAGTTCTTCGCGATCATCGACAGCGAGCGCTGCGCGAGGTTGCCGAGATCGTTGGCGAGGTCGGCGTTGATGCGCCCGATGATCGCCTCGTGGCTGTAGGAGCCGTCCTGCCCGAACGGCGCCTCGCGCAGCAGAAAATACCGCACGGCGTCGACGCCATAGCCTTCTGCGATCGCGAACGGATCGACGACGTTGCCGACCGACTTCGACATCTTCTCTCCGCGGACATTCAGAAATCCGTGGGCGAAGACGCGCTTGGGCAGCGGAATGCCGGCAGACATCAGGAAGGCCGGCCAGAACACCGTGTGAAAGCGGATGATGTCCTTGCCGATGACGTGCAGGTCAGCGGGCCAGTAGCGCCAGAGGTCCGAGGCCTCGTCAGGGAAGCCCGCGCCGGTGATATAGTTGGTGAGCGCGTCGACCCAGACATACATGACGTGCTTCGGGTCGTCCGGCACCGGCACGCCCCAGTCGAACGTCGTGCGGCTGATCGAAAGATCGGTGAGGCCGCGCTTCACGAAGGCCGTCACCTCGTTGCGGCGCGCGTCCGGGCCGATGAAGTTCGGCTGGTCCTCGTAGAGTTTCAGCAGCCGGTCCTGATAGGCGGAGAGGCGGAAGAAGTAGCTCTCCTCCTTCACCCACTCGACCGGCGCGCCGGTCGGCGCCCTGCGGGTTCCGTCCTCGGCGAGCGTCGTCTCGCTCTCGTCGAAATAGGCCTCGTCGCGGACCGAGTACCAACCTTCGTATTTGCCGAGGTAGACGTCGCCGCTGGCGGCCATCCGCCTCCACAGCTCCTGGCTCGCGGAGTAGTGGTCCTTGTCGGTGGTGCGGATGAAGCGGTCGAACGAGATTCCGTAGAGCTCGTCCATCGCCTTGAAGCGCGCGGCGTTCTTGGTCGCCCAGTCGAACGGCGTCACGCCCTCGCGCGCGGCCGTCTGGGACATCTTCAGCCCATGCTCGTCGGTGCCGGTGAGCAAACGGACGTCGCGGCCGTCGAGCTTGTGAAAGCGCGCGATCGCGTCGGTCGCGATCGCCTCGTAGGCGTGGCCGATATGCGGCGCGCCGTTCGGATAGGAGATCGCGGTGGTGACGTAGAAAGGCGTCTTGGCGTCCGGCATCGCTGGTCCCAGAGCTCAGGGGCCCGCGTCAGCGGCGCACGAGGCCGGAGAGCTCGGTCAGCGTCTCGAGGACGAAGGGCCGACGGTCGAGGTTGAAGATCTCGACCTCGCGGGCGGCGCGGGCCGTCTTTTCCCATACCTCCGCAAAGCGCGCAAGGCGCGGCTCCCGCACTGCGGCGCCTGCGCGGGCGCGATCGTGCAGCCAATCCTGGACGAGGCCGACGAAGAGCGCGAACCGCTCCTCCGCGCCGCGCTTGGCGAGGTCCTCGGCGAGCGCGTGAGTGGCCTTGACGTCGATCGAGGGCAGCCGGTCGAGCAGACCCGAAACCGTGCGCCGAAGCGAAGCGCCGTCGCTCGCGAGCAAAGACAGCGCCCGGGCGACGCTGCCCTCGGACAGCTCCGCCGCTGACACCAAGGCCTCCTCCTCGTGCTCCTCGGCGATTTCGGGCAAGCCTCGTAGGATTTCGGCGACCTCGGCGACGCCGAGCGGCCGCAGCGCGAGCGTCCGGCAGCGCGAGCGCACCGGCGCCGGCAGCAGGCGAGGGGTCGCGGAGACCAGCAGGAAGATCGCGCGCGGCGGCGGCTCCTCCAGCACCTTGAGCAGGGCGTTTGCGGCCGCGCCGTTGAGGTCGTCGGCGGCGTCCACGATCGCGACGCGCCAGCCCCCCTCCCCGGCGGTCGAGCCGAAAAAGCCGGTCGCCCGCCGCACGTCGTCGACGCGGATTTCGCCGTAATGGGTCTTGCGATCGGCGTTCCAACCGCGGCGCAACAACAGCAGGTCCGGATGCGACAGCCGCGCGATCCGCCGCGCCGCGGGAGCGTCGAACGGGACGGAAAGATCTCGGGCGGCGGCGACTTCGGTCGAGGCGTCGGGATGCGACAGGGCGAAGCGCGCCATGCGGTAGGCAAGCGTCGCCTTGCCGACGCCCTCGGGTCCGGTGAGCAGCCAGGCGTGATGCATCCGGCCGGACGTGAAGGCGGAGACGAGTTCACGCTCGGCCGCCGCGTGCCCAACGAGCCGCTCGGTCTCGCGCGGATGCGGGCAACCGTCGCGGCGGTCGGCTTCGGGCGGTCCGTCGGGCTCGATCATTCGGCCGCTCCTGCGGCCGGCATGGCGACGGCGAGACCCAGCCGGCGCGAGACTGCCTCCCAGACCCGCTCCGCGACCTGGTCCTCGGACCCCTCCGCGTCGATCAACGCGCAGCGCTCCGGCTCGGACTTCGCGATCGCGCGGAAGGCGTCGCGCAGCCGCTCGTGGAATGTGAGGTTCTCGGCTTCGAAGCGATCCGCCGTCGCGCCCTCCCCGGCTCGCTTGCGCGCCCGGGCGAGGCCGCTCGCGGGCGAGGCGTCGAGCACGAGGGTGATGTCCGGCCGGCAGCCATGGGCGGCGACGTCAGCGAGCGCGCGAATGGTCTCGGGCGGAACTCCCCCGAGCGCGCCCTGGTAGGCGGCGGTGGAGTCGATGAAGCGGTCGCACAGCACGTCGTCGCCGCGTGCGATCGCCGGCCGGATCACCCGGTCGACATGGTCGGCGCGGGCGGAAGCGACCAGGATCGTTTCGGCGAGCGGTCCGAACCGCTTCGCCCCGCCTCCGAGCAGCGTCTCGCGCAGCGCCTCGGCGCGCGGCGAGCCGCCGGGCTCGCGCGTCACCACCACCTCGCGGCCAAGCGCACGAAGCCGTGCGGCGAGCAGACGGATCTGGGTCGACTTGCCGACCCCCTCCCCGCCTTCGAAGGTGACGAAACGACCGGGCATCACATCCTGTCGGCGAGCTGGCCGACCCAGCCGCCGACAAGCTCCATCGCGCCGTCGAAGGCGCGCCGGGGAAGATCGCCATGCGGCACGTCCGCGCCCGCCGTCAGCGGGGTCTCGACAATCAGCGTCTCTCCGCGCCAGACCTTCAGCACGCCGATGCGCGTTCCCTTCGCGATCGGCGCCGTCACCGGCCCGGCGTAGTCGACCCGGGCCGCCACGCGGGCGTCGTCGCCCTTCGGCGTCAGCAGGTCGATGGCGCGCTCTGAGACCAGCGGCACATAGAGCGAGGAGCCTCCGAAGACGCGGGCCTCGGCGACCGGCGCGTTCTGCTCGAACAGGCGTCGCTGTTCGAAGGCAGAAAAGCCCCAATCGAGCAGCTTGCGGGCCTGTTCAGCCCGGTCCTTGGCGGTTTCGAGGCCGTTCAGAACGATGATCAAACGACGTCCGTCGCGCACCGCGGACCCCACGAGGCCATAACCGGAATCCTCGGTGTAGCCGGTCTTGAGCCCGTCGGCGCCCTGGTAATCGGCGAGCAGCGGATTGCGGTTGCGCTGGGTGATCTTGCTCCAGGTGAACTCCGGCTCGGCGAAGATCCTGTATTGCTCCGGATAGGCTTCGATGAGATGCGCGGCGAGCCGCGCGGAGTCGCGCGCGGTCATCTTCTGGTCCGGGTCCGGCTGGCCGGTCGCGTTCCGGAAAGTCGAGCGCGACAGACCGAGCTCCTTCGCCCGGCGGTTCATCTCGTCGGCGAAGGCCTGCTCGGACCCCGACAGGCCGACCGCAAGCGTGATCGCCGCGTCGTTGCCGGACTGGACGATGACGCCGCGCAGCAGATCGGCGACCGAGACCTCGGAATTGAGCTTGGCGAACATCGTCGAGGAACGCGAAGGCGCGCCCCCGCGCCGCCAGGCGTCCTCGGTGATGCGGAACGTCTGTTCGCGCTTCAACCGGCCCTCGGCGAGCGCCTTGAAGACGAGCTCGAGCGTCATGAGCGTCGCGACGCTCGCAGGCGGCGACGGCAGGTCCGCCTGTTTGGCGAAGAGCACCGAGCCCGCGGTCTCGTCGTAGAGGAAGGCGATCGGAGCGTCGGTGGGCGACGCGGGCTTGGCCGGCTCTTTGGCGACGGCCTGGACGGCGACGAGCGCGCTGACAAGCGCTGCGGCCGCGGCCCTGGCGAAGCGACCGGTTCGGAACGTCATCACGACCATCGCGCCAAAACCCTTACGCTCACTGGCCAGAAGATACGGCGCGATCGTCCCCCGCACAATCGGCGCGGCGCGACGCGGCTCGCTTTCCAGGAGACAGGGTTATCGGTCGGCGCCGGAGCGCAGGCGCGGCGCGAAGGCGTCGAAGCTGTCGAAACCGGCCGCGATGCGCGACGTGACGTCGACCGACGCCGTCTGGACGGGAGCCGGGGCGACCGAAACCGGAGCCGCGCTCGCGAGCACCGGCTCGGCGGGCGCCACCACGCGCGGCTTCTGCGCGGGCGCGCCGGTGATCGCCGCCGGCATCGAGGCGAGAGCAGGGTTGGGCGCAGCGTAGGCCGCGGGAGCGCCCGCGGGCTGCGGCGCGGCCGCCGCGACCTGAGTCGGCGTCTGGGTCTTCTTCGCTTGCGAGAAGGTCGGCAGCGCCTTGCCGACAGCCGCCGTCGCGCTCGAGGCCGCGTCGGACGCCTTCGCCACCACCGCGGACGCCGACGTCGTCACGAAGGCGGCGGACTTCGTCACCGCGGCGCTCGCCACCGCATAGGCGCGGCCGCCATAGCCGAGCGATTCGTTGGCGAGATCCTGGTCCGACACCGGCGCCATGGCGAGCTGCTGTCCGGGCGCGGCGGTCGGATGACCGAACTCCTGGTAGGACGCGAGCAGCCTGCGGTCGTCGCTGCCGGACTCCGGCGCCGGGCCGATGAGATCGAGCTTCACGTTGCCGACGCCGCCGTGCCGGAAGCCGAGAACGTCGGCGGTGCGCCGCGAAACGTCGATCACGCGGTTTCCGTGGAACGGGCCGCGGTCGTTGACGCGCACGACGATCGAGCGGCCGTTCGAGACGTTGGTGACGCGCACATAGGACGGCAGCGGAAACTTGCGGTGGGCGGCGGTGAACCCGCCCATGTCGAAGCGTTCGCCATTCGCGGTCGGCCGGCCATGGAAGCGCGAGCCGTACCAGGAGGCGAGCCCGCCGCCCGACCGCCCGATCTTCGCCGTCGAGGCCGTCCTTACGGCGGCTGGCGCGGGGACAGGCGCCGGCGCGGCCGCCACGACAGGCTGGGAGGCTCCCGCCGGACCTGCGGCGGCCGGAGCCGCGGCGGCGGTCTGCACCGTCTGCGCCTGCCCGGGAGCGGCCGCCACGACATCGGCGCTCGCCGACGCGCCGACCGAGACGCCCGCCTGCTCGGCCGTCGCCGGCGTCTGCGAAGACGCGACGCCCCGCTCATGCGCCGAACACGCCGCGAGGCCGCCGCACAAAAGCGCAGCCGCCGCGACGCGGGCGGCGCCCCCCGAAAGTTCGCTGATGATGGAGACGCGAGGATCGTCGACGACGGAGCCGGCAAGCTGCAGAGCCTTTCGGCGAGCGCCGGCGTCGATCATCAATTCCGTCCCCGTATTCCCCCGAGAGACCGCAGGCGTGGACCTCGTCGGCCCTGCCCTGCGCCGCCGACGTCAATCGACGTCCGCCGCCTTCTCGAGACAAGGCGACCGTCACCGGATCGCCATGTTTCCACGTCCACGTGGCCGCCAGAATATGGCGTGAATGCGGCAAAACAAGCCGGAATTAACGGATCGGACACCACGTCAGGGCGTTTTGACGGTCACATGCGCGCCAGCGCCGACCCAAGGTTGCGAACGCCAAACCCGTTATCGCGACGCGAGGCGCGACGATGTGGTTGCGGCGCGCCTCGGCTTGGCCCAAAGAATGGCGCGCCGGAAGGGTGGCCGAGTGGTTTAAGGCAGCGGTCTTGAAAACCGCCGTGGGGGCGACTCCACCGTGGGTTCGAATCCCACCCCTTCCGCCACTTTGCCGGTCCGCCGCAGGCCGCCGACTAAGTCGGGCCTGAGCCGATCGCGCCCACGCTGAACTCGCGTTCGTCCTCGGGCTCGATCGGCTGGTCGAGGATCACCGCGCTGCTGCGAACCGGCAGCGAGACCCGGATGACGCGCAGCCACAGGGGCTGGCGCGCTCCGACGATCTTGAGGGCCCGCAAATCCCCAGCGGGCGCCTTCGCGATGAAATCGTTGCGGCAGGCCGAGACGAGTTCGACGCCGTCCGAGAACACGCGGAGCCCCTGCTCCGCGAGCGACATCCCGCAGGGCTGCACCTTGTTCGTGCCCGAAAGCGAGTCGTTGTCCGCGAGCGTGATCCAGATGTCGCCGTCCTTCAGCGTGCGGATCAGCCGGGACGCGTCGCGCTTGTTGATGGCGGTGTAATGACCGCCTTCGATCGCCCGCCCCTTCAGGTCGGCGGGATCGACAGTGCGATAGTCATGCTCTGTCTCCCGACCTCGGTACGCCTCGAAGCGAGGGGAAAAATCCTCGAACGGATCGTCGCCCGGCGTCTCGCGCGCAAGCTCGCCGACATTCGGCAGGAAGTAGTCGCAGAGGAGCGCGTAGCGGATGCGCCGGCGCCTGTTGAGGCTCGGGGCGTGAAGCAGGCGGTGGTGGATCAGAATCGCGTCGCCGGCCGCCCCGGAAAGCTCCACCGGCTCGAGGCGGCGATAACGCTTCATGATTTCCCGGTAGGAATCCCGAGCGATGAAATCGACCTTCGACTCGAACGCGGGATAAAGGTCGCGATGGCTGCCGGGCCACACCAGAAGCCCGCCGCCGCCCGGCCGGACGTCCTGCAGGTAGGTGGTCGCGATGATCTGGACCGGGTGAGCCTCGACATGCGGGAGGGCGTAGCGCGCGGCGTCTTCGGACCCTTGAAACGGCACGATCAGGTAAAGGCCCCGGTAGCGCGGACGCGTCGGCCGGCCGATCAGCGAGGCGATCATCTTCTCGAACGGCGACTTTCGGCCGAACGTGGCGTTGGCGAGGTCGTCTGTCGGGAGCTCGCCCTTCTGGAATTTGAGAAGCCCGCGGCGAAAGCCCAGGCTTTCGGTATGGCAGGAGTCGGTGACGAGCCCCGTCCATGTCTCGGGCTCGCCTCTCACCCAATGTTCTGGAAGCCGGCGCCACGCCATTCGGCGCAGGTGGTCGCAGGTCGACTTGGCGACGGCGCCCGGCACCTGCAGATAGCCGTCTCGGGCGAACCGCTCGAACTGGTCGTCAGACAGCATCGCGAGCCCCCGCCCCGGTTGCATCCAGGATCGTCCCACCGGCGACTGGGCGGCGTCAAGCGCGAGCCAGTCAGGCGTTTTGGCGAATCCCGCGCCGTCTCCGCATCGCCACCTATGCGGGTTTTATCCCGGCGGGTTCGCCTGCTTTCACGACGGATCCGCTAGAGCGTGGGTCAGGGCCTTGGAGCTCCGATGTCTCCGACGAAGGCCGCCTCGCCTCGCAGAGGTCCGAAGGTTTCGATCGAACGGGTGGGATTGGGGCCCGACACGACCGGAGCGTCGACCGAGACGTCCGCGGCCGCGGCCGCGACGGTCAGAGCCAGGGATTCTTCGGCCACGTTGACGGCCCAGAACAGCGGATTGCCGGTCGGCCCGGTTTCGAAGGCGATAAGCCAGCCATCCACGCCCTCCGCATCCTCGACGTTCACTGGCGCTGTCCTTCATCCGGTTAGGGCGAGACGCCGGCCGCAAAGGTCGGCGCCTCTGGCCGTCTCCGGGTTTGGAGGGATCGGAGGCGGTTGCGCCATTCTACGCGGCGAGGACGTAGAGGGACTTCCGCCGTCATGCGGCCCTCGGTCGCCCGACTTTTGTCTTGGCCGAAGGGCGCTCGCTCAAGGATGGCCGCCGCCGCGCCCCGTTACGCGGCTGCGAGGTCGGCTTTGGCGGCGCCGTATTCCGCGACCATCCGGGCGATGGTTTCGCCAGCGCTCGGCGCGTCCGAGATCGCGCCGAGGCCTTGTCCTGCGCCCCAGATGTCCCGCCAGGCCTTTGCGGCGGATCCGAAATCCATCTTCGACTTGTCGGCGTCGGGCAGCGCCTCGGGATCGAGCCCGGAGGCCGCGATCGACGGCTTCAGATAGTTGCCGTGCACGCCCGTGAAGAGCGACGAATAGACGATGTCGCTCGCGGCGCCCGCCACCAGCATCTCCTTGTAGCGCGGGTCGGCGTTGGCCTCCTTCGTGGCGATGAAGCGCGTGCCGACATAAGCGAGGTCCGCGCCCGCCGCCTGCGCGGCGAGCACCGCCCTTCCCGTCGCGATGGCGCCCGACAGCACGATCGGACCGTCGAAGATCGCCCTCACCTCCTGGGTCAGCGCGAACGGGCTGAGCATGCCGGCATGGCCTCCTGCGCCCGCGCAGACGAGGATCAGCCCGTCGACGCCCGCCTCGAGCGCCTTTTCGGCGTGGCGGACCGAGATCACGTCGTGCAGCACGACGCCGCCCCAGTCATGCGCCGCTTTGACCACTTCGTTCGGCGAGCGCAGCGAGGTGATGACGATCGGGACGCGACGGCGGGCGCAGACGGTCATGTCCTCGCCGAGGCGCGCATTCGAGGAATGGACGATCTGGTTCACGGCGTAAGGCGCGACCGGCGCGCCGGGATTGGCGTCGGCGAAGGCTGTAAGCTCGTCCTCGATCCGGCCGAGCCAGACGTCGAGCTGATCGGCGGGCCGCGCGTTCAGCGCCGGGAAAGAACCGACCACGCCCGCCTTGCACTGGGCCACGACGAGCTCGGGGCCCGAGACGATGAACATCGGCGCGCCGATCACGGGGATCGACAGCCGACCTTCGAGAAGCTTGGGAAGCGGCATGAGCGGCTTGATCCTCTTGAAGGTGTGCAGGAGCAATAGCCGAGGCGCCGCGCTTCGTCATCCGCCTCGTGATCGGCGCGGGTCTTGTGTCGCCGGTCGCCCCACGTAAGCTCGCAGCGACGCGCGCCGCCCGGCTCGCGCCTCGGAGGATCGAGATGCGCGCCGGACTGCTCGTCGCCTCGCTCGCCGTCGTCGCGGCGCCCGCTCCCGCCTTCTCCGAGATCGGCTCGTCGCGAAAAGTCGCCTGCGCCGCGCCGACGCTTCTGCAATGCTCGATCGTCGCGCCGGGCTTCACCAACTGGATCATCGCGCCGTTCGGCCTGGCGCCGAGCGACGCCGAGATCGCAGCCCAGGCGTGCCGCACGGGCGTCGTTTCGGCGAAGCGGCGACCGCCGGGGGAAGAGATCGTCAGGCAGACGACCGTGGTCGACGTGATTTGCGGGACGGCGCCGACCGAAGCCCGGCGCGCGCCGCCAATCAGAACGCCCGCTGTGGAGAGGGCCGCCCTGCCGGACCGGGCGCGAACGGTCGAGCGGACGCCGGTGCTCGCGGGCTCGCCGCAGGATTTCGAACCGGACGTCGCGCCCCGCCGCCGGAGCCCGCAAGCATCCGAGCGACCGCCCCGCGCCGAGCGCCTGTCGGAGCGTTCGGAGACGCGCCGCCGCGTTCGCGAGCCGGATCAGGATGCGCTTCCCTCGCGCGTCAGGCAGCCGGTCGAAGATCGCGTGGCGGCGCCTACCGTTCGACCAGGCCCGATCGCAGCTCCCGAGCGACTTCCGGAGCCCCCTCCGCCGGCGCCTGCGACCGCCGCCGACGTCCGGCCCGAGCCGCCACGGTCGGAAACGCCGCCCTCTCCTCCGGCCCCGTCGACGCCACGGCCGGCGCCCCCTTCAAAATGGAAGGACGATCCCTCGATCTCCTACGACCACTTCTGACGGGGCTTTAGCGGACGAGACCTACTCTGCCGCGACAGCCGCCGGCCGCCTGGCCGCGCGGGCGGCCTTGAGCCGAGCGAAGTCTTCGCCCGCATGGTGGGACGAGCGGGTGAGCGGGCTCGCCGACACCATCAGGAAGCTCTTGGCGTAGGCCATCGTCTCGTAGGACCGGAACTCGTCCGGCGTCACGAACCGCATGACCGCGTGGTGTTTCTTGGTCGGCTGCAGGTACTGGCCGATGGTCAGGAAATCGACGTCGGCGGAGCGCAGGTCGTCCATCAGCTGGAGGACCTCGTTCCGCTCCTCGCCGAGACCCACCATGATGCCGGACTTGGTGAAGATCTCCGGATCGAGCTCCTTCACGCGCTGCAACAGACGCAGGGAATGAAAGTAGCGAGCGCCGGGGCGGACCGTGAGGTAGAGCGACGGCACGCATTCGAGATTGTGGTTGAAGACGTCGGGCTTCGCCGCGACCACTGTCTCGAGCGCGCCGTCCTTTCGCAGGAAGTCGGGCGTCAGGATCTCGATCGTGGTCTGCGGGCTCGCGCGCCGGATCGCGCCGATGACGTCGGCGAAGTGCTTCGCTCCGCCGTCGGCGAGGTCGTCGCGGTCGACCGAGGTGATGACGACGTGGTGGAGGCCGAGCTTGGCGACGGCGTCCGCGACCCGTTCCGGCTCGCCGGCGTCGACAGCCTCGGGCATGCCGGTGCGCACGTTGCAGAACGCGCAGGCGCGGGTGCAGGTGTCGCCGAGGATCATGAAGGTCGCGTGCTTCTTCGACCAGCACTCCCCGATGTTCGGGCAGCCGGCCTCCTCGCACACCGTCACAAGCTTGTTGGCGCGAACGATCTCGTTGGTCTCGCGCCAGACCGGCGAGCCCGGCGCCTTGACGCGGATCCAGTCCGGCTTGGCGAGCTTGAGCGTGTCTTCGCGGCGCGCCTTTTCAGGATGACGCGCGCGGGGAAGTCCATTCGTTCGGTCGAGAACCGTGACCATGGCGCCCAGATCGTGACGCGGCGGAGGATACGCAACGGGCCGCCGCGAATGAAAAAAGGAGAGCGGGCGTTTCGCCTGCTCTCCTTGTGAATTTAACCGAGGCCGGAGCCCGCGTCATCCGCTGCTCCGCGCCCGCAGAGCGGACGCGGCGCGAATGCAGGGCTCAGGTCGATGCGCGTCAGGCCGCGCGCCGCCCGCGGATCGCCCGCCAGACGAAGATCAGCAGGCACGCGCCAGCGATCGCCACGATGCACTGCCAGATCCAGCCGCCGGGCGGCACGACGCCGATCGCGCCGAGGATCGCGTTCATCACCAGCGCCCCGACGATCCCGAGGATGATGTTCATGATCAGTCCCATGTCGGACTTCATGATCTGCTCGGCGATCCATCCGGCGATGCCGCCGAGGATGATCGCCATTAACCAGCCGACGCCTGTCATTCCTGCATAACTCCCGCGAAGCGTTGTCCCGTCGCGTAAAGAACTCGGGCGGCGCCGACCAAGTTCCAGTAGGGCAGGAATAAATTACTGATAGCGGGCGTGTGATATGTCCGCCGCGCGCCCACTCCGCCCTCATGCCCGCGCGGCGACACAGGCGCCCACGACTTTCTGAGATCGTGAAACGCGACGACGAAGTCGTGGATATCCGGCTTCGCCGGGCATGACGGTCGAGGCGCGTCCGCCCGAATGGATACGCCTCAGGTGTGGATCACCCGCCCGTAAGCGTCGAGCACGCTCTCGTGCATCATTTCGGAGAGCGTCGGGTGCGGGAACACCGCATGCATCAGCTCTTCCTCGGTGGTCTCGAGGTTCATGGCGATGACGAAGCCCTGGATGAGCTCGGTGACTTCCGCGCCGACCATATGGGCTCCCAGAAGCTCGCCGGTCTCGGCGTCGAAGATGGTCTTCACCAGCCCATCGGGCTCGCCGAGCGCGATCGCCTTGCCGTTGCCGTTGAACGGGAAGCGGCCGACCTTGACCTTGCGGCCCTGCTCATTGGCCTTCTTTTCCGTCAGCCCGACCGAGGCGATCTGCGGCTGGCAATAGGTGCAGCCCGGGATCTTGGCCTTGTCCATCGGATGGACGTCGAGACCCTTGATGCCCTCGACGCAGATCACGCCCTCGTGCTCGGCCTTGTGGGCGAGCATCGGCGGACCGGCGACGTCGCCGATGGCGTAGACGCCCTTCACATTGGTGCGGCCCAGCCCGTCGGTGACCACGCAGCCCTTTTCAGTCTTCACGCCGAGCGCCTCGAGGCCGAGGTTCTCGATGTTGCCGACGACCCCGACCGCCGAGATGACGCGGTCCACTTTGAGCTTCTCGGTCTTGCCGTCGGACAGCTCGATCGTCGCGGTGACGTCGTTCGAGCCCTTGTCGAGCTTCGTGACCTTCGCGCCGGAGAGGATCTTCATCCCCTGCTTCTCGAAGCGCTTTCGGGCGTGCGCCGCGATCTCCTCGTCCTCGACGGGCAGGATCTGCGGCAGCACTTCGACGACCGTGACTTCGGCGCCCATGTATCGATAGAAGCTTGCGAATTCGATGCCGATCGCGCCCGAGCCGATCACCAGCAGCGACTTCGGCATCTCGGTCGGGACCATGGCGTCGAAATAGGTCCAGACGAGCTTCTTGTCGCCCTCGAGGCCCGGCAGCGAGCGGGGCCGCGCGCCGGTCGCGACGATGACGTGCTTGGCCGAATAGGTCCCCTCCCCGAGCGCGCCCTTGGGCGCAGGGACGGGAGGGCCCTGCACGGACTTCTTGGGGCCTACGACCTTCACCTCTCCGGGTTTCGTGATGGTCGCCTCGCCCCAGATGACGTCGACCTTGTTCTTCTTCATCAGGAACCCGACGCCGCCATTGAGCTGCGACGACACCCCGCGCGATCGCTTCACCACCGCGGCGATGTCGAAGCCGACCTTCTCGGCTTTCAGGCCGTAGGCGTCGGGGTGCTGCATGTAGTGGTAGACCTCGGCCGAACGGAGCAGCGCCTTGGTGGGGATGCAGCCCCAGTTGAGGCAAATGCCGCCCAGATGTTCGCGCTCCACCACGGCGGTCTTGAAGCCGAGCTGCGCCGAGCGGATGGCCGTGACGTAGCCGCCCGGCCCGCCGCCGATGATGAGCACGTCGTATGCGTCAGCCATGGGTGGTCCCTGCGGTTTTCTTGTGTGTCGGCGGCTCTGCGGCCGCAGCGAAAGCGAGGCGCTTTGAAGCCGCCGCGAGGCAGGCCTCGAACGGATCAAGGCCGCCCGGCGCGGCCCAGGGGCCGCCCGCGGAGGTGAAGAAGCGCCCGCCCGAGGCCGTGATGGCCTCGATGAGCATCAGATTGTCGGCGAGCCCGAAATCCTCGACCACGAGACCGTCCGCGTGCAGCAGGCGGCCGTCGGGCAGAACTTCGAGATTGTCGCGGGATACCCCGCCGACCGTGCGCTCGAACAGCGGTTCAGCCGCGGCCGAAAACCCGTAGACCGGCGTCCCGGCCGCGAAGGCGAAACCGAGTTCGAAGGCGGTGCCGGGATCGGCGCTTGGCGATCGGAACGGCGACAGCTCCGCGATCACGACGTCGGCTTCGCGCATCATCGCGATGTTGGCCCGGAAGATCGCGCCGGCGAGGTCATGGGCGGCGAGCCCGTCGAGCGCCTGGTCGAACGGATGCAGCGCCTCGACGCCATAGGTCGCGCAGAGCTCCTTGCGCCGGGCGGCGATCTCCGCCGCGTCGGCGCGGAAGACGTCCGGGCCGGCGAGATAGGCTTTCATCGCGCGGCGCCCGCCTCAGGCATATTGCGCGATCCCGTCGCCGAACGACCAGTTCTCCTTCTTCACCTCGACGAGGCTGATGAAGACGTTGTTCCTGGCGACGCCCGCGGCCTCGAACTTGTCGGCGATCGAGGCGTAGAGCGCCTTCTTCATCTCGAGGCTGCGGCCCTCGTTGCAGGTGATCTGGACGATCACCAGGCCGTCGTCATGCGCCACGCCGAGATAGGACTTGGCGTAGGAGAACTCCGCCTTGCCGTGCTCGTGCATGACCACGAACTTGTCGTCTTCCGGCACGTTGAAGACCTCGCGCATGGCGTCATAGACGCCCTCGCACATGGCGTGCTTGACGGCCTCATTGTGGCCCTTCAGGAGCGAGATGCGGACGAGGGGCATGGGGTCAGGCTCTCATTTGGGGAAACGAACTGCGTGCTTCGAGACGCTTCGCTGGCGCGAAGCTCCTCAGCATGAGGGACGGCTGAGGTTCGCCATTTCTCCACAGCCCACATGCTGAGGAGCCGGCCCGGAAGGGACGGCGTCTCGAAGCACGCAGAACCACGGAGGCTCGCCTTCTAGACCAGCATGCCCATCGGGTTCTCGATCAGGCGCTTGATCGCCGAGATCAGCGTCGCCCCGAGCGCACCGTCGACCGAGCGATGGTCGCAGGAGAGCGTCAGGCTCATCACGGTCGCGGCGACGATCTGGTCGCCCTTCACCACCGCGCGCTTCTCGCCGCCGCCGACCGCCAGGATGGTCGAATGCGGCGGGTTGATCACCGCGGTGAAGTCCTTGACGCCGAACATGCCGAGGTTCGAGACCGCCGTGGTGCCGCCCTGGTACTCCTCGGGCTTCAGCTTGCGCTCCTTGGCGCGGGCCGAAAAGTCCTTCATTTCCTTGGCGATCGTCGAGAGCGTCTTGGTCTCGACCGCGCGGATGATCGGCGTGATCAGGCCGTTGCCCGGAAGCGCCACCGCGACGCCGACGTCGGCGTGCTTGTGTTTCAGCATCGCGCCTTCGGTCCAGGAGACGTTGGCGTCCGGCACCTGCGCGAGCGCGACGCCGAGCGCCTTGATCACCATGTCGTTGACCGAGACCTTCCAATCCGGCTTGCCGTCCTTCTGGGGCGCGGAAGCGTTGATCTGCTCGCGCAGCTTCAGCAGCGCGTCGATCTCGCAATCCACTGTCACGTAGAAGGTCGGCACCGTCTGGCGCGCCTCGGTCATGCGGCGCGCGATGGTCTTGCGCATCCCGTCGTGCGGAATTTCCTCGAAGGATCCTTCGGGGAAGAGCTTCTTGATGGCCTCGTCAGACGCAGGCGCCGAAGCCTTGGCTGCGGGAGCCGGCGCGTCGGCGGACGTCGCGGCAGGCGCGGCCGCTTGCTTGGCGCCGCCGGACGCCTTCGCGCCTTCGACGTCCGCCTTCACCACGCGGCCATGCGGGCCCGAGCCGGAGACCGCCGAGAGGTCGATCCCGGCCTCCTTGGCGAGACGGCGGGCGAGCGGCGAGGCGAAGACGCGCGCGCCCTTGTCGTGGCCGTTCGAGGCCGGCTTGGCTTCGGCCTTGGGCTCCGGCTTCGGCGCCTCTTCCGACTTCGGAGCCTCGGCCTTGGAGGCCTCAGGCTTTGAGGCTTCGGGTTTGGGCGCTTCAGCCTTCGCGGGTTCGGGCGCCGCCTTCGCGTCGCCGGCGTCCTTCAGCGCGCTCTCGTCCTCGCCGTCGCCCAGCAGGATCGCGATCAGCTCGTTCACGGCGACGTCCGCGGTGCCTTCGGCGACAAGGATCTTGGCGATCTTGCCCTCGTCGACGGCCTCCACCTCCATCGTCGCCTTGTCGGTCTCGATCTCGGCGATGACGTCGCCGGACTTGACCTCGTCGCCCTCCTTCACGAGCCATTTGGCGAGATTGCCCTTTTCCATCGTGGGCGAGAGCGCGGGCATCAGAATGTTGGTCGGCATCGGTCTTCAGGCCTCTTCGGAAGGCTTCTGGGGCGTATCGGGCGTTTCGATCGGTCTCAGCGCTTCATGAACCGGTCGAGGACCATGCGGATCAGCGTATGCGCCGCGCGGCTCTGGGCCTCGCCGATCGAAGTCGGCGGGAGCCGGCGGGGTCCGGTTCCGGTCTGCGCGTGGCGGCGGCGCAGAAATTCGTTCGCGGCGATCTTGATGAGGCGGCCGATCATCTATCGATACCCCTCACTGGATCGCCTGCGTGGTGGAGTCGCGCGGCGCGTCCCATTCGGCATCGAGCGTCGCCTTGATGGCCTCGAGCGCCTCGTCCTGCGAGCAGACGTTCTCGGTCTCGAAGATCTTGGCGACGTGCCGGGCGACGTCGGAGAGCAGCACGCCCCAGACCGCCGGGTCCTCGAAGCCCCGTTGCAAAGAGACATGAAGCCCGCTGTCGACGATCCAGGCGCGCAGCACTTCCGAGGCCTCCTTGGCCTCGTGGGCCGCGAAGGGCACGGCGAGCTCCCTGGGCGCGCCGGGGGCCGCCATCAGCGGTAACAGACGGATTTCGCCGCCTGGACCACTTCATCGACGCTCGGCAGCGCGAGCTTCTCGAGATTCGCCGCGTAGGGCATCGGCACGTCCTTGCCGGTGACGCGCACGACCGGAGCGTCGAGCCAGTCGAAGGCGTGTTCCATCATCCGCGCGGCGATCTCGGCGCCGACGCCGGACTGCGCCCAGCCCTCCTCCACCGTCACGATGCGGCCGGTCTTCTTGACCGACTCCACGATCGTATCGGTGTCCATCGGGCGGATGGTGCGCAGATCGATGACCTCGGCCTCGATCCCCTCCTCGGCGAGCTTTTCGGCGGCTTTGAGCGCATAGGTCATGCCGATCGACCAGGAGACGATCGTCACGTCCTTGCCCGGCCGGGCGATCTTGGCCTTGCCGATCGGCACGATGTAGTCGTCGAGCTTCGGCACGGGGAACGACTGGCCGTAGAGGATTTCGTTCTCGAGGAAGATCACCGTGTTCTCGTCGCGGATCGCGGCCTTCAGCAGGCCCTTGGCGTCGGCGGCGGTGTAGGGGGCGATGACGGTGAGACCCGGCACGTTCGAGTACCAGGCGGTGTAGTCCTGGCTGTGCTGGGCCGCGACGCGAGCCGCGGCGCCGTTCGGGCCGCGGAACACGATCGAGCAGCCCATCTGTCCGCCGGACATGTAGAGCGTCTTGGCGGCCGAGTTGATGATCTGGTCGATCGCCTGCATGGCGAAGTTGAAGGTCATGAACTCGACCACGGGCTTGAGGCCCGCAAGCGCCGCGCCGACGCCGACGCCTGCGAAACCGTGCTCGGTGATCGGCGTGTCGATGACGCGGTCGGGGCCGAACTCGGTCAGCATGCCCTGCGTGATCTTGTAGGCGCCCTGATACTCGGCGACCTCCTCGCCCATCACGAAGACGCGGTCGTCCTTGCGCATCTCCTCGGCCATCGCGTCGCGGAGCGCCTCGCGCACCGTCATTGTGACCATCTCGGTCCCCTCGGGGACGTCGGGTTCGGGCTGCGTCTTCGGCTGGGGAGGGTTGGCGGCGGCGGATTCGACCTTGGCGGACGCGTCCTTCTTCGGCTCGGCCTTGGCCTCTTCTTCGGCCTTGGTCGGCTCCTCGGCCTCGGCTTCCTTGGCCTTGGCGGGAGCGGCGGCGCCATTCTTCAGCGCGCTTTCGTCCTCGCCGTCGCCGAGAATGAGCGCGATCGGGGTGTTGACCTTGACGTCGTCGGTCCCCTCCTCGATCAGCAGCTTGCCGATCTTGCCCTCGTCGACCGCCTCGACCTCCATCGTGGCCTTGTCGGTCTCGATCTCCGCGATCACGTCGCCGGAGGTGACGCTGTCGCCTTCCTTCTTCAGCCACTTGGCGAGCTTGCCCGCCTCCATGGTCGGCGACAGCGCCGGCATGAGGACTTCGATCGGCATGGGACGTCCCTTTCGCCCAGAGGGCTTATTGTCTTGAGCGCCCCCGTCTTCGCAGGGGCTTGTTCGGTCGACCGTCTCAGGGACCGCGATCAGCGCAGAATGTCGGTCCAGAGCTCGGACGGATCGGGCTCAGGATCGTTGGTCGCGAATTCGGCGGCCGCGTTGACGATCTCGCGGACCTCCTTGTCGACCGCCTTCAGGTCGTCCTCGCTTGCGAAACCGGCCTCGATCAGGCGCTTGCGCACCATCTCGATCGGGTCATGGGTCTCGCGCATCTTCTGGACCTCCTCCTTGGACCGGTACTTCGCCGGGTCCGACATGGAGTGGCCGCGATAGCGGTAAGTGACCATCTCGAGAATATAGGGGCCCTTGCCGGACCGGGCGTGCTTCACGGCGCGGTCGCCCGCGGCCTTCACGGCGCGCACGTCCATGCCGTCGACCTGCTCGCCCGGGATTTCGAAGCTCGCGCCGCGCTGGCTGAGATTGGTGTTCGACGAGGCGCGCTCGACCGAGGTGCCCATGCCGTACTTGTTGTTCTCGATGACGTAGACGACCGGCAGGCTCCAGAGCTTCGCCATGTTGAAGCTCTCGTAGACCTGCCCCTGGTTGGAGGCGCCGTCGCCGAAGTAGGCGAGCGTCACGCTGTCGTTCTTGCGGTACTTGTTGGCGAAGGCGAGCCCGGTGCCGAGCGAGACCTGAGCGCCGACGATGCCATGGCCGCCGTAAAACTGCTTCTCGACGCTGAACATGTGCATCGAGCCGCCCTTGCCCTTGGAGTAGCCGCCGCGGCGCCCCGTGAGCTCGGCCATCACGCCCTTCGGGTCCATCTCGCAGGCGAGCATATGGCCGTGGTCGCGGTAGCCGGTGATGACCTGGTCGCCCTGCTTGAGCGCCATCTGCATGCCGACCACAACGGCTTCCTGGCCGATATAGAGGTGGCAGAAGCCGCCGATGAGGCCCATGCCGTAGAGCTGTCCGGCCTTCTCCTCGAAGCGGCGGATCAGCAGCATTTCCCGATGGGCGTGGAGTTCCTGGTCCTTGTCGAAGGACAGAGCGCCGGAGGATTTGGTCGAAGCGGATTTCGCGGGGGCCGACTTGGCCGCGGGGGATTTGTCCGCGGCCGCTCGCGAAGCGCCGGCGGAGGATTTCGCGGCGCGTTTCGGCGCGGCCTTAGCGGCTGTGGCTACCATGACGTCCCCTTGGTCGTTTCTTTTGTCTTTTTAACCAAGCTAAGGCGCCGGCCACGCGAAAGCGAGCCGACCCCTGCCTGAGCGTTGGTTGGAAACCTGACAGAAGCTAGACCAAAGTCGCAAGCCCGCCCCGCCACACGTTTCCGCATGGCTGTCCCGCGCCGCCTGCGAAAGACGAGGGGTCAGTCGTTCTGAAGGACGCGGTCGGCGGGGCTTAGCCAGCCAAGGTCGGAACGGGCCTGTTCGTCAAGAAGATCGGGGTCGAGACGCTCGGACGTCATCAGGTCGATGCGGTGTTCGACGGAGGAGCGCTCCGCCTTCACTTCTGCGAGACGGGTCTCGAGCTTGGCGATCTCCTCCTGCATCGCCTTGCTGGCGACGAGGCCGTGAGCGCCCACATAGGCCTGCTGCCCGAAATACGTCACCGCTCCCGCGGCGACGATCCAGAGCGCGAGCTGGGCGGCGACCATGCGCCATTTGGTCCGGACGATCATGGGACGAGCATGCGTCCGACATGGTTTCCAAACCGTTTAGAGGCGCCGTCAGCCAGCCCCGATCTGCGCCTTCACTTTCTCGGCGAGGCGCTGGATCGTGGCCGCCGGCCCGGCCTTGGCGGGCGTCTCGGCGGCGGGCGCGAGCGAGGTCATCGGCTGGTCCGGCCCCTCGTCCTCGATGCGCAGGCCCGCGCGGGTCACGCGGCCTTCGTCGACCGCCCGCACGATGAGCGTCGCCGGTCCGAGCTCGAGCAGGTCGCCGACCGCCGGCTCGTTCTCGAACCGCGCGGAGAACACTTCGGCGACCGTCAGTCCGGCCTCCTCCGCGTCGACGCCGAGGCCGTAGAGCTCGACCAGCGTCGCGAGCGGGGTTTCGCCGCGCATCGGGAACTCGCCGAGCGACGGACGCGCCCTGCCCGCTTCGGTCGACGCGAACAGTCCGTCGAGTTCGGAGACGCGTTCGGGCTCGGTGAGAAAGTAGCCGTAATCCCCGGGCTTCAGCGCGCCGGCCTGGAGCGGATCGAGAATCCGGTCGTCGCGCACCACGAAGACCGGCTTCGCCCATTTCGGCACCGAATCGCGGTTGAGGATCGGGCAGTGCGGCGTGACCACGTAGCCGACCATCTCCTGCGACAGCTGGCCCGGCAGATCGATCTCGACGCGGTGGACGCTTCGCGTCATCTGGCGCACGGCGAGATGGAGGCGCTTCGCCAGCGGCGTGATGGTCCAGCCCTGGACGATCAGCGAGACGATCACCACCACGAAGGCGACGTTGAAATAGATCTCGGCGTTCGGGACCTTGGCGAGCGTCGGGATCGCCGCGAGAAAGATCGAAACGGCGCCGCGCAGGCCGACCCAGCCGACGAACGCGATCTCCTTCCGCGAAAAACCGAACGGCAGCAGGCAGAGCGCGACGGCGACCGGACGCGCGACGAAGATCAGCACGACCGAGATCGCCAGCGCCGGCAGGATGGAGGAGATCATGGTGGAGGGCGTCACCAGCAGCCCCAGCACCATGAACATCACGATCTGGCAGAGCCACGTCACCGTGTCGTGGAACGCGATGATCGACGGCAGAGCGCGCACCGGCCGGTTGCCGACGATGATGCCCGCCAGATAGACGGCGAGGAAACCCGAGCCGTGCAGGACCGCGGTGAGCGAGAACAGCGCCACCACGAACGCCACGACGAACAGCGGGTGGAGGCCCGACGGCAGGTCGACGCGATTCAGCATGAAGGCGAGCGCGAATCCCCCCGCGACGCCCGCGAGGCCGCCGATCAGCGCCTCTTGGAGGAAGTGGCCGACGATCGCCCCGGTCGTATGGCCTGCGGCCGACGTCACGAGCCCGACGAGCAGCACGGTGAGGAACACCGCGACCGGATCGTTGGTGCTCGATTCAATTTCGAGGGTCGCCCCGACGCGGCGCTGAAGCTGCAGGCCGCTCGCCCGGATGAGGAAGAACACCGCGGCCGCGTCGGTGGAGGCGATGGTCGCGCCGATCAGCAGTCCCTCGATCCAGCGCAAGCCCAACGCCCAGGCGGCGAAGGCGCCGATCAGTCCTGCGGTGATGAGCACGCCGACGGTCGCAAGGCTCACCGCCGGCCAGAGCGCTCCTGCCAGATGCGATATCCGCGTCCTGAGCCCGCCGTCGAACAGGATAATGGCGAGCGCGATCGACCCGATCAGGTAGGTCACACGGTAGTTGTCGAACGCGATGCCGCCGGGGCCGTCTTCGCCAGACAGCATGCCGATCAGCAGGAAGACGAGCAGCAGAGGCGCGCCGAACCGCGACGCCACGAGCGACGACAGGATTCCCACGAGCATCAGCGCCGCGCCGAACAGCAGGATGGCGTTGACGACCGCGATGTTTTCCATGCCCGCCCGATTGGAGACGAGGCGACGACAGGAGAGCGCCCGCGGTTCCCCTCGCGGTCGTCGTCCGAGCGCCGAAGCCTCAGAGAGATCGATCGAATTTCGTGGACGATTGGCGCGATATCAAGGCGGCGTGAGCCGCGCGTGAGCGCTACTTTGGCCGATGCAGGACGCCCAAGAGGCGTCCATCCGGCCCATCGAAGCGAGAATTGGTCGCGTTCGGAACGACCCGGCGGACCGCGCGGCCGTCATTCCGGCCGCAGAGACGGACTCCAGACGCGCTGGCGGCGCGGCTTCGTTCGCGATCGTCGATTTCCTGGATTCCGGATCAAGCCCGAGCTGGAGGTCGGCGTGCCCACGCCCTTTGGCCTCAGCCCTTGGGAAACTCCAGCCCCATCTCGCGATAGCGCTCCGGGTCGTCGGCCCAGTTCTCGCGCACCTTCACGAACAGGAAGAGATGGACGTCCGTCTCCGCGATCTCCGAGATCTCCTTGCGGGCCTCCATGGAGATCTGCTTCACGGTCTGGCCGCCCTTCCCGATCACGATGCGCTTCTGGCTCTCGCGTTCGACATAGATGGTCTGCTCGACGCGCGCCGAGCCGTCGGCGCGGACCTCCCACTTCTCCGTCTCGACCGTGGAGGCGTAGGGAAGTTCGTCATGGAGCCGCGCGAACAGCTTCTCGCGGGTGATTTCGGCCGCGAGCGCGCGCAGCGGCAGGTCCGAGACGTCGTCGGCCGGATAGAGCCAGGGCCCGGCCGGCATCTCGTCGGCGAGATAGGCGGGCAGGTCCGAGACGCCGGACCCGGTCTTGGCCGAGATCATGAACACCCGGTCGAACGAGACGCGCGCCGCCGCCTCCTGCGCGATCGCCAGCAGCTTCTCGCGGTCGATCATGTCGATCTTGTTGAGGATCAGGATCTTGCGCTGGGGGGCGCCCGCGAGCTTGTCGAGGATCGCGAGGTTGTCGTCGTCGAGGCCCTTCCGCACGTCGATCAGCAACGCGATCACGTCGGCGTCGGTCGCTCCGCCCCAGGCGGTCGAGACCATGGCGCGGTCGAGCCGGCGCTTGGGCGCGAAGATGCCGGGGGTGTCGACGAAGACGATCTGCGCGTCCTTCTCGATCACGAGGCCGCGGATCAGCGCCCGAGTCGTCTGCACCTTGTGGCTGACGATCGAGACCTTCACGCCGACGAGCCGGTTGACCAGCGTCGACTTGCCCGCGTTCGGCGCGCCCACGAGGGCGACGTAGCCGCAGCGGGTCGTCGCCTCAGGCGTGTCGGGCGTCTCGGTTTCAGTCATGGTTCGCGACGCCTTCGCGCTGGAGGAGAGCTTCGGCGGCCGCTTGCTCGGCCGCGCGTTTCGAACGGCCCGAACCTTCGACCTCTTCGGCGCCGTCGACCAGGACGACGACGCGAAACTGCGGATTGTGGTCGGGCCCCGAGCGCGCGACCTCGCGATAGACGGGCGGCGGCAGACCGCGCCCCTGGGCCCATTCCTGAAGCTCGGTCTTGGCGTCGCGCAGCGGACGACGCGGCGCCAGCAGACGTTCGCGCCAGAACCGCTCCACGAGGTCCGCGGCGGCGGGAAACCCTGCGTCGAGATAGACCGCGCCGATGACCGACTCGCAGACGTCGGAGAGGATCGCCGCCTTGCGGCGCCCGCCAGAACTCGCCTCGCCCGCGCCGAGCCGGATGTAGGGGCCGAGATCCATCGCCTGCGCCACCTCGGCGCATGTCTCGGCGCGCACGAGCTCGGCGAGGCGCCGGGACATCTCGCCCTCGTCGGCGGTCGGATAGGTCTCCATCAGCAGCGAAGCGATCGCAAGGCCCAGAACGCGGTCGCCGAGGAATTCGAGCCGCTGATAGCTGCCGAGCCGCCCTTCCTTCGAGGTCGCGCCCGAAATATGCGTCAAAGCGCGGTCGAGCAGGGACTTGTCGGCAAAGTCGTGGCCAAGCCGGTTTTCGAGGAGGCCGTCCGTGACCGGACGGCGCTTCATTCGAGCAAGGTCCCGATCCTCGACCAGCGGACCGACCACGGCCACTTCCAGAACGCCCAGGCGGCCTCGCCGCGCTCGACCGAGAAGAACAGCATCTCGGCGCGGCCGACGAGGTTCTCCATCGGCACGAAGCCCACCGCCGACTGCACGCGGCTGTCGGTGGAGTTGTCGCGGTTGTCGCCCATCATGAAGAGATGGCCGGGCGGCACCTCATAGACCGGCGTGTTGTCGAGGAAGCCGTTCTTGTCCATGTCGAGGACTTCGTATTTCCGCCCGTTGTCGAGCGTCTCCTCGAAGCGCGGAATGTGGCGCGCCGCGCCCCCGGTGCCCTCGATGTAGTCCTGCGGCAGCCGGACCTTGGGAACCGGCTTCTCGTTGATGATCAGCTGGCCGTCGACCATCTGGATGCGATCGCCGGGCAGGCCGATCACGCGCTTGATGTAGTCGGTCCAGCCGTCGCCCGGCACCCAGACCTTGAACACCGCGATGTCGCCGCGCTCGGGAACCGCGCCCATGACGCGGCCCGAAAAGATCTTCGGGCTGAACGGCAGCGAATGGTGGCTGTAGCCGTAGGAGAACTTGTTCACGAACAGGTAGTCGCCGACGAGGAGGGTGTCCTCCATCGAGCCGGACGGGATGTTGAACGGCTGGAAGATCAGCGTCCGGATCACCACCGCGATGATCAGCGCCTGCGCGCAGATCTTCACGATCTCGGCGAAGCCGCCTTCGGACTGGCCCTTCTTGTCGGTGGTCGCGCTCATTCCAGTCCTGTCCGAAAGACGCCGCGGCGAGAGGAGCGGCAGGCGCGTGATAGCCCCGGGCGCGGCCGCTGGCAAACGGCGCCCGTCCGCCTCACGTCACGCGCTCGCCTTGGGAACCGCGCTGATGATGACCACGGCGGAGGCGAGCGGCGGCTCGTCCGTCAAAGTGAGGTCGATCCGGGCTTCGTATCCCTCCGGCGTCATCCGGTCGAGATGCTCCTTGGCGCCGCCCGTCAGCGTCAGGGTCGGGCGTCCAGAGGGCAGGTTCGTCACGCCCATGTCGCGCCAGAAGGTGCCGGCGCGAAAACCGGTGCCGAGCGCCTTGGCGCAGGCCTCCTTGGCGGCGAAGCGCTTGGCCAGCGTGTTGGCGGGCTCGGCCTTGGCGAAGGCGCGCTTGCGTTCGGTCTCGGTGAACACGCGCTGGAGAAACCGGTCGCCGAAGCGCTCCAGCGTCTGCTCGATGCGCCGGATGTCGCAGAGATCGTTGCCGAGACCGAGAATCATGCCGCCGCCTTTCGCCTGCCGCGCGCGATCGCGGCCTTCATGAGCCGGATCGTCTCGGGAAACCCGACGGCGAGCGCCTCTCCCACCAAATAGTGGCCGATGTTGAGTTCTGCGATCTCGGGCAGCGCGGAGATCGTCTCGGCGCTGGCGTAGTCGAGCCCGTGGCCGGCATGGACCTCGAGACCGAGCGCGGAAGCGCGGCGGGCGCCTTCGGCGAGTCGGTCGAACTCGCGGGCGGCTTCGTCGGCGCGGCCATGCGCGATCGCCTCGCACCAGGTGCCGGTGTGGAGCTCGACCACCGGCGCGCCCATGGCGGCTGAAGCCTCGAGCGTCGCCGCGTCGGCCTCGACGAACAGCGACACGCGGACGCCCGCGGCCACGAGTTCGCGCACGGCCGGCTCCAGGTGCCTCCGCTGGCCGACGACGTCGAGCCCGCCCTCGGTCGTGCGCTCCTCGCGCTTCTCTGGCACGAGGCAGGCGGCGTGAGGCTGACGCCTGAGCGCGATGGCGACCATCTCGTCGGTGGCCGCCATTTCGAAATTGAGCGGCCTATCGATCTCGGCCATCAGGCGCTCGATGTCGGCGTCGCGGATGTGGCGACGATCCTCTCGGAGATGCGCCGTGATGCCGTCCGCGCCGGCCGCGATCGCGAGCTTGGCGATCGCCACGGGATCCGGATGGACGCCGCCGCGCGCGTTCCGGACGGTCGCGACGTGGTCGACATTGACGCCGAGGCGGATGATTTGGGCCATGGCCTTCACCACTGTGCTGCGTGCTTCGAGACGCGCCTTTGGCGCTCCTCAGCATGAGAGGCGTTTCGAGTGTCCCAATCGGTCCTCATGCTGAGGAGCCGTCCGTAGGCCGGCGTCTCGAAGCACGCAATTCCTCGTTCGGCCCTCAGCCGTTCACCCGCTCGGCGTTCGACACGACCGGCGTCTGCCTCAGATCCGCGATGATCGCGCTCAGGTGCTTGGAGTCGAACACCCCGAGGTCGAAGACGATGTCGTGAAAGTCGGGCGAGTGCGAGACCATGCGCACGTCGTCGATGTTCGCCTCGTAGTTCGAGATGATCCCGGCGATGAGCGCGAGCGAGCCCGGCTCGTTCATCGACGTCACGGTGACGCGCACGGGAAACCGCTCCCTCCGACCGAAATCCACGTCCCAGCGGACGTCGAGCCAGCGCTCGGGCTGATCGTCGAAGGCCTTCAGCGCCGGCGACTGGATCGGATAGATCGTGATGCCGGCGCCCGGATCCAGAATGCCGACGATGCGGTCGCCCGGCACCGCGCCGCCGTCGGGCGCGAAGCGCACCGGCAGGTCGCCGCGAAGACCGCGGATCGGGATCGAGGGGAGAAAGCCGTCCGCGGGCTCGCCGTTCGGCGCCTTGAAACGCAGCGAGCCGGCGTGCTCCAGCCCGAACCATCCGTTCGACGGCGCGCCGATCGTCGGCGACCGCTCGTCCTTCACCTCCGGATGGACGGCGCGCACGACGTCGTTGGAATGCATCTCGCCGCGGCCGACAGCCGCCAGCACGTCGTCGACGCTGCTGCGCGCGAGGCGATGGAGCGACGTCCGCAGCTTCTCCTCGACGAAGGGCTGCCCGGCCCGATCGAAGGCGCGCTGGACGATCTGGCGGCCGAGGCCGGCATATTGCGCCCGAACCGCTGAACGCGTCGCGCGGCGGATCGCGGCTCGCGCCTTGCCGGTCACCACCACCGCCTCCCAGGCGGCCGGAGGCGTCTGGGCTTCCGAGCGGATGATCTCGACTTCGTCGCCGTTCGAGAGCGGCTGGACGAGCGACTCGGTCTTGCCGTTGATCTTGGCGCCGACGCACTGGTTGCCGACGCTGGTGTGGACCGCATAGGCGAAGTCGATCGGGGTCGCGCCGCGCGGCAGCGCGATCAGGCGGCCTTTCGGCGTGAAGCAGAACACTTGGTCGGAGAACAGCTCGAGCTTGGTGTGCTCGAGGAACTCCTCCGGGTTGTCGCCCTCGGCGAGCAGCTCCACGGTGCGCCGCAGCCAGCCATAGGCGCGGCTCTCGCGCGCAAGCCCCTCGACGTCGCCGCCAAGCCCGTCCTTGTAGAGCGCATGGGCCGCGATGCCGTATTCGGCGAAGCGGTGCATCGCCTCGGTGCGGATCTGGAGTTCGACGCGCTGGTGCTCGGGACCGACGATCGTGGTGTGGATCGAGCGGTAGTCGTTCTCCTTGGGCGTCGAGATGTAGTCCTTGAAGCGCCCGGGCACGGTCGGCCAGCCGCTGTGCAGCGCGCCGAGCGCGCGGTAGCAGTCCGGCACGTCCTTCACGATCACGCGGAAGGCGAACACGTCCGAGAGCTGCTCGAAGGCGACGGACTTGCGCTCCATCTTGCGCCAGATCGAATAGGGCTTCTTGGCGCGGCCCGTGATCTGCGCCTCGACGCGCTGGTCGGCGAAGCGCTTCTCGAACGCCGTCTTGATCTCCTCGATCGATTCGGCGCTGCGGGAGGCGAGCCGGTTCAGCCGCGACACGATGGTGTCGAAGGCTTCCGGAAAGAGCGTGCGGAAGCAGATGTCCTCGAGCTCGTCGCGCAGCGCCTGCATGCCCATGCGGCCGGCGAGCGGCGCATAGAGGTCGAGCGTCTCCTGCGCGATCCGGGCGCGCTTGGCCGGCGGCACGAAATGGAGCGTGCGCATGTTGTGGAGGCGGTCGGCGAGCTTCACCAACAGCACGCGCACGTCGGCCGCGATCGCAAGCAGCAGGCGCCGCAGGTTCTCGGCCTGCGCGGCTTCCTTGGTGACGAGGTCGAGCTTCTTGAGCTTGGTCAGCCCCTCGACCAGCGCCCCGATCTGTTCGCCGAACAGCGCGTCAATCTCGGCGCGGGTGGCGTCGGTGTCCTCGATCGTGTCGTGGAGGAGCGCTGCGACGATCGTGGAGTCGTCGAGACGCAGGTCGGTCAGGATCGCGGCGACTTCGAGCGGATGGGAGAAATACGGGTCGCCAGAGGCCCGGGTCTGCGCGCCATGGGCCTTCATCGCGTAGACGTAGCCGCGGTTGAGCAGCGCCTCGTCGGCGTTGGGATTGTACGCCTTGACGCGTTCGACGAGCTCGTACTGCCGCATCATGTCGTGAAGACTGGCGCTCCTCTCGGGAGCGTGAGGCTCCCCGGCCGAATATCGCGGCGATCATCGCGCCGCACAAGATTCGCGAACGCTTCAAAAAGCGAAACGCCGCCGCGGCGGTCCGCGACGGCGTTCGAATCTGCGGCTCAGTTAAGAGCGGCTTACTCGTCGTCGTCGGTCTCGGCCGGCGGCACGAGACCTTCGAGGCCGCGCAGAAGGTCTTCTTCCGTCATGCGGTCGAAGGCGACGTCGCCGGCGTCGTCCGACGCGCCGGCGGAGCCGGCGAGCGCCGGAACAACCTCGGCCTCGGGCTCGTCGACTTCGACGTACTTCTGCAGCGAATGGATCAGATCCTCGCGCAGATCATCCGGAACGACGGTCTGTTCGGCGATCTCGCGAAGCGCGACGACGGGATTCTTGTCGTTGTCGCGGTCGATGGTGATGGGCTGGCCGGAGGAGATCAGCCGGGCGCGGTGCCCTGCGAGCAGAACGAGGTCGAAGCGGTTCTCGACCTTGTCGATGCAATCCTCGACGGTGACGCGGGCCATGGGGGCCTCCGCTGTTGTGTGAGTTCGACGGTTCGGAAACGAGCGCGGTCTTTACCGCGGGACCGATCTCGTGGCAAGGACCGGGCGTAATGCTCCGCGCGGACGTGGAGCGGCCATTCGGCCTTTATTCGCAACGGCTTTCAGATCTGCGTCTTCGTCGGTTGCGGCGGGTTTCAAGCAAGGGATGTTTCAAGCGATGTTTTATTCGGACGAACGGCTCGGCCTCTTCATCGACGGCGCCAACCTCTACGCCACGGCCCGCGGCGTGGGCTTCGACATCGACTTCCGCCGGCTTCTCCGCGAATTCCAGGGCCGCGGCTATCTCATTCGCGCCTATTACTACACCGCGCTCAGCGAGGACCTCGAGGTCTCGACCATCCGCCCGCTGATCGATTGGCTCGACTACAACGGCTACACCGTGGTGACCAAGCCCACCAAGGAGTTCACCGACAGCCAGGGCCGGCGCAAGGTGAAGGGCAATCTCGACATCGAACTCGCGATCGACGCGCTCGAGATCGCCGAGAAGATCGACCACATGGTGCTGTTTTCCGGCGACGGCGACTTCACGCCGCTGGTCGCCGCCATGCAGCGCAAGGGGGTGCGCGTCACCGTCGTCTCGACCGTGACGACCCAGCCGGCGATGATCGCCGACGACCTGCGCCGCCGCGCCGACCACTTCCTCGACCTCGCCGACCTCGCCTCCAAGGTCGGCCGTGACCCGGCCGAGCGCGCCGCCCGCGAGGCGAGGCGCGCCGCCGCCGTCGACACCACGCCGGAACCTTGATCTCCGCCGCCACCGCGCCGGCCGAGCCGCCGCGGGACTGCCCGCTCTGCCCTCGCCTCGTCGCGTTCCGAGAGGAGCAGCGGGCCAAGCACGCCGACTGGCACAATGCGCCCGTCCCGTCCTTCGGGCCGGTCTCCGCAAAGCTTCTGATCGTCGGTCTCGCCCCGGGCCTTCAGGGCGCGAACCGGACCGGTCGTCCCTTCACGGGCGACTGGGCCGGCGACCTGCTCTACGCGACGCTGCTGAAGTTCGGATTCGCCGAAGGGGTCTATGACGAGCGGCCCGACGACGGCCTGGCGCTCGTCGGCGCGCGCGTCACCAACGCGGTGCGCTGCGTGCCGCCGCAGAACAAGCCCGAGACCAGGGAGATCGCGACCTGCCGGCCGTATCTGACGTCGGAGATCGAGGCGCTCGGTCACGGCGCCGCGGTGGTCGCGCTCGGGCGCATTGCGCATGACAGCCTCTGCCGGACGCTCGGCGTCGCGCTCAAGGCCGCGCCGTTCGCCCACGGGGCGCGCCACGCGCTCGGCGCTGTGACGCTCTTCGACAGCTATCACTGCTCCCGCTACAACACGAACACCGGCGTGCTCACCACCGAGATGTTCGAGTCGGTGTTCGCGAGCGTCCGGGCGTATGTGGACGCGCGCTAGCGATCGAGCTCGGCGGCCGCGATCTCGGCCATGGTCAGGTCGATCGCCTCGGCCTCGCCGTCCTCGACCATCCAGACGGCCGAGAGGCCGAACCACGCCAGCGCCCACATGAGCAGGCGCGTCCGATCGAGATCCGCGGCCTCCGCGACGACGTCGGCCTGACGGGCGAGGCGACCCGGCGTCTGCGCCGTATCCGGATCCGGGTTGCGCAACAGGTTCGCGAAGTCGAAGCCGCGTTCGCCCAGAAGCCCCTTGGGATCGATCGCAAGCCAGCCGCGCGGGCCGAAATCCAGCACGTTGCCGTGGTGAAGGTCGCCATGAAGCGCGACCATGTCCTTGGGCTCAGCAAGCAGTTCGCACGCGGTCTCCGCGCAGCGGACAAGCAAGCCGCCGTGGCTGTCGGCGACCGAAAACAGAGAGCGGAACCAGACGTCGAGAGGCGTCAGTCCTGCAGGCGGATCCTCGCGGCGGCCGTGAAGCGCTTCGGCCGCGCCGCAGATCACCCGCGTGGCCTCGTCGTCGTCTCCGCCGCGCGCCATCGCCGCGAGGGAACGCTCGCCAGCCGCGCGCTCGAGCAGCAAGACGTCGCCCTCATGGGCCAACACCTTCGCGGCCCCCTGCCCGCCCCACCACGCCATCACCTCGGCGCCGAAGCGTTCTTCCGGCGAATGGCTGATCTTGAGAATCGCCGCCTCGCCGGCGGCGGTGTGGACGGGCTGGAGGAAACTGGTGCGGGTCGCCAGCAGGTCGCCGTCGGGGGCCAGGCCCCATCTGTCGAGCGCGCCGCGAAGCCTTCCGGCGAGCGGCTCGTCGCTCACCCGCGATCGCGCATGATGCGCGCCTTGTCGCGGTTCCAGGTCTTTTCCTTGTCGGCCTGCCGCTTGTCGTGGAGCTGCTTGCCGCGCGCTAGCGCGATCTCGACCTTGGCGCGGCCGTGGTCGTCGAAATAGATCTTCAGCGGCACCACCGTCATGCCGTCACGGGTCACGGCCCCCGATAGCTTGTTGATCTGGCTCTCGTGCAGCAACAGCTTCCGAGGCCGGCGAACCTCGTGGTTGAAGCGGTTGGCCTGCAAATATTCCGGAATGTAGGAGTTGTAGAGGAAGAACTCTCCGCCGTATTCGCCGGCGTACGACTCCCCGATCGTCGCCTTGCCTTGGCGCAGCGACTTCACCTCTGTGCCGACAAGCACGATGCCGGCCTCTATCGTGTCGCCGATCTCGTAGTTGTGGCGCGCCTTGCGGTTGTCGGCGACGATCTTGTAGCGGGGATTGGGATTCTTCGAGCTCATGAAGGTCTAGATCTGGCTGAGCGGCGAGCCGTTCAAGCCCGCTCCGCCACCATGATGCGTGGCTCCTCCTGAAGGAGGCCGGCGTGCAGAAGCGCGGCGCGCACCTTGGCGCGGCTCGCGTCCGAGATCGGCACGAGCGGAAGCCGCATCTCCTCGCCGCAGCGGCCGAGCATCGCGAGCGCGGCCTTCGCGGGTCCCGGATTGGCCTCGCAGAACAGGTCGATGTGCAGCGGCAGCAGCCGGTCCTGATAAGCGAGCGCGGCGCGGTAGTCGCCGGCGATGCAGGCTTCCTGGAACGCCGCGCACTGCGCCGGGGCGACGTTGGAGGCGACCGAAATGGTGCCATGGCCGCCATGGGCCATGAAGCCGATGGCGCTCGCGTCCTCGCCGGAAAGCTGAATGAAGTCCGGCCCCATCGCGGCGCGCTGCTGGCTGACGCGCACGACGTTGGCGGTCGCGTCCTTCACGCCGACGATGTTCTTGATCTCGTAAAGCCGCGCCATGGTGTCGACCGACATGTCGATCACCGAGCGGCCCGGGATGTTGTAAATGATGATCGGCAGCGCGGTCGCCTCGGCGATCGCGGTGTAGTGCGCGATCAGGCCCGCCTGGGTCGGCTTGTTGTAGTAGGGCGTCACGACCAGCAGGCCGTCGGCGCCGTCCTTCTCCGCCTGACGCGCGAGCGCGATCGCCTCGCGGGTGGAGTTGGAGCCCGCGCCGGCGATCACAGGCACGCGGCCCCTCGCCTCCTCCACGCACCAGCGCACGACGGAATTGTGCTCGTCGTGGCTCAGCGTCGGGCTCTCGCCCGTGGTGCCGACCGGCACGAGGCCGTGCGTGCCTTCGGCGATCTGCCAGTCGACCAGCCGGCGGAACGCGGCCTCGTCGAGCTTGCCGTCCTTGAAGGGCGTGACGAGCGCGGTGATGGAGCCGTGAAAGATCGGTTGGGTCATGACGAGACGCTTTAACGTGTCGGGCGCGGTTTTGCGCCTTGGCGCAGCAGACGCGCGGAAAGGTGATCGCGCTCGCCATGCCGGCGCCGCGGTCGGCCGGTCTTGATAGACCCGCTCGCGCGCAAGTGAAAGCCCGCCGTCCGTCGGAGGCGGTCTTAGCGGGCGTCGTGTTCTCTCGGTTAGCGTTTCGTAAAGCCGGCATGGCGAAACTGAGGCCAGTTCCCGAGTCCCTCGCCCGGTCCCTCCCGCCGGTCGCTCAGCCGAAGCCGAGAGCCATGCCCCTTTTGAGCTTTCTCCTTCGCGGCGTGGCCGCAGTCGCGCTGTTGTCGACGGCGTCCACCGCCTTCGCGGCGTCCGTCGGCGGCAAGCCCGAGCCTCTGACCGAGGAGCGGTTCATCCCCGCGGTCGAGGGCGACAGCGACCAGCTTTCCGCCGACACGATGAAGTCGGCCGGCATGGTGCTCGCCTATGACGCGACCGCGACCGGCTCGATCTCCACCTCGTCACGCGCCGCCCCGACGGCGTCGGTGTCGGCCAACGACGTCGCGCTGGTGCGCGCGGCGATCTCGGCCTTCGAGCGCGGCGACACCTCCGGCGCGATGGCCGTGAAGTCGCAGCTGGCCGATCCTGGCGCGATGGCGCTGGTCGACTGGCTGGGCGTGCGGCTCGCTTCGCGGCAGGTCGGCTTCAGCCGCATCGACGCCTTCTATCGCGCCCATCGCGACTGGCCGATGGCGAGCTGGGTCCGCCGCCGCGCCGAAGAGGCGCTCTGGCTCGAAAACGTGTCGCCCTCGACCGTGCGCGGCTTCTTCGCCGCCAACGGCAAGCCCGAGCGGCCCGAAGGGCGCCTGGCGCTCGCACGCGCGCTGCTCGCGAGCGGCGACAAGGCGTCCGCCGCCGCCGTCGCCCGCGAGGCGTGGCGCCGCGACGCGCTCGACGGGTCGCTTGAAGCCCAGGCTCTCCAGACCTTCGGCTCGCTGCTCAGCGCTTCGGACCACCGCGCCCGCGCCGAAGGCCGCTTCCTCGCTGACGAGATCGACGCCGGCATGCGCGCCGCCAACCGCGTGGGCGGCTCCTATCTCGCGATCGCCAAGGCGCGCGCGGCGGTGATACGCAAGAACCCCTCAGCCGGCGCGCTGATCGCGGCTGTGCCGAGCGGCGCGCGGTCCGACCCCGGCTTCCTGTTCACGGTGGCGAAGTTCAACCGCCGCGCCGACAAGCCCCGCGAGGCAGCCGCCGCGCTGAACGCCGCGCCGCGCGGCGCCGCCCTCGTCGACGCCGACGCCTGGTCGATCGAGCGCCGCGTGGTCGCCCGCGACCTGCTCGACAACGGCGACGCCAAACTCGCCTACCAGACCCTCGCACGCGACGACGCCGAGAACGACAGCGACAAGATCGAGACCGACATGCTTGCGGGCTTCATCGCCCTGCGCGCGCTCGGCGACGCCAAGACCGCCTACAAGCACTTCACCGCCGTCCATAAGGAAGCCACGATCCCGGGCACCACCTCGCGCGCGCTCTATTGGCAGGGCCGCTGCCTGGAGGCGATGGGCGACACCGCCTCGGCCCGCGGCGCCTATGAGCGGGCGGCGCGCTACGTCACCAGCTACTACGGCCAGATCTCCCGCGCGCGTCTTGGCCTGTCCGACCTGCCGATCCGCTCGCTGCCGCAGCCGAGCGCGACCGACCGCGCCACCTTCGGATCGCGCCTCTCGGTCCGCGCCATCGATCTTCTCTACCGCGCAGACCAAAAGGAGCTCGCGCTGCCGCTCGCCGGCGCGCTCGCCGAAGACCTCAAGAACCCCGGCGAGGTCGTGCTGCTCGGCGCGCTCACCCAGAAATACAAGGATCCGCGCGCGACCCTCGTGGTCGGCAAGGCGGCGCTGAAGAACGGCTTCCCGATGGACGCCCTCGCCTATCCGACGAGCGGCATTCCGAGCTTCAAGGCGGTGGGGCCCGCGATCGAGACGCCCGTCGTGCACGCGATCGCCCGGCAGGAAAGCGCGTTCAACCCGAAGGCGGTGAGCCACGCCAACGCGCGCGGCCTGCTCCAGCTTCTGCCGGGCACGGCGGCCAAGACCGCAAAGGCCGCCGGCCTGCCCTTCGACGCCAAGCGCCTGACCACCGACGCCGCGTTCAACGCGCAGCTCGGCGCGGCCCATCTCGGCGAGCTCGCCGAGAAGTATGACGGCTCCTACGTCATGGTGTTCGCCGCCTACAACGCGGGTCCCGCGCGCGTCCTCGAATGGACGCAGCGCTACGGCGACCCGCGCAAGGCCGAGGTCGATCCGGTCGACTGGGTCGAGCGCATTCCCTTCGCCGAGACGCGCAACTACGTGCAGCGCGTCATGGAGAACACCCAGATCTACCGCACCCGCCTCAACGGCCGGACCGCGCTGCTGATCGAGCGCGACATGGCGCGCGGCGCACACCGGTGACCGACTCGGTCGTTTCGACCGAGGATCGCTTCGTCACAGTCCCGGACGGGCTCAAGCTTCACGTCCGGGACTGGCGGCCTGCCGCCCATCGCGGCGCGCCGGTCGTCTGTCTCCCAGGACTTGCGCGCACGCTCGACGACTTCGTCTTGCTCGCCGAGCGGCTCTCCGCGCAGGGACGCCGCGTGATCGCGATCTCGGCGCGCGGCCGGGGTCTCTCCGAACGCGATCCGGATCCCGCGCGCTACCAGCTCAAGACCGAATCGGAAGACGTCCTGGCGACGCTCGACGCGATAGGCGTCGACGCGGCGCATGTCGTCGGAACCTCACGCGGCGGACTGCACGCGATGACCATCGCGGCCTTGCGGCCGAGCGCTCTGCGTTCGGTCGTTCTCAACGACATCGGGCCAGTGGTTGAGACCGAAGGCCTCAAGCGCATCCGCGAGGGCCTCGCCCGCCATCAGGCTCCACGCGACTTCGCCCACGGCGCAAGACTGCTCGCCATGGCCTATGCGGAGCGCTTTCCGGCGCTGACGGCGCAAGATTTCGACCGCTGGGCCCGCCGCGCCTGGCGGAGCGCCCCGACAGGTCTCGAACCGGCCTGCGATCCCGCGCTCATGCGAATCTTCGAGGGCGTCGACCTCGATCGCCCCACGCCGGCGATCTGGCCGGTGTTCGATCTGCTGGCCGGCGTTCCGCTGATGGTCGTGCGCGGCGAACACTCGGACATCCTGAGCGCAGAGACGGTGCGGGCGATGACGGAACGCCGGCCGCTGACCGTCGTCACGACGCCCGGACAGGGCCACGCGCCGCTGCTGGAGGACGAGCCGACGATGTCGGCCATCGCGCGCTTTCTCGACGAGGCCGACCCAGCCTGACGCAAAAGCCCCGCCGGAGCGGGGCTTTCGTCAAGATCGGCGGCCGGCGCCGAGGCTCAGAAGGCCACCTGCGTGCGGACGCCGAGCACCGTCGCGTTCTTGATTCTCCGCGTCGGATCATTGGGCCGCGGATCGCCGCCGCCCGGCCGCACGATGTACTGGGCGAACGGCTGAACCTTCAGCCACGGCGCGACCGCGGCCTGATAGGACGCCTCGAAGGCGAACTCGGACGACCGCACCGGCGTGCCCGGAACGTCGCGGTTGGCGCGCTGGGCGGTCTTGCTGATGTGGGCGTAGGCGGCCGCGATCCCGAAGACGTCGTCGGGACGGCCGGGCGTGAAGCCCTTCGCGTTGAAGCCGGCGTCGAAATAGTAGTCGATCAGGTTCCGGTTGGCCTGCGGGGCGAACACCGCGCGGGCGAAGACCGACAGACTCTGCGCGGGCGCCGGCGAAGGATCCTTGAGATCCCCCCCTCCGCCGCTCTGCCAGATGGTCTGGTCGATGACGCCGTAAAGCGCATAAGAGCCTTCCCGGTTCACGCCGGTGCGCAGGTCCGCGAAGTCCATCGAATTGTACCAGGCGCCGATCTTGTAGGCGCCCGGCAGTCCGCCGCCCTCGCCCGCATTGGCGTAGATCAGTTCGCCGATGGCGAAGGCGCCCGGGCTGAACGGGAAGTCGGTGTTGTGCTTGTTCTTGAGATCACGGCCGGCCGGATCGCCGGTGTAGACGCCGGCCTGGAACGACCAGGCGTCGTTGAACTTGACGAGGGCGTGGGCGCCCGGCGTCGGCACCGGATAGGCCGGGCCGCCAGACGGAAGATCGGTCCCGTTGAGCCCCGGCCAGCCGAAGGTCGAGTTCACGAACAGGCCGGCGGTGTCGCTGGTCGCGAAGTCGCCGTCGGCCGCGAGCTGGCCGACCTTGATCTCGAGATGGTCGTCGAGAAGCTTCTGCTTGAGATAGACCTCGCCGAGGCGGATCGCGGGCGTCGCCTCGATGTTCGAGATCGTCAGGAGGTTGCCGATCTCGCCGGTAGTGAGTCCTTTGCCGTCGATGAAATAAGAGCCGACGTAGATCTCGCCGCCGGTCCAGCCGACGAGCTTCTCCATATCCAGCGTAAGGCCGAGCTGCAGAAGGCCCGAATAGGCCTCGCCGCGCCGGATGCCGCCCGAAGGGTTGAACGAGGTGTCGGCCGTAAAGCTCGCGTCGAACTGGACGCCCTGTTCGAGCAGCTTGGTGCGCCCGCCGCCCCAATCGCCCGTCAGCGCCTCGCGCTCGGAGAGATCGCCCGCATAGTTCGGCGGCGCGTCCTCGGCGCGCACGCCGAGAGCTCCCGCTGCGACGAGGGTGAGCGCTGCGGCGGCGGACAGGAGACCTGCGCGCGACGAGGCTTTCTGCATGTGTTCGATCCCCCGATCGACAGAGGTCCGCAGCGACAGATGCGGAGCATGGCTGGTGCCGATCCGTCGAGCGCAGGGCGCGCCAAGACCGGATCCGAGCAGAGAAGAAAAGATAACGGTTCCGTGACCGGCTCGAAAGCGTCGAGCGACCGCCCGCAGGCGATTGGCCGACGCTGTGGCTTATGGATCTTTTCTAAACCGGAAGGACGCCAGTCCTTAAAACGAAAAAGGCCCCGGCGAACCGGGGCCTTTCCGTTTGAGCGTTGATCGTGAAGGACGATCAGAAGTCGCGCTGGACGCGGAGACGGCCGATGAAGGCGTCCTTGTCCTTCGGGCCGGTGTAGCCGACGTCGGCCTTCTTGAGGTTCTTCACGTAGACGACTTCGCCGCCGATATCGAGCTTCTTGACCGGCGACCAGACCAGGTTGCCGGTGATCGTGCCGGCCTTCCAGTCGTCGGCGATGCCGGCGTTGGCGACCGCGTTGTTGTACTTCACCTGGGCGTAGCTGGCCTGCAGGGTCGAGCGCCACTTCGGCGACCAGTAGTGCAGCACGCCGAGGTTGGCGTTGAAGACCTGGGTCTTCTGGACCTTGCCGTTCACGCCCACCCAATCGAAGATCGGCTGGAAGTTGTTGACGATGTTCTGGGTCTGGCCCGAGCCGATGTTGTTGTCGGTCAAGCCGTTGTACGAGACGCCCGCGCCGTCGGTGTAGGCGGCCTGCGCCCAGATGAAGTCGCCCTTGGCGTCAGAGGTGTTAGCGGTCGGCAGGTTCAGCTTGACGCCGCCCTGAACGCCCCAGCCCCACTCCTTGTCCGTGCCGGCGAGCGAGCCGACCGGAACGAGGCGGTTTTCGCTGCCCGGCTCGATGCGGTGCAGAACGCCCGAGAGCTGAGCCTCGCCCCAGCCCTGCTTGACGCGCAGGTTGGCGACGATGTCCGGGATCTGCTGGCCGGCGTTGTTGAGCGAGTCGTTGGTGCTGAAGTAGCGGGCGGTCTTGTCTTCGAGCGAGACGCTCGCCGAGAAGTCGCCGACCTTCATCGTGTAGGCCAGAACCGCGAGGGTGCGGTCCGAGATGAAGGGGTTCTGGAAGGTGGTGTAGGGCTTGAAGTCCCAGAAGGAGTCCGTGACACCGGCGGTCAGGCCGGCGAACTGCACGAAGGCCTGGTCGAACAGCGCGTCGTCGCCGAAGTTGGCGTTCTGGATCTGCGCGCGGCGGTCAGTGGTGTTGGCGGTGCCGGTCTCGCGCTGGAACTGCAGGCGGACGAAGGTGCGGAGCGCGCCATACTCGGTGTCGGTGCGGGCGTCGAACCAAACGCGAGCGCGGACGCGGTAACCGGTCTGGTTGAACTCGTCCTTCTTGTTGGTGAGGTTCGGACGGTCGAGCACTTCGCCCGAGGTCATTTCGAGGCGGGCGAAGCCGCCGATCTGGAGGCAGGTCTCGGTGCCCGGGATGTAGAAGAAGCCCGTGCTGCCCTTGATGTCGCAGACCTTGACGTAGTCGACGGGCTCGGCGCCCGGAAGGTCAGCCGCGTTCGCGACGCCCGTCATGGTGACGAGAGCGGCGGCCGAACCGAGCACCAGGCTCTTGACCAGTTTCATTAGGAAGTCCTCCAAACCCCGTTCGGCGGGCGCAAACACCCAGCCTTCGCCGGCCCGACCGGCGTGACATAAAATTCGGTGATGACCGCCGATCCCCCGACGATCGCGACTCTCTGGCCGAGGCCCCGTGTCGCAGGACGACCATATTCGTGGCGGCGCCCGGCGCAAGCGAGATCACGATTGTGACGGTTCCAAATCCGACCTTTGGATCCCGCTGTGGCTGGAATGCCACTCAAATGTTGGCCTTCTGCCTGAAAAGCGAGCCGGCGCACCGCCGCTTTTGTGTCACCGCAAGAAGATCGCGCGCGCCACAATTGCCCGGCGGGCCGGACTGCTTCGCCTTATTTCGGAAACCTGACGGTCGGCCTGTCGCGCTGGCTGCCCGCGCGACGGAAGGGTAAGGACCGGGCGCACGCCGCGCGAAGAGATCCCGCCATGCCAGACATCGACCGTCCCGAAGCGCCGGGTGAAGAGCGCTCCGCAAGCAAGGCCGCCTTTCTCGGCAGCCTGCTCGCGTTTCTGTCGCTCGTGGCGCTGTCGGTCATCGGGGTCGGGCACGCCCGCACGATCGAAGGGGCGGCGAACGCTCAATACTGGATCGTCGTGGCGGGGATCGCCGCAGCGCTTGCGTTTGTCACGACGGCGCTCGCTCGAACCCGCGCACGAGGGCGGACGGGCGAGACGCTCCGGCGGGTCGCGGTTCCCCTGGCGACCCTGTGGCTCGTCATATTCCTCTGGGAGACCGCGGCGGTCGGCGCCGGCGCCTTCCCTGGACCGTTCGAGCTCGGCTGGGCGGCCTGGAAGGGATAAGCGTCACGGCGATTCGTCCGATTGTCGGCCGCCGCCTGCTCTGCTAGGCCTCGCTCATTCGCTTCGGCTCCCGCAAGGGACGAAGAGGGAATCCGGTGGGAGGACATGCGCCTCGAGTCCGGAGCTGCCCCCGCAACTGTGAGCGGCGAGCGGCGCGTCGACTTTGGCCACTGGGCTTTCGACCCGGGAAGGCCGGCGCGCATGCTGCGACCCGCAAGCCAGGAGACCTGCCGGACGAGCAACCCCAAGGGCCCTCGGTGGGAGGGCCAAGCGAGGCAGACATGTCGAACGTCACCGCAAACTCCTCGAGCGCCGCGGATCTTGCGCCCGCCCGCCTCGCGCCGATCCTGTCGGCTTTCCTCCTCGGCGTGGTGGTGATCGCCGGAGCCGGATTCGCTTCGGTCCCCGCGCTGCACAACGCTGCGCACGACCAGCGCCACTCGATCGGCTTCCCCTGCCACTAAGGGGCAAGTCCGTTGAACATTTTCCGGAACATCGTCTTCACGGCGGCGCTCGCCGGCGTGCTGGCCGGGCTCGTGCTCACCGCGCTTCAGCAGTTCGGCACCCAGCCGCTCATCGTGAAGGCGGAAGTCATCGAGCAATCGAACGCCGAGGCCGCAGCCAAGCCGCATGACCACGCCGCAGCCGGCGAGCATGACCATGCGGCCCTGACAGCGCAGGAAGAAGCAGCAGCCGCAGCGCATCAGCACGGCGCGGACGAATGGGAGCCGGCGGACGGCGCGGAGCGATTCGCCTGGACGCTGGTCGCCAACATCGTCGCGGGCGTCGGCTTCTCGTTGCTCCTCGTCGCGGCGAGCGAGCTCAGGGGCGGCCTGTCGTCCTGGCGCGAGGGCCTGCTCTGGGGCCTTGCAGGCTTCGTGGTCTTTACGCTCGCTCCCTCGGTCAGCCTTCCGCCCGAGGCCCCTGGCGTCGAAGGCGCGGCCTTGATGGACCGCCAGATCTGGTGGGTGGGAACGGCGGTCGCGACGGCGGCGGGACTGGCGCTCATCGCTTTCTCGCGCGCCCCTCTCGCGGCTCTGGCCGCGGTCGCGCTCATCGCTGCGCCGCATGTCATCGGCGCGCCGAAGCCCCCTGCCCCGCCCGCGATTCCCCACGACCTCGAGCACGGCTTCGTCGTCGCGGTCATCGTCACGGGCTTCGTGTTCTGGGCGGCGCTCGGGGCGCTTGCGGGCGCAGTCCGGCCGCGCTTCGGCAAGGCCTGATCGATGGCGCCCGCGCCGCGGGCCCTCACGCTGATCCTCGGCGGCGCGCGCTCCGGAAAGAGCCGCTTCGCCGAGGACCTCGCCCTGCGAAGCGGCCTCGCGCGCACCTATGTCGCGACCGCCCAGCCGTTCGACGACGAGATGGCGGAGCGCATCGCGCATCATCGGGAGAGACGGGACGGCGGCTGGACCACGGTCGACGCGCCGTCCGATCTCGCGACGGCGCTGGCCGCTTCGGCCGGCGGGACGCGAATCGTCCTCGTCGACTGCCTGACGCTCTGGCTGTCCAACGTGATGCTGGCCGGCCGAGACGTCGAGGCGGCGATCGACGAGCTTGTGACCGGCGTGTCCCTGCTCACCGGCCCCGCGATCCTCGTCTCGAACGAGGTCGGCTCCGGGATCGTGCCCGAAAACGCCCTCGGCCGCGCGTTTCGCGACCATCAGGGCCGGCTGAACCAGCGCGTGGCCGCGGTCGCGGACCGCGTGACGCTTGTGGTCGCCGGCCTTCCTCTCGATCTCAAGCTCCCGAAGGAGCCATGACATGAGCGACCACAAGATCCCCGCCACCGTCGTCACGGGCTTTCTCGGCGCCGGCAAGACCACGATCATCCGCCACCTGCTGGAGAACGCCGGCGGCCGAAAAATCGCGTTGATCGTCAACGAGTTCGGCGATGTCGGAGTCGACGGCGAGGTGCTGAAGGCCTGCGCGAGCGAGGCCTGCGACGAGGACGACATCGTCGAGCTCGCCAACGGCTGCATCTGCTGCACGGTGGCGGACGACTTCATCCCTGCGATGGAGAAGATTCTCGCCCGCCCGCAGGCCGTCGACCACATCGTCATCGAGACCTCGGGCCTCGCGCTGCCGCAGCCGCTGGTCAGGGCGTTTCGCTGGCCCGAAATCGCGACCCGCGTCACGGTCGACGGCGTCGTGACGGTCATCGACGGTCCGGCGGTCCGCGAGGGTCGCTTCGCCCATGACGAGGAGGCGCTCGCCGCCCAGCGCGCCGCGGATCCCAATCTCGACCACGAGGACCCGATCGAGGAGCTGTTCGAGGACCAGGTGCGCGCCGCCGATCTGCTTGTGGTGCACAAGGCCGACATGCTGACCGAAGCCGAGATCGCCTCGGTGCGCGCCGCCGTTCTCGAACATTCCAGCGACGGCGTGCGCGTGGTCTCGGCGGCGCGCGGCGCGCTGCCCGCCGACGTCCTCCTCGGCATCGCGTCCGGCGTCGAGGACAAGATCGAGAGCCGCCCCACCACCCATGAGATGGAGGGCGAGGTCCAGCACGACCACGACGACTTCGAGAGCTTCATCGCGCCGACGTCCGAGGCCGCCGACGCCGCCGAACTGGAAGCGCGGGTGCGCCATGTGCTGGACGCCCACGACGTTCTCCGGCTGAAAGGCTTCGTGGCGGTCAAGAACAAGTCCGCCCGGCTCGTCGTGCAAGCCGTGGGGACGCGGATCGAAACCTATTTCGACCGCCCCTGGCGCGCCGAAGAGAGCCGCGAGGGTCGCCTCGTGGTGATCGGCGAAAAGGGCGTCGACCAGGCGGCGATCGCCGCAGCGTTGAGGGGCTGAGACCGACTGCGTGCTTCGAGACGGCCGCGCCGCCGCCTCCTCAGCATGAGGAAAGCTCGCGCCTCTCCATCGCCTCAACGCTCCTCATGCTGAGGAGCGCCAAAGGCGCGTCTCGAAGCGCGCACTGGAGCGTCTGAATGCATCTCCTCAAAGCCCAAGGGACGCCGATCGGCGACGGAACGGAGGCGGTCGATCTCGACCTCTCTCCGGCCGACGTCGTCATCGTCTCCGCGGCCGACACGGAGATCGCGGGTCTCGCGCGCGCCCATGCGGCTCTCGGGGCGGACGCGCCGAGCTTGCGGCTCGCGAACCTCCAGCGGCTGCGCCACAACATGTCGGTCGACCTCTTTCTCGAGAAGACGGTGGCGCGTTCGAAACTGCTGGTGCTGCGCCTCCTCGGCGGCGCGGCCTACTGGCCCTACGGCGTCGAGGAGGCCGCGAGGATCTGCCGCCGCCACGGCGTGAAGCTCGCGGTGATGCCCGGCTGCGGCAACGCCGATCCAGATCTCGTCTCGCGCTCGACCGTCCCCGCCGATGAGGCCGATCGGCTGTGGCGGACGCTCGTCGAGGGCGGGCCGGACAATCTCGCGGCGGCGTTGCGGGCTTGCCGCGCCTGGCTCGACGGCGCGCCGTCCGCGCTCGATCCCGCGCCGCTGCCTGCCGCCGGCCTGTTCTGGCCCGGCCTCCCATCGCCTGATCTGGACGCCATTCGCGCGCAATGGCCGGAAGGCGCCGTCGCGGCGCCGATCGTGTTCTACCGCGCGCAGTTCCAGGCGGGCGACGTCGCGCCGGTCGAGGCCATGGTCGAGGCGCTTCTCACGCGCGGACTCGGCCCGCTGCCGATCTACGTTTCGTCGCTGAAGGACGCCTCCGCCGCGAGCTTCGTGCGGAAAACCTTCGCGGAAGTCCGGCCCGCCGTCGTGCTGAACGCCACCGCCTTCGCCGTCTCCAAGCCTGGCGCGGCCTGGGAAGGCTCGCCGCTCGATTCGGCCGACGCCCCGGTGCTGCAACTGGTGTTTTCCGGCTCCGACCGCGCGGCCTGGGAGGCGTCGTCGCGAGGCCTTTCGGCCCGCGACCTGGCGATGGCGGTCGCCTTGCCCGAGATCGACGGCCGCGTGCTGACGCGCGCCGTGGCGTTCAAGTCGGCCGGACGCTTCGACCCCGCCACCGAGACCGACGTGCTGGCGCTGGAGCCGATCCCCGACCGCGTCGCCTTCGTGGCGGACCTTGCGGCCAACTGGTCGCGGCTGCGGTCGTCGCCGCGAACCGAGCGTCGCGTCGCGCTGATTCTCGCGAATTACCCGACAGGCGCGGCGCGGCTTGCGAACGGTGTCGGGCTCGACACGCCGGAAAGCACGGCGGTGATTCTCGAGGCCCTGCGCCAAGCCGGATACGCGGCCGACGGCGCGCCGGAGACGGGCGCGGAGGTGGTGGCCGAGATGACGGCGGCGCTCGAGTCCGCCATCGAGCCCGAAAATCGCCGCCCCCTTGTCCCGGCCTTGAGCCGGGACCCAGAACCGACGCCGCATGAAACCGAGGCGACCACCGACGAGTTCCCTTCGGCCGCCTTGGCGGATCCGGGTCCCGGCTCTGCGCTTCGCTTCGGCCGGGATGCGGCGAGCCTTTCGCTCTCCGACTACACGCGCTTCCTCGCCAGCATCCCCTTCGTCGCCCGCGAAAAGATCGCCGCCCGCTGGGGCGCGCCCGAGAGCGACCCGAGCTTCGACGCCGCTTCGCAAAGCTTCCGTCTCGCGCTTCGACGCTACGGAAACCTCGTTCTCGGCGTCCAGCCCGGCCGCGGCTTCGACCTCGATCCCAAGGCCGCGCATCACGACCCCGACCTGCCGCCGCCCCACGGCCACCTCGCCTTCTATGTCTGGCTGCGCCAGAACTTCGGCGCTCAGGCCGTCGTGCATGTCGGAAAGCACGGAAATCTCGAATGGCTCCCCGGAAAGGCGCTCGCGCTTTCAGCCGAGTGCTTTCCGGAGATCGCGCTCGGCCCCCTGCCCCACGTCTATCCGTTCATCGTCAACGACCCCGGCGAGGGCGCCGCGGCCAAACGGCGAGCCTCGGCGGTCATCGTCGATCATCTGACCCCGCCGCTCGCTCGCGCCGAAGGATCCGCCGCGTTGCGCGAGATCGAGACGCTGGTGGACGAATACGCGGAAGCCGAAGGGCTCGACCCGCGCCGGGCGAAGACGCTCGCCAAGGAGATCCTTGTCCGCGCCGCCGATCTCGGGCTCGACCGCGACTGCGGCTTTTCGATCGCCGACGATCCCGACGACGCCCTGACGAAGCTCGACGCGTTTCTGTGCGAGGTGAAGGAGCTTCAGGTCCGCAACGGACTGCATGTGTTCGGCCGCTCTCCTCTGGGCACGACGCGCGCCGAACTGCTTGTGGCGCTGGTGCGGAGCCCGCGCGGCTCTCGACCGGGGGACGCGTCGCTGACACGGGCGCTCGCGGCGGATCTCGGGCTCGACGGCTTCGATCCGCTTGCGCCGGAGTTTGCGGCGGCGTGGGAGGGAGCGAGATCGGACGCGCTCGCAGAGGTGTCCGACGCGCCGTGGCGCACGGTCGGCGATACGGTCGAACGGCTGGAAATGTTGGCGCTGCTGCTGGTGGAAGAGGCGTCCCTGTCTCCGTCGTCATCCCCCGGTTTGTCCGGAGGATCCAAGGAGCGGCTCCCACGCGCGATTGGGTCGTCCGCGCCTGCGCCAGAGGTCAATGCCCCGGACGAGCCGGGGCATGACGAACCTCTCTCTGAGACCCACCTCACCCTTCTCTCCCCTGTCCCAGGCAAGGGAGTTGAGCCCTTCCCCCGCGCTGCCGCCGTCCTTCGCGAGGTCGCCTCTGTGGTGGCCCCGCGCGTCGACGCCTCGGGCGCGGCGGAGATCGCCGGCCTCATCACCGCCCTCGACGGACGCTTCGTCGCGCCCGGACCCTCCGGCGCGCCGACCCGCGCTCGGCTCGACGCCCTGCCGACCGGGCGCAACTTCTTCGCGCTCGATCCGCGCTCGGCCCCGACCGAAGCCGCCTGGCGGCTGGGGCGGCTTGCGGCTGACACGGTCTGCCGCCGCCATTTCCAGGACCACGGCGAATGGCCGCGGCGGCTCGCGATCTCGGCCTGGGGCACCGCCAACATGCGCACCGGCGGCGACGACGTCGCGCAGGCGCTCGCCCTTCTCGGCGTCGAGCCGCAATGGGAGCCGGGATCCTCGCGCGTGGTCGGCCTCGCGCCGATCGCGCTCTCCGAGCTCAAACGCCCCCGCGTCGACGTGCTGTTCCGCATCTCCGGTTTCTTCCGCGACGCTTTTCCGTTCCAGATCGACCTGTTGGACGAAGCCTACGGGCTCGTGGCCGCGCTCGATGAAGACGACAAGGCCAACCCCATTCGCGCGCGCGTCCTCTCAGAAACGGAAGCGGGCCGCGACGCGCGCGCGATCTTCGGCTCGGCGCCCGGCGCCTATGGAACCGGCCTCGCGCCGCTGTTGAACGGGTCGGCTTGGGACAAGCGCCAGGACCTCGCCGAGGCCTATCTCGCCTCGAGCGGGTTCGCATACGCCCAAGGCCACGACGGCGCTCCCGCCCGCGGCGCGCTCGAGGCCATGGCCAGCAGCGTCGACGGCGTCGTGCAGGCGCAGGACGCGCGGGAATTCGATCTGTTGGACTCGGATGATTTTCACGAGTTCGCCGGGGGCCTTTCGGCCGCGATCGAGCGGCTGAAAGGCGAGGCGCCGGCCGTCTATCACCTCGACACGTCGCGTCCCGAGTCTCCCAAGGCGCGGACGCTCGGCAAGGAGATCGCCCTTGTGATGCGCGGGCGCGCCGCGAGCCCAAAATGGATCGCGGCGATGCGCGAACACGGCCACAAGGGCGCGGCCGAGATGCTCGCGACGGTGCGCAACCTCATGGGTTTCGCCGCGACCACAGACGCGACCGGCTCTCACCAGTTCGAGGCCCTGTACGACGCCTATCTCGGCGACGACGAGACGCGCGGCTTCATCGCGGACGCCAATCCCGCGGCGCTGACCGAAATGGCGGCGGCCTTCCTCGAGGCCGAGCGCCGCGGCTTCTGGCGCCCGCGCCGCAACAGCGCCCACCACCATCTTTCGACGCTTGCAGAAGGAGCCGCCCGATGACTATCGACGCCGAACGCCACGCCGAGAAGATGAAGGCGCGCAAGGCCCACCAGGACAAGATCGTGGCCGAGCGCCAGACGGAGAAAGGTCTCCTCATCGTTCACACGGGCAAGGGCAAGGGCAAGTCGACCGCCGCCTTCGGCATGGCGATGCGCGCGATCGCGCATGGCATGAAGGTCGGCGTCGTTCAGTTCGTGAAGGGCCCTTGGGAGAGCGGCGAACGCGATCTCCTGCGCCAGTTCCCGCAACAGGTGGAGATACACGCCATGGGCGAAGGCTTCACCTGGGAGACGCAGGACCGCGAGCGGGACGTCCGCGCCGCGCGCGAGGCGTGGGAAATGTCGAAGAAATTCATCGCCGATCCGGACGTCCGGCTCGTGATCCTCGACGAACTCAACATCGTGCTGCGCTACGATTATCTGGCGCTCGACGAGGTTCTCGAGGCCATCAGGAGCCGGCCGGCCGATTGCCACGTCGTGGCGACGGGCCGCAACGCCAAGGACGAACTGATCGAGATCGCCGACCTCGTCACCGAGATGACCCAGGTGAAGCACCCGTTCCGCGACGGCGTGAAGGCGCAGGCGGGAATCGAGTTTTGACGCGCCGCCTGCGTTCGGGCCTTGCGCCGGGACCCGGATGCGCGACGACCGCTTTTACAAACGAACTGCGTGCTTCGAGACGCGAGCCAAAGGGCTCGCTCCTCAGCATGAGGGAGGTTTGAGGTTCTTCATGCTCCCAACCCTCCTCATGCTGAGGAGCGGCCGTCAGGCCGCGTCTCGAAGCACGCAGTTTTTCGCCGCATCCCCGCTTGAGGACGATCCCTGCTCGGCCTGCGGCCGTCCGGGATGACGCGAATGTCCCCCACCCCCGCGATCATGTTCCAGGGCACCGGCTCGAACGTCGGCAAGTCGCTGATCGTCGCCGGGCTGTGCAGGCTGTTCGCGCGCCGTGGCCTGAAGGTCGCGCCGTTCAAGCCGCAGAACATGTCGAACAACGCGGCCGTGACCCTGGACGGCGGAGAGATCGGCCGCGCCCAGGCGTTGCAGGCGCGCGCGGCTTTCCGCGAACCGGTCGTCGACATGAACCCGGTGCTCCTGAAGCCAGAGAGCGAAACCGGCAGCCAGGTCGTCGTGCAGGGCCGGCGCGTCGGCAGCTATCGTGGAGCGGCCTATTCCGGGCTGAAGCCAAGCCTGATGGCGCCTGTCATCGAGAGCTTCGAGCGGCTGGCGGCCGACGCCGATCTCGTTCTGGTCGAGGGCGCGGGGAGCGCCGCGGAGGTCAATCTCCGCCAGAACGACATCGCCAACATGGGATTCGCACAGTCGGCTAATGTTCCGGTCGTCCTCATCGGCGACATCGACCGGGGCGGCGTCATCGCCTCTCTCGTCGGAACCTCGGCGTTGCTGCCGCCGGACGATCGCGCTCTGATTCGAGGCTTTCTGATCAACCGCTTCCGCGGCGATCCCGCGATGTTCGCCGGCGGGCTTACAACGATTGCGGAGCGAACCGGATGGCCCTCGCTTGGCGTCGCGCCGTGGTTTCCGGAAGCCGGCAAACTTCCAGCGGAAGATTCCGTCAATCTCGTGGGGCGCGCTCGGCCGGCGCGCGGCGAGATCCGGATCGTCACGCCTGTCCTGCCCCGCATCTCGAACTTCGACGACCTTGATCCGCTGCGGCTGGAGATCGGCGTCTCGCTGGAGCTCGTCGAAGGCGGAGCGCCGCTGCCGGTCGACGCGGATCTCGTGCTGTTGCCGGGGTCGAAAGCCACGATCGACGACCTCGATGCGCTCAGGCGCTTCGGCTGGGACCACGACATCCATGCGCATGTCCGTCGCGGCGGCCGGGTTCTGGGCCTCTGCGGCGGATACCAGATGCTCGGCCGCACGATCGCGGACCCGGACGGCGTCGAGGGCCCTCCCCGTTCGGTCGAGGGCCTCGGACTCCTCGAGGTCGACACCGTGCTGGGCGGCGAAAAGCGTCTTGCCCGCGTGACCGGCCGCCATATGCCGAGCGGAGAAGCGGTCGAGGCCTACGAGATCCACATGGGGCGCACCGCGGGTCCGGACACGGCCCGCGCGCCGTTCGAGGTCGAGGGCCGGCCCGAAGGCGCGGCGTCTCCGAACGGGCTCGTCGCCGGCGCCTACCTTCACGGCGTCTTCGCGGCCGACGGGTTCCGCCGCGCCTATCTCAAGGCGCTCGGCCTACCCGGCTCCGCGCTCGCCTATGAGGCGACCATCGAGGCGACGCTCGACGCGCTCGCGGCGCATCTCGAAACGCATCTCGACGTCGACGCGATCCTCGCGATCGCGCGCAGTCGCGGCTAGCCCATAAGCGTCGCGACCCCGAACACGGCGAGAACCGCCCCGGCATGCGCGGCGCAGGCCGACCGGAACAGTCTCAGCGCCGCGCCGATGTCTTCGGGGCGCGCGTCCTGCCTGCCCCGACGGTTCATCCACGGATCGTCGACGGCCACGCCCGAATAGATCCGCGGGCCGCCGAGCGCGAGACCGAGCGCTCCGCCGAAGGCTGACTCCGGCCAGCCCGCGTTGGGCGAAGCGTGGCGGCCGGCGTCCTCGCGCATCGCTCGAAAGGCGGCGCCGGCGGAACGCCCCGTCAGGGCCGCTGCGATCGCCACGATCGCGCCCGACAGCCTCGAAGCCGGCAGGTTGACCAAGTCGTCGAGCCGCGCCGCCGCCCAGCCGAAGGCGCGGTGGCGCTCGGTCTTGTGCCCGATCATGCTGTCAGCGGTGTTGATCGCCTTGTAGGCGAACAGTCCGGGCAGCCCGAAGAGCACGAGCCAGAAGACCGGCGCGACGACGGCGTCCGAAAAATTCTCCGCCGCCGACTCGATCGCGGCGCGCGACACGCCCGCCTCGTCGAGCTTCGAGGGATCGCGACCGACGATCATCGAGACCGCGTGCCGCGCCGCGCCGATGCCCCCCGCAGCAAAGGCGTCGCGGACGGCGCGGACATGCAGATAGAGGCTCTTCTGCGCCACCAGCATCGAGGCGAGAACGCCCTCGAGCAGGTAGCCGTACGGCAGACCGCCAAGCGGCAAGGACAAGGCGAAGCCGACCATGCCGGCGCCGAGCACGAGCGCGAACACGGCGGCGACGCCCCGCCTGCGCCGCACCGCCTCGTCGAGCTCCAGCCGGTTGAGGCGGCGGTCGAGCAACGCGACGCCCGCCCCCATCACCGCCACCGGATGCGCGACGCGCCTCCAGAGCCGGTCCGGGTCGCCGATCACGGCGTCGAGGGCGAGCGCGACAAGCGCGATCGCCGCGGTGTGCGCGATGTCCAAGGCGTCCAAATCCGGCTTTGCTCGTCAGGCCGCCGTCTTTAGCGCGGTCTCGAGCGCGCGGTCGAGCCGCGCGAAGGCGTCCGGCCCGCCGGGCAGTCCGAAGCGCAGATGGTCGGGCCGCTCTTCGAAGGCGCGCGTCCACACCCCGTCGCGCGCCAGACTGCGGTGGATCTCGGACGCGCGCGGATGTCGAACCATGCGGAACAGATCGCAGCCCCGCACCTGACTGAAGCCCGCGCTCTGCAGCAGGCTCTCGAGCCGGAGCGCGTCGACAGCGAGCTGGAGGCGCATCTCGGCCGCCCAGGCGTCGTCGGCAAGCGCGGCCCTGCCGGCATGGAGCGCAGGGCCGGAGACCGGCCACGGCCCGAGTTCGGCGGCAAGCTCCGAGATCATCTCTTCGTCGCCCGCCGCGAAGCCAAGGCGAAGGCCGGCGAGCCCATAGAACTTCCCGAACGACCGCAGCACCACCACGCCCTTGGACGCCACCTTGGAGCCGAGCGCTGTCTCCTGGCTCACATCCGCGAAGGACTCGTCGACCACCAACAGGCCGCCGCGGCGCGCGAGCTGGGTCGCAAGACCGGCCAATACGTCCGGCTCGAAGGTGCGGCCCGTGGGATTGTCGGGGTTCACGACGACGACGACGTCGGCCTCGCTCGCATGCGTCAGCGACCAGGCCTCTTTCACCTTGTGGCCGGCCCGCGCCCAGGAATAGGCGTGCTCGGCATAGGTGCGCCCGACGACGAGCACTGGCCCGCGCGTGCGCAGGTACGGCAGCAGCTGGATCATCGCCTGCGCGCCGGGCCCGGCGACGACGGGCGTATCCGGGCGCCAGCCATAGGCGCGCCGGGCCACGGACAGGAGTTCCTTGAGGTCTTCGGGGTCGGGAAGCCTGGTCAGCGCCTCGGGCGGAAAGGGCCTGAGCGGATAGGGATGGGGATTGACGCCGGTCGACAGATCAAGCCAACCCTGCCGCGGCTGGCCGAAAGCGGCCTCCGCCGCAGCGAGATCGCCGCCATGCCTCATGAACGCTCCTGCCTGTCCCCACGCCAAAAAATTGAGCAGATTTGCGGCCGCGTCAACGCTGCTGAGGTCTTGCGGCCCGCGGCGAAGACGCCACTGCCGGGCCGCGCGGGGAGCGATCGGGCGTGAGCGCGGCTTCCGCCAGCCGCGGTATCACGGTGGTCGCCGTCTGCCGGACCTGCAAACCGGAGGGCGACGTCGCTGCGGAGCCGCCCGGAGCGCGGCTCGGACGCGCGACGGTCGCGGCGGTCGAGCGGCTTGCAGGTCCCGACAGCGTCGTCGAGGTCCGGGCGATCGCATGCCTGTCGGCCTGCGGGCGCTCCTGCGCCGCCTCGGTGGCGGCCCCCGGCAAATTCTCCTACGTGGTCGGCGGCCTCGTTCCCGAAGACGCGGAGGATCTCGCCCGCTTCGCCCTCGCTCATGCGGACGCGCCGGACGGAATTCCGCCCTGGCGGACGCGGCCCGAAAAGATCCGCAAGAACACGGTCGCGCGGGTGCCGCCGCCCGGCGCCGAGCATGCACTCGTCGAAGACATCTCAGTCGCAGTCGAGGACGTGCAGGAAGGATCCTGAGACGTTTGCGCGGCGCAGGCCCGCGCGGCCGCCGTCCTGTAGCCTGAAGAGCGGCTCCTCGCCCTCTTCGCGCAGGATGGTGGCGTAGTGGAACTCGTGGGCCCGCACGTCCGTCCCGGATGGGCCGAGCGGGCCGCCGGCGGCGAGGCGGGCGCGACGATAGCCGAGATGAAGATGCCGGCTGGAGAAGGACGTTTCGAGCGCAAGCAGGCCGAGGCCCTCGTGGCGGACGCCGTCGGCGTCGATGATGGCCTCGCCGAGCGTCATGTAGCCGCCGCACTCGCCATAGATCGCGACGCCGTTCGCGGCCGCGGCGCGCATGCCGTCCCTGAAGCGGGCCGCCGCCGCGAGCCGCCCGGCATGCAGCTCCGGGTAGCCGCCCGGCAGGAACACGGCGTCGGCTCCGACCGGCGGCGCTTCGTCGTCGAGCGGCGAGAACGGCATGATCTCGGCGCCAGCCCGCCGCCAGCCGTCCAGAAGATGCGGATAGGCGAAGCGGAACGCGACGTCGCAGGCGAGCGCGATCCTGCTCCCGAGCGGTCGAGCGGGCGGCCCCGGCGCCGCGGCCGGCGGAGCCGCGAGCGGCCGGGCGGCGTCCCGAAGCGCCGGAAGGTCGACATGGTCGGCGACGAGACCCGCGGCCGCGTCCAGGATCGAGGCGAGACCCTCGATCTCCTCCGCCTGCACGAGACCGAGGTGCCGCGAGGGCGTCGCGAGGCCCGCAGTCCGCGGCACGGCGCCGAACACTCTGAAACCCGCGGCCGCGCAGCCGTCCTGCGACAGAGCCGCGTGCCGGGCGCTCGCAACCCGGTTGAGAATGACGCCGGCGATCTCGACATCCGGATCGAAGGCCCGGAACCCGGCCGCCACCGCGCCGGCGGACTGCGCCATGCCGCCGACGTCGATCACGAGCACGACCGGCAGGCCGAGCGTCTTCGCGACCTCGGCCGCGCCCCCATAGCCGTCGACGCCGCGTTCCGCGGCGCGGTCGAAGAGGCCCATGACCCCCTCGACGACCATGACGTCAGCGCCCTGCCCCGCTTCATGCGCAAGGCTGAGCAGCCGGTCCCGCCGCATAGACCAGCCGTCGAGGTTCGGAGACGGGCGGCCTGTCGCCGCCTCGTGGAAGCGAGGGTCGATGTAATCCGGACCGATCTTGGCGGAAGCGACGGCGAGGCCGGCCCGCCGGAAGGCGCCAAGCAGGCCAAGGGTCAGGATCGTCTTGCCGGAGCCGCTCGACGGCGCGGCGACCACGAAGCTCGGCGTCACCGTACGGCGTCCGCGATCGCCGCGTCCGCATGCGCGGCCGCCATGCCGAGCACCGGCGCGAGCGCCACCACGCCGCCCACCACCACGATCGCCGGCGGCTCGACGCCTGCGACATCCTCGCCCGCCGCAAGGCGAGCAAGCGTCGTGAGAACGACCTGCTGGCGCGGCGTCGTGGCGTTGGCCACCACCGCGACAGGCTCGGCTTCCGGGCGCCCCGCCTCCAGCAGTTTTCGGGCGATCACGCGCATTAGCCGGAAGCCCATATAGACGACGAGAACGGGCGCCCCGGCCGACAGCGCGGTCCAGTCCAGCCGCTCCGACAGCGCGCCCTTCGCGTCGTGCGCGGTCAAAAAAGTCACTGACTGATTGACGTCGCGATGGGTGACCGGGATGCCGGCGGCCGCGAGGCCTCCGACGCCCGCCGTCACGCCCGGAGAGGCGCGGAAGCGCGTCCCGGCCGCCACCAGCCCCTGCGCCTCCTCGGCGCCGCGGCCGAACACGTAAGGGTCGCCGCCTTTCAGCCGCACGACTCGCTTGCCAGCGCGCGCGGACGAGATCAGAAGGGCGGTGATCTCGGACTGCTTCGGCGACGGGCAGCCGGCCCTCTTTCCGACGAACACCCGTTCGCAATCGTCCCGCGCGAGCCTCAAAACCTCCTCATTCACGAGCGCATCGAAGTAGACCGCGTCGGCCTGGGCGAGCGCCCACGCCGCCTGCAGCGTGACGAGGCCGGGATCGCCCGGACCGGCCCCCACGAGCCAGACGGTTCCGGGAAGAAACGGCGGCATTGCGCGCGCCAGCGCCGGCGGCAACACGAGCGGCGTCGAAGGACATTCGGCATGCGGCAGCATCGGCGACATGCGGCGGACCATGACCCCTCTCGCGGCGCCGCACAATCCCACGTTCGAGGGCGGGAAGCCGCTCCGCGGGTTCTCATTCTCGGCGGCTCGTCGGACGGCTTCGAGGCCGCCGAGCGGTTCACCGCGAGCGGCTACGAGGTGGTGACGTCCTTCGCCGGCCGCACCGAGACGCGGCGTACGCCCGCAGGCCTCTGGCGGGTCGGCGGCTTCGGCGGCGTCACCGGCCTCAGCGCCTATCTCGCGGTCGAGGACTTCGCCCTGGTGGTGGACGCCACGCATCCCTTCGCGGCGCGGATCAAGGACAACGCCGCCAAGGCCTGTCACGCGGTCGGCGCGCGCCTCGTCCATGTCGTCCGCCCCGCGTGGCGGCCGCGCGAAGGCGACGACTGGCGTTTCGCGTCGGACGTCGAAGCCGCGGCGCAGCTGACCCCGCGCACGGACGGCCCCTGCTTCCTCACCGTTGGGCGCATGAAGATCGCGCCGTTCGCGAAACGCCGCGACCTGCGCTTCGTCATCCGGACCGTCGAGCCTCCGGAGCCGCCCTTCGACCATCCGAACGCGATCGTGGTCAACGACCGCGGCCCGTTCTCGCTCGCCAACGAGCACGCGCTGTTCGAGGAGCACGGCTTCGGCGTGCTGGTGACGGCGAACAGCGGCGGCAAGGGCGCGGTCGCCAAGCTCGACGCGGCGCGGGAACGCGGCGTGCCCGTGGTGCTCGTCGATCGCCCGCCGCCGCCCGCCGGCCTCGTGGTCGAGACCGTGGAGGAGGCGCTCGAGCAGGCCAAGGCGCTGATCGGAGATCCGGGCGTCGCCTGATCCGGAAGCCGTCTTGCTCTTGGCCGTGCGCCCGCCGATAAGCGAAGTTCGACTACAGACGCTTCCGGATCTTCCGCGTGCCCGCACAAGCCTCCGCCCCCCTGCCCGACCCGCGCTGGCTGACCGTCGTCGGGATCGGCGAGGATGGTTTCGGCGGGCTTGGCGAGGACGCGCGCGCAGCCTTGGAACGGGCCGAGGCCCTCGTGGGCGGCGCGCGGCATCTTTCGCTCGTGCCGGCGGACGCCGCGCCCCACGCCGAGCGCCACGCCTGGCCCTCTCCCATGCTGCCCTTCGTCGAGACGATCGCGGAATGGCGTGGTCGTCGCGTCGTCGTGCTGGCGAGCGGCGATCCCCTGCTCTACGGCGTCGCCGCGACCCTGCTCGCCCGGATCGCGCGCGAAGAGGTCGCGGTTCTTCCGACGGTCTCCTCGTTTCAGCTCGCCTGCGCCGCGATGCTGTGGCCGGTTCAGGAGACCCGGCTGGTCTCCGCTTGCGGACGGCCGCTCGAAGCGCTTGCGCTCGAACTGTTCGACGGCGCGCGCGTCGTCCTGCTCTCGGCCGGCGGAGGCACGCCGGCCGAGGCCGCACGGCTTCTCGTTTCGCTCGGGTTCGGACGCAGCCGCATGACGGTGCTGGAGCGCCTCGGCGCGCCGGCCCAGCGCGCGCTGTCCTGCGCGGCCGCCGAGATGGACGATCATCGCTTCGACGCGCTCAACGTCGTGGCGATCGAGATCGTGGCGGGGCCCGGCGCATCCCGTCTTCCCCGCATTCCGGGCCTGCCGGACGACGCGTTCGAGAACGACGGCCAGATCACGCGCCGCGAGATCCGGGCCGTCACGCTCGCGCGCCTTGCGCCCGCCCCCGGCGCCCTGCTCTGGGACGTCGGAGCGGGCTCCGGTTCGATCGGGATCGAATGGCTGCGCGCCGAGCCGGACGCTCATGCGATCGCGCTCGAGCCGCGCGCCGACCGCGCGGAACGGGCGCGACGGAACGCGCGGCGGCTCGGCGTTCCGGCGCTCGACGTGCGCGAGCAAGCGGCGCCTGAGGGACTGGCGGGCCTGCCGCGCCCCGACGCGATCTTCCTTGGCGGCGGCGCCACGGGCGAGCGCGTCGTCGAGATCTGCTGGGCTGCGCTCAAGCCCGGCGGACGCCTCGTCGCCAACGCCGTGACGCTCGAGACCGAGGCGAGGCTGACGGCCGCCCGCGCGGCCTATGGCGGCGATCTCGTGCGCCTCCAGGCGACCTACGCGGACGCGGTCGGCCGGATGACCGGTTGGCGCCCTGCGATGCCCGTCACGCAATACGCCGTCGTGAAGCCGTGACGGTCTATTTCATCGGCGCAGGGCCGGGCGATCCCGACCTGATCACGGTCCGCGGGCGCGACCTTATCGCCCGATGCCCCGTCTGTCTCTACGCAGGCTCCCTCGTGCCCGCAGCCGTCGTGGCGCATGCGCCGAAGGACGCGCGCGTCGTCGACACGGCGGCGCTGTCGCTCGACGACATCGTGGCGGAGTTCGAGGCGGCGGACGCCGGCGGACTCGACGTCGCGCGCGTGCATTCCGGCGATCCGTCGATCTACGGCGCGACGGCCGAACAGTTCGCCGCGTTGAAGGCGCGCGGCATTCCGTACGAGATCGTGCCCGGCGTGCCGGCCTTCGCGGCGGCGGCGGCGCGGCTCGGCGTCGAGCTCACGGTTCCGGAGATCGCCCAGACGATCACGCTCAGCCGCTTGTCCGGCCGCGCCTCCAGAATGCCCGAGGCGGAAACGCTTCAGGCGGTGGCGGCGGCGCGCGGCACGCTCGTGCTCCACCTCGCCGCAAAGCAGCTCGCACGCATCGCCGATGAGCTTGCGCCGCTTTACGGCGCCGACTGTCCCGTCGCGCTCGTCGCCCGCGCGACATGGCCCGACGAGGCGATCGTGCGGGGAACGCTCGCCGACATCGTCGAGAAGGCCGCGCCGTTGGGGATCGAGCGCACGGCGCTCGTCATCGTCGGCCGCGCGCTCGACGGCCTCGGCGAGACGTCGAGCGCGCTTTATGCGCCGGAACATGTCCGGCGGCTGAAGCCTGCGGCCAAATAAGGACAGGCCGAGAGGAACTGCGTGCTTCGAGACGGCCCTGCAGGCCTCCTCAGCATGAACGATGGCGGCGATCCAAAGACGGTCCTCATGCTGAGGAGCCGACCCTTGTCGGCGTCTCGAAGCACGCAGTCCACCGCTACAGCAGCGCCGATAGGCGGACCTAAAAGATCAGAACTCCAGACAGATCTTGCCGAAATGCCGGTTCGACTCTTGATGCCGGAAGGCCTCGCCCAACGCGTCGAGGCCGAAGCTGCGGTCGATCACCGGCTTCAGCCCGGTCGCCTCCATGGCTTCGACCATGTCCTGCTGATGCCGGCGCGAACCGACGATCATGCCCTGGAGCCGCGCCTGCTTGGCCATGAGGGCGAACGTCGGCACCTCGCCTGAAAGCCCGGTGAAGATGCCGATCAGCGAGACATGGCCGCCGACGCGCGCGGCGGCGAAGGACTGGGCGAGCGTTCCCGGACCGCCGATCTCGACCACATGGTCGACGCCGCGCCCGTAAGCGAGACCGTGGGCCGCCTCGCCCCAATTCTCGGTCGACCGGTAGTTGATCACGTGGTCCGCGCCGAGGCTCTTCAGGCGCTCCATCTTCTCGTCCGACGACGAGGTCGCGATCACGGTGGCGCCCATCGCCTTGGCGATCTGCAGCGCGAAGATCGAGACGCCGCCGGTTCCCATGGTCAGGACGACGTCGCCGGCCTTCAGCCCGCCGTTCACGACGAGGGCGCGCCAGGCGGTCAGTCCGGCGCAGGTGAGCGTCGCGGCTTCGGCGTGCGTCCAGCCCTTCGGCGCGCGCGTGAACGAGGTCGCGGGCGCGGTGACCATCTCGCAGGCGTAGCCGTCGACGCCGTCGCCCGGCGTGAGCGAGAAGTCCGAGATGTCGGTGCGGCCGTCGATCCAGGTCGGGAAGAAGGTCGAGACGACATGGTCGCCGGCGGCGAACTCGTCGACGCCGGCGCCGACCTCCTCGACCACCCCCGCACCGTCCGACATCAGCACCCGGCCGGCCTGCGACGGCAGCATGCCGGTCGCCACCGCGTAGTCATGAAAGTTGAGCGAGCTCGCCTTCAGCCGCACCCGGATCTCGCCGGGACCCGGCCCGCCCGGCTCGTCCTTGTCGACCAGAGCCAGCGTGTCGAGCCCCGCCGGGCTTCCGAGCGTCATCGCCTTCATGATCGGTCTACTCCCACAGAATTCCGTCGTCCGGACGCGCCTATCTGGCGCGCGAACGCCCGGCTTCGAGGCGCGATGGGATTCAAACCCTGACGACGGCGCGTCTCGACCGCGCGAGACCCAAGGGGCGGGTGCGGGCCCACAGGGAGAAGCAGAGGGCGATCGAGGCCGCGCAGGCCGAAAACGTCACGAGGAAGTCGATCGAGACATGCGAACCAAGCCGGGCGGCGTCGATCTCGGACGCGAACTGGCGCACGACCATCGCGGGCGCGAGGATCACCATGAGCCAGAGCGGATAGAACAGCAGCGCCGCGAGCGCCTTCGCGCCCCATGCGCGCTCGAACGCCCCGATCGAGACCGAGGGGGCTGCGGCGGCCAGGATCGCGCCGAACAGGAACCTGAGCGCGTCCGCGGTCTGGCCGGGGCTGTCGCGCACCACCGGCGACGTCGCATAGAGCGTCGCGGTGACGGCGTTCGAGGCTGCGACAACCAGTTCCCAGACGACGTCGGCGGCGACCAGAGCGGAAGCGATGGCCGAAGGCGCGACGACGATCGCGATCACGAGAGCGGCGAAGCCCGCCTTTTCGCCGGCCGTCCTCGCCGCCGACGTCAATCTCGCGATCGCAGCAGATTTCGGCATCGCCCCGCCCCCAGTTTGTTAGGGATCAGACTACCGCCTGATGAGGCGAGCGCCAGACGCATCCACAACCCGTGAGGGTGTTTTTTTCGAAATGCTTAACGGCGAAGTCAGCCGCCGGCGCCTCGGCGCGCCATCAGCCGGTCGACGCCAAGCGCGGCGACGAGCGAAAGTCCAGCGAGCGGGAACAGGATCCCGATGACGAGCGTGATCGTCGCCACCGTGCGCAGCCGCGTCGGCTCGAGCGTCCGCGGCGCGGCGAGCTGGCCTTTCGGTCGTCTGCGCCACCACATGATCGGCCCGGTGATCGACAGCGCCGCGGTCCCGACGCAGGCGAGCAGCATCACGAACTGGTTCGCGCGGCCGAAATAGTTGCCCATGTGGAGCTGGACGCCGAGCTCCACCGCCTTGGCGGCCACGCCGTAGTCGGCGAAGCCGACGTCGTTCAGGATCGCGCCCGAGTACTGGTCGATCTGGATCGTCCGCTGCCCCTGCGGGCGATCGGGATAGACATAAGCCGAGTAGACCCCGGCCGCCCCCTTCGGCAGCGAGAGCCGGTAGGGATGCGCCATGCCGGCCGCGGCGAGGATCTCGCCCGCGCGGTCGACGCCGATCGGCGCGGCGGCGGCGTCCGCGGGGGCGCTCATGTGGCCGCCATGATGGCCGGCATGCTCGTCCCCGGCCTGCTCCCGCGAGGCCGGCATCGGCGCGGTCTCGAGCGTCCAGGGCGCCTCTCCGGTCGCCTGCTTCATCGTCTCGGCCGAGGCCGGCACGGCGCCGTGGTTGCGGTGGCTGACCGGGTAGCCGATCCCTGCGGCCTCGGTCCCGGCGCGCAGGAGCGTTCCCCACACATTCGCCCATGGCAGTCCGGTCAGGATGAGGAACAGCAGGACGGCCGCCGTCCAGACGCCGATCGCGGCGTGAAGGCTCTTCCAGAACGGCCGGCCGGTCCCCCGGAGTTTCGGGACGAGAGCGTCGGCGAAACGCCGCGCTCCCCGGGGCCACCAGAGATAGAGCCCCGTCACGATGAGCACGACGCCCCAGCAGGCCGCGAGCTCGACGATGGCGTCGCCGGCCTTGCCGAGCATCAGCGAGCCATGGAAGCGGTCCGCGAAGCCCACCAGCGTCCGGTCGTAAACGTAGGAGCCGAGCACGGCGCCGGTCCCCGGATCGACGAAGACGCGGCGTTCTCCGCCCTGCCCGTCCTTGACGTAGACCTGCGCGCTCCGGTCGGCGCCCGCCCAGGTGTCGATCCGGGTGGCCTCGCCGCCCGGGACGCTCGCCGCGGCCGCGGCGACGAGGCGGCCCAGCGGCAGCGTCGTCTCATGCGGCGCGACGATGCGCTTGTCCGCATGGAGCGCGTCGTTGATCTCGTCGTTGAAGAGATAGATCGCCCCCGTCACGCTGAGGATCAGCAGGAACGGGGCGACGATCAGCCCGGCGTAGAAATGCCAGCGCCAGACCGCGCGGTAGAGCGCCGGGTTCTGGAAAAAGCCCATCGCCGCCTCCCCTCTCAGAACTTCACGCTGTAGGTCAGGTCGAAGCTGCGCGGCGCGCCGACATAGACCTGGGTCGAGGAATAGCCCGACCACTCGGCGTAGAGCTTGTTGGTGAGGTTCCGGCCCCGGAGCGTGACGACGCCGCCCGCCGGCACGTCGACCGCGATTGACGCGTCGAACAGCGTGCGGCCGGCGACGCGGATCGTGTTGGCGTTGTCGGTGTAGAAGCTTCCGACATGGCGAAGGCCGGCCCCGAAAGTGATCGGCGCCTCGGCCAGCCGATAAGTGGTCCAGAGATTGATCGTCCGCTCCGGAACGTTGAGCGGCCGGTTGCCCTTGAGGCTGACGCCGCCTTCCGAAAGCTTCGTGAACTCCGCCTTGAGGAAGGCCGCGTTGGCGTTGACCTTCCACTGGCTCGTCATCGCCATCGAGACGTCGAGCTCGACGCCGCGCGAGCGCTGGCTGCCGCCCTGGACGGTGAGTGCCGGCGTGACCGGATCGCGCGTCAGGATGTTGTCCTGCTCGATCTGGTAGATCGACGCCGTCGCGGCGATCCGCTCGTCCCAAAGAAGCGTCTTGACGCCGCCCTCGACCGACCGGCCCTTCGTCAGGTCGAAGGCGGCGCGCGCCGAGCTCGACAGCAGGAGCGAGCTGACCGGGGTGATCGCGGTCGTGTACTGGCCGAACAGGCTGACTTGCGGCGTGAGGTCGTAGACCGTGCCGATGCGCCAGGACGTCGCCTTGAACTTGTTGCCGAAACGGTCCGACAGCGTCGGGTCGTTGAGGTCGTCGACCTTGCGGTCGAGGTCGATCCAGTCCTGCCGGACGCCGCCGACCACGATCCATTCGGGCGTGAGGTTGAGCGCGTTCTCGACGAAAACGGCGGTGTTGTCGACCGTGCTGTCGAAGTTCTGCCGGGTGGCGAAGCCCGCGGTGTCGGGAAAGTCTCCCCGGTCGAAGTCGAACGGATCGACGAAGTCGACGGTCCCGAACCGGCGCCTCGAGCCGAACTCGGTGCGCATGTATTCGACGCCCGTCGTGAAGCGGTTGCGCATGCCGCCGATCTCGCCGTCGAAGTTCGCCGTCGTGCGGTTGGTCCAGGACTGCTGGTCGTGGGAGATCAGCGTCGCGTCGCGCCGCAGCTTGGCGTCGCCCGGCTGGGTCGCCACGTAGGTGTAGTCCTCCGAGTTCCGCCACAGCCGGTCGGCGCTGTAGAAGCCGAAGTCGTTCTTCAGCGTCCAGGCGTCGGTGAGCTCGTACTCGGCGCCGGCGCGCGCCCACACGGCGTCGGACTTCATCACGCCGTCGTCGACGTTGAAGTTCTTCTTCCAGATCGACTTGTCGAGCACGAAGCCGCGGCCCGTCACGACGCCGCTCGGGTCGCGCGCGACGTCCGAGGGCAGCAGCGGCGTGCCGAAATAGGCGGTGCGGAAGTCGTCGTGGAAATAGTCGAACGCCGCCGTGATCTTGAGGCGATCGGTCGGCTTCAGCGCGATCGCGGTGGTGACCTGCACGTTCTCGCTGTCGGTGTCGTTCACATAGCCGTCGGAGCGTCCGTAGAGCACGCTCGCCGCGGCGGCGACGTTCTCGCTCGGCGCGACGTTGACGGCCGCTCCTGCGCGCACGCTGTCGAACGAGCCGTAGGAAAGCAGCCCGTCGGCCTTGAAGACGTCGAACTCCGGCTTGCGCGTCACGAGGTTGATCGTGCCCGCAAGCGCGCCGGCCCCGTCGACCACGGAGGCCGGACCTTTGAGGATCTCGATCCGGTCGAAGCTGTAGGTGTCGTAGTTGCGCGAGGCGATCAGCGGATCGATCGCCCTCACCCCGTCGATCACATAGCCGACCGCCCCGCGCGAAAAGCCGCGGATCGCGGTGACGCCGGGTTCGCCCGGCAGGTTGCCGGCGACGACGCCCGGCGCGGAGTTGTAGGCCTCGATCAGCGAGCGGCTGCCCTGCTCCTGCAGCTGCTGCTGTGTGAGCACGTCGACGGTCGCCGGCGTTTCGCGCACGGTGAGGCCGAGGCGGCTCGCGGCCTCGCTCGTGCGCTTGAGCCGCGCGGCCGGCGCGGAGGCGTCGCCCTCGCCGCGCCCTTCGATCGCGATCTCGTCGAGAGGGGTCGCAGCCTCGCCGTCCCCTTCCGGGGGTTGCGCCAGTGAGGGGGAGGCGACGAGCAGGGCCGCGACGGCGGCGGCGGAAAACAAGGCGCGGCGACGCGCGGCGCTGCGCGCCGGCGAGAAACGAACGGACACTTCGGAAAACTCCACGCGAAAGGGCTTGGCCCGCGCGGCGGCGGGCGACGCCCTGCCCGGCCGGCGAGGTCTTGGCGAAACGACGCGCGGCCTTGCAGGCCGCGATCACGCCTCGCGCGGAGGAGCCCTTGGATTTCGTGGAGTTCGTTTTTGCGCAGGCGGCGCGAGCGCGTCCGCCCAAAGCCGCTCCGTTCCGCCGAGAACCTGCGGAACGTCCGGAACGATCTGAACGTCGCGCGGCGCGGCGGCGACCGCATGGAGCGCGCATCCGGAAACGCAGCAGTCGGGCAGCGCCTTGTGGCTCTTGTCCGAGCCGCCGTCGTCCGGGGCCGACGTCTCGTCCGCGATCGTGCGGCACAAAACGCCGAACGGATCGGCGGCCGCCGGAGCCGCGCCGAGCGCGACGCCCGCCAAGACGGCCTGCAACACGACGAGATAGGCGGCGAGAACGCCCCCCGCCCGTCGCATCAAGCCGCCTCGTGCCGCCACCACTTCGCCCCCGCGTCGCCGTCGCGCGGCCATAGCATGGCGCGCGCATCCGTCAAACCATGACCAACGGACGCTGGGGCCGAGGTCGGGGATCGGACCCGCTCCGGCGGCTCGAGATCAGAAAGGTTCTGTGCGGTACAGAAGCGCCACTGTGTGTGTTACGGCGTTGAGCAGCTTCAAGAATCCTTGGACGTGATGAGCGACAAATGTCGTCTGTCGCTCATTTGGTCGATCTGACGGTGGTTGGCGAACATGCTGGAGCGGCCCTCGCCGATCCAGTTTCGAGCATATCACGCTACCGCGTGATCCCGCCAGAACGCAGGCCTTCCGAGGCCGGTCTCACGCCTGCCGGCGGCGGAGGGCTGGCGAACGGCTTCTGCAAGAACGTCAGCCTCGCCGATGAGCACGACCCGATCGGTCGCGCGCGTGACCGCGGTGTAGATCAGGGACCGATCGAGCAGCCGCGAGCGCGTGACCGGGACGACCACGCTGCGGAACTGAGATCCTTGCGCCTTGTGGACGGTGACCGCGTAGGCGAGCGACAGGTCGTCGAGAGCTGACCCTACGAACTCATGGCGCTCGCCGTCGAAGTCGACCTCAACGGCATCGTCGATGCGCACCACGACGCCGAGGCTGCCGTTGCGCAGGTCGCGACGATAGTCGTTTCGGCCGAACATGACGGGCTCGCCCAGCGCAAGGTCGCGACCGGGAACCCGGGCCCTTCCCACACTAAGAAGGCGATGGAACAGGCCGTTCAGCGCCTCCAAGCCGGTATCACCAGCCCTGAGCGGGGTAAGGATGCGAAGGTCGTGGCCGAAGCCTCCGAGGCGCTCGACGACATCGACGACGTGGTCGGCGGTCGGGGCGCTGTCCGTGCTGACTAGGGCGACGCCGTCCAAACCGACCTGATGCTCGAGCGTCGGCCACTGACCCTCTCGGATCGCGGCCGCTACGACCGGGATGCCCGAAGTCGCCGCCTGGCGATAGATCCGTCTGAGCCGGATGGCGGGAACCTGAGGAGCTTCGGCGAACGCGTGGAGGGTGAGGCCGAAGCCGATGGGTCCGAGCTGGGCCTCATCGCCGACCAACAGCAAGCGGCTCTCCTCGGGCATGTGCCGCAGCAGGCGGTAGAGCGTCGGCAGGTCAAGCATGGAGCTCTCATCGACGACGATGAGGCTCTCCGGCCCAAGAGCCACCTTTTTCGCCTCACAGGCTTTCAGGAAGGCCGCGATGGTCGATGCTGGCCGACCAGTCGCCTCGCGCATCCGGACCGCTGCACGGCCAGCCAGGGCCATCTGGTGAACAACTCTGCCGAACGCCTCGTTCGCCGCGCAGACGGCCTTCAGGACTGTCGTTTTCCCGACGCCCGCTCCCCCGAGCACCATGCCGAACCGAGACCGGACCGCCAGGCGGACCGCGGCGCGTTGTTCCTCGTTCAGCTCGACCCCGACCTCACGTCTCGCACCATCGAGCCACTGATCGATTTCTTCTTCGGGTACCTCACGGGCGATCAGGTCGCCTTGGACGGGCTCTGACAGCGCGGTCAGGAGCCGGGACGCAACGTAGGCCTCCATCATAGCCGCGCCGGCCGGCTGCCACCCTCCATCGCTGCTCACGACGGCCCCAACGTCCCGGGCATGGTCGACCGCGCGAGACGTCAGAACAGCTCCTACAGGGCCGAGAAGCTTCCGCAGGCGGGCTCGGAGGGTGGCGTCGCTCGTCCACGTGTGCTGGCTCTGCAGGCGCTCGTAGAGCACAGCCTCGACGGCGGCGATCAGTCGGGCGGGATCGTCCTCGGCCGTCCCTATGCGCTTCGCGGCGGCGTCGACGGTCGGCCAAGAGGCGAGCGCCATCATGGCGTAAGGCTGACTGCGAATGCGTTGGGCGGCCTCCGCTCCCCAGAGGCGCATCACCTTTCCGGCCAGGCGCGGATCGAAGCCGCGCTCCTCGAGCCAGACCACGACGTCTCCTCGCGCGAGATCCTCAGCCCAAGCTCGAACCAGCGTCTCGGCCTCCCGCTCTCCCACCACCGTCGCCAACGGGTTCGGGTCGCCGCCGGCGAGGAGCCGTGGAAGATCCGGCCCGAAGACTTCCGCCAGCCGAGCGGCCTTCGCCCAGCCGATACCTTCGAAGGCTGGCGTCTCAGCGAGGTGGCGGATCAGAGCGGCCATCGGGACGTGCCCCGCCGACCCACGCCCACCATGCCACCGTGCTCGGTCCAGGGAAGGGGCAAGCGCAAGCGGCGCGCCGAGGCGCGCCCCCTTCCCTTCCCCTGCGCGCGGCGGCCTGCTGTTCGCAGGTCGGCTCCGAGGAACGGTCATTCCCCGGTCTCACCGAGGAACGGGAGAGAAGAGACCCAGCGTCCCGTCTCCACCATATGCGTCTCGACATGCTCGACCCGCCGCAGGCGCTCCCGCAGGCCGGCGACCTCGGCGCGGAGCGCCGCGTTCTCTTGTTCGAGCTTGTGGATGCGTCGCTCGCGCCGGTCCGGCGTGCGGACTTCCGGCTTTACGTCAGGCTCCTCAGCGTTCTCGGGCGCGAGCCCCATCGCTTCGACCGCGAGGTCCAGCGCTTCCTTCGCCGCCGGGTTCTTGTAGAGAACCTGCCGGTCGAAGCCGCAGGCCAGCGCCACGGCCGAGACGTTGACGCGACCGTTGCGCATCGGAAGCGGGCGACGTTCGGCCGCGAGCGCGTCGAGATACTCCTGAAGGCGGCGAGAATTCTCGGCGCCGGCCGCCGCTCCAGACTGCCCTGCGGCCGCAGTCAAAACCTGCTCCGGTCGATGGGCGGAAGCGCCTTCATGAGTTCGGCCTCGCTGACGCCCTTCACGGCCGCGTTGCGCAGCATGATGAGGTGCCGCTCCTCGTACCAGGCGTTGCGTTCGGCCAGTTCCTTCATGCGCTCCTGCAGATCCTCGACCTGTCGTCGAAGGATGACGACCTCTGGATCACGGGAGCGCCGCTTCGCGCCGCCGGCCAAGGCGACCTTACGGGTTTTGACGGCATCGACGATCTCGGGCTTCGCCGCCAGCGCCTGCCTGGTCCACGAACCGACGCCGAGCTGTTTGAGCGCCGCTGATATATCCTCCCAGCGGAGCGGAAGAGCCGCCCAGGTCAAGATGACCTCGCGGATCCGCGCCACGGTCGCTTCGTCGAGATGCCGCCGGCTGCCCGTCCGCGGAGCGCGGGCTGGCGAACGTCGACTACCCTTCTCCTTCACGGCCATCTGCCCCACCCAGACTGGGCTCGACGGTGATTCGGCCCGGAGCCACCAAGTAGACAGCAAGGAGGTGAACACTCCCCTCCGACGGCCCCTCAGGGCCTTGCGATCTGAACCAGCGTGCCGTTGGGAATGCTGGGGTCATGATGCACGGCGACGATAGCCTCGAGGCCGCGAGCCGTCCGGCGGTGAGCCTCCACCCAGCGCGCCGCGCCGTAGGTCCTTTCGTCTGCTTCGACGGCCGCGCTTTCCAGCAGGGCGTTGGTCTCGGCAAGCAGCCGTTCGGCCGCACCGCACTGGCCCGCATCGCCCTTCTTTACGCAATGCTCGGTGCAGTCAGGGCAACTACCGTGCTTCGTGCAGGGCAGCAGGCTCCAGTCGTGAAGACACAGGCCGATCTCGGTCAGGTGCGCTGTCGCAATCTGGGTCTGCCGGAAGGAGGCGCGATCGCGCGGAGGCAAGCGTTCGTGCGCTTCGGCGAGAGGCCCTCTCATCTCGCCGTTCTCGACCAGCTTGCGAACCTTGCCAGCGAGCTCGGCCCCCGACACGTGGTCATAGGCCGCGTTCTGCCGGACATCCTTGCGGCCGGACCAGCGCGCGATCTCCATCTGGCTCATCCCGCCGGCCTGGGCCAACGTGTTGAGCCAATGCCGCAGCTGATGGCTATTCATCCGGATAGGCGACCCGTCGTCCTCGACCATGCCGAACCGCTCAAAGATCGACGGTGCGCCCTCTTTGCCGGTGATGAACAGACCGATCATGCCGTCGGTAAGGAAGCGCACCGATCCAGGGATCGAGGTGCGTCCGGGATGGGTGAAGTTCTGAGGTATGAGAAATAGATGCTCATCCAGCCGCAAAGGACTATCCGGCGGCACTTGCGGCATTTCGCGCCTAATGACTCTCGATACGTCTCGACGGGTCGCGGACATTCCGACAGCGCTTTGGACGAGCGGCACACTCCACGAACGACACCACTGAAGGCCGCTTGTGCGATGCGTCATCCCTAAAAGAGCGCCGACCGCGCTGCACTCAATGAGACACTCGGGATCACCATCGTCGAGGCCTTCAACTTTCACCCCCCACGGGTGACGAGCGGCGTACGCAGCTGCTTCTCGGGTCGGTTCGGTGATGCGGCGGATGTCCGCGATCGCCCGCCGCGCGACGTCCACGAGGGCTGACGGGATCCACTTCGGCGCTGGCGGCGCGCCCTTCTCCGCCCAATACCGGATGCCGTAGCGGACAACTGGGTCACCCTTGTCGTCGAGCACCGGTTTGCCGTCGCGATAGGCTGCCTCCTCAACCTCGCAGTTGGCTGGGATGCTCAGAAGTTCGTTGATGCGCCAGCCGCCGCAGACCAGCAACTCGATCACGCGAATGCGGAGAATGTCGACGTCTTCGGTGACGAGGTTGGCAAGCCTGGCGAGCGCATTAAGGCTCGCGTCGGTCGGCAGCTTCTCCTCCCGCCGCTCCCGCGCTGCGGCATCCAATCGGCCCTCGGTTCCGTCCGGTCGTTTGATCGGGTTTCGGAATTCGATGCGCGTGCGACCGACACCAAAGCGATCGACCCAGCCTGCGATCTCGACAAGTTTCTTGCCGGTCGAATAAGCCGTCGAAGCACTCTGAGCCTTCTTGGCGGCGATGGCGGCGCGGTAGAACGTATCTGGGTCCAGAGAGCAGGGGTCGAAGCCGATCTCGGCCATTTCCTCATGGAGGAACCGAGCAGCGGCGATCAGCGCGGCATGGTCGTCGAGATGCTTAGCTCCATCGCTTTCTCGGGATCGAACGACTGCCTTCAGGAAGCTCGCGAAGGGTTCGTGCAGGGGGACCCGCCCATCTTCGCCTCGTCCTCCGGCCAGCACCTCGGTAAAATACAGTCGGTTGACCCCGGACCTGCCGCTGCTTGCACGTTTTTGCTTGATCAGCGTCACGGCCCAGATAGGCGCGTCGAAGTCGACTGCGCCGAATGCCGTCAAGGCGCGAGCCTTGGCGATGAAGTTCTCAAGGTTCGTCTGCGCGTCGAGATGTCTGGCAGACGGAAGAACGTGGATATTCATGCCGCGCGCACCTCCGTGATGCGCTGGATCACATCGCCGATAGCGAGGATGGTCGCGTCGTGGATCGCCACCATCCGACCATCCATGCCCGCAGCCTTTTTCCGCTCTCGCTGCGCAAGGAGATCGTCCAGGATCTTGTCGTGAGGCCCATCGATCCAAGGCTGGAACTGACTGCAGGTGTAACAGGCGATCGGAGCGAGCAGGTCACAGAACGAATGCTCTCCGCACGTGCCGAGACCAGCCGGGCGTCCAGAGGCTTTGTCGACCGCCATCACCCTGCTGCTGGGATCGTCTCCACGCTCGGCCTTCCTTTCCGAAGCAACCAGTTTCCCGAGGAAGGCCTGGGCGACCGGTCCAAGTTTCAGGGCCATGGCGCGGTCGAGAGAATCGACGATGTCGCTCTTGATGTCGAAGTAGACCCTGACGTTCTGGAGATCAGTGTGATCCAGTGCCTCGCCAATCTCCTCCATGCTTGCGCCTTCGCGGACAAGGCGGGTCGCGAACGTGTAACGTAAGCGCCGTGTAGTCACGGCCAGCGGAAGTCCCGTTCGGACCGAAACAACGCCCAATCTCCTGACGCCGTCGGAGACTAACTTTGTAAATTCGCTCGGATAAAGGTGGCGTCCATATTCTTGCATGGCACCTGCGGAATGCATCCTGACATTACGGCGCATGAAAATAGGACTGTTTGGACCTGTGACTCGACCATAACCTTCTTCACGAGCGCGATTTTCTGCTATTAAGCTTAGGAGAACATTGCCAATTTCTACCGTCAACTTTCTCGTACGGAATGCGGCACGAGGAACGTCGTGGTTTTTCTTCACACGCGGCACTTTAAGATGGAAAAAGCGGACCCCACTCTCTTCCATGAGCTGAAGATCACATTCCCGAAGTAACGCCATCTGTTTTGGATTACAGCCCAAGGCAATACACAACCAAATTGCCGCTGCATGATCAAGACGAAACGTTTTTCGCCGACGCTCATCGTTCAACGCGTTCAGAAGAGCGGTTATCTCAACATCGACGAGCGGACCCTCTTCAGGATCTAACGACAGTACAGCACGACCTTTCCTATTACCGCCAATCGTTTTCTCATAAAGCTCGAACGCTACTTCAGGTGAGAACGCCGCACTACCGTAATCGGCACAAGAGCGATACCAGTGCCGCACATGATGCAATCGCCAGATGCTATTTTCAAACCGCCCTTCGAGGAAGCCTCGCACTTCATTAAATACGTCGATTGACAACTCATCATTACCGTCTGCGGCGGCAACAAAACTCGGACTATGAGACAAATATAGCAATGTTTCGAATGTTGCATACACCGCATCAGGAGATTTTGACTTAATTCTTCTAGCAAAGTATCTAACAGTATCCGTTAATACCTCGTATGAACATCGCGGAAATCTTTCCCAATTGAGATAAACTTGTTCTCCCGCGCTGTTCAGTACCCACCGCCAACCACTCGCATCGACGTTAAGTCCCGCGCGATCAACGATGATGCCCATCGATGGAAACGAAGCTTGATTTTGTGATAGTATATTAGGCTTCACTAAGATTACTCCGGTGCGCTCTTACGCTGAATACTGGCGACATAAGCTTCGGACATTTTTCTCACGTATTCTTTGTTGTAATGGACCCCTTGATCAGACCCCTTTACCCATCCAAAATGATAATTCCTGGCAAGCGCGGTCTCGGCGTCATTCCAGCCGAGCTCCTTGCTCCCGGCGGAGAAACGGGAGTTCGCGGCGTGACGGTTGGCGTGTGTCGTGAGCTCAGCGGGCAGCCCTGCGACCCTCTTCCGGAGTAACTCATACATGTCGTTGACGGTCCTGAGCCCGAGCGCCTGACCGGCCCGGGACACGAAGACAAACGGGGTACGCCGCGCGTCGGGGTACCGCCGAGCGTCGGTCCGGTGCTCGGTTATCCAAACTCGAAGAGCGTGAGCGAGATGCTTGGTAATCGGGATCGTACGCCCGAGGGTCTTCACCTGCGGCGCGACGCGCCGTCGGTCGTCGGCGTCATCAGGACGTCGGGCAACGGTGACAGATGGATTTTCGCCCTGAAGGTTGAGATCCTGCCCCTTAAGCTTCAGCGCTTCGCCGCGCCTCATGCCTGTCTCGTAGTAAAGCAAGAGCAGCGCAAAATTTCGATGCTGATGCTGGGTCTGAAAAGGGTTTTCATCGCATCCGGGCGCTGCGGCCGCGAGCATCGCTTGAAGCGCACCATCGCCGACAACGACCTTGTCCGACTTGCCGCTTCTCGGAAGTCCGTCGTTCATCATCTTGATGAAGCGATCGAGGCAAAGCCGTGCTTCACCTAGCCGCGGATCTCCGACGCGAATGCGCTGAAGCGCCGTCTTAGCGTGCCAAGCGACATAATCGCGAACGGCGTGACACCGATCGACGAACTGCGCCGCTCCGACGACGCTCTTTGCCCCTTGGCCTTTCGTAGCGCGGGCGCTGACGCGCAGGGCGTCCTTGAGATCTTCGACCTCGTACGAGCTCAGAAGCTCGAACGTTTCGATCCTAGCCTTGAAGTTGAGCGCCCTGCTCTCCGCCCAGTTGAGCGCCGTGCAGACTGCCCTCAAGCGCTGTTCGCTGGTTGCCGCCGCCTGCTCTCGCGGGCGCAAGGAGAGCAGAGCGTAAACGTTGGGCTGCGCTGCCAGCAGCCCCCGGCAGTCAACGACGGCCGGGAAGCGCTCACCATTGCGGAATCGTAGCAGCTTTACACTGAACGGGGCAATTTCATCGGTCATTTCAGAAACTTAGCTGACAGTAGTTTACGAAATTGAACTACCGCCAGATACGACCCTGAAATTCCTCAATCGGCCCCCGACCATGTTCGCTTAAAAGTTAGCGATTAGAATCGGTTATCACATACAGTGGACAAAACCACATGTACCGCATTCTAGAACGGGATGTCGTCGTCCATGGCGTCGCCATAGCCGCCGCGACCGCCGCCGCCTCCACCACCGCCGCCGCCGGCCGGCGCAGGCTGGCGGCGCTCCATCGGGCTCGACCGGCCGAAGCTGTCGCCCCCGCCGCCGCCCTCATAAGCGTCGTCGCCGCCCCCGCCGCCACGGCCCTCGAGCATGGTCAGCTCGCCGCGATAGCGCTGCAGCACGATCTCGGTCGAGTATTTCTCGGCGCCGGAGGCGTCCGTGTATTTCCGGGTCTGGAGCTGGCCTTCGATATAGACCTTGGAGCCCTTGCGCAGATACTGCTCGGCGACCTTGGCGAGGTTTTCGTTGAAGATCACGACCTGGTGCCATTCGGTGCGCTCGCGGCGCTCGCCGGAGCCCTTGTCGCGCCAGGTCTCGGACGTCGCGATCCGGAGATTGACGACCGGCTCGCCCGAATTCAGGCGGCGCACCTCGGGGTCGCGCCCGAGATTGCCCACCAGAATGACCTTGTTCACGCTGCCCGCCATCGTCGTCTCTCCTGCCGTCCTTCGCTAAAGGGCCAAGGCCCGCACCCTAGTGCGCCGCCGCGCGGAAGTCGCCCGCCCTCGGGGCTTGTCCACAAAGCGCCGCCGCGCCGGACGAGCGGGCCGATAAGTTCTTTCTTTGTTCTCTTCTATATCGCGACCCGAAAGTTGTCAAAACCAAGGCGCAGGGCTTTCCTTGGCCCGGCGCCAATGCAAGAAAGGCAGCGGGATCAAGCGTACTGGGGGACTGCCGATGGCTGCCAACGAACCGATCGCGAAACGGCTCACCGAACTTCAGACCAAGCTCGCAGAGCGGGCTGGGTCCATCAAGGATCCGAAGAACGCCGATCGGGCGTTGATGCTCGAAAGCCTGGGCCTTCTCGCCGAAGGCCTCGCCAAGCTCAGCCGCGACGTGCGCGAACTCAAGGCCGCCAAGCCGAAGCCCGGCGGCGCGAAGAAGCCGGCGGCGGCCAAGGCGGACTGATCTCACCGCTCCAGGATGCGGCCCTAGCCCTTGGCGAGCCGCATCCTGAGCTTGCGCAGCGCGACGGCCTTGAGCTGGGTTTCGACCGCGCTCGGTGGGCCGACGACCACCACCTCGACTCCGGTCGCGGCGTCGATCGCCGCGCAGCGCGTCGCGTTTCCGCGGGTGATGAACTCAAACAGCACTTCGCCCGGCGCGACCGCGTCGACGCCGGGCGAATTCGATGGACGACCGAAGGGCCGCCTCGGCGTCACCGCTGCGACGACCCCGTCGCCTGGCTCGCACCGCCGTCGGCCATGGCGAGCTCGCCGGTGCCGTCCTGTCCGTAGATGTCCTCGCGGAACTGCACGGTGCCGTCGGCCGCGCCCCAGCCCGAGACATAGCGCCAGTAGACCGGCACCGGCGGCGTCACCTGGATGTCGGTGCGGTTGCCGGTCTTGATCGCGGCGTCGAGCGCGCGACGGTCCCAATTGCCCGAGGGTTTCAGGAGCCAGGTGCACAGCTCCTTGACGTTCTGAATGCGCATGCAGCCCGAGGAGTGGAACCGGGCGTTGTCGCCGAACAGGTTCTTGGACGGCGTGTCGTGCATGTAGACGCCGTGCTGGTTCTGCATGTTGATGCGCACGGTTCCCATCGAGTTGTCCTCGCCGGGATCCTGCTTGTACATGTAGCGGGTGGCCTCGTCGGTCTGCCAGTTGACCTGCTCGGGCGAGATCTCGACGCCGCTGCGGTCGATGATCCGGATGTTCTTCTTGGTGAGGTACTGGGGATCCTTCTGCATCTGCGGAATGAGATCTTTCCGCACGATCGAGGCCGGCACCGTCCAGAACGGGTTCAGGTTCACCTGCAGGATCTTGGCGTCGAGCACCGGCGAGGCGCGGTCGACCTTGCCGACGACGGCGGTGTAGCGGGCCGCCACCATGCCGTTCTCAACCGCCTCGACCTCGGCCGCCGGAATGTTGGCCATCACGTAGCGCTCGCCGAGATTGCCGTTCGCCATGGTGCGGATGCGCACGAGGTTGATCTCGAGCTGCCGCAGGCGCGTCGCGGCCGGAATGTTGAGCGACTGCAGCGTGTCGTCGCCGACGACGCCGACCGGAATGAGGCCGTGGCGGGCCTGGAAGCGGCGCACCGCGCCCTCGACGTAGGAATCGAAGGTCGGCGACATTCCGAGGTTCGGGGACAGGTCGCCCGTGACCATCAGGCGCCGCCGCAGCGCCGTGACGCGCTCGCCGGTGGAGCCGAGCTTGAGCCGATTGCCGTTCGGCACCGTGTCCCAGCCACCGTTCGAGACCAGCTCGCGATAGCTCGCGATCGCCTGTTCGGTGGCCTGCGCGGTCTCGGGGCTGAGCGTCGGCACGCGCGAGGAGGAGGTCCGGGTCGCGACGCCGCCGGCCGCGTCGTAGCGGTCCTTCCACTCGGCCTGCGAGCTGAAGAGGTTCATTTCCTGAGCCGCAGCCGAACCGGCGAAAGCGCCCGCCGCGGCGGCGCCGAGACCGAGCTTCAGCGCGCCGCGGCGGGTGGCGGCGGAAAAATCAGAGGGGCGATCCGTCACGGCGTCTACGAGCTCCTGCGATCCGGACATGCGGGCACGGGCTCCTCGCCCGCTCTCCGCGCGAAGCCGCAAGGTGCCTCAGCCATGGTTAACGAACCCCGACCCCGGCGGCCAAGCGGCCTGAAAGGAAGCCGTCGCGACCGCGACCCTTTGACCGCGCAAAACGCCTGACGGCCGAAGGACTTCCCGAGCGTTTCCGAATGCCGCGCCTTTGAGGCGGAACGATGTCGGACGACGGGCGAGGCGCCGCGCGCGCTGGATCGTGAAGCGCTCGCGACCGCCGCTCCGCGCGCCGACGCGCCCGCCTCGCGTCGGGCGGCCAAACGCCGATGCACGGACCCGTGATCAATTGAAAATATGAACTCGCGAAAACATCAGAACTATCCGTCAATTTTGGAGATTTTCATACCGGACAACCATGTGTTGTGGGCGCGCGTCATTCATGTATTGATGATCATGTTTATTTGGTATTGGAGGTATCCAGTGGACATCCGTTACGCCAGATACGCACTTTTGTTCGCTCTTGCAGCAACTCTGATGGGTTTCAGCTACGCTAATGCAGCTGAACCCGTGGCCGCGACGCCGACGCCGGGCGACTGGCAGCAGTTCAAGCAGGGGCCGGCTCGCACGAGCCTCAATCTTGACGAAGCCGTCGTCGGCGTGGGCGACGCCAAGAAGTTGAAGCAGAAGTGGAAGGCCTCGCTTCCGGCCGGCGTCTATACGCAGCCGGCGGTCGTCAAGGGCGTCGTCTACGTCGCCACAAGCGATTCCGCGCTTCGGACCTTCAAGGCGAGCAATGGCCAGCCGGGTTGGTTCAGGCAGCCCGGCTGCAAGATCACCACCTCCCCCGCGGTCGTCGACGGCGTCGTGTATTTCGGCTGCCAGAACAACTTCGTCTATGCGCTGAACGCCAAGACCGGCGCGCAGATCTGGGCTTCGCCGACCGGGGGCATCGTCGACCGCTCGTCGCCGCTGGTCGTCGACGGGAGCGTGATCATCGGGTCGCTCGACCAGAGCCTTTATTCGTTCAACGCCAAGACCGGAAAGAAGCTGTGGAGCCCCAAGACCGGCGGCGGCCTCTACTCGTCGCCGGCCTTCGACGGCGGGCTGGTCTTCGTCGGCTCGGGGGACGGCTCGACCTATGCGTTCGACGCCAGGACCGGCAAGAAGAAACGGTCGAAATCGACCACCAACTCGATCTTCTCGTCGCCGGCCGTCTCCGCCGGCCTCGTGTACATCGGCTCGACCGACGCGACGATCAACGCCTACAAGACCGCCAACGGCGCCCCCGGGTTCAACCTCAACATCGGCTGCACCATCAACTCCTCGCCGGCGGTGGCGAGCGGCATGGTGATCTTCGGCTGCGACGACCGGCAGGTTTACGCGCTCGACGCCAAGACCGGCGTCACCAAATGGACGTTCCTGACCGGCGGAATCGTCCGCAGTTCGCCGAGCGTCGCCAACGGCGTGGTCTATGTCGACTCGCAGGACGCGAAGGTCTACGGGCTTGAGCTTGCGACCGGAAAGCAGCTGTTCTCGTTTGCGACCGGCAGCATCGTCGACTCCTCGCCGGTGATGTCGAACGGCGTCCTGTACTTCGGATCCGCCGACTCCTCGCTTTACGCCTTCAAGACGAAGTAGCCGCAACGCAAGACGCGCCGCGGGCTTGCCCGCGGCGCGTCTTTGTCGTCGACAGATCTGAAAGGCGCGTCGATCAGAGGCGGAAGCGGATCTGATCGGTCCAGAAGCGCTCGAGGCGGACGAGCGCGACGTTCAGCGTCTTGAAGTCGTCGGCGTTGATGCCGCCGACCTGCTCGATCGTGCGAACGTGCTTGGCGTAGAGGCTCTCGACGATGTCGTGGATCTCGCGGCCCTGCTCGGTCAGGCTGATGCGCACCGAGCGGCGGTCCATCCGCGAGCGCTGGTGGCTGAGATAACCCATCTCGACCAGCTTCTTGAGGTTGTAGCTGACGTTCGAGCCCAGATAGTAGCCGCGGGTGCGCAGCTCCCCGGCGGTGAGCTCGGCGTCGCCGATGTTGTAGAGCAGCAGAGCCTGCACCGAGTTGATGTCCGAGCGACCGCGACGGTCGAACTCGTCCTTGATCACGTCGAGCAGGCGACGGTGAAGACGCTCCACGAGGGTGAGCGCCTCGAGGTAGAGCGGACGAACGGCCGGCTGGGCGGCGTCGACGGCGGGAGCGGTCTCCATTCGGCGAGCGGTGTTCTTCATGACTGACGCCTTCCTGTCTGTCGATATACTTGAGACGTCGTTTTGTTTCGCGTCTCTGTTGGTACCGAAGATAGGCCGCGCTTCTGAAAATGCGCTTAAATGGCGTGATGAAAATTGTATTTATCCAGCAGACTAAACAGACTCTTGCCGCCCAAGGTCTTCAGAGAGTTGCTGCGACAGACGTAAATCGATCTTCATTTTTCATTCAAATTGCAGAAACCATCGCCGGCGGAACTCGCGAAGGAAATGTGGTCCGCCGATCAGCTCAGCGGCCTTCGCGCCGCGCCATCATCGACAGCGCCACATAGGTCGCCATGGCGGCGAACACGAGCCCCGCCGCAGCCCATCCGCCAAAGGCCTCGACGCCAAGCGCAACCGCAAGGATCTGGCCGAGCGCCGCGATGAGCCAGATGGCGACGCCCCAGGCCGCCCCGACCCACAGCCCGACGCCCGCGACCGGATCGGCGACGGCGAAGAACACGGTGGCGAACATCCAGCCGGGCGCGACGGAGCCGAGCGGCTCGGCCGCGCCGCCGGAGCCGATCAGCAGCGCCCAGTGAACGAGGCCCTTGGCGATCTCGGCCGCCGACAGGACCCGCAGGAACACCTCGAGCCGCCAGCGCCACGGGCGCGTTCCCCTGTCCGCCGACAGGCGCTGGTCGCGCGCCGAAATCGGCGGCGGATCGCTCCGGTCGTCCTCGGCCGACATCGCGTCTCCCGGGTCGCCGGCGGAGGGGGCGCCGGCTTCAGGCGGCGCACTGTTGTCCGACTCCCCCTCTCCACGCAAACCCGCCCTGCTTTGTGCCATGGCCTCGCGCGGTGCTATGGCTCTCGCCAATCCAAAGACGGTCCGGAGGCCGCCGCATGCACGAGACGATCGGAACGACCGGCCGGACCCGGGACGGCGCGCTCGATCTGCCGCGCCGCCCGCGGCGCAATCGCCGGGCCGACTGGACGCGCCGCCTCGTGCGCGAAACGACGCTGAGCGTCGACGACCTGATCTGGCCGATCTTCGTCATCGACGGCGCGAAGCGCCGCGAGCCGGTGGCCTCGCTGCCGGGCGTCGAGCGCATGAGCGTCGACGAGGCGGCCCGCGCGGTGGCTGACGCCGCGGCGCTCGGCATTCCGGCTGTCGCGCTCTTTCCCTTCACCGACCCTGCGGCGCGCGATCCCGAAGGATCGGAAGCCCTCAACCCGCAGAACCTCGTCTGCCAGGCGTTGAGGCTCATCAAGCGCGAGGTTCCCGAGATCGGGCTCATCACCGACGTCGCGCTCGATCCCTACACCAGCCACGGCCATGACGGGCTGATGGAGGGCGAGCGCATCCTGAACGACGCGACGGTCGAAACGCTCGTCCGGCAGGCTCTGGTGCAGGCCGAGGCCGGCGCCGACGTGATTGCGCCCTCCGACATGATGGACGGGCGCGTCGGCGCGATCCGGGCGGGGCTGGACGAGGCGGGCTTCGCCGACGTCCAGATCATGTCCTATGCGGCGAAATACGCCTCGGCATTCTACGGGCCGTTCCGCGACGCCATCGGCACCAAAAAGGCGCTGGTCGGCGACAAGAAGACCTATCAGATGGACCCGGGCAACGGCGACGAGGCGGAGCTCGAGGCGGAGCTCGACATCGCCGAGGGCGCGGACATGCTGATGGTGAAGCCAGGCATGCCCTATCTCGACGTCGTCCGTCGCCTGAAGGACAGGTTCCGCATGCCGACCTTCGCGTATCAGGTGTCGGGCGAGTACGCGATGATCCAGGCGGCCGCGCAAAACGGTTGGCTCGACGGCGACGCCGCCATGATGGAGAGCCTGCAGGCCTTCAAGCGCGCGGGCGCGGACGGGGTGCTGACCTATTTCGCCGTCGAGGCCGCACGGAAGCTGAGGGCCGGATAGGCCGATCGCCCGGCGCTCGAACCTTCGCGCGTCATCCCGGCCGCAGAGCCGGGATCCAGATCCGAAAGCGGGGCAGGAAACATCGAGACGACGGCGTTTCTGGATCCCGGCTCTGCGGCCGGGATGACGGCCGCGGTTCCGGCGTGTCAGCCGGTCGTTTTGGGCGTCACGTCATAGTGGAGGCGAACCACCTCGCCTTTCGCCTCGCAGCTCCTGAGCTTGAGCCCGACCGTGTCCGCGAGGCTGTGCGCGCCGGACTCGAACACCGTACGCTCGCCCGACAGTCCGACGATCGACGGCCAGATCAGCAGAACGACGTCGTCGACCACGCCGGCTTTGAGAAACTCGCCGTTCACGCCGCCGCCGCCCTCGAGCAGCAGTCGCTTCACGCCGAGTTCGCGCGCGAGCAGCTCGAGCGTCGCGCGGAGGTCGATCTCTGGGCCCTCAGCGACCACATAGGAGGCGCCGTCGGCCTTGAGCTCTGCGAGATGCGCATCCTCGACGCCGCCGGCGAGCAGGACCACCACGTGGTCGCCGCCGATGTCGGCTTTCTCGAAATGCAGCTTTCCGCGCGGGTCGACGATGATCCCGTAGGCGGCCGCGTCGCGCCGGGCGAAGTGAAACGGCCGCGGCGGGGCCTCGAAGTTCGCCGGCGGATGCGCGAGCGCCTTGGACATTTCCGCGCCCGTCACGCGGCCGATGATCCAGCCGTCGCCGCCGAGCTCGTCATGGGCGTCTTCGAACGCCTTGCCGCGGGCGGCGATCTCGTCTTTCGCGCCTTCGCCCGACCGGCCCGAGCCGAGCCGGCCGTCGAGCGAGGAGAGCATCAGGCAGGTGACATGCGGCTTCATGGAAACAGCTCCGGCGGACTGGACGCGCCGAGTTAGCGCGCCGAACGGCGACCGCCAGTCGGAGAAGCTCCGTGACGAGACTCGGGCGCGCGTGCTACCCCGCGGACCATGTCGCGCCTCTATGTCATCCTCGACGTCTTCACCGACCGGCCGCTCGCCGGAAACCCGCTCGCCGTCGTGCTCGACGCCTCCGGGCTCGACTCCGAGGGGATGCTGGCGATCGCCCGCGAGTTCAACCTGTCCGAGACCGTCTTCCTGCTCCCGGCGGAGGACGAGGCGCGCAAGGCGCGGCTTCGGATCTTCACGCCCCAGACGGAGTTGCCTTTCGCCGGACATCCGACGGTCGGAACGGCGGTGCTGCTCGGGCTGATGGACGCGGTCGCGGGCAAGGGGCGCGCGGCCCGGTTCGAGATCGAGGAGCAGGTCGGCGTCATCGCCTGCGACGTCGAGGCGACCGGCAAGCGGTCCGGCCGCGCGACGTTCCGGCTCACGAAGCTGCCGGCGCCGGTGGCGCCGCCGCCGTCTCCCGCCGCCGTCGCGGCGGCGCTCGGGCTGGACGAGACCGACATCGGCTTCGACGCCCATGTCCCGTCCCGCTTCGACGCTGGCAACGCCTTCACGCTAATCCCGGTGAAGAGCCTCGCAGCGCTCGGCCGCGCCCGGCCGCAGCCCGGCGCATGGGCGGCGGGCGTCGCCGACCGCGGCGCCTATCTCTACACGCGCGAGACAGGTGATCCCGCCCTCGCCTTCCGGGCCCGCATGCTGCGCGCGGACGCTTCGGAAGATCCGGCCACCGGATCGGCCGCGGCTTCCTTCGCGGGCGCGCTGACGGCCTTCGAGGCCCCTGCGGAGGGAACCCACGCGTTCAGGATCGGCCAGGGCTTCGAGATGAAGCGGCCGAGCGTCATCGAACTCGGGCTCGAGATCTCAAACGGCACGCTCGCCGGGGCGACGATCGGCGGCGCGGCCGTGGTCGCGGCTGAAGGCACGCTTTTCTAGAGGTCCGACGCGCCAGCGGAACAAAAGCCTTGTCCGACTTAAGTCGGCCGGGCCACTCTGGGCCGTGAGCGGCCCCCGCCTCGCCTCCCCCCTCGGGCCGCCGACGCGACCTTCAGGAGAAGAGGACCGATGACCCGACCCAAGACCGCGTTCCCCTCGCGCCGTCCCGCCGCCATGCTGGTCGGCGCGCTCGCCGTCGCCCTTGCGGCCGCCTCGCCCGCCTTGGCGCAGGAAGCCTCGCCGCAGGCCTCGCAGACGCAAGCCGCCAAGAAGCCCAACATCGTCATCATCGGCACCGGCGGCACGATCGCGGGCGCGGGCGCGTCGAGCGTCAACACAGGCGACTATGACAGCGCCAAGGTCGCGGTGGAGAAGATCATCGCGGCGGTTCCCGAGATGAAGGAGGTCGCCAACGTCAAGGGCGAGCAGATCTTCCAGATCGGCTCGGAGAGCTACAACGACGAGCGCATGCTCAAGCTCGCCAAGCGCATCTCCGAGCTCGTGAAGCAGCCCGACGTCGACGCCGTGATGGTGACGCACGGCACCGACACCATCGAGGAGACCTCGTATCTCCTCAACCTCACGCTCAAGACCGACAAGCCCGTGGTGATCATCGGCGCCATGCGCCCCGGCACCGCGCTTTCGGCCGACGGCCCGCTCAACCTCTACAACGCCGCGGTGGTGGCGGCCTCGCCGGAGTCCAAGGGCAAGGGCGTGCTGGTCGTGATGAACGACGAGATCCATTCGGCGCGCGACGTCACCAAGTCGAACGCGCTGAAGGTCGAGACCTTCAAGTCGCTCTACGGCCCGCTCGGCGTCGTGGTGGAGTCGAAGCCCTACTACTACCGCCTGCCCGCGCGCCCGCACACCACCGCGACCGAGTTCGACATCGACCAGATCACGGCGCTGCCTAAGGTCGACGTGTTCTACGCCCACACCTCGATGGACCCGACGATCCTGAAGGCCATCACCTCGAACGGCTCGAAGGCGCTGATCTATGGCGGCACCGGCAACGGCTCGGTCGCCGACTACATGGAGGAGCCGCTGAAGGAGGTGCGCAAGTCAGGCGTCATCGTCGTGCGCGCGACCCGGACGGGCTCGGGCCAAGTGGTGCGCAACGGCGAGGAGAAGGACGACGAGAACGACTGGATCGTCACCGCCGACCAGTCTCCCCAGAAGGCCCGTCTCCTGACGTCGCTGGCTCTGACCAAGACCCAGGACACCAAGGAGATCGAGAAGATCCTCTACAAGTACTGAGGGCTCCGGCGGCCGCCCGGCGACCTGCCGGGTCGGGCGGCCGCCGTCTTTCGCGAAGGCCCTGCGCGCGGCTAGGAGCAGAAATAGCTCGCCTGCGTGAACGCCGTCGCCCCGCCCCAGTTGAGCGTGTTCTTCAGGCTGACGCCGAACCGCACCGCGGTCCCGGCCGGCACCGAAACTGCCGAAGAGCGCGTCACGGAAGGCTGCCGGCCCGCGATCCCGTTGCTGACATAGGTCTGGTCCTCGCGCCGGTCGTCATCGCTGCCGAGCCCGCGGTTGAACGCGATCTTGACGAACATCGAGGCGTCGCCGGCGGGCGGCGGCGACGGGTCGGACAGCTGGACCGTCGCGATCACGAGGCACCTCATATCCCGCTCCGCCGTGAAGCTCGGCGTCGTCATAAGGACTTGGCTGACGGTCGGCCCGAACGCCCCGACGCTGTGCGTGGTCACCGTCTGGGTTCCGCCCGTCACCCCGCCGGGACCGGCGGGCCCCTGCGGCCCCGCAGGTCCTTGCTCACCAACCGGTCCCTGCTCCCCGACAGGACCCTGAACGCCGGCTGGCCCCTGGGCGCCCGCCTCGCCCTGCGGTCCGGTCGGGCCTTGGGGGCCGGAGGGTCCCGCTGGTCCCTCAGGCCCTTGCGGACCCGCAGCGCCTCTGGGACCTGTCGGGCCACGGTCGCCGTCGGCGCCCTTCGACGCCATCAGGCTCCAGTTGGTTTCGTCCGGCGGGCGCACGCCCTGGCTCTTGCGCCGCGCGATGAAGGACGACCCCTTGAACTGGACGGCGTCGTTGACCGCATAGGTTTTCTTGGCGCTCCATGATCCGCGCCAGCGGATCCCGGTGGCCTCGAGCTGGGCCGCGACCTCGTTCGGCGCGCAGCCGGCGTCCGCGTCGTCCGGGATGCGGACGCTCGCGCGGTCGGGCGAATAACACGCGGTCGTCGCGGCCGCCGACGTCGACGCGAGGCCGGCCAGGCAGACCGCGGCCGCCGCCGTCGTCCAACGGGGCGAAACCCGTTCGTGTATCCACCGCGACATGAGCTCCCCCGAGCAAATGCGCCCTCCGCCGGGCGTCTTCGCTCGTTATATTTGACTGCGAAGACCCGTCCACGCACATCGCCGTATTCCGATGACGTCTCGGGCCCTTCACTTCGTCGTTGTCAGATGAATACTTCCGCGCCCGGACGGGTCTGGCGTCGCCGCGCCGAAAGCGCGTCGGCCTTCGCCGCCCCCGCGCATATCGGCCATGACGAGAAAGCGCGGCCCATGCCTAACCGCCGTTAAGATTTTCCGGTTAGAAATGAGTCTTCCATAAGACTCTCTCCCGCATGCGCCCGATGTCCGCCTCCGATCTCGCCTACGCCTCCGACAAGTCCGGTCTCGATCCCACCGCCCGCGGCGTCATCGCCATGGTGGCGGGCATGGTCGTGCAGGCCACCAACGACACGGTCATCAAGCTCGCCTCCGCCCGCTTGCCGGCGAGCGAGATCATGGCGCTGCGCGGCGTCATGGCGATCGCGCTGGCGCTCGCCGTCGCGCTCGCGCTCGGAGAGGCGCGCCGGCTGAAGACGCTCGCCAATCCGCTGGTCGCGCTGCGCTCCGGCCTCGAGGCGATGGCGTGCCTCACCTACATGACGGCGCTCGCGCATCTCTCGCTCGGCGAGTTCACCTCCATCGTGCAGACGACGCCGCTCATCATCACGGCTCTCGCGGTGCTGCTCGGCTGGCAGACGGTCGGTTGGAAGCGGTGGGCCGCGATCGGCGTCGGCTTCGGCGGCGTCCTGCTGATCGCAAAGCCCACGACCGGCGGCGTCAACGTCTATGCGGCGCTCACGCTGCTGTCGGCCTGCTTCATGGCGGTGCGCGACCTCGTCACGTCGCGGATCCCGTCTTCCGCGCCCTCGATGGTCGTGACGCTCGGCTCCACCATCGCGGTGACGGCGGTGGGCTTCGGCGCCGGCGCCGCGCAGGCCGGCCCCTGGCTGATGCCCGACGGCTTCGAGACCACGATGATCGTCGTCGCGGCCGGGCTCGTGGTCGGCTGCAACATGCTGATCGTGATGGCGTTCCGCCTCGGCGACATGACCGTGGTCGGTCCGTTCCGCTACAGCGTCATCCTGGCGGCGCTAATCCTCGGCTGGGCGGTCTGGGGCCACACCCCCGACGCGCTGTCGCTCATCGGCTCCGCGCTGATCGTCGGGTCGGGCCTCTATGCGCTCAAGCGCGAGAAGAAGAACGAGCCGGAGCCGCTCGCCAATTCGGCGGCTCCGCTCGCCTGAACGGGGCCTAAAGCTCTCCGTCGCTGTCGAACAGCGGCTCGAAGCCGCCGAAGATCATGCGATCCATCGAGAACGGCGCGTCTTCGGGCGGGGTCATGCGCTCGTCGGCCTCCATCTTGGCCGCGGCCGCGTCGCAGGTCGCCTTGTCGGGCCAGACGATGAAGGAGAACACGATCTCCTCGCCGTCCTTGGCCCGAACGGCGCGACGGAAGTCCGCCGTCTCGCCGGGCTGGACGTCCACGCCCCAGCACTCGACGATCCGGAGCGCGCCGTACTCCTTGAACATCTCCGCGGCCTGCTCGGCCATCTCGCGATAGTCGTCCTTGCGGCCCGCCGCCGCGGGAATGACGAAACCCTGCACATACGCCATCGGTCGCTCGCCTAAGCCTCCCCCTTGACGGGCGGACTCACGCCGCCCGTTTCCCCGCCGCGGCCTCGATGGCGGCGACGTCGATCTTCACCATGCCCATCATGGCCGTGAAAACCCGGCTCGCGACCTCCGGGTCGGGATCGGCGATCAACTCCGAGAGAGCGCGCGGCACGATCTGCCACCGCACGCCCCAGCGGTCGTGGATCCAGCCGCAGGCGACCTCCTTGCCGCCTTTGTCCCTGATCGCGTCCCAGACCCGGTCGACCTCGGCCTGGTCGGCGCAATCGACCGACAGCGACACGGAGTCGGTGTGCTGCGGCGCGCTGCGGCCGTTCAGCGCTTGGAACGTCTGGCCGGCGAGCGTGAACTCGATCAGCAGGACGTCGCCGGCCTTGCCGCCCGGAAAGTCTCCCGGGCTCGTCGTGACGCGGTCGATGCGGCTGTCGGGCAGCAGCGAGACATAGAAGTTCGCGGCGTCTTCGCCGTCGCTGTCGAACCAGATGCAGGGCGAGATCTTGGACATGGGGGGCCTCCGGGATCGAGTTTTTTCTGATGTTCTGGCGCGCTCACGCGGCCGGCGGACCGCCTGCGGCCGCGGCCGGATCCATCCACATCACCTCCCAGATGTGCCCGTCCGGATCCTCGTAGGAGCGGCCGTACATGAAGCCGTAGTCCTGCAGGGGCGTCGGATCGGCGGTCCCGCCGGCCGCCGTCGCCTTGGCCACCTGCCCGTCCACCGCCTCGCGGCTCTCCTCCGAAACGCACAGCAGCACCTGCGCCGAGGCGCGCGCGTCAGGGATCTCTTTGGAGGTGAACTGCCGGTACTTCTCGTGGGTGAGAAGCATCACGAAAATGGTCTCCGACAGCACCATGCAGGCGGCGGTGTGGTCGGAGAAGTTGAGGTTCTGCTCCGCGCCCACCGCCTTGTAGAAGGCGATCGAGGCGGGCAGGTCGGCGACGGGCAGGTTGACGAAAATCAGCTTCGGCATCGTGGGCTCCTCATCGTGCGCTGATCGTGGCTCGTTCGATCCTAGGACGAACGAGGCGACGGCAGCCCGACACACGGCCGAAGATTTTTTTGGAAGACAGCGCCGGCGCGGTCAGAGCGCCTTTTCGAGCAGCGCCGCGATCGTCTCTTCGCGCGTGTCGCCGACCGAGCGTCCGACCTCCTTTCCACCCTTGAACACGAGGATCGTGGAGCGGTCGGGCGCGTTGAGCGCCTTCAGCGTCGGCTTCTCCGAATCATAGTCGATCGCGAAGGCCGCGACCTTTGCGAACTTCGGGTCCGCCAGCAGCTTCGTGACGATCGGCTTCTGGGCCCGGCAGGTCGGGCACCATGAGGCGTCGATGAGCGCGATCACCGCGCCCTTTCCGCGCGCGGCCTCGAAATTCGCGGTTCCGAAGGGTTGCAGGCTCGCGGCGAAGGCTGGCGCGACGGACAGCGCCGCAGCGAGCGCCAAAATTCCGAGGGAGGAGCGACGGTCGAACATCGGCTTTTCCTTGCGATCGGTCTCGTCTCGGGCCTTTACGTATGCGCGCAGGGTCCGGTTTCGCCAACCGGGCCCGGGAAGCGTCTTCGATGACGTCTGCGAGTACGGGAGCGAGTTCGCGTGGCCAACCATCTGTTCGACGCCGTCAGGGCCGCCGCGCCGGGGCGCGACGAAACCTTCATGGAGACGACGGACGGCCGTCGCTGGAGCTACGGCGAGCTGGTCGACGAGACCGCGCGCTTCGCCGCGGCGCTGGTCCGGCTCGGGCTCGAGCCCGGCGACCGCGTGGCCGCGCAGGTCGAGAAGAGCCCCGAGGCGCTGCTGCTCTATCTCGCGACGGTGCGGGCCGGCGGCGTCTTCCTTCCACTCAACACCGCCTACACGCCCGCGGAAATCGACTATTTCATCGGCGACGCCGAGCCGCGGCTCTTCGTCGTGTCGCCCCCTTCCGAAGCCGCCCTCGCCCCGATCGCGACGACGCGCGGCGCCCGTCTCCTGACGCTCGGCGGCGCCGGCGAGGGGTCGCTCATGGACCACGTCCGCGGCGAAGACGGGCGCGGGTTCAGCGACGCCGCCTGCGGACCGAACGACCTCGCGGCCATCCTCTACACCTCCGGCACGACCGGCCGCTCCAAGGGCGCGATGCTGACGCACGACAATCTGCTGTCGAACGCGCTCGCGCTCGTGAAGACCTGGCGGTTCACCGCCGCCGACCGGCTGATCCACGCGCTGCCGATCTTCCACACCCACGGACTGTTCGTGGCGACCAACACGGCGCTGCTCGCGGGCTCGTCGATGATCTTCCTGCCGCGCTTCGACCCCGCCGAAGTCGTCGGCCTGATGGACCGCGCGAGCGTGCTGATGGGCGTGCCGACCTTCTATGTGCGCCTTCTCGGCCATGCCGGGCTGACGCGCGAGGCGACGGCCGGCATGCGCCTGTTCGTCTCGGGCTCCGCGCCGCTGTTGGCCGAGACCCACCGCGAGTTCTCCGGGCGCACCGGCCACGCCATCCTCGAGCGTTACGGGATGACCGAGACCAACATGATCACCTCCAACCCCTATGAGGGCGGCAGGATCGCGGGAACGGTCGGATATCCGCTGCCCGACGTCGAGCTGCGCGTCGTCGACGCCGAGAGCGGCGCGCCGCTCGCCGACGGCGAGGTCGGGATGATCGAGGTGAAGGGCCCGAACGTCTTCAAGGGCTATTGGCGGATGCCGGAGAAGACCCGCGCCGAGTTCCGCGACGACGGCTTCTTCGTCACCGGCGATCTCGCCCGGCGCGACGCGGACGGGCGGGTCTCGATCGTCGGGCGCGGTAAGGACCTCGTGATCTCGGGCGGCTTCAACGTCTACCCCAAGGAGGTCGAGGAGGAGATCGACCAGCTGCCCGGCGTCTTCGAAAGCGCCGTGATCGGGGTGGCGCATCGCGACTTCGGCGAGGGCGTGACGGCGGTCGTGGTGCCGGACGGCACCGCCGAGATCGACGAGGCCTCGATCCTCTCCGCGCTGAAGGAGCGGCTCGCGCGGTTCAAGCAGCCCAAGCGCGTGCTGCTCGTCGACGAACTCCCGCGCAACGCCATGGGCAAGGTGCAGAAGGCCGCGCTGCGCGAGCGCTACGCCGACCTCTATCGGTAAGGCTGAACCGCGCGCGCCGTCACCGCCGCGACGAACAGCGCGAGGCCTGCGGCGATCAACCAGGCCTCGGGCGCGCCGAGCGTGAAGAGCGTCATCGCCGCATAGAGCGACCAGAGGGCCGGAACGGCGGCGAGCGCCGCCGCAAGAAACGGCCGGCGGACCAACGCCGCGACGCCGAGCGCGGCGAGCGCGCTCGGATCCGGCATGACGCCTGCGATTTCGGCCGCGCTCCACGGCTTTCCGAGCGACGGCGCGGCGAGCGGATAGGCGATGACGGCCAGCGCAAGCAGCACGGCCGCCAAGGCTCCGGCCGGCCTGACGGTGGGGCGCAAGGGCGCGTTGAGAAGCGCCGCGACTGCGGCGAAGCCTGCGCCTGCGGTGAGGAACGCCGGAGCCGCATAGGCCGCCGCCCAGTTGATCCCGGCGTATCGGCTCCAAAGGAAGCCCCAGCCCGACATAGCCAGTCCTGCGCCCGCGAGCGCCAGCGCGGCCCTGCCGGACTGCGGTCCACCGCGCCGCACAAGGCCGATCAGGACGAGTCCCGCCGCCAGCGCCGCGAGCTGCCACGGCCAGACCCCGGCGTTGTGGCTCTCGATCAGCCGCTCATAAACCCGCGGCGAGAACAGCAGGAAATCGGACGGGCGGTAGGTCCACCACTCGCTCATGAGGATTTTTCGCTCAGATCTCAGTGAGCGCCTTCGCGATCCGCTCCCTCATGGCCTCGTCGGGCATGGGTCCGGAGACGGCCGCGAGGTTCTCGCGCACATGCGAGACGCTTGTCGTGGCGGGGATCGCGCAGGTGACCGCCGGATGCGAGGCAACGAATTTGAGGATCAACTGCGCCCAGCTGGTCGCGCCGAGCTCTCCGGCGAAATCGGGCAGCTTTTCGCCCTCGAGCTCCTCGGTGAGGTCGCCCTGCCGGAACGGCCGGTTGACGATCACCGCGATCCCCCGCTCGCGCGCGAGCGGCAGCAGCCGCTGCTCGGCCTCGCGGTCCACCGGATTGTAGGTCAGCTGCACGAAGTCGAGCTTCCTGGTCGCGAGCAGCTTTTCAAGGTCGCCGTGCCGGCGCCCCTCGGAGGTCGTCACGCCCACATAGCGAACCTTGCCCTCGGCCTTCATGGCCTCGAGCGTTTCGAAATGGCTGTCGAAGGCGAGCAGGTTGTGGACCTGCAGCAGGTCGAAGCGCGGCACGCCCCAGAACCGACGGGTCTGCTCGATCTGTCCCGGGCCGTCGCGCCCGGAAGAAATCCACACCTTCTCGGCCGAGAACAGCGCCTGCTGGCTCCCGAGCTTCTTCAGCCCGTGGCCGACGACGGCCTGGGCCGATCCATACATCGGCGAGGAGTCGATCATGCGCCCGCCGGCCTCGAAGAACGCCCGCATCACCTCGGCGCTTTCGTCGCGCAGCGCCTGATCCTCGCCGACGTTGAAGGTTATCCAGGTGCCGAGCCCGACCGCTGGGATCGCTTCGCCGGACGACGGAATGGTTTTCATCAGCGGCTTCGGGGCCTGCTGCGCGCCCGCGGCGCCGACGAGCCCTGCGGCGCCGAGCGCGGCCATACCGGCGACGACGGCGCGGCGGTCGATCTCGGGCATCTGAAACCTCCGCGGTCGGGCGAGCGGACAAAACCGCCGGCGCGGGCCGCGCCGGCGGTTTCTCATCTAGGCCCTCACGGCGATCGATCGAGACGCGCGGAGTTCACGGACCGGAGAGACCGTGAACTCCGCGGCAGCGCCGTTACTTCGACTTGGCGCCCTTGTCGTTCGAGGCCTGCGCGTCGCCGGCATGAACGAGCATCCCGTCCTTGCCGATCTCGACGCTCTGGCCGGAGGTCGCCGCGAGGCCGTAGGAGTTTCCGGTGTTGACGCGCAGCTCGCAGCCGCCCGGGCAGTTGATCTGGGCCGACTTGCCGGCCTCGATCGTGGTCTTGGGCTCTTCGGTGCCGAGGTCGGCGGTCACCTCGACGGCCTTGTCGAACTTGTTGGCCACCGTCACCGCAAGCGCGGGAGCCGCGGCGAACGCCGTCGCGCCGAGCGCCAGAACTGCAGCTTTCGCAAAAGTCATCATGGTTATGTGCCCTCTCTTCACATGTTTTATCGATCTCGGACCACCTTGACGGCGCGAGGCGCTGACCTGTCATCCGGAACGTCTTTGCATGACGTGAGCACAAAGATGATTTCTTGAGAGAATAAGAAAAGCCCATCTACGAACATGTCATCCTGCATGACGCGTTACTGACGAGCGTGTGATATGAATTTCATAATAAGCTTTGCAGATGACGCCGCCGAGCCCGTGTTCGGCAAACCGAACGAGAGCGCAAGCCTAGGATTATGCGCCATCCTAGGACTATGACCCCAGTGAATGTCAGGACTATTGTCCGCCGGGACATAAAGTCGGCTCACGAGATCGCCGCCGGCCGGACGCGCCTCGTGTCCCGAACGCCGGCCCTGTAAAAAGACGCCCGCCCTCTTGCGCCCTGTCGGAAAGACGCCTTGCCCCGCTTCGCCGCGAACCTCTCGTTCCTCTTCGCCGACCGCGCTTTGCCCGATCGCATCGACGCCGCGCGCGCCGCAGGGTTCGATGCCGTCGAAATGCTGTTCCCCTACGAGCATGCGCCGGAAACGCTTGCGGAATGGCTTAAGGCCGCCGATCTCGAGCTTGTCCTGTTCAACATGCGCCCGGGAGACTGGGCGGCGGGCGAGCGGGGCCTCGCCTCCTTCCCTCACCGGTCCGAGGAGTTCCGCGCATCCGTGGAGGAGGCGCTGCGCTATGCCCAGCGTCTCGGCACGCGTCGCCTCCATGCGCTTGCGGGCCTCGCACAGCCGGACGACGCCCGCGCGGCCAGCGCCTATCGCGACGCCCTGGCCTTCGCCTGCGACCGCGCCGGTCCCATGGGCGTCGACGTTCTGATCGAGCCGATCAACGGCCGCGACATGCCGGGCTATCACCTTGCGAGCTTCGAGCGCGCCGCCGAGATCATCGCGGCGCTCGGGCGCCCGAACCTGAAGCTGCAGTTCGACGTCTATCACCGCCAGATCCTGCGCGGCGACGTGATCCGCGGCCTCGAGGAGCTGATGCCCTTGATCGGCCATGTGCAGGTCGCGAGCGTCCCCGGCCGCAACGAGCCGGGAACGGGAGAGCTCGACGATTTCGCGGTGTTCGCGGCGCTCGACCGGTTGGGCTATGCGGGCTTCGTCGGCTGCGAGTATCGGCCGCTCGGGCGCACGGAAGACGGGCTGGGATGGATGGACCGCGCCGCCCCCTTGTCCCGGACTTGATCCGAGACCCAGAACCGAGACGCTGGGTTTTAAAGTCTCCGGACGTCTTCGCCTTTTTCGTCTTCCGGCGCCGTTTCTGGGTGCCGGATCGGGTCCAGCACAAGGGCCGCGGCATACGGGGATGACGCCTTGCGGTTCGACTCGCGCTAAGACGTCTGCCTCCAACCTCCCTTCCCCGGAGAACGCATGCGCTGGTCGCCCCAGCAGGACGACGCCCTGAAATCGGTCGCGGAGTGGCTCGCGAAGCCGCGCCAGCAGGTGTTCCGCCTGTTCGGCTACGCCGGCACGGGAAAGACGACGCTCGCCCGCCACCTCGCCGAGGACATCGACGGCGACGTCGCGTTCGGGGCTTACACGGGCAAGGCCGCGCTCGTGATGCGGTCGAAGGGCTGCGTCGGCGCGAGCACCATCCACGCGATGATCTACCGCCCGCGCGGCGGCGACGAGGAAGGGCCGTCCTTCGCCATCAACCGCCAGGGCTCGGCCGCCGAGGCCGACCTCATCGTCATCGACGAATGCTCGATGGTGGACGAGGAGCTCGGCCGCGACCTGCTCTCCTTCGGCAAGAAGGTGCTGGTGCTGGGCGACCCGGCGCAGTTGCCGCCGGTCAAGGGCGGCGGCTTCTTCACCGAGGCCGAGCCGGACGCGATGCTGACGGAAGTCCACCGGCAGGCCGCCGACGATCCGATCATCCGGATGTCGCTCGACGTGCGCGAGGGCCGCGAACTCGCTTACGGCCAGTATGGCGAAAGCCGCGTGGCGTCGCGCCGCGAGATCGCGACCGAAGACGTCACCGGCGCCGACCAGGTGCTCGTCGGCACCAACCGCACCCGGCGGCTCTACAACGGCCGCCTGCGCGAGCTGAAGGGGCTTATCCACCCGATGCCGGCCGTCGGCGACAAGCTCGTGTGCCTGCGCAACGACAAGACCAAGGGCCTGTTCAACGGCGGCACCTGGATCGTCCAGCGCCTCAAAAGCTCAGACGCCTCGCGCGTGAAGCTCGACCTCATGCCCGACGAAGACGGCGCGAAGCGCTCGGTCTCCGTCTCGGTGCTGAAGGCCTTCTTCGAGGGCGACGTCGAGGCCGTTCCCTTCGCGCAGCGCCGACGCTCCGACGAGTTCGACTACGGCTATGCGCTCACCGTCCACAAGGCGCAAGGCTCGCAATGGGACGACGTGGTGCTGTTCGACGAGAGCTACGCGTTCCGCGAACACCGCGACCGCTGGCTCTACACCGGCCTCACCCGGGCTGCGAAGCGCGTCACCGTCGTCCGCTGATCAACCTACCAATCGGTAGATTGCGGAAACCGCTGCGCGTCATATAATTCGGATTGAACAACCGCCGAAGCAGGCGGACGCCGGACGCGCCGTCACAAGAGCGCGCCGCCACCCATGGGAGAGAAGATCATGACGTTCCGTCTTCGGTCCGCATCCGTGAGCGCGCTCGCGATCGCGGCGGCGCTCGGCCTCTCCGCGGCTCCCGCGCTCGCCCAGAGCCCGGCAGAGCAGCAGCAGCAGCAGAGCCAGAACACCGACAAAACGTTCGAGAGCTTCAAGGCCGACGCCTTCGGCGACAAGGCGATCGCGGCCAACGCCGACTTCATCAAGATGACCGCGCCCTACCGCGCGGAGGACGCCGCGGTGGTGCCGATCGACGTCGCGGTCGCGCTGCCCGAGGGCGACCAGCGCACGATCTCCAAGGTGACGCTGATCGTCGACGAGAACCCCTCCCCGGTCGCCGCGACCTTCACGCTCGGCCAGAACCGCAAGGAGTTCTGGATTTCGACCCGTCTGCGCGTGAACGCCTACTCAACCGTGCGCACCGTGGTCGAGACCAGCGACGGCAAGCTCGCGATGAACGGCAAGTTCGTGAAGGCCTCGGGCGGCTGCTCGGCGCCGGCGCTCAAGGACCAGGACGAGGCCATGGCGCGGATCGGCCAGACCCGCTTCCGCAACCTTGCGGCCCAGACCGAAGGCGAGCCCGCCGCCACCAAGTTCGACCGGGCCCAGCTGATGATCCGCCACCCGAACTATTCGGGCCTGCAGATGAACGTGGTGGACCGAAGCTACATCCCGGCCTGGTTCGTGAACCACCTCGAGATCCGCCAGGGCGACGAGATGGTGTTCACGATGGACGGCGGCATCTCGCTCAGCGAGGATCCAATGATCCAGTTCACCTATCACAAGAAGCCCGGCGCCAAGCTCGCGATGAACGGCACGGACACGCAGGGCAAGGCGTTCTCGGCCGATCTCCAGCAGGACGCCGCGAGCGCCCAGCCGCGCTGAACGGCGCACGCCTCAAGAAACGCGAAGGGCCGGTCCAATGACCGGCCCTTTTCATGCGCGCCTGAAACGTCGGCCGTCTGGACCGCTCCCATTTGTCCCGGATGACAGCCGGGACGCGAGCGTCAGCGCCTTACGGGAAGCACTTCACCTCGGCCTCGGCCTGCGCGCGGCGCATGTTGGCGACCTTGTCGTGCAGGTCGCCGCTGGTGCGGAACAGCTCCGATGACTGGCCCGCGATCTTGTTCATCCGCAGGATCACCTCCGCCTCCTCGTATTCGGAGTACGGAAGGATCGACGCGATCGTGTCGATCGAGCACGAGCAGCGCTCGAGCGAGTCGCGGGTCTGGCCGTTGGACGCCATGCAGCCGAAGATGTAGTCGGCCTTCTCGACCGTCGGATAATCGTTCGAGACGTCGGCCATCGCCGTCGCCGGGGCGACGATGAGCGCGGCGGCGACCAGAAGACGAGCGACCCGGCTCACTTGGCCGCTCCCGACGGCGCGGCCGCGTCCGCCTTGACGACCTTGGGCTTCACGCGAAGCTCCTCGGTCAGCAGCACGCCGCCGTCCGGCTTCGGGGTCACGGTCTTCAGGGCGTAGAGGCCGCCGGGAACCTCGTCGGAGAAGGTCAGCTCATAGCTGCGTTCGGCGAATTCACGCAGCTTGCCGCGGTTCTTCGCGTCGTCCTGGAACGGCTTTATGGAGACCTTCCAGCCGTCGATCGTCTTGCCGTCGAACTCGATCTTGGTGGGCTCGGCCGGCGTCTGGGCGGCGAGCGCCTCGCGCAGCTTGGTGCGGAAATAGAACGGGCTTCCGCCGAGAGTCTTCTGCATGTCCTTCACGTCCTCCTCGAGGATCGCGACGATCACCGGGTTTCCGGTCTTCGACATGTTGCCCAGCACCTGGCCGCGGTCGCCGGTGAAGAGGTCGATGCGCACCGAGTCCTCGGCGCCCTGGGGGCCGACATTGACCTTCACCTCGTCCTCGAAAGACGGGGTCGCCTTCGGATCCTCGGACTTGCGCACGAAGCTGTAGGAGATCGTGCTGCCGTTCTCGAGCTTCTGGAAATGGGGCGCGTAGAACACGAGGTCGACCGAGATCGGGGCCGCCGCAAGCGCGGCGGACGCCGTCATCAGGGCGACGCAGGCGGCGAGCGGCGCCGCGCTCAGGCGGCGTAGAGAAACGGAGATCATCAGGTCTTCCTCGATCGGGCCGGCCCTTCAGGCGCGCAGATGCGCGGCCGCGAGCCGTTGTTCTGTCCCGCCATTATGGAGCGCCCAATAAGGCCATGCCAAGGCTTTGGCCTGCGGGGCGCTTCGCCGCGCGCCTTTAGACTGACCTCGCCGAAGCCAGCGTCAGCTCGACTGGAACATGAAACCGCGGCCGCGAACGGTCACGATCAGGCGCGCGCCTTCGGGCGTCGCCTCGCCGAGCTTGTGGCGCAGATAGCCGATATAGACGTCGACGACGTTGAGCGACGCGCCGCCGTGGCCGGCCCACAGGGCGGCGAAGATGTCGGCCCGGCTGAGCGGCTCGCCGACGTGGCGCATCAGCAGGGCGAGCAGGTCGACCTCACGTTCGGTGAGGCGAGCCGAGCCCTTGTCGGTCGTGACGTTGCGGGTCTCGAGGTCGAGGTCGAGCGGCGGCACGATGAGGTGGCGCTGGTCCTCGCCGCTGTTTTCGCGCTTGAGCTCCTGCACCCGCACGCGCGCCAGAAGCTCCTCGAAATCGAAGGGCTTGACCATGTAGTCGTCGGCGCCGGCCATCAGCCCTTCGGTGCGCTCCGACACAGACGACTTCGCCGACAGCATGATGATCGGCGCGGTCTGGCCCGCCGCCCTCAGCGCCTTGCAGACCTCGATGCCGGACCGTCCGGGAAGCATGACGTCGAGGATGATGGCGGAGAGCTGCTTGCCGGTCGCCGCCGCCAGAGCCTGCTCGCCGTCGCCCACCAGTTCGACCTCGTAGGACTCGGCCGAGAACCCCCGGCGCAGCACGGAGCCGATGTCGACGTCGTCTTCAACGATGAGAATGGTCATGAGCCGGCTCCGATAGCGAGACGCGGGGTCAGCGAGGGCAAGGTGATGGTGACGATCGTGCCGGGCTTGCGCCCCGGCGCGGCGGTGCGGCTGTCGATCGTGATCGCGCCGTTGTGGCGTTCGACGATCCAGCGCGCGAGCGCAAGCCCGATGCCGAAGCCCGAGCCCTCCTTCTCGCTAACGCCGCGGTAAAAGCGCTCGAACACGTGCGGAAGGTCGGCTTCGGGGATCCCCTCCCCGTCGTCCGACACCTTGAGGACGGCGCCGTCCGGACCGTAGCCGACAGCAAGGCGGATGTGCCCGCCGGAGGAGTGCCGAACGGCGTTCGCCACGAGCCCCTCGACGACCTGACGCAGCCATTCGGCGTCGGCCTCCACGACCGGATCCTCGGTCGACGGCTCGACGACGATCGTGACGCTCCGCGCCTTGGCCGCCGCGCTCACTCCGTCGCGCGCCTGCTCGACGATGGCGACGAGCGAGACCGGTTCGAATTCAAGATCGAGCTGGCCGTTCTCGGAGCGGGCGACGCGCAGGAGATCCTCGACGCGGCGATGGAGGCGGCGTGCACGGGCGCGGATCGTGACGAGCGCCTGGGCGAGATCCTCGCTCGCGGGCTTACCGCGCAGCGTCACGTCCACCTCTCCCAGGATGACGGTGAGCGGCGTGCGGAGTTCATGGCTGACGTCGGTGAAGAAGCGTCGGCGCGCGATGTCGATGTCGGAGAGCCGCTCGTTCGCCGACCTGAGTTCGACGGTCCGGGCGTCGACGATCTCCTGCAGGCGCGACTGGGCGAGCAGAAGCCGCCGCTCGCGCCGCGACAGGTGCAGCGCCATCCGGTTGAAGCGCGTGGTGAGCAGGCCGAGCTCGTCGTGTCCCCGCACCGCGAGGCGCACGTCCGTATGCCCCTGCGCGATCTCCCGCGCGGCGCCGGCCACCTCCGAGATGCGAGACAGCAGCGGGCTGACGATCCAGCGATAGAGCAGGAACGCGATCAGGGCCGCGATCCCGAGCGCGAGCGTCGACATCGGCGCGAGCTTCGAGCGCAGACGCGCCATGTCGGCGTCGGCGGAGCGGGCGGCGACGCGTTCGTTGTCGATCGCCTGCGCGATCGTCGGTCCGAAGCCGCCGCCGAACAGATCGAGCGACGCGCGCACCTTCTCCTCCGCGGCCTGTTGCGCGCCCTCGCGCGGTTCTCGCCCCTCGCGGATGGCCTGCATGACCTGCCGGTCGAGCAGGCCGAAATCGCTCTTCATCCGCGCCAGCGCCCGTCCGCGAGAGGCGGCGATGGCGGAGGCCTCCTCCTCGCCGCGGCGCCTCACCTCCTCGATGATGTCCTGCCCGAAGCGCTCGAAGGCTTCCTGGATGCGCTTGCGCGGAAGCGACAGGCGGTCGCTCTGGAGTTCGTGGGATTCGGTCGTCTGGAGCGCGGCGAGCGCATAGTCGCCGACACGGCTCGATGCGGTCGACAGATCCTCGAGCCGCCGCTGCGCGGAGGAGAGCGCCGCGACGTGCTGGTTGGCGATCGAGAGCGTCCAGGCCAACACCACCGCCGCCGCGCCGGTCGTCACGACGACGGAGGCCACGAGCACCGCCAGCCGGCCCCGCAGCGACCGGAGCCATGACCGCGCGGCCGCGAGCCGTCGCCGCGCAGTCACGGCCGGCGTCGGAGACGAGGCGCTCACGCGCCGTCATCCGACGCGCGGCGCGCCGCCGCGGACGCCGCCGAAAGGCAGTCGCGCGCGGCGGCGGAGGTCATCGTCCGAGCGCCTTCTTGGCGTCGGCGACGGCGTCGAGGCACTCGTCGTATTCCTTCTCGCCCTTCTCGCGCTTGGCGACGCGCAGCGCGGTCTTGAGCGCGTCGGCGGTAGCCTTGGGGTGCTCTTTCGCGACCTCGGACGAGATCATGGCGATGCCGGCGTCGCAGTCGGCCGCGTCGTCGGCGAAGGCCGGCGCTGGAAGAGCGAGGGCGGCGAGCAAAGCGAGGCCCGTCAGGGCGCTGTGGGTCCGGGCGCTCATTTCGCGACGATCTTTCCGGTCATGCCCTTCGACTCGAGACCGTCGATCCACCATTTGAACTCGCCCGGACGGATCACCACGAACTCAAGCCGGATCGCGCCGGCGTCGTCCCATTCGAGATGATGCGGAGACCCCGGACCGTGGATCTCAAGATGATTGATCACGATCTGGTTGATCCAGATGTGCCGGAAGAATTCAGGTGAGAAGAATTTGTATTCCTTGCCTCCCTTCGACACGATGTCGAGCTGGTAGGCTTTACCGGACTCGAGTTCGAAGTCCTTCTGGCTGACCGCGTAGTCGTCGCCCTGATCGTTGCCGAAGACGAGGTCGGGCAGCGTCTGGCGGCCTTTGGCGAGGTCGACCGCGGCCGCTGGCAGCGCGACCAGCGCGGCTGCGCCCAGCATCGCGGCCCTGACGAAATATCGAAACATCTCAACGCGTCTCCCGTGGTTCGAGACCTCTTTCGGATCTCTTTGCCTGACGTCGGACTGAAGCGCGTCGCCGGAATTCGTCGGCCCCGACGCCGACGGGGACCGCGCGTCGAACGTGCGATCCCGGTCCGCCGACGTTCCCCGCGCGACGTTGCGCGGCTCCGGTCCGACTCCGGCAAGAATAGATACTCGGAACTTTCGCGTCTATGATCTTCTAATTTATTCTTTTCTTATGATTGCATTCTCGGCGGGATATCTTTGACGTTAGTTGTAGTTTCGCGTCAATCGAGCATTGGCGTCGGACCCGCACTTCCAGCGCGAGATCTGCCATTCGGGATGGGCGTCGGCCCATTCGGCAATGATCGGAACCGACCCCATCATGCAGCTGCGCGCGTCGGCGAGATCGTAGCCGACCAGCAGCCGCTCCTCGCGGCAGGTTTCCGGAGACGCGGCGAGGCACACGAGCAATACGAGGTTCATGAGCTGCTCCTTTCAGGCGCGCGCGGCGCCCATCGGCCTCCGCGCCCCATCGCTGGAGGCTCGAAGATGAGGATACGCTCATGATGGTGCGTCGCAACAGGAATATGGTGCGTCGCGTCAACAACCGGAGCGCGTTGCAGCAAAGACGCACTCGCTCTGGCCCGCGACGGTTTTGCGCCCTAAGAAGCGCTTGCGATGCGAAGCGGGTCGCGACTAGTGTGCGCCCGCATGTCCAAGCACAGCGCTATCCGGCCAACCGGTTCGGGCTCCCTAACCGAACGCTGACGCGACGATAGATACGGGCATCGGCCGAGCGGCGCTCCCCCAGCGCTGGCGGCGACACCACGGACCAACCTGGGAGGATGCTTCTTTTATGGCGAAGATCACCAAGACCCTCATCGGCGAATCGCTTGTCGGCGACGGCAACGAAGTCGCCCACATCGACCTCATCATCGGCCCGCGCGGGTCGACGGCTGAATCGGCCTTCGTCAACGCGCTGACCAACAACAAGGACGGCTTCACCTCGCTTCTCGCGGTCGTGGCGCCGAACCTGCTCGCCAAGCCGAACACGATCCTGTTCAACAAGGTCACCATCAAGGACGCCCGCCAGGCCGTCCAGATGTTCGGCCCGGCCCAGTACGGCGTCGCCAAGGCGGTCGTCGATTCGGTCGCCGAAGGCGTGATCCCCGAGGACGAAGCCGACGACCTGTTCATCTCGGTCGGCGTGTTCATTCACTGGGAAGCGGCCGACGACGCCAAGATCCAGGAATACAACTACCAGGCGACGAAGGAAGCCATCGCCCGCGCCATCGCCGGCGAGCCGAAGGCCAAGGACGTCGTGGCTCAGTCCGCGACCGCCAAGCACCCCTTCGCCGCGAACGCGTAGAGCGGAAACCACTCTGGACAGAACGCCCCTGCAGCGAAGCCTCCAGGGCTGCTCCAGCGGTTGGCCGCCATCTTATTCGGTAAGTAAGACTGTCGGCGAGGGCCCGAAGCGCAAGCTTCGGGCCCTTACCTTTGTGGGGCGCCGAAGGCGCGCCGCCCATGATTGTCGAGGCGCGGCGTCTTCCGCCTCCCTCCCCTGGGACAGAGGAGGGTAAGGGCGGGGTCGACCTCAGTATGGCGCTCGGCGGATGACGCTGCGCTTCGCGGAAGCGGCGTCATCGCCAGTCTGGGTGCTGGGCTCTGTTGGGAAACGCCCCACGCCCCACCCTCCCCTATCCCGGGGAGGCAGAGCGCCCTTTCCTCAATACCCGGGTTCCGACCGGCCTTTAGCCAGCTTGCAGCAGTTCGCCCCGGAAGCGGTCGACGTCGTCGGCGCGGCGACGGTTTTCGGCGCTCAGCTCCACGCGCACGTCACGCTCGATTCTCACCGGGGGGCCGCCGAGCACCACCACGCGGTCGGCGAGCCGCACCGCCTCGCGGCTGTCATGGGTCACGAAGAGCACGGTCGTCGGCCGGCGAGCGATCAAATCGGCGAGAAGATCGCGCAGCCGCTCGGCCGTCGCCTCGTCGAGCGACACGAACGGCTCGTCCATGAGTAGCAGGTCGGGCTCCAGCGCGAAGGCGCGGGCGAGCGCGACGCGGCGCTGCATGCCGAGCGACAGGCGCTCGGGAAAGACGTTGTGGGCGTCCGAAAGGCCCATCTCGGCGAGCACCGTCTTCGCGCGCTCGCGCTGCTCGGCGCCGGCGGGCAGCGGCAGCGTCACATTGTCGAGGACGGTGCGCCATGGCAGCAGGCGCGGGCTCTGGAACGCGTAGCCGATCCGCGGCTCCTTGGCCGTGAACGCGACGCGCCCGCGGAAATCGCGGTCGACGCCCGCGAGCATGTTGAGCAGCGTGGTCTTGCCGAGCCCCGACGGCCCCAGCAGCGCCACGAAGGATCGGTCGGCGACGTCGAGCCGGAAATCGCGATAGAGCGCCCGCTCGGGCGCGCCATGGGCCGCCGGAAAGGTCTTGGCGGCGATCTCGAGCGTGACGCCGGTCATCGCCGCCACCTGTTGGCCGCATGCTCCCAGGGCTGGATGATGCCGAGCTCGATCGCCTGGACGATGAAGCCGAAGGCGAGCGCGTAAGCGAGAATCGTCGCCACGTCCCAGAGTTGGAAGGCGGTCTGGAGTTCGAATCCGACGCCGTTCGGCCGCCCGAGCAGCTCCACCACGAGCACGATCTTCCAGACGAGCGCGAGGCCCGACCGGGCGGCGGCGGCGAAGTAAGGCGCAAGCTGCGGCAGAATGACGTGGCGAAGGGTCTTCCAGCGGCTGAAACGGTAGATCGCGGCCATCTCGGCGAGGTCGCGGCTAAGGGCCGCGGCGCCCTCGCGGAGCGTCACCGCGACGTTCGGGATCTTGTTGATCGCGACCGCCGCCACCGCCGCCGCCTCGATCAGCCCGAACCAGACGTAGCAGAGCATGATGATGACGAGCGCCGGCAGGTTCAGGAACAGCACCACCCACGGCCCGAGCAGCCGGTCGGCGGTCTTCGACAGCCCCATGAAGATGCCGAGCGCCGAGCCGATGGTCATGGCGAGCAGGAAGCTCGCGGCGACGCGGGCGAGCGTGATGCCGAGGTTCGAGAACAGCTCGCCGGTCTTGGCCGCGGCGATCAGCGCGTCGACCACCAGCGGGGGCGTCGGAAGCAGCTTCGGATCTGCGTAGAACAACGCCGCGGCCCACCAAACGGCCAGGAAACCGGCGAGCGAAACCGCCCACCATCCAAGCCGCGACGCAACCCCCAACGCCCCTGCTCCCATCGACGCTTTACACCCTGGGCGACCAGAACAGGCCCGGGTCGAACCGCGGATTGGGTCCGACGAACTCGGCGCCGCCGAGATCGGACAAGAGGCCGTAGAGCTTTTGGGAGGACGCGGCTTGCGCGGCGTCCCAGGGGCCCGGGATTCCGGCGCGGAAATAGTCGCGCAGCCGCTGGAACTCGGCGTCGGACTTCACCTGCATGCTGGGCTTGAGCCGGGCCCAGGCCTCGTCCGAGGTTCTCAGCGTTTCGTTCGCGGCCGCGACCGCCTCGAAGAAGCCCTCGAGCGCCGGCCCCGCTGTTTCGAACAGTTGCTCGCGCCACACGAAGCCGACGAGCGGCGGCGGCGGCTCGAGGCCGAGCTTGCGCATCACCTCCGCGACGTCGACGAGCCGGCGATATCCTTCGGCGTCGAGGCGCGCGGCGAAGTTCCAGAACGTCAGCGCCGCGTCGATGCGTCCGAGCCTCAGCTGCTCCGAAAGCAGCGGCGGGGCCCCGAACACCGGCTCCGCCATGGTGGCGATGTCGCCGTCGACCTCCTTGTGGGCGTAGGCGCGGAACAGCAGCCAGCTCTTGTCGATCGGGCCGCCAGCGACGCCGATCTTCTTGCCCTTGAGGTCCGCGAGCTTCTGGATCGGCGAGTCCTTCGTCACCATCAGCGCGCCGAGCGCGGAGGAATAGGGCGCGAAGCGGAACGTCTCGCCCTCGATCCGGCGACGCATGGCCCACGGCCAGTCGCTGACGGTGAGGTCCGCCTGCCCAGCCTGCAGCGCGACGGTGAGCGCCTGGGTGGAGGCGAGGTCGATGCGCTCGAACGGCGCAGGCGCGCCCTTCGCCTCGGCCTCGGCCTTGATGGTGTCGAGCAGCCAGTTGACCGTGCCGAACTTGAGCGAGGCGATCTTCAGCGTGCGATCGGCGCGCGCGGCCGTCGGAGCGAACGCCGCGGCGGCCGCAAGCGCGGCGGCTCCCGCGAGTGCGTCCCGGCGGGTGATGCGACAGCTCATAGCGCGCCCGCCTCCGGCATCGGATCTTTCAGGATGTTGCGGGTCATCAGATACTTGGTCCCGTGGTCCCACGTCTCCTGCGTGTTGCCGCGGATGTCCGCGCTGCCGCCGCGCACCGTCTTGCCGGTCTTCACGTCGACGATCTGGACGTTGATGTTGAGAATGAGGTTCGAGACCTTCTGGATGTGGCCGACGACCACGAGATCCGCGCCGACCGCGCCCGCGGCCTTCGTCGCGCAGGGAATGCAGTCCTTCAGCGACTTCACGTCCTTGAGCCCCGCCTGCGCGGGCGTCGCGTCGACCACGTCGATCGAACCCTTGCGCAGGAACTCCGCGACCTGCTCGGCGACCCGCTTCACGCGGTCGGTCTCGTCCTGCCGGGGGCCGTTCGACTCGCCTTCCTGGCTGGAGTCGATGAATTCGAACGGAAACACAGCCGCCTTCGCGGGCGCGGCCACCGCGTGACCACCCGAGAACATCGCGACGGTGGCGGTCGCCAACGCAGCTTCTCGCCAGTTGCGCATCAGTCGTCTCCCTAAGTCGCAGTCTTATTCTTATCGGCGTGCGCGAGCCGTGCGACGGTACTCACCACGCATATCGAGGAAGATTTTGCAATCCGACATAGGACCTTCAAGCAATCGTCAGAACTTATTATTTTTTTATCCATTGCTTTCGCTTGAGCGGCGCTATGAATTCGGCGGCGTCCGCCGCCATGCGGTTGACCAAGAGCGGGCTTGACGGATCCCGCCGCGCCGCCACGTTGCGGCTGTCTGCGAGGATCTGTCGTCTCGCGACCACGGCCGCAAAGAGCCGACGGAGGATCTCGCATGCCGGGACAGGCGAAGCTGGCGCGGAGCGTCGCGAAGTGAAGCGTGGTCGATCGAGTTTCGCGTCTTGCGCGGCCGGCTTGCTCGCCGCCGCCTGCCTCGTGTCCGTCGTCCCCTCCCCGGCTTCGTCGCAGGAGGCCTCGCCGCCGGCCGCCCCGGGTCCGGCTCCGAAGAACGCCCCCGCCCCGATGGAGCTCAGCTTCGGCGTGCTCCGCCAGTTCCCGCCGGATCCGCCGTGGTGGAACAACATCCTGACGACCTCGCCGGAAGATGACGGGATCGCCGGCGCGGCTCTCGGGATCACGGACAACAACACGACCGGGCGCTTCCTCAAGCAGGACTTCAAGATCGCCGCACAGGAGCTGGTGCCGGACGGCGAGGACCCGATGCCGGCGTTCCAGCGGATCCTCGACTCGGGCGCCAAGTTCATCATCGTCGCGGTTCCGCCGGACGCGCTCCTCAAGATGGCCGACGCCGTGAAGGGCAAGGACGTCATCCTGTTCAACGCCGGCGCGTCCGACGACAGGCTGCGGGCGAAGGACTGCCGCTTCGACATTCTCCACACCGCGCCGAGCCGCGCGATGCTGACCGACGCGCTCGCGCAGTATCTCGTGTCGAAGCGCTGGAACAGCTGGCTGCTGCTCACCGGCCGCCGCGCGGAGGACCGGCTCTACGCCGACGCCGTGAAGCGCTCCGCGAAGAAGTTCGGCGGCAAGATCGTCGAGGAGCGCACCTGGAATTTCGGTCCGGACGCGCGCGAGACCGGCAACGACATCATCCCGGTGTTCACGCAAGGGGTGTCCTACGACGTCATTGTGCTCGCCGACGAACTGGGCGAGTTCGGCCCGCTCATCGGCTATCGCAGCTGGGATCCGCGCCCGACCGCCGGCACCCAGGGCCTGACCCCCACGACCTGGAACGTCACCGTGACCGGCTGGGGCGCCGAGCAGATCCAAAACCGCTTCGCCCGCCAGTCCAAGCGCGGCATGCGCCCGCTCGACTTCCAGATGTGGCTCGCGATGCGCACCATCGGCGAAGCCTCGGCGCGCATCCGCTCGAACGACGTCGGCAAGCTCCGCGAGTTCATCTTCGGGCCGAACTTCCAGCTCGCCGGCTTCAAAGGCGGCGCCTTCTCCTATCGACCTTGGGACCATCAGCTGCGCCAGCCGATCGTGCTGTCCTCGCCGGCCGCGATGGTCGCGGCCTCGCCGAACGCCGCCTTCCTCCACCAGACCAACCCGCTCGACACGCTCGGCTTCGACAAGCCCGAGAGCGAATGCAAGTTCCCCTCGCAGTGACCCCGCAGGCCGCCCGCCCCGACGCCTCAACGAGAAGGCGGCGCCGCGCTCAGGAGACGCAACCGATGACCACTCGCCTCTTCCCCGCCCGCGCCAGCGTGACGGCGCTCGTCGCCGCGGGCGCGCTCGCGACGCTGGTCGGCTTCGCGGGGCCCGCGAACGCCGGCAAGATCTTCGTCACCAACGAGCGCGACCACACCATGACGGTGGTGGACAGCGACACGCTCAAGGTGCTGGAGACGGTGAAGACCGGGCGGCGCCCCCGCGGCCTGACCGTCAGCCCCGACAACAAGCTGATCTACATCTGCGCGAGCGACGACAACCGCGTCGAGGTCTACGATCCCAACACCTTGAAGCTGATCAAGACCCTGCCCTCGGGCCCCGACCCCGAGCTCTTCGTGCTCCACCCTTCGGGCAATCCGCTTTACATCGCCAACGAGGACGACGCGCTCGTCACGATCGTCGACACCAAGACCAACCAGGTGCTGAGCGAGATCCCGGTGGGCGTCGAGCCGGAAGGCATGGGCATCAGCCCCGACGGCAAGATCCTGGTGAACACCTCCGAAACCACCAGCATGGCGCATTTCATCAACACCGAGACGCGCCAGATCGTCGAGAACGTGCTGGTCGACACCCGTCCGCGCGTCGCGGAGTTCACGCCGGACGGCAAGCAGGTCTGGGTCTCGGCCGAGGTCGGCGGCACGGTCTCGATCATCGACGTCGCGACCCACCAGATAACCAAGAAACTGAACTTCGAGATCCCCGGCGTCACGCCGGAGGCGATCCAGCCGGTCGGCGTGCGCATCACCAAGGACGGCTCGACGGCCTTCATCGCGCTCGGGCCCGCCAACCGCGTCGCGGTGGTCGACGTGAAGACCGCCGAGATCAAGAGATACCTGCTGGTCGGACAGCGCGTCTGGCAGCTCGGCTTCTCGCCGGACGAGAAGTTCCTCTACACGACCAACGGCAACTCGAACGACATCTCGGTCATCGACGTCGCCAACGACAAGGTGGTCAAGTCGATCGCGGTCGGCCGCGGCCCGTGGGGCGTCGTCGCGATCCCCTGACGCTCGACGTGGACGCCCGACGCTTTAGATAGTTCGTGAGCGGCCCCCTCTCCCGGGGGCCGCAGCGCATGAACGCTTAGGACAGCCTCTTTGGCCACCGATCCAGAAGCAGACGACGCCGGTTCGACGCCCGCTCTCAGCGTGGCGGGAGTGACGCATTCCTTCGGCTCGAAGACGGCGCTTTCGGGCGTCTCGCTCGAAGCGCCGGCCGGCGCCTTCACCGCGCTCGTCGGCCAGAACGGAGCCGGCAAGACCACGCTGTTCTCGCTGATCACCCGGCTCTACAACAACACGAGCGGCTCGATCCGCGTGCTCGGCGCGGACGTGCGCCGCGAGCCCGCCAAGGCGCTGTCGCGGCTCGGCGTCGTGTTCCAGGCGCGCACGCTCGATCTGGAGCTCTCGGTCTTCCAGAATCTGCTCTATCACGCGGCGCTTCACGGCATCGGCCGCTCGGAGGCGAGGACGCGCGCCGAGGCCGCGCTCGCCCGCGTCGGCCTGTCGGATCGCGCGAAGGACAAGGTCCGCGCGCTCTCCGGCGGCCAGATGCGGCGCGTCGAGATCGCCCGGGCGCTGCTGCATGGGCCCGCTTTCCTGCTGCTCGACGAGCCGACCACCGGCCTCGACATCGGCTCGCGCCGCACCCTCACCGAAGAAGTGCGCCGGCTCATCCGCGAGGACGGGATCGGCGTCCTCTGGGCCACTCACCTCACCGACGAGATCGCGGCCGCCGACCGCGTCGTCGTGCTCCATCAGGGCAAGGTCATGGGCACGGGCTCGCCGCAGGAGCTCTGCGCGCGGGCCAAGACCGACGACGTCGGCCAGGCCTTCATGACGATCGTCGGCGAAGCCCCGCCGGCTCAAAAGGCTTCCGCATGAGCGCCGTGTCCGACCTGCCCCGCGCGCCTGCCCCCCTTTCGCATGGCCGCGAGGTGACGTTCGGCGGCTATCTGGTCGTGATGTCGGGCATCGTCTGGCGCGAGGGCCTGCGCTTCCTGCACCAGCGCGGCCGCTTCCTGTCGGCGCTCGTTCGCCCGCTCGTCTGGCTCTTCATCTTCGCGGCCGGCTTCCGCGCGACGCTCGGCGTCTCGATCATCCCGCCTTACGAGACCTACATCCTCTATGAGGTCTACATCGCGCCCGGCCTGATGGCGATGATCCAGCTCTTCAACGGGCTGCAGTCCTCGCTCTCGATGGTCTACGACCGCGAGGTCGGCGCCATGCGCATTCTGCTGGTGAGCCCCTATCCGCGCTGGTTCCTGCTCGTCTCCAAGCTCGTGGCCGGCATCGCGGTCTCGCTGCTCCAGGTCTACGCTTTCCTGCTGGTGGCCTGGTTCTGGGAGGTGCGGCCCGACGATCCGATGGGCTACCTCTACGTGCTGCCGGCGCTCATCGTCACCGGCTTCATGCTCGGCGCGATGGGCCTTGCGATGAGTTCGGTGTTCAAGCAGCTCGAGAATTTCGCGAGCGTGATGAACTTCGTGATCTTCCCGATGTTCTTCGCCTCGTCGGCGCTCTATCCGCTGTGGCGGGTGCAGCAGTCGAGCGAGCTGCTCTACGCCATCTGCAGCTACAATCCCTTCACGCACGCGGTCGAGCTGATCCGCTTCGCGCTCTACGGCCAGGTCGAATGGACCGCGCTCGCCGTCGTCGTCGGCTGCTCGCTCGTGTTTCTGATCGCGGCCGTCTTCGCCTACGATCCCTCGACGGGCCTCACCGCCCGCCGCGGCGGTCCCGACGCCGCCAAATGAGACGACGTCGCCTGCGCCGCCTATAAGAACGTTCCAAGACGGCCCCTCGCTCATATGGCGCGAGGCGAAGGCCGCGATGACCCGGGAGACCGCCCAATGACGACGCCGAAGGCGAACCGCCCGACCCGCTCGCAGGCATGCGCCGCCGCGCTCGCGGCGTCGCTCCTTGCATTCCCCGCCTTCGCGCAGGGCGGCGCCGGACAAGGCGGCTTGAGCGCCGACACGCCCGTGCTTGCGCCCCAGCCCGCGGGGCCCAACAGCCCGAGCGACGCCCCGAAGCCGAAGACGGCCCTGCCCCCCCGCGACACGCCGCGCGCGCCTCAGCCCGGCCAGGACGCCGCCGGGCCCAAAACCCCGCTGCCGCCGCGCGACACGCCGCGCGCCCAGCAGCCGGGACAACAGCGCGCCGCCCATACGATCGATCCGGACTGGCCGTGCGTCCAGGTCAAGGTCGCGGAGATGTCCTACGGGCAGATGTGGGGCGGCCCGCCGCTCGAAAAGGCGCTGGAAAGCTGGAGCGCCGACGGCGACGTGAGCGAGATCGTCGACGATCTCGTCGCCCGCCGCACCAAGATGGACGACGCCAAGGCGATGATCGCCAAATTCGCCAAAGCCGCGGGCGACAAGCGCGACGAGAAGCTGTCCATGCTGTTCGCAGGGATCTTCACAGAGATCAACGCCCAGCGCTCGCAGATCGTGAACGGCATCGAGCGCTATTCGCGCAAGCAGAGATCCTTGTCGGAGAAGATCAAGACCGAGAGCATCAAGATCGCCGACACGCAGAAGGACATGGCTTCGCAGAACACGCCCGAGGCCCTGCAGCAGCAGCAGACGCTCGACTGGGACACGCGCATCTATGACGAGCGCCAGCAGCAGCTCACCTATGTGTGCGAAAGCCCCGTCATTCTTGAACAGCGCGCCTTCGACCTCGGACGCGAGATCCAGGCGAATCTGACGACGGCTCAATGACGACCAAGACTGCTTGGGGCCCCGACAGGCGCGTCGTAGCTTCCGGCCTCGGCGCCGCGGCCATCGCGGGCCTGGCGGGCGGGTCGGCGGCGGCCCAGACTGTCGGCCTCGAGATCATCGCGGCCGGACAACCGGGCGACGGCGACGACCAGCTCGCACGCGCGGTCGCCGAAGGGTTCGGCGTGACGCAGCTTCTGCCTCGCGCGATGGCGATCGACGTGCCCCGCACGCCGGACGCCGCGGCGGAGTTTCTCGACGGCAAGCGTCCGCGCGCGTCGCTGATGGTGCTCAGCCTCTCGGCCGTCGGGGCGCTCACGATTGCGGGCGCGGCCGGTCGGCTGCGGCAGTTCCGGCCCGTCGCGCGGCTGATCGGCGAACGTCAGCCGATCGTGGTCCGGGCGGACTCGCCCTATCGCACCCTCGATGACCTGATGGCCGCGATCGCCCGCGACCCCGCAGCCGTGCGATGGGCGGGGCGCCCGCTCGGCAGCGCCGATCACCAGCTGGCGCTTCGGCTCACCAAGGCGGCCGGCGCGGATCCGAAGCGGCTCTCCTACCGCGCTGCAGACACGGCGGCGCGCGTCGCCTTCTGGGCGCTGAAGGGCGAGACGCCGGTCGCGACGGGAGCGCTTCTCGAATTCGCGTCCCAGATCCGCGGCGGAACGCTGCGGGCGCTCGCGCTCGCCTCGCCCGACCGGACGCCGGACATCGACATTCCCACGCTGCGCGAGCAGGGGGTGGACCTCGCCATGTTGAACTGGCGCGGCCTCGTTTCCCGCGGAGCGGTCAGCTCGGCGCTGATTGACCGTTTCGGCGAGGCGATGCTGAGGGTCTCGCGCTATCCAGGCTGGCTGCAGATGCTCGACCAGCGCTTCTGGGCGAACCTCTACGACGAGGAAGACGCGTTCGAGCGCTTCATCGCCGAGGAGGCCGCGCAGGTGACGCGCCTGCTCACGGAAGGCGGCGCCATCTAAGCCCCGTCACTGCGTCGGCGAGAGCGCATAGGGCGTCGCGCGCTCGAGCGGCAGTCCCGCCTCGCCCCAGCCGTCCGTTCCCGCCGAATACCAGATGACGTCTGTGTATCCCCACTCCATGGCGCGCTTGGCCGCGTTCCAGGACATCCAGCAGGCGGCGCGACAGTAGAACAGCAAGGGCTTCGCCTTGTCGCCGCCGGACAGGGCCGTCAGCGCGTCGCGAAAATACGCCTCCGTCTCTGGGACGAGCGCGCCGTAGCCGACATTGGCCAGCCAGACGCTGCCCGGAATGTCTTCGCGCGGCTTGTCGCGCCACACCGTGCCGGGCGGCAGGTTCGGCGGGTGACGGTCACGCGGCATCGTGTCGAGAAACACCGCGCTTTTCGCGCGCCACAGCGCTTCCGCTGATTTGGTGTCGATCGACCGCGCGCCGCTGAGCGTCAGCGGCGTCGGGGTGCGGTAGTCGTCCATCCGGTAGCCCGACGGCTCGGACGGCGCCGCGCCCTCGACCGGATCCTCCATGGCAGGCCCGGCGGCCTGAAGCGGCGCGGCGGGAGCGACCGCCGCGCCGGCGGCCGCGAGCGCGGCGGCGGCGAGAGCGCCGCGCCACCGCCGCCTGTTCATTTCGCCGCCTGCTTGACGTTGTCCTGCTCGTCGACCAGCGGAACGCCGTAGTCCGACAGGATCTTGTCAATATCGGCCTGATGCTTGGAGATGAACTCGTTCAGCCTATGCTTCCAGTTGTCTTCGCCAGGCCGCACGCCGAAGGTCATCCGGTAGATCATCGGCGGCTGTCCCTTCTCCTTCACGAGCGGAATGGACGAAAGGGCCGACGACTGCTTGACGTAATAGCCGCCGAGCGGACCCCAGATGATCGCGGCGTCGACGTCGCCGGACTCGACGTCCTTCAGCATCTGCTCGACCGGCGATTCGTATCGACGGTCGACCGTCAGGCTGTACGGCTTGGCCCGGGCCATGAGGCCGTTGCGAATGAGGTGGCTGGCGGCCGGCGTGCCTGCCGTAACGCCCACGCGCTTGCCCTGAAGCTTCGGATCGGACAGCTGGTCCACGCCGTCGAGCTCTCCGCCCTTCTTGGTCACGATGATCGAGGTCGTGCGCATGAAGGCGTTGGTGTTGAGATACGGGTCGGCGCCCTGGCTCACCCCGAGCACCACGTCGCAGCGCTTGATGCCGAGCGTCATCCGGTAGAAGCCCGTCGCCTGCGGGAACCAGGTGTAGGCGAGCGGCACGCCGAGATCCTTGGCGAGCAGCTCCGCGATCTTGTTCTCGTAACCCTCGCCCTTTTCGTTCGAGAGCGGCATGTCGGCGGGGTCCGCGCAGACGCGCAGCGTCGCGCGATTGACGAGGTCGGAGGTCTGGGCCCCGGCCGGGCTCGCAAGTCCTGCGGCAAGCGCCAGCGCGGCGGCGAACCCTGCAAGGCGACGTGCGGCTGCGCCGTTCGGCATGTCGGTGATCGGGGATTTGGTCATGTCCACCCTTCCGGTCGCCCGCGCCGGTTCGGCCGGCTTGGCGGGCTTTTCTTATTAGACGTCGCGGCGCGGCGTGTTTTGGCGCCGTCTCGCCGCGGCCGGGCCGGCGCGTCGTTACAGGACGCGCAAACGGCTCTGCGATCGCGTCAGTATATAGGACGTCCGCCGTCAATTCCGAGCCGATCGTGGAGAGGAGATCGAGGCGGGGGACGCGTCGGGCCGTCGCGGCGGCTCATGAAAAAAGCCCGGCTTCCGAAGATCGGAGAGCCGGGCTGAAGGCGGAGGCGCGGTTCCGAAGAACCGCGCCCCTTATGTCGCTGTCGACTTAGTTGGTCGGCAGCGTGAAGACGGTGAGCTGGCCGCCGAGAGCGGTGTACTGCGACAGGGCCGCATAGCCGCCGACCGCGCCGAGGCCGTCGGTGGAGTTGGTCAGGCCGGCCGCAAGGCCGATGCCCGCCCAGCCACCGACGCCCGAGAGCACCGCGACGTACTGCTTGCCCTTGTGCTCGTAGGTCATGACGTTGCCGATGATGCCCGACGGGGTCTTGAACTTGTAGAGTTCCTTGCCCGACTTGGCGTCGACGGCCTTCAGGTAGCCTTCGAGCGTGCCGTAGAACACGATGCCGCCGGCGGTCGCGAGAGCGCCCGACCACACCGAGAACTGCTCCTTGTTCGACCAGACGATCTTACCCTTCTTGCCGTCCCAGGCGATGAAGTTGCCCATGCCGCCATGGCTGTTGGGGGCCGGGTACATCGACAGGGTCGCGCCGACATAGGGCTGACCGGCGGTGTAGGAGACGCGGAACGGCTCGTAGTCCATGCAGACGTGGTTGGTCGGCACGTAGAACAGCTCGGTCTCCGGCGAGTAAGCCGCAGGCTGCTGGTCCTTGGTGCCGAGCGCCGCCGGGCAGATGCCCTGCGAGTTCACGTCCTCGCCGTTCTGCTCGGTCGAGTACTTGGCCACGACCAGCGGACGACCGTAGGTCTTGCTGTCCTTGTCCATGTCGACCTTGGTGGCCCAGTTCACGACCGGATCGTACTTCTCGGCCACGAGCAGGGCGCCCGTCTCGCGGTTCAGCGTGTAGCCGAAGCCGTTACGGTCGAAGTGCGTGAGGAGCGGCTGCTTCTTGCCGTCAACGGTCTGCTCCGTGAGGATCATCTCGTTGATGCCGTCGAAGTCCCACTCGTCATGCGGGGTCATCTGGTAGACCCACTTGGCCTTACCCGTGTCGACGTCGCGGGCGAAGATGGTCATCGACCACTTGTTGTCGCCCGGGCGCTGCTTGGGGTTCCAGGTCGAGGGGTTGCCCGTGCCGTAGTACATCAGGTTGAGCTTGGGATCGTAGGAGTACCAGCCCCAAGTGGAGCCGCCGCCGATCTTCCACTGATCGCCCTGCCAGGTCTTCAGCGAGGAGTCCTTGCCGACCGGCTTGCCGAGTTCGGTGGTCTTCTCCGGGTCGATGAGCATCTCTTCGTCCGGGCCGACCGAGTAACCGCGCCAAGCAAGCTTGCCGTCGGCGATGTTGTAGGCGGTGATGTGGCTGCGCACGCCGAATTCAGCGCCCGAGATGCCGACGATGACCTTGTCCTTGACCGGAAGAACGGTCGCAGTGTTGGTCTCGCCCTTCTTCGGGTCGCCGTTGACGACCGACCACTTCTTCTGGCCGGTCTTGGCGTCGAGCGCCACGACCGTCGTGTCGGCCTGGTGCAGGAAGATCGTGTTGTCGGCGTAAGCGAGACCGCGGTTAACGGTGTCGCAGCACATCACCGGGATGACGCTCGGATCCTGCTTCGGCTCGTATTTCCAGACGATCTTGCCGCCTTCGTCGAGGTTCAGCGCGAACACGTTGTTCGGGAACGGCGTGTGCACGTACATCATGTTGCCGATGACGAGCGGCGCGCCTTCATGGCCGCGAAGAACGCCGGTCGAGAAGGTCCAGGCGACCTGAAGCTTCTTGACGTTGGAGGCGTTGATCTCGTCCAGCTTGGAGTAGCGCTGGTTGGCGTAGTCGCCGGTCTGGATGCCCCACTGCTTGGGGTCCTTGGTGATTTCCGTAACGCTGTCGTTGGCGAAGGCCGGCAGCACCACGGCGGCGGAGACCATCAGGCCTGCCGCGATTGCGACTTTGCGCATTCGTTATTCTCCCTCTTTCACGCAGTCCTTAGTCAGTCTCTCGTGAGCGTTGCCCTTCTGAGAGACGGATCTCGTTTATTGTTGGACTTGCGCCTTCAGCCTCGTGTCACGGCTTTGCCGGCAACCCATCGTCGCGTTGGACGACCCCGTATCGGCAATCCTACGAACCGCGTTGATCCCTAGAGACCCCTGCGTAGCAGCGGAAGACTGGGCGGAACGTAGACCGCTTCGTTTGGGGGTGCAACAGGACTTTAAGATATAAGAGCGTTATTATGATTTTGCTGCACTTGCTCACTTATTATATTGCGTCGCGTTATCTCCATTCCAGTTCTCGATAAACCGCTATTGCGTTGCGGGCGTTGAATTCGTCGAACAGCGCCCAGGCCTCCCGTTCGGACAGTCCCGCGGTCCGCGACGCCGTCGCCAGGTCCACCCCCTTGTCGAGCAGCGCCTCGACGTCGGTCCTGAGCCTGTCGAAGTATCGCTGCTGCGGCTCGAGCGCCGCCGGCCATCCGGCGGACACGGGACCGTGGCCCGGCACCACCCGCGCCGCTTTGCGCTCCCTAAGCCTGGCCATCAGCTTCACCCATCCCTCGAACGAGCCGTCGACGCTCGGAAGATGCGTCATGAACAGGAGATCGCCGAGAAACCAGGTGTCGGTCTGGACGTCGCGCACGGTGAGGTCGTTGTCGGTGTGCGCGGTCGGCTCCGCCTCGAACTCGAGCGCGCGGCCGCCGAGATCGAGCGTCAGCCTGTCGGCGACCTCGATGTCCGGCTTCACGATGTCGTCGAGCGTCGGCGCGAGCGCGTCGCCGGCCTGGCGCTTGGCCGCGTCGACATAGGACTGGGCGCGCGCCGTGAGCGCCCGCGCGAATTTGGCGTGCGCCACGAACTTGGCGCCGGTCGCCCTGAAGGCCGAGTCGCCGAGCGCGTGGTCGGGATGCATGTGGGTGTTCACGACGTAGCGCACCGGCAGGTCGGTGCGGGCCTTCACGGCCGCGAGCAGCCGCGCGCCGGCCTCGGGCGTGTTGCCGGTGTCGATCACCGCGACTCCTTCCCGCCCGACCACGAAGCCGACATTGGCGATCGCGCCCTGATTGCCGGGCGCCAAGAGCTGGAACGGCGCCTGATAGACGAACACGCCCGGGGCGATCTCGGTGGTCGGCAACGGCTCGACCGCCGGCGCGGCCTCTGCAGGCGCGCCGGCGACGAGACTTGCGCACAGCGCGGCGACGGCCGCCGCCGCTCCCGGCCGCGCGCGCGTCAGAAGGTCTTGAGGCATGGTCGTCTCCCGTCGGGCCGGCTCTTGGCGGCCGACCTACTGGTAAGGAGACTTACTTGCTCGCGCCGCTTTCGTCGAACCCGGCGAGATAGGCGATCAGGTTCTTGCGGTCGTCCTCCTTCTTCAGGCCGGCGAACGCCATGCTGGTGCCGTCCACGAGCGTCTTGGGGCTCTCGAACCATTTGTCGAGCGTCGCCTCGTCCCACGTCTTGCCCTCGCCGAAGGCCTTGAGCGCGTCGCTGTAGCTCGAATAGTCAGCGACGCCCGCGATCTTGCGGCCGACGAGGCCGTTGAGCTCCGGGCCCGCCTTGTTGGCGGCCGACGGCCCGACCGCATGGCAGGCGGCGCAGCGCTTGAAAACCTTCTCGCCGGCGGCGGCGTCCTGGGCGGAGGCGGCGCCCGGCGCGAGCGCAATGGCGGCGAGCGCGACGGCGCTCAGGATCAGTCGATGGGTCACGAGCGTCGCTCCGGGGGAAGGCCGCGATTGCGCGCGGCGGATGAAGGGCGACCCGGAATTAGAATCACGTCAAAGCGGGCCACAACCGTCCGAAAGCACGAGGCCTTGCGGGCGCCCGGCGCGCGGCCATGCGGCGCGGTCGGGCGTGTTGGAAAGCCGGGCTGCGGCTGGTAGCGTCCCGCGCCTCATTTCGCAGCCTCTCCCGAGGCGCCAGGGAGCCTCGCGCAGTCAATGATCACCGTGGTGAAGTTCGGCGGCAGCCTGCTGGGCTCGCGCGAACGTGAGGGGATCCTGTCGGCCGCGGCGCGCGCGGGCGTCGTGCTCGTTCCCGGCGGCGGCCCGTTCGCAGACGGCGTGCGGACGGAGCAGCGGCGGCTCGTCTATGGCGACCGGGCGGCGCACGCCATGGCGTGCCTCGCCATGGAGCAGACCGCCTGGGCGCTCAACGACCTCGGGCCGGACTTCGTCGCCTGTTCCGATCAGCCTGCTTTCGCGGCGGCCCGGGCCGCGGGACGGCCGGCGATCTGGCTGCCCTCCGCGATGGCGATCGAGGCGCCCCTGCCCGCTTCCTGGGACGTGACGTCGGACAGCCTGGCGCTCTGGCTCGCGATCGAGCTCCGCGCCGACCGGCTGATCCTGCTGAAGGCCGCGGCCGCAGCCGAGGGCGGACTGGAGGCCTGGGCCGCGGCCGGGACGGTGGATCCCGTCTTCGCGCCGCTCGCCGAGGAGTTCTCGGGAGAGATCGCTCTCGTCGGCCCGGCGACCGCGGCCGCCTTCGAGGCCGCGCTCGCGGCCCCTATCCGGCGCGCCGCGTGAGCGAGAAGGTCGCGCTCATCACCGGCTCGCTCGCCGAGGCCCGCCTCCAGAAGATGGCCGAGGAGCTGAAGAGCGACGCTCTCGATCCGGTCGTCGTCAATGTCGGGGTCAAGGTCGCGGCGCTGATGACGGCCGACATTCTCGACCGCCGCCTGAAGCTGCCCGACGAGGTCGGCCGCGCCATCCTGCCGGGGCGGTTCCGCGGCGATCTCGCCCGGCTCGCCGAGCGGTTCGGCGTGAAGTTCGAGCGCGGCCCCGAAGAGCTCGCCGACCTCCCGCAGTTCTTCGGCCGGGGCGGCGTCGAGCCGGACCTGTCGCGCCATGACTGCCGGATCTTCGCCGAGATCGTCGACGCCACCACGCTCTCGGTCGACGAGATCGTGGCCAAGGCGCAGGCCCTGGCGAAGGACGGCGCCGACGTCATCGACCTCGGCTGCATGCCCGACACCGAGTTTCCCCATCTCGAGGAGACGATCCGCGCCCTGAAGGAGCGCGGCGTCGCGGTCAGCGTCGACTCGGCGAACGACGACGAGCTCGCCCGCGCCAACCGGGCGGGCGCCGACTATCTGCTGAGCCTCAGCGAAAAGAACCTCTGGATCGCCGACGAGGGCGAGGCGACGCCGATTCTCGTGCCCGCGACCCAGGGCGACATGGCCTCGCTCTACCGCGTGGCGGACGCGCTCGAGGCCCGCGGCCGGGCCTATTTCGCCGATCCGATTCTCGACCCGATCCATTTCGGCTTCACCGAGTCGGTCGTGCGCTACGCCGAGTTTCGCCGCGAGCGGCCCGACGCCCCGATGCTGATGGGCATCGGCAACGTCACCGAGCTCACCGACGCCGACACCACGGGGATCAACGCGATCCTGATGGGCATGATCTCGGAGCTCCGCATCACCGCGGTGCTCGCGGTCCAGGTCAGCCCGCACTGCCGCACGGCGGTGCGCGAATTCGACCGGGCGCGGCGGGAGTTTTTCGCCGCCCGCGAGGACGGAGCCCTGCCGAAAGGCTATGGCGGCGGCCTGATGGCGCTGCGCGATCGTCGGCCGGTCGCCTCCTCGGCCGCCGACGTCGAGGCGCTGGCCAAGGAGATCCGCGACCGCAACTTCCGCATCGAGGTGTCGGAGGCCGGCGTCCACGTGTTCAATCGCGACGGCTGCCGCACGGCGGTGGATCCGTTCGAGCTCTATCCCCATCTCAATGTCGAGGACGACGGCGCCCACGCCTTCTACCTCGGCGTCGAGACGGCGCGGGCCGAGATCGCCTACCGGCTCGGCAAGCGCTACGCGCAGGACGAGGGCCTGCGTTTCGGCGTCGCCGGCGAGACGTCGGAGAGCGCGGAGGAGGCCCATCGGCTTGAGTTCAAGAAGGTCGGGTCGACGCTCGCCAGGAAGAGCGCCGACGCCGGCGACGACGGAGCGGCTTGAGACCGCCGTTATTGAAGCGCTAACCATCGCGGCGCGACTCGGGCGCGCCGCCGTCCGCCGAGAGCGGGGTCGCGGGCCGCGCCCCGTGTCATCCGCGCTGAACGGACCGAATGAGGACGAACTGGCGTGATCCGCGAGACCATCGTGACGACGGCGTCGCCGGACGGCCGCCCCCACGTCGCCCCCATGGGCGCGACGCCGATCGAGGGCGGCTGGCTGCTGCAGCCCTTCCGTCCTTCCACGACGCTTGAGAACTTTCTCACAACCCGTTGCGGCGTCGTGAACTTCACGGACGACGCCAGGATCTTCGCCGGCTGCGTGACCAAGCGCCGCCCCGAGTGGCCGACCGTCAGGGCCGAGACCGTCGACAGCGTGCGGCTCGCCGCGGCGCTTTCCCATCACGAGGTCAGGGTCGAGCGCGTCGAGGACGGCGAGCGGCCGAAGCTCATCTGCTCGGTGGTTCACAGCGCCAACCATCGCGCCTTCGGCGGGCTCAACCGCGCCATCGCCGCCGTGCTCGAAGGCGCGGTGCTGGTCAGCCGGCTTCATATGCTGTCGGCCGAGAAGATCGAGCAGGAGTTCGCCTATCTCCAGATTGCGATCGACAAGACCGCGGGCGAGGCCGAGCTCGAGGCCTGGAGCTGGCTCATCGACGCGGTCGAGGCTCATCGCCGGAGGGCGGCGTCGTGACCGGTTTCCTGGCGAGCGTCGCCACGCTCGACGAGATGGAGGCCGCGCGCGCCGGCGGGGCCGACATCGTCGACCTCAAGGATCCCGCGCGCGGCGCGCTCGGCGCCTGGGAGATCAAGGCGCTGCAGGAGGCCGTGTCGCTCTGGTGGTCGTGGGGCGAGCCCAAGCCCATGCTGAGCGCCACGATCGGCGACAGGCCGATGGACCCAGAGGACGTCGCGGCCGCCGTCGAGCGCGTCGCCTCGAAGGGCGTGCCCATGGTCAAGATCGGCCTGTTTCCGGGCGGCGATCCCCTCGCCTGCTTTCAGGCGCTTCTGCCGCTCACGGAACGCACGCGCCTGATCGCCGTGTTCCTCGCCGACGCCGAGCCGGATTTCGATCTGCTCCCGGAGCTCGCGGGCTGCGGCTTCGCAGGCGTGATGATCGACACGGCCGACAAGACCTCGGGCGGGTTGCGCAAGCAAATCGACGACGGCGCGGCCGGCGAGTTCGTCCGCCGCGCCCGCGCGCTCGGCCTCATGACGGGCCTCGCCGGCTCGCTGAAGCTGGAGGACGTGGGCCCCCTCACCGCGCTCGGGCCCGACTATCTCGGCTTCCGCGGCGCCCTGTGCTCGGGCGTCAGGACCGGGCGCATGTCGCCGCAGGCCGTCGCCCGCATCCGCAGCGCGCTCGACGCGCGCCGCCCGGCCGCCTGAGCGTTTGGGGCCTGCATTATGAGCCCAGGCTCCTAGCCTCCCGACGCGCAGGAATAGTCGCCGCCGCCGGCCGCGACCGCGCGCGTGAGGCCGCCGGCGGTCGTCGGCCCCAGCACCACGCAGACGTCGTAGTCGATCGAGCGGTCGGCCGGGAAACCGTCGAAAGCCACGGATTGCGTCCCGTCATAGGTCGAGGACAGGCTCATCCCGTAATAGGGCGTCGAGCCCCAGGCGATCTTCTCCGACGTCGTGGCCCCGTTCCGATTGTCGTAAGGAAGCTCGTACTGGGCCGACTGGTAGGGCCACTCGTAGTCGCACGGGATGATCTGGTCCTGAAACGGGCAGCCGTTCCCGCCGAAATAGGTCGCCGACGTCTTGCCCCGACCGTCCGAATAGCCATCGTTTGTGAGCGACTGCGCGAAGGGGCGCGGCTCGACGATCCCCATTTCGCGCGACCCGGCGATCAAGGCGGTGAAGCGCGCCCCGGCGTTCGGGGCGTTCCAGGTCCATGTCGCGTTTCGCGTCACCGGCGAGGCGGTCGTCTCGAAGGCGAAGCGATCGGCCCACATCACCTTCGCGATCGCGGCCTCGCCGTCGTCGAAGTCGAGTTTTCCGTAAGGGCCGCGCACGTCGAAGCTCAGCCGGTCCGGCCCCGGAACCTTGCCGAGGTCGACCTTCACGGCGATCCGCGGATGGTCCTTTCCGTCCTCGAAGGTCCAGCGAATCGTCACCGGCAGGTCGTAGCGCTTGAAGAGGCCGGCGTCCGTGCCGATGCGCGGCTTGTCCTCGCCGGTGTTCTGGTCGATGCCGCCGGGACTGCGGGTTCCGTACTTCGGATAGGCGAGCTTGAACTCGACCGCCTTGCGGCCGGGCTCGTCCAGAACGGTCTTCTGCTTGACCGGAAACCCCAGTCCGAGCGGCGAATCGTCGGCGCCGAAGATCTTGGCGGCGATCGGGGCCTGGTCGCCGTCGGCGAAGGTCCGGTAGCGCTCATGGGCGACGAAATAGCCGAAGCCGCCGTCGCGGGTCTTCGGAGCGATCGCCTTCAGCGTCTTCAGCTTGCCGGCGTCGTCGTAGCGATACGTCATCCGAACCGCATAGCCGCCATGGCCCGGATTGCCCTCGCCTTCCCGCTTCAGCGAGACGCTGCGCTTGCGCCCGGCCGAGTCGTTCCACGAGAAGGTCACGACCTTCAGGCCCGCGACCGTCTCGTTCTTGCGTTTGACGGCGAAGGCGTCGGTCGCGCCCACAGCGAGAATCGCCGCCGCAAGCCCTGCGGCGGAAAGGATCGACGCAACGCTCGGCATGGACGCCCCCGCTCCAGCATGGGCCTCGGCGAGTGCGGGCCCTCGCGGGATGCTAGGCGAAGATCCACGACTCCGACATCCGGAGAATCACCGACTTGGGAGCCGACTTTAGGCGGCGTCCGCCACGACCCGGTTCCGGCCGTCCGTCTTGGCCTTGTAGAGCGCGACGTCGGCGCGCTTCAGAAGCGCGGCGGCGTCGTCCTCGCCCCCGAAGAAGCTCGCGACGCCGACCGAGACCGTGATCTCAAGCGCGCCCGAGCGGATCGGGAACGGCTTGCCCGCGGTCTTGGTGCGGATGCGCTCGGCGACGATGCGCGCGACCGCGGCGTCGGTCTCCGGCATCACGACCACGAACTCTTCGCCGCCGAGCCGGACCGCGAGGTCGATGCCGCGCACGCTCGCCTTCAGGCGGCGGGAGAACTCGCGCAGCACGTCGTCGCCGGCGTCGTGGCCGTGGCGGTCGTTGACCTGCTTGAAGTGGTCGATGTCGACCACGAGGATCGAGATCGGCCGATCGCGGCTCGCGGCCTGGTCGAGCAGCGCCTGGAGATGCATCTCCATGTAGCGGCGATTGTGCAGGCCCGTGAGGCCATCGGTGATGGCGAGCGCCATCGAGGTCTGGAGATTGGCGCGCAGACGCTCGGTGTAGCGGCGGCGGCGGACCTGGGTGCGGATGCGCGCCACGAGTTCGTTCGGCTCGAGCGGGCGCATCAGGTAGTCGTTGACGCCGACCTCGAGGCCGCGCAGCACGCGCGCGTTCTGGTCCGGATCGGCGACCAGCACCACCGGCGTCGCGCGGGTGCGTTCGAGCGAGCGAATCTGCGCGCAGAGCCGCAGCGCGTCGAAGTTCTCGAGCGAAAGGCTGACCACGACGACGTCGTAGTCGCCCTCCGCCGCGCGGAACAGCGCCTCGTGGGGCTCGGTCTCGATCTCGACGCCCTGGGTCGCCGACAGCGCGTCGTAGATCCGCGTCGAGGAGCTCTCGCGATCGTCGACGAGCAGCACCTTGCCCTGCTCGCCGGTGTCCGACACCGCCTCGCGCAAAGCGTCCGACATGCCGATCTCGCGCGTCGTCTGGGCGCGCAGGCGCAGCTCGTCGCCGAGCATCTTGAGCCGCGCGAGCGACCGCACGCGCGCGAACAGCGCGACGTCGGCCACCGGCTTGGTCAGGAAGTCGTCGGCGCCGGCCTCGAGCCCGCGGATGCGGTCGGAACGGTGGTCGAGCGCGGTGATGATGACGACGGGAATGTGGTGGGTCTTCGGATCGGCCTTCAGCCGCCGGCAGACCTCGAACCCGTCCATGCCCGGCATCATCACGTCGAGCAGCACGAGGTCGCACTGCGAGCGCGAGCAGAGCTCGAGCGCGGTCGGCCCGTCGGCCGCGGTCATGACGTCGAAATACTCGGCCGTCAGCCGGTCCTCGAGCAGCTTCACGTTTGCGGCGACGTCGTCGACGACGAGGATGCGAGCGGTCATGGCCGGGTCACCCCTCGCCGAGATAGTGACGCACGGTCTCGAGGAACTTCGAGACCGAAATCGGCTTCGAAAGATAGGCCTCGCACCCGCCCTGGCGGATGCGCTCCTCGTCGCCCTTCATCGCGAAGGCGGTGACGGCGATGACGGGAATCGCGCGGGTGCGCTCGTCTTCCTTGATCCACTTGGTGACGTCGAGGCCGGAGACTTCCGGAAGCTGGATGTCCATCAGGATCAGGTCGGGCATGTGGGTGCGCGCGAGCTCGAGCGCCTCGACGCCGTTGCGCGTTTCGATCGTCGAATAGCCGTGCGCTTCCAACAGGTCGTGGAAGAGCTTCATGTTGAGCTCGTTGTCCTCGACGATCAGAACGGTCTTGGGCATCAGGCGCAAACACTCCTCCGCGCAGGCGACACGCGCGGTCCGCCGCCGTCCGGGCGGCGCGGTTCCTCGCGAAATCATAGACGTTTCGCGCGTCCGCGCCGAACTCTTCTTAATGTCAGAGGATAGCGCTGATGTGTTAAGAAAGGGGCATGCCGATCCGACCCGAAAGAGACCGTCCTGCGGTCGCCGACGAAATCGCCGCGCGGGCCCTCGCCTATCTCGCCGGCGACCCCGAAAGGCTCGGACGGTTCCTCGCGCTGTCGGGGCTCGACCCCGCCACCATCCGCGTCGCGGCGCAGGATTCGGGCTTCCTGCCTTCGGTCCTCGACCACGTGCTGTCGGACGAGCGGCTGCTGATGGATTTCGCGGACGCGGAGGGCCTGCCGCCGGAAGCGGTGGGACGCGCGCGCGCGGCGTTCGGCGGATCAGACCGGGAGTGAGCGCGCCGGGCGGCCAGCTCGCCTTCTGCCGGGACTGCCTGACCGAAGCCGCGCCCGCCGCGCGGCGCTGCGCGCGTTGCGGAGGGCCGCGGATCGCCAGCCACCCGCAGCTCCGGGCGATGACCATCGCCCATGTCGACTGCGACGCCTTCTTCGCCACCATCGAGAAACGCGACGACCCCTCGCTCGCCGACAAGCCGGTGATCGTGGGCGGCGGCAAGCGCGGGGTGGTGTCGACCGCCTGCTACGTCGCGCGCATCCGCGGCGTCCGCTCGGCCATGCCGATGTTCAAGGCGCTGAAGCTCTGCCCGGACGCGGTCGTGGTGAAGCCGCGCTTCGAGAAATACGTCGAGGCGAGCCGGGCGGTGCGCGCCAAGATGCTCGCGCTCACCCCGCTGGTGGAGCCGCTCTCGATCGACGAGGCGTTTCTCGACCTCTCGGGCACCGAGAAGCTGCACGGCGCGCCGCCCGCCGTGACGCTCGCCCGCTTCGCCCAGGAGGTGGAGCGCGATGTCGGTATCACCGTGTCGGTCGGCATGGCGTCGAACAAGTTCCTGGCCAAAATCGCCTCCGAGCTCGACAAGCCCTGCGGCTTCGCGACGCTGTCGGTCGAGGAGGCGCCGGGCTTCCTCGCGCCGAAGCCGATCGATTTCCTGTGGGGCGTCGGGCCGGCCTTCGCCGAGACGCTGCGCCGCGGCGGCCTCTCGACGATCGGCGACCTTCAGCGCGCCGACCCCCGCGACCTCGCACGGCGCTACGGCGACCAGGGGCTGCGGCTCTCGCGCCTCGCCTTCGGGCAGGATTCGCGCCGCGTGGAGCCCGACCGCGCCCGCAAGAGCGTGGGCGCCGAGACCACCTTCGACGTCGATCTCGTCACGCTCGAGGACCTCGAGGCGCGGCTCTATCGGCTGTGCGAGAAGGTCGCGGACCGCATGCGCGCCGGCGACGTCTCCGGCTCGGTGGTGACGCTGAAGCTCAAGACCACGGATTTCCGCTCGCGGACCCGCGCCCATGCGCTTTCGACGCCGACCCGGCTCGCCGCCCGCATCTTCGAGGCCGCGCGCCGGATGCTCGCGAAGGAAGCCGACGGTTCGGCCTTCCGCCTGATCGGCGTCGCGCTGTCGGATCTCGGGCCGGGGTCTGAGGCCGACCCGCCGGACCTCGAGCGCCGCAACGCCCGCCTCGACGCGATCGAGACCGCGGTTGCGAGCCTCAGGGCGAAGTTCGGCCAGGATTCGGTCGACCGCGCCTTCGCGCGGAGGCCGCCGCGGGACGGGCGGTAGGGCGCGTTTCGCAGCGAACTGCGCGCTTCGAGACGCCCGCCGAAGGGGCGGGCCCCTCAGCATGAGGAAGGCGGAGCCAAGGACAAGAAGATTGAGGGCGCAAAAGGTCCTCATGCTGAGGAGCCGTCCGTCAGGACGGCGTCTCGAAGCACGCAGTCCGGCTGCGCACAGTAAACGCCGCCGGTCCATCCCGGGACTGCGCCAGAACCACCACCGTCATCCCGGCCGGAGCGCCGGGATCCAGGAACGCCACGTTCTCAGAAAAACCTCGCGCCGCCCACGGTTCTGGATCCCGGCTCAAGGCCGGGATGACGGGCGCGGGCGCCCGTGACTTCTTGCAGGCGCCCGGCGTCATCACGTCGAGCTCGACGAGATCACCCGCCCAGGTATGGGGCGGCAAAGCGCGTTTCGCAGCGAACTGCGTGCTTCGAGACGCCCGCCGAAGAGGCGGGCTCCTCAGCATGAGGGAGGGCAAAGCCTAACGACGCGAAGATTGAGGGGCGCAAACGGTCCTCATGCTGAGGAGCCGTCCGTCAGGACGGCGTCTCGAAGCACGCAGTCCGGCTCCGCACAGTAGACGCCGCCGTCATCCCGGGACTGCGCCTGAACCACCTCCGTCATCCCGGCCGAAGAGCCGGGATCCAGGAACGCCACGCTCTCAGGAAAACCTCGCAACGCCCGCGGTTCTGGATCCCGGCTCAAGGCCGGGATGACGGGCGCGGGCGCCTGTCATTTCTTGCAGGCGCTCGGCGTCATCAGGTCGAGCTCGACCAGGTCGCCCGAGATGACGAACTCGCCATAGTCGATCTTCAGCGAGCGGCTGACCCCGTTCTCATAGAGGTCGAAGCTCATCTGGTAGTCCGGAGTCTGCTCGCCGTCGGTCTTCTTGCCGCGCTCGAAATAGCTGATCGACACCGGCCAGAAACGCTGCTTCTCGAGCTCGGGGCGCTTGGCCGCGGCCTCCATCTCGGCCGGCGGCGCGGTCTCGGCTTTCCCCACGACGCTCAACGTGTCGTAGATCTTGTCGCCCGCTTCCGAGCCGTCATAGACGGCGGCCTCAAGCAGCGTCTTCTCGGTGCGCGCCGCATCGAGGATCTTCAAAAGATGCTCGGTGGGGAACAGCGTCTTGACGTCGTAGTCCTTCGTGACCGACGTGGGCTTGGAGACCCGCACCTTGACCGCGTCCGACGCCCTGTCGGCGCGCCCGTCCGTGTCGCGGTCGAGTTCGTCGTTGAGATAATTCTTCGCCTGGAACTTGAACGACTTCGCCGCGCCGTCCTCCCAGGTCTCGGAGCGCAGGTCAGAGACGTTGGTCTGGCCCTCGCCGTTGCCGATCTCGGTGACCTGACGGAAATTGAGCGCGTAGCCCGCGCAGGAATCGCCGGTGAACTGGTAGACGATGCGCCCGCGCACCCGGTCGACGCCGGCCGAACCGCGCTTTTCCTGCAGCTTCAGCTCATAGACGGCGCGGTGCGGCGCCAGCGCGACGTCAGCCAAACTGGCCGACGTCGTCGCCGCGAGGCCGGCGAACAGGACCGCGGCGGTGGCGGCGGAGCGGAGGAGGATCGCGTGCATCAGGCCTCGTTCGATTGCGTCGCGTCACAAATGTGCGCCGTCTGCGACCAAAGGCAATGATCTCGTCGCTTTCGGGGCGCTTGCTGGGCGACGCGCGCCCCGCCACAGGATGACGCGGCCAAGCTCCGCGGAGGTGAAAATGCCCGCATCGCCGAAACGCCCGCCGCCCTCGCCCGTCGTCGACCGCTGAGATGGCGCGGCTCGACTGGCTCATGGCGCGGCCGATCGCCCATCGCGGCCTGCACGACCGAACGGCGGGCGTCGTCGAGAACACGCCGACGGCCGTCGGCGAGGCGATTGCGGCGGGCTACGGCTGCGAGATCGACGTCCAGCTCTCCGCCGACGGCGAGGCCGTCGTGTTCCATGACGAGACGCTCGACCGCCTGACCGAGGCGAGCGGTCCGGTCGCCGCCCTCCCCCTCGCCGACCTGCGCCGCGTGGCGTTCCGCGAGACCGCCGATCGAATCTTCACGCTCGACGACTGCCTCGACCTCGTCGCGGGCCGGGGCGCGCTGGTGGTCGAGATCAAATCGGCCTTCGGCGGGGACGAGCGGCTCGTGAGGCGGGTCGCTGAGCGGCTCGCGGCCCGCGGCGGACCCGTCGCCGCGAAATCCTTCGATCCGCGCGTCGTGACGGCGCTGCGGCGGCTCGCGCCGGACGCGCCCCGCGGGATCATCGGAGAGGCCTTCGCGGACGGCGACCCGCACTGGGCGGCGATCTCGCCGCGCCGGCGCTTTTCGGCCCGCAACCTGCTGCACTGGCCGGCGACCCGGCCGGACTTCCTGTCCTGGAACGTGGCCGACCTCGAACGCCCCGCGGTGCGGCTCGCGCGCTCGCTCGGGCGCCCCGTCATGACCTGGACGGTGCGAACGCTCGAGGATCAGGCGCGCGCGGCGCTCCATGCCGACCAGATCGTGTTCGAGGGGTTCCGCGCCTGAGCGCCCAATCGCTTCAGAACTTCAGCCCGATCCCGAGCGAGGCGCCCTTCTCGTCGAGCGAATCCCGGCCCATCGGCGAGAAGAACGCCGCGCCGATGAGCTGCAGGCTCTCGGTGAGGTCGAACAGCGCCGCGAGCTGGAGCTTGTGGATGCGCTGCTTAAGCGGCAACGGCCCCTTCCATCGCCCATTGCCGATCTGGTTGAAGCTCTGCGCGATGAGCAGCAGCCGCTTGCCCGGCCGGATCCCGAAACTGGCGTCGACGCGGATCTCGTCGGCCGGGTCGCCGCCCCGGAAGCGGTAGCCGGCCGCGACGTCGACGAAGGCCGGCTTGCCGAAGACCTCGAAGCTGCGCGCCACGAGGCCGCGGATGTCGGCCTGATCGTCGGTCTCGCCGATGGCCGCGATGCCGTCGCCGCGGCGCGCGCCTGCGACCACGACCGAGCCCTGCGCCGAGACGATCCACCGTCCGTCGGCCCAGAGCCGCGCCCGCGCGCCGAGCTCGGACCGGCCGAGGCCCTTGCGGTCGAAGGTCGCGCCGTCTTCCGCGCGGATCTTCTGGAGGCCGGTCGAGCCGAACACGGTGAGCCCGTCGAGCGCGCCATGCTCGACGAACAGCTGGAGGTCGTATTTGCGGTAGTCTCCGCGCGCGCGGAGCTTGCCCTTGCGGTCGAAATACTCGTCGCCCGCCGACAGCAGGCCGAGCACGAAGAGCTTGGTTTCGCCGGGCTCGAGCGTGAACGCGCCGCTCCGGGCCTCCCCGGCGGTCAGCGCCGAAAGGAGCCCGGCGGCGGCGATCGCGCGGACGCCTCTGACGAGCGCCAAGCCTCTCTCCCGACGGCCGCCGGCGCGACTGCGCCGGGAACGCCACGATCTTGCCGCAATCCAGGCGGGCAGCGCAAGAAGATCGATTCGCGTCAGCCGCCGCGGTTCGAGACCGCGGCTTCGGCGAAGGTCGCCATTCCGGTGTGGCAGGCGCAGGCGGCCTTGATGACGGCGACCGCCAACGCCCCGCCCGAGCCTTCGCCGAGCCGCATGCCGAGATCGAGGATCGGCGGCAGTTCGAGCCGCTCCAGCAGGCGGCCGTGCGCGGCTTCGGCCGAGCGATGGCCGGCGACGCAGTGTTCGAGCGCGCTCGCGTCGAGCGCGTGAAGGACGGCGGCGGCGGCCGTCGCCACGAAGCCGTCGATCACGACCGGCACCCGCTCCATGCGCGCCGCGAGGATCGCGCCCGCGATCGCCGCGAATTCACGGCCGCCGACGCGGCGCAGCGCCTCGAGCGGATCGCCGAGATGGGGTCCGTGGACCCTGACCGCGGTCGCGACCGCGTCGATCTTGCGCCCGAGCGTGACGTCGTTGGCGCCGGTGCCGCGGCCGACCCAGTCCTCGGGCCTGCCGCCGAACAGCGCATGGGCGAGCGTCGAGGCCACGGTCGTGTTGCCGATGCCCATCTCGCCGACGACCAGAAGGTCGATCCCGCCATGGATGGCCTCGAAGCCGTAGGCCATCGTGCCGGCGCACTCGGCCTCGCTCATGGCCGGCTGCTCGCAGATGTCGGGCGTCGGGCGCTCGGTCGCGAGATCGAACACCTTGAGCCCGATGTCGAAGCTCTTGCAGATCTGGTTGATGGCCGCGCCGCCGCCCGCGAAGGCGTCGAGCATCTGGCGGGTCACGGCCGGCGGATAGGCCGAGACGCCGCGCTCGGCGACGCCATGGGCGCCGGCGAAGATCGCCACCAGCGGCCGCGCGACGGTCGGCGGCGTCTTGCCCTGCCAGGCGCAGAGCCACTCGGCGATGTCCTCGAGGCGCCCGAGAGCCCCGGCCGGCTTCACGAGTTCGGCCTCGCGCGCCTTCGCCCGCGCGGCCGCCTCGCCGTCGAGGCGCGGCAGGCGCGCCATCAGCGCCCGGATGTCGTCGAAGGGCAGGCCGGAAGCCTCTCGCCGCGGATGCGGCTCACTGTGCAGAACCATGCGTCGATTGACATGTCTCGAAACGGAAGCGTCAGCGCATAGCCGAATGTCTCGTGGCGGCCAAGCCCGCGGGACGTCGTCGCCCGCTCACGTGATGGCGAAGACTGTGGGCGGCGGCCCGGATCCGCGCTAGCAACGGCCGCAAGACACCCGCGAGCGCTTCATGCCCGACGAGCCGACGTCGCCCATCGCCGGAAAGCTTGCCGCGGCCCTCGACGCCGCCGCGGACGCCGTCCGATTCTTCACCCGCGTTCCGGTTCCGATCGGCTTCGGGCCTCCGGGCGGCGACTCGATCGGCGGGATCGCGGCCGCCTCGCCGCTCGCCGGCGCGGTCGTGGGCGCAGGCTCGGCGCTCGCGCTCGCCCTCGCGCTCTCCGCGGGCCTGCCGGCGACGCCCGCGGCGGTCGCGGCCGCGGCGGTCGCGGCGCTGGTCTCCGGCGCGCTTCATCTCGACGGCCTCGCGGATGTCGCGGACGGGTTCGGCGGCGGGGCGACGCGCGAGCGAAAGCTCGACATCATGCGCGACAGCCGGCTCGGCAGCTTCGGCGGCGCGGCGCTCGCGCTCGCGCTGATGGCGCGCGTCGCGCTCGTCGCCGGGCTCGCCGAGCGCCTCGACCTCTGGGGCGCGGCCGGCGCCGTGATCTCCGCGGCCGTGATCGCGCGCCCTCTCGCCTTCCTGCCCGCCGTGCTGCTCGATCCGGCGCGCGCCGACGGCCTCGGCCGCGCGGCCCGGCCCTCCGTCAGGGCGGTCGCGCTCGGGCTTGCCGTCGCGGCGCTCGCAGCGCTGGCGCTCGCCGGAGCCGGCGGGCTGCTCGCGCTTGTCTTAGGCCTGGGAGCCGCGGCCGGCGTTGCCGCCCTCGCCCGCCGGCAGATCGGCGGCTACACCGGCGACGTCTGCGGCGCGGGCTCGGAACTCGGCGAGATCGCGGCCTTGGCCGGATTGCTGATCGTCGCAGGCGCCGGCTGACGCGATGTTCGGTTGCGCATCCGCGCGGCATCCGCCAAGCATCCGCCATGCCTCAGCCCGCCCCGATCAAATCCCCTTGCGTCAAGATCTGCGTCGTCGACCCAGCGACGGGCTGGTGCGAGGGTTGTTTCCGCACCATGGCGGAGATCGGCAGCTGGATGCGCTACTCAGCGGCGGAACGCGACCAGGTGCTTCGACTGCTTCCCGCCCGGCGAAAGACCTTCGCCGCGACGTCCCGCGCCGAGGCCCCCGAATGAACCGATCGATCCCCGAGATGCTCGTCGCGGTGGTGCTCGCCGCGATCGTCACCTTTGTCATCGCCGATCTTGCGGGCGGCTTCGGCACGTTCCCGAACGAGCGCTGGGCCGCGGCCATCGCCATGATGTGCCTTGCGGTCTGGATCGGCCCCGGGCTGCTGCGCCGCTACGCCGGCAACGCCAACGCGGCGCTGAAGGCGGTGGCGCTCTGGCTGCTGATCATCGTCGCGGTCGCGATGCTCTACGTCTACGGTAAGGATTTCCTGATCTCGATCGGCGTCAACGTGCCGTGAGATCGGCGCTCAGAGCAAAAGCGACAGCGTGAAATGCGCGGCCACGGCCGCGAGGAAGAGCCCGAACCCGACCTCCAGCTTGCGCTTGGTGAGCCCGTGGGCGAGCCGCACGCCGATCGGCGCGACGAGCGTCGACACCGGCGCCATCAGCGCGACGCCGATCAGCGACACGAAGCCGAGCGACAGCGGCGGCAGCTCGGCCATGTGGGGCCAGCCCGCGACCACGAAGGCGAGCGCCCCGGGCACGGCGATGATGGCGCCGAGCCCCGCCGAGGTCGCGATCGCCTGATGGATGGGGCGGTTGTGCAGCGTCATGATCAGGCTGCCATAGGTGCCGCCGCCGATCCCCATCAGCGCCGAGACGAGGCCGATGAAGAGGCCGTAGGCCGCCATGCCGAGCCGGCCCGGAAGGGTGTCGGCGATGGTCCAGCTCGCCTTGGCGAAGATCAGGCGCGCCGACATCGACAGCGCGAACACCGCGAACACCGCCTTCAGCCATTCGGATCTGAACAGCGACGCGGCCGCCGCGCCGACGACACAGCCCAGCACGACGCCAGGCGCCCAGGCCTTCAGCACGCTCATGTCGACCGCGCCGCGGGCCCGATGGGCCTGGAAGGAGCGCAGCGACGTCGGAATGATGATGGCGAGCGAGGTGCCGACTGCGAGCTGCATCTCGAGGCCCTTGGCCATGTGGAGATGGGCGAAAAGCTCGGCGAGCACCGGCACGATCACCGCCCCGCCGCCGACGCCGAAGAGGCCCGCCAGAACGCCCGTCACGACGCCGGCGGCCAGAAGCCCCGCGGCGAGCGACAGGAGTTCGCCGACCGGCAGGGACGCGAACGCTTCCATGTGGGGAGAACTCCGAAGGAGCTTTGGGGCCTGTCCTTGCGACCGAGGCCCGAAAGCATGGTGGCTTCGAGCTTGACCGCTGCGTCATGCCGGCGTTTCCGCGCGGGCATCCACGCCTTCGACGTATCGCTCGACGTGCCTGGAAAGTCGTGGACGCCCGGCTTCGCCGGGCATGACGGCGGCGAGCGGGATCAAACTCATCGCCCCCAGCGCGGCGTCACGCCGCGTGGGCCTCGAGACGGTTCAGAGAGACCGGATCGCGCACGAGATCAAGCGCGCGGCGGAGCACGTCGAGCCCCACGCCCTCGCGCGGCGCCTGCTCGCTGAGGAAACGCCGGTAGGCGCGCGCGCCGGGCCGGCCCTGGAACAGGCCGAGCATGTGGCGCGTGTAGTTCGAGAGCCGGCCGCCCGCGGCGAGATGGGCTTCGATTTCCGGAAAGAGGCTCTCGACCGCCGACCGTGCGTCGGGATGCGGCGCGGGCTCTCCGAAGAACAGGGGATCCACCTCGAGCAGCAGCTCCGGCGATTGATAGGCGGCGCGGCCGAGCATGACCCCGTCGAGCGCGACGCCGTCACGCGGCTCGAGCAGCGCGCGCGCCTCCCCGATCGAGCCGATCCCGCCATTGATCGAGACATGAACATGCGGAAGCCGCGCCTTCAGGCGGAACACGCGGCCGTAATCGAGCGGCGGAACGTCGCGGTTCTCCTTGGGGCTCAGGCCCTTCAGCCACGCCTTGCGGGCGTGGACGATCAGCTCTTCGCAGCCCGCCGCGACGACCGCTTCGGCGAGCGCGTCGAGCGCCTGCTCCGGATCCTGCTCGTCGATGCCGATGCGGCATTTCACCGTCACCGGGATCGCGACCGCGGCCCGCATCGCCGCGACGCAGTCGCCGACGCGCGCGGGCTCGGCCATCAGGCAGGCGCCGAACCGCCCGTCCTGCACCCGATCTGACGGACAGCCGACATTGAGGTTGATCTCGTCATACCCTTGCGCCTCGCAGATGCGGGCGGCCTCGGCGAGCTCCGCGGGCTCCGAGCCGCCGAGCTGGACCGCCACGGGGCTCTCATGCGCCGAGAAGCCGATCAGCCGCTCGCGCGGACCGAAGCGCACGGCGCCGGTCGTGACCATTTCGGTGTAGAGCAGCGCCCGCGCGGTCAACGCGCGATGGAAGGAGCGGCACCGCCGGTCAGTCCAATCCATCATGGGCGCGACCGAGAACCGGCGCGGAGCGAAACTGGTCAAGAGAGGCTGCCTCGGCGTGAAGAGGCGGGTTATACGCGGGAGGCCGAGAAACGGAAACCGCCCCCGTTTCACCTCGGCTAACGGCTGCCCTACGCCGCATCGAAAAGCCGTAGCCTGCCCATCGGGGCTGATGTATAGGTCCGGGTACGAGATGCATCCAAGCAAAGATGGAAGCATTCGGGTTCTTTTGCAGCAGCAATTGCACGTCGCTTTCTCGCTAGCATCGCCTGCCGGCATCACCAGTTCTGATCCGAATTGGACAAATCAGATCGATTTCCACAACCCTTGGTATATCTACCAAATTTGTGTAATTAAGATCTGGATTTGGACAAGTTTCGAACGACTGCGCTCCGTTATTTAATCTTCGGTCGAAAACCTTCAGGGACGCAGCTTACGCATGACCACGCGTCGCGTACTTCTCGCCTGCGACATCGACAGCCAGGTGTTCGGCGCGCTTCCGCTCGCGCTCGCCTTCGCGGCGCGCGGCTGGAGCGTGACCTTCGCGATCGAGTCGGTGCGCACCCTCCCGCAGCAGCTGCTCGAGCGCCTGACGCGCGACTTCGCCATCATCGAACGCTCGATCGGCGCGCTTCCGACCGAGGACGTCGTGTTCGACCAGGACGCGGTGGGCGTGTTCGTGACGGGCAGCCGGCTCGCGATGTTCCGCCACCTGCTCGAGCTGTCGTCGCGGGTGAAGGAGCGGCCGCGGCCGGCGCTGTTCTGCAACTTCAACGGGCTGGTGTTCGAGAAGTTCGAGGAGGGGCTGGCCTGGCGCCTCGGCTATGACGTGATCGGCCTCAACGGGCCGCGCGACCGCGACGCCTTCGTCGACTTCCTCCACTCCACGCAGTATTCGCGGCAGCCTTCCGTCATCGTCGGCCTTCGGCGCAAGACCGACACGCCGCCCCGGCCGTTGAAGATCCCCGCGCCCAAGCCGGAGCCGGACGCGGCGGCTTCGGACGACGGCGCGCCGGTCGACGCCGAAACCGCGCAGCCGTCGCCCGAAGCCGCCCCCGCGGAGGCCGACGAGCCCGCCATCGTGGCTGAGGCGGCCGACCCCCGCCCGGAGGACGCCGAGGACGCCGCTCCCACGGACGCCGGCGCCGTCGCGGAGGACCCCGTCGAAGAGGCGGCGAGCGACGACGCGGCTCCCGTCGAAGACGCAGCCTCGACGCCGACCGCCGCGCCGAAGAAGCTGTTCGTGTTCGCCGAGCAGGTCGTCGTCCCGCGCAGCCTGCGGGAACGGCAGAACCTCGTGTCGGTCCTGGCGCGGCTCGCCTCCGCGAGCCCCGACTGGCAGGTCGTCATCAAGGCGCGCACGCGCCCCGACGAGCAGACCTTCCACCAGCAGCCGAACCACATCTCCAAGCTCGTCAAGGCGCTCCGCAAGAAGCCGCGCAACCTCATCGTCTCCTACGAGCCGCTCGACGACCTCCTGGACCGGGCGGACCTGTTCGCGACGGTGTCCTCGACGGCGCTGTTCGACGCCTTCGACTATGGCGTGCCGAGCATGGTCGCGACCGACTTCGGCCTGCGCAACGCGGACGGCGCGCATGTGTTCTTCGCCAGCGGCCTCCTGGCGCGCCTCGGCGACCTGAAGTCGCTCGACGACGCCCCGATCCGCTCGCCCGACGAACGCTGGATGCGACGCATGGGCTATGGCGCGCCCTATTCGCCCGACGCCCTGATCGACTGGCTCGAGACCTTCGATCCGGACCGGCCGATGCCGGCCGCCTTCGTGTCCTTCAAGTCGGCGACGCATGTCGCGTCGGGCAGCGCGGCGCAGGCGGGACGCATCTGCGAGATCTGGAGCGGGATCGAGACGTCGCTGCTGCCCAAGGACAAGGCCGAACCGGCGGCCGAGGAGCATGAGGCGGCCCAGGACGAGGCGGCTCAGGACGTGACGACCGCCGCGGTGGAGCGCCGCGCCGCGCTCTTCAGGCTGGCGTCGCTCATCAGCGACGCGCTCGGCTCGGCGGGGCCCGATCGCGGCGCCAAGGCCGCCCCGCCGCGCGACGGCAAGACACCGGAGACGCGTCCCGCCACGCGCACGGCCGTCGTCAAGGAGGGGCCGATCGCCTCGTTCTCCCGGAAGCTCGGGATGTACTGGTTCTACAAGCGCGTGCGCGCCAAGCTCGGCGTCCCGGTCCGCTGAAGCCGGCGGCCCGGCGCGCCGTCAGCGCGCCGCGGCTTCCGCCTCGATGATCGCCTCGCAAAGCTCGCGCAGGGCGCCGCGGCCGCCCTCGGCCTGCGTCACGTGCCGGGCCACCGCCTTGGCTTCGGGCCGCGCGTCGGCGGGCGCCACCGCGAAGCCCACAGCCTTCATGCAGTCGAGGTCGTTGACGTCGTTGCCCATATACATGGTCTCGGCGCGCGAGATCCCGTGCTCGGCGAGCCAACGGTCGAGTTCGGGCAGCTTGTCGTCGATGCCCTGCCGCACCTCGATCGCGAGCTTGCGGCCGCGCGCGGAGACGACCGGATTCGGCTCCTTGGACAGGATCAGCATCCGGATTTCGGTGAACTTGCGCAAACGGCCGAGACCCATGCCGTCGGAGCGGCTGGCGAACACCGCCTCCTTGCCGTCCTGGTCCACAAGCACGCGGTCGTCGGTGAAGACGCCGTCGAAGTCCATCACCAGCGCCTTGAAGCCCGACGGCACGGCGGAGGCGGGCTTCGGCGCGGAAAGGCCGAGCATCGCCTCGGCGAGCGCGAAGTCGTCCTCTGTGTCGATCTCGACCGGGGCCGCGTCGACGCTGACCAGCGCGGCCGGGCCGCAGAAGCGCACGCCCGCGGCGCGGAACGCCACGGCGTTCATCGCGTAGACCGCGCCGGTCTCGAGATATTGCGGCGGCAGATCCTGCCGGCGCTTGCGGGGCTTCGTGTGGTCGTGGTTGACGCCCGCCGCGAAGCCGTCGGCGTCGACGCCCCACAGGAAGCCGTGATTGGGCGAGGCCGTAAACGAGCAGGCCGCGCCGTTCTTGCCGATCGCGTCGGCGCAGGCGTCGATCTCCGCCGCCGTGGTGAAGGGCGAGGTGCATTGCAGGAAGACGAGCACGTCGACCGGGTCGCCCTCGGCCTCGATCATGTCGAGGGCGTGGAGCAGCGCGCTTTCGGACGAGGCCTGGTCTCCCGAAATCTCGGCCGGGCGATCGACGACCTCCGCGCCAGCGGCGCGCGCGGCGGCCGCGATCTCAGGATCGTCGGTCGAGACGTAGACGGCGTCGACAAGGCGCGCGGCGCGGGCCGCCGCGACGGTCCTGGCGATGAGCGGCGCGCCGCCCAGCGGACGGACATTCTTGCGGGGCACGCCCTTGGAGCCGCCCCGGGCCGGAATCACCGCAACGCACCGCACCGATCTCAATCCCCGCAGACAGACACGAATGAGGGCGGCCTGTCGCACGGGCTGGGCCCGGCGGCAAGCCGCCCTCAGAAGCTTTTACGTCCCGGCTTCAGAAGCCGGATCAGCCGACGGCGCGAAGTTCAGGCTGCCACTTGAGCTTCTTGCGCTGGACCTCTTCGACGTCGAGCACGTCCTTGGACTTGAAGGTCAGCGCCTTCTCGACGTTGTGGAGGTCGCGCACCAGGCGGCGCATGCCGTCCGGCTCGAGCGAGGCGGCGTGGTCGGTGCCCTTCCAGGTGCGGTCGAGCGTGAAGTGCCGCTCCACCCACTCCGCGCCGAGCGCGAGCGCCGCGACGTCGGCCGCGATCCCGAGATGATGGCCCGAGAAGCCGATCTTCTTCACGCGCTCGCCGTACTTGCCCTTGAGGCGCTCGATCTCCTTGAGGCACAGGTCCTCGAAGGCGACCGGATAGCCGGAGGTGCAGGAATAGACCACGAGATCCTTGGCGCGGCCGCGCTCCTCGTAGAACTTGATCAGGCCGTCGATCTCGTCGCGGGTCGTCATGCCGGTCGAGACATGGATCTCGCCCGCATAGTTCTCCGCCAGGAAGCCCTGCAGCTCCCAGTTGAGGTTGGTGGCCGACGGGATCTTGATGTTGTCGGGCTTGAGCCCGGCGATCTCGCGGGCCGAGGTCATGTCCCACACCGAGGTCGTGTAGCCGATGCCCTGCGCCTCGCAGAACTCCTTGAGCTCGGCGTGCTGGTCGACCGTGAACTCGAGCGCTTCGCGATGGGCGCCGTAGGTGTCGCCGTAGGAGTTCGCCGGCACCGGGTGCGGGGCGTTGTACTGCGCCGCCGGCAGCAGCTCCTTGTTGTTGCGCTTCTGGAACTTGGCGTAGTCCGCCTTGCAGACATGGGCCGCGACGGAGATCAGCTCCTTCGCGATGTCCATCTTGCCCATGTGGTTGCAGCCGATCTCCGCGATCACCTTGACCATGAGGGGTCTCCAAGCCTGTCTTGTCGTAGCGGTCCGCGCGTTCGGCGGCCTGCGCTGATTGGCGGTCGGGGCCTTGCGCCACGACCTCAGCAAGCCCGGCCGGACGCCGAACCCACTCGTTCATGTTCGCGATAAACTAGAGGATCCCAAGACGGAATGCACCATCTCGCCGCGCTGTTCCGCGCTCACCGCGACGGCGGCCCTCGCCGTGCGTTGCGGAGCCGCGCGGCGACGGCCGACACGAAGCCGAGCCCCCGCCTCGGCTTCTCCATGAGATGCGGCGCATGGACCGCCACGGGTCCGCCGACGCCGAGCGCGTAGCCGAGCCAGGCGGCCGAGCCGTAGGCGGGCGCAAGCGGCCTCAAGGGAAGCGCCGAGCCGCGCGCGTCCTGCGCGCGAAGCAGCACGTCGCACTGGCCGAGCAGCGGTTCAGGGTCGGCGGCCGCGCCGGAACGCCCCTCCACCCATTCGGGCCGCGCCGAATCGGGCATGTCCGGCGAGAGGTCGGCGAGCGCCGCGAAGCAGCCCGAGCCCACGAAATACGAGGTGCCGAGCGCTTCGGAAACGCCGAAGTCCGAAACGATTCGGGTCGGGATTCCGCGCGACATCGCCTCCACGGCGACGGTCGACGACACCGTGACGGCGAGCGCCGCCCGGTCGAGCAGCTTCGGCGCGGGCTCGTGGGTGAAGGCGAGGTTCTCGGGCCGCCCTCCCCGCGCCAACAGCTCTCGGGATAAGTCGTCGAGATGGAACCGCGTCGGGTGGTGCGCGGTCTCGTTGCGGGCGTGGCGCAGCTTGATCAGCACGTCGGTCCCGGGAGACCGGCGCGCGAGATCGATCATGCCGGCGAGCAGGTGCATGCGCTGCATGCGCCGGGCGGGAATGACCGGCTGCTCGAAAAAGACGACGCAGGGGCGCCCGTCCGAGTTCGGCTGGCGCGGCCGGCGGTCGAGCCCGAGCAGGCCCGTGACGATCGCGTTCGAGGAATCGACGCCGATCTCGTCGGCCGCCGCGACGAAGGCGGCGCGCTCGTTCTCGGCGTTGAAGCACAGCACGTCCGCGGGCGCGCGACTCATGAAGCCCTGCAGCAGCTCGGTGAGCGCCACGCCGGGCGAGGCCACCACGACGATCGGCCGAGCGACCTCGCGCGACAGGTCCGCCGCCGCGCAGGACAGGAACAGCTCGCGCGCCCTGCCCCCGTCAATGACCGCGATCACCACATGGGCGTCTCGAAACAGCCGCGAGGCGACGAGGGCTTCGGCGGTCAGCACCGGAACGGTCTCGTGCACCCCGCCGGCGCGGAGCTGGCGGGCGGAAAGCTGCTCGGTCTTCTCCGAAGCCGACAAAGCGGCGAAGCGCACGCTCGCGCCTTCGGCCTCGAACAGGCGCGCGATGACGCCGGCGGTCCGGACGAAGCTGTCGAAGGTGCCGAGCGCGAGCACCCGCCTGCCCGCGAACCGCTTTTTCGCCTCCGGATCGGGGGTCCCGGTCTCGTCGGTCATGCGGTCGCGTCCGGATGGATCACGCGGAGCCTCGGGTTGAAGGCGTCGTGGGCGGCGACGACCGCTCGGATGTGGTCGGCGCGCTTTCGAAGATAGCCCGGCGGGAGCGCGATCCGGGCGATGTCGAGCGAAGGGTCGAGCGCCGCGAGCGTGTCTGCGACCGAGGAGGCGAACACCAGAACCGTCGCGGGCCGTTCCAGCGCTTCGACATAATCGAGCTCGGCCGGCGCCGTCGAGGGGTCGAGCGCCATGCCCGCGGCTTCGGCGAGCTCGGCGGCCTTGGCGAGGCCTTCGCCGCGATGGCGGCGATAGACGATCGGATCGCGGCCTTCCGCGCGGAGCCGTTCGACCGCCGCGAGCGCGAGCCTGCGATAATCCTGCGCCGCGCAGATTCCGGCCTCGACATGGTCCGCGCCGATCAGCCAGGCGGCGTTCCCCCGCGCAACGGAGCCGGCTCGACCCCAGACGGCGTAGCGGTTCGCCGCCGCCTCGTCCGCCGCCCCCATCCTTGCCCGCACGAGGCTCTCGTAGATGGTGAAATAGGTGACCCGGGAGGGCTCCGGCAGCGCGGCGTCGCCGAACAGGCGGCGGGCGAGACCGGTGCGGAACCAGGCGAGATCGAACTGCTTGGGCTCGGGCGCCGAGGCCGGATCGGCCCGGAAGGCGGCCGCCTGCGGCGTCACGGAGCCATCGTCGAGCAGGGTCAGGTCCGCCCCGGAAAGCCGGGCGGCCAGAAGGCGTTGCGAGACGTTGCGGTAGTCCCCGATCGCGATCCGGGCGTAGCGGGTTTCGGCGAGCCGGGCCGCGAGCCGTTCGAGCCCGGCGCGATGGCCGGCGTCGAGCAGGTCCTTGACGAGGCGCGGGACGATGCGGGCCGGACGGGGCCGGCGGCCATGGCGATAGACGGTCCGCCAGGGGGCGTGGCGGCGCATCAGCGCGTCGATCTTCCCGCAGCCGCCATGCCGGTCCCCGATCAGGACGAGGTCGCAGGGGCCGCCGCCTAGACTCGCACGCCATTCGACCGCGTTCATGTATTGCAGCGGCGAGGAGGCCGCCACGAGATCCGCCGCCTGATCCGCCGCCATGCTAACGGCCGCCCGCCGAGGCGCGGCGCAGGCCCGCCGACGGCTCTCCGGCGTTGAGGATCTCGTCCCAGACCGTCGCGAGCGTCTGGGCGAGCCGCGCCGGCGCATAGGCTTCGACCACCCGCTCCCGGCCCGCCGCCCCCATCCGCGCCCGCGCCTCGCCGTCCGCCGCAAGCCCCGCCAGCGCCGCCACGAAAGCTGCGCGGTCGCCGCGGGCGACGAGCCGGCCGGTGACGCCGTCGACGATCGTCTCCGTCAGTCCTCCGGAAGCGTAGGCGACCACCGGGCGCCCCGCCGCGGCGGCCTCGAGCGGCACGCGCCCGAACGGCTCGGACCAGAGCGTCGGAAGCGCCACCACGTCGCAATCCCGGTAGAGCGCCATGAGGGCGTCGTGGGCGACGTGGCCATGCAGGCGGATCCGTCCCTCAGCGCCCAGGCGCCGGATCGCCGCTTCGAGTTCGCGCCGGGACGCGCCCTGCCCGGCGATGTCGATGCGAGCGTTCGGAACGCGCTTGAGAATCTCGGGCCAGGCCTCGACCAGATGGGCCTGCCCCTTGTTGTTCGTCAGCGACCCCACGACAAGGATCGAGAACGCGTCATGGTCCGGCGTCGGCCACGGCTCCTCGAGCTCGACCGGCTCGAGCGGGACGCGCCTCAGACGTTCGGGCTCCGCCACCGCCTCCAGCGTCGAGGCGAGATGGGCGCTCGTCGCGATCACGACGCCCGCCCGTCGAAGGCAGGTCTGGCGGTAGGCGAGCGCGGCGCGGGCGCAGATCGCTTCCAGCCGCCCCCTCAGGCTCAGGCGTCCGGGCTCCAGCGGCGCGAGCGTCTGGTCGAACTTGAAGCTCGTGAACCGATGGTCGCGCACCAGCGCGACGAGCGGCTCGGGCCTGTCCTTCAACACGTCGGCCGCCATCATGATGGAGCGCGCGTTGTCGGCGTGGACGAGGCTCGGCTGAAGGCGATCGAGGATCTCGCGGATGTCCGCCTGGGCGCGCCCCTCGGGCACCGTGGCGTGCGCCATCCGCACCCCTCCGGGCGGAGGACCAGCGAGTTGGAGGGCGACGGCCGGCGCGTGGGTGCGCGGATCGCGGCAGGCGCCGACGAGCGTCTCCCGCGCAAACGCCAGCCACTTCAGCCCATAGGGCAGACGCTTAAGCCGCTCGACCTCGTCCTGAGACAGGCGATGGAGCGGCCAGGCCGCGTTCGCCGGAAGCGCCAAGACCTCGACGCCGTCGAGGTTTCGCCGCGTCGGCTGGGCGAGCGACTTGTCGAAGGTCACGACGAGAACGCGGTCCCGGAGCGGGGCCTCGCGCAACAGAAGGTGAAGACTCAGCTCGGCGCCGCCGGCTGTGTCCGGGGGGTAGCGGTCCGACAGGACGACGACGGGGCGCGGGCCGACGCCGGCCACGATCCGTCCCAGTTCGCCTGCGCTCATCGCCCGACCTGCCGAAACCCCGCGGCCGCCGTCCTCGCCCCTGATACCGAACGCCGCACCGCCCCTTTAGCACGCCGGCCGACGCCCGGCGCAAGTGTCTGACTCAACTTATGCGGGGATGTCTCAGACCGGCTCCAGCTCGAACCGGTCGACGTCCACCATGCCAAAGTCGGTGATCTTGAGATGGGGGATCACGGCGAGCGGAAGGAACGCGACCTGAAGGAACGGTTCGGCCAAAGGGCAGCCCAGCGCCTTCGCGGCGGCCCTCAGCTTGAGGAGACTCTCGCGCACCGCCTCGTGCGGCTCGAGGCTCATGAGGCCGGCGAGCGGCAAGGCGAGCTCGGCCTTCACGGCCCCGCCCGCCGTCACCACGAAGCCGCCGCCGAGTTCGATCACCCGGTTCGCCGCCGCGGCCATCTCGGAAGCGTCCGTCCCTACGACGCAGATGTTGTGGCTGTCGTGCCCGACCGACGAGGCGATCGCGCCCTCGCGAAGGCCGAACCCCTTCACGAAACCGCGGCCGATGTTGCGGTTCACGCCATGGCGCGCGACGACCGCCACGCCGAGCGCGTCCTGTGAAAGATCGGGCGCGACGCCGCCGCCGGAGGCCTGCAGCTCGATCTCCAGGCGCTCCGTCACGATCTTGCCCGGCACGACCCCGATCACCGCGCGCGGGCCGGCCTCGCCCTTCACCGCGAGGTCAGCGGCCTCGACCGGCTCCGCCTTCATGCTTTCGAGGCCGACGGGCTGAGGAACCTGGCGGCCCTCGAAGGTCTGCGGTCCGACGATCTTGCCGCCCGCGATCACCGTCTTAATCCGGCAGGTCTCGAAATCCGACAACAGCACGAGGTCGGCGCGCCTGCCCGGCGCGACGACGCCGCGATCGCGCAGGCCGAACACGTTCGCGGCCGACCAGCTCGCGACGCGATAGACATGCGCGGGGTCGACGCCCTGCGCGATGGTCCAGCGGATCATGTGGTCGATGTGGCCCTCTTCCGCGATTTCGACCGGATTGCGGTCGTCGGTGCAGAAACCGAGAAAGGCCGAGGTCTCGGGGGTGATGAGCGGCCAGAGCGCATGGAGATCCTTGGCGATGGAGCTCTCGCGGATCAGCACGCTCATGCCCTTGCGGAGCTTCTCGAACGCCTCCTCGTAGTTGTTGGCCTCGTGGTCGGTGCGGATGCCCGCCGAGAGATAGCCGTTGAGGTCCTTTCCGCGGACAAGCGGGGCGTGGCCGTCGATGTGGCCGGACTGGAAGGCGGCGAGCTTGGCCAGGCACCCTGGATCACGGGCCAGCACGCCGGGGAAATTCATGAACTCCGCGAGACCGATGACCTTCGGATGGCCACGATAGGGCTCGAGATCCTCGACCTCGAGCCGCGCGCCGGACGTCTCCAGCGGAGAGGCCGGAACGCAGGACGACAGGTTCACGCGGATGTCCATCACCGCCGTCTCGGCGCAGGCGAGCGCGTAGTCGATGCCGTGCGTCCCGAGGACGTTGACGATCTCGTGCGGATCCCAGATCGCGGTCGTGACGCCGTGGGGCAGCACGCAGCGCTCGAACTCGGGCGGGGCGAGCAGCGAGGATTCGATGTGGAGATGGGCGTCGATGAAGCCGGGCACGACCGTCAGCCCGCGCCCGTCGATCGTCTCGACGCCCTCATAGGCCTCGAAGACCCCGACGATGGTGTCGCCGCAGATCGCGACGTCGCCTTCGAAGAATTTCGTGGTCACGATGTCGAGGACGCGCGCGCCCTTGATGACGAGATCCGCGAGTTCGAGCCCCCGTCCCTGCTCGATCCGGCGGGCGATGACGGCCTCGGCTCCTGCGGGCGTCTGCGTCATGGTCGTCTCCGGGCTCGCTCTGGTGGAGGGATCATCGGGCGGAGACGGCCCCGTCTCAAGCCGCCCGCCGCTTCAAGGGCGAAAGGCCGCGATCCTCGCCACTGCCTCGTCGAGCGTCGCGTCGTCCTTGGCGAAGCAGAAGCGCGCGACCGTCCTCACGGCGTTTTCCGCATAGAAGGCCGACACCGGGATCGACGCGACGCGCGCCTCGCGCACCAGGCGTTCGCAGAACGCGACGTCGTCGGCGACGCCGATCGAGGAGAGGTCGACGTTGAGGAAATAGGTGCCGGCGCTTTCGAGCGGCGCGAGGCCGACCCTGGCGAGGCCGGCCGCGAAACGGTCGCGCTTCGCCTGCAGCCCTGCTCGCATCCCTTCGAACCAGGCCCGCTCCTTCCCAAGTCCGTAGGCGACCGCGCTCTGAAGGTTCGGTGGCGTCGTGAAGGTCAGGAACTGGTGAGCCTTGGCCAGCACCTTCAGAATGTCGGGTCGCGCGCAGAGAAAACCGACCTTCCAGCCCGTCATGCCGAACATCTTTCCGGCCGAGCCGATCTTCACGGTCCGGTCGGCGAGCCCCTCGACGGCCATCGCCGACACATGTGCGCGGCCGTCGAACACCACGTGCTCCCAGACCTCGTCGGCGATCACGAGCGCGTTCGAATCCTGAATCGCCCGCGCCACGGTCTCCAGATCTTCGCGCGAATAGACCGCGCCGCTGGGATTGAGCGGGTTGTTGAGCAGCACCGCCTTGGTCTTCGGCCCCACGACGGCGCGCAGCGCGTCCTCGTCGATCCGCCAGTCGGGGGGAGCCAGGCTCACGAAACGGGGGACCGCGCCGGCGCGACACACCAGCGGCAGATAGGCGTCGTAGAGCGGCTGGAGCAGAACCACCTCGTCGCCAGGCTCCACGAGGCCGAACAAAGCGCAGGCGATCGCCTCGGTCGCGCCGGACGTCACCATGACCTCGGCGTCCGGATCGAGCTCGAGGCCCTGCCAGCGCCCGTAATGCGCAGCGACCGCTCGGCGCAGCTCCGGAAGACCCATCATCGGGGGATATTGATTCGATCCGCTGACGACGGCCTCGGCCGCTTTTCGGCGCACGTCTTCGGGGCCCGGATCGTCGGGAAAGCCCTGTCCGAGGTTCACCGCGCCGCATTCACGCGCGAGTTGCGACATGCGCTCGAACACCGTCACGGGCAGCGCGGAATAGACGGAATTGAGGATCATGAACCCGAACTGTTCGAATTAAAGAACGATTTGGTCGGTTTTCGCGGCGGCGAGACGCATTGTTGCAAACGCGAGCTTCGGCGCGATCCTTTCGTTATCTGGCTTCATTTTAGACTGTTTCATCACTCTCAGTGGACAGCGCCATTCAGCAAGGTGGGCGTCTCGCGGCTTGACACGTTCGCTAATCCGAACGAGACTCACCTTGCGCCGAGACGCTGGCTTCACGCCCGCGCGGACCCCGGCGCCACCAGAGATTGGATCGCCCCGGACATGTCGATCAGCGGTCGTCCGGCCGCAGCCGCCAGGAGCAGCGTAATGACGATGGTATCGAAACGCACCGGCTGTTGAAGCCCCGCCTCTGGGCGCGGCGCAAGCCGGCCCGCGTCTCGTAGTCCTCGTCCCCTCGCCGTCAGGCCTGATTTCCCGGAGGCCGCTCATGAACGCTCCCCTGAGACTGTCCCCAGCTCCCGCGGCCGCCGAAGTCGCGCCGCTCGTTCGCTTTTCCGACGTCCGTAAGACCTATGAGAGCCGCGCCGGCGCGACGCGCGTCGCGCTCGACGGCGTGAGCTTCGACCTCGCCGAGGGAGAGATCCTCGCCATCATCGGCCCGTCGGGATCCGGCAAGTCGACCGTGGCGCAACTCGCGGCGGGCCTCGAGGCTCCCTGCGGCGGGACCGTGGCGTTCGGCGGGGCGGATTACGAGGCGGCCGGCGCGCGAGTGCGCCGCGGCGTCGCCGTGCTCGGCGCAGATCCCGATCTCCCGGACGACCGGACGGTGCGACAGATCCTGAGCGAGCGCCACGAGGCGTCCTGCGCGGCGGGACAACCGACCGCCGCCGCCGTCGACCGGCTGATCGACCTGCTCGATCTCTCCGACGACGCCGACCGGGACGCCGAAGAGCTGTCCGACGGCGGCCGGCGCCGCGCAGCTCTCGGCCGCGCCCTCGCCTGCTCGCCGCGGCTCCTGATCCTCGACGAGGCGACATCGGCGCTCGATCCGGCGATCGTCGAGACGTTCCTCGCCACGCTGTCGCGGGTGAACGCGGAGACGCGCATCTCGATCATCGTGATCTCCCACGACATGGGACCCGTCACCACGCTCGCGCCGCGCGTGATCGTGCTCGACGACGGACGGATCGTCGAGGAGGGCCCGACCGCCCGCGTCTTCGCGCGGCCGGAGCATCCGGTCAGCCGGCGCTTCGCGGCCGCCGCCACCGGCGCGACGCTTCCGCCCTTCATCGCCGGACGCCTGATCGAAGCGCCGAGACCCAACGGCCGGGCGCTGATCCGCCTCGCCTTCGAGGGCGAAGCCGCGACGCGGCCGGTTCTGACTTCTGTCGCCCGCGATCTCGGCTTCGACTTCGGCATCGTTGCCGGCTCGCTCGGCGCCGCCGGCGGCGCGCCCTATGGCGTGCTGATCATCGCGGCGCCCTCGGACGAGCCGTACTTCACGGCCTCGGTCGAGCGGCTGGAGGACGCCGGGGTCGGCGTCGAGGTTCTGGGGTTCATGGGATGAGGTTCGGGCTTTCGCGCGCCGACCCTCACTCCATCACCGCAGCCTTCATGATGCACACCATGGTGGCGTGAAGCGGTTCGCGCCCGACCGCGCGGATGACGTGCGGCCGGTCGCAGCGGTAGCGCAGGGTCTCACCCGCCCGCGCAGCCTCGACATGGCCGGCGATCTCGACTTCGGCCTCTCCCGACAGCACCGACAGGCACTCGAGCGAACCGCGCTGGTGCGCGTCAGATTCGAGCGCGCCGCCGGCTTCGGCCTTCAAATCGTACCACTGCAGCCATTCGACGGTGCGGATCCAGCCGATGATGGCGAGCCGGACCTTGCCGTCGTCGGAAACGAGCATCGGGGTCTCGGCGCGGCCGAGCTTCTCGACGAAAGGCTCGTCTTCGGCCGAGGCGAGCACGCGCTCGATCGAAACGTCGAGCGCCTGGCTCAGCCGCCAGATGGTGGCGAGCGTCGGATTGGTCTCGTTGCGCTCGATCTGGCTGATGATCGATTTGGCGACGCCCGACTGTTCGGCGAGCTCCGACAGCGAGAGGTTGTAGGCCTTGCGCAGCCTTTGAACCGTCTTGCCGAGCTGGCCGGAGACAATCTGCGCGCCGGTCTCGAGCTCGCTCCGGGGACGCCAGGCCATCACAGGATCTCGTTTGAAGAGCCGAACGAGCGTCCGGCAGGACGGACGACGCTAGCCGCCTGCGGCCTGGCGCACAAGGCGGCTCAGAGGTCCGCGTCCCACCATCCGTGGAAGTGGTGCACCGGCCCGTGGCCTCGGCCGATCGTGAGGCGGTCGGCGGCGGCGATCGCAGCCGCCACATAGGCTTTTGCGGTCGACACCGCGTCGACGAGCCCGCGTCCCTTGGCGAGCTCGGCGGCGATCGCCGAGGACAGGGTGCAGCCGGTTCCATGGGTGTTGCGCGTCGCGATTCTCGGTGCGGCGAAGCGGCTCGCCGCGCCGTCCTCGCCGACGAGCACGTCGGCGGCTTCCGCTCCCTCGCCGTGACCGCCCTTAACGAGCGCGGCCCGCGCGCCGAGCCGGCGCAGCGCCCTCGCCTGCTCGGCCATGTCGACCTCGTCGCGCGCGATCTCGGCGCCCAGCAGCTCCGCGGCTTCAGGCAGGTTGGGCGTGACCACGAGCGCGAGCGGCACCAGCCGGTCGCGCACCGCCGCGATCGCGTCCGGGGCGAGCAGGCGCGCGCCGGACGACGCCACCATCACCGGATCGAGCACGATGCGCTCGACCTTGTGGCGGATGAGCGCGTCGGCGATCGCCTCGATGGTCTCGACGCGCGACACCATGCCGATCTTCACGGCGCGGACGTCGAGATCGTCCATCACCGCGTCAATCTCGGCGGCGATGAACTCAGGCGGCGCATCGTGGATCGCGGTGACGCCGAGCGTGTTCTGGGCGGTGAGCGCGACGATCGCCGAAGCGCCATAGACGCCGAGCGCGGAGAAGGTCTTGAGGTCCGCCTGGATTCCGGCGCCGCCGGAGGAATCGGAGCCTGCGATGGTGAGGGCGATCGGCGTCATCGACCTGAGATAGCGGGCCTTCGCCTCCACGTCACGCGGCGGGCGGCGGCGGCGTCGCCTTGCGCACCCGCGCGCGCTTGATGCCGAGCTGACGCTCGCGCAGCGCGACCGCGACGCCCGACGCCACGACGATCGCTCCGCCGATCGCCGTCCAGCCCGACGGCAGGTCGCCGAAGGCGAGGTAACCGATCGCGAGCGCCCAGAGGATCGTGGAATATTCGAACGGCGCGATCAGGGATGCGTCGGCGCGGCGGTAGCTCTCGGTCAGCAGGATCTGCGCGACCCCGCCGACGCAGCCGATCGCGACAAGCGTCAGCCCGGTGGCGACGTCGGGCCATTCCCAGCCGAGGATCGGCGCGCTGGCGAGACCCGCGACCGCGGACCACACCGAGAAATAGAACACGATGGTCCCGGTTCCCTCCGACTCGGTCAGGCGGCGGATCTGGATCATGGCCGCGGCGGTCAGAACCGTCGCGCCGAGCGCGAAAGCCACGCCGAGCGCCGTCTCGTCGGCCTGCGGACCGTCGTGGAGCACCTTCGCGAGCGCCCCCGTCGAGAGCTGCGGCCATAGCATCACCACGACGCCGCAAAGCCCGACCGCGACCGCGGTCCAGCGCATCGCATGGATCTTCTCGCGCAAAAGCACCGCGGCGAAGATCACCACGAAAATCGGGGAGGCGTAGCCGAGCGCGGTCGCGTCGGGCAGCGGCAGACGCGCAAGGCCCGCGAACATGAGGAACATGGACGACACGCCGATCATCCCGCGCAGCATGTGGCCGACATGGCGGTCGGTGACGAGCGCGCGACGGGCGACGCCGCGCCACCGGAGCCAGATCATGATCGGGATCAACGCGAAGAACGAGCGCGCGAACACGATCTCGCCGAGCGGCACGTCCAGCCCGACGCTTCGGATCAGGGCGGCCATGACGGTGAAGAGGAACGCGGATGCGAGCTTGAAGAGAATGCCGAGGGTCATGACAGGCGTAGGGAAGAGCGCAGGAACCGGCGCGGCCCGGGCGGCGCGCAGCGCGTGCGCTGTCTAACATGCCAGCAGAATTCCGCTATGACCCTGTTAGCGCGCCGCACCCATCCGAGCGTCGGAGTTTCGATGTCGCGACCAGTCCCCCTGCCCCGCGGCGCCTATCGGTTCGCTCATCGGATCACGACCCGCTGGGCCGACAATGACGTCTACGGGCACGTCAACAACGCGCTCTATTATTCGTTCTTCGACACCACCATCACGTCGTTCCTGATCGCCGCCAGGGTGATGGCCGACGCCGAGCGCGATCCGATGTTCTTCGTCGTCGCAAGCGATTGCGCCTATTTCCGCGGCTTCTCGTTTCCCGAAACGATCGAGAGCGGGCTCGCGGTCGCCGAGATCGGGGCCAAGTCGGTCACGTGGCGCATCGGCCTCTTCGGCGAGGGCGAGGACGCGCCGCGCGCGCAAGGGCGGTTCGTGCACGCGTGCGTCGATCGCGACACCCGTCGCCCTTGCGAATGGCCGGCAGCTTGGCGCGAGACGTTCGAAACGATTCTGGCGGCCCCAGGCGTCATCTCGACCGAGGCGTAGTCGAAGGCTGAGACGCCGCTCTTCAGCTTGCGCCTAGGCCGGCTGTTCCGTCTCGTTGTCGCGCGGCCTGAGCCAGCGGGCGACCAGCCAGCAGAGCAGCGCCCATGCGGCGCCGAGCGTCCAGCCGGCCAGCACGTCGGTCGGGTAATGGACGCCCAGAAACACCCGCGTGACGCCGATCAGAAGCGTCAGGAAGCCAGCGACCGCAAAGATGTAGCCGCGGACAGCGCGCCGCCGTTCGGTGCGCGCAAGCAGGGCCCCGAGCGTGAGATAGACGACAGCAGACGCCATCGCGTGTCCGCTCGGAAAGCTCAGCGACTGCACGGCCACCAGGTGGTCGACGACTTCCGGACGTGGGCGCGCGAAGCCGATCTTGAGCACGCTGGTGAGAATGGCGCCGCCCGAAATCGACAGCGCGACGAGCGCCGCGTTGCCGAAGCGGCGCGCCACCAGAAGGTAGATCACCACGAGCGCGGTGATGAGCGTGAGCGTCGGCACGCCGCCGAGGCCCGTGAGATCCACCATGGCGGTCTCGAGCCAGGCCGGGCCTATTGGGCGCTTCAGGTCTGCGGGATCGCGCAGCGCGAGCAGGATGCGCTCGTCGAAGGCGCGCGTCTCGCCCTCGACCATTTCGTCGGCGATGCGCACGAAGCAGAAGGCGAGCGCCGCGCAGCTCATGAAACCGACGAGCGGGGCGAATTCCGGCAGCCGCCAGGACGGCGTCCATCGCAAAATCGAGAACAGCGGCTTGTGATCGACGCTCACGCGCCCTCCCCGGGGAATGGATCTCGCCACGGGAAGATAGGCGGCTCTTGGCGATGGACGAGACTTAAGCGCCGGCCGAACTCAGCCGAGCCCCTGCTTCGTGACTTCCGGCGGCGCCTCGCCTGCGCGCTGCTGGCCGGTGTCGATCTTGCCGGCCTCGCCGCGCGTCTTGATCTGGCCGGCTTCCGCGAGCTTCAGCTGGGTCAGCGCCTCGAGCACGTTGGCGTCGAGGCCAGCGCCGCCGCCCTCGTCGATGTGACGGAAGATCTCGGCGCGCATGCGCGGATCCCAGAAATGCTGGATGTGGTCCAAAATGCCGGGGATGCGCAGTCCCTCCGGCTGGCTGTTGAAGAACCAGCCGATCTGGTTGCCCATGTAGATCAGGCGGTCGAGCGTCGACTTGTGATGCTCTTCGCCTTCATGTGCGAGTTCTGCTTCCCGGCTCATGGTTCAGGCGGCTCCCGTGCGGGCGTCTTGCGCGCCCTCGATGATGCGATGCGGATGGGTGAAGACTTCAAAGCCGTCGCCGCGCGCGATGGCCGCGAGCGTGATCCCGGCCTCGGCGGCGAGGCGCACGCCGAGCGCGGTCGGGGCGGAAACGGCGACCACGAGGCCGGTCCCGATGACCGCGGCCTTCTGGATCATCTCAACCGAGACGCGGCTCGTCAGCACGACGAAGCCCGTCGAGGCGTCTTCGCCGGTTCGGGCGAGATGGCCCGCGAGCTTGTCGAGCGCGTTGTGGCGGCCGACGTCCTCGCGGACCGCAAGAAGCCCATGCCCCGGCCGGAAGAAGCCCGCGCCGTGGACCGCGCGGGTCTCGAAATTAAGCGCCTGCGCCCGCGACAGCGCTTCGAGCGCCTCGTGGACATCGGCGGAAGTGACGATCGTGTCGGCAGAAACCAGCCGCGCGGGCTTCACCGCCTCGGCGAGACTGTCGACGCCGCAGAGCCCGCAACCGGTCGGCCCGGCGATGGCGCGGCGGCGCGCGCCGAGTTGGCGCGCCGGGTCCTTCGCGAGCCACATCCGCGCCTCCAGGCCGAGCTCGTGCGGCACGATCTCGAGGCTTTCGATCTCGCCGACGCTCCGGACGATGCCTTCGGTCAGGCTGAAGCCGACGGCGAAATCCTCGACGTCGGTCGGGCTCGCCATCATCACGGCCTGCGTGGAGCCGTCATAGACGATCGCGACCGGCGTCTCCTCGGGCGTCGCCCGCTCGGAGGCGTCGCGCAACGTCCCCGCGCGCCAGACGGCGCGGGTGAGACGGGCGACGGGGGACGGGAGATCGGTCATGGATCCAAGATAATGCGCAGGAAGCAAAACCGCTCGTCCCGGACTTGATCCGGGACCCAGACCCGCGACGCGTCACAACTGAAGCGCCGCGCGATCCCGCATCGTTTCAGTTCTGGGTCCCGGATCAAGTCCGGGACAAGGCGAAGTTCTCACGCCTTCTCAGGAATGCGATCCCGGACGGCGCTCTCACGCCGTCCGGGATGACGCTTGTCAGGCTTACTCCGCGGCCTGCGCCGTGATGCGGCGCGAGAGCTGCGAGTGCTCCTCGTATTCCTGCTGCCAGGCCGACGGACCGTTGGACGGCGCCACCTGCACGGCCGTGACCTTGTACTCCGGGCAGTTGGTCGCCCAGTCGGAGAAGTCGGTCGTGATGACGTTGGCCTGCGTCGTCGGGTGGTGGAACGTCGTGTAGACGACGCCCGGAGCCACGCGGTCGGTGATGAGCGCGCGCAGGCTGGTCTCGCCCGCGCGGCTGCGCAGGGTCACCCAGTCGCCTTCACGCACGCCGCGGTCCTCGGCGTCGACGGGATGGATCTCGAGGCGATCCTCCTCGTGCCAGCGCGAGTTCTCGGTGCGGCGGGTCTGCGCGCCGACATTGTACTGGCTGAGAATACGGCCCGTGGTGAGCAGCAGCGGGAAGCGCGGGCCGACTTTCTCGTCGGTGCCGACATATTCGGTGATGACGAAGTTGCCCTTGCCGCGCACGAAGCCGCCGATGTGCATCGTGGGCGTGCCTTCCGGCGCCTTCTCGTTGCAGGGCCACTGGATCGAACCCAGTTCCGCCAGCCGGTCGAAGGACACGCCGGCGAAGCTCGGGGTGGAGCCTGCGATCTCGTCCATGATCTGCGAGGGATGCTCGTAGGTCATCTCGTAGCCCATGGCCTTGGCGAGCAGGAGCGTGACCTCCCAGTCGGCGTAGCCGTTCTTGGGCGCCATCACCTTGCGGACGAGCTGGATGCGGCGCTCGGCGTTGGTGAAGGTGCCGTCCTTCTCGAGGAAGGAGCAGCCCGGCAGGAACACATGGGCGTAGTTGGCGGTCTCGTTCAGGAACAGGTCCTGCACGATGACGCATTCCATCGCCTTGAGGCCGCCGATGACGTGCTTGGCGTCAGGGTCGGACTGCGCGATGTCCTCGCCCTGCACGTAGAGGCCCTTGAAGGTGCCGTCCATCGCCGCGTCGAGCATGTTCGGGATGCGCAGGCCGGGCTCGCTGTCGAGCGGGACGCCCCAGAGCTGCTCGAACATCTCGCGGGTGGCGTCGTCGGAGACGTGGCGATAACCCGGGAACTCGTGCGGGAACGAGCCCATGTCGCACGAACCCTGCACGTTGTTCTGCCCGCGCAGCGGGTTCACGCCCACGCCTTCGCGGCCGATGTTGCCGGTCGCCATGGCGAGGTTGGCGATGCCCAGAACCGTGGTCGAGCCCTGGGAATGCTCGGTGACGCCGAGGCCGTAATAGATCGCCGCGTTGCCGCCGGTGGCGTAGAGCCGGGCGGCGTCGCGCACGAGGTTCGCGGGCACGCCGGTGACGAGCTCGGTCGCTTCCGGAGAATTCCGGTCCTGCGCCACGAACTCGGCCCAGGCGTAGAAGGTCTCGAGGTCGCCCTGCTCCTGGACGAACTTCTCGTCGATCAGGCCCTCAGTGACGATGACGTGCGCGAGGGCCGTCACCATCGCGACGTTGGTGCCGGGCTTCAGCGGCAGGTGATAGTCGGCGCGGATGTGCGGGCTCTTCACGAGGTCGATCCGGCGCGGATCGATCACGATGAGCTTGGCGCCCTGGCGCAGACGCTTCTTCATGCGGCTGCCGAACACCGGGTGGCCGTCGGTCGGATTGCAGCCGATCACGAGAATGACGTCGGACTGCTCGACCGAGTCGAAGTCCTGCGTGCCGGCCGAGGTGCCGAACGCGGTCTTCAGGCCATAGCCGGTCGGCGAGTGGCAGACGCGAGCGCAGGTGTCGACGTTGTTGGTGCCGAAGCCGGCGCGGACCAGCTTCTGGACGAGGTAGGTCTCTTCGTTGGTGCAGCGCGACGAGGTGATGCCGCCGATCGAGGAGCGGCCGTATTTCGCCTGAATGCGCTTCATCTCGGAGGCGGAATACTCGATCGCCTCCTCCCAGGAGACCTCACGCCACGGATCGCTGATGTTGGAGCGGATCATCGGCTTGAGGATGCGCTCCTTGTGGGTGGCGTATCCGTAGGCGAAGCGGCCTTTCACGCAGGAATGGCCGTGGTTCGCCTTGCCGTCCTTCCACGGCACCATGCGCACGAGCTCGTCGCCGCGCATCTCGGCCTTGAAGGTGCAGCCCACGCCGCAATAGGCGCAGGTGGTGACGACCGAATGCTCGGGCGTGCCGATCTCGGTGACGGACTTCTCCATCAGCGTCGCGGTCGGGCAGGCCTGCACGCAGGCGCCGCAGGACACGCATTCGGAGGTCAGGAACGGTTCGTCCATGCCCGGCGACACGCGGCTCTCGAAGCCGCGGCCCGAGATCGTCAGCGCGAAGGTGCCCTGCACCTCTTCGCAGGCGCGGACGCAGCGCGAGCAGACGATGCACTTGGCCGGATCATAGGTGAAGTAAGGGTTCGACTCGTCCTTCTTGGAGACGATGTGGTTGTCGCCTTCGTAGCCGTAGCGAACTTCGCGCAGGCCCACGACGCCCGCCATGTCCTGCAGCTCGCAGTCGCCGTTGGCCGAGCAGGTCAGGCAGTCGAGCGGGTGGTCGGAGATGTAGAGCTCCATGACGCCCTTGCGCAGCTGCTTCAGCCGCGGGGTCTGGGTCTTGACCACGATGCCGTCGGCGACCGGCGTGGTGCAGGAGGCCGGCGTGCCGTTGCGGCCCTCGATCTCGACGAGGCACAGGCGGCAGGAGCCGTAGGCCTCGACCGAGTCGGTGGCGCAGAGCTTCGGGATCTCGTTGTTGAGCTCCATCGCGGCGCGCATGATCGAGGTGCCTTCCGGCACCGAGACCTTCTGGCCGTCGATGGTCAGCGTGACGCGCTTCTCCGCTTTCGAAGCGGGCGTGCCGTAGTCGATTTCCTGGATGAGAGCCATGTGCTTTCTCCTCACTCCGCCGCGACGGACAGGTGGCCCCGTCCGAAATCTTCGGGGAAGTGTTTGATGGCGCTCAGGACGGGATAGGGAGTGAAGCCGCCCAGAGCGCACAGCGAGCCGAGCTTCATCGTGTGGCAGAGGTCTTCGACGACCTGCAGATTCCGTTCGCGATCCTTGTTCGCGATCACCTTGTCCAACGTCTCCACCCCGCGGGTGGATCCAATTCGGCAGGGCGTGCATTTCCCGCAGCTTTCGACCGCGCAGAACTCCATGGCGAAGCGCGCCATGCGGGCCATGTCGACGTCCTCGTCGAAAATCACCACGCCGCCGTGCCCGATGAGCGCGTCGATCTTGGTGAAGGCCTCGTAGTCGAACGGCGTGTCGAACTGGTGCTCGGGCAGATAGGCGCCGAGCGGGCCGCCGACCTGGCAGGCGCGGATCGGCTTGCCCGTGAAGGTGCCGCCCGCGACGTCCTCGACCAACTCCCGCAGCGTCACCCCGAAGGCGATCTCATAGAGGCCGCCGTACTTCACGTTGCCGGCGAGCTGGATCGGCATGGTGCCGCGCGAGCGGCCGAAGCCGACGTCGGCGTAGGCCTTGGCGCCGTTCGCGAGGATGAAGGGCACCGAGCAGAGCGAGATCACGTTGTTGATCACGGTCGGCTTGCCGAACAGGCCCTTGTGGGCCGGCAGCGGCGGCTTGGCGCGCACGAGACCGCGCTTGCCTTCGATGCTCTCGAGCAGCGAGGTTTCTTCCCCGCAGACATAGGCGCCCGCGCCCTCGCGGACCTCCATGTCGAAGTCATAGTCGGAGCCAGCGATCTGCTTCCCGAGATAACCCGCCTTGCGCGCTGCCTTAATTGCGACGTTCATCGCCTTGATGGCGTGAGGATATTCGGATCGGCAGTAGACGTAACCCTTGGTCGCCCCGACCGCGAGGCCCGCGATCGTCATGCCCTCGATGAGCGTGAAGGGGTCGCCCTCCATGATCATCCGGTCGGCGAAGGTGCCGCTGTCGCCCTCGTCGGCGTTGCAGACGATGTATTTCTGGCCCGGGGGGCACTGGGCGACGGTGCGCCACTTGATGCCGGTCGGGAAGCCTGCGCCGCCGCGGCCGCGAAGCCCGGATTCGAACACTTCTTCGACAGTCGCCGGACCGCCGAGCTCGACGGCGCGCTTCAGGCCCTTGTAGCCGTCATGCGCCACGTAATCCTCGAGCGAAGCCGGGTCGACGAGACCGACGCGCGCGAAGGTGAAGCGCTGCTGGCGCGCGAAGAACGGGATCTTTTCGACGTCGCCGAGACGCAGCTCATGCTCGCCGCCCTCGAACAGGCCGGCGTCGATGAGGCCGGCGACGTGCTTGGCCTTGACCGGCCCATAGCCGACGCGCCCCTGCGGCGTCACGGCTTCGACCAACGGCTCCAGCCAGTGCATGCCGCGCGAACCGTTGCGGACGATCTCGACGTCCATTCCCTTCTCGGCGAAGGCTTTTTCGAACGCCTTCGCGACGCGGTCGGCGCCGAGAGCCACCGCCGCGGCGTCGCCGGGAACGTAAAGCTTGAACGCGCTCATGCCCGGCACTCCGCGGCGATCTCTTCGATCTCCTCGTCGTCGAGCCGGCCGATCAGCCGACCGTCGACCATGGCGGAGGGCGCGCAGGAGCAAAGGCCGAGGCAGTAGATCGGCTCGAGCGTCACCTGGCCGTCGGGACGGGTCTCGCCAAAGGCGCAGTCGAGCGCCTTCGAGACCTTCTCGGAGGTGACGTGGCCGCCCGCCGCCTGACAGGCTTCCGCCACGCAGACCTTCACGACGTGCTTGCCCGCCGGCTCGTGCCGGAAGTCGTGGTAGAACGTCATCGTGCCATGGACTTCCGCGCGCGACAGGTTCAGCGCGTCGGCGATCAGCGGAACGGCGTCCTGCGGCACGTAGCCGAAGGCCTCCTGCATCGCGTGCAGGATGGGCAGCGTGGCGCCTTCCATCGCGAGATGGTCGGAAATGATTTCAGTGCCGCGGTTGGGCGTCCATGCCTCGTACCGCCCTCTTGCACCGCCGCTTACGGCGTAGCCGGTGCTCATGGCTAGCATTCCTCCGGGATATCGCAGTCTTATAGTTTTTCTTATCCCAGAGAGTGAGCCGACCTTATCTCCAAATCAATGGCGCATCGCCGTGGCGCAATAGAACAATTCTATCAATGGCCGCCGGACGCCGAACTCTGTGTCTCCAGCCGCGCGGCCAGCGATTTCGCTTCCGAAACCAATGCCTTGGTGGCCGGAGTCATGGGATCCCGATGGGGCACCACGAGGCCGACCGTATGCACCACTTCCGGCTCGACGATCGGAATCGATCGGACGTTGGCGGGCAACCCCATCGTCTCGGCGAATGTCTGGGGCAGCACGCTCGCCCAGGCGCCGGTGCGCACATGGGCGAACAGAGCGACGGTCGAGTTCGATTCGAGCGTCGGCGACGGCGCTGACCCTGCCTCGCGCAGCAGGCCCTCGACGATGCGGCGGTTCTGCATGTCGGGGGTCAGAAGGCAGAGCGGCACCCGGCCGACGTCGCGCCAAGTCACGGTCTCGCGGAAGCCGAGTTCGCCGTCCGCCGAGGTGAGCAGACGATAGCCCTCGCGCCAGATCGGGACCGCGGAGACGCGGCCCAAAGGCTCGTTGTCGAGATAGGTGACGCCGGCGTCGATCTCGAGATTGTCGAGCGCGATGCCGATGCCGAGCGAGGTCGAGGACAGCACCGTGAAGCGGACGTCCGGATGGCGGGCGCGGAACGGCGTCGTCAATTGCGCGACCAGCGGCAGCGCGGTCGGGATGCAGGCGATCCGCAAGTGCCCGACGACGCCGCGCTTCAGCGCGTCGATGTCCTGGCGCATGGCGCGGGCGTCGCCGACGATGCGCCGCGCCCATTCGAGCGTGCGCTCGCCCTCGGGCGTAAAACCGTGAAACCGCGAGCCGCGCTCGACGAGCCGCACGCCCAGCATGTCCTCGAGTTGCTTCACGCCTGCGGAGAGGGTCGGCTGGGTGACGCCGCAATCCTCGGCCGCCCGCCCGAAATGGCGCTCCTTGGCGAGCGCGAGAAGGAAATCGAGCTTGTCGAGCATGATTCATCCGCCGGCTTGCGCCGCATCATAGAAAATTGGCCACCGCTCAATAGCCTAGCTTAATCGACTTGGGGAACCCTTTCAGGAGTTTGTTGGGGATCGCGCCCGCATGGCGAGGCGGACGGCCCTGGCCAGGGCCGTCCGCAAGTCGTCGTTGACGTCGGGCGGAAGTCGTTACGAGGCGGGCTTCCAAGCGATGTCGGTCGCCTCGGCCGCGCCCTCGATCGCGCCGGCCTTCTTGGTCGCGCCACTGGTGAGGTCGACGGAGTAGAGCTCGCCGCCGGTCAGCAGCCAGCCGGCGTTCTTGCCGTCGGCGCCGGACGAGATCTCGAAGGCGGCCGGACCAGAGATCTTCACGCCGATCTTGCCGATCGCGTTCAGCACGCCGTCGTTCGGCGGAGCCTGCTTCACGAGCGCCGGGATGGTGGCGTCGATGTTGAAGAGCTCCGTCTTCTCCGCCTTCTTGCCCACGACCGAGTTGGTGTAGGCGCCCGCCACCACGTTCGGCTTCTCGCCCTTGTGCATGTCGGTCTCGGCGAACTTGTGGGAGCCGTCGACCGTCGCCTTGCCGTCGTCGACGTTGACGCGGAGGCTCACGCCGCCGTCGGTCATGATGCGCAGGCGGTCGGCCATCGGGTTGAAGTCCACGGTCACCTTGGCGCCGGCGGGGATCTTCTCCGACAGCGTGCTCTTCTTGGTGGCGGCTCCGGACGTGGCGTCGATCGTGACGATGTCGCCGCCGGCGGTGACGCCGTAGAGCATGCCGTCGGCGGGACGCACGTCGATGCCGACGACGTCGGACGCGCCGGTGATGTCGGCCTTCGAGACGACCTTGAGGCTGTCCGGATCGACGACCGCAAGGGACTTGCCGCCGACGAGCGCGATGATCTGGGCCGAGGCCGGGGCCGCGAAGCCCAGGGTGGCGGCGGCGAGCAAGAGCGCGCGAAGCGATGAGGTCATGACGATCTCCTTGTGTGAACGGCGCGCCGATTCCCCGACGCTGACGCCGCTACACGGGAGCGACTGCGGATGGATGCAGTCTGTTTGATCCCATTTTGTTGATCGGCGATGCTCGCGCGCTCGTGCATCCGGAAGCCGGCTCGCCGGGTAAGGTGCCCACGACCGCACGTCGATACCGGTTCGTGCATGCGTCCATAGCGTGAGAGCGATGAGTCCTCCCCTGTCCGCATCCGAAGACCTGAACGCCGCCGCGCTCGCCGCCTGCGCGCAGGGAGATCGGTCCGCGCTGCGCGCCATCTACGATCGCGAAAGCCCGAAGCTGCTGGCCGTGGCGCTTCGGATCGTGCGCCGCCGCGACCTCGCCGAAGAGGTGCTGCAGGACGCCTTCGTCCAGATCTGGCGCAAGGCCGGCAGCTTCGATCCGGCGCTTGGAGCCGGCCGCGCGTGGATTTTCGCGATCGTGCGCAACCGCGCCCTCAACCAACTGCGCGACGATCGCCACGTGCCGGTCGAGGACGAGGCGCTGGAAGCCGCCGCCGCGCGCGACGGAGAAATCGACGACGCCTATGAGCGCCTCGCCGAGGCGAGCGCGCTGCGCCGCTGCCTCGGCCGACTTGAGCCCCAGCGCCGCCGCGCGGTGCTGCTCGCCTATGTGCAGGGACTGACCCATGGCGAGATCGCCGGGCGGCTCGGGACCCCGCTCGGCACGGTGAAGGCCTGGATCCGCCGCTCGCTGCTCTCGCTTCGGGAGTGCATGTCGTGAGCCCGGACGAGATCCGCGCCCTCGCTGGCGAATATGCGCTCGGCCTGATGGATCCGGTCGCGGCTCTCGACGTCGAGCGGCGCGCGGCGCGCGACCCGGTTCTCGCCGCAGCCGTCGCGGACTGGCGCGGCCGGCTCATCGAGCTCGACGACGCCGCCTCTCCTCAAGCGCCGTCCGACGGTCTGTGGGCGCGCATCGAGGCGGGCATCGAGACGCCCTCGCCCACCCCGGCGGCGGCTCTCGAGCGGAAGCCCTCGCTGTTCTCGCGCCTCTGGAGCGACGTCACAGCTCTGCGCGGAGCGGCGCTCGCAGGCGCGGCCGCAAGCGTCGCGCTAGCGATCCTCGCGGGCGCCGCCTATCGAGAGGCCCAGCGGACGCCGCAGGTCATCGCCGTTCTGCTCACCTCCGACAACCGTCCCGGCGCGATCGTCGAGGTGTTCGCCGACGGCTCGTCCTATGTCGCGCCGCTCTCCGACGTCAGCGTGCCGTCCGACCGCATCATGCAGGTCTGGACCCTGCCCGACCGCGAAACCGGCCCGGTGTCGCTCGGCCTCCTCGCAGACGATGGCTCGGCGCGTCTTCAGCCGGTGTCGCTGCCTGCGCCGAAGCCGCAGCAGCTCTACGAGATCACGCTGGAACCCTCCGGCGGCTCGCCGACCGGCAAGCCCACCGGCCCGATCCTGTTCAAGGGATTTGCGGAACGGCCGAGGTGATCGGAGAGGCGCTCGATCCTCGCCGTCATGCCCGGCGAAGCCGGGTATCCACGACTTCGACGTAGAGCTTTACGATCCCAGTAAGTGGTGGATGCCCGCGCTGCCGCGCGGGCACGACGGAGATGTCCACGCCAGACCCACTGCGGCGTCATTCGTTGCGGCGTGTTGGCCGACCGCCTTGTCTCCGCGCCTTCGCTGTCTAGCTTCGGAGCCAACGAAGCGAGGAGCGTCGCGTCATGGCGGAAGCCGCCCAAAACCCCATCGACCTCTATTACTGGCCGACACCGAACGGCTGGAAGATCACGATCGCGCTCGAGGAGCTCGGCCTGCCCTACCGGATCGTTCCCGTGAACATCGGCAAGGGGGACCAGTTCCAGCCCGACTTCCTGAAGATCTCGCCCAACAACAAGATGCCGGCGATCGTCGATCCCGACGGGCCGGGCGGCGAGCCCATCTCGATCTTCGAATCCGGCGCGATCCTGCAATATCTCGGCCGCAAGACCGGCAAGCTCTATCCCGCCGACGAGCGAGGCCGCACGGAAGTCGACGAGTGGCTGTTCTGGCAGATGGGCGGCTTCGGGCCGATGCTCGGCCAGGTGCATCATTTCCGGAACTACGCGCCCGAAAAGATCCCTTACGCGATCGACCGCTACGTGAACGAGGCGAACCGCCTCTACGGCGTTCTGAACGACCGGCTCGAGGGGCGCGAGTACATCTGCGGCGACTATTCCATCGCCGACATCGCCTGCGTCGGCTGGGCCAAGCTCTGGGACAAGCAGGGCCAGGCGATCGAGGACATGCCGAACGTGAAGCGCTGGCTCGACGCGATGCTCGCCCGGCCCGCGGTCGCGCGCGGCCTGAAAGTGGAGGTGGATCAGCCGAAGGCCGATCTCGCCAGCGACAAGGCCGCCCAGGCGGTGCTGTTCGGCCAGCGCGCCCGCCGCGCCTGACGACGTTCGCCCCGGAACGTCCGCGATCCGGCGGGCGTTCCGGCTCATGAAGGACGGGGGTTTCCCGTCCTCGCCGAATCCTCGCGCGGTCCGCGCGGTCCACCACAGGAGACTTTCATGGCCGACACGATCCCCGGCGACGACGCGCCCTCGACGCTCGACGCCGACATCGCCACGCTGAAGGACGACGTCGCGCGGCTCACCGACACGCTTCAGACGCTGCTCGCCGACAGCACGGCCGCCGCCCGCAACGCGGCCCGCGAGGGCGTCGACACCGCGAAAGAGACGGTGTCGAACGCCGCCGAGGACCTCAGCGAGACCATCGTCGAGAACCCGCTGACCTCGGTGCTGATCGCGCTCGGCGTCGGCTACGTGGTCGGCGCGCTCGGCCGGAGCCGCCGCTGATGCTCCGCCTGCTGATGCAGGCGGGCCTGGGTTTCGCGACCTTCGACATCGGCCGCCGCATCGGCCGCATGAAGCGTCTCGCGGTCGCCTTCGCGATCGCGGGGCTCATCGGCCTGCTCGGCCTCGGCGCGCTGACGGCGGCGGGGATCATCTATCTCGAGCCTCGCCTCGGCGCCGCGGGCGCGGCGGCGGCGGTGGGCGCGGGCCTGCTGGTCGTTGCCGGACTGATCGCGCTGATCGGCAGCTGGAACCCGAGGCCCAAACGGCCGGCGCCGATCTTCGACCGCGTCCGCGCCGAAGTGGGGGCGGCCGGCGCGGCGTTTAGCGAGGCGCGCGCCGCGCGGCCCCGCCGCGCCGCGGCCATGAGAATGACAGCCGACGACGTGGCGGTCGACGACGCGCCTCCGCCACCGCCCGGCTCCAAGCGCAAGCGGGCGCTCAACATGGTGCTGATCGCGACCATCGCCGGCGTCGTCCTCGGACGCCGGCTCTGATCGATCGGTCCACAAGCTCAGCGCCAAACAAAAAGGCCCGCCGGTCTCCCGCGCGGGCCTTTCGTTTGTCTGACGGCCTCTGACCGTTACTGGTTCTGCGTGCCCGTCGCCTTCTTCGGGCTCGAAGCCTCCGGCGCGCCGCTCGAGCTCGCGGACGAGGCGTCAGGCCGCGACATGCCGCTGCCGGACGTGCTGCCCTGCGTCGGCGCGGCCTTCATGCTGGACGCCGCAGGCGCGCCGCCGGTCGTGCCGGTGGTCGCGTCGGGCCGCGCTTCGCCGCTGCCCGAGGTCGCGCCGCCGCGATTGGTGTTGGTGTCGTAGCCCGACTGGGCGTTCGCGAGCGGCGCGAAGGTGACGGCCGCGAGCGCGCCCGAGAGAGCGATGGTCATGATCTTGCGCATTGTCGTCCTTTCCTGACGCCCCGCCGTGAAGACTTGAGCCCCGGACGGCGAAGCGGGCTGGCCTCGACTGAAGCCATTCGGACACACAACGCCGCGGCGCCGCGCAAGCTCCCGAACGTTCTGCGAAAAAATATAATGTGAGGCCGGAACGAACTCTCCGCTTGCGCAGGAACAAACGAAGACGTCTCCAAGCGAAATCAGTCGCTCCGCTTCCAGACCTGCGTCTTGCACACAAGGCCGCCGAGCGCGCAGCCTTTGACGGTGAGCTGCGCGCCCTCTTCCGTCATGTAAGCCTTGTATGTGCGGCCGTCTTCCGGGTTGTAGATCTGTCCCTGCCATCCGTCGCCGCTCGGCTTCATGCCGCTCAGCACCGAGACGCCGACGATCGGGCGGGTCTGCTTGGCTGCGTCCGGATTGTTCCTGTCGACCTTGGGCTGGCCCTTCTCGTCGTTGGGCTCCTTCAGCGAGATGACGGTGGCGCAGAGGCCGGACCCGCAATCGGAGACCCGGACCTTGGCCTTCGGCGTCGTATAGACCCCGGCGGGATCGGCGGACGCCGTTCCGACTCCGAGCGCGAGACAGAGCGCTGGCGCGATCGCGGCTGCGCGGATCATGGCGGATCTCCCTTCATGCGCCGGCTCTTGCGGCCGGCTGTCGGCCCCGAAGAGCCGTCGAAGAGGATCATGCTCCCGCTCCGGCCCGCAGGAAAGTCGCCGAAAGACGTCCCGCCTTCGCCGCACGTGGTTGACCGATGGTCAACGCGCCGACGCCGCCCTGTCGCGCCGTTCATCCAGGAGTCGTTGGCGCTCTCGGATTCCGACGGTAAACGGAGACCTAAATTTAGATCGCATTTTCATTTGATTCAATTTGCATTTATCTCGACTTTTAAGCGGATGGTAGCGCGCTCGACTGATTATCGTCTTCAGAACGCCGGCGCTGAACAAAGCCGACGCAAGACGAATTCAGGCAGGATCAAGCAGATGGCTCGTTTCGACATGTCTTCCGCTGAGTGCGGCGCGCTGGGCGCGGTCGCTTCCGGCGCGGTCTACCTCCAGCTCGGCCTCATGTACTCGATCGGGCGCAGCGTCCCGGTCGACCGCGTCACGGCCCACAAGTGGTTCAACCTCGCGGCCCGCGAGGGCGTCGCGGACGCCGCCCGCATGCGCCGCGAGCTCTCGCTCGAGATGACCTCGGACGAGATCGCCGACGCCCAGCGCGCCGCCCGCCAGCACCTCGCGACGGCGCACTGACGGCACCTCGGGCGGAAGGCGCAGAAAACCTGCGGACGCTCAGCGCTTTCGCAGCGCCCGCTTGTTGACCGCCCGCGGCCTCGCGTGTACCCCTCTCGACCTCCGGAGACGTGGCCGAGAGGCTGAAGGCACTCGTTTGCTAAATGAGCAGACCTGGAAACGGGTCTCGAGGGTTCGAATCCCTCCGTCTCCGCCATTTTCCTTTTCAACGCATTGATTTTCCTACGCGTTCCCGGAAGCCCGGGGTCAGGCGGTCGCCCGCCGACGCGTTTGCGATCCGCGGCGTCCGGCGAGAGGCCACTTGCCGGGTCGGCGAGCCGGTCTAAGTCCTTTGCCATGCGCTTGGCTCTCGCACTTCTCGCCGTCTTCGTCGTTTGCGCCGTCCCCGCTCAGGCCGCGGAGGGCGATAAACGCACGTTCGACGCCGTCCAGCCGCCCGAGGGCGACGCCAACACCCCGCCCAGGGACGCCGACCGACAACAGTCCGGCGGCGCGCAGACGGCTCCGATGCCGAAGGACGCCATGCCCGTCGCGCCGCAGGTCTCGGACCCGAGAGAAGCCGGCGGAAACCAGGGGGTCAAACAGGCCCCCTCCCAACAGGCCGCGCCCGAGGGCGGCGGCGCGCAGCCCCAGAACGCAGCGCCGAACGCCGGCCCGCCCGCGCCCGCCGGTCCGTAAAGGCACGCTTTCCCGATTCTGCCGCCGAGCGCTTCGTCCGCCCTCGCAGTGGCAGGGCGCGCGCTCCATCGCCGCGGCCGACGGTTATCGAAACGGTAAGCCCCGTCCCCCACATTGTTGAAAAGTGTTCGGGGTCTGGCGGCGGAGCAGCGTTATGCGTACCGAAATCGACCTTCACGTGATGCAGGACATTGGCGCGATCATCCGCGCTGGGGCGCCGGCGATCGAACCTCTCAGCGCCGAACTCAAGGCCCTGCTCGAGGCGCTCCGGCGCGTGACGCCGCAGGGCTGACGCGCAGCATTTTCCGGAGCAAGGCGGCCTTCGCGACGCTCAACCCGGCGGAGGCTGAGGAGAGACCGAACAGGAGCGCGAAGCCGAGGCTTTCAGCTTTTTGAGGTGTAGCGAGCACAGCCCGTCTTCGACGGCTTTGTGAGAGCACTGAAATTTGCGAGGGGCCCAAACCTCCTCGCCGTGTCTGGGGTCGGAAACAAGCACGCGGCGCGTGACGACCGCGATACAACGCTCTGGCACAGCCACCTCCCGGCACTGCATAGCGGCGCACAGCTGCCCAAAGACTGTGCAAGGAAGTAGTATACAGCCTCTGTGATCTGGCGTCCCAATATGAGACGTTCGATTTGATTGAGCGCAATCTATGTTCGCTCAGGCGCATCGTCGGCAGGCCGAGCGGCCTTATCTGATCCCGGGCGCATCGACGACGTCAAAGCTTACGCTGACCAGGGTGACGCCGGACGGATCCGTGACGTCCATCCGCCATCTGTCGCCGAGACTGTTGATTCGTCCGGCGTCATGAAGCAATGCGCCGGCGTATCGGATCGCCTCCACTCTGGCGGATGCGAGATCGGGAAATTCGAGGTCGCCGTTATCTGAGATCTCGGCGCCGTCCAGAATCCTGAAGCGGTAAAGCGGCATGAGCATCCCCCCTCAGCTCGAGCGGGAGCGCGGCTTATGTCCTCAACGCGCCGACGCTCTGGGCATGGCCATTGTGGGCCGTCTACGTCTGCGCACGCTGAGTTGGATTGTTCCAGTTACAAATAAGCGCGACCAAGGCGGCGCGCTTGAGAGCTGAGTTGGTTTCTGAGGCGTCGGCGCAAAAACGCACAAACCTGGCGGCGAAAATCCGTTCCTCCCTCGGGCTCATATTGCGTCCGAGGCTTCGGATGGGCCGTCTACCTCCTGAAAGCGCGGAATTCTTCGGGCCGGAACCGACGCAAAGCCATCGGCCGGGACGACTTTTGGCGCTGGCCGTCGATCGAGGCGGGCGCTATGCGAAAGCCATGACCGCGCCGACAGACGATCAGCTCGCAGCCCTCGGCTCCGCATTCGACGTGTTCGCGCGTCGATACAAGCTGTCGGCCGCCGCCGGCGCCGAGACCCCGCTCAACGAAGTCGACACGCAGATCCTGCTTTACGTCGGCGGCCATCGCGACTGCGGGCCGACCGACGTCGCGCGCTTCTTCGGACTGCCGGCCACGACGATCTCCTCGGCGACCGACCGGCTCGCCAAGCGCGGGCTGCTCGAGCGCAGCCGGACCGAGGGAGACCGCCGCGCCGTCGCGCTCGGGCTGTCGGAGGACGGCGCGGCGCGCGCCGCCTCGATCCGCAAGAGCTACGAGGACATGTGCCGGATGATGCTGGAGCGCCTGACGCCGGAGGAACGCGACGCGTTCATCGCGATGATCACGAAAATCGTTCTTCACGAAGATTGAATTGTACGAATTTCGCAGTACCTTTGGCTTCGGCGCTCGATGGAGCGTCGCCGCGTCAGCCGGAGGAACCGCATGGCGATCGAGATCAATGGCCGGCCGGTGGAGGCGCCGCGGGATCCGCGGGTCTCGCTGCTGGACCTGCTCCGCGAAAGCGAGGGCCTGACCGGGACCAAGGTGGGCTGCAACCAGGGCGCCTGCGGGGCCTGCACGGTCCAGCTCGACGGCGAGCGGGTGCTGTCCTGCCTCACTCTCGCAGTCCAGGCCGACGGGCGCTCGGTGACGACGATCGAGGGTCTCGGCGAGAACGGCGTCCATCCGCTCCAGGCCGCCTTCATTGACCATGACGGCTTCCAGTGCGGCTACTGCACGCCGGGCCAGATCTGCGCGGCCGACGCGATGCTGCGCGAGATCGAGGCCGGCGCGCCGAGCTATGTGACGGCCGATCTTTCAGCCGGGCGAACGGCGCTCACCCGCGACGAGGTCCGCGAGCGGATGAGCGGCAACCTCTGCCGCTGCGGCGCGCACAACGGCATCGTGGACGCGATCCTCGACGTCGCCGCGAGGCGCGCGGCATGACCCCGTTCGACTACAGCCGCGCGGCCTCGGCGGCCGACGCCCTCCGCCTCGCCGGACAGAGCGGCGCGATGCTGCTCGGAGGCGGGACGAACCTCGTCGACCTCATGCGAAAGGGCGTCGAACGCCCGACGCGTCTCGTCGACGTGACGGGCCTGTCGCGCGAGATCGCCGAGACGCCGGAGGGCGGCGTGACGATCGGCGCAGCCGCCCGCAACAGCGCGGTCGCGGCCCATCCGCTGATCCGCGCCCATTATCCGATGCTGTCGCGGGCGATCCTGGCCGGGGCCTCGGCGCAGATCCGCAACATGGCGACGGTGGGCGGCAACCTGATGCAGCGCACCCGCTGCGCCTATTTCGCAGACGCGGCCGGCAGCCGGTGCAACAAGCGCGAGCCCGGCTCGGGCTGCGACGCGCTGGGCGGCTTCACGCGCTATCACGCGATCCTCGGCGCCTCGGAGGCCTGCGTCGCCACCCACCCGTCCGACATGTGCGTGGCGCTCGCGGCGCTCGACGCGCAGGTGAAGGTCCTCGGAGCAGAGGGTGAGCGCACCGTTCCGATCGTCGAGTTTTACCGCGCGCCGGACGACAGGCCCGACATCGAGACCGTGCTGACGCCCGGCGAGACGATCGTCGCGCTCGAGTTGCCGCCGTCGTCGGTCGCAGCCCGTTTCGCCTATCGCAAGGTGCGCGACCGGGCGAGCTACGCCTTCGCGCTGGTCTCGGTCGCCGCCGGCGTCGAGCTGCGGAACGGCAGGATCGAGGCTGTCCGCATCGCGCTCGGCGGCGTCGCCCCGCGGCCCTGGCGGGCGTTCAAGGCGGAGGCCGCGCTGCGTGGCGAGGCGCCGACCGCAGAAGCCTTCGCGGCCGCGGCCGAAGCCGAGCTCGCAGGCGCTGCGCCCCTCCCCGGCAACGCGTTTAAGGTCGGACTCGCGAGACGCACGCTCGCCGCGGTCCTGTCCGAGATCTCGGGAGACGATCGATGAGCCGGATCCAGAACGCCGTCATCGGCTCGGTGCGGACCGCCATCGGCTGGACGCCGGAAAGCTGGCTGCCCGGCGGCACGCCCGATCCGCTCATCGGCCGCAACGCGGCGGTCGGCCGGCAGGCGTCCCGCATCGACGGGCCCTCGAAGGTCGCAGGCAAGGCTCGCTTCGCCGCGGAAGTCGCGATGGAGGGGCTGACCTACGCCGCGCTCGTCCACAGCACGGCGACGCGCGGGCGGATCGCGCGGCTCGACACGGCGGCGGCCGAAGCCGCGCCGGGCGTCGTGCTCGTCATGACCCACCGCACCATGCCGCGCCTCGCGCCGCTGCCGCCCATCAGCGTCACGGACCTCGGCGCGGTCGGCAACAGCCATCTTCCGGTGATGCAGGACGACCGCGTCCGCTACAACGGCCAAGTGGTGGCGGCGGTGCTGGCCGAGACGCAGGAGCAGGCCGACCACGCCGCCTCGCTGATCGAGATCGACTACGCCGTTGAAGAGGCCCGGACCTCGTTCGAGGACGCCAAGCGCCACGCCCGGACGCCGGCCTCGATCCTGGTCGAGAAGAACCATCTGAAGATCGGCGACGCCGGGCGCGAACTTGACCGCGCGTCCCACCGCGTCGACGCCGTCTACCGGACGCCGCCGCAGAACCACAATCCGATCGAGCTCCACGCCGTCACGCTCGCCTGGCGGGGCGACGAGCTGATCATCCACGACGCCAGCCAGATGATCGCGGCGAGCGCCGGCGCCTTCGCCAAGCTCTTCGGGCTGAAGAAGGGCAAGGTCCGCGTGCTCTCGCCCTTCGTCGGCGGCGGCTTCGGGGCCAAGGGCGTCTGGGACCACCAGATCGTCGCGATCGCGGCCGCCAGGCTCGCCGGCCGGCCGGTCCGTCTCCAGCTGACCCGAGAGGGGGTCTACCGCATCGTCGGCGGACGCTCTCCGTCGGAGCAGCGCGTCGCGATCGGCGCGGACGCGGACGGCGCGTTCACGGCGCTCATTCACACCGGCCATTCGGTGATGCCGACCTATGGCGTCTGCCCGGAGCCCTACACCAACGGCGCGCGGGCGCTCTATCGGGCGAAGAGCTTCGAGATCGTCCAGCGGATGCTCGACCTCGACGTGGTGCCCAACACCTTCATGCGCGCGCCCGGCGAGGCGATCGGCAGCTTCGCGCTCGAAAGCGCGATCGACGAGCTCGCCTGCGCCATGGGCGTCGACCCGATCGAGCTACGGCTCAAGAACCTGCCCGAGAAGCACCCGACGACCGGACAGGCGTTCTCGCAGCACGCGCTGCGGCAGGCCTATGAGGACGGCGCGGCGCGCTTCGGCTGGGAACGGCGCACAGCGACGCCCGGCGCCCGGCGCGAAGGCGAATGGCTCGTCGGCATGGGCTGCGCCACGGGGAGTTTCCCCTACGCGAGGATGCCCGGCGCGACGATCCGCCTGACGCTCAAGCGCGACGGCTCGGCCGCCCTCGCCTGCTCCGCGCAGGAGATGGGGATGGGCACCGCCACGGTTCAGGCCCAGCACGCCGCCGATCGGCTTGGCCTTCCCGTCGAGGCCGTGACCTTCGAGCTCGGCGACAGCGCCCTGCCCGCATCGCCCTTCGCGGGCGGCTCGTCGCAGACCGCCTCGATCGCCGGCTCGGTGGCGGCGGCCGCCGAAAAGCTCGCGTCCGAACTGCTGCGGCTTGCAGGCAACGACACCCCGCTCGCAGGGTTGAGGGCGGGCGAGATCCGGCTCGTCGAGGGAGGCGTCGCGTCGATCAGCGAACCGGCGCGGCGCGAGACCTACGCCTCGATCCTCTCCCGCGCGGGCCGCGACGAGATCACGGTGACGGCCGCCGGCAGCGCGCCGCTCGAGCTCTTCAAATACGCCATGCACAGCACCTCGGCGATCTTCTGCGAGGTCCGCGTGAGCGCGGTGACGGGCGAGACGCGGGTCGACCGCATGCTCGGCTCCTTCGACTGCGGCGTGATCCTCAACCCGAAGACCGCCGCGAGCCAGTTCCGAGGCGGCATGATCATGGGGCTTGGCCTCGCGCTCACCGAGGAGACGCTGTTCGACGAGCGCACGGGGCGGATCATGAACCCCTCGCTCGCCGACTATCACGTGCCGGTCCATCTCGACGTGCCGGAGATCGACGTGATGTGGACCGGCGTCCCGGACCCGCGCACGCCGCTCGGGGCGCGAGGGATCGGCGAGATCGGCATCGTGGGCGTCGGCGCGGCGGTCGCCAACGCCGTGTTCAACGCCACCGGCAAGCGGATCCGCGATCTGCCGATCACGCTCGACAAGCTGGCGTAAGGCGCGTCGGCCGGCGGGCTCTCCGAGCCCGTTCGGTCGGCGCGGCCTCGGATGGCGCTGACTTGCCGCCCTGTCTCCGGAGCATGCCGGCCATGCGCGCGTAACGAACGCGGCCCTCGCGACGAACCCCCAGCATCACCGGGCTTCGTAGGCGTCTCTCAGGCCCTGTCGTTCCTCACTCCTGACATCGAAGGGAGACGAGCATGTCCATCGACGACGCACATCATGACATCCCGACGCCGGCGCTGAGCCGCCGGACCGTGGCGACAGCTCTGGCCGGGCTCGGAGTTCTGGCGGCGCTCGGCGTCAAGGGCGCGGCGGCCGAGACCCCGCAGGTCCGCAACATCGTGCTCGTGCACGGCCTCTTCGCCGACGGCTCCTGCTGGAGCGAAGTGATCCCGCCGCTGCAGGCGAAAGGCTTCAACGTCACGTCCGTGCAGAACCCGCTGACGAGCCTGCCCGAGGCGGTCGCCTCGGTGCGCAAGGCGCTCGACCGTCAGGACGGGCCGACCGTTCTCGTCGGGCATTCGTTCGGCGGCATGATCATCTCGGACGCCGGCGCGCATGAGAAGGTCGCCTCGCTCGTCTATGTGGCGGCCCGCGCGCCGGACGCCGGCGAGGACTATGCGGCGCTCGCCAAGACCTATCCCACGCCGCCCGCCTCCGCCGGCGTCGTCTTCGACGGCGACGAGGGCCGGCTGACCGAAGAGGCATTCCTGCGCGATTTCGCGGGCGACCTGCCGGCCGCCCAAGCGAAGGCGCTCTACGCGGTGCAGCAGCCGTTCGACAAGGCCCTGCTTGCGGGCAAGACCGCCAACGCCGCGTGGCGCTCGAAGCCGTCCTTCTATGCGGTGTCGAGCGAGGACCACACCATCAATCCCGACCTCGAGCGCTTCATGGCCAAGCGCATGGGCGCCAAGACCATCGAGGTGAAGGCGAGCCACGTCTCGATGATCTCGCAGCCGGACGCGATCAACGCCCTGATCCTCGAGGCCGCCGGCGCCCGCTGACAGCGCCGGAGGCTGGAGGCTCCCCGCCCCGCGCAAACGGCCGCGTCAGCGGCGCGAGCGCGGGGCGGAGGGCTTTAGAACGGGAACTGGCGCTTGCCCATCTGCAGCGTCACCCACTTCACCTCGGTGAGCTCTTCGAGCGAATAGCGCCCGCCCTCGCGGCCGAAGCCCGAATTCTTCACGCCGCCGAACGGCACGTGCGGCTCGTCCGAGATGGTGGTGTCGTTGACATGCACCATGCCGGATTCGAGCCGCAGCGAAAGGTCGAGCGCCTTCTGCATGTCGTTGGTGATGAGCGCCGCCGAGAGCCCGTATTCGGTGTCGTTCGCCACCTTGAGCGCCTCTTCGGCGTCCTCGACCTTGATGAGCGAGACGACGGGTCCGAAGCTTTCCTCGTGATAGATGCGCATCTCGGGCGTGACGCCGGTCAGCACGGTCGGCTGGAAGAAGTGGCCCTCATAGGTCCCGCCCGCCACCACCTTGGCGCCCTTCGCGGTCGCGTCCTGGAGCTGGCCCTCGATGAAGCCGCACTGGCGCGCGCGGATGAGCGGCCCGATGACGGTCTCGGGATCCTTCGGGTCCCCGACCTTGACGCCCGCGGTCTTGATTTTGAACTTCTCGACGAAGGCGTCGAACAGCGGAGCCTCGACGATGACCTTCGAGCTCGCCATGCAGACCTGTCCCTGGTGCAGGTACACGCCGAAGGCCGCGGCGTCGACCGCGTAGTCGAGATCGGCGTCCGCGAGCACGATCAGCGGGCTTTTCCCGCCCATCTCCAGCGTGAACTTCTTGAGGTGCTTCGCGGCCTCGACCGCGAGATGGCGCCCGGTCTTGGTCGAGCCCGTGAAGGTGATCATCTTGACGCGCGGATCGGCGATCAGCTGGTCGCCGACCTCCGAAGGCACGCCCGGCACGACGTTGAGCAGGCCCTTCGGCAGCCCCGCCTCGTCGAACAGGTCCGCGATGATCGCGCCCGAAAGAGGGGTCTCCTCGGACGGCTTCAGGATGAAGGCGTTTCCGACCGCGAGCGCGTAGGCGATCTTCTTCATCGAGAGCAGGAAGGGCGAGTTGAACGGCGCAATGCCGGCGATGACGCCGAGCGGCTTCCTCACCGACATCGAGATCTGACCGGGCATGGTCATGGGCATGGTCTCGCCCATCACATGGCGGGCGTCGCCGGCGGCCACGCGGAGGGCGTCGACCACATAGTCGATCTCCCAGAGGGCCTTGGAGAACACCGAACCGCATTCCTCGATCAGGAGGTCACGGATCTCAGGCGTGCGGCGCACGATGACGTCGGCGGTCTTCAGCAGGATCGTCTCGCGCTCGGCCACCATCGCGGCGGCCCAGGCCTTCTGGGCGGTGTCGGCGGCCGCGATCGCGCGGTCGACTTCCGCCGCGCCCGCAAGCTGGGTGCGGACGAACACCTTCCCGGTCGCCGGGTTGATGTCGTCATGCAGCATGTTGCGCGACGAGTTCGTCCACTCCCCGTCGATGAAGAGCTTGTAGTGGGGGACGCCGTCGACGACGTCGAAAGCTGCGGGGTTCATGTCGTCTTCCTTGTCGCTCGGCGGATCGCGCGGCGTCCTGAACAGTCACATGCAGGGGGCGGGCCACGCCCCCTGCCGGGGCCTGCGCTGTGAGCGCAGGCCCTGGTCATCGTCAGCCTGCAACCGCCTGCTCGGGCGGCAGCCAGGCGTTGATCGCGGCGGCGTGCTTCTTGAAATCCTCGGCGTGGCGCGCCTGGGAGATGGCCTCGGCCTGCAGAAGACGCGGCAGCGACGGCTGGAAATGCGGGATCACGTGGCGCGCGAACAGCTCGTAATGGCGCTGCGTCGCTTCCCAGTTCGCCCAGTCATGCGCGAGCATGAGGATGCATCCGAAGTCGCCGGCGCGCGCGGCGAGCCGCTTCAGGAAGTCGACCGCGTCGTCGGGCGTGCCGATGACGCCGATGCCGGTCTCGTTCATCCCCGCGATGCGCTCCTCGAACGTGTCGCCGATCGCCACGATCGAAGGCATCGCGATGGTCCGCTGCGTGTAATCGCAGAAGGCGTCGAAGCCGTAGCGCATGTCCTTGATGGCCTGTTCGCGCGTCTCGGCCACATGGACGTTGACGACGAGGCGCCAGCGCGAGCGGTCGGGCTTGTGGCCGGCCTTCAGCGCTTCTTCCTCGTAGACGTCCCAGTGGAGCGGCGGCGCGGGCATGCCTTCCTTCGGCGAGACGACGCCGGTCGACAGCAGGCCGAGGCCGTGGCGCCCGGCGATGCGCGGTCCGGCTTCGGAACGGGTCGCCGCGACGCAGACGTCCATCACCGGATCGGTGAAGGGCGCGACCTGGCAGAACGCCTCGACCAGCTTGTAGCGGCTGGTCTCGACGGTGACCGGGTCGCGCGTCGTCAGGAGCTTCATCAGCACGCCGATGTCGTGGTCGAGCGCCGGGCGCAGCTCGCGCGGATCGAGGCCGAACATGGCCGCGTCGCTCGGCAGGCCGCCGGGGCCGAAGCCCGCCATGAAGCGGCCGCGCATGAGATGGTCGCACAGGATCATCCGGTCGGCGGTCAGCAGCGGGTTCTGGTAGGGCAGCGGCACGATGCCGGTGCCGAGCCGGATGTGCCGGGTCTGCGCCGCCACATAAGCGAGGAAGATCATCGGATCGGCGACGATCTCGCTGCCGGCCGAATGGTGCTCGCCGACCCAGGCCTCGTCATAGGCGAGCCGGTCGATCAGCTGGATCGTCTCGAGATTACGCTGGAGCGAGACCGTCACGTTCTGGGTGGGAGGCGAATTCCACGGCGGCATGAAGATGCCGAATCGGACCTTGTTCATTTCAACGCCTTCCAGGAATGAGTGGTCTCGGGAGGATCAGGCGGCCAGCTTTTCCGTCGCCGCCGCGACCGCCGTCAGGGCGGCGGCGAGCTCGGCGGGCGCGGACAGGAAAGGCGAGTGGTCGCCGTCGATGTCGAGGGTCGCCTCGCAGGGCGTGTTCGCGAGCATCACGTCCTGGTAGGCGAGCGACACCGCCATGTCGCGCAGGCCCCGGACGTAGAACCTCCGCACGCGGCCGAAGCGCTCCGGGGTCAGCCGCAGCGGGTCGCCATAGACCTTGGTGCGCTGCTCGCCGAGGCGGGCGGAGGCCCATTCAGCGGCTTCAGTTGTGCAGGACCCGTAGAAGACTTCCGGGGCTTTCGCGGCCGGAAAGCGCGCGGTCGAACCGTCCTCGGAGACCTGCATGTTCTTCAGCACGAGGTCGTCGACGTCGAGATGGGCGTTGTCGCCAAGAAAGCTCGCGAGGCTTTCGCCGTCGCGCAACAGCAGCCCGTTGACATAGACGGCGGCGAGCAGCCGATCGGGGCGAAGCTCGCTCACCTGCGCAGAAACGATTCCGCCCATGCTATGGCCGACGAGGATCACGGGTTCGGCGAGGCTGTCGATCGCTTCGACGACATGGGCGGCGTAGCCCGCGAGGTCCGCTTCCTCGGGAGCCGTGGGGAGCGCCACGGTCGTCACCTGATGGCCTACGGCTTCGAGCAGCTGCGCGAAGCGCTCCCAGCACCAGGGGCCGTGGAACGAGCCGTGGACGAGGACGAAGCGCGCCATCTAGGGCCTGCACTCATGATGGAGGCCGACCCGACGCGTGTCGTTTTGGCCGTATGGCAGGAGCCGGGCCGCAGCAAACCGCCCGGTTTGCAAGGTCTGGCGACGCACCAGACGGCCAAAACGGCCGCGCCCCTCCGGGGTGAGGCGAAAACGACCGACGGCTGCGTCGTCGCATTTGCGCGATGCACAGGCATCGCGCTGCAAGCGCCTCCTGGCCCTCGAGCGTTTTGGCCTCATCGGGACGACCTCCATCATGAGTGCAGGCCCTTAGCCCTTCACCGCGCCGAGGGTCAGGCCGCGCACGATGTGCCGCTGGAGCAGCAGCACGACGGTGAGCACGGGGATGAGCGCCACGATGCCCACCACCGCGACCTCGCCCCAGCGCACGCCCTGCGCCGTGATGAGCTTCGGGATCGCGACGGGCAGCGTCTGGATGCGGTCGCCGCCGAGCATGAAGGCGAACAGGAACTCGTTCCACGCGAAGATGAAGCAGAGCACCGAGGTCGCCACGATCCCGCTGCGCAGGAGCGGCAGCGTCACGCGCCAGAAGATCTGGAGCCGCGACCAGCCTTCGAGAGCGGCGGCCTCCTCGAGCTCCACCGGCAGGTCGCGGCAGAAGCTTCGCAGCACCCAGACGTAGAACGAGAGGTTGAAGGTGAGATAGGCGATCGTCAGTCCCGTGAAGGTGTCCAGAAGCCCGACCTTGGCGAAGATCAGGTAGAACGGGATCACGAGACAGACGGGCGGGCCCATCCGGGTTGCGAGGATGAACAGGAACAGGTCGTCCTTGGCCCTCATCTCGAAGCGCGCGAAGGCGTAGGCCGCGGGCGTGCCGATCAGCACCACGAGCGCCGTCGAGATCGAGCACAGCACGAAGGACGTCAGCAGGTTCCAGGCGAAGCCTTCGGCGACGACGTAGTTGAAGTTCGCGAGCGTCGGCGTGAACAGGAACTCGGTCGGCCGCGCGAACATGACGTCGGCGGGCTTGACCATCATGGAGCCCATCCACAGGACGGGGAACAGGATCAGGAGCGCGTAGATCGCCGCGACGGCCGTCCAGATGAGGCTGGATTTCTTCGCCATCTCAGAACGCCCCCAGCTTCTTCTTGGCGATCTGGTAGAAGACGTTGCAGAAGATGAAGAACGCCGCCCAGACCAGCACGGCGAGCGCCGACGCCTCGCCGATGTTCCAGAACTCGAAGGTCATCTTGTAGGCGAGCACGCTCGGCGTCTGGGTCACGACGCCCGGGCCCCCGCCCGTCAGGATGAAGACCGTGTCGAACACCTTGAAGGCGTCGATCAGCCGAAGCAGCGTGATCACGACGAGCAGAGGCGTCATCATCGGCAGCGTGATCTTGAAGAAGACCCGCAAAGGCGAGGCGCCGTCGACCGCGGCCGCGCGGTAGGGGCCGACCGGCATCGCCTGAAGCCCGGCGAAGAAGGCCAGCATCATGAAGGGCGACCACTGCCAGATGTCGACGAAGATCAGCGCGTAGAGCGCGAGGTCCGGCGAGGCGAAGACCGACTGGTCGCCGAGCATGCCGAAGCGTTCGAACACGTTGAAGGAGATGAGGCCCCAGGAGCCCGCCAGCATGATCTTCCACAACAGGCCGACGACGATCGGGGCCATCATGGTGGGAATGAAGAGAAGCGGCACCAGCGCCGAGCGGCCGCGCACGCCCGCGCTCAGCACCAGCGCGCCGCCAAGCCCGATCATGAACTCGATCGGCACCGCGATCCCGACGAAAAGCCCCGCGACCTTGAGCGAGTTCCAGAAGGCCGGATCGGACAGCAGCTTCACGTAGTTGTCGAAGCCGATGAAGTCGCCGACGCGGCCGTACTTCGCCTTGTGGAAGCTCAGATAGATCGCGTAGGCGAAGGGGATCAGCGAGACGACCACCAGCGTGATCATCGTCGGGGCGATCAGCAGATACGGGTACCAGAAGCCCTGCTCTCGGGGCTTCCGGCGCGCTGCGGGCGCGGCTGATGCTTCTGTTGCGACGGACATGCGGTGTTTTTTCCGTTGGGCTGCGGGGCCCTAAACAAGAAGAAGTTCCGGACGCACGGACTGCGTGCTTCGAGACGCCCGGCCGACGGGCGGGCTCCTGAGCGTGAGGGGCGCGGCGGACGCCAGGTCCCAAACCTCCCTCATGCTGAGGAGCCGTCCGGAGCACGACGTCCCGAAGGACGCAGTCCCTTCGATGCAGCGGTCTAGAGAGGCTCCGGACGGCGGACCGCCCGGAGCCTCGCCGTCGTCACGTCAGAGCGTGCACTTCTCGCCGCAGATGCGGACGAGCGCCTTCTGGCCTTCGGCCGCGCCCTGTTCGGGCGTCAGCTTGCCGAGGCCGACCTGCTGGACGATGCCCGAAAGCGCGTCCGACATTTCGAGGTATTTCGGCAGGCGAGGCTTGGCCGCCGCGACGTCCAGCGTCGCCTTCATGGCGGTGAATAGGCTTGGGTTCGCGGCGTCCTTGAGGACCGGCGCCGCCCACGAGCTCTCGCGGATCGGCACGCCGCCCTTGCCGGCTTCGAGCAGCGTCGCCTGCTGCTTCTTGTCGGTCAGCCACTGCATGAACAGGAAGGTCGGCTTCGGGTTCTTGCTGCCGGCCGCGATCGCGATCATCGAGGGCTCGGCCTCGGCGGAGGCGAATTTCGGATCGGCGCCCTCTTTGACCGGAATGCCCGCGTAGACGAACTTGCCGGCGAGCGGAGAGGCCCCCGGCTTGTCGACGCCGAGCACGAAGTCGGAGAAGGCGACCGCCTGCGCCGCGATGCCGTTGCCCATGACGGTCGGCACGTCGAGCAGCGAGTATTCGGCCGTGCCGGGAGGCGCGAACTTCCAGAGCTCGGCGTAGGTCTTGAGCGCAGCGACCGTCGCGGGCGTGTCGAAGGCCGGCTTGCCAGAGGCGTCGATCAGGTCGCCGCCATAGTTCTTGAGGATGTCGTTGACGAAGGTGAAGAGCGACGCCGGACCCTTCACGCCGTCGAACACGATGCCGTAGAAGTCGCCGTCGAGCGGCTTGCCGGCGAGCGTCGCGCCCTTCTTGCGGGTGAAGAACTCGGCGATGTCGCGCAGCTGCCCGAGCGTCTTGGGCGGGGCGAGGTCGTAGCCGTACTTGGCCTTGAACGCGGTCTTCTCGCCGTCGTCGCCGAGCAGGTCGGCGCGGGCCCAATAGACCTGATTGTAGTTCCAGTTGATCAGGCCGTACTGCTTGCCGTCGTGGAAGGCGACCGACTTGAACGGCTTCTGGATGAAGTCGGCGGTGTCGAGGTTGGGGTTGGAGATCGACTTGTCGGCGACGAGGTCGTCGATCGGCAGCAGCGCCTCGGCCTCGAGCATCTGCCCCATCTGGAAGCCGTGCAGCATGACGGCGTCGAAATGGCCGCGGCCCGAGAGCATGTCGGCCTGGCCGCGGTTGATCACCTCCATGTGGCCGAGCAGCTGGTACTCGACCTTGATGCCGGTCTCTTTCTCGAATTCCGGCACGAGCTTGGCGAGCGCCTCCTGCAGCGGCGTCACCTCGTCGAGCACCCGGATCGAGACGCCCTTGTAGGGCTTGGCGGCTTCCGCATAGGAGAAGTCCGCGGCGCCCGCCGGACCGGCGAGCCCCAGGGCGAGCACGGCGGCCGAGGCCGCGGTCGCAAGTTTCCCGAATGTCATCGTGGCACCACCCCGTTCTGTTGGCCGCCGAGCCCCGCTGCGGTCGGCGAATGGCTGTTTCAGTTCCTCACGCGGCCGAGGCCGAAATCGCCCTGCCGGTTTCCCCGTCGAACAGCGCGATCGCGGCGGGCGGACAGGAAAGGCCCGCGGCCTCGCCGATCCGGACCTGCGCGGCGTCGCGCGTCTTGATCTTGATCTGCGCGCCGTCGCTCGCGCTGAAGGTGACGATCTCGTGCTTGCCGAAGGGCTCGTGCGAGTAGATCTCGCCCGTGACCGCGCCGGCCGCGCCCGCAGGCGCAAGCGCAAGCTCCGACGCGCGAAGGCCGAGCCAGACGGTTTTGCCGCGCGCCGCCGCCGCCATGCCGTTCGGCAGCGCGATCTGAAGCCCTGCGCGCCGGAACGACGTCGCGCCGGCCTCCTCGACGAGTTCGCCGCCGAGCACGCTCATGGGCGGATCGCCGATCAGCCGCGCGACCGTGACGCTCGCGGGCCGCAGCCAGATCTCCTCGGGCGTTCCCACCTGCTCGATCCGGCCGCCGTCGATCACCGCCACCTTGTCGCCGACCGAGAGCGCCTCGAGCCCGTCCGGCGTCGCCCAGATCGACGGGCTGTCGCGCGTCATCAGGCGCTTGCGGATCGCGCCGCGCAGCTTGTGACGGAGCTTGGCGTCGAGATGCGAGATCGGCTCGTCGAGCAGGAGCGCGCGCGGCGCCTGCACGAGCGCGCGGGCGAGCGCGGCGCGCTGCTTCTGGCCGCCGGAAAGCGCGACGGGAAGCCGATCGCCGAGATGCGCGATCTCGAGCAGCGTCAGCACCTCCTTGACCGTCGCGTCATGACGGTCGCGCGGAACCGCGCTTCCGGGAGCCTGGAGGGGCGACAGGGCGTTCTGGCGGACGGTGAGATGCGGATAGAGCGCGTAGGACTCGAACAGGAACGCGACGCCGCGCTTGCCCGGCGCGACGCCCTCCATCGACTGCCCGCCGAGCCGCACGGAGCCGGCGTCCGGCTTTTCGAGGCCCGCGACGACGCGACAGAGCGTGGTCTTGCCGGCGCCCGAGGGACCGGTCAGCGCCAGCACCTCGCCGGGGCCGACGGACAAGCTCACGCCGTCGAGCGCGAGCGTCTCGCCGAAGCGCTCGGCGACGCCCGAGAGCGCGAGGCCGCTCATGCGAGCCGCTCCACGTTGCGTTCGCTGGCGCGATGGAACAGGTGGACCTTTTCGGGCGCGATCGACACGCAGACGAAGTCGCCGGGCCGGACGTCCGAGGGACCTGCGATCTCGACGAGGATGTCGACGTCCGCGCCGGTCCTCGGCTCGAGAACCAGCGAGTCCGCGTCGCCCCGGCATTCGCGGTAGCTGACGATCGCGTCGGCTTTCACGCCGTCGCATCGCGTGATCGCAAGGTGCTCGGGCCGCATGCCGACGATGAGGTCGTCGCCGCGCGCCTGCGCGAGCGCCGCCCTCAGCGGCGACACGGCGAAGGAGCGGCCGAACGCCTCGACAAAGACGGCGCCGTCGTCGGCGGGCCGGCCGGCGAGCATGTTCATCGGCGGTTCGCCGATGAAGTTCGCGACGAACACGTTGGCCGGCCGCTCATACATCGCCTCGGGCGTATCCACCTGCTGCAGCACGCCGTGGCGCATCACCGCGATGCGGTCGGCCATCGCGGTCGCCTCGGTCTGGTCGTGGGTGACGAGGATCGAGGTGACGCCGCGCGTCTTCTGCAGGCGCTTGATCTCGGTGCGAAGCTGGACGCGCTGGTCGCCGTCGAGATGGGAGAGCGGCTCGTCGAAGAGGATGAGGCGCGGGTCGCGCACCAGCGCGCGGCCGATCGAGATGCGCTGCATCGCGCCGCCCGAAAGCCCCGCAACGGGCCGGTCGGCCATGCCGGTCAGGCCGAGCAGCGCGAGCGCGTCGTCGACGCGCGCCTTCGCGGTCTCGCGATCGACGCCGCGGGCGGAGAGCGGAAACGCGATGTTCTCGCGCACGCTCATGCGGGGGTAGAGGCTGTAGTCCTCGAACACCATCGCGATGTTGCGCGCGCCGGGCTCGAGCCGCGACACCGGCTCGTCGTCGAAGCGGATTTCGCCCTCGGAGAGATCCTCGAGCCCGGCCGCCATCTTGAGGGTCGAGCTCTTGCCGCAGCCGGACGGCCCGAGCAGCGCCAGCATCTCGCCGTCGCCGCAGACGAGGTTGAGATCGGCGACCGCCGGCGTCTCCACGCCGGCGTATCGTTTCGTCACCGCCTCGAACCGCACCACAGTCATCAGTGTACGTCCTATTTGTCGTCGGAGCAGTCGCGGACGTGCGCCTGGCGGGCGACGCCGGACCGATCCGGAAGCCGACTTAGACAAATTCTGGCAATCAAGTTGCATGCCAAGCGCTGGAAACAGCGGGCGCGGCCGGCTAGCGGCGACGTCTAGCGGGAACCTGTCGGGCGGCCATGACCAGAATCGTGACGCCTGCTCACGCCCGGCGCCTCATCGAAAGGCAATCGTCATGGTACTGATGATTTTGACTGGAGAGCCTGCTGTGGCGCTTCGCGCGCGGCGCGGCCGTCAGCCGACGACCGGCGAGCGGCTCATCGAATTGCTGTTCTCGACGAGCGCCGCCAGATCCTCGAGGAACCGTTCGCGCCGTTCCGGCGGCAGGGCCGCGAGCGTGCGCTCGTGAGCCCGCGAGGCGCTCTGCTCGACGCGTTTCAGCGCCGCTCGTCCGATGTCCGTCAGCATCGCGAGCTTCATCCGGCGATCCTCGGGCGACAGCTTGCGGCGGACGAAGCGGCGGCGCTCCAGCCGCACGATCACCTCGGCGACGTTGGTGCGGTCGAGCCCCACGGCGCGCGAGAGCGCCGCCTGCTCGACCGCGCCCATCTGGTCGAGCGCCGTCAGCACGCTGTACTGCACCGGCGTCAGTCCCTCGGACGCGCATTCCTCGAGAAACAGCGCGACATGGATCTGGTGCAGCCGGCGGATCAGGAAGCCCGGCCGCGCCTGCAGGGGCCGAAGGCGCCAGCCTTCGGCGGCCTCCTCGGTCGGCTCGGCGATCTCCGGCTCTGTCACGCTCATCGGCTCGGTCGGCTCCTCCACGCGACCTCGCCATGGCGGGTCGGCGTGATCAACCCTGCAAAAGTCGCGCCCCGCGATCTTTTCCGCCTCGAACCTCCGGTGGCCTGCGCATGACCCTGCCTGTCAAAGAGTCCTATGACGTCGTCGTCTGCGGCGGCGGCGCGGCCGGCTGCGTGATCGCAGGGCGGCTCGCCTCGCTTGGCGAGGTCAGCGTGCTGCTTCTCGAGGCCGGCGGCCCGGGCGACGTGGTCGAGGTGACGGATCCGAGGATCTGGATGCGCAACATCGGCTCCGAGCGCGACTGGCGCTTCGCCTCCGAGCCTTGCGCCGGGCTGAACGGCCGCCGCGCGCCGCTGCCGATGGGCCGCGTGCTCGGCGGCGGATCGAGCGTCAACGGGCTCGTCTGGGCGCGCGGCCACAAGGCGGACTTCGATCTGTGGGAGGCCGAGACCGGCGACGCCGGCTGGGGCTTTGATTCCGCGGTGGCGCTCTACAGGCGGATCGAGAGCTGGGACGGACCGCCTTCCGCGATGCGGGGCGCGTCCGGGCCCATGACCATCACGCTGCCGAAGGATCCTGTCCCGGTGGTCGGCGCGCTGCTGGAGGCGACCTCGGCGCTCGGGATCCCGCGCGTCGACGACCACAACGCCGAGGCCATGGCCGGCGACGGCTGCTGCGCGATCGCCAACGTCAACGTCGCGCCGGACGGAACGCGCGTCTCGACCGCGCGCGCCTATCTCGCCCCGCAGATGGAAAGGCCGAACCTGACCGTCCTGACCGGCGCGACCGTCCGCCGGGTCCGGATCGAAGGCGGCCGCGCCACAGGCGTCGAATTCGAGTCCGGCGGCGAAATCCGGCTCGTGGAGGCCCGTCGCGAGGTCGTGCTGTCGCTTGGCGGGATCCACACGCCGAAGACGCTGATGCTGTCAGGCGTCGGCGACGAGGCGGAGCTGAAGCGCCACGGGATCGAGGTCGCGCAACGCCTGCCCGGCGTCGGCGGCAATTTTCAGGACCACATCCTCGTCGGCGGCTGCGTGTTCGAATACCGGACCCCGGAGCCGCCGCGGAACAACTCGGCGGAGTTCACCTTCTTCTGCAAAAGCGACGCCTCTCTGCCCTCGCCCGACCTCCAGCCCATGCTGGAGGAGACGGCCTTCGGCTCCGAGGTGACCGGCCCCGCCTATGGGCTGCCGACCGATCCGTCGCTGGCCTTCACGCTGGCGCCCGGCCTGATCCGTCCCAAGAGCCGCGGCCGCGTCTCGCTCACGGGCGCGCGCCCTGAAGACCCGGTCCGCATCGACGCCAATTTCCTGAGCGAGGCGGCGGACGTCGCGGCGCTCAGGATCGCGCTGGAGCTCTGCCGGGAGATCGGCAATTCCGAAACGCTGCGGCCTTTCGTGAAGCGCGAGCTAATGCCCGGCCCGCTGGCCGACGCGGAGCAGCTGACCTTCCTGCGGAACGCGGCCGGCACCTACTTCCACCAGTCCTGCACCGCCAGGATGGGGCGTGATCCGATGGCCGTCGTCGACGGCAGCCTGAAGGTCTATGGCGTCGAGAACCTGCGCGTCGCCGACGCGTCCGTCATGCCGGCGATCGCGGGCGGCAACACGCTCGCGCCCTGCGTCCTGATCGGCGAACGCGCGTCCGACCTGATCGCGGGAGACCTTGGCTTCGCGCCGCGCTGGTGAGCGGCGGCGGCGCCCAAGGCCGTCGCGGCCGGACGATCGGCGACCGCTCAGGCCGATCGCGGGGACGCGCCCTCGGACGACAGGAAGTCGAGCAAAGCCCGAAGCGTCTCTTTGGGCAGCTCCTCCTGCAGCGTGTGGCCGCAGTCGAGCGGGCGGCCGGTGACGTCGACCGCCTTCTCGCGCCAGGTTTCGAGGACGTCATACGTCCGGCCGACCACGCCGCGCGCGCCCCACAGGGCAAGGAGCGGGCATGCGACGCGGCTTTCCGCGTCGGCCGCATCGTGCTCGAGGTCGATGGTCGCGGCGGCGCGATAGTCTTCGCAGACCGCGTGGACGCCCTCGGGCGAGCGGTAGCAGCGCAGATATTCCTGGAACGCCGCCTCCTCGGTCGCGCCAGGGATCTTGTTCTGGCGCTCGACGTGCTCGCGCAGAAAGAACTCGACGTCGGCCAGGATCATGCGCTCGGGCAGCGGCGCGGGCTGGATCAGGAAGAACCACCAGAAATAGCGGCTGGCGAAATCCTTGTCGGTGCGGGCGTACATCGTCGCGGTCGGCGCGATGTCGATCACGCAGAGCTTCGTCAGGCTTTCCGGATGGTCGAGCGCGAGCCGGTGGCCGACCCGCCCTCCCCGGTCGTGGCCGACCATCGCGAAGCGCTCGTGGCCCAGCGCCCGCATGGTCGCCACGACATCCGCGGCCATGGCGCGCTTGGAATAGTTGACGTGGCCCTCGCCGCCCTCGGGCTTGGCGCTGTCGCCATAGCCGCGCAGGTCCGGGCAGACGACCGTGAAGCGCCGCGCGAGCTCGGGCGCGATCTTGCGCCAGGTGATATGCGTCTGGGGGTGGCCGTGCAGCAGCACGAGCGGCGGACCCTCGCCCGCCATCGCCGCGCGGATCGTGACGCCGTCGCCGAGCTCGACGTCGACCAGCCGGAACCCTTCGAGGAAGGGATCCGGCCCGATCTCGCGGAGCTCGCTCACGACAGCGCGTCCGCCACCGCCTTGCCGCAGGTGACCGTGTCGGCCTTGCCGCCGAGGTCGCGGGTGCGCAGCCGCTCGTCCGCCAGCACGGTCTCGATCGCCGTGACGATCGCCTTGCCGGCTTCGACTTCGCCGAGATGCTCCAGCATCATGGCCGCCGACCAGATCTGGCCGATCGGGTTCGCGATCCCCTGACCCGCGATGTCGGGCGCCGAGCCGTGCACGGGCTCGAACAGCGAGGGGTGCTTGCGCTCCGGATTGATGTTGCCCGACGGCGCGATGCCGATCGTGCCGGTGCAGGCGGGGCCGAGGTCGGAGAGGATGTCGCCGAACAGGTTCGAGGCCACCACGACGTCGAACTTTTCCGGTCGCAGCACGAAGAAGGCGGTCAGGATGTCGATGTGGTACTTGTCGGTCTCGATGTCGGGATACTGCGCCCGCATCTCCTCGAAGCGCTCATCCCAATAGGGCATCGTGATCGCGATGCCGTTGGACTTGGTCGCCGAGGTGACCTTCTTGCGCGGCCGGGTGCGGGCCAGCTCGAAGGCGTATTTCATGATGCGGTCGACGCCGGTGCGCGTGAAGACCGTCTCCTGGATGACCGCCTCGCGCTCGGTGCCGGGGAACATGCGCCCGCCGATCGCCGAATACTCCCCTTCCGTGTTCTCGCGCACGACGTAAAAATCGATGTCGCCGACCTTGCGGCCCGCAAGGGGACACTTCACTCCAGGCATCAGCCGCGCGGGGCGCACCGAGGCGTACTGGTCGAACTCGCGACGGAACTGGATCAGCGATCCCCAGAGCGATTCATGGTCGGGCAGAACCGCCGGCCAGCCGACCGCGCCGAAGAAGATCGCGTCCTTGGGCGCGATGTCCTCCTTCCAGTTCTCCGGCATCATCCGCTTGTGCTTTAGCCAGTAATCGGCCGAGGCGTAGTCGTAGTCGGAGCCGCGGATCTCGAAGCCGAATTTCTTGGCCGCCGCCTCGAGCACCCGGACGCCCTCCGGAACCGTCTCCTTGCCGATGCCGTCCCCGGGAATGTTGGCGATGGTGTAGACGCGGTTGGTGTCGGGCATTGTCTTCACATCCTGCTCGTTCAGTGGCCGTCGGGCGGCCGAGAGGGAGTGCGTGCTTCGAGACGGCTGCTCGCGCAGCCTCCTCAGCATGAGGAGCGTGGAGGATCGAGACCGAAACGATCCTCATGCTGAGGAGCCCGCCCGGTCGGGGCGGGCGTCTCGAAGCACGCTGTTGGCTTCTATCAGGTCACGACGTCAGTCCGCGAACTGGCCCGCGGCCTTGATCACCGGGCCCCAGCGATCGATCTCGGAGATCAGCCGCGCCTTAAGCGCGGCAGGCGTCGCCTGATCCTTGGTTGCGGCCGTCGTCGCGATCTTGGCGAACTTCTCCTGCAGCGCCGGATCTGCGAGCGTCGTCTGCAGCGCGCCGGAGAGCTTCTGGATGATCGCGTCCGGCGTCCCGGCCGGCGCGTAGATGCCGTGCCAGGTCGACATTTCGAACCCCTTGAGGCCCGCCTCCCCGGTGGTCGGCACGTTCGGAAGCTGCGTCAGGCGCTTGGGCGCAGTCACCGCGAAGGCCTTCACCTTGCCCTCGGTGATCGGACCGGTGGTGTTCGTCGCCTGGTCGCAGGTCATGTCGATCTGCTTGCCCATGAGGTCGGTCATGATCGGGCCGTTGCCCTTGTAGGGCACCGTCGTCATCTGCGCGCCGATGGCGGACTGGAACAGCACCCCGCAGAGATGCGACGACGCCCCGAGACCGGCATGGGCGTAAGTCAGCTTGTCGCCGTCGGCCTTGATCTTGGCCACCAGCTCCTCGAGCGTGTTGGCCGGGAAGTCGGTGCGCGTGATCACCGTCGAGGGCGCGTCGGAGATGAGGCCGATCGGCGCGAAGGCGGTCTTGGTGTCGAACGACAGCTTCCGATAGAGCGCCGGCGCGGTCGAGATGCCGATGTGGTGGACCATCAGCGTGTAGCCGTCGGGATCCGAGCGCGCGACGCGCGTCGAGGCGAGCGTGCCGCCCGCGCCGGTGACGTTCTCGACCACAAACTGTTTTCCGAGCGCCCGGCCCATGCCCTCGGCGGTCATTCGCGCGATGGCGTCCGTCGGTCCGCCGGCCGCATAGGGCACGATCACGGTGACGGGGCGGCTCGGATAGTCGTCCTGGGCGTGAGCTGCGCCGGCCATGAGGCACAGCGCGGCGAGAGCGGCGATGATGCGCATGTCAGTTCCTCCCATGATGGCGGATCGAGCCGCCTTTTCTTGTTTTTCACCGGGGTGGTCCCCGTCCGTCTTGTCTCCCCGTCATGCCCGGCGGAGCCGGGTATCCACGACTTTCTGAGGGCGTGGAGCTCCTGCCCCAAGTCGTGGATACCCGCGAAGACGCGGGCATGACGGCGTTGTTTCCGCGCCAGACCTCACACGTTCGACGAGTGGATCGCGTCGACCACCGCGTCGGTGACCTCCTTGGTGTTGGCCGTGCCGCCGACGTCGGGCGTCAGGATGCCTGCGCCCGTCACCTTCTCGACCGCGCGCATCAGGCGCGCCGCGCCATCCGTCTCGCCGAGGTGGTCGAGCATCTGCGCGGCGGTCCAGAAGCTCGCGACGGGGTTGGCGATCCCCTTGCCCGTGATGTCGAAGGCAGAACCGTGGATCGGCTCGAACATCGAGGGGAAGCGGCGCTCGGGGTCGATGTTTGCGGTCGGCGCGACGCCGAGCGAGCCCGCGAGCGCGCCGGCGAGGTCGGACAGCACGTCGGCGTGGAGGTTGGTGGCCACGATCGTGTCAAGCGACTGGGGTTTGAGCGTCATCCGCACCGTCATGGCGTCGACCAGCATCTTGTCCCAGGTCACGTCCGGGAACTCCTGCGCGACCTCGGCCGCGATCTCGTCCCACATCACCATGCCGTGGCGCTGGGCGTTGGATTTCGTCACCACCGTCAGCAGCTTGCGGGGACGCGACTGCGCGAGCTTGAAGGCGTAGCGCATCACGCGGGTGACGCCGACGCGGGTGAAGATCGCGACCTCTGTGCCGACCTCTTCGGGCAGGCCGCGATGCACCCGCCCGCCGGCGCCGGCGTATTCGCCCTCGGAGTTCTCGCGGATGATCACCCAGTCGAGGTCGCCGGGGCCGCAATTCCTGAGCGGCGGGGTGATGCCCGGCAGGATCTTGGTCGGGCGGACATTGGCGTATTGGTCAAAACCCTGGCAGATCGGCAGCCGCAGGCCCCACAGCGTGATGTGGTCCGGCACGTCCGGCGCGCCGACGGCGCCGAAATAGATCGCGTCGAATTTTTTGAGTGTCGTCAGACCGTCCGCCGGCATCATCACGCCATGCTTCTTGTAGTGATCCGAGCCCCAGTCGAAGGTCTGGAAGTTGAACGTCACGTCGCCGAGCCGCTTCTCAAGGCTCTTCAGCACGGTCTCGCCCGCGGCAATGACTTCTGGGCCGATGCCGTCGGCCGGAATGCTGGCGATGGCGTATTCGCGCATGGGGCGTGTCTCCCGAAGGTCTGGCGCCGGCTCATGACAAGCGGCCCGCGTCCGTTGATTTCGGAGGGAACAATCCGCCTGGTGCGGCCGAAGGGTCCAATGCCGACATGGCGTCGCGTCATGCCGAAGCGGCATGGGAAGAGGCATAGCTCCCCGTCTCGCGCCCTCGACGCTCCTCATCCTGAGAAGCCCGCGCAGCGGGCGTCTCGAAGGACGCAGTCCGCCCATGGAGCGCCCGCCTCGGAACGCGACTGCGTGCTTCGAGACGCCGACCTGCGGCCGGCTCCTCAGCATGAGGATCGAGGGAGGTTCTGAATACAGGCGGCGCTCAGCCCTTCAGCGACGTCCAGAAGGCCTCCGCCGCGGGCCCGAGCCTCCCCGCCCCGCGAAACAAACGGATTTCGACCTCGATCGAGACATCCATATCCGCCGCAACTGTCAGGCGCCCGTCCCTCAGCGGCTCTTCGGCGAGCGCGAGCGGCAGCCAGGCGAGGCCTTCGCCGGCGCAGGCCATGGAGAGCAGCGTCGCGCCGAGGTGGCTCGTGAAGGCGATCTCGGCGTCGCGGGAATTGAAGCGCGCCGCCACGATCCGGCCGATGCCGGACTGTTCGGCGTAGGACAGCAACCGCACTCGCCGCCCCTTTTCGCCGGGCCACGGAAAGCGCGGACGGCCCTCCCCGTCGGGCGAAGACACGGGAAGGATGCGGTCTCGCCCCACAACCACGCTCGGGAAGCGGTTGGCCTCGAACAGTTCCGGCAGTTCCGGATCGTGGTGGCAGAGCAGGAACTCGGCGTCGCCGCGCCGCATCACCTGCTCGCACGCCGCCATGTTGTCGGAGATCAGCCGGATCGAGCCGAGGCCAGGCGCGGCCGTCCGCACCCATCCCGGAAAGAACGTGAAGGACAGAGCGTGGGTGCAGCAGAAGCGCACGGCGTGGGCCTCGCGGCCGGAAATGGCCTTCACCTCGCGCTTCACGTCGTGGATGCGCCGGACGATCTCGCCCGCATGGGCGAGCACGTGCGCGCCCGCGGGCGTCAGCGACACGCCGCGCGGCCCGCGCTCGAACATGTCGGCGCCGATCCAGTTCTCGAAGGACTTTATGCGGCGGCTGAACGCGGGCTGCGTGACGTTCCGGGCGTCGGCGGCGCGCGAGAAATTTCGCGCTTCGGCGAGGGCGAGGAAGTCTTCGAGCCAGACGAGTTCCATCGATCGACACCGTCTCCGCCGCCACCGCCGTCATGCCCGCGCTTTCGCGCGGGTATCCACGACTTCCTTTTGCATCGGCCGAGCTCGACGCCCAAGTCGTGGATACCCGGCTTCGCCGGGCATGACGGCCGAGGTGTAGCACGCCTCCGGCGCTATGCGCATCCGGCATCGATTCTTCAGGCATCAGCATTGGAGTTCGAGCGCGGACCCATGCCAAACCCGACGTCGAAACACGAAGGAGCATGCCATGCGCATCGTCGACGTCCGCGAGGTCACCAAGCCGATCTCCTCGCCCATCCGCAACGCCTATATCGACTTCTCGAAGATGACCTCGAGCCTCGTGGCCGTGGTCACGGACGTGGTGCGGGACGGCGAGCCGGTCGTCGGCTACGGCTTCAATTCGAACGGCCGCTACGGCCAGGGCGGCCTGATCCGCGAACGCTTCGCCGACCGCCTCACCGGGGCCGATCCGAAGTCGCTGCTGAACGAGGCCGGCGACAACATCGACCCGGACAAGTGCTGGGCCGCGATGATGACCAACGAGAAGCCGGGCGGCCACGGCGAGCGCTCGGTGGCGGTCGGCACGCTCGACATGGCGATCTGGGACGCGGTGGCGAAGATCGCAGGCAAGCCGCTGTTCCGGCTGCTCGCCGAACGTCACGGCTTGCAGGCGAATCCCAAGGTCTTCGTCTACGCCGCGGGCGGCTACTACTACCCGGGCAAGGACGACACGCAGCTTCGCGGCGAAATGCGCGGCTATCTCGACCGCGGCTACAAGGTCGTGAAGATGAAGATCGGCGGCGCGTCTCTGCCTGAGGACTGTCGCCGCATCGAGGCGGTGCTGGCCGAGATCGGCTCGGACGCGCAGCTCGCCGTCGACGCCAACGGCCGCTTCGACCTCGAGACCGGGATCGCGTACGCCAAGGCGCTGCGGGAGTATCCGCTGTTCTGGTACGAGGAGATCGGCGACCCGCTCGACTACCAGCTGCAGGCAGCCCTCGCAGAGTTCTATCCCGGCCCGATGGCGACGGGCGAGAACCTGTTCTCCCATCAGGACGCGCGCAACCTGCTGCGCTACGGCGGCATGCGGCCGGACCGCGACTGGCTGCAGTTCGACTGCGCGCTCTCCTACGGCCTGTGCGAATACCAGCGCACGCTCGAGGCGCTTAAAGTGGCCGGGTGGTCGTGGAGCCGCTGCATCCCGCATGGCGGCCACCAGATGTCGCTCAACATCGCGGCCGGGCTCGGGCTCGGCGGCAACGAGAGCTATCCCGACCTCTTCCAGCCCTATGGCGGCTTCCCGGACACCGTGCGGGTCGAGAACAGCTATGTGACGATGCCGGAGCTTCCGGGCATCGGCTTCGAGGGCAAGTCCGACCTCATCAAGGTCATGCGCGAACTCGCCAGCTGAGACCGCCGATCCTCCCCGTCACGCCGGCTCTTCGGGCGGCATGACGGCGGAGGCTCTCTCACTTCGCCGCCTTCTCCCGGTCGATCAGCGCCTGCTTGCGCTCCGCGCCCCAGCGATAGCCGGAGAGGCCGCCGTCGGCCCGCACCACGCGGTGGCAGGGGATCGCCACCGCGATCATGTTGGCGCCGCAGGCCATGCCGACCGCGCGCGCCGCTTTAGGTTCGCCCATGCGCCGCGCGAGCTCGGCGTAGCTGACCGTCTCGCCCATCGGAACGTCGCGCAAAGCTGTCCAGACCCGCTGCTGGAACGCGGTGCCGCGAATGTCGAGCGGCAGGTCGAGCCCCACGCCCGGCGCCTCCACGAAGCCGATCACCTGCGCGACCAGCGCTTCGAACGCGGGCTCGCCGCCGATCAGCTCCGCTTTCGGAAACCGGTCCTGCAGCGCGCGGGCGAGCGCATCCGGATCGTCGCCGAGCAGGATGGCGCAGACGCCCCGCTGGCTTGCCGCGACGAGAATGGAGCCCAGCGAACACTCGGCGATCGCGAAGCGGATCTCTGCGTCGCGGCCGCCGTCGCGATAGGCGCCGGGCGTCATGCCAAGCATCCGGTCGGCGCTCTCGTAAAACCGGCCGTTCGAGTTGAAGCCGGAGGCGTAGATGGTCGAGGTGACGTTCTCCTGCGCCTTCCCTAGGTTCTCCCGCACCCTGCCCGCCCGCACAGCGTCGGCATAGGCCTTCGGGGTCAGCCCCGTCGCCGCCTTGAAGGCGCGGTGGAAGTGAAAGGCGCTCAAGCCGGCGGCCTCCGCCAGTCGGTCGAGCGTCGGCGGCTCGTCCGCCTGTTCGATCATCCGGCAGGCGCGCGCGATCTTGTCGGCGTGACGCCCGCCTGCCTCCTTCGGCCGGCAGCGCTTGCAGGCGCGAAAACCCGCGGCCTCGGCGGCTTCGGTCGTGGCGTGGAAGGCGACGTTCTCGCGCTTGGCCCGCCGCGAGGCGCAGGATGGGCGGCAATAGACGCCGGTCGTGCGCACCGAATAGACGAAGCGGCCGTCCTGGGCCGCGTCGCGCTCGACGACCGCGCGCCAGCGCGGGTCGCTCTCGGCCGGATCGATCGTGGAGGCGGGGTCGGCGGTCATTGTCTCAGCATGCATCTTCTCGGCGTACATGGCGTCTCTCCTTGCCGGATCGAAGGTCATGGCGCTGAGATAACCGCGGCCGCCCGGCCGCGCGCTCCGCGGCTTGCGGCGCAATCGAAAGAGTTCCGGCGCAAGAATCGGAGCGCCGAGAGCGCCGTTCGGGCGATGATCGGAAGAGGAAACGGGAGGGAGCAGCGATGCGCAGTTTAGGACGAGGGTTCGCTTTCGCGCTGTCCGCGACGCTTGCGTCGCCGGTCCTCGCGCAGAACCCGGCCGTGCCGGACGGTCTCTACGAGGTCGAATACCGCCTCGACCTGCCGCATCTCGAGAACCACGACGTCCAGACCCGAAAGGTCTGCCTGAAGGACGTCGGCGGCGGCTCGGCTTTTCCGGTGCTGAGCGCCAACAATCCGCTGGCCGCCTGCCCCGCCGACAAACTGAAGCGCGAAGGCGCGGACGTCTCGTTCGAGATCCGCTGCCCCGGCGGCGGCGCGGCGCGCGGGCTCGCGCTCTATTCGATCATGGCCGACCGGTTCCAGGGCTCGATCGCCATGACCATGGGCGGCAAGAACATGACGATGACCGAGGTCCAGCGCGGCAAGCGCGTCGGCGACTGCGAGGCCGCGGCTCCGACGAACTGAGGGCCGCGCGCCGAACGCGCGGCCCCCGGACGTTTCAAAGCGCGCCCGCGAGGATCGCGACGCCCGCAAGCGCCGCGAGGCCGCCCGCCGCGCGGGTGACGAGCGGCCCCTGCGCCTCGCCGATCCGGCCAATCAGCGCGCCGAAGCCGACGCCGGCCGCATGGAGCGCGGCGGTCGCGAGCATGAAGCCAGCCGCATAGGCCGCGCCGCCTCCGGTCTCAGGCGCCTCGGCGCCGTGCGCGTAGCCGTGGAACGTCGCGAAGACGCCGACTGCGGCCATCGCGACGGCGACCGGCGCCTTGAGGCCGAACGCGACCGCCGCGCCGAGCGCGACGATCGAGAGCGCGATGCCGGTCTCGACGAACGGCACCTCGATGCCCGCCATGCCGAGGCCGCCGCCTGCAGCCATCACGACCACGAAGGTCGCGGGCACGAGCCAGAGCGCGCGGCCGCCGAGCTGGTAGGCGAAGACGCCGACCATCACCATGGCGAGCACATGGTCGAGGCCGCCGACCGGATGGCCGAGACCCGCCATGAAGCCCACGGCCTCGCCGTGGCCGGGATGGGCGAAGGCGGCGGTCGGGACGAGAAGGGCGGAGGCCGCAAGGAGCGGGCGGAGAGTGCGGAAGCTCATGGGTCTATCCCTTCAGCTCTTCGAGGTTTCAAAGAAGGAGGCTTCGCTGCGGTCGGCGAGCGACTTGGCGGACGCGAGATCAAGCCGCTGGATCGCCTGCCCGTCGTGGAACAGGAAGGCGAGGCGCCGGCGGCGGGAGGTCATCTTGGCGGGCAGCGGATCGTAGCGCACGCCCGCGCCGCCGAGGAGCGGCGCGACCGCGCCGACGTCGACGAGGTCCTCGGTCTCGACCCGCAGGAGGTGAAGGCGCTTGCCCGAGCCGTCCTCGCCCACAAACGGCACGCCCGCGACGCGCAGGAAGCTCGTCACGTCGGAAGCGTGCATGAAGGCCTCGACGAAGGCCGCCTCGACGAGGTCGAGGTCGGTCTTGCGCGGATCCACGTCCGGATGAGCGTGTCCGTGCGGCAGATGCGGCGTCTGCCACTGCACGGATTTCGCGGCTGGCTGGTTGTGGCCGTGGCCGTGAGAGTGCGAATGGCTGTGGCTATGCCCGCCGCCGCTATGGTCGTGATGGTGATCGTGGCCGTTGTGCATGGCTCAGATCCTCCCTCGGACGAGCGCAAGCGCGTGCTTCGAGACGGCGCTTCGCGCCTCCTCAGCATGAGGAGGGACGAGACCTCCGTCACGCGTGCTTCCGCAATTCTCCACGTCCCTCATGCTGAGGAGCCCGGCGCAGCCGGGCGTCTCGAAGCACGCAGTCGATCTCCGCGCGCGCATCAGAACGTCACCGGCTTGTCGATGATCGACTTGTGCTTGCCGAGAGTGCCGTTCGACACCATCGAGCCGAGCGCCTCGACGATCACGCGGGTGCCGAACAGCGCCGTGATGTCCGATGTGTCGTAGGGCGGCGAGACCTCCACGACCTCGAGGCCGCAGATGCCCGGCGCGGTGACGAGGCCGAGGATCTTGAGCGCCTCGCGCGGCAGGAAGCCGCCCGGCTCCGGCCAGCCGGTGCCCGGCACGAAGCCGCAGTCGATCGAGTCCACGTCGAACGAGATGTAGACCGCGTCGGCGTCCTTCCAGGCGAGCTCCAGCGCGATCTCGGCGGTCTTTTCCAGGCCGAACTTCTCGATGTCCTCGATCGTCAGCACGTTGGTGTCGCGCCGACGCGCCTCGGAGACGCCGTAGCGCGGCACCTGCCAGCCGCCGATGCCGAGCTGCACGAGGTTTTTCGGCGAAACGTTCGGCAGATTGGTCGCCCAGAACCACGGCGTGGTGTGCATCCGCTCGTCGAGATCCTTCTCCTGGATGTCGATGTGGCGGTCGAAGTGGATGATGCCGATGCGCTTCGACGTGCATTCGGCGATGCCGCGCACGCAGGGGAAGCCGATCGAATGGTCGCCGCCGATCATGATCGGCAGCGCGCCCGACGAGGCGACATGGGAGACGCCGCGGGTGATCTGGTCGAACGACTTCTCGAGGTTGGCGGGGATCGTGAACACGTCGCCGGCGTCGCAGAGCGTCATCTGCTCGCGGAGATCGACGCCGAGCTCGTAATTGTAGGGCGTGTAGAGCGCCGAGATGCGCCGCACGCCCTGCGGCCCGAAGCGGGTGCCGGGGCGATAGGTGGTGCCGGAGTCGAACGGGATGCCGAGCACCGCGGCGTCGTATTTGCCGACGTCGCGCACGTTCTCGACGTAAGGCGCCTTCATGAAGGTGTTGATGCCGGCGAAATGCGGAAGCTCGCCGCGCGCGAAGGTCGGAATCGACTTGTCGGTGATCGAGTCGGCGCCGGGCAGGCCCATGTCGAGCGCCCATTGCTGCTCTTTCCGCCACATGGTCTCGGGCAGGCGGCTCTCGGCGTCGAGCGCCTTCCAGCCTTGGGTCTCCATCTTCGAGAAATCGGGATGGTGGCGACGCAGACGCTCGCGCGAGGGCGCAAGACCTGCCGCGCGGCCGCGGCTGGCGCGTGACGGGATCATTCGGCTTCTCCTTGGGTAAGGCTGGCCGTCTTCCCGAGCCAATTCGGGAACGTCATCAGCGGGTAGAACTTGTGATGAGGCGTCGTCCCAACAGGCGCCGGGACCATGCGCGGGAAACGCCGCGCCCTTGTCCCGGACTTGATCCGGGACCCAGAACCGATGCGGCTCCCAAAGAGAGAGCGGCGCTCGAAGCGCGTTTCCGGATACGCTGTCGGTTCTGGGTCCCGGATCAAGTCCGGGACGAGGGGCGCGAGCCGCATGCTCACTGCGCGGCCATCAGCGGAATGGGCCTCGCAAAGCCCAGCACCGGCACCGCGCCCTCGCGCGTGAGATCGAGATCGTAGGTGACGCGCGCGCCGTAGCGGCCCGGCGCCTGCGGGTCGTGGCGCACCTTGTCGAAGGCCACCACCCGTGTGCCGAGGTTGAACGCCTCCTTGAGGTCGTGCGTCACCATGATCACCGTCATGCCGGCCTGCTCCCACAGCGGCTTGATGAGCGCGTGCATCTGCGCCCTCGTGCCGGGATCGAGCGCGCCGAACGGCTCGTCGAGCAATAGCACCTTCGGATCTTTCGCCAAGGCTTGAGCGATTGCCAGCCGTTGCTGCATGCCGCCCGAGAGCGCGCTCGGATGCTTGTCGCGATGGGCCCCGAGCCCGACGGCCACGATCAGCTCCTCGGCGCGCTCCTTCGCCCGGCGCTTGGCCGCCCCGAACAGCTTGCCGAGGAACCGCGACTGGCCGAGCTCATAGGCCAGCACGACGTTGCCGAGCACGGTGAGGTGCGGGAACACCGAGTAACGCTGGAACACGACGCCGCGGTCGGCGTCGGGCTCGTCGGGCAGCGGCTTGCCGTCGAGCAGCAGGCGGCCGCGGCTTGGGCGGTCCTGGCCGAGCACCATGCGCAGGAACGTGCTCTTGCCGCAGCCCGAGGGGCCGACGACCGACAGGAACGCGCCGGACTTCACCTCGAAATCGAGGTTCTCGATGACGATCTGGTCGCCGAACTCGGCCCAGACGTTCTCGACCGTGATCGTGCTCATCGGCGTTCCCCCACATAGGCCCATGGGAAGGCTTTTCGCGAGAGCTTTGCGAGCAGCAGGTCGAGCGTGAAGGCGATCAGCGTGATCCAGGCGACGTAAGGCAGGATGACGTCCATCGCGAGATAGCGGCGCACGAGGAAGATGCGGTAGCCGAGCCCTGAATCCGAGGCGATGGCTTCGGCGGCGATCAGGAACAGGAACGCCGGGCCGAGCTGCAGGCGCACGACTTCGATCAGCCGAGGCGTGATCTGCGGGAGCACCACGCGAACGACCGTCGTCCATGTGGAGGCGCCGAGCGTCTGCGCCTTCACCAGTTGCTCGGTCGGGATCGCCTGAACCGTCATGGCGATGTCGCGCACGATCGGCGGCGCGACCCCGATGACGATGAGGATCACCTTCGAGAGCTCCCCCAGCCCGAAGATGATGAAGAGGATGGGCAGGATCGCCATGGGCGGGATCATGGAGATCACCGCGACGAGCGCCCCGCCGCCGGCGTTCGCCACCGGCAGGATGCCGAGCGCGATCCCGAGCACGAGGCCGACCACCGTCGCGAAGCCCAAGCCCAGCGCCAGGCGCTGCAGGCTCGAGAGCGTGTCGGCGAGCATCGTGATCTCGCCGGTGCGCCGGTCGGGCTCGAAGGCGAGCCGCGAGGTGGTCGCGGCCATCTCCGAGACCGGCGGCAGCAGCTTGTCGTTCGGGTTTTCGGCGCGCCGCTCGGCCGAGCCGATCACGTAGACGGCGGCGAGCAGCAGGAACGGCAGGATCGCGAGCAGCAGCCGCGGCCCGGCCGCCGGCCGTATGTTCATCGCACGACGCATGAAACCACCTTGAAGCCACCCGTCATCCCGGACGGCCGCAAGGCCGATCCGGGATCGTTTTCAGGAGAGGGCGCGAGCTCGGAAGACGATCCCGGCTCTACGCGGCTGCGCCGCTTCGGCCGGGATGACACCCTTGGTCCCGCGCGCCTTACGCGGAGGACGATCCCGGATCGGCCTTGCGGCCGTCCGGGATGACGCTTGTCCAAGCCCTCACAGCTTCCCTTCGGCCGCCATCTTCATGAAGGTCGGGTCGAAGCGCAGCTTCACGTTCTTCTCGTCGCCGAGCGTCTTGCCGCCCGAAAACGCCATGCCGACCGCGTCCTTGGACTTCGCGCCCTCGCCGAGCAGGCCGTGGTCGAACGAGAAGCTGCGGACGAGGTCCATGGTCTTCGTGATCGCGGGGCTCTCCGCGAAAGCGACCGCGTCGGCGGCCTTCGAGAACAGGTTGGTGTCGGCGAGCTGGGCGTCGAAGCCGGCGAGGTCGGTGCCGGACTGCTTGCCCATGGCCGCGCGCGCCTCCTTGCCGGCGTCGCCTTCCATGAGCTTCAGGGTCTCGTACCAGATGCCGACCAGGGCCTTGCCGAAGTCCGGATTGTCCTTGAGCGTTTCGGTGTTGACGCCGAGCATGTCGATGATTTCGCCCGGGATCTTGGACGAGTCGAACAGTTCGGTCGCGCCGGGCTCGGCCGTGACGTCGGCGAGCATCGGGTTCCAGGTGACGACGTGTTCGACGTCCGGCGTCTTGAACGCGCCGGTGATGTCGGCGTCGGAGGTGTTGACGACCTTCACGTCCTTTTCGGACATGCCGTTCATGTCGAGCGCGCGGGCGAGCAGGTAGTGGGAGACCGAGAGCTCCACGAGGTTGATGCTCGAGCCCTTGAGGTCGGCGATCGACTTCGCCTTCTTCGAGACGATGCCGTCATTGCCGTTCGAGAAGTCGCCGATCACGAGCGCGGTGGTGTCGACGCCGCCGGCGGCGGGAATGGTCAGCGCGTCCATGTTGGTCAGCGTCACGCCGTCGAACTTGCCGGCGGTGAACTGGTTGATCGACTCCACGTAGTCGTTGAGCTGCGTGACCTTGATGTCGATGCCGTATTTGTCGGCCCACTTTTTCACGATGCCGTTCTCGGCCGCATAGGGCCAGGGCATGAACCCGACATAGATCGTCCAGGCGATCTCAAAACTCTTCTTGGGCGCGGCGTGCGCCGGCCCGGTGAACGCGGCCGCAAGCGCGACGGCGGAGAGCGAAAGAGCTGCGAGCAGGCGGCGGCGCATCAATGACTCCTCGGTCAGTCGGCCTTGTGGCCGATGGCGTCTCAGGAGTTCGCCGCGCACGAATTGGAGGTCGGTCCGCGGCGGCGAACCCGTGCAGTGACCTCCCGGGATTTTGCCCCGCCGTGTACCTCCGGCTCTCCCGGAAGCGCGTCTCTCGGACCAGCGCCGCCGGGGATGGCGGCCGGAACCCTAGACGCTCTGCACGACGGCGGATCAGCAAACGTCGTGCCAGCGCACCGAACGGCGCCGCGGCGCGCCATGGCGCAGGCCAGCGGGTCCAGCCCCCGCCTTTCAAGCGATCACATTGCTCACTAATTAATCAAAACGTCCCGTTTGCTCACCTTATAGGCAGCGCGCGCGCCGAACGGACGCCTCGCCGCGAGCCCGCCTCGATTGCAACCGGAACAGGCGCTCGGGGTGGCGCCGCACTTGCGTGGCGTGTCTTCAGCGGGCCGGGGAGCCCGGATCAAGAGACGGCACGGGAGTGAGCGATGAAGAGGTTTTTGAGCGCGGCGCTCGCCGCCGGCGCGATCGCGGGCGCGACTCTGTCCTGGGCGCCGGCGCGGGCGGAAGACACCATCAAGGTCGGCATCCTGCATTCGCTCTCGGGCACGATGGCGATCAGCGAAACCACGCTGAAGGACGCCATGCTCATGCTCATCGACGAGCAGAACAAGAAAGGCGGCGTGCTCGGCAAGAAGCTCGAGGCGGTGGTGGTCGATCCGGCCTCCAACTGGCCGCTATTCGCCGAGAAGGCCCGCGAGCTGATCTCGAACCAGAAGGTCTCGGTGGTGTTCGGCTGCTGGACGAGCGTGTCCCGCAAGTCGGTGCTGCCGGTGTTCAAGGAGCTGAACTCGGTCCTGTTCTATCCCGTCCAGTACGAGGGCGAGGAGAGCGAGCGCAACGTGTTCTACACCGGCGCCGCGCCGAACCAGCAGGCGATCCCGGCGGTCGACTACCTGATGAAGGAAGAGAGCGTCCAGCGCTGGGTCCTGGCCGGCACCGATTACGTGTATCCGCGCACGACCAATAAGATCCTCGAGGCCTATCTCAAGGACAAGGGCGTGGCGGCCGACGACATCATGATCAACTACACGCCGTTCGGTCATTCCGACTGGCAGACGATCGTCTCCGACATCAAGAAGTTCGGCTCGGCGGGCAAGAAGACGGCGGTCGTCTCGACCATCAACGGCGACGCCAACGTGCCGTTCTACAAGGAGCTCGGCAACCAGGGCGTCAAGGCGACCGACATCCCCGTGGTGGCGTTCTCGGTCGGCGAGGAGGAGCTCGCAGGGATCGACACCAAGCCGCTGGTCGGCCATCTCGCCGCCTGGAACTACTTCGAGAGCGTCGACGATCCTGCCAACAAGGACTTCATCGCCAAGTGGCAGGCCTTCACCAAGAACCCGAAGCGCGTGACCAACGACCCGATGGAGGCCCACTACATCGGCTTCAACATGTGGGTGAAGGCGGCTGAAAAGGCCGGCTCCGTCGACGCTGACAAGGTGATCGACGCCCTGCCCGGGACCGAGCAGGCGAATCTCACCGGGGGCGTCTCCAAGATGCTGCCCAACCACCACATCACCAAGCCCGTGCTGATCGGCGAGATCCGCGAGGACGGCCAGTTCGACGTCGTCGAGAAGACGCCGGACCTGGTGCCGGGCGACGCCTGGTCGGACTTCCTGCCCGGCTCGAAGGACCTCGAGGCCGACTGGGTGGGCAAGAAGTGCGGCAACTTCAACGTCAAGACCGGCAAGTGCGGCGGCCAGGGCACCTGAGGCGCCTCCCCGCATGAGCCCTCGCGGAGGGCGGCGCCTCCTCCCCGCCGCCCTCCGCGCCTTGATCTTGAACTGACTCCGCGCGTCGTGCGCGCCTCTCCCCTCCCCGAGCCAACTCCGCTCGCGGAGTTGGCCAAATGAGATGCGCAAGTCGGAAGCGTCCGACTTGCGCTGGGGAGGGATCGGGGGTGGGGGTGGCTCCGGATAGGGCGACAAGAGCGACGCTGCTCTACGCCGAACCGAACCACTCCATCCTGAACCACCCCCACGCTCACCCTCCCCGCAAGGGGGAGGGCTCGGTCGGCCTCGCGCTCAGGTGACCCAGTGCCCAGATTGTTTCGACTGTTCTTTCCCGCCTTCGCCCTTCTCGCGCTCGCGTGCCTGAGCTCGGTCGCGCCCGCCTTCGCCGATCCGGTCGACGACGCCCTCGCGCGCTTTTCGGCCGACAAGTTCGACGAGACCGACAAGGCGATCGAAGGCCTGGTGGCCGCTCAGGCCCCGACGGGCGCGGAGATCTTCGAGGCGCTCGGCGCCGGTCGCCTGCTGTTCGACCCCGAGAGCAAGACGATCCTGATGAAGGACGCGGCCGGCGCGCTGAAGCTCGCCAGGACCGGCGAGGCCGCGCCCGCGGAGCTCGGCGCAAAACCGCTGAAGCCGGTGCGCCTCAACAACCGCGTGCGCCGCTCAGTGGAAGCCGCCCGCGGAGCCTTCGCGCTACAGGCGCCGGAACCGGAAAAGCGCGTGGCTTCGGCCCGCGCCGTGTTCAAGAGCCGCGACGCAAGCGCCCTGCCCGCCATCGAGGCGGCGCTCGCCAAGGAGAAGGATCCTTCCGCGAAGGAAGCGCTGACGCAGGCCCGCGCCGCCATCATCCTCGTGAAGCCGGACGCGCCCGAGGCCGACCGTGTCGCCGCCGCCGACATCGTGGCGGACGTCGGCGACCAGGACGCGCTCGCCGCGCTCAATTCGCTGCCGGCCAACTCTCCGCAGGCAGTGCAGGACGCCGCGAAATCGGGCGTCGCGGCCATCCAGCGCTGGCTCGGGGTCGCGAACGCGGTGCAGGACCTGACCTACGGGATCTCGCTCGGCTCGGTGCTGCTGCTCGCCGCCATCGGGCTCGCCATCACCTTCGGCGTGATGGGCGTCATCAACATGGCCCATGGCGAGATGGTGATGATCGGGGCCTACGCCACCTTCCTCACCCAAGGCTTCATCCGCGACAACGTGCCGGCGATGAACGGCGTCTCGCTGCTGATCTCGATCCCGGTCGCATTCTTGGTGGCGGGCGCGGTCGGCGTGCTGATCGAGCGCACGGTGATCCGCTTCCTCTACGGCCGGCCGCTCGAGACGCTGCTCGCCACATGGGGCGTCAGCCTCATCCTGCAGCAGGCGGTGCGCACCGCCTTCGGCCCGACCAACCGCGAGGTCTCGACGCCGGACTGGCTGCAGGGCTCGATCTCGCTGCTCGGCGTGTCGCTCACCTGGAACCGCGTCGCCATCGTGCTGTTCGCGCTCTCGGTGTTCTTCGCGCTGCTGCTGCTCCTGAAGCGCACCAGCCTTGGGCTTCAGGTGCGCGCCGTGACGCAGAACCGGCGGATGGCCGGCTCCATGGGCATCCGCACCCCATGGGTCGACGCGATGACGTTCGGGCTCGGGTCCGGCGTGGCGGGGATCGCGGGCGTCGCGCTCAGCCAGATCGACAACGTCTCGCCGAACCTCGGCCAAAGCTACATCATCGACAGCTTCCTCGTGGTGGTGTTCGGCGGCGTCGGGAACCTCTGGGGCACGCTCGTCGGCGCGCTCTCGATCGGCGTCGCCAACAAGCTGCTGGAGCCCTTCGCTGGCGCGGTGCTCGGCAAAATCATACTGCTGATCGCCATCATCCTGTTCATCCAGAAGAAGCCCCGCGGCCTGTTCGCGCTCAAGGGGAGGTTCGTGGACGCATGAAGACGCGAACAGTCAGCAAGCGTCGCGCTCTCAGTTCCCCCTCCCCCTTGTGGGGAGGGGTAAGGGGTGGGGGCGGCTCCGAAGGCGGCGCCACGGGCGACAGCGCCCCACGCGCAACCTTCCGCTTAGTTCTGAACCACCCCCACCCATACCCTCTCCACAAGGGGGAGGGGTTCGGAGAGGTTCGCGCCGAGTCGGGGGCCCGCCCGTGAGCCGCTACCGCTTCCTCGACGGCGCCGGGCTGATCTTCCTTGGCGTCGTGCTCGCCATGGCGATCCTGATCCCGGCCTCCAACCTCCTGCTGCCGCCGAACTCGGCGCTCCACGTCTCCGACTATCTCGTGCCGCTGCTCGGCAAGTATCTGGCCTTCGCGATGCTCGCGCTCGCGCTCGATCTGGTGTGGGGCTATTGCGGGATCCTGTCGCTCGGCCACGGCGCGTTCTTCGCGCTCGGCGGCTACGCGATGGGCATGCACCTGATGCGCCAGATCGGCCCGCGGGGCGTCTACGGCAATCCCGTGCTGCCGGACTTCATGGTGTTCCTGAATTACAAGGAGCTGCCCTGGTTCTGGCTCGGCTTCGACCAGTTCTGGTTCGCCGCCCTCATGGCGATGGCGGCGCCCGGCCTGCTCGCCTTCGGCTTCGGCTGGCTCGCCTTCCGCTCGCGGGTCACCGGCGTCTACCTCTCGATCATCACGCAGGCGCTCACCTTCGCGCTGATGCTCGCCTTCTTCCGCAACGACATGGGGTTCGGCGGCAACAACGGCCTGACCGACTTCAAGGACATTCTGGGCTTCCCCGTACAGGCTCAAGGGACCCGCGCGACGCTGTTCGCGCTGACCGCGCTCGCGCTCGCCGGCTCCTACCTCATCTGCCGCTGGGTGGTGACGTCGAAGCTCGGCAAGGTGGTGGTCGCGGTGCGCGACGCCGAGAGCCGCACGCGCTTCATGGGTTATCGGGTCGAGCAGTACAAACTCCTGGTTTTCACGCTCTCCGCGATGATCGCAGGCGTCGCGGGCGCGCTCTACGTGCCGCAGGTCGGCATCATCAACCCGTCGGAATTTGCGCCCGCGAACTCGATCGAGGCGGTGATCTGGGTCGCGGTCGGCGGCCGCGGCACGCTGGTAGGGGCGGCGCTCGGCGCTTTCCTCGTGAACGCCGGCAAGACCTGGTTCACGGGCGTGCTGCCCTCGATGTGGCTGTTCGCGCTCGGCGGCCTGTTCGTCGCCACCACGCTGCTGATCCCGAAGGGGATCGTGGGCTCGGTCACCGATCTGCTCGGCCTCAAGCGCAAGAGCGAGCTGCCGTCCGAGCCCGCGGCCGCCCCTGCCCCGCCGCCCAAACCAGCGCCTGCGGAGTAAGCCAATGGCGATCGGCGGCCTCACCACCAACGCGCTGCTCTATCTCGACAACGTCTCGGTGACGTTCGACGGGTTCAAGGCGCTGAACAAGCTCTCGCTCTCGATCGACGACTGCGAGATGCGCGCGATCATCGGCCCGAACGGCGCCGGCAAGACCACCATGATGGACGTGATCACCGGCAAGACCCGGCCGAACACCGGCGTCGCGGTGTTCGAGGCGACCCACGACCTCACCAGGCTCGACGAGGCCTCTATCGCAGGGCTCGGCATCGGGCGGAAGTTCCAGACCCCGACCGTGTTCGAGATGCACACGGTCGAGGACAACATTCTTTTGGCGCTCAAGACCGACCGGCGGCCCTTCCCCGTGCTGTTCTCCAGGCGCACGGCCCAAGAGAAGGAGCGCGTCGACGCGCTGCTGGAACGCGTGCGGCTGACGGGATCGCGGGACCGCAAGGCGGGCGAGCTCTCCCACGGCCAGAAGCAGTGGCTCGAGATCGGCATGCTGCTGGCGCAGGAGCCGAAGCTGCTCCTGGTCGACGAGCCCGCGGCCGGCATGACGGATCAGGAGACCGCCGACACCGCAGACCTGCTGCGCGAGATCGCCAAGACCGCCTCGGTCGTGGTGGTGGAGCACGACATGGTGTTCGTCCGCGACCTCGGCGTGAAGGTCACGTGCCTGCACGAGGGCTCGGTTCTGGCCGAGGGATCGCTCGACGCGGTGTCGTCGAACGAGCGCGTGGTGGAGGTCTATCTCGGGCGATGAACATGCGCGGCGGAGATCAACTGCGTGCTTCGAGACGGCGCTTCGCGCCTCCTCAGCATGAGGCTCGTTGGTGGTTCCGATCAAGCTCAACGGTCCTCATGCTGAGGAGCGGCGGCGCGGCCGACGCGTCTCGAAGCACGCAGTTCGTTCGTGAGCGAAAGATCGCCACATGCTGAGCGTCGAAGACGTCTCGCTCTATTACGGCTCCTCGCGGGCGCTGCGCGGCGTCTCGGTCACGGCGGCGGCCGGCGAGGTCACCTGCGTGCTCGGGCGCAATGGCGTCGGCAAAAGCTCCCTTCTCCGCGCCATCACCGGCCAGCGGCCGATCTCGGCCGGCCGGATCACGCTCGAGGGCCGGCCGATCTCGACCCTCAAGCCCTACGACCGCGCGAGCCTCGGGATCGCCTATGTGCCGCAGGGCCGCGAGATCTTTCCGCTGCTGACCGTCAAGGAGAACCTCGAGACCGGCTTTGCGCCGCTGAAACGCCGCGACCGCACCATTCCGGAAGACGTCTACGACCTCTTCCCCGTGCTGAAGTCGATGCTCGGGCGGCGCGGCGGCGACCTGTCCGGCGGCCAGCAGCAGCAGCTCGCCATCGGCCGCGCGCTCGTCACACGGCCAAAGCTGCTCGTTCTGGACGAGCCCACGGAGGGCATCCAACCCTCGGTCATCAAGGACATCGGCCGCGCAATCCGCTATCTTCGCGACAAGGGGAACATGGCGATCGTGCTGGTCGAACAGTATTTCGACTTCGCCCAGGAGCTCGCCGACCGCTTCATCGTGATGGAGCGCGGCGAGGTGGTCGAAAGCGGCGACGCCACGGCGCTTCAGGGGGACGATGTCCGCAATCGCCTACATTTCTGAAGCTCCGCCAGCGCGAGACAACTTCGGCCGCCAGCGCGCCCATGGCCGCATCGCGCTCACCGTCGAGGCGCGCGGCGGCGCGAGCCGCATCGTGCGCGTCCATGAGAGCGGCGCGTCGCGGCTGAGGCTTCCGAAGTCGCCCCACGGGCTCGACGGCGTGATGCTGAACGTCGCGGGCGGCATCGCATGCGGCGACGCGATGAGCGTCGAGGTCGAAATCGGCGAAGGCGCGGCGGCCTCGCTCTCCACTCCCGGCGCCGAGCGCGTCTACCGCTCCGACGGGATCAGCGCGACGGTGGAGAACCGCCTCGCCGTCGCGGCCGGCGGCCGGCTCGCATGGCTGCCGCAGGAGACCATCCTGTTCGATCACGCCCGGCTCGAGCGCCGGCTCGAGGCCGACGTCGCGGAAACCGCAAGGCTCACCGTCTGCGAGCCGATCGTGTTCGGCCGCCGCGCCCGCGGCGAGGCGGTGCGGTCCGGCCTCGTCGAGGATCGCTGGCGCGTGCGCCGCGGCGGGCGGCTGGTTTTCGCCGAGACGCTGAAGCTCTCCGGCGACATCGAGGAGCTGCTCGCCCGCAAGGCCGTCGCCCGCGGAGCGACGGCGCTTGCGACCGTGCTGCATGTCGCGCCGGACGCAGAGGCGCTCGTCGAGCCGGTGCGCGCCTCGGTCGCTGCCCTCGAGGCGGTCGAGGCGGGCGTAACCTCTTGGAACGGCCTCATGATCCTGCGTATGCTCTCCCCCTCGGCCGAGCGCCTGCGCGACGCCCTGCGCGAGACTTTGCCGATCCTGATCGACCGCCCCCTCCCCCGCGTCTGGACCTGCTGATGAACCTCACGCCCCGCGAAAAGGACAAGCTGCTGGTCGCGATGGCGGCGATCGTGGCGCGAAACCGCCTCTCGCGCGGGGTGAAGCTCAACCATCCCGAAGCGGTCGCGCTCATCACCGATTTCGTGGTCGAGGGCGCGCGCGACGGCCGCACGGTCGCGGAGCTGATGGAGGCCGGCGCGCATGTCGTGAGCGCCGAGCAGTGCATGGACGGGATCGCCGAGATGATCCACGACATCCAGGTCGAAGCGACGTTCCCGGACGGCACCAAGCTCGTGACCGTGCACCACCCGATCCGCGGCGCGGCGTCGGAGCTTGCGGCCGGCGAAGTGATCGCGGCCGAGGGCGACATCGAGCTCAACGCCGGCGCCGAGACCGTCAGCGTCACGGTCGCCAACACCGGCGACCGTCCGATCCAGGTCGGCAGCCATTACCACTTCTTCGAGACCAACCCGGCGCTCGACTTCGACCGCGCGGCCGCCCGCGGCATGCGGCTCGACATCGCGTCCGGCACCGCGGTGCGCTTCGAGCCCGGCCAGACGCGGACCGTGACGCTCGTTCCGCTGTCGGGCGCGCGAAAGGTGTTCGGGTTCCGGCAGGACGTGATGGGAGGTCTCTGATGCCCGCCAAGATCTCCCGCGCGGCCTATGCCGACATGTTCGGGCCGACGACCGGCGACAGGATCCGGCTCGCCGACACGTCGCTCGTCATCGAGGTCGAGAAGGACTTCACCACCTATGGCGAGGAGGTGAAGTTCGGCGGCGGCAAGACCATCCGCGACGGCATGGGCCAGTCCCAGGCGACGCGCGCGGACGGGGCGGTCGACACCGTCGTCACCAACGCGGTGATCCTCGACCATACGGGGATCTACAAGGCCGACATCGGCCTGAAGGACGGCCGCATCGCCAAGATCGGCAAGGCCGGCAATCCGGACGTCCAGCCGGGCGTCGACATCATCGTGGGGCCCGGCACGGAGGTCATCGCGGGCGAAGGCAAGATCGTCACGGCCGGCGGCTTCGACAGCCACATCCACTTCATCTGCCCGCAGCAGATCGAGGAGGCGCTGAATTCCGGCGTCACCTCCATGCTCGGCGGCGGCACGGGACCGGCGACCGGCACCTTCGCCACCACCTGCACGCCCGGCCCGTGGCACATCGCGCGCATGATCGAGGCCGCCGACGCCTTCCCGATGAATCTCGGCTTCACGGGCAAGGGCAACGCCTCGCTGCCGGCGGCCCTCGAGGAGCAGGTGCTGGGCGGCGCCTGCGCGCTCAAGCTCCACGAGGACTGGGGCACGACGCCGGCCGCGATCGACTGCTGCCTCTCGGTCGCCGACGCGTTCGACATCCAGGTGATGATCCACTCCGACACGCTGAACGAGAGCGGCTTCGTCGAGGACACGATCGCGGCCTTCAAGGGCCGCACCATCCACGCCTTCCACACCGAAGGCGCGGGCGGGGGCCATGCGCCCGACATCATGAAGGTGGCGGGCCTCGAAAACGTGCTGCCGTCGAGCACCAACCCGACGCGGCCCTACACCCGCAACACGATCGACGAGCATCTCGACATGCTCATGGTCTGCCACCACCTCGACCCGTCGATCCCCGAAGACCTCGCCTTCGCGGAAAGCCGCATCCGCAAGGAGACGATCGCCGCGGAGGACATCCTCCACGACATCGGCGCGCTCTCGATGATGTCGTCCGACAGCCAGGCCATGGGCCGCGTCGGCGAGGTGGTGATCCGCACCTGGCAGACCGCCGACAAGATGAAGCGCCAGCGGGGCGCCCTGCCCGGCGAGACGGGCGACAACGACAACCTCCGCGCCCGCCGCTATGTGGCGAAGTACACCATCAATCCCGCCATCGCGCATGGCGTGTCGCGGCATGTCGGCTCGGTGGAGGAAGGCAAGCTCGCCGACCTCGTGGTGTGGACGCCGGCCTTCTTCGGCGTGAAGCCCGACCTCGTGGTCAAGGGCGGGGTGATCGCCTGCGCGCCGATGGGCGACCCCAACGCTTCGATCCCGACCCCGCAGCCGGTGCATTACCGGCCGATGTTCGGCTCCTTCGGTCCCTCGCCGCTCGCCAATTCGCTCACCTTCGTGTCGAAGGCCGCGATCGACGGCGGCCTCGCCAACCGGCTGCGCGCGCAGAAGCCGATGGTCGCGGTCGAGAACGTGCGCGGCGGGATCTCCAAGAAGTCCATGATCCTGAACGACGCCACGCCGGTCATCGAGATCGACGCGGAGACCTATGACGTGCGCGCCGACGGCGAGCTGCTGGTGTGCGAGCCGGCGCTCGAGCTCCCGATGGCGCAGCGGTATTTTCTGTTTTGAGACCTGGATCGGGCGACGGCGCGCATCGAGACGCCCGCCCAAGGCTGGCTCCTCGGCATGAGGAGGTTTGCTCCTTCCTCAACGCCCCTCGTGCTGAGGCGCGGCCGTCAGGCTGCGTCTCGAAGCGCGCAATTCGTCTCCGCGTCCCATGACCCGCGCGCTCTCCGTCGTCCGCCGCCCCGCGGTGAAGACCGCGCTCGTCGCCGACCGCATCACGCTCGATCATGAGGCGCGCAACCGCCGCCGCCTCGCCATGACCAGCGACGGCGGGCTCGATTTCCTGCTCGATCTCCCCCGCCCCATTGCGATCGAGGACGGCGACGCGCTTGCGCTCGATGACGGGCGCCTCGTCGAGGTGTGTGCCGCCGACGAGGACCTTGTCGAGGTCACGGCCGGGACGCCGCTGCGCCTCGCCAAGATCGCCTGGCACCTCGGCAACCGGCACACGCCCGCGGAGGTCGCCGAGGAGGCGATCTACGTGGCGCCCGACCATGTGCTGGTCGAGATGGTCCGCGGCCTCGGCGGCGCGACGAGGACGGTGCGACGGCCCTTCCGGCCGGAGAAGGGCGCGTATCACGGGCATGACCATGGGTGACGGTCCGGCGCGCGACCCTCAGCCGTCAAGCCCGCGCGACGCGCGGGTATCCACGACTTTGACGGCAACGTCCCCGACAGGAGAAGTCGTGGACGCCTGGCAGTTGGCCAGGCATGACGGAGAGAGCGTCATCGGCGGCGGCGCACATCAGGCGACCACCGCCACCCTGCTCGCCTGGCTCTCCCCCGCCTTCCCGGTCGGCGGATACGCCTACAGCCACGGGCTCGAACAGGCGGTCGAGGACGGCGACGTCAGGGACGAAGCCTCGTTGCTCGTCTGGCTGAACGACGTCCTGGCGCTCGGCTTCGCCCGCAACGACACGATCCTTCTCCATGCCGCCCACCGCGCCGTCATGGCGGGCGACCTCGCGGCTCTCGCCGCCGCCAACGAGGTTGCGCTCGCCTTCGCGGCCACGAAGGAACTCCACCTCGAGACCTCCCAGCAGGGTCGCAGCTTTCTCGACGCGGCGCTCGCCGCATGGCCGACCGACCGGCTTTCCGCCGTCGCGCCAGCCCTCCCCGGCGAAGTCGCCTATCCGATCGCGGTCGGCGCCGCGGCGGCGGCCCACGGACTTCCCGAACGCGAGACGGCCGCGGCCTTCCTCGTCGCGATCTCCCAGGCGCTGGTGTCGGCGGCGGTGCGGCTCGCGCCCGTCGGACAGACGGCCGGCGCGCGGGTGGTGGCGGCCTTGAGCCCTCTGGCGCAGTCCATCGCGGTTGAAGCCGAGGCGCTCACGCTCGATGATCTCAGCTCATCGACCTTCAGGCTGGATCTCAGCTCCGCCCGCCACGAGACGCAATATACAAGGCTTTTTCGCTCATGAGCTCTTCTAACGGACCCCTCCGCGTCGGGATCGGAGGCCCGGTCGGCTCGGGCAAGACCGCGCTGATGGAGGCGCTCTGCAAGCGCTTCCGCGAAACCTACGACATCTGCGCCATCACCAACGACATCTACACCAAGGAGGACGCTCGCATCCTGGTGGACGCCGGCGCCCTCGACGCCGACCGGATCATGGGGGTGGAGACCGGCGGCTGCCCGCACACCGCCATCCGCGAGGACGCCTCGATCAATCTCGCGGCGGTCGCCGAGATGAGCCGCAAGTTCCCGGCGCTCGACCTGATCCTGATCGAGTCGGGCGGCGACAACCTCGCCGCGACCTTCTCGCCGGAGCTCGCCGACATCACGGTCTACGTCATCGACGTCGCGGGCGGAGAGAAGATCCCGCGCAAAGGCGGGCCGGGCATCACCCGCTCCGACATTCTGGTCGTGAACAAGACCGACCTCGCGCCGCTGGTGGGCGCGGATCTTTCGGTGATGGAGGCCGACACGGTCCGCATGCGCAAGGGCGCGCCCTACGTCTTCGCCTGCGTGAAGCACGGCGACGGCGTCGAGGCGGTGGCGGCCTTCATCGAAAAGGCCGGAGGGTTGCGGGCGGCCTGAGCCGACGCCCGACCGAAGCGGACTGCGTGCTTCGAGACGCCGTCCTGAGGGACGGCTCCTCAGCATGAGGACCGTTTTTGGTAACCGCCAACCTTCCTCATGCTAAGGAGCCTTGGCGCCAGCCGAGGCGTCTCGAAGCACGCAGTTCCTTTCCGTCGCCCGTCACCGGCCGCTTGCGCCCCGGCTCTGCTCCCGCCTCTATCGCATCCATGCGCGACTCCCGCCTCGATCCCCTGTTCGCCGAAGCCACGACCCTTCAGGGCGTCGGCCCGAAGGTCGCCAAGACGCTTCAGCGGCTGCTCGCGAGCGCGCCGGAGGAAGGCCCGCGCGTCATCGACGTGCTGGGCCACGCGCCGACCGGCGCGATCGACCGCAGGGCTCGGCCGACGATCTCGGAGCTCGTCGCCGGCGAGGTCGCCACGATCGAGGCGGTGGTCGAGCGCCATCAGGCGCCGCGCTCCTCGCGCGCGCCCTACCGCGTCGTGGTGGCGGATCCGACCGGCGCTCTGACGCTCGTCTTCTTCCGCGCCCAGGGCGGCTACATCGAGAAGCTTCTCCCGCTCGGCGAGACGCGCTGGATCTCGGGGACGCCCGAGCTCTTCGACGGCGCGTTCCAGATGGTGCATCCCGCCCATGTGGTCGACGCCGAGGGGCTGGCGAAGCTGCCGGCGGTGGAGCCCACCTACCCGCTCGTCGAGGGCGCCAGCCACGGCCTCGTCAACCGCATCGCGCGCGCCGCGCTCGAGCGCGTCCCGGAGCTGCCCGAATGGCTCGACGCCGCGTTTCTGGCCTCGCGCGAGTTTCCGGGCTTTCGCGCAGCGCTTGAGCGCCTGCACGCGCCGCAGAGCCCGGGGGACGTGGCGCCGGACGGCCCTGCGCTGACCCGCCTCGCCTATGACGAGCTGCTCGCCAACCAGCTCGCGCTTCGCCTGGTGCGGGCGCGGATGCGGCGTGGGTCCGGTCGGGCGAGAGTCGGCACGGGACGCGTCTCGGAGCGGATCGAGGCGGCGCTTCCCTTCGCGCTCACCGGCGCGCAGACGCGCGCGGTGGCGGCGATCCGCGACGACATGGCGTCCGACGAGCGCATGCTGCGCCTGCTGCAGGGCGACGTCGGCTCGGGCAAGACCGTGGTGGCGCTGCTCGCCGCCGCGACCGCGGTGGAGGCCGGCGCGCAGGCCGCGATCATGGCCCCGACCGAGATCCTCGCCCGCCAGCATCTCGCGACGCTTGAGCCGCTCGCAGGCGCGGCCGGACTTCGCGTCGCGCTTCTCACCGGCCGCGAGAAGGGCCGCGAGCGCGCCGCGATCCTGACGCGGCTCGAGGACGGCGAGGTCGACCTTCTCGTCGGCACCCATGCGCTCTTTCAGGACGACGTCGTCTTCCGCGATCTCGGGCTCGCCGTCGTCGACGAGCAGCACAAGTTCGGCGTCCGTCAGCGGCTCGCGCTCGCGAGCAAGGGCGCGGCCGTCGACGTGCTGGTGATGACCGCGACCCCGATCCCGCGCACGCTCGTCCTCACCGCCTTCGGCGACATGGAGCATTCCGCGCTCGACGAGAAGCCGCCCGGCCGCACGCCCATCGACACGCGGCTCGTCAGCCTCGAGCGCCTCGACGAGATCGTCGGCGCGGTCGGGCGCGCGATCGAGGGCGGCGCGCGGGTCTATTGGGTGTGCCCGCTGGTCGAGCAGTCCGAGACGCTGGACGTCGCCGCCGCCGAAGACCGGTTCGGTTCGCTCAACCAAGTGTTTCCCGGCCGCGTCGGCCTTGCGCACGGCAAGCTCAAGGGCGCGGACAAGGACGCAGCGGTCGCGCGCTTCGTTTCGGGCGAGACGCCGATCCTCGTCGCGACGACCGTGATCGAGGTCGGGGTCAACGTGCCGGAGGCGACCGTCATGGTGATCGAGCACGCCGAGCGCTTCGGCCTCGCCCAGCTTCATCAGCTGCGCGGCCGCGTCGGCCGCGGCGCGGGCCGCTCGACATGCCTCCTCGCCTGGAAAGGGCCGCTCGGCGAGACCGCGAAGGCCCGGCTCGAGACGCTGCGGGACACCGACGACGGCTTCGTCATCGCCGAGAAGGATCTCGAGCTCCGCGGCGAAGGCGAGGTTCTCGGCTCCCGGCAGTCCGGCGCGCCGGAATTCCGCCTCGCCCGAATGGAGACCCACGGCGCGCTGGTGCGCGTCGCCCACGACGATGCGGGGCTGGTGCTGGCCAAGGATCCGCACCTCACCTCCGACCGCGGCCGGGCGCTGCGCCTGCTGCTCCAGATCTTCGAGCGCGACGCCGCCGTAAGACTGCTGCGGGCCGGTTGAAAGCGCTGCGGTCGGGGCCCGACCTCGTAGCACTACTTACAGACGATCACGCGCGCTTGATCTAGCATCCTGCCGCTGGACCGCATCCCATCGGTCCGTCCCGTATCGGGGGGACTGCGATGCTGGCGTCGAAGCGTGTCATTGGCGCGGCGATCGCCGTCGCGCTCTCGTCAACGGCCGCGCCTGTCGCGTGGGCGCAATCCGCGGGGCCGCTGCCCGCCTTCTCTCCCAAGGCCGCCGAAGTGGTCCTCAACGCGCGCACCGGGCTCGTGGCCTGGATGTCGGGCGTGGGCGGCGGCCCTGTCGCCAGCGCCCTAGGCCAGGGCGGCGCGGCGAGCTTCGAACAGGCCGCGGCAGGGTTCCTCAGCCAGCAGTCGACCGCCTTCGGCCTTCGCTCGGGGAGCGCCGAACTCTCGCCGGTCAAGACCTCGACCGACGCGTCGGGCCGCGGTTTCGTGCGCTTCCAGCAGACCTATAAGGGCGTTCCGATCATCGGCGCCGAGCTCGTTGTGCAGGTCGGCGCCTCCCGCGACGTGATGTCGGCGAGCGGCCGCAGCGTCGGCGACATTTCGGTCTCGACCCAGCCGGGCGTCGCCGGCGACGGGGCGCGCAAGACCGCGGTCTCCTCGACCGCGCGCGTTCACGGGGCGCCGGAGACCGATCTCGTCGCGGCCGAGCCGGTCCTGTCCATCCACGACGCCCGGGTGATGGGCGGCCCGCCGGCTCCGCCGGCGCTCGTCTGGCGCGTGGACGTGACCAGCAAGACCCGCGAGGACCTGCGCCAGATCGTGCTGGTCGACGCGCAGAACGGACGGGTCGCCGTCACCTTCAACCAGGCGGCGCACGCAGCGCCGGCCAACGCCCTGCAATGGGTCTGCGACGCCGGGAACGCCGTCGCAAAGGTGCCCTGCACGCAGGCCGACGCGGTCTCCAACCCGACCGGCAGCGACGTGCCGGACGTCAAGCTCGCCGCCAAATTCGCCGAGTCGACCTACGACTTCTACGCCCGCCGCTTCGATCGCAACAGCCTCGACGACGCGGGTCTCCGGCTGGTCTCGACCGTGCGCTTCCAGCGCACCGCAGGTCAGGACTACCAGAACGCGTTCTGGAGCGGCGATCTCGGACAGATGGTCTACGGCAAGGACTTCGCAACCGCGGAGGACGTCGTGGGCCATGAGCTCAGCCACGGCTTCACCGACTTCTCGTCGAGCCTTTTCTACTACTATCAGTCGGGCGCGCTGAACGAGTCGCTGTCGGACATCTTCGGCGATCTCGTGCAGCGCTCGCACGACACCGGCGACGGCTGGCTGCTCGGCGAGGATCTGCCGATCGGCGCGATCCGCAACATGAAGGATCCGACGATCTCGCCGAACCCGGCGCTGTTTCCGGCCCAGCCAGACAAGATGACGAGCACGCTCTGGACCGGCGACTTCAGCTTCCGCGACCAGGGCGGCGTTCACGTCAACAGCGGCGTGGGCAACAAGGCCGCCTATCTGATCACCGACGGCGACACCTTCAACGGCCAGACCGTCAAGGGCCTCGGGATCGACAAGGCCGCGGCGATCTTCTACCGCGTGAACAACTTCATCCTGACGTCGTCGAGCGACTACGCCGACTTCGGCAACGCGATGAAGCAGTCCTGCAAGGATCTCATCGGCAGCCGCCCGAAGAACAAGAAGGGCGTCGCGAAAGCCGCCATCACCGCCGACGACTGCAAGGAAGTCGCCAAGGCGGTGACCGCCACCGAGATGAGCAAGGACCCGCAATACTGGCCGATTCCGGCCGAGGCGGGCGTCTGCCCGAGCGGCAAGACCGCCAAATACAAGCTCTTCGAGACCTTCGAGGCGACCGACACGACGTCGTACAAGTTCCAGGGCTCGGACTTCCACTGGAGCGTCGTGGACAATTACGCCGCGAGCAACTTCCACGCGCTCTACGCGTCAGGCGGCGGCCAGTACGACACCAATCTCGCATCGACCGACAACGCCAAGATTCCGGCCAAGGCCTATCTGCGCTTCGCGCACTACTACAACCTCTACACCAATTCAGCCGGCTCATCGGCGGGCGGCGTGGTCGAATACAGCGTGAACAACGGCGACTGGCAGCGCGTGCCGGCCACGATGTTCAAGGACAATCCGTACAACACCACCATCAGGACCGACACCGGCAGCGCGTTCGCGGGTCAGGCGGCCTTCTCGGGCTTCTCTGGCGGATGGACGTCGAGCCGGATCGACCTGTCGTCGCTCTCCGGCAAGAAGGTGAAGTTCCGCTTCCGGATGGCGACCGATTTCGACGGCGCCTGGGACGGCTGGATCATCGACGACGTCCGCCTCTACACCTGCGGGTCGTCGAAGGCCGACGTCGCCTCGGCCGAGTGACGGCGGAGCGGCGAAGAGAATAGACGAGGCCGGCGAAAGCCGGCCTCGTTCCGTCACCCGCCCATCAGGCTCAGGCGCTGATGGCGGCCTGCGGGTTGATCTTGCCGCGCTTGGCCGAGAGCTTGTTGAGCGCCGCCACATAGGCCTTCGCCGACGCCACCAGCGTGTCGGGATCGGCGACCTTGGCCGTGACGGTCTTGCCGTCCTCTTCCAGCCGAACCGAGACCTCGGCCTGCGCGTCCGTGCCCTCGGTCACCGCGTGGACCTGGTAGAGCTCGAGCGACGCCTCATGCGGCACCACGCGGCGGATCGCGTTGAAGATCGCGTCCACCGGGCCGTTGCCGGACGACTGCACGGTCGTGTGCACGCCCTCGATGTCCAGCGTCAGCGTCGCGGACTGCGGGCCCATGGTGCCGGCGATGACGGTCAGCGACAGCACCTTGATGCGGTCGTGGCCCGAGGCGATCTGGTTGTCGACGATCGCCTCGATGTCTTCGTCATAGACGTGCTTCTTGCGGTCGGCGAGATCCTTGAAGCGCTGGAAGGCGTCCTGCAGCGCGTTCTCGCCGAGCTCGTAGCCGAGCGCCTTCAGCTTGTCCTTGAAGGCGGCGCGGCCGGAATGCTTGCCCATGACGAGCGAGGTCTTGGTGAGGCCGACGGACGCCGGCGTCATGATCTCGTAGGTCTCGTTGTGCTTCAGCATCCCGTCCTGATGGATGCCGCTCTCATGCGCGAAGGCGTTCTTGCCGACGATCGCCTTGTTGTACTGCACCGGGAACGAGGTCGCGGCGGAGACGAGCCGCGAGGCGCGGGTCAGCATCGTCGACTCGATCGCGGTGTCCCACGGCAGCACGTCATTGCGGGTGCGCAGGGCCATCACGACCTCTTCGAGCGCCGCGTTGCCCGCGCGCTCGCCGATGCCGTTGATGGTGCACTCGATCTGCCGCGCGCCGCCGGCGAGGCCGGCCAAGGAGTTGGCGACCGCGAGGCCCAGATCATTGTGGCAGTGGGTCGAGAAGATGACCTGGTCGGCGCCCGGCACGCGCTCGCGCACCTGGCGGAACATGTCGCCATACTCTTCCGGCGTCGCGTAACCGACGGTGTCGGGCAGGTTGATCGTGGTGGCGCCCGCCTTGATCGCGGTCTCGACCGCGCGGCAGAGATACTCGATCGAGGTCCGGGTCGCGTCCATCGCCGACCACTCGACGTCGTCGACGAGGTTGCGGGCTTGGCTGACCGTCGCCTGGATGATCTCGATCACCTGATCCTCGGTCTTGCGCATCTGGTGCGCGAGATGGATCGGCGAGGTGGAGACGAAGGTGTGGATGCGGCCGCGCCGGGCGTGGCGCACCGCCTCTCCGCAGCGGGCGATGTCGCCCGGAATGGCGCGGGCGAGGCCCGCCACCGTCGCGTTCTCGGTGCGGCGGGCGATCTCGGCCACGGCCTCGAAGTCGCCGTTCGAGGCGATCGGGAAGCCGGCCTCGATGATGTCGACGCCCATCCGGTCGAGGAGGCTTGCGACTTCGAGCTTCTCCTCGAACGTCATGGTCGCGCCGGGGCATTGCTCGCCGTCGCGCAGCGTCGTGTCGAAAATGACGACGCGGTCCTTGGAAGCGGTCATTGGGGGTCAGTCCTTCGGTCCGGCGCGGTCTTGGCTATGGCCCTCAGGCCTTTGGCGCGCGCCTGTCGTTTACGTCTCGTCTTGCGGCTGTTCCAGATCCCCTGAGCGCCAGGGCGTGCGACGCCCCGCCGGCCCTCAGGGGCGGCTAAGGAGAAGCAGCGCGCGAAGCGACGTCCGGCCCGAAAGCGCCGTGGTCAGGTCTGCGATGATGACGCTGGTCGCGCGCATCGAGTGAAACGTCCGAAGCCGAAAAGGAACGCGACAGGCGGAAGGACGCCCGCGCGACGCATGTGAATTTACGTCGAATGTCGCGCGGGATCAATCCGCTGCGAGGATCGCCGCGACGGCGGCTCTTGCATAGGGCGGAATCTCCGGCCCGAGCGGGTCGCCCAGTCGCTTCATGACCAGCTCGGACAGCTCCGGCTCCGGATCGGCGGCGAGATGCGCCCTCGCCTTGGCAAGCAGCGCCTCGGCGCTGAAGCGAGAACGGAAGACGCGGATGTAGCCGACGAGCGGGCCATGGAACACGGCGAGCCGACGTTCGGTAGGAACGGCGTCCTCCTCGCCAAGCCCCGTCTCCTCATGCAGCTCCCGTTCGATCGACCCTTCGAGATCGACGGTCTCGCCCACGACGTCGCCGAGATCGGGCGTTCCGCAGGGAAAGTAGACCCGGCCGGCGTTGGCCGTGTGGTCGCCCATGCGGCCGAGCAGCACGGCGCCGTCCGACGAGACCACGGCGGCGGCTCCGAAGACGTTCAGCAGCGGGCGCGTCTCGGCGGGGATCAAGCGCCGCCAGATCATCAGCGAAAAGCCGACCTCCCGGAACGCGACGTCGAGCGCCCCGTCCCGGACGTCGGCGCTCTCGCCGAGCAGCACACGGCCGTCGAACATCTTCGGCTTTTCGGCCAGCGCCTTTTTCCACTCGCGCGCGATGGCGTCGCGCTCGCCCGCCTCGGCCGCATGGGGTCCGGAAAGAAGACGGGCGGCGACGCCGGAGACCGGAACCACCCGGGGCGCTCCGGGCGCGTTGTCGAGATCCGCGCTCACGCGGGCTCTGGTTCGAACACGCGGGACGGCGAAACGAACTCCTCCTGCGCCGCCACGGTGAGGATCTCGCGCGAGCCCGCCTCGGCCGTCGCCTTCAGCACGCCGTAGATCGAGGAGGCGGCGCGTTTCAGCGCCTCCGCCGCCGAGCGGGTCTGGAGCAGATGCGCGAAGAACAGCGCCGCCGTCGCGTCGCCCGCGCCATTGACCGAAATCGGCAGCAGCGGCGTGCGGAGCCGCCACACCCCCTCCCCGTCGACCGCCAGCATCTCGATCGCGTCGGCGGGCGTCTCGTCGATCTGCAGGCTCGTCAGCAGCACCACGCCCGGCCCCGTCGCCCGAAGCGCCTCGATGGCGGCCTTGGCGTCGGCGAGCGTCGCGATCTCGCGCCCGGTGAGCAGCGCGAGCTCGAACTGGTTGGGCGTCGCGACGTCGGAGGCCGGGACCGCCTTGTCGCGCATGAACTCCGGCACGCCCGGCCGCACGAACACGCCGCGGCCGACGTCGCCGATCACCGGATCGCAGCAATAGAGCGCCTGGGGGTTCGCGGCCTTCACCCGAGCCGCCGCGTCGAGGATCGCCTCGCCGATCGCCGCCTCGCCCATGTAGCCGGAGAGGATCCCGTCGCAGGCTCCCATGACGCCGCGCTCTTCGACGCCCGCCACCACCTCGCGGATCGTCTCGGGCGGGAACACCGGCCCACGCCAGGCGCCGTAGCCGGTGTGGTTGGAGAACTGCACCGTGTTGACGGCCCAGACCTCATGGCCAAGCCGCTGCAGCGGAAACGCAGCGGAGGCGTTGCCGACATGGCCGTAGGCGACGTGGGACTGGATCGAGAGGATGTTCATCGGCGCAGCGCCCGAGACCGTGAGCGATCCGCCTTCTAACGCCGCCCTGAGCCCTGCGTCGAGGCTGCATCGAGCGAGGGCGCGCTTCAAGACGCCTGCTCCGCAGGCTCCCCAGCATAAAGAGCGTCGGAGCGCTGCAAGAGCGAAACAACCCTCATGCGGAGGAGCCGTCCGTCAGGACGGCGTCTCGAAGCACGCAGTTCGCTGATGCAGGGCACCCCCGTCAAGCGAGCCCGTAATGCCTCAGCAGCGCGGCGCCGGGCGCCAGCAGCACATAGGCCCAGACCACGGCCGAAGACGCGTTCGCGAGCTGGAACAGCCAAAACGGCATCTGGAACATGCCGGCGACGAAGGGCACGAAGGAGCGGATCGGGCTGATGAAGCGGCACACGAACACGGCCGCCATGCCCCACCGCTCCACGATGCCTTTGGTGCGCTCGATGATCTGGGGTCGGTCCCTCACGGCCTTCCAGTTCAGGACCGGCTCCTTGAAGCGGTAACCGAGCCAGTAGGAGATCCAGTCTCCGATGAAGCCGCCGAGCGCGACGCCGGCGAAGATCGGCCAGAACGCGATGTTGCTCGCCCCGATCAGCGCCCCCACCCCGACGAAGATCGGCGTCGAGGGCACGGCGAGCGACAGGCCCACGATCGATTCGAGCATCGCCAGCACGAACACGATGAACGGCGCCCAGGCCTGGTGCTCGCGCACGAATTCGAGCGCGGTCTGGATCAGGCTGTCGAACGTCATTTAAGGGCCGCGGAATTCAGGGGAGGAACGCCGCTTGTGTCGGGTTTCGACACCGCCCGCAAGGCGCCGGTGCGTGAACGGGCGCCGCCGGACAGGTGCCTGACAGGGGGGAGACGATGCCGCTTGCCTCACCCGCCGCCTCCGCTAAGGTTGCGGCTCCGCTGACAGCTTCGTCGTTTTCGGCCTTTTCGGACGATCTCTTGCCGCGCGCCACCGCCCGTCCCGCACCGTCTCCGAAGAGCGCGCCCGTCACGGCCTCGCCGGCTCCGATCCCGGTGTTTCCGCCGCGGCCGGCGAAGCCGCTGTCGACGTTCCAGATCATCCGCACCGCGACCACGAACTCGCTCTCGGTCTGCGACGAGCAGATGTTCGACGACCTCATCGTGTCGCGGCGCTACGGCACGCTGCGGCTCGTGGTGGTGAGCGATCCCGAGGCGGTCCGGCAAGTGCTGCTCGACAAGTTCGACCAGTATCCGCGCTGGACCAACACCCGCCGTCTGTTCGAGTTCGAGCTCAACACCGGCACGCTTTCGAGCGAGGGCGAGGTGTGGCGCCGCCATCGGCGCGCCGCGACGCCCGTCATCGACCCGCGTTCGATCGCCCCCGACCTCGACGCCATGATCGCGATCGCCGAGCGCCGCGCGCTGCAGCTTCACGCCCACGCCCGCAGCGGCGCGGTCGTCGACATGCAGGACTGGCTCACCCGCTATTCGACGCGGATCTGGAACCATGTGGTGACCGGCGGCGACCCTGCGGGCGTGCCGATGATGAAGTGGTTCTCGCGCGTTCCGCACAAGCCGCGCGTGCTCGACCTCGTGCCGCAGCCCAAATGGATGTCGGACCTCCGCCGCATGCGGCGCGGCGCGGAATCCGCGGAGGCGAACGCCACGCTCGACCGCCTCATCGCAGAGCGGCGCGACCCAAACTACCAGGGCGCGCGCGACATGATCTGGCGCATGGTCCACGCGATCGACAGGGGCACCAACGAGCCGCTGCCGGCTTCGGAAGCGCGCGACGAGGCCGCGAGCCTCATCACCGGCGGCATCGCCACGGTGCGGGCGATGACGTGGATCTGGTATCTGCTCGCGATCGACCCGGAGGTCGAGGCGCGGTTCCACGCCGAGATCGACGAGGTGCTGGGGAGCGGCCAGATCGATCCCTCGGCGATGACGCGCATGCCCTATGTGCGGCGGGTTCTCGACGAGTCGATGCGGCTCTATCCGCCGATCCCCGCCATCATGCGCATGGCGGCGCAAGACGACGAGCTCTGCGGGGTCAAGGTGCCGGCCAACGCCGTGACGCTGGTGATGCCCTGGATCATCCACCGGCACCGCAAGCTCTGGACCGATCCCGACCGCTTCGATCCCGACCGCTTCCTGCCGGAAAACTCCGTGGGCCGCCCGCGCCTCGCCTATCTGCCCTTCGCCATGGGCCCTCGGGTCTGCATCGCGGCCGCGGTCGCGATCCAGCAGCTCATGATCGGGATCTCGGTGCTGGCGCGAAAGTTCAGGTTCCGGCTCGCGGACGGCCACGAGGTGCGGCCGGCCGGAGCGGTGAGCCTTCGCGTCCACGAAGGCCTCTACATGACCGTCGAACGCCGTCGCGGCGGATGACGGGGCGCCGGCCCCATCCGCTCAGCGGACGGGGCCGACTGGTCGTTGGTCTCAGTACAGGCTCGCGGTCGGCCGCACGATGATCTCGTTGACGTCGACGCCGTCCGGCTGCCCGACCGCATAGGCCACGGCGCCGGCGATCGCGTCGGCCGGGATCGAGACCTCGCGGAACGCGTCCAGCATCTCCTGCGCGCCCTTGTCGGTCGTGGTGTTGGCGAGCTCGGACTCGGTGACGCCGGGCGAGATGACGGTGACGCGCACATCCTTGTTCTCGAGCCGGACGCCGTCCGAGATCGCAACCACCGCGTATTTGGTGGCGCAGTAGACCGCGCAGTTGGCCCAGACCTGATGGCCGCCGATCGACGAGACGTTGACGAAGTGACCGGCCCCCTGGCGCTTGAACAGCGGAAGCGCGGCCGCGATCCCGTGCAGGACGCCACGGATGTTCACGTCGATCATCCGGTTCCACTCGTCGATCTTGAGCGCCTCGAGCGGCGCGAGCGGCATCACGCCCGCGTTGTTCATCAGCGTGTCGAGCTTGCCGAAGCGCTCGACCGCGAACTCGACGAAGCCGCGCATGTCCTCGAGGTCGACGACGTCGAGAGCGCGGAACGCCGCCTCCCCGCCCTCGGCCTCGATCTCGGCCACGATCTTCTCCAGCCGGTCGGTGCGGCGCGCGCCGAGCACGACCTTGGCGCCTTCTTTCGCGAGACGACGCGCGGTCGCCTCGCCGATGCCGCTGCTCGCGCCGGTGATCGCGACGACTTTGCCCTTGAGGTTCGACATCTGCTCATCCCTTCGGTTTCGAAGGCGCCGTCCGTCGGCGCCGGTCGACGGGGAACATGGCGAGACGAGAGGCCGAACCTGTAGACCGATCCTCCCGACCTCTTGCACGATCCTCCAAGATCGCTTGTCCGCACTCGCTTCCGACCACGCGATGCGCTTTGGTCAGGCCATGGATAACGGTGCGCCGCGCCTCATATCCGAGGGCGAAGCACAGGAGGCGCCAATGGCGAGCTCAAGCGATCTCGCGGAGCTGATTGACCGATACGCCGAGCGCGAGGGCCTCATCGAGGAGACCGCCCTGCCGCGCGTGATGCTGGTGAAGTCGACTCGGCGCACAGAGCCGATCCACTCGATGCAGAGCGCTGCGGTCTGCATCATCGCCTCGGGGCGCAAGCGCGTGATGCTTGGCCAGGACGTCTTCACCTACGACCCCGAACAGTACCTGATCGCGAGCGTCGACCTGCCTCTGGTCGGCGAGGTCATCGAGGCGACGCCGGAAGAGCCCTATCTCTGCTTCGTGCTGAAGCTCGACCCCGCGATGCTCGCCTCGATGCTGGTCGAGTTCAGCGTCGAGCGAAGCCGCGCCGCGCAAACAGGGCCTGCGCTGTCGCTCGGAAAAGTCTCGCCGGAACTGCTCGACGCCGCGGTGCGGCTGATGCGGCTGCTCGAAACGCCCGCCGATATCCCGGCGCTCGCCCCGCTCGCGGAACGCGAGATCCTTTACCGGCTCATGCGCGGCGGGGAGGCCGAAAAGCTCGGCGAGATCGCGCTCGCCGACGGGCGTCTCGGCCAGGTCAACCGCGCGATCGACTGGATCAAGCGCAATTTTCGCGAGCCGTTCGAGATGGATGCGGTGTGCGCCGAGGCGCGCATGAGCCAGTCGGCGCTGCACGCGCATTTCAAGTCGGTGACGCTGATGAGCCCGCTGCAATACCAGAAGCAGCTGCGCCTTCAGGAGGCGCGGAGGCTGATCCTGACGAGGTCCGCGGACGCGGCCGGCGCGGGGCACGCGGTCGGCTACGACAGCCCGTCGCAGTTTTCGCGGGAGTACCGCAGGCTGTTCGGCGCGCCGCCGATGCGGGACGGGGAGCGGCTCAGGGCCGAGGGGGCGTGGGCGGGGTAAGCGCCGACGTCATGCCCGCATCTTCGCGGGTATCCACGACTTCGGCGCAGAGCTCCACGTTCCCAGGAAGTCGTGGATACCCGGCTCCGCCGGGCATGACGGCCTGAGGATCGGTCGCCTCAAACGAAAAACGCGGCGGGATCGCTCCCGCCGCGCTTCTCAGTCCGATCTTCAGAAAACTCAGTTCTTCGTCTTGTCGACCATCGCCTTGGCCTTGATCCACGGCATCATGTCGCGAAGCTTGGCGCCGACTTCCTCGATCTGGTGCGCGTCGTTGCGGGCGCGGGTGGCCTTGAACGAGGTCTGGTTGACCTTGTTCTCGAGCATCCAGTTGCGGGTGAAGACGCCCGTCTGGATGTCGTTCAGCACCTTCTTCATCTCGGCCTTGGTCTCGGCCGTGATGATGCGCGGGCCCGTGACGTACTCGCCATATTCGGCAGTGTTGGAGATCGAGTAGTTCATGTTGGCGATGCCGCCCTCATAGATGAGGTCGACGATCAGCTTCACCTCGTGCAGGCACTCGAAATAGGCCATCTCGGGCGCGTAGCCGCCCTCGACCAGCGTCTCGAAGCCGGCGCGGATCAGCTCGACCAGGCCGCCGCAGAGCACGGCCTGCTCGCCGAAGAGGTCGGTCTCGCACTCTTCCTTGAAGGTGGTCTCGATGATGCCGGCGCGGCCGCCGCCGTTGGCCGCGGCGTACGAGAGACCGATGTCGTGGGCGTTGCCCGAGGCGTCCTGGTAGATCGCGATCAGCGACGGCACGCCGCCGCCCTTAAGGTATTCGCCGCGCACGGTGTGGCCCGGGCCCTTCGGGGCGACGAGCAGCACGTCGAGGTCCTTGCGGGGCTCGATCAGGTTGAAGTGGACCGAGAGGCCGTGGGCGAACAGGAGCGCCGCGCCTTCTTTCAGGTTCGGCTCGAGGCTCTCCTTGTAGATGTCGGCCTGGAGCTCGTCGGGGGTGAGCATCATCACGACGTCGGCGGCCTTGGCGGCCTCGGCCGGCGACAGCACCTTGAAGCCCTCGGCCTCGGCCTTCTTGGCGGTCGCCGAGCCCGGACGCAGGCCCACGATGATGCCTGGCACGCCCGAGTCGCGCAGGTTCAGCGCATGGGCGTGGCCCTGGGAGCCGTAGCCGATGATAGCGACCTGCTTGCCCTTGATGAGGTTGAGATCGGCGTCGCGATCGTAATAGACGCGCATGTTTGTTGTCCTTTCCCTTGGGATTCAATGCGACTTCGGTGAGCCGGCTTTCGCCGGGGTTCTCTCCGCCCCGTAGAGGGCGAGAAACTGGGTTGCGGCGCGGGCGGCGTCGGCTGCGATCACGCCCGCGTCCATCGGAGGATGGTCGCCGAGCAGCAGGCGGATCTGCACGTCGCGGCCCATCAGGCCGAAGAAGGTCCGGAACGCTTCTTCCGCGTCCTCGAAGGCCACGAGCCCCGCCGCGCGGGCGTCGAGCAGCAGCGTTTTCAGCCGCTCGCCAATCGCGAAGCGGCCGTTCGCGAGCATCAGCGGCCCGAGAGCCCCCGCCTGCCCGATGGCGACGCGGTTCAACGCCACGGAGGTGTCGGAGGCGATGACGCTCAGCCAGTTGGCCGCGAAGGCCTCGAGGCTTTCGCGAAGCGCCCCAGCGTCGAGATGCTGGCGATCGTAAGCGCCGGCGCGCACCTTCGACGCCTGCCACCGCACGGTCGCGGTCAGCAGGCCGTCGCGGTCGCCGAACCACTTGTAGAGCGTCTCCTTCGAGCACCGCGCGCGCTGGGCCACCGCCGTCATCGTGAGAGCGGCCGCGCCCTTCTCGACGAGCAGCGCCAGCACGGCGTCGAGCACCGCCTCGCGTCGTTCGGTCATCTCTTCGCCGGGCGCGCCGGTGGTGTCGAGGTCGCTCACAATCGCCGTACCGTACGTTACGGTTCGGCTCTATGCCGGAAGACGGGGTCGGTTTCAAGGTCCCTTTCGACGCCTGGTCGCGGGAATCTTTTCGGGCTCCGAAACACCGCCGTCATCCCGGCCGAAGAGCAGGGATCCAGGACCATCGACTTCTGAGGGCTTCGCGGCGCCGGCGTTCATCGATTCCGGGGTCAAGCCCGGGATGACGGCCGCGGTTCCTGAGCGCCCTCAGGCGCGCAGCGCGGCCCGCACGTCGCGGCCGAGCGCGGAAAGCGCCGTGGCTGCGATCGCCTTGGCGTCCAGGCCGGCGTCCGAAACCTGCCGCTCGGGCTTGTCGTGCTCGATGAAACGATCCGGCAGGCCGAGCGTGCGGATCTTGAGGCCGCGATCGAGCGCGCCCTCCATGGCGAGAAGCTGCAGCACGGCCGCGCCGAAACCGCCGGCCTCGGCCGCCTCCTCGATCGTCACCATCACCTCGTGCTCGCGCGCGAGCCGCAGCAGCAGCGCGCGGTCGAGGGGCTTCGCGAAGCGCGCGTCGACGACGGTCGCCGAGACGCCCTTCAGCGCGAGTTCCTCGGCCGCTTCCTGCGCCGCCTTGAGGCGGGTGCCGAGCGAGACCAGCGCCACCGTCGTACCCTCGCGCACGATGCGCCCGCGGCCGATCGGCAGCACGCGGCCGCGCAAGGGCAGCTCGACGCCCACGCCCTCGCCGCGCGGATAACGGAAGGCGCTCGGGCCGTCGTCATAGGCGGCTGCGGTCGCAACCATGTGGACGAGCTCCGCCTCGTCGGCGGGCGCCATCAGCACGAAGTCGGGCAGGCAGCCGAGGAAAGCGAGATCGTAAGCGCCGGCATGCGTCGCCCCGTCGGCGCCGACGAGGCCGGCGCGGTCGAGGGCGAAGCGCACGGGCAGCTTCTGAATCGCGACGTCGTGGACCACCTGGTCATAGGCGCGCTGCAGGAACGTCGAGTAGATGGCGCAGAACGGGCGCAGGCCTTCGGTAGCGAGGCCCGCCGCAAACGTCACCGCGTGCTGCTCGGCGATGCCGACGTCGAAGGTGCGCTGCGGAAACGCTTTGCCGAAGAGGTCGAGCCCCGTGCCGCCCGGCATCGCAGCGGTGATCGCGACGATCCGGTCGTCGCTTTCGGCCTCGCGGATCAGGCTCTCGGCGAACACCTTGGTGTAGCTCGGGGCGTTGGCCTTGGGCTTGGCCTGCGCGCCCGAGACCACGTCGAAGGCCGAAACGCCGTGATACTTGTCGGCGCTGGCTTCCGCGGGCGCGTAGCCCTTGCCCTTCTGCGTCACGACATGGACGAGGATCGGCCCGAGATCGGCGTCGCGGACGTTCCTGAGCACCGGGAGCAGATGCTCGAGATTGTGGCCGTCGATCGGGCCGACATAGTAGAAGCCGAGCTCCTCGAACAGCGTGCCGCCCATGGCGAAGCCGCGGGCGTATTCCTCGGCCCGCTGCGCGCCGCGCTCGACGAACTTCGGCAGGCGCTTGGCGAGCCCCTTGCCGATGTCGCGCAGCGACAGATAGGTGCGGCCCGAGGCGAGCCGCGCGAGATAAGCCGACATCGCGCCGGTGGGCGGGGCGATCGACATGTCGTTGTCGTTAAGGATGACGACGAGCCGCGAGCCGAGATGGCCGGCGTTGTTCATCGCCTCATAGGCCATGCCGGCCGACATGGCGCCGTCGCCGATCACCGCCACGACGTTGTTGGCCGCGCCCGTGAGGTCGCGCGCCACCGCCATGCCGAGGCCGGCGGAGATCGAGGTGGACGAGTGCCCGGCGCCGAAGGGATCGTATTCGCTCTCGGCGCGGCGGGTGAAGCCCGAGAGCCCGTCGCCCTTGCGCAAGGTGCGGATGCGGTCGCGGCGGCCGGTGATGATCTTGTGCGGATAGCACTGGTGGCCGACGTCCCAGATCAGCCGGTCGCGCGGCGTGTCGAAGACGTGGTGGAGCGCGACCGTCAGCTCGACCACGCCGAGCCCGGCGCCCAGATGCCCGCCGGTGACCGAGACCGCGTCGATGGTCTCGCGCCGCAGCTCGTCCGCGAACTGGCGCAGCTCCGCGTCGTCGAGCGCCCGGAGATCCTCGGGCGTATCGACTCGGTCGAGCAGCGGAGTGGCGGACGGGAGGGTCACTTCGGAGATGACTGCCACGTTAAGAAAATGAGGCGGGAGGGTTACACGAGCCCTTGGAGCCGCGCAAACCCGCCGCTTCACGACCTTGGTCGGCTTGTAGATAGGCGCCGGCGCGCAAGTTACGGAGGGCATGAGGCTATTTTTCGGCTGCGCCGCGGCTCTCGCTCTGGCGCTCCTTTGGTCCGCCCCGGCTGCGGCGATGCGGCCTGCGGCGCTTGGCGGCGCTGCGCCTGCGCTCGAGTCGCAGGCGCAGTTCCGGTTCCCCTGGGAATCGCGCGCGCCAAAGCGCAAGACCCGCCAGAAGCGGCCGCCCCGCCCCAACAAGGCGCGGACGGAACGGCGCGCGGCGCCCGACCGGGCCAAGAAGACGCCCGCCGCCCCTACGCGCCCGCTCGACCCGAAAGACGCGCTGCTGCCCGCGCTTCTGGTTCCGCTCGGCGCCCTTCCGCGCGGAGCGACGGCGCGAGAGCAGGAGAACTGGGCCGCGCTCGCCGCGCAGTTGGGCGAGCCGGCTCCCGTCCCCCTGCTTCCGCCCGAAGGGCCAGCGCCCGCCCCCGCAAATGTGATGGCGTTGCTGTCCTCGCTGCAGAAGCCGGCGCCCGTCGCGGCGCCTCAGGCTGACGAGGACGAGGACGAGACGCCCGACATGCACGTCCCGCTGCCGCCCGTGCGGCCCGGCGGCGAAACCGCGGCCGCTTCGCCGCCTCCGAACCGCGAGAGGCTTGCGCCCGAGGGCGGTCTCGCGCCGGACGGACAGGGCCTCGCGCCCGACAGCGTGCCGATCCCCTCCCCGCGTGACGAACGCAGCGCGGCGCTGAACCCCGAAGTTCCGCTGCCGCCAGAGGCTCCCGAGCCGCCCAAGGGCCCGACGCCGCCCGCGATCGAGCTTCCCGTCACCAGCCATGCGGAAGACCCGGCCTGCGCCGCGCTTGCGGACGAAAGCTTCGCGGTCGCCGAGCAGATTCCCCCGATCGAGGGACCGGGCGTCTGCGGCGGCGGGCCGCTGGTCCGGCTGACGGGCGTCAAGCGCAAGGACGGCGGGCTGATTTTGATCAAGCCCGCCGCCACCTTGCGCTGCGGAATGGCCAAGGAGCTCGCCGAGTATCTGCGCGAGGACGTCTCGCCCTCCGCCGAGGCCGCCGGGACGAAGCTCGAAAAGCTCGAGATCGCCGGCTCGTTCCAGTGCCGCGGCCGCAACGGCGCGGCAGGCGGGAAGATGAGCGAACACGGCCGCGCCAACGCCGTCGACCTTTCGGGCTTCGGCTTCGCGGACGGCAAGGAGTTCGGGATTTTCGCCGCCGAGCTCCCGGAACCCGTCAAGACCGCCGCCAAGGCCGGCGCCTGCGCGCGCTTCGCGACGGTCCTGGGGCCGGGCTCCGACGGGTTCCACGAGACCCATCTCCACATCGATCTTCAGCCGAGGCGCTCGAAGGCCAAGCTCTGCCAGTGGTCGGATCCGGAGGTCGCGAAGGCCAAGGACGAGGACAGCCAGGAGGCGGAGGCGCCGAAGCCGGCTTCCGCCAAGGACGGCGAACCCGAGAAAGCCGACGCCGGGAAGGGCGAGGCGAAGGGCGCCTCCTCCAACGCTCAGGCCTCCGGCCGCAAGGCTGATCGGCCCGACGAGCCCCTTCCGAAGCGCAGCGAGACGCCGTAAGCGCTTGGGCCACGCCGTCTCGTCCGGACGCGAAAGGCTTTAGGCGATGCTGACCAATCTCCAGGCGCGCGACGTCGCGACCGTCCTCCACCCCTATTCCAACCTCGCGACGCTGCCGAGCCAAGGCACGCTCATCCTCGAGCGCGGTCAAGGCGTTTATGTCCACGACGTCGAGGGCAAGCCCTACATCGAGGGCATGGCCGGCCTCTGGTGCAACGCGCTCGGGCACGGCGTCGAGGAGCTGGTCGAGGCGGCCGCCGAGCAGATGCGCAAGCTCCCTTTCGCGCATCTCTTCACCGGCAAGAGCCACGACCCGGCGATCGCGCTCGCCGAAAAGCTCAAGGAGCTCGCGCCGATGAAGGCCGCAAAGGTCTTCTTCACTTCCTCGGGCTCTGAAGCCAACGACACCCAGATGAAGCTCGTCTGGTACGTCAACAACGCGCTCGGCCGCCCGCAGAAGAAGAAGATCATTTCCCGCATCAAGGCCTATCACGGCGTGACGATCGCGAGCGCGAGCCTCACGGGCCTGCCCAACAACCACATCGACTTCGACCTGCCGCTGTCCTCCGTGCGCCACGCCGGCTGCCCGCATCACTGGCGTTTTGGCCATGAGGGCGAGACGGAAGCCGAATTCTCCGCGCGCCTCGCCGCCGAGCTCGACGCGCAGATCGAGGCCGAGGGACCGGAGACGGTCGCGGCTTTCATCGCGGAGCCCGTGATGGGCGCCGGCGGCGTGATCGTGCCGCCGGAGGGCTATTTCGCCGCCATCCAGCCCATCTTGGAGAAGCACGACGTGATGCTGATCTCCGACGAGGTGATCTGCGGTTTCGGTCGGCTCGGCGAGTGGTTCGGCGCGACCAAGCTCGGCATGAAGCCGGACACGGTCTCGGTCGCCAAGGCGCTCACCTCCTCGTACATCCCGCTCGGCGCGGTCATCATCCCGGACTGGATCGACGAGGCGCTCGTCGCCCAAAGCGCCAAGATCGGCGTCTTCGGCCACGGCTTCACCTATTCCGGCCACCCGGTCGCCGCCGCCGTCGGGCTGAAGACGCTCGAGATCTACGAGCGCATCAACATTCTCGGCCATGTCACTGACATCACGCCGCATTTCCAGAAGCGCCTGAAGGCGCTCGGCGACCATCCGCTGGTCGGCGAAGCCCGCGGTCTCGGGCTTGTGGGCGCGGTCGAGGTCGTGGCCGACAAGGCGGCCAAACGCGCCTTCGACCCGAAGACGGCGGTGGCCGCCAAGGTGGTGGCGTTCGCGCAGGACGAAGGCCTGATCGTGCGCGCCATCGGCGACGCGGTCGCGGTCTGCCCGCCGCTCGTGATCACCGAAGCCGAGATCGACGAGCTGTTCGACCGCCTCGGCCGCGCGCTCGACCGCGGAGAGGAATGGGTGCGGAAAGAGCGGTCGCGGGAGGGCTGAGAAACCACATCCCAGGGCTGTCGTTCCGTCTCGCCTGCGCAACAAATCCGTGATTTAAGCGGTCGACAAGCAGCGGGGGCTGCGCAGAAAGACGTCGGGGGCGCAATGACGGCTTGGAACGCGGACCAGGGCGAAACCGGCGTCAGGCCGAGCTTCCAGGGCTCGGCCGGCGAGATGTTCCCGATCGTCTTCAAGGGCCTTGCGCTCACCGTCCTGACGCTCGGCGTCTATCGCTTCTGGTACCTCACCAACGTCCGCCGGTTCCTGTGGAACCGCGTCGAGGTCGGCGGCGACTATCTCGAATACACCGGCCGCGGCGTGGAGCTCTTCATCGGCTTCCTCATCGCGCTCGCGGTGGTGATCCCGCTCTATGGCGTGATCTTCTTCCTGAGTTTCCTGCTCGGGCCGATCGGCACGATCGTGTTCCAGAACGTCGCCACCGTGGCGATCATCTTCCTCGCGCAGTTCGCGCTCTTCCGGGCGCGGCGCTACCGGCTCACCCGCACGATCTGGCGGGGCGTGCGCTTTCAGCAGACGGGCTCGGGCCTCGCCTACGCCGCCAAGTCGCTCGGCTGGGCGATCCTCGTCATCCTGACGCTGGGCCTCGTCTACCCCTGGATGCGTGCGAGCCTCGAGCGCTACAAGATGACCAACACCTGGTACGGCGACCAGCAGGGCGCGTTCTCCTCGACCGGCGGCCAGCTGTTCAAGCGCGGCTTCCTGCTGTGGCTGCTGTGCGTCGTCGTCATCGTGGGCCCGATCGCGGTGCTGGCGGCGCTCGAGATGCGGACGCCGGGCGCGGCCCAGGCCTCGCCCGCGCACGCCGCGCTCTTCGTGCTGTTCCTGCTGCTGCCGGTGGTCTTCGCCGTCTATCTCGCGATCGAATACCGCTGGTGGGCGAACGGCTGCTCGATCGGTCCGGCGGCGGCGAGCTGCGACCTCGGCCTGTTCCAGTTCTTCAAGGTCTACGCCGGCTATTTCGGCGTGGTGCTGCTGTTCTCGATGGCCGTCGGCGCCGTGGGCGGGCTGATCGCCTATCTGCTGCACGCCAACGGCGTGCTCCAGGCGACCGAGCCCGGCCCCGCCCAATACGCCGTGATGGCGGGCGGCGTGCTGGTCTATTTCGTGATCGCGCTCGCCTTCGCGGCGCTCTGGCAGCTGTTCGGGGTCCGGCCGATCTGGCGCAAGTCGTTCGAAAGCGTCGAGATCTTCGGGCTTCCGGCGCTGATGGCCGCCCAGTCGCAGGCGCCCGTGGCCAACGCCTTCGGCGAAGGCATCGCCGACGCGATCGATTTCGGCGGGTTCTGAGCCGAAGCGCATGGCGGCGCGGCGCGGCCTCTGGCAAAGTCGCTCCCGCGCCGGGGCCGTCCCGTCGCGACCGACGACATGTATCGGGCGTAGCACGTGACGAGCAGCGGAACGGGCGTCTTCTTCGACGGGCTCACGAGCCGCCGGCAGGACGTCCATGTCGCCCTTCAGGACGCGACGCTCGAGATCCTGCGTCCGGACGGCGCGCGGCTCGACATGTGGCCGCTCGGCCAGCTCCGTGAACTGTCCGCGCCGCCCGAACTCCTGCGGCTCGGCCATGACGGCGGGAACGCGCTCGCCCGGCTGGAGATCCGCGATCGGGCGCTCGCCGCGCAGATCCGCGCCTCCGCCCCCCGCCTCACCGCCGCGCTCGCCGAGGAACGCGGAACGACCCGCAAGGTCGTGCTGTGGAGCCTCGCGGCCATGGTCTCGGTCTCGCTCTTCACCTTCTACGGCGTGCCGGCGCTCGCCGACCGGGTCGCCCCGCTCCTGCCCTGGAGCGTCGACCGACACATGGGCGACATCGCCGACCGCCAGATCCGCGCGGTGTTCCCGACCGATCCCGGCGGCTTCGAATGCGGCGCCTCCTCCGAGGAGCGGCCCGGCCGCGAGGCGCTCGACCGGCTGACGAAACGGCTCTCCGACGCCGCGGCGCTCCCTGTCCCCATCAAGGTGACGGTGGTGCGCAGCGACTTCGTCAACGCGCTCGCGCTGCCGGGCGGCGGCGTCTACCTGTTCCGCGGACTGCTCGACAACGCCCGTTCGGCCGACGAGATCGCGGGCGTGCTCGCCCATGAGATCGGCCACGTCGCCCATCGCGACGGCGCGCGCCGGGCGTTGCAGGCGGGCGGGGCGTCGCTGCTGTTCGGCTTCATCCTCGGCGACGTGGTGGGCGGCACCGCCGCCATCACCATCGCGCGCGTGCTCAGCGAAGCGCACTATTCGCGGGCCGCCGAAACCAACGCCGACGACTACGCAGCCGACCTGATGAAAAAGATCGGAGCCGATCCGCGCCCGCTCGGCGAATTTCTCTCGCGCCTGACCGAGGGCGCGTCCGAACCGGAGGCCGACCAGGACAAGGCCGGCAAAACGGACGACGCCGGCGAAAAACCGACCGAGACCGAGAAGCGCAAGGAACGCTCGCTGCAGAGCTGGATCTCCTCGCATCCCGAAAGCGAAGAGCGCCGTCGCCGCGTCGACGCCGTCGCGGGCGACGGGCCGTTTTCGCCTGTGGTCGACGGCGCGGATTTCCTCGCGATCCAGCGCATCTGCGGCAAACCCTCATGACCTATGTACTGAGGCCTGAACCGCCGAAGCGCTCGTTCTTCGCAGGGGCGGCGCTGTCGCTCGCCTTCTTCGCGCTGCTTGTGACGCTCTACGCCGCCGCGCTGATCCGATTCCGCGCGATCGAGGCCTCGGCCGCGTTTCCGGCCTTTCTCGCAGGGCTCCTGCTCGCCGCGCTCGCAGTACCCCTTTCCCTTGTCGCCATGACCGTCGTCTGGCGGACGGGGCGCACGGGCGGCGTGCGGGCGTTGTTCGCGCTTCTGATCGCAGCCGCGACCCTCGCCGGGCCCGCTTACGTCGCAGGCGCAGGAGTGGCGGCGCCAGCGCTCACCGACGTCTCGACCGACCTCGTCGACCCGCCGCGCTTCGACAGGGCCCCGCGGGACCGAGCGCGCGTCGACCTCCCCGCCCCTGTCGCCATATCGCCCGCGCAGGCCGAGACGCAGCGCGCCGCCTATCCGGACCTCGCCTCTCTCCGCCTGCCGCTGCCGCCGGAGGAGGCGTCGAACCTTGCGATCGGCGTCGTCGAGGAACGCGGATGGCGCCTGCTCGGGCCGACGTCCTATCCGCGCGGCGGTCCCCCGACCGGCCGGATCGAGGCGGTGGCGCGCACGCCTTTGCTCGGCGTCTCCGACGACGTGTCGATCCGCATCCGCGCCGACGGCGACGGCTCGCGCGTCGACATGCGCTCCGCCTCCCGCTTCGGGACGCGCGATTTCGGGACCAACGCGGCGCGCATCAAGGCGTTCTTGGCCGACCTTGCGGCGGCCGCCAACGTCGCGCCCTGAGCGTCAGGCGGGCCGATAGAGCCCATCGAGAAGCGCCGGCCCGTCGGTCGCGACGATTCCGCGCTCGACGAGATCCTCGAGATGGGCGAAGACCGAAAGCCCCGCGGCCTTCGCAAGCCGTGGATCGAGCCCGCGATAGAGCTCGGCGACGAGATCGGGAATGCGCCGCGGCCCCTCGGCGAGCCGGGCGCGGATCGCGGTTTCGCGCATCAGGCGATGGCCGAGGAGGTGGCGGGCGAAGGTCCTCGCGTTCCTGAGCGCCGGCCCGTGGCCCGGGAGGTAGAAGTCCTCCTCGCGCTCGATCAGCTTTCGCAGGGAGGCGACGTAAGGCCCCATCGCCCCGTCGGGCGGCGCGACGATCGAGGTCGACCACGCCATGACGTGATCGCCCGACAGCAGCAGGCGGCTTTCCGGCAGCGCGAAGCACAGATGGTTCGCGGTGTGGCCGGGCGTCGCGACCGCGACCAGCGACCAGCCCGGTCCCGAAATCCCCTCGCCGTCCGCGAGCGCCTGGTCGGGCTGGTAGGCGAAGTGGACGCCGGCGTCGAGCGCGCCGGTCTCGCCGTCATGCAGGCGGCGGAAGCGAGCATGGGCCGCCGCCCCCACGATCGGCGCGCCGGTCGCCGCCGAGACCGCCGCCGCGCCTTCCGAATGGTCCATGTGGCTGTGCGTCACGACGACGTGGCTGACCGTCTCGCCGGACACCGCCCCGAGCAGCCGCGCCCGGTGGCGGGCGTCGTCGGGACCGGGATCGACGATCGCCACCACGCCGCGGCCAACCACGTAGCTCGCGGTGCCGGTGAAGGTGAAGGGCGAGCCGTTCGGCGCCACGATCCGGCGGACGTTCTCGGCCACCTCCACCACCTCGCCGGGCGAGGCGTCATGCGTGGTGTCGAAGACCAGGTCGTCGGCCATGCGAGCTCCCGAACGAGATCGGTTGCGGCGGGGCCGTCCCGCGGCTATCCATCCGATCCGTCGGCGCATTACGCCGTCGATGGGGCGTAGCCAAGCGGTAAGGCAGGGGATTTTGATTCCCCCATGCGGAGGTTCGAATCCTCCCGCCCCAGCCAATCCAAGACGATCGACGCCAAAGCGCCTTCTGCCGGCGGCCGCAGATATTGCGCTATCGCAATGCAGTTAGCCTTATTCGCATTGTTGCGCTTCGTTGGCGTAATATCGACATGACGCCTAGAGCGACGGCCGACATATGAGCCGGCGCCGCTCATCCAAAGGAGAGCGTCATGAAAAGCATCGTCTATGGTTTGGCGGCCCTGGCCGTCGCGAGCACCGCCGCCGTCGCGGATCCCGTCACGCCCGCCACCATCACCGGTTATTCGGCCTCGGTCGCGGTCGCGCGCGGCGTCCCGCTCGACGGCTCGGCCAACGCATCGCTCGATCGCCGCGCGCCGCAGTTCCGCCAGTCGGCGGCCGACGACGCGACCGCTGGACGCCGCGTCCTGCGCGTCTCGAACGAGCGGACCGTCAGCGCGCGCTGATGCGGTCTCCCGGCGACGGCGCGGAACGGCGCCGCCGCCGGTCTCAGCTCAAGGCCGGTTCAGAATCGGCCGCGGGCGCTCGAAGCTGACGCGCCCGCGCTTCAGTCCCCAGAGCGGTGCGGTGATCGAGGCGAAGGCCTCGTCGGCGTCCGCAGCGTCCATCACGACGAGATCCGCCGCCGCCCCGACGCGCAGGCCGTAGTCGCCGAGGTTCATGAAGCGCGCGGGGCTTTCGGTGACAAGGTCGAGGCACGCGCCGAAGCCTTCCGGCCCCACCTGCGCGACGTTGGCGTAGAGATTGGCCATCCGCATCAGCGACAGATCCCCGAAGGGCGTGAAGGGGTTCTGGACGTTGTTGGTCGCGACCGAACAGGCGACGCCGTGCGCGGCGAGCTCATGGACGCGCGTCACGCCGCGGGGGCGGTCGGCGTCGCGGTCCCGCCCCATGAGGAAAAGGTCCGTGGCCGGCAACGCGGTCACCGCGACGCCTGCGTCCGCAAGGCGTCGCGCGGCGGCCTCGAACGCCTCGCGCGGCATGGCCGAGAGCTTGGTGACGTGCCCGATCGCCACGCGTCCGCCCCTGCCCGTCTCGACCGTCTTGCGGCACACCTCCTCGACCCATGAGGTCGCGGGATCGAGGTCGAAGTCGAGATGCAGGTCGAGGTCGACGTCGAACGCGCACGCGAGATCGAACAGGCGGTCGATCTGCGCGGAGGGATCGGAGTCGGTGTAGGGGCAGCCGCCCAGAAGATCGGCGCCGTCGCGCAAGGCTTCCACCAGCAGCTCTTCGCATCCAGGATCGTTGGTGAGCCCCTCCTGCGGAAACACGCAGAGCGACAGGTCGAGCGCCCAGGCGTAGTCGCGCTTCGCCTGCTTGAGCGCCCGGAAGCTTCTGAGGCCCGCGCGCGGATCGACCTCCACATGGGTCCGCATCCGCGTGGTGCCGTGGCCGATCGCGCGGTCGAGGCAGGCGGCCGCCCTCGCCAGAACGTCGTCTTCGGTGAAGCCGCGCTTGAGCGCCGAGACGGCGGCGATCGCGCCTTTGAGGTCGCCATGGTCATGGCCGCAGCGGCCGAGCAGGCACGCCTTGTCGAGATGGACGTGGCTGTCGACGAAGCCCGGCAGCAGAAGCCGCCCCCCGGCGCTCCGGACCGGCGCGTCGGCCGCGATCTCGCGCTCGATCGCGACGATCCGCCCCGACGCGATCCCGATCGCCACGGGCTCGTCCCGCCCGCGAAGGCGAGCGTCGGTCACCACGAGGTCCAGATTCATTTTGGTCTCCGCCTGCTCCGGTTCGGCGTGCATCATGCATCGCGATCGGCCTATGCTCGCAACGTCCGCAGCTTCAGGGGACCCTCATACGATGTCCGACGACTTGCCGCCCGACGCCGCGCTGGTGCGCGATTTCCTGGAAGCCTCGATGGCGCCGGACCCCGACCGGGCCGCGACCTTCATGGCCCCGGACGTCGAGATCACCTTCACGGGCGGGCGCAAGTTCAGCCATCCGAGCGGCACGACCGGCGTCAACGCCCGCCGCTACAAATGGGTGAAGAAGCGCCTTGGCCGGTTCGACGTCGCGCCGGGCGACGGCGAGACGGTGGTCTACAGCGTCGGCACGCTCTACGGCGAGTGGCCGGACGGCGAGCCGTTCGAGGGCAACCGCTATGTCGACCGCTACGTGGTGCGCGACGGCAAGATCGTGACGATGGACGTCTGGAACGACAGCGCCGAGCGCATCCTCGTGCGTAAAGGCATCGACGCCTGAGCGCCGCGTCCGAAGTCGCCGTCTCGGCGCTGTTCGACGGCGCGACGCTGCGCACGGACGTCGCGCTGCGCCACGAGGACGGGATCATCGTCGCGATCGAGCCGCTCGACGGCCCGGCGCCCGGCCCGCGGAGGCTGGCGATCCCGGCGCTCGTCAACGCGCACGACCACGCGCGGCCGCTGTCCTCCAACTCGTTCGGCGCGGCGTTCACGCCGCTCGAGTCGTGGCTGCCGCGCACGATCTTCGCGACCCCGCCCGACCCCTATCTCGCCGCCCTCGCCCCGCTCGCCCGCGCGGCGCGGAGCGGCTGCGGGGCCGTGATGGTGCATTACACGCGGCCGAGCGGGACCATGCCGATCGTCGAAGAAGCCCGGGCGATCGCGAAGGCCGCCGCCGACGTCGGCGTGCGGATCGCCTTCGCGCCGGCCGTCAAGGACATGAACCCGCTGGTCTATGGCGACGAGACCGAGGTTCTGGACGCCCTGCCCGAAGCGACGCGCGCGCTGTTCCGCGAGACATTCGTGCGGCCGCCGACGAGCCCCGAAAGCTATCTTGCGCTCGTCGACGAGCTCGCGGAGGCGATCTCGGGCCCGTTCGTCGACGTCCAGTACGGGCCGGCCGGCCCGCAATGGTGCTCGCCAGCGCTCCTCGAGGCGATCGCTGAGGCGTCGGCGCGCACGGGACGGCGCGTCCACATGCATCTGCTCGAGACCGAGCGGCAGCGCCTCTGGGCCGACAGCGCGCATCCGGACGGGATCGCGCCGTTTCTCGACGGGCTTGGACTGCTGTCGGAGCGCCTGACGCTCGCCCATTGCGTCTGCGCCCGCCCCGACGAACTCGACCTCATCGCGGCTTCGGGCGCCCGCATCGTCACCAACTTCAGCTCCAACATGCATCTGCGCTCAGGCCTCGGGCCGATCGCCGAGGCCCATCGGCGGGGCGTGCGCGTCGCCGTCGGCGTCGACGGCGCGGCGCTCGACGAGGACGACGACATTCTGCGCGAGATGCGCCTCGTCCATGGCGTGCACGCAGGCTCCGGCCTTTACGCGAACTGGACGCCTGCGGAGTTTCTGGCGCTCGCCGTCGCGTCCGGCCGCGCCGCCGTCGGCGCGCCCGGCGACGGGGCGCTCGCGCCCGGGCGGCCCGCGGATTTCTGCGTGCTCGACCTCGACGCGCTCGACCGTGACGCGGTCATGCCGGTCGACCCGCTCGATCTTCTGTTCGCGCGCGCGACCGCCAGCCATCTCCGCGAGCTGGTCGTGGCGGGCCGCAGCGTCGTCTCGGACGGCAAGCTGACGAGCGTCGATCTCGACGGCGCGGAGGCCGAGCTGCGGGCCCGGTTCCGCCAGGACGTCGGACGCTACGCCGAGCTCGACCGCGGCTGGCCGTGCTTTGACGCCGCGCTGCGCCACTGGTTCCAGGGCTGCGCGGGCTGCGGATGACGTCCTAGCGCCTTGCGGCCAAAGCCTCCGTCGTTCGGCGGCGACAGTCGCCGTGGGAGCGCCCTACCCGGTCAGGACCAGTCTTCCGGCGCAGTCGGCAGAGGAACGTTTTCCGATGTCGCGCTCGATTAGGATCTGCGCACGAATAAGGCGGCGAACGCCTATTCTTCAGGCATCCGGACGGCGTCGCGCGCCTCGTTGGCGAGCACGACGCGCTCCAGCAGGCGCATGAAGGTCGCCTGCTCGGATCTGCTCAGTTTCGAGATGGTCTGCTCATGCGCCGCGCGCGCCGGCTCGCGGATCCGTTCGAGCAGGTCCGCGCCTTCCGCCGTCATCCTGCACTCCTGCGAACGCCGGTCCCGCTCGGAGGTCACGCGCTGGATGAGTCCCCGGCTTTCGAGGCGTTTCAGGCCGCCTGTGGTGGTGGTGCGGTCCAGGGCGACGAGACGCGCCAGCGTCGACTGGTCGGCCGTTCCGCACTCCGCGAGCGCCGTCAGCAGGCTGTATTGCAGCGGCGTGATCCGGAATTCGGCGCAAAGCTCCATGAACAGGCCCACATGGATCTGGTGAAGCCGCCGCGCGAGAAATCCTGGCCGCCCGGCGAGCGGCCAGGATTCCTTGGAATCTCTCGAATTTTCATCGTCCGCCATTGATCCGCTTCGCTCCTCTGGCCGGCCCTCGGTCGAGCCGACGCCCGCTTCTGGCATGCCGCGTGCATACGAAATTGCGAAGCATACTTCGCTTTTTCGCCTGCGCTGCAAGACGCGGGCCGCGTCACGGAGGACCACAATGGCGGAAGCCCCCGGCTACGATCTGCTGCTCAAGGGCGGCAGGGTGATCTGCCCGGCCAGCGGGATCGACGGCGTCCGCGACGTCGCCGTGAAGGCGGGGAAGATCGCCGCCGTCGAGGAGGCGATCCTTCCGAGCGCCGCGCGCGAAGTCGTCAACGTGGCGGACAAGCTCGTTCTGCCGGGCATGATCGACACCCACGGCCACGTCTACCAGTACGTCACCGGCCGCTTCGGGCTCGAGCCCGACATGGTCGGCGTGCGTTCGGGCGTCACCACGGTGATCGACCAGGGCGGCCCGTCCTGCATGACGCTGCCGGGGTTCCGCAAGTTCATCGCCGAGCCCGCCGAGACCAACGTGCTGGCGTTCCTCTCCGCCTATCTCGTCGGCGGCCTCGAGGGCCACTTCTACCCCAACCTCTACCAGCCCGACTGCGTCGACATCGAAGCGACCGTGCGCTCGGCGAGCGCCAATCGCGACATCGTCCGCGGCATCAAGGGCCACGCCGAAATCGGCGGTTTCGCGCGCTGGGGCATCAGGGTGATGGAGATGGCGGCCGAGATCGCCCGCCGCTCGGAAGTGCCGCTCTACGTCCATTTCGGCCAGCTCTGGGGACTGCCCGAGCATGGCGTCAACGGCGAGGACGCCGACACCATTCTCGAGCGCGTCATTCCGCTGCTCAAGGAGGGCGACGTGCTCGCCCATCCGTTCACCCGCCATCCGGGCGGCTTCGTGAACCGCGAGGGCGAGCTGCACCACGTCATCCAGGCGGCGATCGACCGCGGCCTGAAGGTCGACGTCGGCCATGGGAGCCACTTCTCCTACCGCCTCGCCAAGCAGGCGCTTGCGGCCGGCGTCGTGCCCCACACGCTCGGCGCCGACATGCACGGCTACAACACGCAGGTGCCGGAGATCCCGGTCCCGCTCGGCACGCCGGAAGAGCATGAGGACGACGAGAACCACCCCTTCAAGGGCCAGGCGCGCTTCAGCCTGACCCAGGCCATGAGCTCGATGATGACGCTCGGCCTCGACCTCGAATACGTGGTCAAGATGGTGACCACCCATCCGGCCAAGATGCTGCAGATGGAGGATTCTCTGGGCTCGCTCGCCGTCGGCCGCACGGCGGACGTCTCGGTGCTCGACGACGTCCGCGGCCGCTTCGTGCTGCGCGACAACGAGGACCATCGCGTCATCGCCGAGCGCCTGCTGCAGCCGGCCTTCTGCCTGCGCAAGGGCAAGAAGATCGACTCGGACTCGCCGATCCTCCCGCAGGCGATCGCCGCGTGAGCGACATGGCCGCGGCTCCTGCCCCGCTGGCGGGGCCATCCCCGCAGGATGTCTGGGAGACGCTCTCCCAGGCGGAACGCGACGCCGCGTACAACAACAACGCGGCGGTCGCCAACAGCGCGGAGCTGGTCGCCGAGCGCGACCGGCTGGCGGCCGAATTCCGTTCGGCGAACGGCTCGAAGCTCGACCTGAAATACGGCCCGAAGCCCCGCAACCGGATCGACGTCTACCGCTCCGCGGATCGCGACGCCCCCTGCCTCGTCTTCATTCATGGCGGCTATTGGCAAAAGAATTCGCGCGAGGTCTTCGCGCATTACGCCGAAGGCGCGCTCGCGGCCGGATGGTCGGTCGCGATGCCGAGCCACACGCTGGCCCCCGAGGCGAGCCTCACCGAGATCGTCGCGGAGCTCGGCGAGGCGCTCGACTGGATCGCCCGCGAGGGCCGCCAGCACGGGCTGAACGGCCCGGTCGTGCTCGCCGGCTGGTCGGCGGGCGGGCACCTCACCGCAATGCTGCTCGGCCATTCGGCGGTTAAAGCGGGGCTCGCCGTCTCGGGCGTCTACGAGCTCGGGCCGATCCGCGACACCTTCCTCAACGCCGCGCTGAAGCTGACCGACAAGGAGATCACGACGCTGTCGCCGCTCTCGCTGCCGGTCGTCACAAAGCCGATGGCGATCGCCTACGGGACGGCGGAAGTCCCGGCGCTCGTCCGCGACAGCCGCGCGCTCCACGCGAAACGCTCTGAAGCCGGCGCCGGCGGTCCGCTGATCGCCATCGAAGGCGCGGACCACTTCACCATCCTCGACGAGTTCCGATCTGCCGACGGCGCGCTTGTGAAGGCCGCGCTCGCGATCCTCGCCGAAGCCAAGTCCCGGGCGGCGGCATGAGCGCGCCCGAGCGGATATCCGGCGAAGGCGTCGGCGCCCGGCTCCCTCGCAAGGAAGACGAGCGCTACATGCGCGGCCGCGGCCAGTATGTGGCCGACATCAAGATGGCCGGCATGCAGGACGTCGCCTTCGTGCGGAGCCCGCTCGCGCACGCCCGCATCCGCGCGATCCGCGTGCCCGAAGACATCCGTTCGCAGGTATTCGTCGCCGCCGACCTCGACGGCGTCCTGCCGATCCGCGCGGTGTCGGGGCTTCCCGGCTTCAAGGTCTCGGAGCAGCCGGTGTTGGCCTTCGAGAAGGTGCGGCAGGTCGGCGAGCTGATCGCCATGTGCGTCGCCCCGACACGCGCTGAAGCCGAGGACCTCGCCGCGCGGGTGGAGCTCGATCTCGAGGAGCTACCCGCGCTCCACGACATGCTCCTTGCGCGGAAGCCCGGCGCGGCTCTCGTCCACGAGCACTGGGGCGACAACGTCTTTCTCGAGACCTTCGTGGACATCGGCATCGAGAAGGCGTTCGACGCAGCCATCAAGGTGAGCCGCACGATCTCGACCGCGCGCCAGTGCATGGCCCCGATCGAGGGCCGCGGAACCATCGCGCATTTCGACGATCGCCTCGAACAGCTGACGCTGCACACCGCCTCCCAGATGCCGCACATCGTGCGGTCGGGCATGTCGGAATGTCTCGGCATCGAGGAAGGCGCGATCCGCATCGTCTCGCCCGACGTCGGCGGCGGCTTCGGCTACAAGGGCATTCTTCTGGCCGAAGAAGTCTGCCTCGGCTGGCTGGCGCTGCGCCTGCGCCACCCGGTGCGCTGGATCGAGGACCGCCGCGAGCATCTCTCGGCCAACGCAAATTGCCGCGAGCACCACTACGAGATCACGGTCTACGCCGACCGCGACGGAACGATCCGCGGCGTCGACTGCGAGGCGACCGTCGATAGCGGCGCCTACTCCGCCTACCCCTTCTCGGCGTGCCTCGAAGCCGCGCAGGTCGCGAGCATCCTGCCTGGCCCCTACGATTTCCCGGCCTATCGCTGCCGCACCTGGTCGGTCGCGACGAACAAGGCCCCGATCCTTCCCTATCGCGGCGTCGCGCGCACCGGCGTGTGCTTTGCGCTGGAGCTCGCGCTCGACGCGGTGGCGCGCGAGGCGGGCCTTCCGCCGGAAGTCGTGCGGGCCAAGAACCTCGTGCGGCCCGAGCAGATGCCGTTCGACAACATCACCAAGAAGCACTTCGATTCCGGCGACTACCCGCAGGCGCTGCGCCGCGCCGTCGAGGCGATCGACGTCGAGGCGGTGCGCGCCCGCCAGAAGCGCGGGGAGCCGGACGGCCGCCGCATCGGCCTCGGCCTCTCGATCTATTGCGAGCAGGCCGCGCACGGCACGTCGGTCTATTCGGGCTGGGGCATCCCGATGGTGCCCGGCCACGAGCAGGCCGGCGCCCGCATCACGCCCGACGGCGGGCTGGAGCTGCGGATCGGCTCGCACAGCCACGGCCAAAGCCTCGAGACGACGCTGACGCAGGTCGCGCACGAGATCCTCGGCGTGGCCGTGAAGCGCATCCGCGTCGTCCATGGCGACACCGCCATGACGCCCTACTCCACCGGCGCCTGGGGCTCGCGCATGATGGTGATGGCGGGCGGCGCGGTCGCCGCCGCGGCCAAGGAGCTTGTCGAGCGCCTCAAGGCGATCGGCGCGCATCTGCTGCAAGCAGACCCATCGGAGGTCCGCTACGAGACCGGCCGCGTCATCGGCCCCAACGGAGACGTCTCGGTCCAGGAGATCGCGCGCGTCTGGTACCGGCGCCCGCAGGATCTTCCGCCGGGCGTCCATGGCGGCGGGCTCGAGGTCACGGCCGGCTACAAGCCGGTGCGCGACAGCGGCACCTTCTCCTATGCGGCGCACGCGGTGGTCGTCGCGGTCGACGCCGAGATGGGACAGGTCGAGATCCTCGACTACGTCATCGTCGAGGACGGCGGGGTTCTGGTGAACCCGATGGTGGTCGACGGCCAGATCCTCGGCGGCCTCGCGCAAGGGGTGGGCACGGCGCTCTACGAAGAGATGCCGTTCGACGGCGCCGGACAGCCGCTCGCCTCGACCTTCGCCGACTACCTGCTGCCGGGCGCGGCGGAGGTGCCGGCCCCGCGCATCGACCATATGGAGACGCCCTCGCCCTACACGCAGTTCGGCGTGAAGGGCATCGGCGAAGGCGGCGCGATCGCGCCGCCCGCCGCCATCGCGAACGCGATCAACGACGCGCTCGGCTCGCTCGGCGTCGAGATGCTGGCCTCGCCGGTCTCGCCGCGCCGCATCGTCGAGGCGGTGCTGAAGGCGCGCGCCAAAAGCGCGTCGGACGCTCCTCATGCGCGGAGGGACGCGGCATGAAGGCGGCGCGCTTCGAGCTCTTCCGCCCGCGCGACCTTTCCGAAGCGCTCGACCATCTCGCGGGGGCAACAGGTCTCGTGAAGGTTTTGGCCGGCGGTCAGTCGCTCGGCCCGATGCTGAACCTGCGCCTCGTCGAGCCCGACGCGCTCGTGGACATCGCAGGGATCCCGGAACTCCGCCGCATCGACCGCGAGGCCGACGCGCTCGTGGTCGGCGCCTGCGTCACCCACGCCGATTTCGAGGACGGCCGCGCTCCCGACGTCGGGACCGACATGATGGCGCGCGTCGCTGCAGGCATCGCCTACCGCGCCGTGCGCAACCGCGGGACCATCGGCGGCAGCCTCGCGCATGCCGATCCGGCGGCCGACTGGGTCTCGACCCTTTCGGCGCTCGGCGCCGAGATCGAGATCGCCTCGCGCGCCGGCCGCCGGCGCCTCGCCATCGGCGCCTTCCTCACAGGCGCGCTTTCGACCGCTCTTCAGCCGGGCGAGTTGCTCGTCTCCGTTCGTATTCCGCTGGTCTCAGGCGCCGCGCGCTTCGGCTACGTCAAGCACGCCCGCAAGATCGGCGAGTTCGCGCATGCGATCGGCGCCGCGCTCGTCGATCCCGAGCGCGGGATCGCGCGCGCGGTGGCGGGCGCGATCGACGCGCCGCCGCTCGTCTTCGAGGACGCCGCCGACCTCTACGACCGCTCGACCGGCCTCGACCGCGAAGAGACGGGACGGCGGCTCGCCGCCGCCGGCGTCGAGGACATGGTCGACCGGCACATCCATGTCGAAGCGCTCGCCCGCGCGCTGGCGCAGGCCTTCGACGCGCCGGCTCCCACGCTGAGGAGCGCGGCATGAACGCCCCCGTCCGTCTCCACCGCGCGGGCGCGACGCCGGTCGCGCTCACCGTCAACGGCCGCGCGATCGAGGCCGAGGTCGAGCCGCGCACCCATCTCGCCGACTTCCTGCGCGAGGACCTTAACCTCACCGGCACGCATCTCGGCTGCGAGCACGGGGTCTGCGGCGCCTGCACGGTCTCCGTCGACGGCGAGCCGGCGCGCTCCTGCCTGACGTTCGCGGCCACTTGCGAGGGCGCGCGCGTCGTCACCATCGAGGGTTTTGACGACGACGAGCTGATGGGAGAACTCCGCGCCGCCTTCAACCGCGAGCACGCGCTCCAGTGCGGCTTCTGCACGCCCGGCATGCTGGTCACCGCGCGCGATCTCGCTCTCAGGCTTCCGGAGGCCGACGAGCGCCGCGTGCGCGTCGCGCTCGCCGGAAACCTCTGCCGCTGCACCGGCTACGTGGGCATCACACAGGCGATCCTGTCTGTCATCGCGGATCGAAGGGCGCGAGGGATCGCGCCGGTGACGGGCGAGCGCGGGCTGGGCCCGGTCGGCGCGCATCTCTCCCCTCCCCCTGGCGGGGAGGGGTCGGGGGTGGGGGTGGCTCAGGATAAAGCGCAGCCCTACGCCCACGCTTCGAGCCAGATCCGGAACCACCCCCACCCTCACCCTCCCCGCAAGGGGGAGGGGGCGGACACCTCGCGCTCCGAACTCCCGAGCGACTTCACCCCGGCGCATACGCTCGAACAGCGTTTCTCCGTCGCCCATCCCCCCGAAGACGTATTCGCCCTGTTCGGCGACGTGCGCGCGGTGGCGGACTGCCTGCCGGGCGCTTTCGTGGACGCCACGCCCTCGCCCGAGCGCGTCGAGGGCGGCATCAAGGTCGGGCTCGGGCCGATCACCGCCTCGTTCCGCGGCGTGGCCGCCGTCACCCGCGAGGAGGCCTCCCGCTCCGGCCGCATCCTCGGCGCCGGCGCCGACGGGCGCTCGGGCGCGCAGGGCGAGATCCGCTACCGGGTCGAGCCCGGCGCGCAAGCCGGCACGTCCGAGATCGTCATGCAGGTGGGCTACACGCTCAAAGGTCCGCTGGCGCAGTTCGGCCGGCCCGGCCTCGTGCGCGACATCGCGGCCCGGCTCACGGCCGAATTCGCAAAGAACCTCGAGGCGCGCCTGTCGGGCGCGCCGGTCCAGGCCGGCGGGCAAGCCCCGGCCGGCGGGCTGAACCCATTCCGCCTCGTCGCCGCCCTGATCGGCGACTGGCTGAAGCGCCTCCGGTCCGGCGGCGCCCCCCGATGATTTTCCGCATTCCCTCCATGGAGATGGCCATGCCGACGTTCCGCATAGCTTCGATCGCCGCCTTGGCCCTCGGCCTCGCGGCTCCCGCCTTCGCCGCCGACACGATCAAGATCGGGGTCAACCAGCCGCTGACCGGCCCGTTCGCGGCGTCCGGCGCCTACGTCGTCAACGGCGCCAAGATCGCGGCCGACGAGGTGAACGCCCGAGGCGGCGTGCTCGGCAAGAAGATCGAGCTCGTGGTCGAGGACAACAAGTCCAACCCGACCGAGGCCGCCGCCGTCGCCGAGAAGCTCATCACCTCCGACGAGACGCCCGTGATGATGGGCGCCTGGGGCTCGAGCCTGACGCTCGCGGTCATGCCGAAGCTCGAAGAATACGAAGTGCCGATGCTGGTCGAGACCTCCTCGTCCGGCAAGATCACGACCTCCGGCAACCCCTTCGTGTTCCGCATCTCGCCGCCGTCGGCGCTGGAAGCGGAAATGTTCGCGCCGATGGTCGAGAAGATCGGCGTCAAGAAGGTCGATTTCCTCGTCATCAACAATGACTGGGGCCGCGGCGCGGCGGCCGACTTCGGCAAGATGCTGAAGGACAAGGGCGTCACCGTCGGCCTCACCGAGACCATGGACGCGAGCGCCCAGGACATGAGCGCCCAGCTCGCAAAGATCAAAGGCACCGACGCCGACACGCTGATGATCACGGCCGCCGTCGACCAGCTGACGCTGGTCTTCAAGCAGATGGCCGCGATGGGCGTGAAGAAGCGCGTCATCACCACCGGCGGCTCGCAGAACCCCGACCAGATCGTCGCCCAGGCGGGCGCCGCGGCCGAGAAGACCATGCACCTCACCACCTTCCTGCCCTGGGATCCGGCCAAGACCCCGGACCCGAAGGCGACCGACTACTTCCTCGCCGAGTGGAAGAAGCGCGGCTACCCCTTCGCCGGCGCGACCGAGAGCTTCCGCGGCTATGACGGCGTCCGCACCATCGCAGCGGCCATCGAGAAGGCCGGATCCGCGGAGTCCAAGGCGATCCAGAAGGCCTTCTGGGAGATCGAGCTCACGGGCCTCAACGGTCCGATCAAGTTCGCGAAGTCCGGCCCGGCCGGCAAGGAAAGCGGCCAGTCCAAGCCCGGCGTCTACCTGATCCAGATCGCCGACGGCCAGATCAGCGAAGTGAAGCTGTGAGCTGACGGAGCGACGCCCTGCTCCCCTCCCCCTTGCGGGGAGGGGTCGGGGGGTGGGGGTGGCTCCGGAAGAGGCGAGAACGGTGAAGGCGCTCTACGCCGATCCTCGGCTCGATGTTCTGAACCACCCCCACCCCTCACCCCTCCCCACAAGGGGGAGGGGAATTTCCGACACGTAGCATTCCAAGTCTCAAGGCGGCCCTCGTGGACCAATTCCTGCAACACCTCGTCAACGCCATGGTGCTGGGCGGCGCATATGCGCTGCTGGGCATCGGGCTGACGCTGATCTTCGGCATCATGAACGTGGTGAACTTCACCCACGGGGCGCTCTACACCTTCGGGGCCTATGCGATGTACATCGCCTCGGTCTCGCTCGGCCTGAACTTCTTCCTCGCGCTGCCCGTCGCGATCGTGGCGGGCCTCGCGCTCGGCGCGCTGATCGAGATCCTGCTGCTGCGGCCGCTCCGGGGCGCGGACATCGACACCACGATGCTGGTGATGATCGGCGCCGGCATCATCCTGCAGTCGAGCACGCTCTGGACCTTCGGCGGCGTGGCCAAGGCCATCCCCAACCCCTTCCCCGACGCGCCGATCGCCTTCCTCGGCGTCTCGATCTCCTGGATCCGCCTGTTCGTGCTGGTCGCGGCCGCCGCCCTCATCGTCGGCGCCTACGCGATGATCAACGGCACGCGGCTCGGCCGCGCCATGCGCGCGACCTTCCAGGACGCCGACACCGCGGCGCTGATGGGCGTCAACGTCAAGGTCATCTACACCGCGACCTTCGCGCTCGGCTCGAGCCTCGCGGCGGCGGCCGGCGCGCTGCTCGGCCCGGTTTATGTCGTGTTCCCGCAGATGGGGGATCTTGCGGCCGTAAAAGCCTTCGCGATCGTGATCCTCGGCGGCCTCGGCTCGATTGCGGGCGCCACCATCGGCGGCTTCGTGCTGGCCCTCGCGGAAGAGTTCGGAGCCGGCTACATCTCCTCCGGCTACCGCGACGCGATGGGCTTCCTGATCATCATCGCGGTCCTTCTGGCCAAGCCCACGGGCCTCTTCGCCCGCGCGGAGCGCGTCGGATGACCCGCTATCTCCCGCCGTTCATCCTGCTCGTCCTCGCCCTGCTGCCGCTTGGGCTGAGGGACCCGTACATCCTCAACGCCCTGATCACCGGCGGCATCTTCGCCATCGGCGCCATCAGCCTGAACCTGCTGCTCGGCTTCACCGGCCAGCTCAGCCTCGGCCACATCGCTTTCTTCGGCATCGGAGCCTATGCGAGCGCCCTCACCGCGCTCGGCTTCGACGTCGGCCTCCCGTTCGGCGTTCGTATCGTGCACGAGGGCGCGCATCCCTTCTTCGGGTTCCTCGCGGCGATCATCGTCTCGGGCATCTGCGGCTACGTGGTCGGCCGGCTCTCGTTCCGCGTCCGCGGGGCCTATTTCGTGATCGTCACGATCTGCTTCGCCGAGGTCGTGCGACTCGTCGCGCTCAACTGGATCGAGCTGACCCAAGGGCCTCTGGCGCTCACCTCCATCCCCTTCATGAAGCTCGGGCTCCCGGGCGTCGGCGAGCTGACGCTCCGCACCAAGATCCAGAACTACTACCTGATGCTCGGGGTCGCGGCGCTCGCCTATCTGGTGGTCGCGCGGCTCGTCCATTCGCGCTTTGGCCGCGCCATGCGGGGGTTGAAGGAAAACGAGCAGCTCGCCGTGTCGGTCGGCGTCAACGCCACCAAGACGCTCACAGTCGCCGCCACGATCTCGGCCGCGCTCGCGGGCGCGGCAGGCAGCCTCTACGCCCATTACTTCCGCATCATCGATCCGGATGTGTTCCTGTTCACCTACACGGTCACGATGGTGATCATGGTGGTGTCGGGCGGCAAAGGCACGCTCGCAGGCCCCGTCATCGGCGGCGTGATCTTCGGCACGCTGCCCGTGGCGCTGCGCCCCTACATGGCGCCGGAAGCCCAGTGGATCGTCTACGGCGCTGTGCTGATCCTGATCCTCTTCCTCATGCCGCGCGGCATCGCGCCCTTCCTCGACGACCTGTTCAAGGGACGGCTGAAGCGCGCCAAGACCCCCTCGTCCGTCGTCGCCAAACCCCAGCTCGAGGGCCAGTCATGAGCGGCTCTGCGATCGCCGTTTCCCCCTCCCCCTTGTGCGAAGGGGTTAGGGGTGGGGGTGGCTCCGGAAGGGGCGCCGCCAGTGAAGCCGCTCTACGCCGAACCATTCATTCAGTTCTGAACCACCCCCACCCCCACCCTCCCCGCAAGGGGGAGGGTGACGGCGACCGTCGCGGCTCGCATATCGACGGAGCAGCATCATGAGCGCCTCAAAAATCCTCTCGATCGATCATGTGGGGGTGCGCTTCGGCGGGCTGATCGCGATCGCGGACCTTCACTTCGACGTCCGCGAGGGCGAGATCCTCAGCCTCATCGGGCCGAACGGCGCGGGGAAGACGACGGCGTTCAACGTCTGCTCGGGTTTCCTGAAGCCGAGCCAGGGCGAGGTGCGCTTCAAGGGCGCGAGCCTCGCCGGACTTTCGCCCAACCGCATCAACCGCCTCGGCCTCGCCCGCACCTTCCAGCGCACGAGCGTTTTCCCGGACGATACGGTGCTGGACAACGTGCTGATCGGCCTCCACCGTGAGGACGGCGGCGCGAGCCTTTTGGACGCGATTTTCAACCTGCCGAAGGAGCGCCGCGGCGAGGCGGCGCGCCGGGCGAAGGCCCGCGAGCTCATCGAGTGGGTGGGTCTCGGCTCCCGCGCCGACGAACGGGCGGGCTCGCTCTCCTATGGCGAGCAGCGGCTCGTCGGCGTCGCGCTCGCACTCGCCACCGACCCGGCGATGCTGCTGCTCGACGAACCGGTCTCGGGCATGAACGCGTCGGAGACCAAGAACTTCGTGCGCCTGATCCAGTCGGTTCGCGACCGCGGTGTCACGATCCTCTTGGTCGAGCACGACATGCCGATGGTGATGGAGGTCTCCGACCGCATCGTGGTGCTGAACCACGGCCGCCTGATCGCAGACGGAACGCCGGCCGAGATCCGGCAGGATCCGGCCGTCATCGAAGCCTATCTGGGCAAGAGCGCCGCGACCCTTCAGGCCGAGCAGGAGGCCGCCCATGCTTGAGATCCGCGACCTCGAATGCGGCTACGGGCCGGTGGCGGCGCTCAAAGGCGTCAGCCTCGACGTCGGAGAGGGCGAGCTCGTCGCGCTGATCGGCGCGAACGGGGCCGGCAAGTCGACGACGCTCCGGGCGATCTCGGGGCTGGTGAAGCCGAAGTCCGGCTCGATCCGCTTCGCCGGGCAGGACATCACCGGCGCAGATCCTGCGAAGATCCTCAGCCAGGGCGTCGCGCACTGCCCCGAGGGGCGGCGCGTCTTCCCCTATATGAGCGTCGCCGACAACCTCGCCATGGGGGCCTATCTCCGCAAGGATCCGATCCGCGTCCGGCAGGACTACGACCGCGTCTATTCCGACTTCCCGCGCCTCGCCGAACGCCGGCATCAGGCGGCCGGCACGCTCTCGGGCGGCGAGCAGCAGATGCTCGCGATCGGCCGCGCGCTGATGTCCCGCCCGAAGCTCGTGATGTTCGACGAGCCCTCATTGGGCCTTGCGCCCACCATCGTCGAGCAGACGCTCGGCATCATCAAGTCGATCCGGGACGGCGGCGCGACCGTGCTGCTCGTCGAGCAGAACGCCTTCGCGGCGCTCGAGCTCTGCGACCACGCCTATCTCATCGAGACCGGCCGCGTGGTGCGACGCGGCCTCGGCAAGGAGCTGATCGCCGACCCGCATGTGCGCGCCGCCTATCTCGGCGGCTGACCGAAACGGCAGGCGGCGGTTCGACGCCTTGCCTTCTCGCCCGGCGGCGAAAGGTCTCGCGTCAGCCCCCGCCACTCATGCGAGACTTGCGTCCATGGATCTGACGAAGCTGCCGTTCGACGCCGACCTGATGCTGGCGGGCCTGCGCCGCTGGGTCGAATGCGAGAGCCCGACCTTCGAACCTCACGCGGTCAACGCGATGATGGACCTCGCCGCCGCAGACCTCGCGGCGGCGGGCGCCGAGGCGCGGCGCGTCCCCGGCCCGCCCGGCCTCGGCGACTGCGTGCTCGCCGAGTTTCCGCACCCGCGCCGCGGCGAGAAGGGCGTGCTCGTGATGGGCCACCTCGACACCGTCCATGCGCTCGGCACGATCGAGACCTTCCCGTTCCGCCGAGAGGGCGGCCGCGCCTACGGCCCCGGCATCCTCGACATGAAGGGCGGAAACTTCCTCTGCGTGGAAGCGATCGCGGCGCTGGCGCGCGCCGGGCTCGAGACGCCGCTGCCGGTCCGCGTGCTGTTCACCTCCGACGAGGAGATCGGCAGCCCGGGCTGCCGCGCGCTGATCGAGGCGGAGGCCGCCAGGGCGGCTTACGTGCTCGTGCCCGAGCCAGCCAATCTCGACGGCGGCCTCGTCACCGGCCGCTACGCCATCGCGCGCTATGACCTCGAGGCGCGGGGCCTCTCCAGCCATGCGGGCGCGGACCTCAGGAAAGGCCGCTCGGCCATCGCCGAGATGGCGCGGCGCATCGGCGAAATCGAGGCCATGACCGACGAGGACTGCACCTTCTCGGTCGGCGTCATCCATGGCGGGCGCTGGGTGAACTGCGTGCCGCAGGCCTGCCGCGCCGAGGCGCTCAGCATGGCCAAGCGCCAGGCCGATCTCGACCGCGGCGTCGAGCGCATGCTGGCTCTGACCGAAGTCGACGAGACCGGGATCGGCTTCCGCGTGACGCGCGGCGTCACCCGCCCGGTCTGGGAGCCGAGCGGCGCGACGATGGCGATGTACGAGATCGCGCGGGAGATCGCCAAGGAGCTCGGCTTCGAGCTCACCCACGGCTCCGCCGGCGCCGGCTCCGACGCCAACTTTACGGGCGCGATGGGCGTTCCCTCGCTCGACGGCCTCGGCGTGCGCGGCGAAGGCTGGCACACGCTCAACGAACACATCGAGGTCGACAGCCTCCCCGAGCGCGCGCGGCTGGTCGCGGGCCTGCTGATGAGGCTGAAATGACCTTCCGCCCCGCCTTCGCGAGCGACGGGACGCTGGTCGCGCCGCCCGTCGACATGCCGGAGCTCTGCCGGGCGGGCGCCTCGAAGCTTTCGCGCATGCTGGCGGCCGTAGACGTCTCCTCTGTCGAGGTGGTCGAGGCTCATCTCGGCCAGATCGAACGGACGAACCCGACGCACAACGCGATCGTCACCATGCGCGCCTCCGACAAGATCCTGACCGAGGCGAAAGCCGCCGACGCCGCCCGCGCCGCGGGCGCGATTGCCGCCCCGCTCGCGGGCCTGCCAATCGCGATCAAGGACCTGCAGCCGACCAGGGGCCTCAAGACCACCTTCGGCTCGCCGCTGTTCGCCGACTTCGTTCCCGACGCCGACAGCCTGACGGTCGAGCGCCTCAGGGCCGCGGGCGCGATCGTGATCGGCAAGACCAACACGCCGGAGTTCGGCCTCGGCTCGAACACCTACAACACCGTGTTCGGGCGCACGCTGAACGCCTTCGATCCGAGCCTCACCGCCGGCGGGTCGAGCGGCGGGGCGGCGGTCGCGGTGGCGCTCGGGATGCTGCCGATAGCCGACGGCTCCGACTTCGGCGGCTCGCTGCGCAATCCCGGCGCCTACAACAACGTCTTCGGCTTCCGTCCCTCGCTCGGCCGCGTGCCGAACGTCCCGGCCAAGGACGCCTTCTACGGCTCGTTCTCGACCGACGGCCCGATCGCTCGCAGCGTCGAGGATCTTGCGCTGACGCTCTCCGTCATGGCGGGCTACGATCCGCGCACGGCGCTCGCAAGCGCCGACGAGGGCTTCCGCTACGAAGACCGGCTCGGCGGCGCGGAGGCGCTGAAGCCGAAAGTCGCGTGGCTCGGGAGCTTGTACGGCCGGCTGCCGTTCGAGCCCGGCGTGCTGGAGATCTGCGAGGCCGCGCTCGCCGCCATGGAGCCGGCCGGCTGGCGCGCCGAGGCGGCGGCGCCGGACTTCGACTTCGAGGCGCTCTGGCGGAGTTTCGTCACGTTGCGGGGGCTCGCGGCGCTCACGAGCCACGGCGCCTATCGGGCGTCGCCTGAACAATACGCGCAGCTGAAACCCGAAATGCGGTGGGAGATCGAGACCGCGGCGCGGCTGTCCGCCGACGACATCGCGGCCGCCATGACGACGCGCACGCGCTGGCGGGAGACCGCGCTCGGCCTGCTGGAGCGCTTCGACGCGATCGCGCTGCCGACCGCGCAAGTGTTCCCCTTCCCCGTCGATTGGGACTGGCCGAAGGAGATCTCGGGCGTCCCCATGGACAGCTATCACCGCTGGATGGAGGTCGTGGCGCCCGGTTCCATGACGGGGTTTCCGGTCGTCAATCTTCCCGCGGGCTTCGCCGCCGACGGCCGCCCGATGGGGTTCCAGCTCATCGGGCGGCCGCATGGCGACCTCGACCTGCTCCGCATCGCCGCCGCCTACGAGGCGGCCGCCCCACGCGCGTAACTCAAGGACTGCCGGTGAAACCCGACACGGCCCGCTTTCTTCGCGACCTCCACGAGCTTCGCCAGATCGGCAAGTTCAAGACCGGCGTCCACCGGCCGACCTACTCGCCCAACGACATGGTCTCGCGCGAATGGCTGATGCGGCGGATGGAGGAAGTCGGCCTCGTGTCCGAGATGGACGGCGTCGGCAACGTGCTCGGGCGCTGCAAGGACGACGGGCCGAAGTTGCTGGTCGGCAGCCATATCGAGACGCAGAACGAGGCCGGCTGGCTCGACGGCGCGCTGGGCGTCATGGGGGCGCTCGCGCTCGCCCGCGCGGGGCTGCCCGTCGACGTCGTGGCCTTCGCCGACGAAGAGGGGCATTTCGACTGCGGCTTCCTCGGCTCTCGCTCGGCGATCGGCGACCTCGGCGAAGACGAGATCGACGCGAGTGTCGACCGCACGCGCGGGACGCCGCTTCGCGAGGCGCTGCGCGCCGCCGGCCTCGAGGGACGCCCGCGGATGCGGATCGATCCGGCCCGCTACAAGGGCTATTTCGAGATGCACATCGAGCAGGGAACCGCGCTCGAAAACGCCGGCGAACGCGTCGGCGTCGTCACAGGCATCGTCGCGATCTGGCAGTACCGCCTCATCGTCGAGGGCCGGCAGGACCACGCCGGCGGAACGACCATGGCCGAGCGCCGGGACGCCGGGCTCACCGCCGTGCGGCTGCTCGGCGAGATCGACCGCGAGTTTCCGCGCGTCTGCGGCGAGCGCACGACATGGACCTGCGGGCGCATCGCGCTCGATCCGGGAGCGCCGAGCGTCATCCCGGGCCGCGCCGAGGTGCTGTTCCAGTTCCGCGACGTCTCGATCGAGGTTTTGCAGCGCCTGGAGGCGACGCTGCGGCGGCTCGTGCAGGAGAGCAACCGGCGCGAAAAGTGCCCGGTCAGCATCGAGACGCTGCGAAAGCCCATGCCCGCGATCTGCGACCCGGCGATGATGGACGCGCTGGCGGCGGCCGCCGAAGAGCTTGCGCCCGGCGCGTGGCGGCGCATGCCGAGCGGCGCCGGCCACGACGCGCAGAACATGGCCGCCATCATGCCCGCCGCCATGCTGTTCACGCCTTCGATCGGCGGGATCAGCCACCACTGGGCGGAAGACACCAAGGAAGAGGATCTGGCGCTCGGTCTCGAGGTGCTGTGCGCCGGGGCGGAGCGGTTTCTGAAGGCGTAGCGCCGCGCTTGTCCCGGACGTGATCCGGGACCCAGAAACGACGCCAGCTCCGAAGAAGACGCCGCCGACGGTCGCGCCTCACATGGGCCGCGCAGCGGTTCTGGGTCCCGGGTCAAGCCCGGGACAAGGGCGCGGGAAAAGGCCGAACCGCCTGCTTCGAGACCCCGCTTCGCGGCTCTGCGAGCCATGAGAGTCGTCGGGAGGCTGAAAACCCGCCGACCTTCCTCATGCTGAGGAGGTCCGAAGGACCGTCTCGAAGCACGCAGTTCGCCTCAGACGGACCTTCCCCGCGCCGCCACCTCAAGCTCCCCCACGATCTCCCCGCCCCGCACCGCGACGAGCCGATCCACCATATTGATCACCGCGCAGACATGGTTCGGCACGACGCGCACCACGTCGCCGATCCCGGGCTTCGAAGCGCAGGCCGAGAGGTCGAGAAACCCGTGCTCCTCCGACAGCGCGTTGACGGCGGCGTCGGGATGCTCCAGCACGAGCCCGAACCCCGTCTGTCCGAACTGGTCGCTCGTGAGCATCTTCGAGCCCGCGTCGAGAATCCCGCGATCTGCTCCCGCGCGGCTGACGACGGTCGAACAGATCGCGACCGCGCAGTCCTCGAGCCGAGCGACGCCCGCCGCCATCTGCATGCGGTCGTTGAAGATGTATGTGCCCGGCCGATGCTCGGTCGCGCCTTTGAGCGCGGAGAGATGCGCGAGGTTCGGCGTGCCCCCGGTCGAGACGATGCGGCAGTCGAGCCCCGCGTCCCGCAGTCCCGCCCGCGCCGCATCGAAAAAGGTCTGGGTCTCGGCCCAGCGGTCCGGCGGCGGGTAGAGCAGCAGCCCGGCGAAGGCGAGGCCCGGCGTCGCGGCGATGCGTCTCGCAAGCGCGACCGCCTCGCCCGGCGTCTCGACGCCCGCGCGCCTCATGCCGGTGTCGCACTCCACCACGACGTCGAGCGTGCGGCCAGCGGCCGCCGCGGCGCCTGCGAGGCCGTCGACGGTCGTCGCGCTGTCGGCCGCCACCGTCATCTTCGCGCGGCCCATCAGCGCCGCGAGACGGCCAAGATTGCGCTCGCCCAGAATGTTGTAGCTCACCAGAATGTCGTCGAGACCGCCCGCCGCCATCACCTCGGCCTCGCCAAGCTTCTGGCAGGTGATCCCGCGCGCCCCGGCCTCCACCTGAAGCTTCGCCAGCACCGGCGACTTGTGCGTCTTCACATGGGGCCGGCAGGCGAGGCCCGCGGCGTCGCAGAGCGCCTGAACGCGCGTGATGTTGGCCTCGACGACGTCGAGATCGACCACGACAGCGGGCGTGCCGAATTCCTGCGCGATGCGCGCCGCCAGAGCCGTCACGGCAGGATCCGGACGATCGCCTCGATCTCCACCGTCATGCCGTTCGGCAGCGAGCCCATGCCGACCGCCGAGCGCGCATGCCGTCCGCGCTCGCCCAGCACGGCGACCAGCAAGTCCGAGCAGCCGTTGATCACCTGCGGATGCTGGGTGAAGTCCGGCGCGGCGTTGACCATGCCCAGAAGCTTGACGATCTCGACCTTGTCGAGATCGCCGACCGCAGCCTTCATCGCGGCCAGCAGGCCAAGGCCCACAAGCCTGGCGTGCCCGTTCGCCTCCTCGACCGAGACCTCCGCGCCCACCTTGCCGACATGGTGCGAGCCGTCCGCGAGCCGCGGTCCCTGCCCCGAGAGGAACAGCAGGTCTCCGACGCGCTTGGCCGGCACATAGGTCGCGACCGGCGTGTAGGTGTCAGGCAGCGTCAGGCCGAGTTCGGCGAGTTTCTGTTCGGCGGTCATGCCGCAACCTTCTTCCCGAACGCCGTCCCCTCGGCCGAGTGCCACCACTTCCCCTTCAGCACGACGCCCTCCGAGACGATCTTCTGCGCCCCCGTCATATGCTCTCCGACCGTATCGACATAGTCGAACGCGCCCTCGCGCACGCTCAGCACCGTTGCGTCGCCAAGCGAGCCGACCTTCAGCGAGCCGTGGTCCGGCCGCTTCAGGGCGAAGGCGGCGTTCGCCGTCGAGCGGCGGACGACGTCGGGAAGCGCCATGCCGAGGCACAAAAACTTCGACATGGTCGTCACCTGGTCGAAGGCCGGACCGTCGATGCAGAGCTGGTGGACGTCCGACGAGATGGTGTCGGGCGCGAACCCCTGCGCCAGCATCGCGCGCGCGGTCTTGAACGAGAAACTGCCCATGCCGTGGCCGATGTCGAACAGCACGCCGCGCTCGCGCGCCTCCCGCACCGCGCGCTTCACCGTGCCCTGCGCCGTGCAGGGCGCATTGGGGAACGGGCGGAAAGCATGGGTCAGCACGTCGCCCGGCCGCAACATCGCCAGCACCTCCTCATAGGAGGGCGGCGGATGGTCGATGTGGCACATCAGCGGCATGCCGACCTCGTCGGCGACCTGCAGCGCGATGTCGAGCGGCGCGGTTCCCTGGTCGCCCGAGGCATGACGGCCGACCCGGACCTTGATGCCGACGATGAGGTCGCGGTTCGCGTCGGCGACCTGCGCGGCCTCCTTCGGCGCCATGAGCCGGATGTCCTCGCTCTCGCCCACCATCACGGTCTTCGAGAACCCGAAGATGCCCGCGAAGGACACGTGGAGATAGGCGAGCACGCGCGCTTCCGCGCGCTCGATGACGTGCTTGCGAAAGCCCGCCCAGTTGCCGGGGCCGGCCGAGCCGGTGTCGATCGAGGTGGTGACGCCCGAGAGCCGGCAGAACGCGTCGGGGTCGACGCCGAGCGACGTCCCGCCCCAATAGACATGGGTGTGGAGGTCGATCAGCCCGGGCGTGACGATCGCGCCGGAGACGTCGCGGATGTCTGTCTGCGCTCCGCCGGGGAGGTTTGGCCCGAAGCCCGACACCTTGCCGTCCGTGAAGGCGACGTCGGCGATCCCGTCGAAGTTCTGGGAGGGATCGACGACCCGCGAGCCGCGGAGGATGAGGTCGGGAGCCGCCGCCGTCATAGCGTTCTCCGGACCCGCCGCCTGCTTGTCCCGGACTTGATCCGGGACCCAGAAGCGAGACGGTTGCTTTGGCGACCGCCGCGGCCGCCGCCTATTTCGGAAGCGCCGACGGCTCTGGGTCCCGGATCAAGTCCGGGACAAGGAAGGCGCATCACGCCCGCGCCCCGCTCAGCAGCGGATTGTCCTGCGCGTCGCGGTCATTGAGGTGGCAGGCGGCCTCGTGGCCCTTCTCTACTTCGCGCAGTCGCGGCTCTTCCGATTTGCAGCGGTCGAACGCATAGGGACAGCGGGTGTGGAAACGGCAACCGCTGGGCGGGCTGATCGGGCTCGGAACGTCGCCCTTCAGCATGATGCGCTCGCGCTTGGCCAGCGGGTCCGGCGTCGGCACGGCCGAGAGCAGCGCCTCGGTGTAGGGGTGGCGCGGCCGCGCGAAGATCTGCCGCTTGGTCCCGATCTCGGCGATCTTTCCGAGATACATGACCGCGACGCGATGCGTCATATGCTCGACGATCGCGAGGTCGTGGCTGATGAACAGAAGCGCGAGGCCGAGCTCCTTCTGCAGATCGCCAAGCAGATTGACGATCTGCGCCTTGACCGAGACGTCGAGCGCCGACACTGCCTCGTCGCAGACGATGAGGTCGGGCTCGGCCGCAAGCGCGCGGGCGATGCCGACGCGCTGGCGCTGGCCGCCAGAGAATTCGTGCGGCCAGCGGCCGAGCGCTTCCCTTGGCAGGCCGACCTTGTCCATCAGCATGTTGAGCTTGCGGGTCAGTTCGGCGTTGTCCTTCGCCAGCCCGAAATTGTTGATCGGCTCGGCGAGCGCGTCGCGGACCCGGATGCGCGGATTGAGGCTCGAGAACGGATCCTGGAACACGACCTGCACGCGCCGCCGGTAGGGCCGCAGCTTGGCCGAACCCATGTCGTCGATGCGTTTGCCCGCGAGAACCACCTGGCCGCCCGTGGGCTTCAGCAGGCGCAGGATGGCGCGTCCGACGGTGGACTTGCCGCAGCCGCTCTCGCCGACGAGCGACAGCGTCTCGCCGCGCTCGACGCGGAACGACAGCCCGTCGACCGCATAGACGTAGCGCCGTTCGCCGAACAGCGCCCCGCCGAGGGGGAAGTGCATCTTGAGGTCGTTGACCTCGAGCAGCGGGGCGGTCATGGGGCGTCTCCCCCTCTTGTCCCGGACTTGATCCGGGACCCAGAACCGATGCGGTTTCTCAGATGATCGCGACGGCCGCCGTCTCCTTTGGAAGCGCCGTCGGTTCTGGGTCCCGGATCAAGTCCGGGACAAGGGCTGCGCTTTCCCCTCACGCCGCGGCCTCCGCGGCGTCGCGGTTCGAGAAATGGCACGCGGCGAGATGGGCCGGCGCCTTCTCCTCGAGCGCCGGCGCGAACTGGCGGCAGACGTCCTCGGCGTCGGGACAGCGGCTTGCGAACACGCAGCCCTCGATCTTCTTCTTCAGGCTCGGCACGATGCCGGGAATCTCGGCGAGCCGCTCGGCCTCGCCGTCGAGCGAGGATCCGAGCTTCGGCACCGCCCCGAGAAGACCGCGGGTGTAGGGATGCTTGGGGTCGGCGAAGAGGTCGTTGACTGGGGCCTCCTCGACCTTGCGTCCGGCGTACATCACCACCACGCGGTCGGCGACCTCGGCCACGACGCCGAGGTCATGGGTGATGATCAGGATCGCGGCGCCGACGCGCTGCTTGAGGTCGCGCATCAGGTCAAGGATCTGGGCCTGGATGGTGACGTCGAGCGCTGTGGTCGGCTCGTCGGCGATCAGCAGCTTCGGCGAGCAGGCGAGCGCCATGGCGATCATCACGCGCTGGCGCATGCCGCCCGAAAGCTGGTGCGGATATTCGCCCGCCCGGCGCTTGGGCTCGGGAATGCCGACGAGGCGCAGCATCTCGACCGCCTTGTCCTCGGCGGCGGCGCGGCCGAGCCCCTGATGGAGCCGCAGCGACTCCCCGATCTGCCGGCCGACCTTCAGCACCGGATTGAGGCTCGTCATCGGCTCCTGGAAGATCATCGAGATGTCGTCGCCGCGGATCTTGCGCATCTCCTTCTCGGAGAGCTTGAGCAGGTCCTTGCCCTCGAAGCGGATCTCGCCCGCGGACCTGCCGGGCGGCTCGGCGATCAGGCGCATGATCGACATGGCGGTGACCGACTTGCCGCAGCCGCTTTCGCCGACGACCGCGAGCGTTTCGCCCTTGTCGATGTGGAACGAGACGCCGTCGACCGCCCGGTTCACTCCGTCGGGAGTGCGGAAGTGGGTCTGGAGACGGTCGACTTCGAGCAGGGGCATCAGGCGTACTCCGGCGACGCCGCCGTCATGCCCGCGCGGCAGCGCGGGTATCCACGACTTCCTGGGCCGCGCGCTCTACGCCCAAGTCGTGGATACCCGGACCAAGTCCGGGCATGACGCCGGTGGTTCGGGAGAGAATCTCCCATCACAAGCTCTTCGCCATGCGGGGATCGAGCGCGTCGCGCAGGCCGTCGCCGAGGAGGTTCACGGCGAGGACGGTGAGCGACAGAAAGATCGCGGGGAAGAACACGATCGTCGGCTTCACCTGCCAGAGCGCCCTGCCCTCCGCCATGATGTTGCCCCAGGACGGCGTGATCGGCGGCACGCCCGCGCCGATGAACGACAGGATCGCCTCGACGATCATGGCGGAGGCGCAGATGTAGGTGGCCTGCACGGTCATGGGCGCGAGCGTGTTGGGCAGGATGTGGCGGATGACGAGCATCGGCGTCGACGTGCCGGCGGCGATCGCCGCGTCGATATAGGGCTGCTCGCGCAAGGACAGCACCACGCCGCGCACCAGCCGGGCGACGCGCGGGATTTCGGCGAGCGTGATGGCGATGACGACGTTTTGCAGAGAGCCGCGGGTCAGCGCCATCAGCGCGACGGCGAGCAGGATCGGCGGGATCGACATCATGCCGTCGATGAGCCGCATCACGACGCCGTCGATCCAGCGCACGGTGCCCGAGACGAGCCCGATGGCGAGGCCGAAGACGGAGGCGAGCACCGCCACCGAGAAGCCGACGACGAGCGAGACCTGCGCGCCGTAGACCACGCGCGAATAGAGGTCGCGGCCAAGCATGTCGGTGCCGAACCAGAAGTCGGCCGAAGGCGGCCGCAGCCGTCGCGACGGCGCGAGTTCGCCGGGGTCGACGGTCCCGAGCAGCGGCGCGAACGCCGCGACCGCGATCATCGCGAGCAAAATCGCGCCGCCGAGCGCCGCCGCGGGCCGGCGGCGGACGACGCCCCAAAACCCTTTCAGGGGCTTGCGCGCGGGAATGACGTCGGGCAGCTCCTCGGCGACCTTGAGGCCGGGCGGAGGCGCGAGGGTCCTGGCTTCGACGGCCATCAGTAGCGGATCCTCGGATCGACCCAGACATAGACGAGGTCAACGGCGAGATTGACCAGCACGTAGACGAAGCTGAAGAGCAGCACGACGCCCTGGATCACGGGGTAGTCGCGCCGCAGAATCGCGTCGACCACGAGGCGGCCGAGGCCCGGGATCGCGAACACGCTCTCGGTCACCACCGCGCCGCCGATGAGCAGCGCGACGCCGATGCCGATGACGGTGACGATCGGCACCGCCGCGTTCTTCAGCCCGTGCACGAAGAGGATGCGCCGCTGGCCGACGCCCTTGGCCTTGGCCGTGCGGATGTAGTCCTGGCCGAGCACGTCGAGCATCGCGGCGCGGGTGATGCGGGCGATCAGCGCGATGTAGACGAGCGCGAGCGTCACGGACGGCAGGATCAGGCTTTGGATCCACGGGCCGACGCCCGCCGAGATCGGCTTGTAGCCCTGGACCGGAAACCAGCCGAGCTTCAGCGCGAACACATAGGCGATGAGGTAGCCGACCACGAAGACCGGGGTCGAGAAGCCGAAGACCGCGAAGGCCATCGCCGAACGGTCGACCCAGGTGTCGGCCTTCCACGCCGCCACGACGCCCATCGGCACCGCGACGCCGACCGCGATGATGAGCGTCACGATCATGAGCGAAAGCGTCGGCTCGACGCGCTGCGCGATCATGGTGGTGACCGGCATGTTGGTGAAGATCGAGGTGCCGAGGTCGCCGGACAGGATCTGCCCCACCCATTCGAAGAAGCGGATGAGATAGGGCCGGTCTAGACCGAGCCCGGCGCGGATCTTCTCGACGTCCTCGGGAGAGGCCTGGTCGCCCGCGATCACCGCGGCCGGATCGCCGGGCGCGACGTAGAGCAGGCTGAAGACGAACAGCGCCACCACCCCCATGACGGGGATGGTCGAGAGGATGCGGCGCAGGACGACCGAGGACATCAGCCGCTCCCTTCGAACGAGCCCGGGATCAACGAAGTGCGTGCTTCGAGACGCAGGCCTCCGGCCTGCTCCTCAGCATGAGGGGGGTGGGTGGGCGCCAAAGCACAAACCATCCTCATGCTGAGGAGCGAAGGCGTTTCGCCGTCGCGTCTCGAAGCACGCAGTTGGCCTCGGCCATGCGCCACCGGCTCACGCCTCCTTGGTCACGTCCCAGAAGAACGGCAGCGGGCCGCTCTTCACGCCCTGTACGTTGCTGCGCCACGCCTGGTAGCTGAGGAAGAAGCCGGTGACGCCGTAGACCACGTCGTCCACCGCCGCCTCGTTGGTCTTGGCCAGCGCCGCCTTCTCGGCCTCGAGATCAGCCGCTTCGAACCAGGCCGTGATGCCCTCTTCGGTCTTGGGGCTGTTGGGCCAGCCGAACCACGCCTTCTCGCCGTTGGCGCGCAGCGCGTTGTAGCCGGCGGGCGACAGGCAATCCGCGCCCGCGTGCCAGGTGTGGAACATGTTCCAGCCGCCTTCCTTCGGCGGCTTCTTCGACGCGCGCCGGGCCCCGACCGTGCCCCAGTCGGTCGCCACGAAGTCGACGGTCATGCCCATGCGGCGGAGAAGGTCGGCGGTCACGTCGCCTTGCGCCTTGGTGATCGGGTTGTCCTGCGCCACCACGCAGGTCACGGGCGTGCCGTCATAGCCGGCCTTCTCGAGCAACTTCTTGGCCTCGTCGATGCTCGCCTTCTTCAGGATGTCGCCGCCCTGCTCGCTGTAGAACGGGGTGCCGGGCGTGAAGAAGCCGGGCATCGGCTTCCAAAGATTGTCGTCGGAGCCGACGATCGCCCGCATGTAGTTTTCCTGGCTCATCGCGGTGAGCACGGCCTTGCGCACCTCCACCTTGTCGAAGGGCGGATAGAGGTGGTTCATGCGGAAGGCTCCGACATTGCCGAGCGGGTCCGCGATGTCGACCTTCACGTCGGAATTGCCCTGCAGCACCGGCACGAGGTCGGAGAGCGGGTTCTCCCACCAGTCGATCTCGCCGTTCTGGAGCGCCGCGAGCGCGGTCGCGGGGTCCGGCATGATGATCCACTCGATGCGGTCGACCATCATGCGCTTGGCGCCGGCGAGCCACGAGGCGGGCTCGTCGCGGGACTTGTAGTCCTCGAACTTCTCGAACACCGCGATCGCGCCCGGCACCCATTCCTTCTGCGCGAACTTCATCGGCCCGGAGCCGACATATTCCTTGATCTGGGTGAAGGGGTCGGTCTTGGCGATCCGCTCCGGCATCACGAAGGAGCACGGCGCGTTGTTCTTGCCGAGCGCCAGCAGCATCTTCGGATAGGGCTTCTTCAGCGACCACTTGAACGTGAGGTCGTCGACCGCGACGAGCTCGTTCTGGATGACGCGGATCATCAGGCCCATCGGGTCGCGGGCCGACCAGCGCGCGACCGAGGCCACCGCGTCCTTGGCGAGCACGGGCTCGCCGTCGTGGAACTTCATCCCCGAGCGCAGCTTGAAGGTCCAGACAAGGCCGTCATCGGAGACGGTCTCGCTCTCCACCATCTGGCGCTGCGGCTGCAGCTTCTCGTCGACGCCGTAGAGCGTGTCCCAGACCAGCGCCGCGGCGTTGCGGACGACGTATTGCGTTCCCCAGATCGGATCGAAGTTGGCGAGGTTCGCCTGCGGCACGAACTTCAGGGTCTTCTTCGCCGCGCCGAGCGCGATGGAGGGCGCGGCGAGCGAACCGGTCGCTCCGATAAGTCCCGCGCCAATCGAGGCCTGAAGGAAAGTGCGACGATCCATCGGTGTCTCCCGGTAGCGGCGTGGGCCGCAAGCTGGCGCCTGGCGCGCCAGCCAATCCGTCTGCAGAGATCGTGCCATGCCCGGACCGTCAGACGACGACAGGCGCGCAGTGGGCCGCTCACCATGGCCCCGGGTTTAGAAGTGATCAAGCAATGAGCGGTCGCGTCGCTAATTTGTGCGCGCCCAATCGATGGGCGGCGGCGAGCGCGCGCTATGTTGGCCGCAGTCGCGGCCCGAAACGCCGCCCGGAAGCTCAAGCGAGGCCCCGCCCATGTCAGCGAAGCGCGTCCGCTCACTCCCTCCCGTCGCCCTTGGCCTGCTTGCGCTGGCGGCTCTCGCCTTCACGCCGCCCGAGCGCGCGGCGGCGCAGACCAAGACGACGATCAAGGTCGTGATGCATTCGGGGATCAACATCCTCGACCCGATCGTCACCACGGCGCACATCACCCGCAACCACGGCTACATGGTGTTCGACACGCTGCTCTCGATGAACAGCAAGTACGAGCCGACCCCGCAGATGGCGGACTTCAAGGTCTCGGACGACAAGCTCACCTACACGTTCACGCTGCGCGACGGCCTGACCTGGCACGACGGCGCGCCCGTCACCGCGGACGACTGCGTCGCCTCGCTCAAGCGCTGGGGCGCGCGCGACGCCGGCGGCCAGATGCTGATGGACTCCGTCGAGAGCATCACCGCGGACGGCGACAAGGCCATCGTGCTGAAGCTGAAGAAGCCCTTCCGCTACGTGCTCGACCTCATCGCCAAGCCCGCCTCCTACGTGCCCTTCATGATGCCCAAGCGCCTCGCCGAGACGCCTCCCACGACGGCCGTCAAGGAGATCGTCGGCTCCGGCCCGTTCCGCTTCGTTCAGGCCGAGTATCGGCCGGGCGACCGCACGGTCTACGAGAAGTTCGAGGGCTACAAGCCGCGCGCCGAGGCGCCGAACTGGATGGCGGGCGGAAAGGCCGTGAAGGTCGACCGCGTCGAGTGGATCAACATGCCCGACATGCAGACCGCGGTGAACGCGCTGGTCACGGGCGAGATCGACTACATGGAGCAGCCGCCCGTCGACCTGCTGCCCCTGCTGCAGGCTGTCCCCGACGACGTGAAGGTCGATTTCTACAACGAGCTCGGCTCGCAGACGATGGGCCGGATGAACTTCCTCTATCCGCCCTTCAACGACATCCGCATCCGCAAGGCGGCGCTCTACGCGCTCAACCAGGAGAGCGTGCTGCAGGCGCTGATCGGCGATCCCGAATTCTTCCAGACCTGCCCTTCGGTCTATGGCTGCGGCACTCCGCTTTCGACCGAGGCCGGCGAAGGCGCCGCGACCATCGCCAAGAGCGGCGACGTCGAGAAGGCGAAGGCGCTGCTGAAGGAGGCGGGATACGACGGCACGCCCGTCGTCATCATGCACCCGACCGACACGCCCTCGACCTCCTCGCAGCCGGTGGTGGCGACCGAGCTGCTGCGCGCCGCAGGCTTCAAGGTCGATCTCCAGCCGATGGACTGGCAGACGCTGGTCGCCCGCCGCGCGAGCCAGAAGCCGATCGCCGAGGGCGGCTGGAACATGTTCTTCACCAACTGGGTGATCCCGGAGGTCTGGAACCCGATCGTCAATCCGATGATCAACGGCCGCGCCAAGACCGGCTTCTTCGGCTGGCCGGACGATCCCGAGCTCGAGAAGATGCGCGCCGACTTCGCGGCCGCCGAGACGGACGACCAGCGCAAGCAGATCGCCGAGAAGGTTCAGGCTCGGGTCTATGACCAGGTGATCTATGTGCCGCTCGGCCAGTATCGCCAGCCGGCCGCCTGGCGGGCCTCCGTGTCGGGCGTGGTCAAGGCCCCGATCCCGGTGTTCTGGAACATGGAGAAGAAGGGCTAGCTCACATGGCCGCCCGAACCTCGGCCGTCATGCCCGCGCCTTCGCGCGGGTATCCACGACTTGGACGTAGAGCCCTACGATCTCAGTAAGTCGTGGATACCCGGCTCCGCCGGGCATGACTGACTGAGGCGTGTCAGCACTTACAAGGGAACTCCAGCATGCCCGCCCTCCCCGAGATCCTCGCCTTCGCCGACGACATGACGGCGCTGCGCCGCGACCTCCATTCCCACCCCGAGATCGGCTTTCAGGAGACCCGCACATCGGGCGTGGTGGCCGAAAAGCTCGCCTCCTACGGCGTCGAGGTGCATCGCGGGATCGGCGGCACGGGCGTCGTGGGCGTCCTGAAGGGGTCCGGCGGCCCCGGCCGCGCCATCGGCCTTCGCGCCGACATGGACGCGCTGCCGATCGTCGAGACCACCAACCTGCCGTGGCGCTCGAACAACGCGGGCGTCTCCCACGCCTGCGGCCATGACGGCCACACCACCATGCTGCTCGGCGCCGCGCGCTATCTGGCGGAAAAGCGCGACTTTCCCGGCACGGCCGTGTTCGTGTTCCAGCCCGCCGAGGAAGGGCTCGGCGGCGCGCGCGCCATGATCGCCGACGGGCTGTTCGAGAAATTCCCGGTCGACGAGATCTACGGCCTCCACAACGACCCCTATCTGGAGCCCGGCGAAATCTCGGTCTTCCCCGGCCCGGCGATGGCGGCGGCCGACTTCTTCGACGTGAAGATCGTCGGATCGGGCAGCCACGCGGCGATGCCGCAGATGTCGCGCGATCCGGTCGTCGCGGCCTCGGCGCTCGTCATGGCGCTGCAGTCGATCGTCTCCCGCAACGCCAACCCGTTCGAGTCGCTGGTTCTGTCGGTGACGCAGGTCCATTCGGGCTCGGCCTACAACGTCATCCCCGAGGAGGCGACGCTGACCGGCACGATCCGCGCCTTCGACCCGACGATGATGGAGCTCGCCCGCAAGCGCATGAAGGAGATCTGCGCCGGGATCGCGGCGACCTACGCGGTCGAGGTGACGCTCGACCTTCGCGACGTGTTCGACGTGCTGATCAACACCGAAAGCGAGACCGCCGCCATGGCGGAGGCCGCGCGGGACGTCGTGGGCGACACGGGGCTGATCACCCGGCCGCGGCCGATGATGGGCTCGGAAGATTTTGCCGACATGCTGCGCAAGGCGCCGGGCTGCTACGCCCGCGTCGGCCATGCGGGCGACCTGCCGCTGCACAATCCCGGCTTCGTGCTGGACGACGCCATCCTGCCGGTCGGCGCGAGCCTCTTGGCGCGGATCGTCGAGCGTCGGCTCGCCGCCTGAGCGCCGGAGGGCGCGGCAGCGCCTATGCGGCCGTCGAGATGTCGTGCGAGGCCGCGATCTTCGACCAGATGTATTCGCCGGACTTCACCGGCGCGTAGCGCGGCGGGTTCGCCTCGTCGCAGCAGCTCGGCAGGCAGGCGACCTCGGCTTCCTCGTTCGGCGCGGTGAACGCCACCATCGAAAGCCGCGCGGTCGAGCCGGTGAGCGCGCGGTTGGGGTTCGAGACCCGGTGGAGCGTCGATCTCCAGCGATCGTTGGTCCAGCGGGCGAGCAGGTCTCCGACATTGATGACGAAGCTGTTCGGGACGACGCCGGCCTCATGCCAGACGCCTTCTTTGTCCGCGACCTCGAGGCCGCCGGGCGCCTGGTCCTGCCGCAGGATGGTGAGCCCGCCATAGTCGTGATGGGCGCCGTAGCGCAGCTGGCCGGGAGCCGGCGGCTCGACCTGATCGGGATAGTGCACGAAGCGAAGGGTGAGCGCCGGATCCTCGAAGACGGGGTCAAAGTGGTTCTCGGGCAGATCGAGCGCCAGAGCGGAAAGCCGGGTCAGCCGATCGGTGAGCGTCAGGATCTCGCCGCACCACTCGCGCACGAGGCCGGAGAGCTCCGGCGGCTCGGCGGGCCAGATGTTCGGCTTGACCGCCCTTCCCTCGCGATGCGGCGCGTTGAACACGAGCGCCTCGCACAGGTCCGTCAGGGTTTCGCCCTTCAGCGTCCTGGCGACGCTCTCGATCCCCATGGGCAGATAGCCGCGGCCCTTGGTCTTCTCGGGCGCCTTGTCGGCGAGCTTCGCCTCGACGTCTCGGGCGAAATAACGCTTCATGGCGTCGTAGGTGGCGGTCGCGAGGCTTTCGGGCACGCCATGCCCGACCACGACGGCGAAACCCGTGGTCTCAAGCGCATCGCCGAAGGCGCGCGCGACTGCTTTCTTGGCGGCCTCGCCGCCGTCGATGAAGGGCGCGACGTCGACGATCGGCAGGTCCATCGATCCTCTCCTCGCCGTCCCTGCTCGTGATCGGCTCGTCCCCGCCGGCTTTGCGGCGCGGACCGAGCTTCAGGACACGCCGAGCTTCTTGCGCTGGCGCGCGATGACGGCGATCGCGGCGAGCGAGACCCCGATCACGCCGAACGAGACCAGCGTCGTCACCGCGCCGAGCGCATAGAGCACCGGCGTCGTGACGTTGGTGGTCATGCCGTAGATTTCGAGCGGCAGCGTGTTGAACGAGCCCGCGGTCATCAGCGTGCGGGCGAACTCGTCATAGCTGAGCGTGAAGCCGAACAGCCCGACGCCGACCAGGCTCGGCGCGATGATGGGCAGCACCACATGGGCGAAGGCCTGCCAGCTCGAGGCGCCGAGGTCGCGCGCGGCCTCCTCGTAGGCCGGCGAGAAACGGTTGAACACCGCGAACATGATCAGCACGCCGAAAGGCAACGTCCAGGTGAGATGCGCGCCGAAGGCGGAGCTCCACCAGGTCGGCTCCAGCCCGAGGATTTGGAACGACAGGCCGATGCCGAGGCTCACCAGGATCGAGGGCACGACGAGGCTCGAGATCGCGAGATAGAACAGCGGCGTCGCGCCGAAGAAGCCGCGCCGGAAGGCCAGGCCCGCGAGCAGCGAGACCACCACGGTCGTCGCCATCACCATCAGGCCGAGCAGCGCCGAGCGGGTGAAGGAGCCGCCGAAATCGCCGACGGCCTGCGTCTCGAACAGGTTCTGGAACCAGCGCGTCGAGACCCCGTTCATCGGGAACGTCAGGCCGCCGTTCGGGCCCTGGAACGACAGGATCAGGATGGTCGAGAGCGGGCCGTAGAGGAACAGCACGAACAGGGCGAAGAAAGCCGCGAGCAGATAGAATTCGAGCGTGCGCCGGTCAGAGGTCATCCGGCGCTCCTTCCTTGTCCCGGCCTTGAGCCGGGACCCAGAAACGGCACGCTCTGGAAGTGGACCTCAACGCAGCCGCCTCTTTCGGCGCCCGCATCGGTTCTGGGTCCCGGCTCAAGGCCGGGACAAAGGCGGCGGAGCGCCATCACAGCTCCTTCCGGATGTCGACGATCTTCAGGATCGCGGCCATCATCAGCAGCACGAGGATCAGCAGCGCGACCGCGTTGGCGGCGGCGGCCGGATATTGCAGCAGCGAGATCTGGTTCGCGATCATCAGCCCCATCGAGGCCGACTGGCCGCCGGACATGAAGCGCACGGTGATGAAGTCGCCGAGCACCAGCGTCACGACGAAGATCGAGCCGATGGCGATGCCGGGCTTGGCCAGCGGAATGATGACGTTGGTGAGGATCTGCCAGCTCGACGCGCCGGCGTCGCGCGCGGCCTCGACCAGCGACCGGTCGATGCGCACCAGCGTGTTGAAGATCGGCGTCACCATGAAGAGCGCGTAGAGATGCACCATCGCCAGGACGACGGCGAACTCCGAGAACAACAGGAATTCGAGCGGCGCGGGCACGATCCCGAGTTCGACGAGCGCGGAGTTCAGCAGGCCGTTGCGCCCGAGGAACGGCACCCACGAGATCATGCGGATGATGTTGGAGGTGAGGAACGGCACCGTGCAGACGAGAAACAGCACCGTCTGCATCTTCGAGGTGCGGACGTGGAAGGCGAGGAAATACGCCACCCAGAAGCCCACCACGAGCGTGATGGCCCAGACGATGGCGACGAATTTCAGCGTGTTGAGGAAGGTCGACCAGGTGACCCAGGAGCCGAGACTCTCCTCGTAGTTGAGCGTCACGAAGGCCGGGTAGATCTGGACGCTGTCATAGTCCCAGAAGCTGACGATCACGATCGCGGCGATCGGCAGCAGCAGGAACGCGCCGAGGATCAGCGCGAGCGGCGCGGCCTGGAGATAGGGCGCGAGCGGAAGCGCGAGGCGCCTTTTGCGCGGGGGAGCCTCGGTCTCGACTGAAGTGGGGGAGGCGTCAGCGGCGACGGTCATGCGTTTTCGCTCGACGGTAGGGACTCCTTCTCCCGCTTGCGGGAGAAGGTAAGGATGAGGGGGCGTCCAGCGACCTCCCTGATCTGCGACAGACCCTCACCCTTACCCTCTCCCGCGCGCGGGAGAGGGGGGCGGAGGCGTCGCGGACTAGGGCCGAAGCGCATCCTCACGCGGCGATGAACTCGTTCCACTTGCGGACCATGTAGCGGTCCTTGTCCATGACCGCGTTCCAGCAAGCGACCTTGCCCATGCGGTTCTCGAAGGAGCCGCCGTCGCGCACCGCGCCGGCCTTCTCGATCGGCTTGCCGTCCGGCGAGGTGATCTCGGCGGCGGCGGGCTTGCCTTCCATCCAGAAGCCCCACTCCTCCGCCGACATGTGCTCCTTGGCGGTCGAGGGGCAGGCCGAATAGTAGCCCTGGCGGTTGAGGTAGGCGCCGCACCAGCCCGACAGATACCAGTTGATGTATTCATAGGCCGCGTCGAGCACGATGCCCTTGACGTTCTTGCCGATGCCGAGGCCCCCGCCCCATGCGCGATAGCCTTCGGCGAGCGGCTGGTAGACGCAGGGGATGCCCTTCGACTTCACCGCGGTCACCGCCGGCGACCACATCGACTGGATGATGACCTCGCCCGAGGACATCAGGTTCACGCTCTCGTCGAAGGTCTTCCAGAAGGCGCGGAACTGGCCGCCCTTCTTCGCCTCGATCAGGACCGCGATGGTCTTGTCGATCTCCTCCTCGGTCATGTTGCCCTTGTCGCCGTATTTGATGAGGCCTGCGCTCTCGCAGATCATCGCGGCGTCCATGATGCCGATCGAGGGGATGTTGAGGATCGACGCCTTGCCCTTGAACTTGGGGTCGAGGATGTCCTTCCAGTTGGCGATCGGGCGGCCGACGAGGTCTGGCCGGATGCCGAGCGTGTCGGCGTTGTAGATCGTCGGGATCAGCGTCATCCACTCGGTCGGGGCCTTGGCGAAGGTCTTCGCGCCGGGGGCCTCGACGAAGGTCACCGTGTGGGGCGCCGTCCCTTGAGCGATCGTGCTCTCGGGCGTCAGCTTGCCGGTGGTGAAGATCGGCGTGATCTTGTCGTAGTATTTGATCTTCTTGACGTCCATCGGCTGCAGCGCGCCGGTCGGGAACACCTTTTTGCAGATCCAGTATTCGATGTCGGCGATGTCGTAGCTGTTGGGCTGCGTCACCGTGCGCTGCGTGACGCTGTCGGAATCCAGCGCCGTCATCTGCAGCGTGAAGCCGAGATCCTGCTTCACCTTCTCGGCGATGGCGTTGAGGTTCGACACGCCGGTGCCGAACTGGCGCAGCGTCACGTCCTTGATGTTCTGCGCCCAGATGGTCGGAAAGCCGGTGATCGCGCCCGAACCTGCGGCGACGCCGGCCGCGGCCGCGCCGGTCTTGAGAAGGCTCCGGCGGTCAAGGCCGCGCGGCGTTTCCGTCGAGTCGGTCATTGGTCGTCTCCTTGGGTGTCTTCTCAGTGTGCGGTGGGCTTGAGCACGTGGACGTCGGCGAGGCTCCAGGACAGCGGAACCGCCTGTCCGACCTCGTGCGGGGCGCTGTCGAAGGCGCTTTCCTCGGCGTAGACCGTAAAGTCCTCGACGCCGGGCGCGTCGAGCGTCACCTTCATCGAGCCGCCGCGATACTCGACGTTGCGGACATGGCCGGTGAAGCCGAGCCCCTTGGTCGGGCTTTCGCCGATCGCGATCCGGTCGCGGCGAACCGCGGCTTCCGCGGTCTCGCCGACGACGAGGTGATCCGCGCCGGGAATGCGGAACGAGGCGCCGTTCGGGGCCTCGATGAGCGCGCCCTCGGCGTCGAGCTCCTTCACCTTTCCGGCGAGCACGTTGTGGTCGCCCATGAAGCGCGCCACGAAAGCGGTCGCCGGCCGGTGGAAGATCTCGCGCGGTTCGGCGGCCTGCTCGATGCGGCCGTTCGACATCACCACCACGAGGTCGGCGAGCGCCATCGCCTCCTCCTGACTGTGGGTGACGTGCACGAAGGTGACGCCGAGCTCGCGCTGAAGGCGCTTCAGCTCCTGGCGCATCTTCACCTTCAGGAACGGATCGAGCGCCGAAAGCGGCTCGTCGAGCAGCAGCGCCTGCGGGCTCGTGATGAGCGCGCGGGCGAGCGCGACGCGCTGCTGCTGGCCGCCCGAAAGCTGGGCGGGCCGGCGCGAGGCGTATTGGTCGATGTGCATGAGCTTCAGCATGTCGAGCGCCTTGGCGCGGCGCTCGGCCTTCGGCACGCTCTTCATCTTCAGCGAGAAGGCGACGTTGTCGACAAGGTCGAGATGCGGAAACAGCGCGTAGGACTGGAACATCATCGAGGTCTGGCGCTTGGCGGGCGGCAGGTCGGTGACCACCACGTCGCCGAGCCTGATGTCGCCGGACGTCGCGGTCTCGTGGCCGGCGATCATCCTGAGCGTCGAGGTTTTGCCGCAGCCCGAGGGGCCGAGCAGGCAGCAATAGGTCCCGGCCTTGATCTTGAGGCTGATGGCGTCGACCGCGACGGCGTCGTCGCCGTATTTCTTGGTCAGCGAAGCGATGTCGATCGTGGCGGCCTGCTGCATCTTGCCCCTTTTGTCCCCCGCGGGCTTCGCGTCGCTCAAGAAAGCAGCAACGGTCATGCCAACCGCACGGATTGCGGGAGACGGGCACGGGGTCGCGCGTCCGTGATGGCGCGTTCGCCTAATTTTTGGGCGATTGATCGGAAACGGCGCGGGGATCTCGCAGTGCGTGAGCCGTGTCCTCGCCGTCATGCTTGCGCCTTCGCGCGGGTATCCACGACTTCGACGTCGCGCTCGACGATCCCGACAAGTCATGGATGTCCGGCCGCCGCCGGGCGTGACGGCGACGGATCGGGCGCTTCAGGCGGAGGCCGCCGCCGCGTTCGTCCCGGCGCGCCCGACGAAGGCCCGGAACGACCGCCGAACGCGCTCGGGATCGATGGTCCGCGCAATGACCACGAGGCGTGTCCGCGCATCGCCGTCCGGCCAGGCCTCGAGGTGCTCGGGCGCATGCACGACGCGCTGCACGCCCTGGATCGCGACCGGCCCGGCGACGCCCTCGATCGCGACCACGCCCTTGAGCCGCAGGATGTCGTCGCCGTGGGCGTTGAGAAGCATCGACAGCCACAGTCCGAAGCGCGCCCAGTCTAGCGGCGCCTCCGCCTCAAGCAGGAACGCGCGCGCGTCGTGCCCGGGCTCGGCCGCGGGCGTGTCGGCGCGCCACCGGCTTGGCGGTCCCTCGCCCGCCCCCGTGAGCCACAGCGCAGGCGGCGGCGTCTCGGCGTCGAGCAGAAGGAGTTCGGCGACGGGATTGAGGGCGCGCAGGCGCGCCGCGAGCGCGGAGCAAGCCTCGGGCGGCGCGAGGTCGGTCTTCGAGACCACGATGCGGTCGGCGGCGGCGGCCTGACGCAGCGAGACGTCGTGGGCGTCGAGCGTCGCGGCGCCGTTCAGAGCGTCGACGACGCAGACCACCGCGCCCATCCTCAAACGGTGTTTGAGCGCCGCGTCCGCTGCGATCGTGGCGAAGACCGGAGTGGGATCGGCGAGGCCCGTGGTCTCGATCGCGACGCGGTCGAACGCGATCTCGCCACGCGCCCGGCGTCCGAGCAGGGCTTCGAGCGCGGCCTTCAGGTCGCCCCGCACCGTGCAGCAGACGCAGCCGCTCTTCAGCAGCACGACGTCGCCGTCGATCCGCTCGAGCAGCAGATGGTCGAGCCCGATTTCTCCGAACTCGTTGACGAGCACCGCCGCCCCCGCGAGCTCCGGCCGCGCGAGCAGGCGGCGCAGCAGCGTCGTCTTGCCGGCGCCGAGAAAGCCGGTGATGACGTCGACGGGAAGGCGGGCGCTCATCAGGCGCCCAGTTCCAGCCGGGCGAGCACCGTCGCGTCGAGCGGATCGCAGGAGCGGCCCCCGAGCTTTTCGGCCGCCGGCCAGAGATCGCCGAAACCCTCGACCACCGCGGCCTTGCCGGTGCGCGACGAGAGCACGTAGCGCCCGCCCCAGGACTTCAGCGTCAACCCAAAGGGCGCGAGCGCCGCGTTCGCGACGGCGGCGCGGCGGGCCCGCTCGGCCGTCGGCGTCTGCGCGTTCGAGGCGACGCCGTCGCTCCAGTGGCCGTGCGCGAAGGAGCCGCAGAGGCCGCACATGGTGGTGCTCCGTGGATTATAACTGCATCAGCCGACTGCGTGCTTCGAGACGGCCCTTCGGGCCTCCTCAGCATGAGTTGGGCTTCGGGCTTAGGCGCCCTCGACCCCCCTCATAGTGAGGAGCCCGCGTCAGCGGGCGTCTCGACGCACACAGTTCCTCTCCCCGGCGCTCAGGACATCGGCCGCGCCGTCCCCGACCGCGGATAGCGCTTCGCGAAATCCTCCGCGATCTCCTCCATGGCGACGAACTTCACGCCGTCATGGGCGCGCATGTGGTCGTAGAGGCGCTGGTGCATCTGAAGCACGTGCGGGCGGCCCGAAACGTCGGGATGGATGGTGAGCGGGAAGACCGCATAGTCGTAGTTCTCGTAGACCCAGTCGAACTGGTCGCGCCACATCCGCTCGATGACGTGCGGATCCACGAAACCGTGGCTGTTGGGCGCTGCCTTGATGAACATCATCGGCGGCAGGTCGTCCAGATGCCAGGAGGCCGGGATCTCGATGAGATCGGTCTCCTCGCCGGACACGAAGGGCTTCATCCATGTCGAAGGATGCTGCGAATAGTCGATCTTGGTCCACTCGTCCCCGACCGTCACGTAATAGGGGTGGTGGTCGTTGTGCATCAGCGAGTGGTCGTAGCGGACGCCCTTTTTCTTGAGCAGCTCGTTGGTCTTGGCTCCGAACTCCCACCACGGCGCGACATAGCCGCGGGGCCCCTGCCCCGAGAGCTTGGCGATCACCTCGACGCATTTGTCGAAGATCGCCTCCTCCTGCTCGGGCGTCATGGCGATCGGGTTTTCGTGGCTGTAGCCGTGCATGCCGATCTCGTGGCCGGCGGCCGCCACCGCCTTCATCTCGTCGGGGAAGGTCTCGATCGAGTGGCCGGGGATGAACCAGGTGGTCTTGATCCCCCACTTGTCGAAGAGGCGCAGAAGGCGCGGCGAGCCGACGCGGCCCGCGAACACGCCGCGGGAGATGTCGCAGGGGCTGTCCTCGCCGCCATAGGAGCCGAGCCAGCCTGCGACGGCGTCGACGTCGATCCCGTAGGACACGAAAATCTCTTTCGGCATGGGTGTCTCCTCGATCTGGGACGCCAGATGGCGCCGGGCTTGCTGGCGTCTTTAGGGCGGAGGCCGCGCGGCGTCCGCCGACCCGATTTCACAGTAGCGAGAGCTGGCGATGTGCCAAGGCGACGACCCGTCCTGCCCGGAATTCGGGCTTCATTACGAGGCGTTGAAGCGCGACCTCGCCTCTGAAAGGCGCAGCTTCCTGAAATCGAGCTTCGTCGCTGCGGGCGGTCTCGCAGGCCTTGCGGCCGGCGGCATGTCGCTGGTGACGCCGGCGCTCGCGCAGGCGACCGCCGCCAAGGCCCCGGCGACGCGCAAGCACCATTACCTGCCCGCGAACGCCGACACGGTGCACTGGGGCTATTTTTCGAAGACGCTCAAACCCCGCGTCGAATGCGACTCTGGCGACATCGTCACCATCGAGACGCTGACCCACCACGCCAACGACGACGCCGAGCGCATGGTGCAGGGCGACGAAGGCGCGGAAAGCGTCTTCCTCTGGACCAAGGACAAGAAGGGCGTCGATCGCCGCGGCGCCGGCCCGACCGACCCCAAGGTCTATAAGAAAGGGTCGGGCGAAGGCCAAGGCGTCCACGTCATGACCGGTCCGGTCTATGTCCGCGGCGCCGAGCCCGGCGACGTGCTGGAGGTGCGCATCCTCGACTGCGCGCCCCGCGCCTGCGCCAACCCGGCCTTCAAGGGCAAGTCGTTCGGCTCCAACGCGGCCGCCTGGTGGGGCTACCACTACAACGACATGCTGGGCGGCCAGAAACGCGAGGTGGTGACGATCTACGAGGTCGACGCCTCCGGCGCGAAGAGCTGGGCGCAGGCGGTCTACAATTTCAAATGGGTGCCGCAGACCGACCCGTTCGGGGTGGAGCACGCCACGATCGACTATCCGGGCGTGCCGGTCGACCATTCGAAGACCGCGCGGAACTTCGACGTGCTGAAAGGTGTCAGGATCCCGATCCGCCCGCATTTCGGCACGCTGGGGCTCGCGCCCGCCGAGGTCGACTTCGTCGACACGATCCCGCCGAACTGGGTGGGCGGCAACATCGACAACTGGCGCATCGGCAAAGGCGCGACGATGTACTACCCCGTCGCGGTCGAAGGCGGGCTGCTCTCGGTCGGCGACCCGCATGCGAGCCAGGGCGACAGCGAGCTCTGCGGCACCGCGATCGAGTGCTCGCTGACCGGCGTGTTCCAGCTCATCCTGCACAAGAAGGCGGACCTCGCCGGCACGCCGCTCGAGGAGCTGAACTATCCGATGCTCGAGACCAAGGACGAGTGGCTCGTCCACGGCTTCTCCTTCGCCAATTATCTGAAGGAGCTCGGAAGCGACGCGCAGTCGGCGATCTACGGCAAGTCGTCGGTCGACCTCGCGATGCGCGACGCCTTCCGCAAGATGCGCCACTTCCTGATGACGACCCAGAAGCTCACCGAGGACGAGGCGGTGTCGCTGATGTCGATCGCGGTCGATTTCGGCGTGACGCAGGTGGTGGACGGCAACTGGGGCGTCCACGCCATCGTCAAGAAGGATCTGTTTGCAGGACGGGTCTGAGGCCGGGGCCAGAACTGGAAGGCGAGGCGGCGGCGAAGCGGCGACGCCCGCTTCGCCGCCGTCCACGCCCCTCATCCTGAGGAGGCCCGAAGGGCCGTCTCGAAGGACGCACAGCGGTCGATGCGTGCTTCGAGACGCAGGCCTTGCGGCCTGCTCCTCAGCACGAGGAAGGACGGAGGTTCTCGGAGGCGGCATTGGCGTTGGAGAAGAGGCGGCCGCGGACCTTCGGCTCCGTCCCTCTTCGCCATCCTCCACGCTCCTCATCCTGAGGAGGCCCGAAGGGCCGTCTCGAAGGACGCATCGACCGCTGTGCGTGCTTCGAGACGCAGGCCTTGCGGCCTGCTCCTCAGCATGAGGAAGGGCGGAGGTTCTCGGAGGCATTGGCGTTGGAGAAGAGTCGGCCGGGGACCTTCGGCTCTCTCCCTCTTCGCCATCCTCCACGCTCCTCATCCTGAGGAGGCCCGAAGGGCCGTCTCGAAGGACGCACAGCGGTCGCTGCGTGCTTCGAGACGCAGGCCTTGCGGCCTGCTCCTCAGCATGAGGAAGGACGGAGGTTTTCGGAGGCGTTGGCGCTGGAGAAGAGTCGGCCGGGGACCTTCGGCTCTCTCCCTCTTCGCCATCCTCCACGCTCCTCATCCTGAGGAGGCCCGAAGGGCCGTCTCGAAGGACGCACAGCGGTCGATGCGTGCTTCGAGACGCAGGCCTTGCGGCCTGCTCCTCGACATGAGGAAGCGTGAGGCGCGTCGACGGCGGCCGTATTGAAGCAGGCGCGGGCGGCCGGCTCGCGTCCTCCCCGACCCGCCCGCCCCGTCAGCGCGCGCCGCCCGAGGCGTTGATGGTCTGACCGGTGACCCAGCGCGAGGCGTCGGAGGCGAGGAACACCGCGACGTCGGCGATGTCGTCCGGCTGGCCGATCCGGCCGAGCGGGGTCTGGGCCACCATCTGCTTTTCGAGATCCGAGCCGATGACCCCGGCCGTATGCGTGCCCTCGGTCTCGACCGCGCCCGGGTTCAGCGAGTTCACGCGGATGTTGCGCGGTCCAAGCTCGGCCGCGAGGACGCGGCTCAGCACGTCCATCGCGCCCTTGGTGGCGCTGTAGACCGACGCGTTGGGCACCGCCACCTGGCTCGCGAGCGAGGAGACGTTGATCACCACGCCGCCGTCCGACCCGAACCGCTTGGCGGCCTCGCGCGTCGCAAGCAGCGCGCCCAGAACATTGATGTCGAAGTGTTTGTGGAAGTGCTCGGCCGTCACCTCTTCGAGCGGCGCGAACTGATAGATCCCGGCGTTGTTGACCAGGACGTCGGGCCGGCCGAAAGCCTTTTCGGTCTCCTCGAACAGGCGCAGGACGTCGGCCTCCTTCGAAACGTCGCCCTGGACGGCGACGGCCTTGCCGCCGGCCGCCGCAATGTCGGCCACCGCCTTGTCGGCGCCTGCCTTGTCGGACGCGTAGTTCACCACCACGGACGCACCGGCCTTGCCGAGGCTGCGCGCGATGGCCGCGCCGATGCCCTTGGAGGCGCCGGTGACGACGGCGGTCTTTCCAGTCAGTTCGCTCATTGGAGTTCCCTTTCGGCGAAATGTTTCGATAGTTAGGTAATTATCGAAACATATGCCGCAAGAGCGTCCGCCGTGATCGCCGGATCGAAACGCGGCCTGCGACGGCGCAGCCGCCGTCAGATCGCGGCGAGGCGCGCGAGATAGGCCGAGAGGCGGTCGCGATTGAGCGTGAGGATGGCGCAGCGGCCCTCGCGGGCGATCGAAATCAGCCCCGCGGTCTCCAGCTCCTTCATGTGATGCGACATGGTCGCGGCGCTGATGTCCTGCGTCTCGTGCAAAGCGGCGCAGGCCATCGGCTCCGACGCGGCGCCGAGCTGGCGCAGGATCTGGACGCGGCGCGGCTCCGCCAGCGCCCGCCCGATGCGGGTGAAGTCCTTGTCGGTCAGTTGGGCGGCGTCGTCAGCCTGGGCCATGGACGGAACATGGCGACGGCCGGCGCATCCGTCGAGGCCGCCGCCCTCACAAGTCCGCTGGGCGTCGTGCGCATGACGCACGCATCGCGTATACACGATGCGTCTGGCGGGCGACCCGCCGATCACTGTCCGGGAGACCATGGAGACGCCGACGCGAGCGGACGCAGCCTACGAGGCGCTGCGCCGGGCCATCATCGAGCAGGCGCTCGCCCCCGGCGCGAAGCTGCGCGAGGACGAGATCGGCGCGCATTTCGGCGTCAGCCGGACGCTGGCGCGCGCTGCGCTGTCGCGGCTCCAGTCCGAGGGGCTCGTCGACGCGCAGCGCAAGCGGGTGGCGACCGTGGCCTCACCGAGCGTCGAGGAGGCCCGAGCGATCTTCGAGGTCCGCCGCTGCCTCGAGCGCGAGACGGTGCGGCTCGTCGTCGAGCGCTGGTCGCCCGAGATGGCGGCGCGCCTCCTCGCCCATGTCGACGAGGAGGACGAGGCCGCCCGCCGGGGCGACGCGGCCGCCGCCGGCCGGCTCGCCGGCGAGTTCCACATCGTCCTGGCGGGGCTCACCGGCAATCCGCTGCTCGCGCGCTACGTCTCGGAAGTGGTCTCGCGAAGTTCGCTCATCCTCGCCGTTCACGGCCGGCCGCATCAGTCCGACTGCGCGACCGCCGAGCATCGCGGCGTGATCGCGGCGCTGGCGGCCCGAGACGCGGACCGCGCCGCAGCCTTGATGGCGGCCCATCTCGCCGCCGTGACGGCGCGGGCGCTTCCCGAAACGCCCACGGCGCCCGCGACGCTTTCGGACGTGCTCGCACGCTACGCCGGCTGAGCGCCCTCGCATCCGCGGACCGCCCGGCGCCGCATCTTTGCGCCGTTTGGAAGCCCCGGCGCCCATAATGTATTCTTGCGTTGCGCCATCACGTATACATGATTTCGGTCATGGGTTGGCGTGGGGGTGAATGAAGGCAGCGCGCCGCATCGGCGACGCCGGTCCCTCCCCCTTCCGCCGACCGCGACGCCGCCATGACGGCGGCCGCAGACGCCAGGAGCGCGCGATGACCGATGCGCATGAGCCTCGCCTGACCTCACGCGGCCTCGACCGCCGCTCTCTCCTGATCGCCAGCGGCGGCGCGACGCTGGCCGCCGCCGCAGGCCTGCGCCCGGCACCCGTCCGCGCGGCCGAGAATCTCGTCGTGGGCGTCGTTTATGTCGGCCCGCGCGACGACTTCGGCTGGAACCAGTCGCACGCGAGCGCCATCGCCGCGCTGAAGGCGACGCCTGGCGTCAAGGTGCTCGAGGAGGAGCGCGTTCCGGAGTCGATCGACGTCGTGAAGACGATGGAGTCGATGATCGAGCTCGACGGCGCGAAGCTCATCTTCGGCACCTCGTTCGGCTACTTCAATCCGTTCATGATCGAGCTGGCGAAGAAGTATCCGGACGTGCAGTTCCGGCACCCGACGACGCTCTGGAGCGCCGACAAGCACCCGAAGAACCTCGGCGGCTACTTCGCCTCGCTCGACCAGGCGCACTACGCTTCGGGCGTCGCCGCGGGCCTGTCGTCGAAGTCCGGCAAGCTCGGCTTCATCGCGGCAAAACCCATCAGCATCGTGCTGCGCTCGGTCAACCAGTTCACGCTCGGCGCCCGCAAGGCCAATTCGAACGCCACCGTGAGGCTCGCGGTCACCGGCGAGTGGTCGCTGCCGGTGCGCGAGGCCGAGATGGCCAACTCGCTGATCGACCAGGGCTGCGATCTGATCGCCTGCCATGTCGACAGCCCCAAGATCATCGTGCAGACCGCCGAGGCGCGCGGCGTGAAGTCCTGCGGCCACAACGCCTCCCAGGCCTCGCTCGCGCCCAAGGGCTTCGTCACCGGCGCGGAGCTCAAATACGAGACGATCTACAAGGGCTTCGCCGAGCTTCTGGCGAGCGGCAAGCCGCTGCCGAACGTCGCCGTGGGCGGCTTCGACAAGGACATGGTGCGCCTCACGCCCTACGGTGCCGGCGCGACCGAGGAGGCGCGGAAGGCCGCCGAAGCCGCGATCGCCGAGCTTGCGGCCGGAAAGCCGATCTATGTCGGCCCGATCAAGGACAACAAGGGCGCGACGATCGTGGCCGCTGGCCAGACCCTCGGAAACTACGCGCCGGAGCTCGACGCCACCGCCTTCCTGGTCGAGGGCGTGCAAGGCTCTCTGGCGTGAGCGGAGACCCCTTTCGTCCCGCGCGAAAGATCACCCATGCCGGCGCGCTCGCGATGATCGCAGCGGCGGTCGCGGAGGCGACGCGCCTCGGCGCCCCCGTCAACGTCGTGGTGGTGGACGAGAGCGGCGTCGACCTCGCCTTCGTGCGCATGGACGGGGCGAAGTTCCTGTCGATCGAGACGGCCCGCGCCAAGGCCCAGACGTCGGCCTCGCACCGGCGGCCGAGCACGCGGATCCCGGCCGACATCGCCACCGGCCTCGCCTTCGCATCGGGCGGGCGCATCACCGACATGGCGGGCGGCCTGCCGGTCTTCATCGACGGGGCGTGCGTCGGCGGGATCGGGATCGGGTCGGCCTCGGACGAGGACGACATCGCGATCGCCCGCGCGGCGCTCGCGGCCGTGGGAGCCGACGAGGTCTGAGCGGCGAGGCGCCGTGGACTTGCGGACTGCGTGCTTCGAGACGCCCGCCAGAAGGCGGGCCACTCGGCATGAGGGCTGTCGAGGGCTCCAGCCATCGGAAGGCTCGTCCCGCAACCCGCAAACCTCCCTCATGCTGAGGAGCCGCGCGCAAGCGCGGCGTCTCGAAGCACGCAGTCCGGTCCCGTGGGCGTTCCCCTGGTCCCGGACCAAGCCCGCGCCGACGACTGGCACGCGGCTTGAATCCTCACGGGACAGTGAGGTCACGAGGGGTCCGGCATGTCGTCAGCAGTCCATCCGGTCGACGAGACCTTTCCGGCCCCGCGGCTGATCACGCTCGGGTTGCAGCACGTGCTGGTGATGTACGCCGGCGCGGTCGCGGTGCCGCTCATCATCGGGCGCGCGCTGAAGCTGCCGCCCGAGGACGTCGCCTTCCTCATCAGCGCGGACCTCTTCGTCTGCGGGCTCGCGACGCTTTGCCAATCGCTCGGCTTCAGGGGCGTGGGCGTCCGCCTGCCGGTGATGATGGGCGTCACCTTCGCCTCCGTCGGCCCGATGCTGTCGATGGCGACGGTTCCCGAGATCGGCATCCTGGGCATCTACGGCTCGGTGATCGCCGCCGGCGTCTTCGGCGTGCTCGTCGCGCCCTTCGTCAGCCGGCTGCTGCCGCTGTTCCCGCCGGTCGTCACCGGCACGATCATTCTCGTGATCGGCGTCTCGTTGATGCGGGTGGCGATCAACTGGGCGGGCGGCGGCCTGCCGACCATCACCAAGGCGGTGCCCGGCGAGGCGTTTCCGGGCGCTTTCCCCAACCCCGCCTACGCCCAGACGCTCGGGCTCTGCGTCGCGCTCTTCACGCTGCTCGTGATCCTTGGCCTCATCCGCTGGGGCGCGGGTTTCATCGCCAACATCGCGGTGCTGCTCGGCATCGTGGCGGGCGCGGCGCTGTCGGCCGCGCTCGGCCTCATGCATGTCGAGAAGGTCGCGACCGCCTCATGGGGCGCCTTCATAACGCCCTTCCATTTCGGCCTGCCGCAGTTTCACCTCGTGCCGATCCTGACCATGTGCCTCGTGATGCTGGTCGTGATGATCGAGTCGCTCGGCATGTTCCTCGCGCTCGGCCAGATCACGAACAGGCCGCTCGACCAGAAAGACCTGACGCGGGGCCTGCGCGCCGACGGCGTCGGGACGATCCTCGGCGGGGTGTTCAACACCTTCCCCTACACGTCCTTCTCCCAGAACGTCGGGCTCGTGGGCGTCACGGGGGTCAAGTCGCGCTGGGTGACGGTCACGGGCGGGGCGATCATGATCGTGCTCGGCCTCCTGCCGAAGGTCGCCGCGCTGGTCGAGGCCATCCCCCAGCCCGTGCTCGGCGGGGCGGGCGTCGTGATGTTCGGCATGGTGGCGGCGACGGGCGTGCGCATCCTGAAGAACGCCGATTTCGAGACCAACCGCTTCAACACCTTCGTGGTGGCGATCTCGGTCGGCTTCGGCATGATCCCGATGGTGGCGCCGAATTTCTTCCGGAACCTGCCGGATGCGCTCCATCCGCTGCTGGAGTCCGGCATTCTGCTCGCCGCCGTCGTCTCGGTGCTGCTCAACCTGTTCTTCAACGGGTTCGGGAGCGCCGAGGACGCCCGGGCCCACGCGGCCTCGGCGGCTGCGACGGCCGAGCACGTGTGAGGTTCCTGGCTTGCCGACCCTTCTGATCCGCCGCGCCGACGTGCTCGTCACCATGGACGACGGGCGGCGCGAAATCGCCGACGGGGCGCTGTTCGCCCGCGACGGGGTGATCGAACAGGTCGGGACGACCGCCGAGCTTCCGCAGACCGCCGACCGCGTGATCGACATGGCGGGCCGCGTCGTGACGCCCGGCCTCGTCAACACCCACCACCACCTCTACCAGAACCTCACCCGCGTGGTCCCGGCCGCGCAGGACGCGCTGCTGTTCGGCTGGCTGAAGACGCTCTACCCGATCTGGGGCCGAATGGGCCCGGAGCACATCCGCGCCTCGACCACCATTGGCCTGATGGAGCTCGCCGAGACCGGCTGCACCACGAGCTCCGACCACCTCTACATGTTTCCGAACGGCGCGCGGCTCGACGATTCCATCGAGGCCGCGACCGGGATCGGCCTGCGCTTCCACGCGACCCGTGGCTCGATGAGCATCGGGGAGTCGAAGGGCGGCCTGCCGCCCGACGCGCTGGTGGAGGACGAGGCCGCCATCCTCCGCGACTGCCGCCGCGTGATCGAGACGTTCCACGACCCCTCACGGTTCGCGATGGTCCGGGTCGGCGTCGCGCCCTGCTCGCCGTTTTCGGTGAGTCGCGAACTGATGCGGGACTCCGCGGAGCTCGCCCGAAGCTACGGCGTCGGCATGCACACCCATCTCGCCGAGAACGTCGAGGACGTGGCCTATTCGCTGGAAAGGTTCGGCGTGCGCCCGGGGGCCTATGCCGAGGCGCTCGGCTGGTGCGGGCCTGACGTCTGGCACGCCCACTGCGTCCAGCTCGACGCCGAGGAGATCGGCCTCTTCGCCCGCTCCGGCACGGGCGTCGCGCACTGCCCCTGCTCCAACATGCGGCTCGGCAGCGGCGTCGCGCCGGTGCGCGAGATGATGGCGGCGGGCGTCAGCGTCGGGCTCGGCGTCGACGGCTCGGCCTCGAACGACAGCGGCCACATGCTCGCCGAAGCGCGGCAGGCGCTGCTGCTCCAGCGCGTCGCCAAGGGCGGCGCGGCGCTCACCGCCCGGCAGGCGCTCGAACTCGCGACGCTCGGCGGCGCGAAGGCGCTCGGGCGCGACGACATCGGCGCGCTCGCGCCGGGCAAGGCCGCCGACGTCTCGGCCTTCGACCTTTCCGACGTCGCCTTCGCGGGCGCGCAATGGGACCCGGTCGCGGCGCTCGTCTTCTGCGGTCCGGCGCGCGCCGACCTGACGGTGGTCAACGGCCGCGTGGTGGTCGAGCGCGGCCGCTGCGTTACGGTCGACCGTGAGATGGCGCTCGAACGCCATGCAGCGCTCGCCCGCGCGCTGATCCATGACTCGCATTAAGGCGCCGGCTTGCACCAACTGCGCGTCCGCCGGCCGGTATTGATCAAAGATCGATCAAGTCACGTCTTCTCGCGCCTCTTTTCACGCCACTGTGTACCCTCGGATACACTTGCGAACGACTACAGCTTTCACGTCCTCGTCATATTGACCGTCCGGTTCGGTCATGTGACTCTCGTCGAAGCATCGGGGGTCGATGTAATTCGAGACGAAAGCCGCGCGCAAAATCTTGCGCGGGTGCGGCGAACTACGCTCGACGGGGAGCCTTGTGACATGACGCGTCTTTGGAATTCGAGCAAATCCTTCGCCGACCTGAAGTCCTGGACGCTCGGCGCCGTCGCCGCTGCGGTCCTGGCCGGCGGCGCGACCTCGGCGGTCGCGGCCGACATGGCCGAACCCGCTCCCGCGACGCCCGCGCCCTTCACCTTCTCGACCACCGAAATCCAGTTCCAGCTCGGCCGGCTGAAGAACCCCTTCGCGCCGGGCGGCGACCCGAACTACACCCCCATCGTCACGCTGCAGCACGCCTCCAGCTGGGTGTTCGGCGACGTGTTCTTCTTCATCGACTTCCTCGACGACAACAAGCGCGACGGCTTCAACGACAAGGACGCCTACGGCGAATTCTACGCCTACTTCTCGTCCTCGAAGCTGCTCGGCGTGAACTACGGCGACGGCATCATCAAGGACGTCGGCGTGGTGGCGGGCATCAACGCCGACGCCGACGCCAACTATCGCAGCTACCTCCCCGGCATCTATGTCGACTGGAAGGTTCCGGGCTTCGCGTTCTTCCGCACCCAGTTCACCGCCGTGCTCGACGACAGCGACCACAAGGGGCCGAACGGGCGCCAGAAGGACGGCTGGCAGTTCGACAACTCCTTCGCCGCGCCGTTCGAGATCGCCGGCCAGTTCTTCAGCTTCGAGGGCCACTGGGAATATACGTGGAACGTCGAAACCAACATCGACGGCTTCAAGATCAAGCAGAAGGACTGGTTCCTCGCCCAGCCGCAGCTGCGTTGGGACGCCGGCTACGCGATCACCGGCAAGAAGGACGTGTTCTTCCTCGGCACCGAATACCAGCTCTGGGTCAACAAGCTCGGCTCGAAGGTCGACGAGAGCCGCTTCCAGGCGCTTGCGGTGCTGCGCTTCTGATCTTTCCTCCCTCTCTCCGGGTTTCCTCCCAAACTTGAACATGGCCGGCGACAGGTTCGCCGGCCATTTTTTATGCCTCGGCCTGGGGGAGAAGAGAGCCGCCGGCCCACCGGACGCACCGCCGTCATGCCCGGCAAAGCCGGGTATCCACGATTTCGGCTGTCGCCGCGCGCTTTTGACCAAGTCGTGAATGCCCGCGCGAAGGCGCGGGCACGACGGCGGGGGCTCCAACGGAACAACGGCTTACGAGGGAGAGCGCCTCACGCCATCGCGGCGATCGCGGCCCCGGAGCTCGACACCCAGCCGAAGATGCCGCCCTGCGCCTTGATCATCCGGAGCCCCATCTCGTGGAACTCGGGGAAATAGGACGCGCAGCAGTCCGAAAGCGCGACGCAGCGATAGCCGCGGTCGTTGGCTTCGCGGATCGTGGTGTTGACGCAGACCTCCGTCGTCACGCCGCAGACCAGCAGCGTGTCGACGCCGCGGTTCCTCAGCATCAGTTCGAGATCGGTCTGGTAGAAGGCGCCCTTGCCGGGCTTGTCGATCACCGGCTCGCCGGGCGCGGGTCTGAGCGCCGCGATGATGTCGTGGCCGGCCTCGCCGCGGATCAGGATGCGGCCCATCGGGCCTTGCGCGCCGATCCTGAGGCTCGGCTCGCCGCGCTCCACCTTGGCCTTGGGCGCGTCCGAGAGGTCGGGACGGTGCCCCTCGCGGGTGTGGATCACCAGCATTCCGGCGGCGCGCGCCGCGGCCAGCACCGCCTGGCAGGGCGCGATCGCGGCCTCAAGCAGCGAGATGTCGTTGCCCAGCGTCTCACCGAAGCCGCCGGGCTCGAGGAAATCGCGCTGCATGTCGATGATGACGAGCGCGGTTCTTCCAAGGTCCACCGCGATCGGCTGCGGCTCCGCGTCGATCGTCACCATCGCCCTTACTCCTCGTCGATGACGCTGACATGGGCGGAGACCACCCGCCAGCCGTCGGGAAACCGCGCCCAGGTCTGGCTCTGGCGGCCGATCTTGCCGGGCGCGTTCTCGCGCCGGAACAGCGTGTTGGCGACCGCGAAGTCGCGGCCGTAGGTGGTGATCTGCGTGCGCTCGAGCGTGCGGTCGAGCCCCTTCGAGGACCGGCCGCGGCGGAAGGCGCGGATCTCGTCCATGCCGTAGAGGTTCTCGGTCGCGCCGTAGCGGAGCGTGCGGGGATCGTCGCGGAACAGCGCCTCGAGCGTCGCGACGTCGTTGCCGGTCAGCGCCGCCTCATAGGTCGCGAAGGCCTTTTCGACCTCGGCCTTCACCTCGGGAATGTCGATCTCGGACTCGATGCTCACAGCTTCGCCTTTCGGAATTCGGCCACGCCGGCCGCCTCGAGCGCGCGGGCGACGCGCAACGCGTCGGCCTCCCGCCAGGGCGCCGCGATGATCTGCACGCCGAGCGGCAGGCCCTCGTCAAGAAAGATCGGCGCGCAGGCGACCGGCAGGCCGATGAAGGAGATCGGCTGGGTGTAGACGCCGAGATTCGGCCGCACGGGCAAGGTCACGCCGTCGAGCGTGAAGGTCTTCTGACCGAGCGCCGGGGCCCGGCAGGGGGTCGACGGCGCGAGCAGGATGTCGACCGTCTCAAACACGCGCGCCGCTTCTTGCGCGAACCAGCGCCGGAAGCGCTGGGCCTTGGCCACATAGGCCGACGGGATCGTCGCGCCGGCGATCAGCCGGTCGCGCACCGCGGGGTCGAACTCGTCCGGGCGCGCGCGCAGGCGCTCGAGGTGAAGCGCCGCGCCTTCGGTCGCGGTGATGAGATAGGCCGCGGCGCGGGCGCGGGCGGCCTCGGGAAACTCGACCACCGCTTCGGCCCCGAGACAGGCCGCGGCGCGCGCCACCGCCTCGAAGCACTCCGCCTCGCCGCCGCGCGCGAAATGGCCGCCGAGCGTGGCGATCCGGAGATCCGCGAAGCCGGCGTCGAGCGACGGAGCCGCGGGTTCCGGCGCGCGCGTCGTGGTGGCGGGATCCTCGGCGTCCGGCCCCTGCATGGCGTCGTAGGCGCGCGCCAGAAGATCGGTCGAGCGCGCGATTGGACCGAGATGGTCGAGGCTCTGCACGAAGGGGAAGGTTCCGGCGCGGGTGAGCCGTCCGTACGTCGGCTTCAGGCCGAAGCAGCCGCAGAGCGCCGAGGGCACCCGGATCGAACCGTTGGTGTCGGAGGCGAGCGCGACATCGACCAATCCGGCCGCCACCGCCGCGCCCGACCCGCCCGACGAACCGCCCGACATGCGCGTGAGGTCATGGGGATTTCGCGAGGGCCCGTCGTGAATGTTTTCACCTGTAAAGTCATAGGCGTATTCGCCCATGTTGAGAGCGCCGGTGAGGATCGCCCCCGCCGCCTCCATGCGCGTCAGAAGAGCGGCGTCGCGGGTCGCACGCGCACGGTCGCGGTTGATCCTTGAGCCCGCGCGGGTCGGGAGCCCTTCGACGTCAAAGAGATTCTTGACCGCGAAGGCGACGCCCGCAAGCGCGCCCGAATTGGCGCCGGCGTCGAGCGCGCGCGCGGCGGAGAGCGCACGCTCGGCCGTCACGTCGGTGAAGGCGCCGACGCGCCCGTCGAGCGCGTCGATCCGGGCGAGCGCGGCGGCGGCCGCTTGCTCCGCGGGGCCGGGCTCGGGTCTGGCGGCGGCCAGGCTCACGCGGCGCCTCCCGGAGCGATCGGCGCGAAGATCGGCGCGGGCTCCATCTCGTCCTCGAGCGGAAAGGCGTCGACGAGCCGCGCCGCGGTCACGGTCACGCCAAGATGGGCGAGCACGGAGGCGCGCCATTGGGGCGCGACCCGAAGGCCGAGCAGCGCGGCGGCGGCGTCGAGATGCGCTTCGAGCGCGGCGGCGTCGTCGGCCATCACGCCGCCGCCCGCTTGCGCTGGTAGGCGCGCCAGCCGCCGAACGAGGTGATGTCCTCCGCCCCGTCCGTGGCGATCGCCTCCGCGAGGAAGCCGAGCGCCGTCGATCCGTCGGCGAGGCGCAGCGTCCCGAAGCCGAGCGGCGCCGGAACGCCCGCGATGAACGGTCCGACATTGGCCGACGGCAGCGCCCAGATCTCGGTCGCGATCGCAGCGCCCGCGCCTTCCGCGACGCGCACGAGGCCTGGCCTCGCGACCTTTCCGGGCAACGCATAGAGCCGGTAGCAGGGCGCGGCGTCGATCGCCCGCAGGAAGCGCCCGCCGAGCCGAGTGAGCTCGCCGTTGAGCGCCATGCCGGAAAGATGCGCGCCCACCACCACGATCGCGGTCTCGTCGGGCGCGGGAGCCGGCGCGCGATCGGGCGCGGCCGGAGCCGGCAGGCCGAGCGCGCCGAGCGGCGTTTCGCCCATGGCGTGGAGCCGCTCTCCGATCGCGGCGAGACGCGCGTCGGCGCCTGCCGCGCCGATCAGCGTGACGCCGGCCGGCAGCCCGTCGGGCCGCGGGCGGCCGGGAACCGCGAGAGCGCAGAGATCCATCAGGTTCACGAAGTTGGTGTAGGCGCCGAACTCGCTGTTGAGCCCGACCGGATGGGCCGAGACCTCGGCCACGGTGCGGGGCCGCGGATAGGTCGGCACGAGCAGGCAGTCGACGGAGCCGAGCGGGCCCGAGAGCGCGCGCCTCATCGCCGCGAGTTCATACATGCCGCCGAAGGCGTGGCCGGCGTCGAAGCGGCGCGCGCCCTCGATGATCTGGCGCGTCACCGGATGGATGTCGTCGGCGTTGGTCTCGATGAAGCCGCGGATCGCCTCCTGCCGCTCGGCGACGAAGGGTCCGCTGTAGAGCAGCCCCGCGACCGCGAAGAACGGCTCGAAGTCGAGTTCGACGATCTCGCCGCCGAGCGCCGCGACGTCGGCGAGCGTCGCCTCGTAGGCGGCCTCTGCCGCGGGGTCGCCCCCGAAGCTGCGGGTCTGGGGCGTCGGGACGCCGACGCGAAACTTCGGCGGGGCCAAGCCGACCGGCGCGGTCCGGACGTCGCGCGAGAACGGGTCGGAGGGTTCGAAGCCCGCCATCGCGGAGAAGGCCGCATAGGCGTCGTCGACCGACAGCGCGAAGACCGAGACGCAGTCGAGCGACTTGCAGGCGGGCACGACGCCCTTGGTCGGGATCGCGCCGACGGTCGGTTTCAGCCCCACGATGTTGTTGAGCCCTGCCGGCACGCGGCCGGAGCCGGCGGTGTCGGTGCCGAGCGCGAAGGCGACGAGTCCCTTGGCCACCGCCACCGCGGAGCCCGAGCTCGATCCGCCGGGCACGAGCGACGGATCGACGGCGTTGAGCGGGACAGGATAGGGCGTCCGAAGGCCGACGAGCCCGGTGGCGAACTGGTCGAGATTGGTCTTGCCGACGATGAGCGCGCCAGCCGCCTTCAGCCGGGAGACCGCGACCGCGTCTTCCGCCGCGCGATAGGCGAAGGCGGGGCATGCGGCGGTGGTCTCGAGGCCTGCGACGTCGATGTTGTCCTTCACCGCGACGGGAACGCCCCAGAGCGCCCGCCCGTCCGGCGTCGCGCCGAGCGCCTCTGCGGCCGCGCGGAGGGCGGCGCGGTCGGCGAGCGAGATGAAGATCCCGGGATCCCCGCAGGCCTCGATGCGGGCGAAGACCTCGTCTACGACGTCGGCCGGCGTCGTCCCGCCGGCGTAGGCTGCGGCGAGCGAGGCGAGGTCGAGGCCAAGCCCTTCGAGCGGGCGCGCCATCAGTGATGCCCCGCCATGTGCTCGCCGATGACATGGACGTCGGCGCTCGCGATCGGCGTCTCGTAGACCAGCGCCCCGTCGGACATCACGAGGATGCGGTCGGAGAGCTCCATCAGCTCGTCGAGATCCTCCGACATCAGCAGCACCGCCGCGCCGCCATTGCGGGCTTTCATGATGCGGGCGCGAATCTCGGCCACCGCCGCGAAATCGAGCCCGAAGCAGGGGTTGGAGACGATCAGCAGATCGACCTCCCCGGTCAGTTCGCGCGCCAGCACCGCGCGCTGCACGTTGCCGCCCGACAGAGACTGGATCGGCGAGGACAGCGACGCGGTCTTCACCTTGAACTGCTCGATGAGCTTCGTGGCGTAGGTCCGGATCGCGCGGGCGCTGATCCAGGCGACCGGCTTGCCGTCCTTGTTGAGGTCAAAGGTGCGGAACGAGATGTTCTCCGCCACCGTCATCCTGGGCGCGCAGGCGTTGCGCAGCGGCTCTTCCGGGATGAAGCGGACGTTGAGCTTGCGCGACTGCTCGCGGGTCGAGGCGTAGGGCGCGGCCTTCACCGCCACCTCGCCGGCCTCGCGCGCCCGCTGGCCGGCCAGCACCTCGAGAAACTCTTTCTGGCCGTTGCCCGAAATCCCGGCGATCCCCACGATCTCGCCGGACCGCACCGTCAGCCCGTCGACCGCGATCGACTTCAGGCCGGTGCGGTCCTTGGCCTTCAGCGCGGTGACGGTGAGCACGGGCTTGGCGTCGGCGGGCGTCGCGGAGCGGCTGTCGAGCGCCGCGATCGGCTGGTCGCCGATCATCATGGCGGCCATCTTCTTGCGGTCGAGCTCGCCGAGCGAGCCCGAGCCGGTGCGTTTGCCCTTCCGCAGAACCGTGACGTCGTCGCAGAACGACGTCACCTCGTGGAACTTGTGGCTGATCATCAGCACGGTGAGGTCGCCGGCCTTCGTCATGCCGCGCACGAGGCCGAGCATCTCCTCTGCCTCGTTGGGCGTCAGCACCGAGGTCGGCTCGTCGAGCACGATGAAGCGGCGGCCGAGATAGAGCTGCTTGACGATCTCGAGCTTCTGCTTCTCGCCGGCCGCAAGCGAGGCGACCGGAACGTCGAGCGGGATGCGGAACGGCATCGTGGTCATGAAGTCGGCGAGGTCGCGGCGCTCCTTGCGCCAGTCGATGATCTTCGGGGCGTTCTCGCGCGAGATCACGAGGTTCTCCGCGCCGGTCAGCGAAGGCACCAGCGTGAAGTGCTGATAGACCATGCCGAGCCCGAGCCGGTCGGCGTCCTTCGGGCTCGCGATCACGGCTTCCTTGCCGTCGACGAGCATCTGGCCCGAAGTCGGCGTGTAGAAGCCCATCATGCATTTGACGAGGGTCGACTTGCCCGCGCCGTTCTCGCCGAGCAGCGCGTGGAACGAGCCCGCCGGGACCTTGACCGAGACGTCGTCCAGCGCCGTGAAGGCGCCGAAGCGCATCGTCATGCTAACGGCTTCGACCGAAACGGCTGTGCTCATGGCTGGCTCCTGTCCAGAATGATCGCGACCGGGCCGCCGCCGGGCGGCCCCTGATGCTCGGCGCCGCCGGAGACGTAGATTTCCGTCTCGCCGAAATATCCCGCCAGCGCGCCGCCAACGAAGGCGCGGGCGTGGCGGGTGGAGGAGATGTCCGAGTCGTCGAGCATGACGTGCCGGCGCCCGCGCATCCGGCCCGTCGGATCGGCCTCGGCCTTGGCGAGCGCGGCGACCAAGATCCCCTCGCCCATCCGCTCGCGCGCCTCGCGAACCGAGGCCACGTCGATCGCGTCGCCCATCACCGCATGGTCGATCGCGAGCGGGCCGGACCAGCCCTCCCCCATGCCGAGCACCACGATCTCGTGGCCCCCGAGCTCGACGCCGGCCGACGCCGAGGCGCGGCCGGAAAACAACCCGTAGTTCCGGCAGACGTCCGCGTCCCCGATCTCGTCCGCCGCGACCTCGCCGAGCGCGACCGCGACGCCGAGCGCCGAGGCTCCGCGCGACAGGCCCATGGACTTCAGCGTGTCGCCGGTCGCGGTCGTGACGCCCCGTCGGGAGGCCTCCTCGACGCGCGCGGCGGTCAGCAGCGGGCATTTCACCTGCACGAAATGGACGTCGTCCGCGGTTTCGACCCCGGCGTCCGCCATCGCCTTGGCGACGCCCTCTGCCACCATCTCGACTTGGCCCCGCCGCCCGAGGTCTTCGGGCGCAAGATCCGCTGTCCGGGCGATCCCGACCGCGAGCGCGCGGGTGGGCTCTTCGTCGCTCGCCTCACGCGCGAACACCGTCCAGTGGGGCGACAGCGCGCCTTCCGTACCGCCCGACATCACGATCGCGACGTCTCCCGCTCCGCGGCGGGCGAACAGGTCCTCGAAGCAGCGCGTGGCGAAGCCGCGGGTGAAGTCGTTGACGCAGCCGTTGCCTTCCGTCTTGCCGAGCACCGCGACGACCGAAGCCAGATCGAGCCCGGCGTCGAACAGCGCCTCGACGCCCGAGACGTCGTCCGGGCTGGCCGCCGCCACCCGTTTCACCACGGCGCGCATCGACGCCATCAGGCGATCGCCCGGATGAAGGCGTCCGAAGTCGCGACCGTCCCGAACACGCCGCCCTGCATCTTGATCATCTTGAGCGCGGCCTCGTGATTGCCCCTGTCGGTCGCGGCGCAGCAGTCCTCCAGCATCACGCATTCGAAGCCGCGATCGTTGGCCTCGCGCATGGTGGTGTGGACGCAGACGTCGGTGGTGACGCCCGCCAGCACGATGTTGTCGATGCGGCGCTGTTTGAGGATCAGCTCGAGGTCGGTCGCGCAGAACGAGCCCTTGCCGGGCTTGTCGATGATCGGTTCGCCCTCGACCGGGTAGAGCTCGGGGATGATGTCCCAGCCGGGCTCGCCGCGCACGAGGATGCGGCCGCAGGGCCCCGCGTCGCCGATGCCCGCGCCGAATTGGCGCGAGCGCCAGCGCTTGTTCTCGGGAAGGTCCGCGAGGTCCGGGCGATGGCCCTCGCGGGTGTGGAAGATGTGGTAGCCGCCGGCCCGCATCGCGGCGAGCAGGCGCTTGATCGGTTCGATCGGCGCGCGGGTGAGGCTGAGGTCGTAGCCCATGCCGTCCACATAGCCGCCGGGCGCGCAGAAGTCGGTCTGCATGTCGATGACGATGAGCGCGGTGTTCTCCGGCCTCAGGTCGCCGTTGTAGGGCCACTTGTAGGGCTCGGCCTCGACGAAACGCTGGTCGACGCGGGCGTGCATGTTCATGGAACCTGCTCCGGCTTCGGATCTCACTTCGTGATCGACAGCTCTCCTGGCGCGCCGGCGAGCTGGCGGCCAGGCGAGGAGGTGGCGATCATGATGAGAAGGGTGAGGATGTAGGGGGCTGCGTAGAACAGGTAGTAGCCTTGCGTGACGCCGACCGACTGAAGCGCCGGCCCGAGCGCGCCCGCGCCGCCGAACAGCATGGCGGCGGCGAAGCAGCCGATCGGGTTCCAGCGCGCGAAGATGACGAGCGCGACCGCCATCAAGCCCTGGCCCGAGGAGATGCGCTCGTTCCAGCTGCCCGGATAGTAGAGTGAGAGATACGCCCCGCCGATCGCCGCGAGCGCCCCGCCGAAGGCGGTGGCGAAGAGGCGCACCGTCGTCGGCGAGAGCCCCATGGCGCGGGCGGAGTCCGCCGAGTCGCCCACCACCCGCACGATCAGCCCGATCTTGGTGTTCTTGAAGCCCCACCAGAGCGCGAGCGCGAGCGCCGCCCCGAACAGGAACAGCACGTTGACGTTGAGCGCGGCGCGCACCTGCGGGATGTCGGACCAGTCGCCGAAACCGATCGCGGGCAGCGGCGGGGCCGAGGGCTGGATGTAGGGCTTGCCGAAGAAGAACGCGAGGCCGATGCCGAACAGCATCAGCGCGATGCCGACCGCGATGTCGTTGACCCGCGGAAACGAGCAGATCCAGCCATGGACGAGGCCGAAACCAGCGCCCGCCGCCATCGCGGCCAGCACGCCGAACCAGGGCGAGCCGGTCTCGACCGCGACCGCGTAGGCCGCCATCGCGCCGAAGACGAGCGTGCCCTCGAGCCCGAGATTGATGCGGCCCGAGCGCTCCGTCACCGCCTCTCCGAGGCTGACGAAGATGAAGGGCGTCGAGACGCGGATCGCGCCGCCGAGGATGGCGAGGGGCACGCCCCACAGGCCGATGTCTTCCATCAGGCGGCCCTCTTCCAGCGGTCGGGGTTGAAGATCTTGAAGCGGCCGTAGAGCGTCTCGCTCATCAGCACGGTGATGAAGAGCATGCCCTGCAGCACGAGGATGGTGGCGTCCGGCAGGCCCATGCGGCGCTGGATCAGGCCGCCGGCGGCCGCGATGCCGCCGAGCAGGAAGGCGACCGGGATGCACCCGAGCGGGTTCTGGCGGGCGAGGAACGCGACCAGAATGCCGGTGTAGCCGTAGCCGATCGCGAGCGAGGCGTTGGCCGTGCCCTGCACCGCCGCGACCTCGAACATGCCGGCCAGGCCCGCGAAGGCGCCGGCGAGCGCGCAGAAGCCGACGATGAGCGGGCCGACGCTCAGACCCTGGATCTGCGCCGCGCGCACGTTGCCGCCCGCGACTCGCGCGGCGAAGCCCCAGCGGGTCTTGTCGATCAGCACCCAGCAGGCGACGCAGGCCAGAATTCCGACCACGAGCCCCCAATGCACGTCCATGCCGGGGATCGGGCCGATGCGGTAGGCCTCGGCGAGCGGATGGGTCGAGGGCTTGTTGAGCGAGGCCGGGTCGCGCAACGGCCCCTCGACCAGCTGGTTCATCAGCGCGATGGCGATATAGGCCATCAGCAGGCTCGAGATCGTCTCGTTGACCGCCCGGTAGTGCCGGAGCGCCCCGACCGCGCCGATCCACAGGCCCCCGGCCGCCATGGCGGCGAGGCCCATGGCGAGGATCACCATCGGAGCCGGAAGCCCGGACAGCCAGTGCCCGAAGGCCGCCGCCGCGACGCCGCCGAGCACGATCGCGCCCTCCCCGCCGATGACGGTGAGGCCGAGCCGCGCCGGAAGCGCGACGCAGAGCGCGGCGAACAGCAGCGGGGTCGCCCGGAGCAGCGCGTTCTGCAGCGAGAACCACGAGCCAAAGCCGCCACGCCACATCAGCTCGAAGAACTGCGTGGGCGACTTGCCGAGCGCGAGCAGGAACAGGCTGAAGGCCGCCATGCCGGCTATGAGCGCGGCGAGCGGGATGACCAGCCCTTCGGCGCGGCGCGCCGCGAAGGCGATCGCGCCGGAGAGTTTCGGCGGCGCCAGGGGCGCTGCGACGTCGGTCGCGGTCACATCGGCCATGGAAGCGTCTCCCCGCCCAAAGGCCGCGTCAGGACGTCGAACCCAGCACGCCCTCGACGAGGAAGCTCGTGCTCTCGAGCTCGATCGCCGTCTCGGGGAAGGCCTTGCCCGCGCCCGCGATCTCCTTGCCCTTGTTGTCCTTGAGCGGGCCCTTGATGACCGCGTAGCCGCCCTTCTTGATCTCGGCGAGCGTCGCCTCGAACTGCTTTCTGGCGGGCTCCGTGACCGCGGGTCCGAGCGGGCTCATCTTGACGAAGCCGTCCGAGAGGCCGCCGCGGGTGAAGTTCGGCAGCGGTTCGCCGGCCAGCGCGTGCTTGGCGTACATCGAATAGACCGTGGCCCAGTTCCACTCGGCGCCGGTGAGGTACTTCTCCGGCGCGAGCGGCGCTTGGCTGGCGTGGTAGCCGCACACGAACGCCCCGCGGTTGGCGGCGGTCTGCACCACGACCTTCGGCCCGTCGACGTGGCAGGTGATGACGTCGGCGCCCTGGTCGACCAGCGCGTTGACGGCCTCGGCCTCCTTCACCGCGAGCGACCACTCGCCGGTGAAGATCACCTGGCAGGTGATGGTCGGATCGACGGCGCGCGCGCCAAGCAGGAAGGCGTTGACGTTGTTCAGCACCTGCGGAATGGGCTTGGCCGCGACGAAGCCGATCTTCTTCGACTTCGACATGTGGCCGGCGACGACGCCGTTGAGATACTGGCCCATGGCGATGTAGCCGAAATAGGAGCCGGCGTTCATCGGATGCTTCGACTTGTCCCAGAGGCCGCCGCAATGGCGGAACTGGGCGTCCGGGAACTTCTTGGCCATGGCCAGCACGTGCGGGTCGTAATAGCCGAAGGACGTCGGGAACAGCAGTGACGCGCCGTCGAGATTGATCATCGACTCCATGGTCTTCTGGACGTCGACGGTCTCGGGAACGTTCTCCTCCTCGACGAGCTCGATCCCCTCCATGGCCTTGAGCGCCTTGGCGCCTTCGGCGTGGGCCTGGTTGTAGCCGAAGTCGTCCTTGGGCCCGACATAGATGAAGCCGACGGTCGTGGCGGCCGCGCGAGCCCTCGTCGAGAAGGCCGGGACGCCCGCAAGGCCGAGCGCGGCGCCGGCCGCCGTGGTCTTCAGCAGGGAGCGGCGGGAGATCGTCAGGTCGGTCATCGTGTCATCCCCTCGGGCCGGACGCGGATCTGCCGTCCGCGTCGCCATGCGCGACGCATCTCGCCGTCCCGGCCCATCCGGGGACGGCGCACTCACAGGGTCATGCAATGTCGGGGCCGGATGCGGCGGCGCGTGGGATCTGGAGGAAGACAACGCCGCGAAAGCCCGTGACGAGAAGATTGCATGCAATGTCATATCTTTGCATGCATTAATGAGCGTCACGGGCGCCCAAAGTTTAGCGCCGCGCGATAGACAGGCGCCGCAGGGCGCGGCGCGCTCGGGATCCGCTCAGATCCGAGGAGCTGGCCAGCGCGAGGCCCGCGGCGCGGGAGGGCGCTTCGCGGGTCTTCGTCAAAACGTCTGCGAACCGATCGGGCGCCCGACGCCCGCAGGCGCCGGCTACTGCGAACGCCAGCTGAGGCCGAACAGTCCGTAGCGCTCGATGCGCGGCTTGGGCGGCCCGGCCTGCGACGCGGCCGCCGGATCGGCGCCGGGCTCGCCCGCGGCCGCCTCCCCATCCGGGGCGGGCGGCTTCGGCGTCTGGTCGAGCGGAACGCCTTGCGCCTCGGCGGCCGCCGAGGCGCGGCCCGTGATCGTGTACTTGTTGACCGGATCGGCGAGCGCGCCGGTCGAGGCGGCGAACGCGGCCGCGACGATCAGGGCCCGCGGAGACAGCTTCATCGCAAGATCTCCCCGCGCGCTCACTCGGCCGCGTCCTTGAACCGCTCGCCATAGAGCCGAGTCGGCGCCGGGAAGCCGCAGGAGGTTCCGTCCGTCACCTTGACCTCGTCCTCCCAGGGCAGCCGGTACTTTCCCGCCACCATGTCGTGCATGAAGGTGTAGGGGCAGTCCTGCGCGCCGCCCTTCACCGCCGTATAGGCGCGGTGGCCGAGCTGGTAGATGTTGTTCTCGACGCCCCAGTTGACGCGCGCCTCGCGCACGAGGTCGGGGCGCACCTCCGCGGTGATGATCTCGTTCGGCCGGCCGGTCTCGCCATGCGCGATGACGGTGCCGTCGAAGTTCACGATCATGCCCTCGCCCATCGAGTCGAACGAGCCGTCGCTGCCGCACATGCAGACATTCGCGGTCACCATCAGGTTCTGGAAGGAGTTCGCCTGGTTGGTGAAGCGCCAGCTCTGGCGGATCGGCGCGGTGTAGCCGGCCGTGCGGATCATGATCTCGGCGCCCTTGTAGGCGCATTCGCGCGCCATCTCGGGGAACATGCCGTCATGGCAGATGATGAGCGCGATCTTCGCGCCGCGCGGCCCCTCGATGACGGGCACGCCGAGATCGCCCGGCTCCCACGGCTCGACCGGAACCCAGGGGTGGAGCTTGCGGTAGTTCAGCCGGATCTCGCCTTCATCGTCGATGATGAGGCCGGTGTTGTACGGCATGCCCCCGGGGTTCAGCTCCATGATGGAGAAGCAGCCCCAGATCCTGTTGTCGACGCAGGCCTGTTTGAACGCCGTGACCTCGGGTCCGTCGACCCGGCACATGATCGCCGGGTTGATGTCCATCGAGAGGCCGTGGAGCGCGTATTCGGGGAACACCACGAGGTCCATCGTGCCGAGGTTCCGGCGGGCCTTGGCCACCATCTCGACGATGACCTGCGTCTGCCTCGCCAGATCCTCCGGCGTCACGACGGTCGGCAGCTGAAGCTGCACCAGCCCGATCACGACGCCGTTTTCCGACTTGTTGAGCCCGCCCAGTCCGTTCATGGCGATCGCCTCCGCTTCCGCGCCGCGACGGGCGCATCGTTTGTTGTGGCGCCTTCCGACAGGCGAACGCCGTGCCAACCGGGCGCCTTGCATGCAGAACTCAAATCCTGCATTCCGAAGCGGCCGTTTCACCGCCCTTGCGAAGGCGAGATGTCCGAAGCTCAGCTCTCAGATCTCGCTCACACCCGCACCGACCGCCTCGTGCGGGACCTGTCGGACGCGATCATGAGCGGCGAGTTCGAGCCCGGCGACCGGCTGGACGAGCACTCGCTCGCCGACCGCTTCGGCGTGTCGCGCACGCCTGTCCGCGAGGCCCTGCGGCAGCTTGCAACCTCGGGCCTCGTCGAGGTTCGGCCGCGCCGCGGGGCGGTAGTGGCGAGCCTCACCGCCGATCGTCTCGCCGAACTTTTCGGCGCCATGGCCGAACTCGAGGCGACCTGCTCGCGGCTTTCCGCCATCGGCATGAGCCCCGTCGAAAGGCGTCGGCTGGAGGCCCATCACGAGTCCATGTCGGCCTTCGTGACCGAGAACGACCCGGAAGGCTTCGCGGCCGCGAACCTGACGTTCCACACCATGATCTACGCCGGCGCGCACAACGGACCGCTCGCCGAGATGGCGGCGGGCCTGCGTCAACGCCTCCTGCCCTATCGGCGCGCCCAGTTTCACACGCCGGGCCGCCTGCCGCGGTCCCACGCCGAACATGGCGCCGTGGTCGAGGCGATCGTCGCGGCCGACGCCGCCGCCGCCCACGCCGCGATGCTGCGCCATGTCAGCCTCGTCGAGGACTCGTTCGAGCGCCTCGCCGCGGCCTTCACGCGGTCGAAGGCCAGCAAGACCGCCTAAGACGCGCCGCGGCCGCCAACCGATCCCGAAAGCCCCCGCGCCGCATCGACGCGACGTCGCGGCCGACGCTGCAGTCGAGGTCTCGATCAAACGAGATGTCGATCGCCCAATATTTGGTCATCGAGACCCGGCAAAGCCCGGAACTCTTCCGGCGCGGCGGCATTTGTTAGGCGACGCAACCAAACAGAGGAGTTCCGCCATGCGCACCACCGCAGCGATGCTGGCGCTCGCCATCATTCCGTTCTCCACGCCTTCCTTCGCGGCGCCGTCGGCCGAGGCCCAGATCAAGCACGTTGAGGCCTGCAACGAGATCGCCGACCGACACGACGTCACCGGCTACGCCCGCTCGAGCTTCGTGCAAAAGTGCCTCGAACATCAGTCCGCGAAGATGGACCGGTCGACGGCGCGCGGCGCCAACGGCTGACGCTTAGACGCTCCCTGGCAGCCGGCCGAAAATCCGGTCGGCGGTCAGCGGGAGCGACGTAAACCTCACGCCGGTCGCGTCGCGGACCGCGTTGCAGAGCGCCGCCGCCACCGGATTGAACGGGCTCTCGCTCATCGATTTCGCGCCCAACGGCCCAAGCGCGTCATGGGTTTCGGCGAACAGCACCTCGGTGCGCGGCACGTCCGCGAAGGCCGGGATGTGATAGTTGCGGAACGTGACGGTGGTCACCTCGCCGTCTTCCGACACGTCCACATGCTCATAGAGCGCCGCGCCGATCGCCTGCGCTACGCCCCCCTCCACCTGCCCCCGGCACTGCATCGGATTGATCACGAAGCCGGCGTCCGCCGCATGGACGCTGCGCAGGATCCTGATCGCGCCGGTCCGGCGATGGACGGCGACGCGGAACGCCTGAACGTTGAAGGCCACCGAGCGCGGACTGCCGTCGGCGACGCCCTCTCCTGAAAGCCCGCCCTCGTCCGCGATCTCCTTCAACGTCAGCTTGGCGTTGCCGGCCGTCACGCCGTCGGGCCCGAGGTCGCATGTCGCCTGATCGACGCCCAGCCTCGCGGCCGCCGAGCCGATGATCTTCGCCTTCAGGTCCATGGCCGCCTTGTGCACGGCCTTGCCCGCCACGACGGTGCCGGTCGAGCCGAACGCGCCGGTGTCGTAGCCTGCGATGTCGGTGTCGGACTGCAGGATCGTCACTGCTTCCGGCGCGACGCCGAGCGCCGACGCCATCAGCTGCGCGTGGACGGTCGTCGAACCGTTGCCGAACTCGGCGGTGCCGATCGAGAGTTCGTATCCCCCCTCGCCCGTCAGCCGCGCCTGCGCGTGCGAGTGGTGTCCGCGCGGCGGGATGGTGTCGAGCATGCCGGCCGCCATGCCCTCGCCGACAAGCCAGTCCACGCCGAGCCCCACGGCCTCGCCTCGATCGGTCGCCATCGCGGCCTCGACGAGATCGAGGCACTGATCGAGCCCGTAGGAACCGTATTCGACGTCGTGCGGGTGGTCGTCGAACGCGACCATCGCGTCGCCCGGCCGGATGACGTTGCGGCGGCGGATCTCGTACGGGCTGATCCCGATCTTTCGCGCGAGCTCGTCCATGGCCGACTCGATCGCGAAATTGGTCTGGCTCAGCCCGTAGCCGCGGAAGGCGCCCGCCGGCACGACGTTTGTATAGACGACCCGCCCGTCGATGCGCTTGGCCGCGCAGCGATAGAGCGCCACGCTTTCGTTGCAGCCGTGGAAGAAGACGCCGGGCCCGTGATTGCCATAGGCGCCGGTGTTCGACGTCACCTCCATCTCGATCGCGCTCAGCCACCCGTCGGCCGTCGCCCCGAGCTTGGCGCGCACGCGCATCGGATGGCGGGTGGTCGCGCCGATGAACTGCTCCTCACGCGTGAACTCCAGCTTCACGGGCCGCCCAAGCTTCAGCGTCGCGAGCGAGACGATGTCCTCGGTCAGCATCTCCTGCTTGCCGCCGAACCCGCCGCCGACGCGGGCGCAGATCACGCGGACCTTCTCGACCGGCAGATCCAGCACGAAAGCGAGCCGCCGGCGGACGAGGAACGGCACTTGGCTCGAGGTGCGGACGACAAGCCGCCCCTCATCGTCGATCCAGGCGAGCGAGCCGTGGGTCTCGAGATGGGCGTGCTGGACGCGATGGGAGTCGAACGTGCCCTCATAGACCGCGTCGGCCTGCGCGAAACCTTCGTCAGCCTCGCCGATGCGGCCGCGCACCTCGGCGAGGACGTTGCTCTTCGGTTCGCGCTCGTGCAGCAGCGGCGCATCCGGGGCCATGGCGGCGGCGGGCTCGAACACGGCCGGCAGCGGCGCGTAGTCGACCTTCAACGCCCCGACGCCGGCCTCCGCCACGGCCTCGGTGTCGGCCACGACGGCGGCCACGCGCTGGCCGATATGGCGCACGACGTCGTCGAGCAGGCGGGTGTCGGGCGGGTCGTCGGAATCAAGCTCGTGAAGACCGGTGGAGGTCAGCGTCTTCGGCGCGTCCATGTGGGTGAGAACGAGCCGAACCCCTGGAATCGCAAGCGTTTCCGAAGCGTCGATCGACGCGACGCGCGCATGCGGCAAGGGCGATCGGAGGAGCTTCATGTGAAGCGCGCCCTCCATGGCGAGGTCGAACGTGTAGCGCTCCGCCCCCGTAACGATCCGCCGGCTCGCAGGCGCCGCCACCGCGCGGCCCGCCGCCTCGCCATCCGCCGCGCCTTCGGCGTGGACCACGCCCCGCACCGCGTCCTCGATCGCCCTGTAGCCGGTGCAGCGGCAGAGGTTTCCCTTCAGCGCGCCCGGGAGATCGTCGAGCTGGCGCGGGGTGAGGCAGGAGACGGTCGAGATCATGCCGGCGGTGCAAAAGCCGCACTGAAACCCTTGCGCTTCCAGGAACTTTTGCTGGACCGGCGAGAGCGTCCCGTCCGGCCCGGCGAGGCCCTCGACCGTCGTGACCTCGCGCCCCTCGGCGCGGAATGCGGGAAAGATGCAGCTGTGCACGGGCCGCCCGTCGACATGGACCGTGCAGGCCCCGCAGTCGCCGGCGTCGCAGCCTTTCTTGACGCCGAACCAGCCGAGTTCGCGCAGGAACGTGCGCAGGCACTGGCCCGGCCGCGGCTCGGCGTCGAACGGCGATCCGTTGACCGTCACGCTCACGCGAGAAGGTCTGCGCGGATCTCTTCCGCGAGCATGAAGGTCAATATCCGCCGCCAGTCCGGCCGGCCGTGGACGTCGTCATGGAGCAGCGCGTTCGGGACCGCCTCCGCGATCGCCTCGACCAGCTCGCCGGCCTCTGGAATGTGAGCAAAGTCCAGCCGCACCGGGCGCTTGGTTGACGCCGTGATGGTGAGCGCGAAGCGGCCGTCGTCATGCAACAGACCGATCAGCAGCGCGGCCGAGCGCCCCCGCGGCGTCAGCGAGGTCTGGCGGAAGGCGGAGCGCGCCCGAAAGTTCTCGATCGGGAACGCGATCGCGCGGAGAAGCTCGCCGGACTTGAGCGCGGTCTTGCGGTCGCCGGTGACAAAGTCCGCGGCCTCCATGCGCCGCTCGCCGCCGTCCGCGGTCCAGATCACGCAGGTCGCATCGAGGCCCACCGCGAGCGACGTCATCGGCCCGGCGGGAAGCGCGAGGCACATGTTCCCGCCGACGGTCGCCATGTTCCAGATCTTGAAGGAGCCGAGCAGCGCCTCGCAGCACTGCACGATGAGTCCGCCCGAACGCCAGTCCGACGGCGGCTCGAAATCGTGGAGCTCGCGGATCTTGGCGGTGGCGGAGACGACGAGCGCGTCAGTTGAGATCGTCATCGCCTGCCATCCGAAGCCGTCGAGGTCGATCAGGCGGCGAAGGTCCGGCTGCGGCTCCGAATAGATCCACGTGCCGCCGCCGAGCCACGCGTCGCCCGGGCGCCAGCCGGACTGCGATCCGCGGTCGGGCCGGGCGACGATCTCCTCGATGGTGTTGATGTCCAACGCGACGCTCCGGACGGGACGGCCATCATCATGGCGCGCCTGCTAAAGCGCAAAGTGGCAAGCGGCGTGCCAGCGCCGGCTCGGCGACACAGGCGGCCTGCGGGAAGGAACTGCGTGCTTCGAGACGCGGCCTGACGGCCGCTCCTCAGCATGAGGGGGGTCTGAGCTCCGGCGTACCCAGAGGGCATCTCATGCTGAGACGCCTGCTCTTCACGGCGTCTCGAAGCACGCCGTTCCGTCGTCGAGCGACGTCACGCCTGCCGCGCCAGCGCGTCGAGCCGGATGCGGGCGATGCGGTGGACGTTGTCGAGCGCGGTCCGGAATTCGTCCTCGGGCGTGTTCTCCACACGCGATTCGAATGCGGCGAGGATGTCGGCGCGCGTCATTCCGGTGACCGCGACGATGAAGGGAAAGCCGAACCGCGCATTGTAGGCTTCGTTCAGCGTCTGGAAGCGTTCGAACTCCTGGGGAGAGCACTCGTCGAGCCGCGCGGAGGCCTGCTCGCGCGTCGATTCGGCGGTGAGCGTCTCGCCGACCTTGAGCCTGCCGACGAGCTCGGGATGCAGGCGGAGCAGCGCGAATTGCCGCTCCCGCCCCGCCGCCTCGACGATCGCGGACATCCGCGCCGACAGCGCCTCGGGTTCGTCGTCGGCCTCCGTCAGACCCTTGGCGGCCACGGCTTCGGCGACCCACGGCGAGTGTTCGTAGACCCCGCCGTAGAGAGCGACGAAGTTTTCGGGGGAAAGGCCCGAGGGCCGCTTGGGCGAGACGTCCATCACCGATTTCTAGACCGCCTCCGGACTGCGGGGCCAGCAGCGTCGGCGCCGATTTGAACGGCGCCAAAAGCAAGGCGGCGCCACAATTTTGTTCCTGCGTGCAGATTGCGCAGTTTCGACCTTTGGTGGCAGCTTCTGGACACGCGCCCGGCGGAAGGATCGACGAGGCTCCGGCTCCCGCCAACCTTCCGTCCGGGTGCGCCCATACCGCGCCGTCGCGGCGCGAGGTTGAGTTTCGCCGGCGCCGCCCGAGGTCGTTTCGATCGGCCGACGAGGCCACAGCGACAGGGCGGACGCGTTTGGGACGCTTGACCACGCATGTTCTCGACACCGAACTCGGCCGCCCCGGCGCCGGCATCGCGGTCGAGCTCTACCGGATCACGGGCGAAGCCGCCGAGAAGCTCGGCGAGGTGACGACCAACCATGACGGCCGCACCGACGCGGCCGTGATCGAGGGCGAGGCGTTCTCGGCCGGCGTCTACGAACTCCGCTTCCATGTCGGGCCCTATCTGAAGCGCGCCGGCCGCACGCTGCCCGATCCGGCGTTCCTCGACGTCGTCACCCTGCGCTTCGGCGTCGCCTCGCCGGACGAACACTTCCACGTGCCGCTGCTGCTGCAGACGCACGGCTATTCGACCTATCGGGGCAGCTGATGGGGACAGGATCGGCGCCCGGCAAAGTTCTTGCCTCCCGAAGCTCACGCGAGAGGCGGCCCGATGTCTGAGTCACCGATCCTGAAGCTCGAGAACGTCACCAAGACGTTCCCCGGCGTCATCGCCAACGAGAACGTCTCGTTCACGGTCGGCCGGGGCGAGATCCACGCGCTGCTCGGCGAGAACGGCGCGGGCAAGTCGACGCTCGTGAAGATGATCTACGGCATCCAGAAGCCCGATTCCGGCGAGATGACGCTGATGGGCGAGCCGTTCTCGCCGTCAAAGCCGTCGGAGGCCCGGGCCAAGGGCGTCGGCATGGTGTTCCAGCACTTCTGCCTGTTCGAGGCGCTCACCGTCTACGAGAACATCTCGCTGGGCCTGTCCGCCGCCGAGGCGAAGAACGGCGACCTCCGCAAGCGCATCGTCGAGGTCTCGACGGCCTATGGCCTGAAAGTTGCCCCATCCCAGCTCGTCGGCACGCTTTCGGTCGGCGAGCGCCAGCGAATCGAGATCGTGCGCTGCCTGCTGTCGGAGCCGAAGCTGCTCATCATGGACGAGCCGACCTCGGTGCTGACGCCTCAGGAGGTCTCGGTCCTGTTTCAGACGCTGCGGCGGCTGGCGGCCGAAGGCTGCTCGATCCTGTACATCTCCCACAAGCTCGACGAGATCCGCGCGCTCTGCTCGAAGGCCACCGTGCTGCGCGGCGGCAAGCTGGTCGGCTCCTGCGACCCGCGACAGGAGACCGCGAAGTCGCTCGCCGAGATGATGATCGGCGCGACGCTCAACAAGCCGGTGCGCGAGCTGCCCGAACCCGGCGAGATCCGCCTCAAGGTTCAGGACCTGTCGCTCGACAGCGAGGAGCAGTTCGGCGTCGACCTCGAGAACGTCTCGATGGTCGTGCGCGCCGGCGAGATCCTCGGCGTCGCGGGCGTCGCTGGCAACGGCCAGACCGAACTGATGGAGGCGCTCATCGGCGAACGGCCATGCCGTTTCGCCCGCCAGATCCAGCTCGACGGCGCCGACATCGGCCTTGCGGGCCCCCGCGAGCGGCGCGCGGCCGGCATGTGCTTCGCGCCCGAGGAGCGGCTCGGCCATGCGGCGGTGCCCGGCATGGCGCTCTGGGAGAACACGCTGCTCTCGGCCGGCAAGACCAACGATCTCGCGCGCGGCGGGCTGATCAGCCCCGGCAACGCCAACCGCTTCGCGAGCCAGGTGGTCGCCGACCTCAAGGTCAAGACCGCGAGCGTGAAGTCCGCGGCGCGCTCGCTCTCGGGCGGCAACCTGCAGAAGTTCATCATGGGCCGCGAGATCATGCAGGCCCCGAAGGTGCTGGTCGCCTCCCAGCCGACATGGGGCGTCGACGCGGGCGCGGCGGCCGCGATCCACAAGATCCTGCTCGATCTCGCGGGCGCCGGCGCCGCCGTCGTCATCATCAGCCAGGACCTCGACGAGCTGTTCACGATCTCGACGCGGATCTCGGTGATCGCGGGCGGCTACTTGTTTCCGAGCCAACCGACCGAGGAGCTCACCGTCGAGAAGCTCGGCGTCGCGATGGGCGGCCGGGCCAAGGAGGTCGAGGCGACACGAGCCGCGGACGCCGCCGCGGCGGAGCCCGCCCATGTTTAAGCTCGTCCCGCGGAAGGAGCCGAACCGCGCGATGCTCTATGCGACGCCGTTCCTGGCCGTCGCGCTGACGATCCTCGCCGGCTTCGTCCTGTTCACGCTGCTCGGCAAGGCGCCGCTGCATGCGATGTACCTGATCTTCCTGAAGCCTCTCACCGACTTCAACAGCCTCGCCGAAATGCTGGTGAAGGCGACGCCGCTGATCCTGATCGCCGTCGGCCTCTCGATCGGCTTCCGCGCCGGCGTCTGGAACATCGGCGCGGAGGGACAGTTCACCATTGGGGCGATCACGGGCGGCAGCGTCGCGCTTGCGGCCTACCCGGACGGGGGCCCGCTGCTCCTGCCCATGATGGCGATCGCCGGCGCGCTCGGCGGCATGGCGTGGGCCGCGATCCCGGCCTTCCTGCGCACGAAGTTCAACGCCAGCGAAATCCTCGTCTCGCTGATGCTGGTCTATGTCGCCACGCTGCTGCTGAGCCTTCTCGTTCATGGGCCGCTGCGCGATCCGGAGGGCTTCAACTTCCCGGAAAGCCGCCTGTTCCAGGAGGACGCCCATGTCCCCAACCTGATCACGGACACCCGCGCCCACATCGGCTTCCTGGTCGCGCTCGCGGCCGCCGCCGCCGCTTACGTCTATCTCGAGCGGATGATCCTCGGCTTTCAGGTGAAGGTGCTGGGCCAGGCGCCCCGGGCCGCCCGCTTCGCCGGCTATTCCGAGAAGACCATCGTCTGGACCTGCTTCATGATCTCCGGCGCGCTCGCAGGCGTCGCGGGTCTGTTCGAGGCGGCGGGGCCGGTCGGCCAGCTCGTGCCGTCGCTGCCCGTCGGCTACGGCTTCACGGCGATCATCGTGGCCTTCCTCGGACGCCTCCACCCGGTCGGCATCGTGTTCGCGGGGCTCTTGATGGCGCTCACCTATATCGGCGGCGAGACCGCCCAGATCGAGATGAGCCTGCCGTCGGCCACCACCAGCGTGTTCCAGGGCCTGCTGCTGTTCTTCCTGCTCGCCACCGACGTGCTGGTGAATTTCCGGGTGGTGCGCGCCGGCGAGCGGCTGGCCGCGCCCGCGAAGCCCGCGCCTGCGCCGCTGACCCCCAAACCCGCCGAGTAAGGAGAGACGGACCCGATGGATCTCCTGCTCAACATCCTGCTCGGCGTCACGGTGGCCGCGACTCCTCTGGTCTTCGCGGCGATCGGCGAGCTCGTGACGGAGAAGTCCGGCGTCCTCAATCTCGGCGTCGAGGGCATGATGATCATGGGCGCAATCGCGGCCTTCGCGGGGACGGTGGGAACCGGCTCCTACGTGGCCGGCATCCTGATCGGCGCGCTCGCCGGCGCTGCGATGGGCGGGCTGTTCGGCGTGCTGACGCTGACGCTGATGTCCAACCAGGTCGCCTGCGGACTTGCGCTGACCCTCTTCGGCCTCGGCCTCTCGGCGCTGATCGGCCAGTCCTATTCGGGCATCTCGCTGCCGCAATTCCCGCGCGTCGACATTCCGCTGCTCACCGACATCCCTTTCCTCGGCCCGCTGATTTTCGGGCAGGACGCGCTCGTCTATCTCTCGCTCGCGCTGGTGGCGGGCGTCGCCTGGTTCCTCGCCAGGACCCGGCCCGGCCTCATCCTGCGCGCGGTCGGCGAGAACCACGAGGCCGCGCACGGCATCGGCTATCCGGTGATCCGCATCCGCTATCTGGCGGTCATGTTCGGCGGCGCCTGCGCGGGGCTCGGCGGGGCGTATCTCTCGCTCGTCCAGACCCCGCTCTGGGTCGAGAAGATGTCGGCCGGGCGCGGCTGGATCGCGCTTGCGCTCGTGGTGTTCGCCTCGTGGCGGCCGCTCCGCGTGCTCGGCGGCGCGTACCTGTTCGGCGGCATCACCATCATGCAGCTTCACAGCCAGGCGCTCGGCCTTCAGGTCGACGCCCAGATCCTGTCGATGATGCCCTACCTCGCGACCATCCTCGTGCTGGTCGTGATCTCGCGCGACCGCGTGAAGATGAAGCTCAACGCCCCGTCCTGCCTTGGCAAGGTGTTTTACGCGACGAGCTGACGGTCGTCCCGTTGGCCCGGCGCCTTTCGAAGGAGTCCTGGCAATGAAACGCGCGTTCCGCCTGCTGGCCTCGGCCGGCCTCGTCGCCGCCGCGGCGGTCGCGGCCACGGCCGCCATGGCCGCCGAGCCGCTCAAGGTCGCCTTCGTCTATGTCGGCCCGATCGGCGACCACGGCTGGTCCTACCAGCACGACGTCGGCCGCAAGGCGGTCGAGAAGGAGTTCGGCGACAAGGTGAAGGTCACCTATGTCGAGAACGTCTCCGAAGGGCCCGACGCCGAGCGCGTCATCACGCAGCTGGCGCAGGGCGGAAACGACCTCATCTTCACCACCTCGTTCGGCTTCATGAACCCGACCATTAAGGTCGCGAACCGCTTCCCCAAGGTGAAGTTCGAGCACGCCACCGGCTTCAAGACGGCCAAGAACGTCTCGATCTACAACGCCCGCTTCTACGAGGGCCGCTACATCGCCGGCATCATCGCGGCCAAGATGTCGAAGACCGGGACGATCGGCTACATCGCCTCGTTCCCGATCCCGGAAGTCGTGATGGGCATCAACTCGGCCTATCTCGGCGCCAAGACCGTCAACCCGGACATCAAGATCAAGACCATCTGGGTCTCGAGCTGGTTCGATCCCGGAAAGGAGTCGGACGCCGCCAAGGCGCTCGTCGACCAGGGAGCGGACGTGCTGATGCAGCACACGGATTCGCCCGCCGCCATGAAACTCGCCGAGGAGCGCGGCATCTACGCCTTCGGTCAGGCCTCCGACATGGCGATCTTCGGCCCGAAGGCGCAGCTCACCTCGATCCTCGACGACTGGAACTACTACTACGTCGACCGCGTGAAGGCGGTGATGGACGGAAGCTGGGCCACCAAGGACACCTGGGACGGCCTGAAGCAGAAGATGGTCGAGCTCGCGCCCTACGGCCCGGCGGTCCCCGACGACGTGAAGACGCTCGCGGACGCGACCAAGGAGAAAATCATCTCGGGCGAGCTCCACCCCTTCACCGGCCCGATCAACAAGCAGGACGGCAGCCCTTGGCTGAAGGAGGGCGAGAAGGCGGCCGACAAGGACCTCTTGTCGATGAACTTCTTCGTCCAGGGCGTCGAGGGATCTCTGCCGAAGTGAACTGAACCGCTGCGGCTCGTCATGCCCCGGTTCATCCGGGGCATCCAGACCTCCGCAGCGCCGCGCCCGGCAATGGGCCTGGATCCCCCCGACAAGCCGGGGGATGACGGAAATGGCGGAGCCGAACGTCATACGATGACGACACCCCACACCTTCGCCCTGCGCGGACGCACGCTCGCCTTCCGGGACGATCCGTTCCGGGTCGGTCCGGATGCGGCCGTCGAGACCTGCGACGACGGCGCGGTCGTGATCGCGGACGGCAGAATCCTGGAGGTCGGACAGGCTTCCAACGTGCTCGCCCGCCATCCGGGCGTCGAGGTCGACTCTTACGGCCCCGACGCGCTGATCATGGCGGGCTTCGTCGACAGCCACGCGCATTATCCGCAGCTCGAGATCATCGGCTCCTATGGCGAGCAGCTGCTCGAATGGCTCGAGAAATACACCTTCCCGACCGAGATCAAATATTCCGACCCGCAATACGCCCGCGCCGGGGCCGAGACCTATCTCGACGGCTGCCTCGCCAACGGCGTCACCACGGCGAGCGTTTTCTCGGCCACCTATCCGGCGTCGGTCGAGGCGCTGTTCGAGGGCGCGCTCGAACGCGGCATGCGCATCGTGTCGGGCAAGAACATGATGGACCGCAACTGCCCCGAGGCGCTGCGGGACACGGCCCGGTCGGGCTACGACCAATCCAAGGCGCTGATCGAGAAATGGCACGGCCGTGGACGCATCGTCTACGCAGTGACGCCCCGCTTCGCCGTCACCTCGACGTTCGAGCAGATGGAGGCCATGGGCGCGCTCTGGCGCGAGCATCCTACCACGCTGATGCAGACCCACATGTCTGAAAACCTCGCCGAGATCGCCTGGGTCGCAGAGCTCTATCCGGACGCGCCGGACTATCTCGGGGCCTACGAGGCCTATGGGCTCATCGGCGAGGGCGCGAATTTCGGCCACTGCATCCACCTGACCGAACGCGAGATCGCGCGGCTGCGCGAGACCGGCTCGGCCATCTCCCACTGCCCGACCTCGAACGCCTTCATCGGCTCGGGGCTGTTCGACATGAAGGGCCTGCGCGACTGCGACTCGCCCGTCCGGGTGGGGCTTGCGACCGACATCGGCGGCGGCTCGTCCATGTCGATGTTCGACACGATGAAGGCCGCCTACGAGATCGCGCAGCTGCGCGGCTACTCGCTGCACCCGGTCAAGGCGTTCTGGCTCGCCACCATGGGCAGCGCGGCGGCGCTCCGCATGGAGGGCAAGGTCGGCAATCTCGCGGCCGGCCACGAGGCCGACGTGATGGTCATCGACCTGAACTCGACGCCGCTGATCCGCCGCCGGATGCGCGAGGTCGACAGCCTGTTCGAGGCGCTGTTCGTCCAGATGATCCTGGCCGACGACCGCGCGATCCGCGCGACATACGTGGCGGGCAAAAAGCTCCACGACCGGGATCAGTCCAATGCGGATCGCTGATCGCGAGACGCTCTTCTCCCCTCCCCCTTGCGGGGAGGGGTCGGGGGTGGGGGTGGTTCAGGACGGAGCGCGACGGCGCCAACGCTCTATGACCGCTCGCGGCGCCTTATCCGGCGCCACCCCCACCCTCACCCTCCCCGCAAGGGGGAGGGGGCCGGAGGCGTCGCGCCTGTCGTTTCTCCCACGCCAAAGCCCACTCTCGGGAGCCTGAGCCTTGGACGCGATCATCTGGGAGTGGGTGAGCTTCTTCGTGCGGTGGACGCACGTGATGGCCGGCATCGCGTGGATCGGCTCGTCGTTCTACTTCGTCCACCTCGACCTCAGCCTGAAACAGAGGCCCAGCCTGCCCGAGAAAGCCTATGGCGACGAGTGGCAGGTCCACGGCGGCGGCTTCTACCACATGGTCAAGTATCTGGTCGCCCCGCCGCAGCTGCCCGAGCACGTCACCTGGTTCAAATGGGAGGCCTACGCCACCTGGCTGTCGGGCTTCGCGCTTCTGGTCATCGTCTACTATCTCGGCGCGCGGCTCTACATGATCGACCCCGCCGTGATGGACATCCATCCGATCTCGGCGGTCGCCTACAGCCTCGGCGGCATCTTTCTCGGCTGGTTCCTCTACAACGAGTTCTGCGAGAGCGACCTCGCCAGGAGCGACCTGAAGCTCGCGCTCTCGGCCTTCGCGATGATCGTGGCTTTCGCCTTCATCTACTCCTTCGTGTTCTCCGGCCGCGGCGCCTTCATGCAGATCGGCGCGATGATGGGCACCATCATGGCGGCCAACGTCTTCATGGTGATCATTCCCAACCAGCGGAAGGTGGTGGCGTCGCTGAAAGCCGGCGAGACGCCCGACCCGACGCTCGGGGCGAAGGGCAAGCAGCGCTCGCTGCACAACAACTACCTGACGCTGCCGGTCGTGTTCGTGATGATCGGCAACCACTATCCGCTCGCATTCGCGACGCGGTATTCGTGGATCATCCTCGCGCTCGTCATCGTCATGGGCGTGTCGATCCGGCATTTCTTCAACACGATGCATCGCGGAAAGCCCTCGCCCTGGTGGACCTGGGGGATCACGGCCGCCTGCGGGGCGGCGATCGCGGCTCTGTCGGCGGCCGGCCCCGCGCCCGCCCGGCGCGCGGTCGTCGAACCGCAAGGCGCCCAGAGCGAGCTGTTCGAAAACGCCCAGCTCGTGGTGCAGACCCGCTGCAGCATGTGCCACGCCGAAAGGCCGCTCTGGCCCGGCGTCGGCGTCGCGCCGAAGGGGGTGAAGCTCGAGACGCTTCAGGACATCCGGGCCCATGCCGGCGCGATCCGGGTCACGGCGGTGCTGACCCATTCCATGCCGCCCGGCAACGTCACGGAGATCACCGACGAGGAACGGCGCATCCTGAAGGATTGGGTCGCGGTCGAGTGAGCGGGACGGCTAGGTCTTGGCCCCCCGCCGGAACGATCGCGCGTCGAGGCCCGCGGCCTTGAGGCGCGAGGCGAGCGTCGTCGGCCTCACGCCAAGCAGCTCCGCCGCGCCGCCGGAACCGGACACCCGGCCGCCGGCCGCCTCCAGCGCAAAGACGAGCGCGGCGCGGTCGCGGGCGCGGCGGTCGTCCTCCGAAACGATCGCAGGGGCCTTGCCGGCCGGCCGCGGCTCGGCGCGGACCGCCGCCGCCTCGCCGCCCGGAAGATCGATCGCCAGCCGCCCGTCGCGCGCGGTGATGAGCGCGCGCTCGATGACGTTCTCGAGCTCGCGAACGTTGCCCGGCCAGTCATAGGCGACGAGGCGGCGGACGTCGCGCTCGGTGAGGCTCGGAGCCCGGCCGGCCGGCGCGCGCCCGGGCCGGCCCAGCATGTGGAGCGCGAGCAGCGGGATGTCCTCCGGCCGCTCGCGCAGCGGCGCGGCGTGGATCGGAAACACGTTGAGGCGGAAGAACAGATCACGCCGAAACGCGCCGCGCTTCACCTCCGCCTCGAGGTCGCGGTTGGTGGCGGCGATGACGCGGACGTCGACCCGCCGCGTCTTCTCCTCGCCGACGCGCTCGATCTGGCCTTCCTGGAGCACGCGCAGCAGCTTGCCCTGCTGCTCGAGCGGGATCTCGCCGACTTCGTCGAGGAACAGCGTCCCGCCGTCGGCGAGCTCGAAGCGCCCGACGCGGTCCCTCAGCGCGCCCGTGAAGGCGCCGCGGGCGTGGCCGAAGAACTCGCTCTCGAACAGCTCGCGCGGAATCGCAGCGCAGTTGACTCGGATCATCGGGCGTTCGCGCCGCTCGCTCGCCTCGTGGATCGCGCGGGCGATCAGCTCCTTGCCGGTCCCGCTCTCGCCCGTGACGAGGACGCTCGCGTCGGTCGGAGCGACGAGCTCCACTTGCCGAAGCGTGGTCTGGATCGCAGCGCTCGCGCCGACGATGCCGCGATGGCGGCCCTCCAGCCGGATCTCCTCCTGCAGATAGGCGTTTTCGAGCTCGAGTTTTTCGCGCAGCGCGTCGACTTCGGCGAGAGCGGCTTTCAGCTTCTCGTCGGCCTCGCGGCGCTGGCCGATGTCGCGGAACACCACGACGGCGCCCACCACAACGCCGCGGTCCTTGATCGGGGTCGAGGTGTATTCGACCCAGAGCGGCGAGCCGTCCTTCTTCCAGAACACCTCGTCGGTGACGGTGTGCACCGCGCCGTCGCGGAACGCGCCGTAAATCGGGCAGTCGTGGTTGTGGTAGTGGCTGCCGTCGGGGTGATGGTGATGCACCGTCGCGTGCATGTTCTTGCCCACGAGCTCCTCGGCGTTCCAGCCCAGCATGCGTTCGGCCGCGGGGTTGAGGAAGGTGGTGGTCCCCTCGGCGTTGACGCCGTAGACCCCCTCGCCCGCCGCCTTCAGGATGAGCTGGTTCTCGCGCTCCACCTCCTGGAAGAAGCGCTCGACCTTGCGCCATTCGGCGATGCCGTCGCGCATGTAGAGCTCGGCCTCGGCGTCCGCGTCGCGGCGCCGGCGCTCGTCGAGATCGGCGATCGTGACGACGATCGGCCCGCGCGGGCCCTCGAGCCGCACGCCGGAATATTCGTAGCGCGCCGCCCCTCCTTCGAAGGGCGCGGGCGAGAGCGAGCGCGTCCAGTGCCGGCCGAGCGTCAGCACCGCGTCCGTGAACACCACGAGCGCCGGACGCTGGCCCGGATGCAGCTCTGCGAAGGAGCGGCCGACCACGTCTGCGCCCTCGCCGCCCGCCAGTAGGCGGCGCGCGGCGTCGTTGGCGGCGAGCACCCGGTCGGCGAACGGATCGACCACGAGCGCCGCCTCGGCGAGCGCCTCGAAGGCCGCGACGGGGTTCCGGCCGAGATCGAACGAAAGCTGCGCCAACAACGAAATCTCGTAAGCAAGAGACGATATTTCGTAAATTACGATTTTTCGTAACCGACCGCCAGCGCGTTTGCGTCAAGAACGCGAGAGGATTGCGCGGCGTCCGGAGTTTGGCACGCGCTTCGCAATGGAAGTGACGCCTCGCCACCGGAGCCTCGCGCCGATGACCGCTTTCAAAGACCCCTTCGACGCCCGCCACCGCCTGACCCCCGGTTGCTCCTGCGGCCGCCACGCCAGTCAGGCCGAGCACGCGGCCGACCCCGCAAGCGCCGACGACCGCTCGAAGCGCGTCGTCGAGAGCGCGGTGATGCGGGCGCTGTTCCCGCAGGACGCCACCCGCCGCGCCTTCCTGGCCGCCGTCGGCGCCGGGACGGCGATCGCCGCCGTCAACGCGCTGTTCCCGCTTGCGACCGCGACCGAGGTCTTCGCCCAAGGGCTGCCGGTCGAGAAGAAGGACCTCAAGGTCGGCTTCATCCCCATCACCTGCGCGACCCCGATCATCATGGCCAAGCCGATGGGCTTCTATGAAAAGCAGGGGCTGAACGTCGAAGTGGTGAAGACCGCCGGCTGGGCGGTGATCCGCGACAAGGCGATCAACAAGGAATACGACGCCGCCCACATGCTCTCGCCGATGCCGCTCGCGATCTCGATGGGGGTGGGCTCGAACCCGATCCCGTGGACGATGCCGGCGGTCGAGAACATCAACGGCCAGGCCATCACCCTCGCGGTCAAGCACAAGGACAAGCGCGACCCGAAGGACTGGAAGGGCATGAAGTTCGCCGTGCCCTTCGACTATTCGATGCACAACTACCTGCTGCGCTACTACCTCGCCGAGGCCGGGATCGACCCGGACCGCGACGTGCAGATCCGCGCCGTGCCGCCGCCCGAGATGGTCGCGAACCTGCGCGCCGACAACATCGACGGTTTTCTCGCGCCCGACCCTGTGAACCAGCGCGCCGTCTATGACGGCGTCGGCTTCATCCATCTGCTCTCAAAGGAGATCTGGGACGGCCACCCCTGCTGCGCGTTCTCGGCCTCCAAGCAGTTCGTGACCGAGATGCCGGGCACCTATCAGGCGCTGCTGAAGGCGATCATCGAGGCGACGGCGTTCGCGCAGAAGCCCGAGAACCGCAAGCAGATCGCCGAGGCGATCGCACCCACCAACTACCTCAACCAGCCGCAGACGGTCGTCGAACAGGTGCTGACCGGCACCTTCGCGGACGGGCTCGGCAAGGTGATGAAGGACCCGAACCGCATCGCGTTTGACCCCTTCCCCTATGAGAGCTTCGCGGTCTGGATCCTCACCCAGATGAAGCGTTGGGGGCAGATCAAGGGCGACGTCGACTACCAGAAGGTGGCCAAGGACGTGTTCCTCGCGACCGACGCGACCAAGCTCATGGCCGAGGCCGGGCTCACCGCGCCGACCGCCACCACCAAGACGTTCTCGGTGATGGGCAAGCCGTTCGATCCGGCCAAGCCGGCGGAGTACGTCGAGTCCTTCGCGATCAAGCGGACCTGAGCGATGCGCGCCTCGCTGTCTCTTCGCGCCGGCCTGCTCTCGATCGCGATCCTCGCGGCGCTGATCGGGATCTGGCACGTCGCGACCCTTCCGACCGCAGGCGCGGCCGGAAACGTCGATCCGGAATACGCAGCCCTCGTCTCGGGCGCGGCCGCGGAGGGACAGAAGAGCGCGTTCCCAACCCCTGCCGATGTCGGCGCGACGCTCTGGAAACACATCAAGGACCCGTTCTACGTCCGCGGCGCGAACGACCAAGGCGTCGGGATCCAGCTCGCCTATTCGCTCGGGCGCGTGCTGGTCGGCTACGGCCTCGCGGCGCTGGTCGCGATCCCGCTCGGCTTCCTGATCGGCATGTCGCCGCTCACCTACCGGGCGCTCGATCCCTTCATCCAGATCCTCAAACCCATCTCGCCTTTGGCCTGGATGCCGCTCGCGCTCTACACGATCAAGGACTCAGGGATCTCGGCCATCTTCGTGATCTTCATCTGCTCGCTGTGGCCGATGCTGATCAACACGGCCTTCGGGGTCGCGAGCGTCAGGAAAGAGTGGCTCAACGTCGCCGCGACGCTCGAGGTCGGACCGCTGCGCAAGGCCTTCATGGTGATCCTGCCGGCGGCGGCCCCCACCATCATGACCGGCATGCGCATCTCGATCGGCATCGCCTGGCTCGTGATCGTGGCGGCCGAGATGCTCGTGGGCGGCACCGGCATCGGCTACTTCGTCTGGAACGAGTGGAACAACCTCTCCATCGGCAACATCCTGACCGCGATCCTGCTGATCGGCCTCGTGGGCATGATCCTCGACGTCGCCCTCGCCCGCGCCGCCCGCCTCGTGGCCTACCGGGAGTGACGGTGATGGCGTCGTCTGAAACCACAACCGCCTCGTCATCCCCCGGCTTGTCCGGGGGATCCACGCCAACCCACGAAGCGCCGCGCGTCGGCGCGGTGGATGCCCCGGACAAGCCGGGGCATGACGAACCTTCAGGCGTTCGCCCATGACCAAGCCCCTCATCTCCATCGAGGCGCTGGCGCGCCGCTATCCGGCGCCCGGCGGGACCGAGACCACGGTCTTCGAGAACGTCTGGCTGCCGATCGCCAAGGGCGAGTTCGTCTGCCTCATCGGCCATTCGGGCTGCGGCAAGACCACGATCCTCAACGTGCTCGCAGGCCTCGACCAGCCCTCGGCCGGGGTCGTGATCGTGGACGGCCGCGAGATCTCGGGTCCGAGCCTCGACCGCGCGGTGATCTTCCAGGGGCATTCGCTGCTGCCCTGGATGTCGGTGATGGGCAACATCGCCTTCGCGGTGACGTCGCGTCATCCCGACTGGCCGAAGGACAAGGTCCGGGCGCACTGCCAGAAATACATCGACGTCGTCCATCTCACCGGCTCCGAGCACAAGAAGCCGGCGGAGCTGTCGGGCGGCATGAAGCAGCGGGTCGGCATCGCCCGGGCGCTCGCGATCGAGCCCAAGATGCTGCTGATGGACGAGCCGTTCTCGGCGCTCGACGCGCTGACGCGCGGGTCCCTTCAGGACGAGGTGCGCCGCATCTGCACCGAGACCGAGCAGACCGTGTTCATGATCACCCACGACGTCGACGAGGCCATGCTGCTCGCCGACAAGATCGTGCTGATGACCAACGGTCCGGGCGCCAAGATTGCCGAGATCGTCGAGAACACGCTGCCGAAAGACCGGCGGCGCACCGACATCCACAAGCACGACAGCTACTACGCGCTGCGCAACCACCTGCTCGACTTCCTCGTGACGCGCTCGAAGACTTTCGCGTCGGAGATCGCCGGGAAGAGCTACGACCCGCGCCGCCCGCCGCTGGTGCGGCCGGGCGAGACGGCCGCCGCCGCGCCGCCCGAGATCGCCCCGGCCCGCGCCGCGTCGGCCTGACTTTTCACTACCCCGACCTCAACCTGCCTCACCCAAGGAGAGCCGCGCCATGATCCGCGCCGAAGTCACCGAACTCGTCCTGTCGCAGAAGAGAATGAAGGGCCTGACCTGGAAGGAGATCCACGAGAAGGTCTCGGTCTCGACCTCGCCGATCGTGATCACCGCCGCGCTGCTCGGCCAGATGCGGCTCGAGCCGAGCGAGGCCGCCAAGGCCGCCGCGCTGCTCGACCTGCCGAAGGAGGCCGAGATCCTGCTGACCGAGATCCCCTATCGCGGCTCGCTCACCGAGATCCCGCCGACCGACCCGGTGATCTACCGGTTCTACGAGCTCGTCATGGTCTACGGCACGACCTGGAAGGAGCTCATCAACGAGGAGTTCGGCGACGGCATCATGTCGGCGATCGACTTCGACATGACGATGGAGCGCCAGCCCGATCAGAAGGGCGACCGGGTGAAACTCCAGATGTCGGGCAAGTTCCTGAGCTACAAGCGCTACTGAGCCGCTGCGGCCGTCCGGGCCTCGCCCCTCAGCGCGCAGGCGCCGCGGGCGAGGTCACGGGGGCCGGGAGCGCGGCCCGGCGCTGGCGGGGCGCGGACGTCTGTTCGCTTTCGCCCGCCACCCTCGCCTGCGGAAGCGTGATGCGCGCGCGCAGGCCCTTGTCGAGGTTCTCCAGCACGACGTCGCCGCCATGCCGGCGCGCGATAGAGCGGGCGATGGCGAGGCCGAGCCCGACGCCCCCGGTCTCGCGGTTGCGCGAGACCTCCAGCCGGTAGAACGGCGCGAACACCTGCTCCAGCGCGTCTTTGGGCACGCCGGGCCCGTCATCCTCGACGTCGATTGCGATCGCCTGCGCGGTCTCGAACACGCTGACGCGCGCTCCGCCGGCGTAGCGCGAGGCGTTCTCGACGAGGTTGCGGACCGCCCGGCGCAACGAGTCCGGCCGGCAGCGGGTGCGAATGCGCGCGCCCTCCAGGAAAACGACTTCCTGCCCGAGCTCCCGCAGGTCGTCGCAGAGGCTTTCGACGAGCGCCGTCAGGTCGACCGCGCGGGTCTCCTCCTCGACCGCCTCCTCGCGCGCGAAGGCGAGGCTCGCCTCGGTCATCCCGCGCAGTTCATCGAGCGTCGCCAGCATTTTTTCGCGCGTCTCCTCGTCGGAGACGAATTCGGCGCGCAGCCGAAGCGAGGTGATGGGCGTCCTCAGGTCATGGCCGATCGCCGCGAGCATGCGGGTGCGGTCCTCGACGAAGCGCTGCAGGCGGTCCTGCATGCGGTTGAAGGCTTCCGCCGTCTGGCGGATGTCGTCCGGGCCGGTCTCGGCGAGTTCGACGCGCTCGCCGCGGCCGAGCGCTTCCGCCGCGTCCGCCATGCGCCGCATCGGGCGGGTGATGCCGCGCACCAGCACCACGGCGATGGCGCAGAGGAGGAGCGCTGCGAAACCGATCGAGGCCGCGGCCTGCTGCGTCCAGAACGCGTTGGCGGCGGGCTTGGCGAAGGCGGTGTTGAGCCACGAGCCGTTGGTGAGCCGCACCGCGAGCCCCATGCCGAAGGCGTCGTCGAGCCGCACGAACTTCGCCGTCCGGTCGAGCGGCCAGGCGCTCGACGACAGCTCGCTCCATTGCGCGCTGGTGGAGGCCTTGGCGGCGGCGAGCAGCGCCTCGTTGGGCGGCGCCGTCCTGAGCTTCTCGGGGCTGCCGAGATTGATGTAGCTCGGCAGCGGCAAGGTGAGCTGCCGGAACGCCTCGCCGCGCCAGTCCGCGACCTCGGTCGGCGGAGCGGGCGAGACCCAGAAGCGCGAATAGTTGGTCGCGGTCGCAGCCAGAATGTCGTCCTGCAGCTCCTTGGGCGTCGCCTCGAGGAGCTGCGCCACCGAGGCCGCCCGGCTGACGAACTCCGACTTGATCTGCTTCTGCAGGAGGTCGGAGCGCTCGTACCACGCGACCACCGCGCCGACGCCCTGAGAGGCGGCGAGCGCAAGCAGCATCAGCACGATGAACTGGACGGTCAGGCTTCTCGACCAGAACTGGCGGATCACGTCGTCATCTCCGCCGAGAAGCTGTAGCCGCCGCCCCAATGCGTCTTGATGAGCGTCGGCGTCTTGGGATCGGCCTCGATTTTCTTGCGCAGACGGCTCACCTGATTGTCGATCGAGCGGTCGAAGGGATCGGCGGCGCGTCCGACCGTGAGGTCGAGCAGCTGGTCACGGCTGAGCACCAAGCCGGCGTGATCGAGAAAGGCCGACAGCAGCCGAAACTCCGCGGTCGAGAGCGGCACCGCCACGCCGCCGTCGTCGACCAGTTCGCGCCGGCCGACATTGAGCAGCCAGCGGTCGAAGCGGATCTCCTTGGCCTTGGGGGCGCCGCGCTGGGGCGGAAGCGACTGGACGCGGCGCAGCACCGCCTTGATGCGCGCGAGAAGCTCTCGCGGGTTAAACGGCTTCGTCAGATAGTCGTCGGCGCCGATCTCGAGTCCGACGATGCGGTCGGTGTCCTCGGCCATCGCGGTCAGCATGATGACCGGGATGTCGGTCGCGGCCCGCAGCTCCCGGCACAGCGACAGCCCGTCCTCGCCCGGCATCATGACGTCGAGCACCACGAGATCGACCGCCGTCTTCTCGGCGAGCCGGCGGAACGCGGGCGCGCTCTCGGCCTGGCTCACGCGGTAGCCGTGCTGGGCGAGATACTTCGAAACGAGATCTCGGATGTCCCTGTGGTCGTCGACCACGGCGATGTGGGGCTGCGGTTCCATTGCGATGCTCAAGATGTGTGCCAAGAGCACCATAGCGTGATCGCCGAAGCGACGCCGGGAAAAAGTGTATCAGAATGTCGCGACGACTGCGGCCGATACAAATCGCGACCGTTCGACCTGTTCGCCGACAGATCTCTGCGACAGGCGGCGCTTAAACCTCTCTTCATCGACGGGGCGCTTCCGCGTCTCGACTTCGCGGCCTCCGCCGCAGACCGAAAGATGGAGACCAGTTCGATGAAGACGATTCTGACCGCCGCCGCCGCTCTCGTCATCTCCGCCTCCGCCGCCCACGCCGCCAGCACCGCCAGCGAGCGCGCCGGCGGGATGCAGGCGCCGACCGCCCAGGGCGAGCGCGACCCGCGCCTGCAGCAGAACATGACGCCGGTGATGCTCGAGCGCGAGATCCGCGGCCTCGCCACTCCGCCCTCGCCGACCGGCACCGGCGCCGTGTTCCGCGGCTGGACCGGCAACGACAACGAGGGCTGAGCCCTCACGACCTTTCTGTCCGCGCCCTGAAAGGCGCGGCCTCGAACGCCCGGGCGCGGCTCCCCCCTCCGAACCCCGCCGCGCCCGGCGGGCGCCTTTCCCCCAAGGCGCCGCGGACGGCCGCCGACACTCCCCCCCCCCTGCGTTCCCGCGCCGGCGGCCGTCCCTCCTCTTTTGACGACGCGAAAGCCCGGCCTACGGCCGGACCGCCGGCGTTTCGACGGCGAGCGGCGCGGCGCGCGACTGAAGATAAAGTTCGAGCTCCACGAAGTCCGGCGCGCCAAACGGCGGCGCCTCGGCGCGCACGCCCGTCATGCAGTTGCGCAGCCGCCGCTGGAGCGAGCCCATCCCCTGCCATTCGAGCCGATAGAGCGGATAGCCGTTCGGGTGCCCCTGCGGGATGAGTGCGCCGGCGAGCCGCCCGCCCGCCCGCGCGTCATGGCAGGCCGCGCAGGAAAGGTTCAGCTGGCCGATCGGCCGCTCGAACAAGGCCTGCCCGCGCGCCCTGAACGGCGCGAGCCGCGGATCCGGATCCGGCGCCGTGGGCGTTCCGCGCGACTGCAGCCCGACATAGGCCGAAAGCGCCACGAGCTCCTCGCTCTCATGCGGCATGTCCGGCGCGCCGGGCCTGCGGGCGTTGCAGGCGCGGATGCGGTCCTGAAGATCGATGGGCCGCCGGGTCGCCTCGTCGAACGCAGGATAGCGCGCCGCGACGCCCTTCATACTCGCCGTCGCATCTCCGTGGCAGCTTGCACAGGACTGTCCGCCGCCGGGCGGCTGCGCGTTCCACAGCGCCTCGCCCTGTCCGGCCGCGAGCATTCCGGGGTTCTGGACGTCGTCACGCTGCATCGCCTGCGTCGAGGCGGACATGTCGTCGAAGCCCGAGCGTTTCGGCTCCGCCAGCGCCCCGAGCGTCGTCAGCGCGAGAAGCGATGCTGCCGCGGCGCTACTCCACCGTGATGTCGACCGTTTCGGTCTGCTCGAAGCCATTGTCGCCGCGCCAGGTCAGCTTCATCGGACCGCTGCGCGTCGCGCGGGTCTCGAAGGCGAGATAGGGATTGGCCGAAGTCGCCGGATGGAGCGCGGCGCGGAACACGACCTCGCCGTCATATTCGCAGGCGAACTCCGTGATGATGTCGCGCGGCTTGATCCTGCCGTCCATGCCCGGCCGGAATCCGGTCTCCATCACGTGGCTGATGAGGGTCTTGATCTCCATCATCTCGCCGGCCTTGGCGGTCTTCGGAGCGTTGACGAGCGCGCGCGCCATGCCTTCAGCCCTCCACGCAGGCCGCCAGCGTGACGATCACGTCGGCGGTCGCGGAATGGAACGTGCCGTCCGAAAGCTCGGCGATCGCCGTGATGGTCTGGCTGTCGGCGAGGCGGATGCGAGTCTGCACGCGCGGGGCCGTCCGCGGGCCGAGATGCAGCGTGACGGTCTCGGGCAGCGGATTCTTCTCGTTGAACACGCCGATGCGGCGCACGAACACGCCGTCGCCCAGGCCCGGCACGTCGAGCTTCAGCGGCGCCGAATTGCCGTTCTCGACCAAGGGGGGAATGTCCATGACGATCTTGCCGGGCGCCGCCTCCTTGCCGCCGGTGAAGGCGCGGATCGCCTCAAGGGTGGCGGCGCCGTCCTTGCGGACGAACTGGGCGGCGGCCGGCTTCACCGTGACGAGCGCGAGCGCGCCTGCGCCGATCCCGAGCGCAGACCTGCGGGAAACGGCGGTCATCGGCTTCCGCCCGTCGTCTTCAGCGTGGCGAGAAACGCGATCACGTCCTCGATCTCCTGCGCGTTCAGGATTGTCTTGTCCCTGAATTCCGGCGCGACCCGATGGAGGCCCGTCGTTTCAAAGTAAGGCGGCATGATCGTATCCGTATTCACGCGGCGGCTGTCCACCAGCCGAAGGCGCAGCGCGCCGGGCGTGTTGCGGTCGCCCGCGCCCTCGAGCGAAGGCGCGAGATCACCCTGAAAGCGCTCCTCCGGAAAAGGCCCGGAGTGGCAGAGCAGGCAGAGCCCCTTGCGGCGGTCGACCACGATGGCGCGGCCGCGCGCCGGATCTCCGGGCTGATCGGTGAGAGGTTTGGGGATCTCGTCGCCCAAAACCTCGTAGCGCCCGCCGTCGGCATGCGCGCTGCTGGCGAGGACAAGCGTGGCGAGGAACAGGATTGCGCGCGCCATCTCATCCGAACGTCGCCTTGGTGATGACGTCGTACCAGGCCTCGGCGTATTTCGCCTCCTGTTCGCGCGCCGCATTCGGCGCGTTCAGCGGGCTGATCCCGCCCGCGCCCTCGACGTCGGCCAGAAGTCCGTTCGACGGCTTGAACACGCCCGCGATCGAGATGCCGTAGCCCGGAGCCACGAGGCTGTAGCAAGTGTTGATGAGGCGCGGCTCGACGGGCTCTTGTCCCGCGATCAACGCTAGAACGGCCTCGGCGCAGACCTTGGCCTGGGCGTTCGCCGAGAAGGCCGATTTCGGCATCGCGCCGGCGATCGCGGCGTCGCCGATGACGTGGACCCCCGGAATGAGCTTCGACTCGAAGGTGACCGGATCGATCGGGCACCAGCCGGACTTGTCGGCGCAGCCGGCGTCGACCGCGATCCTCGCGGCGCGCTGCGGCGGGATGACGTTGCCGACCGCCGCCCGATAGGTCTCGAAGTCGGTCTTGAAGGTTTTCTGCTTCGCGTCGACCTCGGTCACCTGCCCGCCGGCCGAGAGCGGCACGAACTCCAGCACGCCGGCGTAAAGCTCCTTCCATGCCGCTTCGAACAACGGCTGCTTCGAAAACTTGTCCTTGGCGTCGAGCAGGATGAGCTTCGACTTCGGTTTCCGCGTCTTGAGATAATGCGCGATCAGGCTCGCGCGCTCATAGGGACCGGGCGGACAGCGGAAGGGGTTAGCGGGCGCCGACATCACCACGAGGCCGCCGTCCTCCATGGCCTCGAGCTGCTTGGCCAGAAGGAGCGTCTGGTCCCCGGCCTTCCAGGCGTGCGGCAGGACCGTTGAAGCGGCCTCGTCATAGCCGGCGAGCGCGCCGTAGCGGATCTCGATGCCCGGCGACAGCACAAGCCGGTCGAACGGCAGCGGTCCGCCGGAGGCGAGCGCGACCGTCTTCTCCTGCGCGTCGATCGCCGTCGCGGAGGTCCGGGCGACGGTGACGCCGGCGGCCTTCACGCCGTCATAGCCGAAGAGCTGCCGCTCCATTGGCCGCAGGCCGACGATCACCTCGTTGGAGAACGGGCAGGAGGCGTAGGTCTCGTTCGGCTCGACGAGCGTGACGTCCGCGCCGCCAGCGGCGAGCGCGCGGGCGGCCTCCGCGCCGCCAAACCCGCCGCCGACCACAACGACCCTCGGCTTCGCGGCTCGCGCCACGATCGGAGCAGACAGCGCGAGCGCCGCCGCGCCAAGGCCGATACCCGCGGCTCGCCGTGTGATCGGCGCCGTCACTTGCCCGCCTCCTGGCCCGCCCACCACTGCGCGATCGCGCGCGACTGGTTCTCGTCGAAGCCCTTGGCGATCCGGCCCATCAGCGTCGAGGGGCGCTCGCCCGAACGGAACGCCGCAAGCGCCGCCTCGGTGCGCTCGGCGGGAACGCCCGCCAGCGGCCCGAAGGCGGAGCCCGCCGCATGGCAGCCCGAGCAGCTCGTGGCTCCGGGCGGCGTCGGCTCGGCGGCGAAGGCGGGAAGGCCGAAGGCGACCGCGACGAACGCGGCCACGGCCCAGGGCCTTCCCGGATAGATGCGCGTCACGCCTGTTTCAGGTCCGTGTTCTTCAGCGGGATGTTCCGCACGCGCTTACCTGTCGCGGCGAAGACCGCGTTCAACACGGCGGGCGCGGCGACCGCGATCGTCGGCTCGCCGACGCCGCCCCAGAAGCCGCCGGACGGCATCAGGATCGATTCGACCTTCGGCATCTCGGCGAGCTTCATCACCCTGTAGGTGTTGAAGTTCTCCTCGACGACGCGGCCCTTCTCGACGGTCATCTCGCCATAAAGAGCCGCCGAGAGGCCATAGACGAACGAGCCCTCGACCTGCGCCTCGATCTGCTGCGGGTTGACCGCGTAGCCGGGGTCGGTCGCCGCCACGATGCGGTGGACCTTCAGCTCGCCGTCGGTGACCGAGACCTCCGCCGCGCCAGCGACGTAGGCGCCAAAACCCATCACCTGCGCGAGGCCGCGATAGATGCCCTTCGGCGCGGGCTTGTCCCAGCCGATCTTGTCGGCGACCGCCTGCAGCACCGCGCGATGCTTCGGGTGGTTTTCCATGAGCTTCAGACGGAAGGCGAGCGGGTCCTGCCCCGTGGCGTGGGCGAGCTCGTCCATGAAGCATTCGAGATAGATGGCGTTCGGATTGGTGTTCACCCCACGCCAGAAGCCGGGCGTGAGATGCGGGTTCCGCATCGCGTGGTCGATCAGGAGGTTCGGGATCGTGTAGCCGATCTCGAACTCCTTGCCGCTCGCCATCAGCCCCTGGAACACGAACGGATCCTTGCCGTCTTCGGCGAGCCGGCCCGGGACGATCGCGGCCACGATCGACTGGCCGGAAATGCGCATGTGCATCCCCGTCAGCTCGCCCTTGTCGTTCAGCGCGGCGCGCATCCGACACTGGGTGATCGGGTGGAAGCGCCCGTGGATCATGTCCTCCTCGCGCGTCCAGATCAGCTTGACGTGCCGGCCCGGGAACTTCTTGGCGATCTCGACGACTTGCGTGACCCAGTCATGGGTCGCGCCGCGCCGGCCGAAGCCGCCGCCGAGATGCACCTTGTGGACGTCGCACTTGGAGGCGTCGTGCCCCGAGGCCGCGATGGTGGCGGCGAGCGCGCCCTCGCCGTTCTGGGTCGGGGTCCAGACCTCGCAGCGGTCTTCCGTCCAGATCGCCGTCGCGTTCATCGGCTCCATGCAGGCGTGGTTCTGGAGCGGATAGCTGTAGGTCGCCTCGACGACCCTGGCGGCGGAGCCGAGCGCCTTGGCCGCGTCGCCGTTCTTGTTGCCGACGAAGGCCTCCTTGGCGTCTAGCCCCTCCTTCAACCACTCCGCGAGGCTCGCGCTCGAAACCTCGCCGTTCTTGCCCGGGTCCCACTCGATCTCGAGCAGGTCGGCGGCGAGTTTCGCCTGCCAGAAGGTGTCCGCCACCACCGCGACGCCGCTGTCGCCGACGCGCACGACGCCGCGCACGCCCGGCTCTTTCTCGGCGTCGGCGCTGTTCACGCTCTTCAGCGTCCCGCCATGCACCGGACAGTCCTTGATGGCGGCGTTCAGCATGTTGGGGAAGCTGAGGTCCATGCCGTAGACTTGGCTGCCGTCGGTCTTCGGCTTGGTGTCGAGCCGCAGCAGCGACTTGCCGATAACGCCCCAGTCCTTCGGATCCTTGAGGCGGATCTCCTTCGGCGGCTCCATCTTGGCCGCTTCCGCCGCGACTTTGCCGTAGGTGGTGGAGCGGCCGGAAGCCGCGTGCGTGATGACGCTGTTCTCGGCCTTGCACTCGGATGGCTTCACGCCCCAGCCCTTGGCCGCGGCTGCGATCAGCATCTCGCGCGCGGCCGCGCCGCCTTCGCGGACATATTGATGGCTCTCGCGGATGCCGCGGCTGCCGCCGGTCGCCATCGCGCCCCAGACGCGCTTGCGCTTCAGGTTCTCGCCGGGCGTCGGATACTCGGTCGTGACCTTGGACCAGTCGCATTCGAGCTCTTCGGCGACCATCTGGGCGAGGCCTGTGAGCGTGCCCTGCCCCATCTCGGAACGGGCGATGCGGATCACCACCGTGTCGTCGGGCTTCACCACCACCCAGGCGTTGACCTCGTCCGGGAAAGCCGGTTCGGCGGCGTCCGCGAAGGGAATGTGGAAGCCGAAGGACGCGCCGCCGGCGACGGCCGCGACGCCCGCGAGGAAGCCTCGGCGCGAGGGCGAGGGAGCTTGCGAAAAGAGCTTGTTCATGACCGCCTCCCTCAACCCGCGCCGCCTTCGACGGCGGCCTTCTTGATGCCGGCGAGAACGCGGTTGTAGGTGCCGCAGCGGCAGATGTTGGTGATCTCGGAGCGGATGTCTTCGTCGGTCGGGTTCGGGTTCTCCTTCAGGAGCGCCGCCGCCGCCATGATCATGCCCGACTGGCAGAAGCCGCATTGCGGGACGTCGAGATCGACCCAGGCCTTCTGCACAGGATGCGGCTTGCCGTTGGCCAGCCCCTCGATGGTGACGATCTTCTGCTCTTCCTTCACCGAAGCGAGCGGCATGACGCAGGCGCGCACCGCCGCGCCGTCGATGTGCACCGTGCAGGCCCCGCATTGCGCGACGCCGCAGCCATATTTGGTGCCGGTGAGCCCGAGCTGCTCGCGGAGCGCCCAGAGGAGCGGGGTGCCGGGATCCGCTTCAATCTCGCGGACCTGACCATTCACGTTGAGCCGAACCATGGACATCTCCCTGGGGTCTCAGCTTGGATCCCGGCGTCGGCCGCGCGTCCAACGACGCGGCGGCGACGACGCCAGGCTATGGCGGACGGGGGAGCTTCCCCCGACTTCAAGGTAGAACAGTTCTATGCGGAGGCTGTCGCACGTCTTTGTCAGCCTCGCGACGCGACTGTCGCGAGATGTCGCGAAACCGGTCCCGCGATACGTTTTGATACAAAGTCGGGAGCGGAGGCGGCTCGTGTCCGCCTGGGCTCAGGCGCTGCGACGCTCGGCGGCGTTCTCGCCATAGGGCGCGGCCGCGGGGAAGCGGCGGAGCAGTCCCTCGACCCGTCCGGCCTCGAGGCGGAGCACGAAGCGCACAGCCCCGTCCTCGTCGACGTCGCGCGCCATCACGTCGCCCTGGCGCCGCAGCCAGTTCTCGCTCGCGCCGTCGGCGGCTGCGACGCTCACCACATAGGTCTCGCGGCCGGTGGAGATCCGCTCCTCGATCGCGGCGAGCAGCGCGCCCTCGCCTTCGCCCGTCAGCGCCGAGACGAGCGCAGGCCGGTTCAGTTCCTCGCGCCGGGCGGCGGTGGCGGCGAGATGGGCCTTGGCGTCCTCTCCGAGCGCGTCGATCTTGTTCCAGACCTCGATCAGCCGCGGGTCCGTCTCGGGATCGACGCCGAGATCCTTCAGCACCGACACGACGTCCTCGCCCTGCGCTTCCGTGTCGTCGTGGGAGACGTCGCGGACGTGGAGGATGACGTCGGCCTCCAGCACCTCCTCGAGCGTCGCCCGGAAGGCGGCGATGAGCTGCGTGGGCAGTTCGGAGATGAAGCCCACAGTGTCCGACAGGATCGCGGGCGCGCCATGCGGCAGGCGGATCTGGCGCAGCGTCGGGTCGAGCGTCGCAAACAGCATGTCGGCGGCGGTGACGTCGGCGCGCGTCAGGCGGTTGAACAGCGTCGACTTGCCGGCGTTGGTGTAGCCGACGAGCGCGACCACCGGGTACGGCACGCGCTTGCGCCCCGCGCGGTGGAGGCCGCGGGTGCGTTTCACCTGCTCGAGCTCGCGCTCGATCTTGAGGATGCGCTCGCCGATGACGCGGCGATCGGCCTCGATCTGGGTTTCGCCCGGGCCGCCGAGGAAGCCGAAGCCGCCGCGCTGGCGCTCGAGATGGGTCCAGGATCGGACGAGCCGGCTCTTCTGCCAGGTGAGATGCGCGTGCTCGACCTGCAGCACGCCTTCCTTGGTGCGGGCGCGGCGGCCGAAGATCTCGAGGATGAGGCCGGTGCGATCCAGCACCTTGGCCCCGAGCTCCTTCTCGAGATTGCGCTGCTGGACCGGCGAGAGCGCGGTGTCCATCACCACGAGCTCCACGCCCTCGGCCTTCGCGATGTCGGCGAACTCCGCGACCTTGCCCTTGCCCAGATAGGTGGCGGGCCGGATTTCGGAGAGCGTCACCAGCCGGCTCGCGACCACGTCGAGCTCGATGGCGTCGGCGAGGCCGACCGCCTCCTCGAGGCGCGCCTCGGGCGTGCGCGCGCTCGTGGACGGCGCCCTGCCGAGCAACGGCGTGATCACCATCGCGCGGGTGCGCGCCGTCGGGCGGCGAGCTTCCGCCGCCGAAGAACCGGTATCTTCCAAACGTTCAACCCATGCGACGCGTCACAAGACGACGGTCGGCCGCGTCGTCACCGCCCGCCGCGCGACGGGACGATGTCCCCTTCCGCCTCTTCGGGCTCGAAGAGCTGGATCGGGTGTCCCGGCATCACCGTCGATATGGCGTGCTTGTACACGAGTTGCGAGTGCCCGTCGCGGCGCAGCAACACGCAGAAATTGTCGAACCAGGTGACCACGCCCTGCAGCTTGACGCCGTTCACCAGGAAGATCGTCAGCGGGACCTTGTTCTTGCGGACATTGTTGAGAAAGGTGTCTTGAAGGTTCTGTGCGCGCTCAGCGGCCATCTTCTTGTTCTTTCGTTTGCGCAGTCGCTCGCCGTCCGCTGGCGTCGGCCGTCGCAGGCGTCATGGAGATCGTCCGAAGGATTTTTGGCCCCCGTCCGCCGCCCGCCCGCAGCGCCGACGCCGACTTCACGAAGCGGCGTCCCCCTTATTAAGGCCGTCAGGGCGGCGTTCCGCAAGACTTTGGTGGTAGGACGAACCGTCCAAGGCGGCGTTTTTCGTTACGCTTCACCGCGATGGGCGAATTCGTGATAGCGGCGTCTCAATTCGAGCGCGACCTTGCCCGGCCGGCCGTCGCCCACCGGCGCGCCGTCGATCGCGACGATCGGCGTCACGATCGCGGTCGCGGCGGTCATGAAAGCTTCCTTGGCAGCCTTGGCCTCGGCGACCGTGAAGGGCCGCTCCTCGACGCGGATCTGAAGATCGCGCGCCATGTCGGCGACCGTCGATCGGGTGATGCCGCGCAGGATGCCGCTTTCGGCCGGGCGGGTGATCAACACGCCGTCGGCGCTCACGATCCAGGCGTTGGTCGAGCCGCCTTCGGTGACATGGCCGTCGGCGTCCACATACCAGGCCTCCTTCGCGCCGGCCTCCTTGGCCTGCTGCTTGACCAGCACGTTCGGAAGCAGGCCGACAGACTTGATGTCGACGCGCGGCCAGCGGTTCTCCGGGACCGTGATCACTTTCACGCCCGCCTCCGCGCCGACGTCGTTCTTCGCCCGGTCGAACGAGCGCGACGTGACGACGACCGCCGGCGCGACGGTCGCGGCGGGAAAATAATGGTCGCGCCGGGCGACGCCGCGGGTCACCTGGAGATAGACGATGCCCTCCCGCACCCGGTTGCGGCGCACGGTCTCGCGCAACACCACCTTCAGCGCCGCCTCGCTCATCGGATGGCGGATCCTGAGTTCGTCCAGCGAGCGCCAGAGGCGCGCGAGGTGCCGCGGCTCGTCGATGAGCCGCCCGCCCATGACCTCGCAGACCTCGTAGACGCCGTCGGCGAACTGATAGCCCCGATCCTCGATGTGGACCGAAGCCTCGGCGTGAGGGACGTAACGGCCATTGACATAGGCGATGCGGGACATGGGATTTCCGTTGAGTCAGCCATCATCCCGGCCGACGCGGAGCGCAGAGCCGGGATCGTCCTGAGTTAAAGGCGCTTCTTCGCGATGACGATCCCGGATCGACGCAATGCGACGTCCGGGATCACGCATGCCTCACCCGATGCCGAGCGCCTTCAGCTTCCGGTGCAGCGCCGAGCGCTCCATGCCGATGAACTCGGCGGTGCGTGAGATGTTGCCGCCGAAGCGGCTGATCTGCGCGAGCAGATACTGGCGCTCGAAGATCTCGCGGGCGTCGCGGAGCGCCAGGCCCATCAGTTGCTCGCCGCCCGCGCCCGTCGGCGTCGGCGGAACCATGGTGCCGATTTCCGAAGGCAGCATGCTCGCCGTCACCACCGCGTCCGGGTCGCCGCCGGCCAGGATCATCAGGCGCTCGACGTTGTTGCGAAGCTGCCGGACGTTTCCGGGCCAGTCGTGCGACTGGAGCACCGCCATCGCGTCCTCGCCGATGGTGCGCTTGGCGAGGCCGGTCGCGCCGGAGATCTGGTCGAGGAAGTGGTCGATCAGCTCCGGAATGTCCTCGCGCCGCTCGGAGAGCGCCGGCACGCGCACCGGAACCACCGCGAGGCGGTGGAACAGGTCCTCGCGGAAGCGTCCCTGCGCGATCTCCTCCTCGAGATTGCGCGCCGAGGACGAGATGATGCGGACGTCGACCTGGACCCTCGTGGTCCCGCCGACGCGGGTGAAGGTCTGCTCGACGAGAACCCGCAGGATGCGGTTCTGCGTCTCGCGCGGCATGTCGGCGACTTCGTCGATGAAGAGCGTGCCGCCATGCGCCTCCTCGAGCGCCCCCACCTTGCGCGAGCCGCCGTTCTCCACGCCCTCGACGCCGAACAGCTCTTCCTCCATCCGCTCCGGCGTGATGGCGGCGGCGTTGATGAGGACGAACGGGCCCTTGGCCCTCGACGACTTCAAGTGGATGACGCGCGCCGCGAGCTCCTTGCCCGAGCCCGAGGGTCCCGCGATCAGGATGCGGCTGTTGGTCGGCGCGACGCGGTCGAGCGCGCCGCGCAGCTGATTCATGACCGTCGACTTGCCCACGAAGCTCGTGGTGACGCCCGAGCCGCGCTTCAGATCTTTGATCTCGCGCTTCAGCTGGTAGCTCTCCAGCGCCCGCTGCGCGATCAGCACCAGGCGGTCGGCCTTGAAGGGCTTTTCGATGAAGTCGTAGGCGCCGTTCTTGATGGCCGAGACGGCCGTCTCGATGTTGCCGTGGCCCGAAATCATCACGATCGGGATCTCGGGATGGTCGCGGTGGACGACGTCGAGCAGCTCGAGGCCGTCGAGCTTCGAGCCCTGCATCCAGATGTCGAGGAACACGAGGTGCGGGCGCCGCTTGGCGATCTCGGCCAGCGCCTCGTCGGAATTGCGGGCCGTGCGGGCGCCGTGGCCCTCGTCCTGCAGGATACCGGCGACGAGCTCCCGGATGTCGGCTTCGTCGTCGACGATGAGAATGTCGGTGGCCATGTGAAGTCCAAATAGCTCCGAAATGAAAGACGTCGAAATCAGGCGGCGGGCTGGGCGTCGGCGGGAACCACGGCGGTCTCGGTCGGACTGCGGGCCAGGAACCAGAGCCGAACCATCGCGCCGCGGCCGCCGTCCGCGACGGCCGGGGAATCGAGCAGTTCGACGCCGCCGCCGTGCTCCTCCATGATCTTCCCAACGATGGCGAGGCCGAGCCCCGTGCCCTTCTCGCGGGTCGTCATATAGGGCTCGAGAAGCCGTTGTCGGTTCTCGGTCGGAAGTCCCGTGCCGTTGTCCACCACCTCGATCACCGCAATGTCGCCCTCGCGGCGCACGGAGACGTCGATGCGGCCGACGCCTGGCGTGTTCTCGGGGACGGCGGCGACCGACTCGGTCGCGTTCTTGACGATGTTGGTGACCGCCTGGCTGATGAGGCGGCGGTCGAAGCGCGCCGCCACCGGCTTGTCGACGCCCGTCGCCTCGATGACGATGTCCGGATAGCCGACGCGCATCATGAACACGCCCTGCTTCACGATCTCGGCGAGGTTCTCCTCCTCGATCGTAGGCTTGGGCATGCGGGCGAAGGACGAGAACTCGTCCACCATCCGTTTGATGTCGTCGACCTGGCGGATGATCGTGTCGGTGCACTGGTCGAAGATGTCCCGCTCCTCGACGATGACCTTGCCGTATTTGCGCCGGATGCGCTCCGCCGAGAGCTGGATCGGGGTGAGCGGATTCTTGATCTCGTGCGCGATGCGGCGCGCGACGTCGGCCCAGGCGGAGGTGCGCTGCGCCGAGACGAGCTCGGTGATGTCGTCGAGCGTCACGACGTAGCCGTGCTCGTCGGCGGCCGAGGTCTCGGTCGTGAAGCGGACGTTGAGGTTGCGCTCGCGACCTCCCCTCAGGATCGTGATCTGCCCCTGCACCAGCCGCTGCGACCGCCCGAGCGCGGCGTCGATCAGCGGCGCGAATTCGGGGGCGGCCTCGCGCAGCGGACGGCCGAGCAGCGTCTCCTCCGGCTCGCCGATGAGGCGTTCGGCCGAGCGGTTCATCAGCGTGACGCAGCCCGAGAAGTCGATGCCGATGACGCCGGCCGAGACGCCCGCCAGCATCGCCTCGGTGAAGCGGCGGCGGCTGTCCATCTGCTCTGCGGCCTCCACCAGCTTGTTGCGCTGGGTGCGGAGCTCCGCCGTCATCTTGTTGAAGGTCTCGCCGAGCGCCCCGAGATCGCCTTCCTGCTTCCGCGAGATCGGCACCTGGACATAGAGGTCGCCCTGGCTGACCTGGTCGGCGGCGGTGATGAGGCGCCGGATCGGCGCGACGAGGCGGTTGGCGAAGGCGAGGCCGAGCCAGATGGCGGCGAGCAGCAGCGACAGCGACAGCAGCACGTAGAGCAGCGCGAAGGTCGCCTGAATGCGCGGCCGCCGCAGCGTCAGGGCGTTGTATTCCTCCGACCCCTGCTCCACGAGCCGCATGTAGCTGTTGGCGCGAGGATCGACGGGGCGCGCGACGAACAGCACGAGGTCGTCATAGCCCGACAGCTTCAGGATCGCGCCGATGGCGTTCTGCTTGCCCGGCGCGAGCAGGATCGGCTCGGCGGTCTCGGCGCTCTGGATGTCGGGCGCCGGGGGCTTCGGGAAGTCGCGGCCGATCTGGATCTTCGCGCGCTCCACCACCGACATGTCGGTAGGGTTGATGAGTTGCGCCTCGGGCAGGCCGCGGATCGTCGCCTGCGCGGTGAAGAACTCGGCGAAGCGGGTCCGGTCCCTGTCGAACAGCGGGCGCGCGCGGTTCACGTCATTGGCCATGGCGAGGATCTCGCCGCGGATCGAGCGGGCGTGCTCGTTGAGATAGGCGCGCGCGACGACGAGCGAGTTGTCGACGATTTCGCGCACGCGGGTCGAGAAGAAGCTGTCGAAGCCCTTGTCGATCGTGACCAGCGCGAACACCGCGAGCAGCGCCGCCGGCGCGACCGCCACCACCGAGAACATCGCGACCAGCCGGCCGTGAAGCTGCGAGCCCGCCTGCGCGCGCCAGCGCGACATCACGAAGCCGCGGATCTCCCAGGCGATGATGACGACGAGCAGCGCGACGAAACCGGCGTTCACCAGCACGGCGATGCGGCTCGTCTCCTCGGTGGGCTCGATGTCGGCCCGGCCGGTCAGGATCATGAAGGTGACGAGCGCCGACAGCAGCGCCGCGAACACGGCGAGCGGACCAACGACGCCGGGCCCGCGCCGTTCGCGCGTCGTCGAGGCTTCAGGGGTCTGGAGCGGACTTTCGACAGACAAAGGCTGACCCGAAACGCGCTGGGGAGTTCACGACCGCAGGCTCATGACCCGAGCGCGCGACGGTTCCCCACCCCGAGTCGCGGCCTGCCGCTGATGCAGCTGTACCACACTGTTGTCGGAATGCGACAGCTTTGCGGCGAGCCTTCGCCTTAGCGGCCGATCCCGTGAGCCTTCGCCCATAACAGCGTCGTTTAGTGCAATTGTGCGACGCACTTAGCCCATAAGCCCGTCGCGACAGCGCGGTCGAAGAGCTCAGCCGGGCTCTTTCCGGTCTATCAATCTCGGAGCATGCTCGCCGATTTGAACGTCACGATCGTCAGGATGTCGCCGTTGCTGAGCTTTTGCGACTGCTCGTAGACCTCAAGGTCTCCAATGCCGGCGCGCTCGAAAAACCATGCATCGGCCCCAATGAGCTGACGCCGCGATCTCTCTTCGCCGCCGAAGAGCACCTCCATGGCGTTTGATTCTGCATCGACGTCATCCCGCGGGAACCATCGCTCCGGCACGCTTCGAGTACGCCGAAATCGAACCCGTCCTTGTTGGGAATGACGGATGACGACGGCGGGTTCGGGTTCGATGTCGATCAGTCGGCTGGTCATCGCCTCGCGGCTTACTTGGAATTGCTCCCGCAGTTCGTCGACCGCTTCAAATGTGAAACGCCGCGTTTTGCGCGCCAATGGCGCAAGGAGGAACGTCGGCATCAGCAGGTCGGCCGAATAAGCGTCGGCGATGCGTTCCGGGTCATTGGCGTCGCGCATGCGCCTGGCGCCAATGTCATCCTTTCGGCATACGAAGGACCGGCCGCGGTGATATTTCCAGTGTCCAAGCTCGTGTCCGATCGAGAAGCGCTTCCGCGTCGGGATCGAGCTTTCTTCGACCGTGATGATGGCGCGGTTACCGTATCCGATGATTCGCGCTTCGCAGCTGTCGAGCGAAGCGAAGCGGACTTCAGCGCCCGCATCCCAGGCGATCGCTTCGAGATCGATCTCTCGCGGCGCTTCGATGCCAAGTTCGATCAGTAGTCGCTCCGCCGGCGTCGGGAAGCTCACCGCGGATTGCCATCCTCGTCGATTGCGCCGAGATCGCGAAGATCCTGCAGGATTGAGTCGACCTCCCTTTCGGAAGCTCCGTCGCCCTTTCGAGCCGCCATAGTCAGTCGTTCGCCCAGCCGACCATCATTTTCTGCGAAGCCTTTAAGGATCGCTTGCTTCCTTTCGAAGCTCAGGAAGGTCGCTGATGCGATCGGCATCCCGACACGCCTGCGGTCCAGTGATGCCCGCGCCGACTTCAAGCGTTCCTTCGCCTGCTCTTGAATGAGGCTCTCTATTAAAGCGCGCAGCTCCTGTGCGACCCGTTCGGGATCCTCACCGGTCTCCTGAGCTTCCGCGAGCAATTCCTCGTCGGTAAGAGCGTCGATCTCATCCAGTCGCCTATCGACGAAACTCAACATCGCTTTTCCGTCCTTTGAGGCGGCGCTCATGGCCGCTGACCGTACGGAAACGCCCTGCCTGTCGTCCTGCGGATCCGCTTCCGGATCGTCGCGAATTCCTTGAGATCCCAGTTGCCCAGCGATCGGATTGCTTCAGCTGACATCTGATCGAACTCCCCCATCAGGACCAACTGCGCATCTTCGTCATCGGCGAAGAGACGCTCGAGCTCTTTGGACATGCTCTGTACCTCCTCTTTCGCAATAAGCAGTTCCTCCGCGTCGCGGCCGGTCGACGCGGGATCGAACCCCTCGTCCTCGACCATCGCGTCGAGGCTGCACTCATCGAGTTTTTCCTTTTTGCGGCCAGCCCATATGAGGCTTCTCATCGCATTCCGCAGGAACGTCTTGATAGGTACGCCGACGGGGCACCGCCGTTCGCCGACAAGCGACTGCCGGATCGCGTCGCTGACCACATCTAGCGCTTGCCGCCGATCGGGCATTCCGCAGAACTTTCCGTAGCCCGCTATCCGATAAAGGTCGGCTGTCGTCAGCTCATTGAGAGCGTCGCGTACCTGGTCCGGCGTCAATGTCGGCTTGCTCACGCGATCGTCCTGCTGCCCAGACACAATCATAGGCTGAGATTCGACCTGTCTCGGACGCGGATCGAAAATTTTTAGCCGAATTGTCCGAGGCCAATCCCTGAAGAGCCTACTCCTACGAAAGCCAATCCTTGGCGATCGCCGGCGTCGCGGACCGGCCTGTCGACGAACGCCGCGAGATAGGAGGTGAATCCATGTCGGGTAAGAACCAGCACATCGTCCCGCACGATGAGGGATGGGCTGTTCGTGGCGAAGGAAACTCGCGCGCGACGTCTGTCCACGACACCCAGCGCGAAGCCATCGAGCATGGGCGAGAGATCGCGCGGAATCAGGGCAGCGAGCTTCTGATCCATGGCCGTGACGGCCGGATCAGAGAGCGAGACAGCCACGGAAACGATCCGTTCCCGCCGAAAGGCTGACTATCCTCCGCTTCCACGCGGATTTTGCCGGAGACCGCAGAGGCGCGGCCTCCGGCCTTATGGTCATAGGCGGAAGCGCACGTGTGTCGCCGAGCCGCCATCGCTGAGACGCGAAAGGTGAAGTGCGATGAACATGCTGACGACGGTGATCACGCCCGAGGCCGAAAAGTATCTCGAGGCCTTGGTCGCCGAACTCGAAATTCCCAAGAGCCGCTATGAGCAGGCGACGTCCCGCTACATCTCACTCGGTGAGTGGTTGCATCGCGATGCGTCGGCCATCAAGAAATTTGACCCGCAGGTTTACGTCCAGGGTTCCTTTCGGCACGGCACGGCGATCAAGCCGCTCACCGAGCGCGAAGAATACGACGTCGATTCCGTAGTCGAACTGCGGCGTCTTCTGAAATCTCAGGTCAGCCAGGCCACGCTGAAGCGCGCGGTTGGCGCCGAGATCACGGCTTATGCACGCGCGCACGGCATGGAGAGGCCGGTTCGGGAAAGACGTCGCTGCTGGACCCTCGACTATGCCGATGGCGCCCAGTTCCACTTGGACGCCGTCCCCGCCCTCTCGAACGGCCAAGATCAGAGGGTCCTTCTGGAAGCGCGGGGCCTCGACCAGCGATGGGCTGACACGGCGATCGCCATCACGGACAACGAGACGCCGAACTACGAGCAGATCACGAATGGCTGGCCCCGCTCCAATCCGAAGGGCTACGGCAAGTGGTTTCGCGAGCGTGTCGTGGTGGCTGTCGAGCGACGCCGCAGGGCTGGCGGCGTCTACGCAGACGTCGAATCCATGCCGACCTACAAAATCAAGACGCCCTTGCAGTCGGCGATCATGATCCTCAAGCGCCATCGAGACATGATGTTCGTCGGTCGTGGCGACGAGCGTCCCATTTCCATCATTCTCACCACGCTTGCCGCTCATGCCTATAATGGCGAGCTCACGGTCGGCACGGCCTTGGTCGCGATCTTGGCGCGCATGGATCACTTCATCCAATTCGTGGACGGGAGGTATGTGATTCCCAATCCAACCGATCCTCTCGAGAACTTCGCGGACAAATGGGAAGCGCATCCGGAACGGGCCGAGGCCTTCTTCGAGTGGCTCTTGCACGCTCGTGAGCAATTTACGCAGGCCGCCCGCCTGTCGCTCCGGCAGCAGATCACCGAAGTCGTAGCTTCCGGGGTCGGACGTCCGGTTGCCGAACGTGCCCGTGACCGGAGCTTTGGCCTCGCGGCGCCCGCCCTCCTTACCGAAGGCATCGTGCGCAACGTGGCTGAGGCTCAAGAAACGCCTGTCAGGCTCGAAGGGGGCGGTCGGAACGCCTGACGTGCCCGACGCTCTTGACCATCGACGGACGTCAGCCATCGCAGCGGTCGAGACGTGGCTTGTGGAACGAACGTCAAGCGTCCAACGGCTCGAAGCCGGCGATCTCGTCCATTTCCGTGGCTCTCCGATCGCCGGCTGGCGTGTGTCTGCTGACTTCGCGGACGGTGAAAGGCGTGTCGACATTGTGGTCGACGCTGCCTTTCCATTTCGGCCAGCAAAGCTGTTGCTCGTTGACCGCCCGGCGTTTGGAGTGTGGCCACATGTGGAACGAGATGGCTTCCTCTGTCTAACGAGTGAACAAGCGGCATTCTCGTCCGAAGACCCGATCGGTGGCGTAGCTGCTCTGTTCGAGATGGCGTTCGGGCTTGTGCGCCGGTGTGTGACCGAGAGCTGCGATGCCGAGTTTCGCGCGGAGTTTCTCTCCTATTGGCCTGGCTCCGCGGAAGTGGCAGGCCGGGCCGTGCTCGGGCTTTTCGAGCCAGACGGCGGTTCCCGCGCAATCCGCGCGTGGTGGGGAAAAGATTTGCTGCTCCTCGCTGACGACGACGACGCCATTCATCGTTGGCTGCGGGCTTGCTATGGAGATCTGCGAAAGCGAGATCTCAAGACCGCTGCTGGAGCCCTTCTCTGGATCGGTCGGCCCCTAACGCCGTCACAGTTTCCCAAGACGGGCACGGATTTGCTCGATCTCTCCGACCAGCGCGAGGCAAGAAGTATCCTCGACGACGCGGCGGCGACCTTGCCGGGCGCCTTGCCGGTGGTTCTTGGCATGCGCGCCGACGCGGGCGACGCATATGCGGGCCTCCTTATCCCCCAGCCCGGTGTCGCCCGATCTAAAGTCGCCGCCGGCCGCGGTTTCAGGCCCAGCCGAATCCCACCCCACGTGGCGGCTCGCCGATACTTTGGCGGGTCGGCAGGCGAGGCCTTCATCGTGGAGCGCGCCGATCCTTCCTGGATCCACGGGCGCGCCCGCGATCCGCGCTTCGCGACGTTGCGCGGCTCAAGCGTCGTGCTCTTGGGCTGCGGCTCGGTCGGCGCCCCCGTCGCCACGACGCTTGCCCAAGCTGGCGTCGGCAAGCTGATCCTCGTCGATCACGACGGACTCAAGGCGGCAAACCTCAGCAGGCATCCTCTCGGCGCGGCGTCTCTCGGCAAGCCGAAGGCGCGCGAACTCGCTCTGCGAATACGGCGCGACCTGCCCCACATCCTCGTGGAGGCCGAAGTCATGGACCTTCAGCGTCTTCTCTTGGAGCGCCCAGAGCGACTCCTCGAAGCTGACCTAGTCATCTCCGCGCTCGGCAACTGGGCTGCGGAAGCCATGCTGGATGAATGGCATCAAGGCGCGGTCTGTCCGGGGCCGGTTGTCTATGGCTGGACTGAAGCCCACGCCTGCGCGGGTCATGCCGTCGCGATCCTGCATGAGGGCAAGCGGCTCAGGGATGGCTTCGATTCGACAGGGAAGCCGAAGCTTGAAGTGACCGCGTGGCCAAACGGGCCGACTATCGCCCATGAACCTGCCTGCGGCGCCGTCTTTCAACCTTACGGACCCGTCGAACTGGGCTTCATCACGAGCATGGTCGCCGACCTCGCTCTTGACTGTCTGCTCGGCGGCGTCATCGCCTCGACGCACAGGATATGGGCATGCGCCGAACGACTGCTCGACGGCGCTGGCGGTGTATGGTCGGACGAGTGGACAAGCCTTGTCGATGGCCGATCGGAAGGAGGGTTTCTGACGAAGCGACTGTGGGCGGCGCCTCTCGGCGCGGAGATCCTACCGGCATGATCGAATACGTCGTCGGAAGTTCTGACCAGCGCTTGATGTTCGTTCAGGAGGTCGTCGACCATTTCGCGACGTACCGGCAACTCCGGTTTTGGCAGCGCGAAGCCGGAGGTTCTCTTTTCGCTCGGTTTGCCGACAAGCTCGTCACGGTCGAGCGCGCTACCGGGCCGCGCCCGACCGACCAAAGAACGCGATGGTCCTATCGACCGGATCGCGCTGCAGAGCAGAACGAAATCGACGAATTTCATCGCGTCGGACTTCATTTTATCGGCACTTGGCACACCCATCCGGAGCGCGATCCAAGTCCCTCGGGCATAGACCTGCAATCAATTGCCGAGGCGGTGGTTCGTTCAAGACATGCCCTGAACGGCTTTGTCCTCGTCGTCGTAGGGCAGCGCCATCCGATGGAGGAGCTGTTCGTCGCCGCATGCGACGCCGCAGCTGTTTATCCCCTGGCGCGATCCCCTGTTAGTTCCCCCGCGAGCTATCAAGAAGAGAGGCGGTCGGCATGACGTTCGACTATCTCGTGCGCGCCGTCGCTGACGCGTTGCGAACCTATGTCGGCTGGCTCGTGCGGCCTCGGTTGCTCGCGCATTACGGCATGTGGTGCGGGCTCGCGATCGTAGGCTTCGTCTGCAGCGGCTGGGCGATCGGACTTGAGCTCCCGACCCTGGAAGGTCCTTTGCGCTTCAGCTTCGATACAGGTGGCGGAACTCCGACGTTTCTGACCTGGGCTCTGCTTCTATTCGGGTTTGGGCTGCTGGCGTGGGGTCCTTGGCAAGAGTGGGCAAGGTATCGCCACGAGCGCGATCTCCTGTCCAAAAAGCGCGTCCTCGTACTTGAGGCCCGCGGACTTCGGTTCGAAATCGGCCGCGCATTGGCGGACGCAGTTCCCGATCTGATCCTCGGTCGGCGCGAACCGCGGATCTTGGACTTCAGACAGATATATGACGGCGAGATCACTCATCCCGAACGAGGTCTTGAGGAAGCGATTTCACTGCCAAACCAAATCCGTCAGGCGGCCGCGGGCGCCGACCGCGGCGACTTCACTGTCGTGTATGGGGGGCTTGCGCCGGTGCCATACACATTTCTCACCGGTGTTCTGATCGACGATGAAGGAAAACTCTTCGTTATGGACTGGGACCGGACGGCTGAGCGTTGGAGGGCTCTGGACGCCCCCGACGACGGAAAGCGGTTCGAAGTCGAGGGTTTGGATTCGCCTAAAGATTCGCCCGAAGCCGTGATGGCGGTAGCGGTCTCCTATCCGGTCCTTGACCGCAATCTTGAATCGGCGTTCCCAAAACTCCCGGTTGTCCGGTTAACGCTGGAAGACGGAGATGTGAACGCACATTGGTCGGCTGAGAAGCAGGCCGCGCTCGCCGAGCAGTTTCTCGATGCCGCTATTGCGCTCGAAGGCTGCGGGGTTCGGAGGATCCATCTCGTTCTGGCGGCGCCGAACAGTCTGGTTGTCCGCCTAGGGCGTGCTTACGATCGCCGCAACCTGCCGGCGCTCGTAGTGTGGCAGTTCGAACGAGATATGACCCCGCCTTATCCATGGGGAATCGAAATGCCCCTGGGAGCGATTCATCGGCCTGCAATTGTCCGTGCGTGACTTTGGAAGACAACTGCGGTCAGCGTTAGGAACACCGTGTTCGCATCTGCAGATGTTTTGCTTCAAATAGGCCTGCGTTCACCGAATCTGAACCAAAGCGCACTTCGGCTTCATCTGATATCCTTTGAAGTTGTGACGGATCCAGTGGGCGGATTGCTCGTGGCGGACGGCCGCATCGTTGGTAAGGGTCTTCAGCACCACCCGTTTGGAGTCATCGCACGACGGCGGCGTCAGTCCGATTCGCTTAAATGCAGGCTTTGGAGCTACTTCCTCTCTTGAGGCTGACGAATGCGCTTGCGAACGCGCGATCGAAAGAAAGCCGAATAGGGCCAAGGTGGCGGCTACCGCTACGATTCTGAGCGACATGCGTTCATTATCGCGCACTGACTTGTCTCCAGATCAGCTTCGGCCCGGCCGGCGAACCAGGCCGAAGCGCCTCACTCAGTTCGTCCGGGTCAGCGGATCACGACGCTGCGATGATCGTGCGTGTTGGTCGACACCTGCTCGAACGCCTGGTCGTCGGCCTTCGGCTTGCCCGTCAACGTCGCGAAGTCGGGAACACTGGCGTAAAAGTCAGCGCGGTCGCGACCGTGCTGATTGGTGGAGTTCGGGATCGTAGCGTCGTCTGCGAGCGCTGCCCCCATCGAGCCGATTACGACCAGGCTCGCCACCAGAAGCGTCTTCATTTCTTTCACTCCATCTGCTGCGCTCGAACTTGAGCTGGAGTGAAGGTGACGCATCGCGTGCATCCTCGATGTGGCGGTCGCCACATCGGCGGTCTGTCAGCGACGCCGTTCTGACACAAGCCCGCGACAGCGAACCGGTGGCCGGCAGCACGCTGACAACGTCGACGCGCCGCCGCCCACCGGTCTCGGATCGATCCAAGAGGCGCGTTTGCGGCTCACCTCAGCCCGCAACGTCGATGACGGTCATCAACCCGCCGCCGCCCTTCTCTTCGACATTGTTGTTCGAGGTGTGATGCGGGATATGGCAGTGGATCAGCCACTTGCCAGGCCGGCGCGCCGTCCAGACGACATCATAGCGTTGCCCGGGGCCCACATTGACTGTATCGGCAAGGAACCGCCCCGCCTCCGGAATTGTCTCCCCGTCCCGCGCGACGACCTGAAACGGGCCGCCGTGGATGTGCATCGGGTGAACGAACCCATTGTTGGTTCCGACGAACCGCACCTTGAGCGTCTCGCCGACCTTCATCCGGATCGTGTCGGTCGCGGGATAGGCCCGGCCGTTGATCGTAAAGTAGTTCGGCATGCCGCCTTCCATCGGCATCGCCGGATAGGTCAGGCCCTCCCGTTTGAGCCATTCCTGCAACTGGATGACGTAGTCATGGTCGGCCGTGACCTCGTCCGCCGGATTGGCCGGATCGATGATCAGAGCGCCATATAGGCCGAGCGCCTGGGTCCGGTCGGGCTTGGCGTGCGGATGGTAGAAGTAGGTGCCGTGCTGCTCGGCAGTAAATTCATAGCTGTATGACCCGCCAGGCTCGATCGGCTTCTGGGTGATCTCCGCAGGTCCGTCCATCTGGTTCGGCAGGATCAGGCCATGCCAGTGGATGGTGGTATCTTCCGGCAACCTGTTCCTGACGTTGATCCGGACCGTGTCGCCCTGGCGGATATGGAGGCGGGGACCGGGGATCTGACCGTTGTAGGCGTAAGCGTCGACCGTCACCCCGGGCAGGATCGACCAGCGGATCACGGTCGGCTCGAGATCGAACACCTTGACGTCGCCTTCCATGCGGAAGGGCGCATCCTGATCGCCCCGGACGTTTGGCCCGAAGGTCGCTGAGATCAGCCGAGGATCGGCGGCCGCCATGTCCAGCATGGCGTCGGCCGGCGTGTCGCGGTCCATGATCATGCCGGGCGGCATGATCGCGCCGCGCACGTCCTTCGCGGACAGGGACATATTCACCCAATTCGCCGGCGAGACCATGCCGAGCCCGAGGGCCAGAACCGAAACGCCGCCGATTGCCGCAAGCTGCGGAACCGTCGCGCCCGCTCCCATGCCGCTATGCCCGGCGTCAGTGTGGCGGTCGTCGTCGCCGCCCTTACGGCCGTCGTGACCCGCGTGGCCGGCCTGTGACTTCGCCTCCGGCCGCTCCGTCATCAGGCCGTGCTTCAGGCCTCTGGCGACCAGCCACACATTGGCGGGATAGGCCGTCGCAAACCCCACGATCACGCCGAGCGACATCACGCCCCAGAACAGCAGCTCGGTCGGCTCCATGGCGCGCATGTCGCGCCCCATCATCAGCAGGCTCATGACCGGCGCCATGCCGGCCATCATGAAGTTCATGCTGATGAATTCGGGTAGAAAGCTCTTGCGAACGTTCTCCCAGTAGGTTCCGCCCATCATCGATTTCATGAACAGGGACTGGAAAATGAAGAGCCCGAAGGCGAAGCCGGCGAGATACTCGACGATCAGGTCGAGCCACATCGGCAACCCAAGCGAGGCCGTGATCACCGCCGCCAGAATGATGCCCGTCGCGTCGCCGGCGACGCAATGGATCGTCGAGCCCGCGCCCTGTTTCCAGAGCGGTTTGACGAACTCCTCATGTTTTCCCGGCCGCGGCTCTTTGTCGGCAAGCACATAAAGCAGAAGGCCGATCGGACCCATGTAGAGCGTGACGAGGATAAACCCCCACTTCATCACGACCGGCTCGGGATTGTTCCTATACTGGTCGACCGCGACGTAGAGCGTCGACGCCAAGGCTAGCGCGAACCAGACGGCGAGAAAATAATCGACAGGTTGAACGAACATGCGAAGACCTCGATCGCGCCCTCGCCGAACGACGAGGGCGTCGGGAGCTGGTTATTGTTTTGCCTGGGAAAGCATCCGGTCATAGAGGTCATGCCGGATGTCGTGCTGCGCCAGAATCCCTTTAACGAGCGGCTTGGCGGTGGTCTCGCACCATGCAACCAGGCGCTCGGTCTCCGAGGCCGCGGAGTCGCCGCTCATCACGTGGATCAATCCGAGAGAGATGGCCCTCGCGGCGTTCGCCGCCCGGATCACGACGACGCCAGCGTCGCTCTCCGATACCCGGGACAGGATCTCCGCCTTGATGTGCTCGGCGAATGCGCGACCGTCGCCTTCCGCGCCCTTGGTGTCCTCCAGAAACCATCGGTTCTGCTCGGCGCAGACACGGCTAAGGTTGTCGGCGAGAAAGGCCGTCGACAGGACATTGGCGAGAACGTCAGTGTCGACGGCGCTTTTCGTCGGGCCCGCTCCCGTCGCGTCGGCCGGCCCTACCGACGCCAGAGCGCCGAGAAGGGCTCCGACAAGAATGCTGTGACGGCGAGGCCAAGACAGCGATCGGGCGGCGGGACAGGCCATGGCTTCCTCCCTCGATTCCGGTTGACGGCGGCTCTACTGGGCGCGCTTGCCCGCCCAGGCCTCGAACTCCGCGATCTCCTTTTCCTGGTCCTCGATGATCTTCCTGGCCCAGGCCTTGGCCTGATCGTCCTTGCCGCTCTGCAGCTCGATCTTGCTCATCGCCACCGCGCCGCGGTGATGAGCGATCATGCCGCAGACGAAGGCGAGGTCGGGATCCTTGATCCCATGCGTCGCCCTCATAGTCCGGTTCATCTCCTGCATGGCCTTCATCGAAGCCATCTGGGGTTCGCCCATGCTGGACATCGAGTGGGACGCCATGTCGCCCATCTCCATCGCCTTGCCCGTCATGCCCTGTCCGGGCGAGGCCGACTGGCAAGCCTTGGGCAGGCTCTCCGTTCCCTCCGGCGGTGCTTTGGCGTCCTGCGCCATCGCGGCCCCTGCGCTCACGGCGAACGCCGTCGCCAGCAGTATCCTCAACATCTCGCGTCTCCGAAATCGTATTCGAAGCGGGCGCGCTCACCGCGCCCGCTTCTGGAAAGATTAGTTCTTCTGGATCTTGGTGACCGTGATCTGGCCATTGACGCGATCGGCCTCGAAGTTGACCTTGTCGCCGACCTTGACCGACTTCAGCATCGCAGGATCTCCGGCCTTAAAGACCATCGTCATCCCCTCATCCATGCCGAGAGACTTGATCGGACCGTGCTCCAGCGTGACCTTGCCGGCGCTCTCGTCGATCTTCTTGACGGTCCCTTCCACAGCCCAAGCAGCGGTCGTGGCCAGCAGCGCGAAGGCGGCGGCGCTCACGGCGGTCTTGATGACTTTCATGTTCTTCTCCTTGAGGTTTTTCGTCATTTGACGGCGACAGAGCCGTCCATCCCGGACTCGCGATGGCCCGGGATCAGGCAGGCGAAGTTGAACTCGCCCGACTTCGAGAATTTCCAGATGATTTCATCGGTCTTGCCCGGCGCGATCCGCCGTCCGTTCGGATCGTCATGCTCCATGTCGGGAGCCTTCTGCATCGCGATCGCGTGCTTATCGTTTTCAGCCCGCGTCGCCAGCATGAACTCGTGGTCGAGTTGGCCCTCGTTCTTCAGAACGAACCGGATCTGTTCTCCTTTGCTGGCGGACACCGAGTTCGGCTCGAATATCATCTTGCCGTCGTCAGTTTCCTTCATGACGATCTCGATGGTTCGATTGGGCTTTTTGGGATCTCCAGGCTCGCCATAAGCCCGCGATCCGCCGTGATCGTGGCCGGCGTCGGCAAGGGCAAGCGTCGGAAGCAACGCCGCGCCCAGAATGACGGCGAACTTGAACATCTGTTTCATTTCGAGTGTTCCAATCTTTCCTGAGATCAGTGGTTTGCGTGTCCGCCGGAGCCGGCCTTCGGCTTCACGACGTTCATTTCCATGTCGCCGGGCATCGCTTTCGCCGGAGGCTGGCTGGTCGCGGCCTGCTGCGGTCCCTTCCACTCGAAGGCGACCTGACCTTCGGGATGCTTGAACCAACCCGGATCCTTGTAGTCGCCGCGCTCGACGCCCTCCCGGACCTTCACCACCGTGAACATCCCGCCCATCTCGATCGGCCCGAACTGGCCGAAGCCCGTCATCATCGGCAGCGTGTTGTCGGGGAGCGGCATCTCCATCTCGCCCATGTCGGCCATTCCGGCGCTGCCCATAGGCATGTAGCCAGGCACAACCGCCTTGATCTTCTTGGCGATGTCCTTCTTGTTCACGCCGATGAAGTTCGCGACCTCATGGCCCATGGCGTTCATGGTGTGGTGCGACTTGTGGCAGTGGATCGCCCAGTCGCCGGGCACGTCGGCGACAAAGTCGAAGGCCCGCATCTGCCCGACGGCGCAGTCGATGGTGACCTCGGGCCACGCCGCCGCCTCCGGCACCCAGCCGCCGTCCGTGCACGACACCTTGAAGTCGTAGCCGTGCATGTGAATCGGGTGGTTGGTCATGGTAAGGTTGCCGAAGCGGATCCTGACCTTGTCGCCCTTGCCGGCAACGATTGGGTCGATGCCCGGGAACACGCGGGTGTTCCAGGTCCAGAGGTTGAAGTCGGTCATCTCCGCGACGCGGGGCACGTAGGTCCCCGGGTCGATGTCGTAGGCCGACATCAGGAAGACGAAGTCGCGATCGACACGCCGGAACGCCGGGTCCTTAGGATGCACGACGAAGAAGCCCATCATGCCCATGGCCATCTGGACCATCTCGTCGGCGTGCGGGTGGTACATGAAGGTCCCGCTCTTCCGGAGCTGGAACTCGTAGACGAAGGTCTGTCCGGGCTTGATGTGCGGCTGGGTCAGTCCGCCGACGCCGTCCATGCCGGAGGGTAGGAGCTGCCCGTGCCAGTGGACGGTCGTGTGCTCCGGCAGGCGGTTGGTGACGAAGATCCGGACCTTGTCGCCCTCCACCGCCTCGATGGTCGGACCCGGCGACTGGCCGTTGTAGCCCCACAGATGCGCCACCATGCCCGGGGCGAGCTCGCGGATCACGGGCTCGGCGACGAGGTGGAACTCCTTCCACTCGCCGTTCATGCGCCAGGGCGCGGTCCAGCCGTTCAGCGTGACGACCGGGTTGTAGTCGGGGCCCGTCGACGGGACGAGCGGCGGCTGCATGGCCGCGTCCTTCATGGTCGCCGCTTCGGGGATCGAAGCGGCCTGAACGCGGCCCGAGACTGCGGCCGCCGCGACCAGCGACGTGGCGCCCGCTGCGGATGCGGACAGAAAGGATCTGCGCGAGACGGTCATGATGTCTCTCCCGGTCACTGAGGCGATGCGGCGGATGAGGAGGCGGCCGAGGCGAGCTTCGGCTCAGGCGACGCCTCCTCGGCGCCGCCCCCTCCGATAAGGGCGGCCTGGAAGTCGACGTCGGCGATGAAGAAATCGCGCTTGGCGCGAATGGCCGCGACGTTCGAGGCGACGTTCTCGCGGGCGTTGGTCAGAAGCTCGAAGGCGTCGACCAGCATGCCGTTGTACTGGAGCTGCGACTCGTCGGTGATGATCTTCCGAAGCGGCAGGACACGGGTCTGGAACGCCCTCGCGATGTCGTAGCGGCCGCGATAGGTCGCATAGGCCTCGCGAGCCTCCGAGCGGGCGTTGACCGCCTTCTCAAGCAGTCTGTTGACCGCGCCCATGTAGGTCTCTTCGGCCTTCGCGGAGCGCGCTTTCCCGAAATCGAAGATCGGGATCTGAACCGCGACCTCGAATCCCTTCGGATTGGCTTTGTCGCCCTCCGCCGATTTCGAATGATTGGCGAGGCCGGTGACCTCGAGCATGGAGATCGCGCGGGTCTGCTCAGTCAGCCCGTAGCTCTGCGCCAGCGCGTCGAGCTCAAACCGATCGCCGATGAGATCAACGCGACGACGAAGAGCGGTGGCCTCAACGTCACCCTGCGTCTTCAGTCGGGGAAAACCGGGAAGCCGGGATGGAAGCTTGTAGTCGAGGTCCCGGCCCCACAAACCGAGTTCCCTGGTCAGCGCCTCGCGCTCCTTGATCGCGTCAAGGCGCGCTTCCGCGAGTTCGGTCGCAACCTCGGCGTAGAGGGCTCCCGAACGGGCCTGATTGAGCTTGGTCGTGGCGCCGGTCTCACCGAGCTTCTTGGTTAGCTCGGCCGACGCCGACGCCGACGCCCGCGCCGTTTCCAGAAACGCCGCCGTCTCGCGCGCAGCTACCGCTTGATAGAACGCGCGTCGCGCCTTCACCGCCGTCCGGAACGTCGCCTGGATCGTCTTGTATTGCGCCGCGCGGAACTCGGTCTCAGCGATCTTCGCGCGCCTTGGCAGCGTGATGAGCTGCAAAAGATCGGCAATCAGCCGGCGCTCGATATCGAGTTCGCCCCGATAGGTGACGCGCTCGACCGAAACCGTAGGCGACGGGGGGAGGCTCGCCTCCACATACTCTGCCTCGGAAACGCCAAGCGCATTGTACTCCGCCTGTAGACCGCGATTGTTCAGGAGCGCGATCTGGACGGCGGCGTCAGCGGTCAAAGGCTTGGCGAGCAACCTCGTGACGCGGGATTGGACCGCGGCCGCGTCGGCCGGCGTCACAATCTTCGCCGTGTCCTTGCCGAGATCGAGAGAAACGCGCGAGACGACCGGCGTCATGCCGCGATCGGCGGAGATCGAAGCGCAGGCGCCCAGCGTCGCGGACAAAGCGGTCACTACGGACACGCGCGCAAAACGGGAGCGGAGCAAGCTCATCACATGCCCTCCATCGGCTTGGAGGTGACGGCCTTGTTCTGCTCGAGCCACGGCTTGGGTTCTACCGGGCGATAATTGGCCATGCCGGCAGTGACCGAGACATATCGATTGCGCGGCGCGGGAGCCGATGGGTCGGCCGCATCTGGGCCTACGACGGGTGATGGCGGCAGCGCCGAGCAGGCGCTCAAAAGCGCAGCGAACGACGCTGCAACGGCCGAGACGAGCGGCTTCATGAAGTACCCCGAGATCTGACGAACGGACGCGATGGCGCTGGTTGCGCCGGCGAGCGCGGTCGATCAGACGACTGGGGGAAGGTTCACGAGGTTCGGACGATCATCCGGGCGCAAACGTTCTCAAGACGTCAGCCGACCAACGCGGACGGACGTCTGGGAGGGCGCTTGATAAAGATCGAGGGACCCTGCAGCGCAGACGGTTCGGTCCCTGAGGTCAAAACCGCAACAGCCATCGACAACGCCACGGGAAGCCCGAGCTCGGTCGACATGACGGCATGACAGGTGTTGCTGCAGCAGGTCTTGGTGGACCCATCCGGCGCGGAAACGTGTCCCGCGCAATCCGGCTCTGAAGCACTGGCTGAAGTTGTGGCGCGATCGCCGACTTCGGCGAGGTCGTGCGTCGTGGTCGATGCAGCCTCCGCCGACGCTTGGTGCGACTGCGACGTCATAGCAGCGTCGTGGCCGCCGTGAGCTTGGCTGGGCGCTGTCCAAGCGATGAAGAACGTCAGCGCCAGGGCAAAGCCGGCCAGCACACGGGAAAACGCCTTCAGGCTCATCCCCGCACCCTTCCGAGCACGTCGACCAGCTCAGCTACCTTTTTCCGCTGCTCGTCCTTGTCGCCGCTTTCGATGGCGTGCTCGACGCAGCAACCCACATGATCCTGGAGGATAACCTCTTCGACCTTTTTGAGCGCGGCGCGGACCGCCGCGATCTGGGTCACGACGTCAATGCAGTAGCGGTCCTCCTCGACCATGCGCGCGATTCCACGAACCTGACCTTCGATCCGGTTCAGGCGCTTGGCGCAGGAGGATTTAGCAGCCGCCATCATCGTTTCCATAATACCCAGTCCGGGTATCAATGCAATGCTCTTTAAAGGGCCGGGACGATGGCCTGTCGCAAACGTCCCGGCTCAAAGATCGGTTAGTGATCGTGTCCGCTGGTCTGCGTCGGGGTGACCTTCTTGCCGTCGTCCGCCTTCTCGGCTGGGCGGCCGTCCTTTGTCCCCTGACCGACCGCGCCAGCTTTCGGAGCTGGAACCTCGACATGAGACGAACTGCTGGCCGATTCACGAGCCGGACCATTGTTTTGGGTCGCGTTTTTGTCTTCCGCGAACGCCGCTGACGAAGCAGCCAGACCGATTGCGAAGATTCCAGCGACGATGGCGCGATCAAGATAAGACACGTTAACTCCTTCGATCTGAACCTGTTGAATGTCACGCGAGCCGCGTTGACCGCCAGCCCAGTGCGAAAGTAGCGGCCAAAAAGAAAACGCGATGTGGCGATCGCCACATGTCTTCGGCGTGATCTGTCAGATGTTCTCCAAACACCGGCGCAAACGCCGCCGGCTTAAGGAGAGGAACATGTTCAGGTCATTAGGTTTCGGCCTCATTCTTGCCAGCGCGGTGGCCGCGACCGCCTCTGCGCATCCTTTGACCGCCCCGATGCAGTCCGGGCTTTCTACGCCTGACGCTGATGGTCGCTGGGTGATGCGCACCATCCCGCCGAACAAGCTTCCGACGAAGAGCTGGGAGCACGTCAACGCTTCCTCCGAGACGAATGCCCTGCCTGACCCGAGCAGGAGCCCCGGCGGAGCTTCTCACTGGGTGAAGAACTGATCTTCATCCTGTGAGAAAGAGGGCCGCGGCAGCCCCCACGGCCGCGGCCCTCGCATTCACAGGCCATCCCTCGACCAGGACGGCCCCACCAAAGCCAACCGCGGACCCTCGCGCCGTATGGCGCCGACGCGCTCCAGCCGGCTCAGTTCCTTCGTCACGGCCTCGCGATGGCTGGCAATCCTCACCGCAAGTTCCCGATGGGTTGGAAGCTGTTCGATATGCTCGCCGTCATCGCTCGATTGCGCCATCCGCAGCAGTTCGGCCGCTAGCCGATCGGCCACATGCATGGTCACGCTTTCGGCCATTCGCAGGTTGGTGCGGCACTGTCGCCGGCACATCGCGTCCATCGCCGCGACCGTGAACTCAGGCACGTCGGAAAGCGCGCGCAGATATGCCGGCTTTCGCAATGCCCAAACTTCAGTCTGCTCGACGGCGGTGACCGCGAGCGGAACGCTGTCGTTACCCAAGGCGAAGGCTTCGCCGACCATTTCGCCGGGGCGAACGTCCGACAGAAACGCCTCCTTGCCGTCGATCGTTGGCGTGACGACCGACAGCATTCCCGCGACCACGATCAGGACGCAGCATTCGCCGTCCGGCAGATCGACGGTCTGGCCTTTCGGAAGAATGCGCCTGCGCGCGCCAAGCTCGGCCGCGTGGCTCTCGAGTATGTCCGGGATAAAGCTGACGCGATGCGGCGCCGCCGCCGCGATGCGTGACGATTGGATCATGACTGAAACCATTGGCGGCGCGCGAAACGCAAGCGCGTTTGATGGCTGTCGCCGCCCCATAAAGGATGACCTCGCCGTTCGACCCCCAAGGCCTTACGGCTGCGCGAAACGTGGCGGTCAGAGCCGTCGGGGCGGCGGCGTCGCGCGATCCATCATGGCGCCGAGAGCGATTGTCTCGAAGAATCGAAAGGTCAGTGCATCAGACAGCGAGAGATGTGGGAACGCTCGGGGCTCCGGCGCCGGAACCGCTGCGCAAACCGAAGGGCCGCAGAGATCATTCGCCCCAGACTTCGCCTCGTCCTGGCATCCCGCGTCATTTGGGGAAGCACACACGAACTCGCCGTTCTCGCCGTGATGAACGATCCCGGCTTCGGCGGTGGAGTGGAGCCCCATGAAGCCAATCGTCATCAGCGCCACAAACAGCAGCCGCATCAGGTAGGCGAAGACGCCTGTCAAGCGACGCCTTTCGATCCGACGTGAAGATGGAACAGCGTGCACTGACGGGGTCCGAATCCGATAGCTTGCCACCGTACCCCTGCAGGGTATAAAGATCAACTTCGTATATACCCCACCTTGGTATTTGAGAGGCGACGATGGCGGACCCTGTCCATCACTCTTCAGGATCGTGCTGCGGGGGGCATGACGGGCATCACCGCAGCGCCGAGGGCGAGCGTCGAGATGGCGCCCATGCTCATTCAAGCGAGAGCCATGCGTCGGGCGCCGGCAGCGCCATCGATCCGGTCTGCGGGATGACGGTCGAGATCGCGACCGCCAAGCACCGGTCCGACGCCGGCGGGAGTTCGCATTACTTCTGCTCGGCCGGGTGCAAGTCGAAGTTCGAAGCCGACCCCGCGAAATATTCCGGGGAGAGCAAGGCTGAGCACGCCGAGGCGCCCGAGGGCGCGACCTACACCTGCCCGATGCATCCCGAGATCCGACAGGTCGGCCCCGGCTCTTGCCCGATCTGCGGCATGGCGCTCGAGCCGGAGCTGGTCAGCGCGGAAGCCCAGCCCAATCACGAATTGGCGGACATGACGCGCCGCTTCTGGGTCGGGCTTGCGCTCGCTGTGCCGATCTTCGTGCTGGAGATGAGCGGGCATCTCCTCCCCGCGATCCACCATGTCGTGCCGCCTGCGACGTCGATATGGATTCAGTTCGCGCTGGCGACGCCGGTCGTGCTTTGGGCCGGCTGGCCCTTCTTCCAGCGCGGCTGGGCTTCAGTTCGCTCGCGCAACCTCAACATGTTCACTCTGATCGCGATGGGCGTTGGGGTCGCCTACGTCTACAGCGTGGTGGCGACGCTCGCGCCCGCCCTGTTTCCTCCGGCTTTCCGAGGACCGGACGGCGCGGTCGCCGTCTATTTCGAGGCCGCCGCGGTGATCACCGTGCTGGTTCTGCTCGGCCAGGTGCTGGAGCTGCGCGCGCGCGACCAGACGTCGGGCGCGATCCGCGCGCTTATCAACCTGGCGCCCAAGACCGCGCGCCGCGCGCGGGCGGACGGTACGGAAGAGGACGTCGCGGTCGAAGACATCGCCGTCGGCGACATGCTCCGCGTCCGTCCCGGCGAACGAATTCCCGTGGACGCCGAAGTGGCCGACGGCCGGTCGAACGTCGACCAGTCGATGGTCACCGGCGAGCCCATGCCGGTGGCGAAGGCGGTCGGCGACGCCGTCATCGGCGGGACCATCAACCAGTCCGGCGCCCTTACTATCCGCGCGCAGAAGGTCGGCCGCGACACGATGCTCGCCCGCATCGTGCAGATGGTGTCCGAAGCGCAGCGCTCGCGCGCTCCGATCCAAAAGCTGGCCGACCAGGTCTCGGGCTGGTTCGTCCCGGCCGTGATCGCGGTCGCGGCGCTCGCCTTCATTGCCTGGGCCGCGTTCGGCCCGGAGCCGCGCTTCGCCTATGGCCTCGTTGCGGCGGTCGCCGTGCTCATCATCGCATGCCCGTGCGCGCTCGGCCTCGCGACGCCGATGTCGATCATGGTCGGCGTCGGCAAGGGCGCGTCGCTTGGCGTCCTGATCAAGAACGCCGAGGCGCTCGAGCGTCTCGAGAAGGTCGACGCCCTGGTCGTCGACAAGACCGGCACGCTCACCGAGGGCCGCCCCTCCGTGACGGACATCGCAGTCGCCGACGGGGTGTCGGAGAACGATCTTCTCAGCCTGGCGGCCGCAGTCGAGCACGCCTCCGAGCATCCGCTGGGCCGCGCCGTGGTGACGGCCGCCGAGGACCGGCAGCTGACCATCCCCGTCGTCGAGGATTTCGATGCGCCGAGCGGCAAGGGCGTAAGCGGAACGGTCGGCGGCCGCAAAATCCTGCTCGGAAAGGCTCGCTATCTCGAAGACGCCGGCGTCGAGCTCGGCGCGCTTGCGGACAAGGCCGACGCGCTTCGCCGTTCGGGCGCGACCGCGATCTTCGCCGCCGTCGATGGCCGCGCCGCGGGCGTCTTCGCGATCGCCGACCCGATCAAGCCGAGCACCCTTTACGCCGTGAAGGCGCTCAAGGCCGAAGGCATGCGGATCGTGATGCTGACCGGCGACAACCGGACGACGGCCGAGGCCGTGGCGCGATCCCTCGCCATCGACGAGGTCGTGGCCGACGTGCTGCCGGAAGAAAAGCACGCGGTCGTCGAGCGGCTGAAGCGCGAAGGACGTGTGGTCGCCATGGCCGGCGACGGCGTCAACGACGCACCGGCGCTCGCGGCCGCCGATGTCGGCATCGCGATGGGCACCGGAACCGACGTGGCGATCGAGAGCGCCGGCGTGACGCTCGTGCGCGGCGATCTGATGGGGATCGTCAAGGCGCGCGCGCTGTCGAAGGCGACGATGTCCAACATCCGGCAGAATCTGGCGCTTGCCTTCGTCTACAACGCCGCAGGCGTGCCGATCGCCGCCGGCGCGCTCTATCCGGTCTTCGGGCTGCTGCTGTCGCCGATCGTGGCGGCCGCCGCGATGGCGCTGTCGTCGGTGAGCGTGATCGGCAACGCGTTGAGGCTGAGGGCGACAAAGATCTGAAAGCGACGCGCGTGCCGGGGAGCCCGAGATCCCACGCCTCTGCGGCCTCGTTCAGTGCGCCTCGCCTGCGTCGGCGGCCGCTTCGCGGCGGTCGTCGTCATCGTAAAGTCCGTAGTCGGCGGGTTTGGCTCCAAGCGCCTGAACGCCTTCGGAAAGGCTCCGCCGCAGGCCGAAGCGGTCGTCGTCGTCATAGCTTCGCAGGCTCGAGCCGATGGCGTCCCGCCACGCCGGCCCGCGGTTCCAGGCCTCCATATACGCGTCCGCGAGGTCCTCTTTGTGGCGCAGCTCGATCATGGCGTTCATGAGCGTCAGAGCCTGGAGGCGATCCTTTGCGCTCTTCGCCATTCCGTCGCCGTCCGTCCGGCGGCGAGATCCGACGATGAGCTTGTGAATCGCAAAGCGTTCCGGGGCGGGAACGAGGATCGGCACGCCCGCGCCATGCAGCAGCACCGCGCGCTCGGGCTGATAGATCAGAAAGTCCAAGAAGCGCAGCGGCTGGGCCGCCGCGCCCCCAAGGGCCGGCATCGGCGCAGGTCCGCCCGCGTTGTCGTCGGACCCTCGGTTCGGGGTCAGGAATTCAACTTTGTAGCCCGAACGCGAGACAAACTGCGTCGACAGTCGCCCGTCATTCATGTGTGGAACTTCTCGGAAGGTCCCGTCGACGGAACGCAGGACGTCAAGGACCGGCGGAAGCTGATCGCCGACGGCCGCCGAGATGGAATGAAACTGGGCGAAATCAGCGTCGCCGGTGAGCATCGCCGTATTCTCGAGCCGGACGCCCAGCATGGCGGAATAGGCCTGATAAGCGACGGTTCCGACGAGCACGCCCCGCAGACGGAACAGACCGGCCTCGGAAAGCGCCTGCACGATGTCCCCCGCGGTCTTGTCGGGGCGCGGCAGATAGGCTTCCCGGATCAGGGTCGAGACGATTTTCCGCCGCTCCCTGACGTCGGCCTTCAAGTCCTTAAACGCCTCGACGCGCTTGGTGATCTCCTCGTCGTCGGCCGGTCCGACGTAGCTCCGGTCCTGCTTACTGGTGCCGTCGCCGGCGGGACGATCGAAGTACCAGTATTTGCGGTCCTTGACCGTTACGGGCACGAACCGTCCGTCGGCCGGGAAATCGCTTGCGAACCGGGCGTCGAGGCTGCGCTGGGCGAGCTCGGAATACAGGGTCTGATAGATGTGGCCGATTGATTTCATGGCTTTCGCTATACTATTTTCGCGAGATTAATATAACGATTTTGAGTCCACTGGACAAGCCGATTATACTAATTTCGCGAAATTGATATAGCTCACATTTTTCGGTTTTATGCATCAAACGCATCCTGTGATCAGTTTCCAAAGACGCCCTGCCGAGGCATTTTCGGGACCGGCGAACTCACGCGTGCTCTATCGCGGGAGATCGCTGACGCGGCTCGGCCTATGACGTCTCGAGTGCTTGCCCAGAGAGTCATCTCGCTAGCCGCGACGACGCTCGCGATCGGAAGCTGCTATCTGAAGTAAAGCGTCGAGGATCGAAGGCGCTGCGTAAGCAGCGCGATGAAGGGTGCGTCCGATCGGCTCCGGATGAGAATGACAATCTGCTCTGGTTCTCCACATCGGCGATGATTGAAATATCGCCCAATATTGTCTAGTTCAAATTATTTCAAAAAATCTGATGCTTACGGATGGCACATTTAATACAGGGCGCTTTGGTCGCCTTCCTTCCAATCTTATTATATTAAGATCTACTAATGAAGACAGAGATCTTGAGACGTTTGATTGAGACCGGTTCGCTAGTCTAGCTAGTTCCGCGACGCTTTCAGGCTCCTCTCGATTGATAATACGAATGAGTTCGATATTTCGATTTGTGAGGGCCTTTAGGATGAGCTCCGACTTAGAGAGCGGGGGCATGCTGTTTTTCGTGCACTCGGCGAACAACCTGATCGACCCGGTCAGGCGTCATGGCGCTCCATCCAGCCAGATGAAAACGCGTCACTGCAGATCGCCAGCTTTGAAATAGCGCGGGATCTGTCGCGGCCAGTTCGACTGGAGCATCCGACGTCGCCAGCCGAGATATTTCACGGAGCAGTTCCCAATCACGACTCTGGGCGACTGAAGCCGTATTCCCGCGTAGCAGCGCGTCAAGCGCAGCAACATACAGCTCTCTTGGAGATCTGCTCATTTATGGCCTCGACCAGTCGTTAGCTCAACGAAAACGAGATTCTCGGAAGCAGCCTCCCGGTCAGATGCTCGAGGAAGCTTTTTAATGGCCAACTCGATGTCAGAGAGATCTATTCCTCTCTGTTTAACCCACCAGACAACGTCCTGAACATCAGCAGGGCTTGATCGAACAAGTTTTGCGGCAGCCAACAAATCTGGGGTTGGCATAATGACCGTAAGCTGACCATATCTTCCGATGGTTTCTGTTTCGAAATCCTTGGGAAGCTGAACGACACCAGGCCTGATTATTTGTATATATATCGTATCTGGATCGATTTCGCCTTTCGGATCGTAGAGAACACCGATGTTTCGACAGACTGTAGATAGCTCTGCGACGTCAAAGCTAGAGCCAGCAAACCATACGTCGATATCTGGGGTCTGACGCTCCTTCTGCCCCGTGGCAATGCCGGGCGTGCTCCCAATCACGCAGAGCGTTGCGGGCGTTTGAAGCGCCGAACCGATCTTGGCGAAGAGATCATCCACCGTCGAAGCTTCAATCGGCATGCTCTCTCCTATCCCACGAAAGATAATATCATATCATGATATTCATTCAACCGCAGTCGTCTTGCTGCTGCGGTTTAGCCGCAGGTCGGCTTTGGCTTTTGCGTCCTCTGCCCCAGCACGGCGAGCAGACCGATCACATTCGACGGCGACAGGAGGAATTCGACCGACTTCGACGCCATGAACAGCACGATCGTCTCTACCCTCCGCTCGCTGGAGCCGCCCCGACGCCGATTTCGTCGCGCGCAGGATCGAACCGCGCCAGGCCGACGCCTTTCACCAGCGCATACACGGCCGGGATGACCAGAAGGGTCAGGATGGTCGACGACGCCATTCCGCCGATCATCGGAACGGCGATCCTCTGCATGACCTCGGATCCCGCCCCTGTGCTCCAGAGGATGGGGAGCAGGCCAGCCATGATCGCGACGACGGTCATCATCTTCGGCCGCACGCGCTCAACCGCGCCGACCATGATGGCTTCGTGCAGGTCGGCGCGCGTGAAGACCCGCCCCTGTGAGGCGCGGCGCGCCTTCAGCTCTTCGAGCGCGTGATCGAGATAGATCAGCATGATCACGCCGGTCTCGGCGGCGACGCCGGCGAGCGCGATGAAGCCGACCGCGACCGCGACAGACAGGTTGAAGCCGAGCCACCACATCAGCCAGAGGCCGCCGACGAGCGCGAACGGCAAGGACAGCATGACGATCAGCGTCTCGGCCAATCTGCGGAAATTCAGGTAGAGCAGCAGGAAGATGATCATCAACGTCACGGGGACGACGATCATCAGACGGGCCTCGGCCCTTTCGAGATATTCGAACTGACCGCTCCAGGCGATCTGGTAGCCGGTCGGCAGCGCGACCTGATCCGCGACAGTGCGCCGGGCCTCGGCGACATAGCCCCCGAGGTCCCGGCCCGTGATGTCGACGAACACATAGACCGCGAGTTGGCCGTTCTCGGTCCGGATCGATGTCGGTCCCCGCGTTCGCTCGATGCTGGCGACCTCGCCGAGCGGCACGGTTCCGCCGTTCGGCAGCGCGATGAGAAGGTTGCGGCCGATCGCGTCCGGATCATCGCGCAGGTCGCGGGGATAGCGAACATTGACCGAGTAGCGCTCACGGCCCTCGACCGTGGTGGTCACAGCCTCGCCGCCCAAAGCGGAGGAGACGGCGTCCTGCGCGTCGCTCACCATCAGACCATAGCGAGCGAGCGCCGCGCGATCGGGCGTGATGTCGAGGTAGTAGCCCCCGATCACGCGTTCCGCGTAGGCGCTTGAGGTCCCGGGCACGCCTTTCAGGACCGCCTCGACGCGCTTTGCGATCTTCTCCATCTCGCCGAGGTCGGAACCGAAGATCTTGACGCCGACCGGTGTCCGAATGCCGGTAGCCAACATATCGATGCGGGCGCGGATCGGCATGGTCCAGGCGTTCGACACGCCCGGGAACTGCAGCGCCCGATCCATTTCGGCCTTCAGGCTCTCCGTCGTGACGCCGGGCCGCCATTCAGCCTTTGGTTTGAGGTTGATGATGGTCTCGAACATCTCGGTCGGAGCGGGATCCGTCGCCGTCGCGGCGCGCCCGGCCTTGCCGAAGACCGTCTTGACCTCCGGAAACGATTTGATGATCCGGTCCTGCATCTGGAGCAATTCGGCCGCCTTGGTGATCGACAGACCCGGTAGGGTCGTCGGCATGTACATCAGCGTGCCTTCGTCGAGCGGAGGCATAAATTCGCTGCCAAGCCTCGTCGCCGGCCATACGGAGATCGCGAGCGCCGCGAGCGCGAGCGCGAGCGTGAGGGTTTTGGCCTTCAGGACTCCACGGATGATCGGTCGGTAGATCGCGATCAGGATCCTGTTCACCGGATTCTTCGCCTCGGGAATGATCCGGCCCCGGACGAAGAGAACCATCAGGGCAGGCACAAGCGTCACCGACAGAAGTGCTGCGGCGGCCATCGCAAATGTCTTTGTGAAGGCGAGAGGTCCAAAGAGCCGCCCTTCCTGGCTCTCGAGCGTGAAGATCGGCAGGAAGGATACCGTGATGATGGCCAGGCTGAAGAACAGCGATGGCCCGACCTCCGACGCCGCTTCAATCACGGATTCGATCCGAGGCTTGCCCTCGGGGGCACGCTCGAGATGCTTGTGCGCGTTCTCGATCATGACGATCGCCGCGTCGATCATGGCGCCGACCGCGATCGCGATGCCGCCAAGGCTCATGATGTTCGCGCCGATGCCGAGCGCCCGCATCGCGACGAAGGCGATCAGAATGCCGACGGGGAGCATGAGGATCGCGACCAGCGCGCTTCGGACGTGAAGCAGGAAGACGATCGTCACCAGCGCGACGACGATGCTCTCCTCCACCAGCGTGCCCTTGAGCGTCTCGATCGCGGCCTCGATCAACGTCGAGCGATCGTAGACGGGCACGATCTCGGACCCTGACGGCAGGCTCGGCATCAGTTCCGAAATGCGCGATTTGGCGTTCGCGATTACTTCGAGCGCATTGGCGCCGAACCGCTGCAGCACGATCCCGCTAGCAACTTCGCCCTCGCCGTTGAGCTCCGCGACGCCGCGGCGTTCGTCCGGGCCGAGTTCGACGCGCGCTACGTCCTTGAGAAGGACAGGCACCCCGCCGTCGGCCTTCACCACGGCTTTCTCGAGATCAGCGAGCGACTTCACGTAACCGCGGCCGCGAACCATGAACTCGAACTCGCTAAGCTCGACGGTGCGGCCGCCTGTGTCCATGTTCGCGCCGCGAACGACGTCCCGAACCTTAGATAGCGGAACGCCAAGCGTCCGCAGCCGCTGCGGATCGACGACGACGTTGTACTGCTTCTCGAAGCCCCCGACGCTCGCGACTTCTGCGACGCCACCGGCGCCGGACACGCCGAAGCGAACCCGCCAGTCCTGCAGGGAGCGGGTTTCGGCGAGCGTGAGGTTCTTCGCCAGAACCGCGTACTGGTACACCCAGCCGACGCCGGTCGCGTCAGGACCGAGCGTCGGCGTCACTGAAGAGGGCAAGCGCGACGCGGCGGCGCTCAGGAATTCGAGCACGCGCGAGCGGGCCCAGTACGGGTCGGTGCCGTCCTCGAAGATCACATAGACGAACGAAACCCCGAAGAACGAAAAACCCCGGACCACCTTCGACTTGGGAACCGTGAGCATCGCGGTCGTCAGCGGATAGGTGACCTGATCCTCGACGACCTGCGGGCCTTGCCCGGAATATTCGGTGTAGACGATCACCTGGACGTCCGAGAGATCCGGGATCGCGTCGAGCGGTAGTGTCTTCAACGCATAGAGGCCGGCGGCCACGGCGAAGGCGGTGGCGATGAGGACCAGCGTCACGTTGCGCGCTGACCAGCTAATGAGGCGGGCGATCATTGCGACGCTCCCGCCGAAAGGCCGCTCAACGCGGCCTTGAGATTGCTCTCGGCGTCGATCAGAAAATTCGCCGCGACCACCACCTTGTCGCCTTCTGCGAGTCCCGATCGCACTTCGACATACCCTTCGCCGGACCGACCGATCGTAACGTCGCGCGGTTCGAACTTGCCCTCGCCCTTTTCGATGAGCGCCACCCGCCGGTCGCCGCTGTCGATCACCGCGCTCAGCGGCGCCGCCAAGACCGCCGCCGCGGCGCCGGTCTCGATGTCGGCGTCGACATACATCTCCGGCTTGAGGGCGCCGTCCGGATTGGCGAGTTCGACCCTCAGTCGCGCGGTCCGCGTCGCGACGTTGATCTCGGGATAGATGAGCGTGATACGCCCCTTGTACGCCGTCGTCGCGCCGCGGGGCCGCACCGTGACCGTCTGTCCGGCTTCGACCAGCGGCAGCTGGGCTTCAGGGATGTCGAGGACCGCCCAAACCAATGAGAGATCGGCGATGCGGAACATCTCTTCGCCCGGCATGGCCTGCATGCCGTCAACGGCTTTCCGGGAGAGCACCACGCCGTCGCGAGGCGACGTCCACGCGAAATCGAGCGGCGCGCGCCGGCTCCGCTCGACCTCGTCGATGACGGCGTCTGGCACGTCGAGGTTCTCCAGTCGCCGCCGCGCGCCATCGACGACTGCTTTCCCGGCCGCGGTCGGCTGACCAACGATCGATAGGTATTGGGCAGCGGCCGCGGCCACTTCCGGCGAGTACAGGCGCATCAGGACTTGGCCACGCTTAACGCGGTCGCCGGTCGTGACCGGTTCGACCTTGTTCACGAAGGACTGGGCGCGCACCGCGACGACCGAAATGCGACGCTCGTCGAGCTGGATGACGCCGGCGGCGCGAACCGGAACCGACAGCGAACGCCTTGAGACCGTTTCTGTCCTGACGCCGCTTCGCTGCCGCTTGCCTGGATCGACGCTGACCGTCGATCCTTCACCGTCGCCCTCGTAGACGGGGATGTAGTCCATCCCCATCGAGTCCTTCTTGGGCGTGGGCGACGTATCCGGAAGCCCCATCGGGTTGCGATAGAAGAGGATCCGGCCCGGCTTCTGCGGCTTCGGATCAACGGCGACAGCGCGTCTTCCGGGCTCTGTCGGCTCGCCGTTCTTGGCATCGAAACCGACGTCCTCGCCCTCGCGCACCGGCGCAAAAGGTCGTCCGTCGTCAGCTTCGCGCGGACCCGCGGAGTACACCGCGCCGCCATCCGGATGGCGGTAGTAGAGGATCCGGCCGTCTGAAGCCGGCTGCGCCGCCGCCCTCTGAAAGAGGTTTTCTGAAACAGGAATCCAGCCGCGGTTGAACCCAGCGTAGCCAGCCCCGGCCACGCCGGCTACAAGCAGGCAGACGACGACGGCGCGCCTCATGGCTGCACCTGGAGCAAGGGGCGGCCAACGATCGTCTGGCTTTCTCCCTGAACCTTAGCCGCCAGGGAAAGCCGCCAAGCCCCCTCCATCGTCAGATTCGCCTTGAACCGGTAGACGCCGGGCTCGTCCGAAGTATGGGGTTCGAGCGAGCCTGTCATCGTGGGCATCCCGTCCGGCGCCATGTCGATCCGCCAGGCGAAAATCACGGCGTCCGACACCGGCTTGCCGCTTCGCTTGTTGATGAGACGCGCCGCGAGGATCACGCCCTCACCAGCCTTCGTACTGGAGTCGATCAACTGGAATTCGTAAGTGTCGGAATCCGCCCGAGCGGCGATGGGGCTGATCGCCAGCAAAGCAGCAAGCGTCGCGGCGGGTGCACGCCACCGATACCGGATATTCATTGTTCAATTTCCATACGCGCCATGCGCCCGCAGGTCGCGGGCGTTCACCGCGGGCAGGAGCGCCCACGGCAATGAACCGCGCGGGTCAGTTCCGCGCAGCGCAGCGCTTACGCGCCGCAGTTCGCGTCAGGTACGGGGCGGTCTAGCGGGGGGTCCGGCGACAGGTCCGGAACGCGACTGGTCATCGAGCGGAACGAGCTGCGCCAGCGCCAAAATCGAGCGGCCGCCGAGCGTCGAGGACTCGGGCGTCGCTGGAATGCTTGCGGTCATGCAGACCGCCATCAGCGGGCAGACCTTTGGACAGGCTGGACGAAGAGGGGCTTCGTCTGGGCAACACGGCATGCCCTCCGCCATCGTCTCCGCCGTGGCCACATCTTGAGACGTCGTGCCGACGCGAAAGCCCGCTTGCGCGCCCAGCGGCTCTAGAGCAACGCCGAAGACGAGCAGCAAAAAGGTCAGACGTTTCAGCACTGCGATCAGGCTCACGTTATAAGCATGCACCCGTGGCGGCGTCTTGTGAAGCGCTTGATGGTGGCGGCGTCTTGTGAAGCGCTTGATGGTCGCGGCGTCGCTCTGACGTTCACGCAGGATCGCCACCTCTGAACGTCATGAATTTTTCCTGCTCGTCGCCGAATGCCATCACGTCGTAGGTCTCGGAGTCGCGGCCTTCGACCTCCATGCCAGGCGATCCGATCGGCATCCCGGGCACAGCGAGGCCCCGCACCTTCGGGCGCTCGGCGAGCAGCCTCGCGATCGCAGCCGCGGGCACGTGGCCCTCGAGCACGTAGCCGTCGATCTCGGCCGTGTGGCAGGACCTCAGACCCGGCGGCACGCCGAGCTTCGCCTTTACGGCGTTGATGGCCGCGACCTCGACGACCCGCGCCTCGTAGCCGGCCGCGCGGACGTGATCGACCCAGGCCTCGCAGCAGCCGCAGGTCGGATCCTTGTGGACGGTCATCGCCGGAGCGGCGCGGACCCCGCCCGGGAAAAGCAGCGCGGCGCCGGCCGCCAGCAGCGTGAACGTCCTGCGATCCATAGTCATGGGCGTCGCCCTCCTTCTTTCCCGGCCACCTTCGCACACGCGCGGCTCACGTCCAGTTGTCCGCTAATGTGGGACTTTCCACCCGGCGAATCCGGGCCTCCCGGCATCGTGGCCCCAAGCTCAAGACGAGCTTCCACAAGGGAGTGACCCACGATGAAGACCATGATCGCCGCCGCCCTCGTTCTAATGTCCTCGGTCGCGGCCGCGACGGCCGGGACCGGGCCCGCCAACTCGACGAACCAGCACCTGCGCGACAGCGCCGACTTCTACGACAGCGTGCCGGACTTCAGCCTCCTGTCCAGCGAGAGGACCGGCAGCGTTGACCGTGAGGCGAGCAACCGCCATGACCCCAGCCGCGGGATCGCGCGCTGATCCGAACCGGCGCCGTCATTTGGTCTCCAACCCTGACGGCGCCGCAGGGCCAGCCCTCCCCCGGGCTGGCCCGCCCCAAGTTCAGGTGTTCCAGCTTGGCCCGACGAGTCTCAGGCCATATCGCTCCTTGCGGATCGCGCCCTGTCGTTCGAGGCGGCTCAGCTCCTTGGTCACCGCCTCCCGCTGCGTCGCGATGCGCGAGGCGATCTGCCGATGCGTCGGCAGCCGCCCGATCGCGCGGCCGGACGGGTCGCAGGCCGCGAGCCTCAGCAGCTCGGCCTCCAGCCTGCCCGACATCGGCAGGGTCATGACCTCCGACATCCTTTGAAGCGTCCGGCACTGCCGACGGCACATCGCGCGCACCACCGCCTTTGCGAAGGCTGGGTGGCGCTCGAACGCGGCCGCGAAGTCGCGCGCCTCGAAGCACCAGGCCTCGGACGCTTCGTCGGCAACCACCTCGAACGGCGTGTCGCAGCGCTCGAACGCGAAAGCCTCGCCGATCACGTCACCCGGCTCGACGTCGGCCGCGAAGGCCTCGTGCCCGTCGGACGTGATCGTCTCGGCCGAGAGCCTTCCCGAGGCGAGCACCAACGTAGAGCCGTGCCGACCCGGCAGGTCGAGCTTCGCCCCGCGGGGAAGCCGGACGCGGCGGGCAAACAGGGCGATCTCGTGAGCCTCGATGGTCGCGAGCAGGTCGGCGTCGTCCGCGTGGTGCGCGGGGTGCGCGCAGGATGAGTGGGTGATCATGTCTTCGTTTCCCGGAGTCGGTTCTGCGTCCCGCTGACGGCGTCGGCCGTCGCGTCAGGGACGCGTCGCTGAAAGCAAGGTCGGCGGAACGGCGTCGCCGCTTCCGCCGGACGGCGCGATCAGGCGATCCGGGGCGGTGGGGTGGCGAGACCGACATGGACGCCGTGGAGGCCGGGGCATGAGGATCGGACGGCAGCGGACCGCTGGGCGAGAGCCTCCCAGGAACCGAGGGCGGCCGGAAGCGGCGCGACGCACGGTGCTGAGCATTCGGCGGCGCCCGAGCCAGCATGCCCAAGCGCGGCGGACGAGCAGGGAGCGGAGGTCACAAGCACGGCCTGCTGGCCGGATAGTGGCGCGAAGCGGGAGCCGTGATCGATCTCGACGTGGGACACGGCGAGCAGCAGCACGGCAAGAAGCGTCGCAAGCGCCGCCGCCTTGCGCGAAAGCGCGCGTAGGAAAGCCGCGGCGCGTGTCCCAGCCTCAGACCGCATGGGCGGGGGCCAGAGGACAGGAGCCCGTCGCGAGCTCGATCTGGATCGTTGGGTGGGCGATGCCGAAGCGCTTTTCGAGCTCCTCGGCGATCGAGCGCATGGCTGCGTCGCCCGGATGGCCCGAGGGCATGACGAGGTGCGCGGTGAGCGCCGTCTCGGTCGTGCTCATCGGCCAGACGTGGAGGTCGTGGACCTCGACGACCCCGGGGCGCTGCTGAAGGAATGCGACGACGGCCGCGGGGTCGATGCCCGGCGGGGTCGCATCAAGCGACATGGTCACGCTGTCGCGCAGCAGCCCCCAGGTGCCCATCGTGATCACCGCTGCGATCATCAGGCTGACGACGGGGTCAAGCCATTCCCATCCGGTCACGATCACCAGAAGCCCGGCGACGATCACGGCGACCGAGACCCCGGCGTCGGCGACCATGTGGAGGTATGCGCCCTTGATGTTGATGTCGCCCTTGCGGCCCGACATGAACAGGAACGCGGTGAAGCCGTTGATCAGAACCCCGATGGCGGCGACCACCATGACGGTCACGCCGGCGACGGGCTGGGGGTCGAAGAAGCGCTGGATCGCCTCCCAGGTGATCATCCCGACCGCAATCAGCAGGAAGATCGCGTTGAACAGCGCCGCCATGATCGAGGACGAGCGCAGGCCGTAGGAGAAGCGCGGAGACGGCGGACGGCTGGCGAGCGTCGCGGCGATCCAGGCGACCAAGAGGCCGAGCACGTCGGACAGATTGTGGCCTGCGTCCGCCACGAGGGCGAGCGAGTTGCTGGCGTAGCCGTAGCTTGCCTCGATGACGACGAAGACGGTGTTCAGCCCGATGCCGACCGCGAACGCCTTGCCGAAACTGGCGGGCGCATGCGCGTGCCCGCCCGGCCCGTGGGCATGGCCGGAGTGGTCCCCGCCGCCATTGCCATGGTCGTTTCCGGCGTGGTCGTCATGTGCCGTCATCGTCGTCCCGTCCTCAGCCGCGGCCCTGGCGGGCGTCCTTGAGCATCTGCTCGAAAAACTCGTGCCGCTCGTCATGGTTCTCGACGACGCCCTTCACCAGCGGCTTGGCCGTGCCCTCGCAGAGCGCCCTGACACGGTCGGTCTGCTCCTCGACCGTTCCGCCCGAAAGCGAGCGGATCATGCCGAGGCCGACCGCGCGGGCGGCTCCCGCGGCGCTGACGACGATCTGCGCGGCCTCCTCTCGCGTCATCGTCGCGAGGATCTCGTCCTTCATGTGGGCGATGACCTTGGAGGCGTCTCCGTCCTTCCCTCCCGTCTCCCGGGCGAAGTCGGGATCGACCTTCACGCAGACGGCCGTGAAGTTCTGGGCGAGGAACACGGAGGACAGGACGTTGCGCATCACGTCCTCGTTGAGCGCCCGCGCCGGGGACGACGTCCCCAGAGCGAGAGCGAGCGCAGCCGCGCCGAGGGCCGCGGCCCTCACGACGCGGCCGCCGGCTGCGTCCGGTCCGGGTTCCGGAACCAGGTCCGACTTCCGTCGCCTCGTGAAGAGGACGTAGAGAGCCGGGAGGACGAGCAGCGTCAGGATGGTGGACGACACGATCCCGCCGATCACCACGGTCGCGAGCGGACGCTGCACCTCCGCGCCCGGCCCGGTCGCGATCGCCATCGGCACGAAGCCGAGCGAGGCCACCATCGCGGTCATCAGCACCGGGCGGAGTCGGGTCAGCGCGCCTTCCTTGACCGCCTCGACCAGCTCCTTGCCCTGTTCACGCAGCTTCTGGATGAACGCGATGATGACGAGCCCGTTGAGGACCGCGACGCCCGACAGCGCGATGAACCCGATGCCCGCCGAGATCGAGAGCGGGATGTCGCGGATCAGGAGCGCCGCGACCCCGCCCGTGAGCGCGAGCGGCACGCCGGAGAACACGAGCGCCGCCTCCTTGAACGAGCCGAGGCTCATGAACAGCAGGACGAAGATCAGCCCGAGCGCGATCGGGGTGACGATCGTCAGGCGCTGGGTCGCCGAGACGAGCTGCTCGAACTGCCCGCCCCAGCCGATCCAGTAGCCGCTCGGGAGCTTGACCTGCTCCCCGATGACCCGCTGGGCGTCGCCGACGAAGGAGCCGAGGTCGCGATCGCGGACGTTCGCCGAGACCACGATGCGGCGCTTGCCGTTCTCGCGGCTGATCTGGTTCGGCCCGGGGGCCACCTCCAGGGACGCAAGCGTGGAGAGCGGGACGTAGCGGGTGCGAGAGGCGGGAACGCCTCCAAGCACCGCCGGGCTTGCCTGCGCCTCGTTGCCGTCCGGGGTCGGAAGCGGCACGGGCAGGTTCTTCAGCGCCTCGATGTCGGTGCGCAGCCGTTCGGGCAGCCGCACCACGATGTCGAAGCGGCGGTCGCCCTCGAAGATCTGCCCGGCTTCCTTGCCGCCAACCGCGATCTCGACGATCTCCTGCACGTCGCCGACGCTGACCCCGTAGCGGGACAGCGCGGAGCGGTTCAACTTCACGGTCAGGATCGGCAGGCCCGTGACCTGCTCGGTCTTCACGTCCGCGGCTCCGGGCACCTTCTGGAGCACCGTCTGAACCTCGCCCGCGACCTTGAGCAGCGTGTCGAGGTCGTCGCCGAAGATTTTTACGCCGACGTCCGACCGCACGCCGGAGATCAGCTCGTTGAAGCGGAGCTGGATCGGCTGCGAGAGCTCGTAGTTCGAGCCGGGAATCTCCTCCGCGGCCTTCTCCACATCCTCCATCAGCTCGGCCTTGGTCTTCTTCGGGTTCGGCCACTCCGACCGGGGCTTGAGCATCAGGTAGCCGTCCGAGATCGAGGGCGGCATCGCGTCGGTGGCGACCTCGGCGACGCCCGTGCGGGCGAACACCTCCTTGACCTCCGGCAACTGCAGCAGGCGCTTCTCGAGAGCCGACTGCATCTCCAGCGACTGGGTGAGGCTCGTGCCGGGCACGCGGAGCGCCTGGACGGCGGCGTCGCCCTCGTCGAGGCTCGGGATGAACTCGCCGCCCATCCGCGACGCCGCGATCCCGGTCACGACGACCAGGGCGACCGCCGCAGGGGCCACGACCCAGCGGAGCTTGATCATCAGGCCGAGCAACGGCTGGTAGGTCACGCGGGCGCCCCGCATGAACCAGTTCTCCTTCTCCTTGACCTTGCCGGACACGAAGATCGCGATCGCGGCCGGCACGAAGGTCATGGAGAAGATCGACGCGCCGAGAAGGGCCATCAGGACGGTGACCGCCATCGGCGTGAACATCTTGCCCTCGACCCCGGTGAGGGTCAGCACGGGCAGGTAGACGACCGCGATGATCATGGTGCCGAAAAGGCTCGGCCGGATGACCTCGCTCGCTCCGGCGAGGATCGTCTGGAACCGCTCCTGCATGTTGAGCAGACGGCCGCGGCGTTCCTGCTCGTGGGCGAGCAGCCGCAGGCAGTTCTCGACGATGATCACGGCGCCGTCGATGATGATGCCGAAGTCGATCGCCCCGAGGCTCATGAGGTTCGCCGAGACCTTGTTCTCGACCATGCCCGTGATCGTGAAGAGCATTGCGAGCGGGATCACCAGCGCGGTGACGATCGCGGCGCGGATGTTGCCGAGCAGCAGGAACAGCACCGCGATCACGAACAGCGCGCCCTCGACGAGGTTCTTCTCAACGGTGGCGATCGTCGCCTCGACGAGAGTGGATCGGTCGTAGACGGCGCGCGCCTCGACGCCTTCGGGCAGCGACTTCTGGATTTCGCCGAGCTTGTTGGCGACGCGCTCCGCTACCGTCCGGCTGTTCTCGCCGATCAGCAGCATGGTCGTGCCGAGAACGACCTCGTGGCCGTTCAGCGTGGCTGCGCCGTTGCGGAGTTCGCGTCCGTCCTTCACCTCCGCGAGGTCCGACACCCTGATGGGCGTACCCGCGTGCGAGTTGATAACGATGCTCCCGACGTCCTCCGCGGTGAGCGCCTGGCCGGGCGTCCGGACGAGGTATTGCTCGCCGTTGCGCTCGATGTAGCCGGCGCCGACGTTCGCGTTGTTGGTCGCGAGCGCCGTCATCACGTCGCGGAAGGTTAGGCCATAGGCCATCAGCCGCGCGGGGTTCGGCAGCACGTGGAGCTGGCGCTCGTAGCCGCCGATCGTGTTGACCTCGACCACGCCCGGCACGGTGCGGAGCTGGGGCGTGATGATCCAGTCCTGGATCGTGCGGAGGTCGGCTGGGCTGTAGGCGGAGCCGTCGGGCTTCTTCGCGCCTTCCTTGGCGTCGACCACGTAGTTGTAGATCTCGCCGAGGCCCGTCGAAATCGGCCCCATCGCGGTCTCGACGCCGACGGGCAACTGGTCCTTGGCCTGCTGCAGCCGCTCGTTCACGAGCTGGCGGGCGAAGTAGATGTCGGTCCCGTCCTTGAACACGACAGTGACCTGGGAGAGCCCGTAGCGCGAGAGCGAGCGGGTGTAGTCGAGGTCCGGCAGCCCGCCCATGCTCGTCTCGAGCGGGAAGGTGATGCGCTGCTCGACCTCGAGCGGCGAGAAGCCCGGCGCGGTGGTGTTGATCTGGACCTGGACGTTGGTGATGTCCGGCACCGCGTCGATCGGCAGGCGCAGGAAGTTCCAGGCCCCGAAGGCCGCCACGCCAAGACAGGCAAAGACCACGAGCCAGCGCTGCGCGATCGAGAAGGCGAGGATGCGCTCGATCAGGCCGTTCGGCTTGAACTCGCTCGCGTCGGCCTGGTGCGGGTCAGTGCTCATGGCTCGCGCTTCCCTTTGCGAGCTCTGCCTTCACGACGAAGCTGTTTCTCGACGCGTAGGCTTCGCCTCTCTTGAGACCCGTGACGACCTCGACGGAGCGTCCGTCCCGGCGGCCGAGCGTCACGTCGCGGGCGGCGAAGCGGTCGCCCTCGCGGACGAACACCACGTCGCGGCCCTCGAGCGACTGCACGGCGTCGATCGACACGGCGAGCGGCACGGACTGCTCGGCGGTCGCGATTGCGCCCGTCGCGAACAGGCCTGGCCGGAAGCGGCCGTCATTCGCGATAACAGCGCGCGCGACCGCGCTCTGGGTGTCGGCGGCCCCGATCGGCGACAGGTAGGAGATCTTCGCCTCGATCGGCTCTCCGCCGTCCTCGGGGTCGATCCGCACGGTCTCGCCGACCGCGACCTTCGCGAGGTCGCGGCGGTAGACCGAGAAGTCGACCCAGAGCGTTGAGAGGTCGGTGATGACGAAGGCGGGCTTCTGCTCGGAGACGTATTCGCCGAGCGAGGCCTGCCGCTCGGTGATCACGCCCGCCATCGGGGCCTTCAGTTCGTAAGTCGTCAGGCTCTGGTTGCTCTCGACGACCGCGAGCAGCTCGCCTTTCTTCACCTGGTCGCCGAGGCGCTTCGACAGCGTGCGGACCACGCCGGGGAAGCGCGGCGTGACCTGCACGACCGCTTCCTGGTTCGCCTGCACGATGCCGTTGAGCTGGAGTTCCTCGCGGAGCGTCGAGGCGCCCGCCTTGCCGAGCGCGATGCCCGCGGCCTTCACCTTGGCCTCACCCAGCTCGACGACGCCCTCGGGGAGCTGAGCCCCATGACCGTGGCCGTCGTCCTCCTTCTCGGCGCCGTGGCCGTGCCCGTCGTCCTTGGCGTCGACTGCCGCGACCTTCAGGGGCGGTTCGCCCCCGGCGTCGGCCTTCGGCTTCGGCTTGTCGTGGCCATGGCCGTCGTCCGCGCCGTGCTCGTGACCGTCGTCCTTGCCCGACCCGTGTCCATGGCCGTCGTCCTTGGAATGGGCATCGTCCTTCCCGTGGCCGTGCCCGTGATCCTTGGAGTGCGCGTCCTCCTTGCCGTGACCGTGGCCGTCGCCCTCCTTGTGGTCGTCCGCGGCCGCGACCTGGATCGGGGCGCCTGCGTCGGCCTTCGGCTTCGGTTTGTCGTGGCCGTGACCGTCGTTCTTGCCATGGCCATGCCCATCGTCCTTGCCGGAACCATGGCCGTGGCCATCGTCCTTGGAGTGGTCGTCGTCCTTGGAGTGACCGTGGCCGTCGTCCTTCGAATGGGTGCCGTCCTTGCCGTGGGCATGGCCGTCGCCTTCCTTGTGACCGTCCGCGGCGGCAAGCGCCTTCGGGGCTTCGGCGTGGGCATGGCCGTCCCCTCCCATCAGACCGGAGTAGAGCGAGAGCGCCTGGGTTGCGACCGCGGACGGTCCCTGCTGAGCGGCGTAGAGGCCGCCGGCCCCGATGAGACCTCCGACCACGAGGACGGCGGCGTCGCGTGCGAACGATCGGCTCATGACAGGTCTCCGGACAGGGCGTTGCGGGTCGCGGCGGTCGCCAGGTCGGCAGGGGTTTCCGGTTGGGCGGAGGCGCGGCGCACGTAGCAGGGCGGCTTCGTCGGGTAGCCCTTGAAGTTGCGCTTCGACCACTTGTGGCCGTGGCCGAGGTGCGCGTGTTCGGCGGCGTCGCTGGAGTGGCCATCACCCGCGAAATGGCGGACGCGGACGTCGCGGGCGTTGCAGGTCGGCGGCGTGCGGCCGTCATAGACCCACGCGCCGTCGTAGCCGGGCAGCGGGACGACGCGGGACGTCGATGCGGGCGCCGCCAGCGAAACGGGAGCGGAGGCGAGTAGGAGCGCGGCCGCCATGGAGGCGGTCTTGAGGAAGGTCATTTGTCTCTCCGGGACAGAACGAGGGCGGATCCCGTCAGGCCTTCGAGACTGGCGAGCGATGAGTGGAAGGAGACGAGAGCGTCGATCTCCTTGAGCGAGGCTTCCGACAGCGCGGCGCGCGCGTCGAGCAGCTCGAGCAGCGAGTAGCGGCCCTCGCCGTAGCCGGAGCGGATGCTGTCCCAGGCTTCGCGGGCGACGGGCAGAACGTTGGCGCGGGTGAGCCGGGCCTCGTCGTAGGAGCCCCGAAGCGTCTCGTAGGCGTTGCCGACGAGCACCGTCAGGGCCCGCTGGGCCGCGGCCTTCTCGGCTTCGGTCTTGGCGAGTGTCTCGTTTGCCTCGATGACGCCACCGTGGTTCCGGTCGAACACCGGAAGCGGCACGCTGAGCGAGGCCATGACGGCGTTCGAGCGGTCCTCGCGGTAGTGCCGCCAGCCCACGCCCGCCGTGATGTCAGGCACGGCCTTCGCCTGCGCGGCCGCGAGCAGCGCCCGGCGCTGGGCCCTCACCGCCGTGAAGCGCGTGAGCTGCGGGGTCTGCAGCGCGCGCGCCATCAGGCTGCCGAACGAGGGCGGCGCGCCGATGCGCGAGAGGTCGCCGCCGACCGACGTGAACGACGGCGCCTTCTCTCCAATCAGCACCGACAGCTCGCGCCGCGCCGCCTGGAACGAGGCCTTCGCCTTGGCGAGCTCGACGCGGGTCGTCTCGGTGGCGAGACGGCCGCGCGAGATCTCGGCGCTTGAGGACGCGCCCGCCTCGACCCGTCGCTGGAGCAGCGGCGTCAGGCGGTCGAGGTCGTCGACCTGTTCCTCGAGCTCCGCCACGCGACGCTGGGCGCCGAGCGTCCTTGCGAACGCCTCGGCCGTCTCGGCGAGAACCTGGAGCCGGGTCGCGGCGCGGTCCCAGCGCGCGGCGTCGATGTCGGCGGCGGCGATCGCCATCCGGGCCTCCCGCTTGCCGCCGAGCTCGAAGAGCTGGCTGATCTGGAGCGTGGTCTCGGCGGCCTCGAGGTTGCGCTTGGATCTAGAGCCGAAGGCGTTGTCGAGCTCTGCGGAGAGCTCGGGGTTGGGGAAGACGCCGGATTGGAGGCTCCGGCCGTCCGCCGCCCCAATCTCCCGATCCGCCGCGGCGAGACCAGGGGAGGAGGCGACGGCGCGCGACAGCGCCTGTGACAGCGTGAGGGACCGCGACGACGGCGCGGCGTGCGTCGCCGGCGCGGGAAGCAGCGCGATCGCCACCCCCAGCGCAAGCGCGCGGGTTCTGAAAAACATGACCTGACCTGATGAACTGACGAGCGGAACCGAGCGCGGTTCTAGGCGCGCATCGACACGGATTCCGTCAGGTCAGGCTCGAGGCGGAGGAAGGTCGACGAGGGGTTCCCGCCCGGCGGTCGAGGGCACGGAGGCCCATGCCGGGGACAAGCCGAGCGCGCTCGGCGCGGCAACGACCTGCGCTATCCGCTCAGGAATGGCGGCGCAGCCATGGCAGCCGTGACCGACGAACTGGCCGCTCAGGTCCACGTCGCCGGACTGGCCGTCGACATGGATGCCGGAATGATCGGTCGTGACGCTGGCCATGGTGTCGGCCGAGACCGCGTAGGTGAGCGCCGAGTCGAGGCCCACGTGGCCCGCGAAGCTGCGCTCGACGGCGTCACCGACGCCGAAGACGACCAGGCAAAGGGCGAACGCAACCCGGACGCAGAAGCGCCAGGCACGCATTGATCTCGCCTTCGACAGAACGTCCATGCTGCAACGCATCCGGGGAAACGGGGGGCGGTGTCAAGTCCCGTGGCCGCCACGACTCCGCGATCCGATGGTGGCGGCAAGCCGTCAACGAGTCCTTAACCGGGCGCCGTGGCCCGTGCGTCGCCGGGCGAAAGCGCCTCGATGATCCGGCAGTCGCGGACCGACCCGTGGCCGCATTGCCGCACCATCCCGCGAAGTTCATCGCGCAACGCTTCGAGGTCGGCGATCTTGCGCTCGACCTCGGCGAGGTGGCCCCGCGCGATCTCGTCCACGGCCTCGCAGGGGCGGTCGCGCTGGTCCGCAAGGTCGAGCAGCGCACGGACCTGGTCGAGCGAGAAACCGAGGTCGCGGGAGCGGCGGATGAAGCTCAGGCGATTGAGGTGGCCGCGGTCATAGGCGCGGTAGTTGCCCGAGGTGCGCCGCGGCTGGGACAGCAGGCCGATGCGCTCGTAGTAGCGGACGGTCTCGACCTTGGTGTCGGTCGCCCGCCCGAGCTCGCCGATCGCGAACGTGTCAGACATCGCTTGACCCTGTAGTTGCTACAGGGTCCATATTGTGCGTCACGTCGGAATTGTCGAGGTGACGAAATGGCCGCCGCGAGCGCCCTGAAGCTCCGCATCGAGGGCATGGACTGCGGGTCCTGCGCCGCGAAGATCGAGACCGCCATGCGGCGACTGCCGGGCGTCGCCGAGGTCGAGGTGAGCGTCGCCGCGTCCTCAATGTCGATCACGGTGGACGAAGACCGCACCAGCCGCGAGGCGATCCGGGCCAAGGTCGACAGTCTCGGCTTCAAGGCGATCGATCCGGCCGCGGCCGGCCCCGCGGGTCACGATCATCCGGCGACCGAAGGCCCGTGGTGGTCGACCGCGAAGGGCAGGCTCGTTCCCGCCTCGGGCGCGCTGCTCGCCGGGGCCTGGGGCGTTTCTTGGCTTGAACCGCAGTGGGCGGCGTGGCCCTACGTGGTCGCGGCTGTCGTCGCGCTCGTTCCCGTGGCCCGGCGCGCCGTCGCCGGCGCGCTCAACGGGACGCCCTTCAGTATTGAGACCCTGATGGCCGTCGCCGCCATCGGCGCGATCGCGATCGGCGAGGCGCCGGAGGCCGCGGTCGTGGTGTTCCTGTTCGCGGTCGGCGAACTGCTCGAAGGCGTGGCGGCGAGCCGCGCCCGGGCGGGGGTGAAGGCGCTCGTCGACCTGATGCCGCGCTCGGCCCACCGGATCCGTGGCGACGAGGTGGAGACCGTCCCGGCGTCCGAACTCGCGGTCGGCGACGTCGTGCTGGTGCGTCCAGGCGACCGCGTCCCGTCCGACGGGACCGTGGTCGAGGGCGCGTCCGAACTGAACGAGGCCCCGATCACTGGCGAGTCCCGGGCCGTCTTCAAGGAGGTCGGCTCGAGCGTCCATGCGGGCAGCGTCAACGCCAACGGCGAGCTCCGCGTGTCGATCACGAAGGCGGCCGCGGACAACACCATCGCCCGCATCGTCCACATGGTCGAGGAGGCGCAGGCGACCAAGGCGCCGACCGCGCGCTTCATCGAGCGCTTCAGCCGCTGGTACACGCCCGCCGCCATGGCGTTCGCGCTGCTGGTGATCGTCGCGCCCCCACTGTTAGTGGGCGGCGACTGGCAGACATGGATCTATCGCGGGCTCGCCGTTCTGCTGATCGCCTGCCCCTGCGCGCTCGTGATCTCGACCCCGGCGGCCGTCGCATCGGCGCTCGCGGGCGGAGCGCGACGTGGCCTCCTCATCAAGGGCGGCGCGGCGCTGGAAACGCTCGGCCGCGTGAAGACGGTCGCGTTCGACAAGACGGGCACGCTGACGGAGGGACGGCCGCGCGTCGTCGATGTCGTTGCGCTTGACGGGACCGTCGACGAGACGCTCTCGAAGGCTGCCGCCGTCGAGCGCGGCTCCAGCCATCCGCTCGGTCTCGCCATCGTCGAGGAGGCCCAGTCGAGGATGTTGACTGTCCCGAACGCCTTCGGCGGTACGGCTACGCCCGGCAAGGGCGTGACCGCGCGCCTGATGTCTGGCTTCGTCACCGTTGGATCGCCGCGTCAGGCCGTCGAGAAGGGCCTGCTGTCGCCGGAAGCCACTGGGCGGGTGGCAGAGCTCGAGGGCGCCGGAAACACCGTCGTGGCGGTCAGCGAGGGCGCTCGGCTGCTCGGCCTCGTCGCGCTCAGGGACACGCTCCGTCCGGACGCGGCCGCGGGGCTGGAGCGGCTGCGCAAACTCGGCCTGCGCACCGTAATGCTGACGGGCGACAACGCGAGGGCCGCCGCCGCGATCGCGGCCGAGCTCGGCGTCGAGCATCGCGCGGAGCTGCTGCCCGCGGCCAAGCTCGAGGCGATCGCCGACCATCGCCAGGATGGTCCGATCGCGATGGTCGGCGACGGCGTGAACGACGCTCCCGCCCTTGCCGCGGCCTCGGTCGGCGTCGCGATGGGCGGTGGGACGGACGTCGCGCTCGAGACCGCGGACGCGGCGCTGCTCAAGGACCGCGTCGGCGGGGTGGCCGAGCTCGTGGTCCTGTCCCGGGCGACCCTGTCGAACATCTGGAGCAACGTCACGCTCGCGCTCGGCCTGAAGGGCGCGTTCCTGGTCGCGACCCTCTTTGGCTTCACGCCGCTCTGGATGGCGATCCTCGCCGACACCGGAGCGACCGTGCTGGTGACAGCGAACGCGCTCCGCCTGCTGCGCTTCAAGATGTCTTAAGCATCTCAATCAAAACGTTTAACCGGCGTGGCTATTGTTGGCGTCCAACGCTACGCCAAGGGAATGATCATCCTGAAGAAAACGCAGGCCTTCGTTTTCAAGAACTCTTACGACTGCTTCCACCGTAGCCGTGTAAGTGCGAACACCCGGCGTTTCCAACGCTTTGATCGTATCCCTACTCAAGTCAGCTTTGTCGGCAAGCTGTTGTTGCGACCAAGACAGCATCGCTCTGCCGGCACGAATTTGGCAAGCCTTAACCACGCCCAATACTTTCCGCATAATGCAGAATGTTAGGATTGCAGGACTGGTACCGAACATGCACCAATCTGTCTGCCCGGCGTATGCGTGTCGTCTCTCTCCCTACGGGCGATCCACTCAGATTTGAACCCATTCTGCCTCGCACAGTGATCGTGGCGCAGGGCGCCGTGCTGCGCGGTCGGGAAGAAACCGAATTCCTCAAACGATCCGTCGTTTTGAGGGATTGAGCTCGGCTGCGCTTCCTCTCGTCAAGCCATACCGGGGGACGAAGATTTATGGAAGGCGTATCTCCAAAGCTGACCGACTGCGACATGTTCGCGTGCGAGCAGCGCGACGCCAGCGACCTACTGCGATTGGTTCGTCAGGTGTTCACTGCCGTTTCGGCCTTGCCAGTCGAAGTCGACGGCGCCGATGAATACGTCCAGGAGCTTGCTGGCTTTCATGGGCTGCAGCCGTCCGAAGCTTTCGTGGTGAAGCTTCGCTCGAACACAAGAAGCTTCACCCTGATCGCGGCCACAACGCGCGCATGGGAGCAGAAGCGTCCTGCCCTGCTTTCGACAAAACACGACGCCCGCCGAGCGCGGAGGCATGTCCTCCTGACGCCGGCCGGCTGGGTTAGGCGGCCGGCCTTTCTCGACAACTGTGCTCTGATCGGAACGAGCAGAAGCCTTCGGATCACGGCGACAGATCGAATGGCCATTATCGCTCGCGTCCGGGAAACGCCGGGCGTTTCGCTCGAAGACTGCGCGCTTGAAATCGCAAGCCACGACGACCCCGTCGGGGCTGTCCTCAAAATGGTCGGGGAAGGTCTTCTACGGATGGACCTTAGAACCCCCATGAGCCCGGATATCTGCGTTTCTGTCTCCGTCTCCTGACCTCGCCATTGGCCGACAGCAGTCGAGACCCGCGAAAGGAATTTTCTCTAGATGACGATCTTTGACGACGCCGACAGCGATGTTGGCGAACGGGAAACTGCGGGCTCATTTCGGCAGATCTTGGTCCAGAACGCCGTGAAAAAAGCGCTGACCCCCGCGGTGGTCGCTTCATGCCTCGACGATCAGATCATAATCCTGTTCAACACGCCGACGGAAGTCTGGGCGAACGCAGTGATGGGGCCGATCGCCGGGCTGTTCGAGAACCGACGAGGATCAACGAAGCCCTTCATTTTTAAAAGATCGCCGCCGCGAAAAGCGGGCTCGCCGAAAGACGATCCCGACCACGACACGCTGATCGTCAAGCTTCTGTCGGGCACGTCTGCGATTGGAGTGTTCAGTCCTGGCAGCGCTCCTCTGCCTGCGCTCCAGGATAATCCTGACCTGCGGTTGGAGATCACTCGTCCCGATCGTCGCGCTATCGCGGAGGCCCTTTCGGAGGCGACCGGCGCTGTGGTCGTTCCGGAAAGCGTACCGATCCTCAACACCCTCGATCTCGATGCGCTCTGTATTGCGATCCGACCTCGCGCTCCGATCGAGCGGACGCTCGTCAGGCTCCAGTCGCTGTCGGCTGGCCAAAATCAGGACGATGAAGCGGTCCCTCACCTTGAGCAGCTGGCGGGTTACGGAGCCGCTAAAGTTTGGGCACTTGCGGCGCTGCGAACCCTTGAGCGCTTACGTTCAGGTGATCCCGACGTCACTCTGGCGGATCTTCCCCGAGGCGCATTGCTCGTCGGGCCTCCGGGCGTCGGAAAATCAATATTCGCACGATCATTCGCGAAAAGCTTGAAAATTCCTTCGGTAATTACTTCGGTTTCCGATTGGATGGGGTCGGGAGACACGCATCTCGGCACTGTTATAAAGGCCGCAAGAAGCGCAATTGATAAGGCGACATCGTACCAGCCCGGGTTTCTCTTTATCGATGAAGTCGACTCCATCGTCGATCGAGATTTTGAAAATGGAGACAGTGCTTCATGGTGGCTCAATTTCGTAAATGCAGTGCTCACAGCAATTGATGGCGCCGTTAAATCTCCTGGACTAATCGTTGTCGGAGCCTGCAATAACCTTAATCGCGTCGACAAGGCTCTCAAACGTTCAGGACGTCTGGAGACAATCGTAAGCATTGGACTGCCAAATGAGGCTGACAGACTATTAATACTCGAGTTTTATGTAAAGAGCGCCTTATCTACGGACGCACTTCGACCCTGCGCGGCCAGAGCGGCCGGAATGAGCGGCGCCGACCTCCAGCGCGTCGTCCGCGAAGCGAAGCAGGCAGCCCGTGATCTGGATCGCCGTCTGACGGTCGATGACCTGCTTCAAGCGATGAAGCCGAGCGATGCCCTTTCAGGTGACGTGCTCGTCACGGCGGCCCGTCACGAAGCCGGTCACGCACTCGCCAATCTCTTGCTGGGGGACCGTCTCCTCAGTGTCGATGTCGAGCGCGGCGTCACGCATCTCATGCCGCCGCCTCGGGTGCTGGACAAATTTACGATCGATGATGTGCTTGTAGCGCTCCTGGCGGGCCGAGCGGCTGATGTGCTTCTGAGCGGCAAAGCCAACGGAGGCGCCGGCGGCGCGCCGCACTCCGATCTAGGACAGGCTACAGCCTTGTCGGCGGCTCGGCACGGAAGCTTTGGCCTTGGTGAAACGCTGGCCTTCGTCGGTCCTGCTGACGAGGTTTTAAGGCTGGTCCGAGCAGATCAGGACCTTCGAACCAAGGTCGAAAAAGACCTTCAGGACGCCTATGCCGCCGCTTTGAGCCTGCTTGCTCGCCATAAAGTGGCGCTAGCGGCCCTCGCGGACGAACTCCTGCATCGGAGGTTCATGCATGCCGACGATATCGCGGCCTTCATGTCCGGCAAACTCGAGGCGACACCATGAACTGGCTAATGGAGGCGGAACGTCTCGACCGATTGTCGCTCGATCTCAGGCTGATTTCCGCAAATTCGGATCGCCCTACGATCGACCAGCTGGCGATGGCTCCGGTTCTGTCCGATTGGCGCAGGGCGGTCGTGGCGAACCATGCCCTGATTGGCTGCGTTCGGCGCCACCCGCTCGTCGGTCCGGGTCCGATCAGAACGTCGGCCATTGTCGCTGAAGGACCCGGTTGGGCGAGAACTTTAAGTCGCTTTTACGTTCTGCAGGACCCGCACCCCTCGATCCTCGACTGAGGTTGCGTAGGCTTTTCTCGCGGAGCCTGGCAGTAACTGGGGCTTGGATCTGGATTTTGCCAACTTGACCGGGCCATCGATACGAAGTGGGAAGCAAACTACACCATAGTGCACGAGATGTGTACTGATCCAGCTTTTTCATTCAGCAGAGTCGCTACCGAGTCCCCACACCCTCCGGATTGCGCTGGACCGTGAATAATATCGGCTTAATCTCGAACATTACTATAGACAACGACCTCGCTAGACTCTGATAAAACAGAGCCGCCCGCAATCAGCGGGGCGGAGACTCAAAAAAAAATCTCAGCGGGAGAAGATACTTTCCAGAAAATCGGTTTTCCTAAAAATGCGAGGTCCGACCGGGCAGCGCGGAGCAGCGTCGGAGAAAATCATGGCTAACGTATCAAGCATAAAAAAGGCGCGCAGCATGTAGCTGCGCGCCTTCTGTTTTCGGTCCCGAGGTCACGCTTACCGGCCAGCCTCAGGAAATCAGTCTCAGTTGCAGAAACGGCGTGCGAAGCGTCGTGACGTGCGAAGCGTCACAAGCCCCTGTGCACCGCTATCGCCAGATTCGCACGCTGCTTCGCAAGCTTCAACGCCCCGATTGAAAAAATCGCGGGTGAAAGGAAAGCTGCGTGCCTAAAGGTAAGTCCGCCCCTGTGATCGACGTCTCCGTTGTCGCAAACGGATTGTCAGCACACGCCTCCGGTAGCGTTACGACCTATCATGTTCGGCGGATCGAGACGTCGTCAGTCGACGAAACGGACGACCTCGTTCCGAACATCTGCACACCGCTCATGCCCGAGAAACGCGCGGCGCGACAGCCGCGTCGATCGCGGACGGAAATCCAGGAGAAGAAAAGCCCGCGTCTCCGGGGATCTGAGACGAAGAAGGTACGCTATCGCGGTCGTGAAACCTACTGCGGAGACGTTCCTATGACGCGGCTCCGCTACAAGCTTGTGGCGGGTGATAGTCTTCTCGAGTGCGACTTCGTCATCGTCACAGACGCGACCGAAGACGACCTGATCGATGTCCAGTCCCAGCCAGCGCCGCTCGCGATTTATGTCGAAGGCCACGAGCTGAAATGGACGCCCGATTATCTCATCCGTCGAGTCGGTTTTACCGCTGAACTCGTCGAGGTGAAAAACCTCTCATGGCTTCGCCCTTCAGACCCATCCCTTGCCGCCTACCGGCGCGCATGGGTCGACGCATGCGCGGTAGCGGCCCGCTCCCAAGGCTTTGCTTTCAGATTGCTCACTGAACAGGAAATCCGAGTCGAGCCGCGTCTCTCCAACGCCTATCTCACGCATCGCCACCTCGGGCCTTTCGTCGATGAGGGCCTGCTGATGAAGGCCGTGATGGCGCTGCCTTCGTTGATGGCGCAGGCGACTGTCGCCGATCTTGGCAGCGCGATCGACAATCCTCTCCGCGCCATTGAATGCGCGATAAGGCTTGATCGTCAGGGTTATATTCGGCTTGACCGATCGACGGTTTTCTCCTCGGCGAGCACCTTCACGAATTCCCAGGCAGAGCGCGAACCGCAATGACGGTCCGTCTCGCTCCCCCCAGAATGGCTCCCGGCTCGACCGTGTTGATTTACGGACGCCGGCATACCGTCCAGGGTTTCACGCGAACCGGACGATCCTTTCTGCCAGCTGACGATTCTGAGGCTGAGCCGGTCGAAATCACGTTCGATCGCCAGATCGAGCTTATCCGACAGCTAAAACTCACGTCGGACATCTCCTACCAGACGATACCCGACAGCGTGAGGATCAACCTCACACGCGATCTGAGCGTGTTCGGTGACGTCGCACGAATGGAGGCGACCGCTCGCTTCGCCTACTGTCGGGCAATCCACGAACTGCCTTGGGCCCATCGAGATAAGTCCGCTCACGTCGGGCCAGCCCTTGCTCGTGTCGCAGAGACCGAAATCGGAAAGACGATAGCCCAGCCGTCATTTCGGCTAGCGCGCGAGTGGTACAATCGCTGGGTCGGATGCGCGTTTGATATTCGAGCACTCATTCCCAGCACTTCAAAACGCGGCAACAAAGAAGCCCGGTATGACGACTGGGTCTACGCCGAGATCGACAAAGCAATACTTGAGGTGCACGCCAATTGCACCAGAGGAAGTATTAGCCAGACGCTCAAGCGCGCCAGACAGCTTGTTCGCCTAAAGGTAGATAAAGAAGGACGTAAGCTTCCAGGTAAAAGCAAACATATCCTCGGCCGCGGCGTTGTCGAAGACCGTATCGCCAAAATGGGCCATTATGAGCTCGTGGCCAGACAATGGGATGAAAAGGAGGCTCGGCGTCAGCTGCGGATGATAGGAGCAGGCCCCGACGGCAAGTATCCTCTCGCAGAAGTTGAGATCGATCATACGGTCATTGATTTGATGGTCCGGCACAACGACATAGTGCTTGGACGGCCGTACATTACGGCACTCATTGATAGATATTCGCGAATGATCCTTGGGTTCACGATTAGCTTCGTGCCGCCTTCTTGGGTCTCCGTTATGGAGGCGCTCCGTCAGGCTGTCATGCCCAAGGATGCACTCCTTAACGATGTCTACGAGGCGACGGGGGTTTCGTTTGAATTCGACTGGCCATGCTGGGGTGCGCCAGACCAGCTTTTTGTAGATCAAGGGGCGGAGTTTTTAAGCATCTCAATGGCGGCCGCAGAGGCTGCGTTGAACATGAAGCTTGTTCAGCTTTCAAAAGCAAGAGGAGATTTGAAGGGTAAGATTGAAAGCTGGTTTCACAGCAAGAACCAACAAATTACGCACAGAATACCGGGAACGACATTTTCTAACCCCCAGAAGAGAAAGAATGCTGATCCAAAAACATTTGCAATTATAGGGTTTGATGAATTCAAGACAGTCGTCTTGCGTTGGGTCGTCGACGTTCATAACGCTCAAGAGCATTCCTCGACGGGCCAATGCCCTATCAAGGCATGGCAGGAAGGGATGCGAAAAGTTGGCCCGAAGCCGCCGCCTCCAATGGAGCTGCTCTCACCGCTAGTGGGGTTGGTCGTCCAGCGCAGACTGCTTCAGAGCGGGGTTTCCTACAACCGACTGCGGTTTAACTCTATTGAGTTCCAGGCGCTTCGCGCACGACTTCCGAAAAATAGCCGAGTCGAAGTGAGAATCGACCCGCTTGATCTTACTCAAGCATATATTCTTGATCCCGATACGCTTGATTGGGTGGTCGGGCACTGCGTATCCGAAGACTCAGCATCTAAACTGACACTGGCGCAGTACAACTTCGTACGAAAGGCGAGCGCTGAACAGAAGATAGTCGATGAAGACTACGAGCTAAAACTAGCTCGAGGCGAGCAAAAGGTCCGCGACGCTATCAATGGCGCTCACCGCCGTAGCGGAGTGCCACCAAAACAAATCGTAGCGCTCGTGACACAGGGCACGCGTCCGTCGGAACACATCCATAGAAATCGAACCGATCCCACGGAAAGCGAGAGCCGGATGGGAAGTCACGATTTTGACGGTCCTGTTCTTTCTCCCGCTCCGGACCCGGCCGGACCCTACAGGGAGAAGGTCCTGATGCCGGTGGATCCGTACCCGACCAAAAGATCAGACGGTGAGCCGGTCGGCTCGTGGCGGCCACCGGCGACCATCCCTCCTCTCGTGGAAGCAGCGGCGACAGAGCAACCCCGAGAGGAGAGAACTTTTACTGGCAGGAGGCGCGTATGACCATTTCGAGCACCCCAATCAAAGCAGACGCGTCCGCGTGGTCATCGATGTCTTTATCGGCGCGCCTATCGAACATCGGAAACTTTATCGCGGACACGCCCACGCTTCTCGATTCTGTCTCCTTTATTCAGGAATGTATCGAAAGCCACGGCTGCTCGCCGGAAGGTGAGATTTCATTTCTGCTTGGTGAGACCCGTGCAGGAAAGACCACTGCTGTTGAAACGGCTATGCGCGATCTTGCGGACAAAGTACAGGGTGAGTTCATCTCTCAGCGCTTTCGTTCTGATCGTCACGCTGCGGCTCTGATGTCGGTCGACAAAATGACGCGCGACGGTATCGAAAGACCAGTGTTTGCAATCGAAGTACCGAAAGCGCCGACCTTTAAGGGTTTGCTCGCAGACGTACTGGCCGCACTTGGAGTTGCCATAAAGGGAAAAATCACCTTCGGAGAACAGCAGTCTTTGCTTTGTGCGCAATTGGTTGGCCAGCGGACCAAGTTGCTGATCTTTGATGATGCCCAGCACGTCTGCGAAAGCGGAAAAAATCATGAAGTTTATGCGGCTGCCGATGTGTTCAAACTGATCGCTAAAGTATCGGGTGTACAGATATTATGCGTTGGCTTACCGCACACTTTAGACGTAAAGACGGCTAACCCGCAGGTCAAATGGATCGGAGGAGTCGAAAGGACGATCGAGCCGCTCGCGATTGACGCCAATCCTGCCTCGGATTTGGCAATCCTCTGTGCCACTTTGAACAAAGAACTTCCGTTTGAAGTGGCCTCCCATCTCTCCGAGCCAGAAGTTTTCGTCCCGCTGGCCATCCATTGTGGGGGTTATGAAGGTCGGATCGCAACGATCGTCCGATTGGCCGCTCGTCATGCGATAAGAAGCAACCGTCACTGCCTAGACAAACATTGTCTGATAGATTTTCTTAGAGAGATGCGCGGCGTGCCCGACGCATTGAACCCATTCTTGCTTTCGGCGGAAGATCTTACGGATCTGCCAAATCGACTGAAGGACGCAAAGAACGCAGAGGTTGCGGCGGTTGCGGCTCGTCTAGGCAAAGCTTCTCGAAGGGGCGAAGCTTTCTCAGGCATCTTGAGATGAGCCCTCTCGATAAGTGGCTCCCCCCACTCCGGACACCCGACGTCAGGCCCGACGAGCCGGCCCACGGCGTCTTACTAAGGCTTAGTCATCGAAATGGCATCCAGCGCATGTCGATGATGCAGGCGCTGACTGGGCTTGAGTTGCGGCGCGTGAGGACGGGTCAGCAGCTAGACGCCCTGGCTGGTATGGCCGGATGTGACGCGGACGACCTATCGTCTCTTCATCTCAAGAAGTTGCCTGGGCGAACAGTCGAGATTCGCGGTGAAGTGCTGCGATACCCATCGGATATCCTCATCAGCGGAAGACGCCTTTGCACGGCCTGTCTGGACGAGGCTTGTTACCATCGCTTTTGGTGGGACCTCTCGATGGTCGCGACATGCCCCAAGCACCAGACCGTTCTGACAGTTGCTTGCAGTTGCGGTCACGCTCTGGGGTGGGGGGACGGATCGCTGACAAAATGCTCGCATTGCGTCGACGGCGACGTGCGTAAAACCGTGCCGAAGGCGGCAAACCCCAACGAAGTTGAACTCGACCGATGGATCCTGGGACGCTTCGAGCTCACGAAGAGCCAATCCGAGCCCGAAGTGCTGATGGATTTGCCGATAACAAGCGCTCTAGAGACGATTGAACGGATCGCCGCTCTCCCACTAGGCCGTCATGGAACAAGTTTTGGCAGTCTCGGCCTGTCTCGTCGGGCGGTCTGGGTGAGAGGGTTTCAATGCGTAGCCGCTGGGCAAGTAGCGGACGCTCTTGAAGAAGCCTACCGGCTGTCCAAGCAGCCTGACCACCCGCATCCGGACATCTCTACAGCCTATGGACCGTTTTGGGGATGGCTCACTCGAAAGGGAGGCGAGAGGTTTTGCAGTCCACTTGCCGTCATCGTGCAAGAGCATTCGTCGAAGATATTCAACCTGTCTACCGGTCAACACTATGGAGCGTCACACATCACGCGACGGATAAGCGACCTTGCTCATATCGATCCGGCAAGCGCTCAGCCGCAGAGTGATCGGGACGCTGTTGATCGGGCTTCTCATCAGGCTGCTTCGTGGACGGTTGGTCTCGATGTCGACGGCATACGCTCAATGCATCGTATTAGACCGTTTATTTCTATACAGGAGCTAGCTGACCTTCTCGGGGTTAACTTGGCTCAGCTCGATGAAGTGCTAGAAACAGATCTTCTCACGCCTAGGGAGGGCGGGCCTCAGGTTCAGAAACGCCCATATGTGAGGGCAGAAGTCGAGCAGCTTCTAAAAGATCTGAAATCTGAAGCTCGTATATCTCCGCAGCCACAGTCGAACGTTGACTCGGTGGTCTCGCTTGCTTGCGAACACGGATCATCACTCGGAAGCCTAATCTTGGCGATTCGTCAGGGCGTCCTCCCGGTAGTAGCATTAAGGCGCGGACAGACAGGCTTAAGTGCTTTGCTTGTCCGCTTGTCCGATTTCTTAGATGTAGTAGAGACGCCAGCGTTAACTATTTAGCATAGGCCAATCTTGAGAAACAACATCGTATCTCCTCTCTGATGCCTGGAATTTGCTGCAGCATTCAGTCTCTAGAGAGCTCTCTTCGAGCGCCCAGTAGCACAGCTGTCGCGCCTAGGTTCAATGTCGCCAGAACAGCCAGCGTACTTAACATTGCAACGCTCCCGGCACGTGAGATCGCCAGGCCGGCCACGAAAGGGGCGAGCGCCTGAACGACGAGGTTCGGAGCCGCGAGCCGTCCCATGACGACCGCGTAGCGCTCCGGCCCGAAAAGCGAGAGCGGGACCGTACCGCGCGCGATCGACCAGACACCGTTCCCGGCGGCGTAGAGCACGACAGCGGCCGCGGCGGGCCCGGCGCCGAGCGCGAGCAACACCACGCCCACCGCGACCAGCGCCCCGGCCCAAGCGAGGGTCGAGGTCGGGTGAAGCCGCTCGCCGACCAGCATCTCGACCACGCGCGCTCCGACCTGCGACGGACCGATCAGCGCGCCGACCGCGACCGCGGCTGCGAGCGCCATGCCCTGGGCCTGCAGGATCGTCAGCAGGTGCACCGACACCGTCGTCTGGACCGCCCCGTTCGCCATCAGGATCCCGGCCAGCAGCCAGAAGGTCCGGCGCTCACGCGAGGTCATCGCGCCGGCGCCAGAACGGTCAGGGGCGGTCGGGACCTTTCGGGCCTCGCGCGGCAGCAGGAGGAACAGCGTCGGCGCCATGACGAGCACCTGGACGACGGCGTAGGCGAAGCAGGCGCCGCGCCAGCCGACATGCTCGACCGCGAGCGCCGACAGCGGCCAGCAGACCGTGCTTGCGAAGCCCCCGAACAGGGTGAGGTTGGTGATGGCGCGCCGCGCCGACGCCCCGAAGATCCGGCCGAGCGTCGAGAACGCCGCGTCGTAGAGCCCGGCGCCCATGCCAAAGCCGAGCACGGCCCAGCCTAGCAGGTAGGTCGCGAGCCCGGTCGACGACCCGACCGCGGCGAGACCCGCTCCCATCAGCAGTGAGCCGGCCGCCATGGTCTGCCGCCCGCCGAAGCCGTCGATCATGCGGCCGACGAAGGGCGCGGCGATCCCGGAGCAGAGCAGCCCGACCGAACCGCCGCCGACCACCCAGGCGAACGGCCATCCGGTGTCGGCCGAGATCGGCGTCGCGAGGACTGCGAGCAGGTAGAAGCTCGAGCCCCACGATACGATCTGGGCAATGCCGAGCAGCGGGACTGCGATCCTGACGCCGGGCGGCGACGGCGCCGTCGTCTCCACGCCTCAGACGGCCCGTTTCAAGTCGACCCGCGCCTCGAGCGCCGCGGCGGTCTCCTTCCGCTCGCTGTAGCGGTCGGTCAGGTGGTCGGACACGTCGCGGGTGAGCAGCGTGAATTTCACCAGCTCCTCCATCACGTCGACCACGCGGTCGTAGTAGGCGGACGGCTTCATCCGCCCGTCCTCGCCGAACTCCTGGAAGGCCTTGGCCACCGACGACTGGTTCGGGATGGTGACCATCCGCATCCAGCGGCCGAGCACGCGCATCTGGTTCACGGCGTTGAACGACTGCGAGCCGCCAGAGACCTGCATCACCGCGAGCGTGCGCCCCTGCGTCGGGCGGACAGAGCCGACGGAGAGCGGGATCCAGTCGATCAGCGACTTCATCACGCCCGTCATGGCGCCGTGGCGCTCGGGACTGGTCCAGACCTGCGCCTCGGACCAGAGCGAGAGCTCGCGCAGCTCGGCGACCTTTGGGTGGTCGGCCGGGCCGTCGTCGGGCAGCGGCAAGCCTGCAGGGTCGTAGACGCGCGTCTCGCAGCCGAGCCGCTTCAGCAGGCGTTCGGCCTCGAGCGTCAGCAGGCGGCTGTAGGAGACGGGCCGGAGCGAACCGTAGAGCAGCAGCACGCGCGGCGGATGGGTCGACCGCGGTCCATGAAGCCGGGAGAGGTCCGTCGCCCGGAACGAGGCCTCGTCGAGGTTCGGGAGGTCGGTCACGAGCGGTCGCCTTTCTTCGGCGCTGCGCCGTAGGACGAGGCCGTGGCGGCGAAGGCCGCGGCGACCTCCGGATGCCCGGCGCAGCAGTCCTTCAGCAGGAAGGAGGCGAGGCCTTGCACCGCGTCCAGGTCCGCGCGGTAGACGACAAGGCGGCTTCGGCGCTCCGACTTCACGAGGCCGGCCCTCGCCAGGATCGCCAGATGGGTCGAGAGGGTGTTGTGGGGGACGTCGAGGCCGCGCGCGATCTCGCCGACGGGAAGCCCGTCGGACTCGTGCATCACGAGCAGGCGGAACGCGTCGAGGCGCGTCGGCTGGGCAAGCGCCCCGAAGGCGTCGATGACTTCTAACTTGTCCATATGTCGATAAATATCGACATATGGACGCACGTCAACCCACCTCTGCGTGGCCTGCCGGAGGTCGCCTCATGCTTGCACTTTGACTGCGTTTACGATCAGCCCCTCGATCATGGGCCACAAGACCGCGAGCGCCAGCATAATCGAAGCCGCGATCATGATCGCCATGGTCGATCGAGCGGGTCGGCGCGCCGTCCGTCGGCTTTCAAGCCAGACCCAGATCCAGGCGCCGAGCACGGCGACGGCGGCGATGGCGACCATCCAGATCCGTGCGCCCGCGAACCACGACAGGACGCCCCCGAACGTCCCGAGCGCCACGGCCGGGAGCGCCAGCGGAAGCACGCCGCACGCACCACAGGCGACGGCGGCCGTCGCGCTGGTCGCCGCGGCCGTCACGACGGCCATTTCTGTCCTTGCGGTCACGAATCCCTCCTTCACCACCGTTTCCGGGATTCCGCTTTCAAACGGCGACAGCACCGCGTCGGCCATTTCGTCGTCGGGCGCCGTGATCGCGAGGACCACCACCTCGCCCTCGCGGCGGACGTCGAACCGGAGGAAGCCGCAGCACTGGCGCTCGCTCTCGACCAGCAGGCGGGTGCGGGCCTCCGCGTCGGAGGCATAGCCCAGCTCGAGCCGCGGCCCGGTCCGGCGCCAAGTCCTCAAGGTCTCGCGGTTCAGGTCCCCGATGAGGTCGATGCGCTCCTTGATGGCGCCGGGAGCGAGAGAGCAGGCGACGGCGGTGGCAGCAGCGGACACGGGCGAAAACCTCTGGGCCGTCATGCCGCAGGACCGTCCCGCGGCGTCGGCTCGCCCTGATGTGCCACTTCAAGTAACTTGAGGTTCAAGAGGGAAAACGGAGGGCTCGGGATGGAGCTCAAGATCGGCGAGCTGGCGAGCCTGACGGGCACCAACGCCCCGACGGTCCGCTATTACGAGGAGATCGGTCTGCTCCCGAAGCCGGCCCGGCGCGACGGCGGCCAGCGGTCCTACGGGGACGGCGACGTGAGCCGCCTGACCTTCATCCGGCGGTGCCGCGAGTTCGGCTTCCCGATCGAGCGCGTGCGCGACCTCGTCGGCCTGCTGGAGAGCCCGGAGCGCCCCTGCGTCGAGGCGCGCGACCTCGCCGCGGCCCAGCTCGCCGAGGTGCGGAAGAAGCTGAAGGAGCTGCGGGCGCTCGAGCGGAGCATCGCCGACTTCGTCACGCGCTGCGACGAGTCATGCGCCGGAGGGCCGGGATCCGACTGCGTGATCCTCGAAGACCTTGCACGGCCCGACTGCGGCTGCGGACATTGACATGGGGAGCTTTGGGATGGAGCAGGTTCGGGAGACGCTCGAGGCGCGACAGGTCGCTATCTACTTCGCGGCTATCGTCGTGGGCGGCCTCGCCGGGATGGCGATCGGCGGCGCCGAGGCGCTCGAGGCCGCGATCAACCCCGCACTCGCCCTGATGCTGTTCGTCACCTTCTTGCAGGTGCCGCTCGTCGAGCTGGGCGCCGCGCTGAAGAACGGGCGCTTCCTCGCCGCGCTCCTCGCCGTGAACTTCGTCGCGGTGCCGCTCCTGTCGTTCGGCCTTGTCCAGTTCCTACCCGAAGACCCGATGCTGCGGCTCGGCGTGCTCATGGTGCTGCTGACGCCCTGCATCGATTACGTGGTGACGTTCGCGCATCTCGGCCGCAGCGACGCGCGCCTGCTGCTCGCCTCGACCCCGATCCTGCTGATCGCTCAGATGCTCCTTTTGCCCGTCCAGCTCGGTGTGATGCTGGGCGACGCGGCGTCCGGCCTCGTACAGCCCGGCCCGTTCGTTCACGCCTTCGTCTGGCTGATCGCGCTCCCCTTGCTGCTCGCCGCGGCGGTGCAGTTCTGGGCGGGCCGGTCCCGCGCCGGAGCCTCGGCGTCGAAAGCGCTTGGACTGCTGCCCGTGCCCGCGACCGCGCTGGTGCTGGTCCTCGTGCTGGCGGCCGTCGCTCCCAGGATCGGCGAAGCGCTTCCCGCCGCCATGGCCGCGGCCCCGGTCTACGTCGCCTTCGCCGTGCTCGCCCCGCTGCTCGGTCTCGGGGCTGCTCGCCTCTTCGGCCTCGAGGCCGCTGCAGGGCGCGCGGTGTCGTTCAGCGCGGCGACGCGGAACTCCCTCGTGGTCCTGCCACTCGCCTTCGCGGTGCCGGGCGGCGCGCCGCTGCTGCCCGCCGTGATCGTCACGCAGACGATCGTCGAGCTGGTGAGCGAGCTGGTCTACATCCGGCTGGTGCCAAGGCTGCATCGCGATCGGCGGGTGGCACCTGCCTGATCGTCAGGTCGTAGTATTGAGCGGCGTCCGAGGCTTGTGGCTGCTCAAAGTTCAAATCGGACTCAGCCCGCCCGGACAACCTCACCGTCCTCCTTGGTGAAGTCCTCGGCCAGAGGCGCGGGCAGGATCTGGATCACGACCTCGGACGGACGGCAGAGCCGCACGCCGCGCGAGGTGAACACGAATGGGCGGTTGATCAGGATCGGATGGGCCAGCATCGCGTCGAGGATCGCGTCGTCGGTGACGGACGCCTCGCCCAGGCCGAGCTCCGCAAAGGGCGTGCCCTTCTCCCGCGCGGCCTCGCGTGGGCTCAGCCCCGCGGCTGCGATGGCCTTAGCCAGCTCTTCGCGCGTTCGCGGCGCCTTCAAGTACTCGACGACGGTAGGCTCGATCCCCGCGGCGCGGATCATCGCGAGCGTGTTGCGGGACGTGCCGCAGTCGGGGTTGTGCCAGATGGTGACGGACTCGGTCATGACGACCTCCTCAGGTCTTCTGCTGCGAGGCGACCGCGCGGACGCCGCGGGCCTCGTACCAGGGCTTCGAGCGGTTCACGATCCAGACGACCGAGAGCATCACGGGCACCTCGATCAGCACGCCGACGACGGTCGCCAGCGCCGCCCCGGACTTGAACCCAAACAGGCTGATGGCCGCGGCGACCGCGAGCTCGAAGAAGTTCGACGCCCCGATCAGCGCGGATGGCCCGGCGACGCAGTGCGCCTCGCCGGAAGCCCGGTTAAGCAGGTAGGCGAGGCCGGAGTTGAAGTAGACCTGGATCAGGATCGGCACGGCGAGCAGCGCGATTACGGCCGGCTGCGCGATGATCTGCTCTCCCTGGAAGGCGAACAGCAGGACCAGCGTCGCGAGAAGGGCGACGAGGGACAGCGGCTGGAGCGCCGACAGCAGCTTGCCGAGCGCCGCTTCGCCGCCGGAAGCGAGGATCCGGGAACGCAGGACCTGGGCCGCGATGACGGGCACGACGATGTAGAGGCCGACCGAGAGGATCAGCGTGTTCCACGGCACGGTGATCGACGACAGGCCGAGCAGCAGCGCGACGATCGGCGCGAAGGCCACGATCATGATCGCGTCGTTGACGGCGACCTGGCTCAGCGTGAAGAGCGGGTCGCCTTTCGTCAGGTTCGACCAGACGAAGACCATCGCGGTGCACGGGGCGGCAGCCAGCAGGATCAGCCCGGCGATGTAGCTGTCGATCTGGTCGGCGGGCAGGTAGTGCCGGAACAGCCAGCCGATGAACAGCCAACCGAGCAGCGCCATCGAGAACGGCTTGACCGCCCAGTTGATGAACAGCGTCACCGAGATGCCCCGCCAGTGCGAGCTGACCTCGCGGAGCGCCGCGAAGTCGACCTTGACCAGCATCGGGATGATCATCAGCCAGATCAGCACGGCGACAGGCAGGTTCACGCTGGCGACCTCGAGCGCGCCGATCGCCTGGAACAGGCCGGGCGCGACGTAGCCGAGGGCGACGCCGACGACGATGCAGAGGAAGACCCAGACGGTCAGGTAGCGTTCGAACAGGGACATCGGCTCGTTCTTCTCGGTGGATCAGGCCGCGGACGGGTGGGTCTTGCCGATCTCGTCGAGGCGGCGCTGCAGCGAGAGCTTGTCGATGGTCTTGAGCGGCAGGCTGACGAAGATCGAGATCCGGTTCGTCAGGCCGCGCATCGTGTCCGCGAAGGCGAGCGCCTTTTCGGTGTCCGAGCCTTCGAAGGCAGCCGGATCCGGCATGCCCCAGTGCGCCGACATGGGCTGTCCCGTCCAGTAGGGGCATTCCTCCCCGGCGGCGTCGTCGCAGACCGTGAACACGAAATCGAGCTCGGGCGCGCCGGGTTCGGCGAACTCGTGCCAGGACTTCGAGCGGAGGCCCGAGACGTCGAAGTTCGTCCGCTTCAGCAGGTCGAGCGCGAAGGGGTTTACCTCGCCGCGCGGGTGGCTCCCGGCCGAGAACGCCTTGAAGCGTCCCTGGCCCTCACGGTTCATCACGCACTCGGCGATGATCGAGCGCGCGGAGTTGCCCGTGCATAGGAACAGGACGTTGTAGGGGCGCTGGGCTTCAGTCGCATCCATCGTTCTTCTCCCGGTCGGATGGACGGGGGCCGCATCCGCAGCTCCCCTGGAGGGTTTCGAAGATCGGCGCGCAGACCTCGGGGCGACCGTTGCAGCAGTCGGTCAGCAGGTAGCCGACAAGGCCGCGCATCCCCTCGAGGTCAGCGCTGTAGAGGATCGAGCGGCCATCCCTGACGCCTTGGACCAGGCCCGCACGGGACAGGATCGCGAGGTGCGTCGAGAGCGTGTTCTGCAGGCAACCGACGGCGTCGGCGATCACGCCCGCGGGCAAGCCCTCCGGGGCGCGCGAGACCAGCATGCGGAAGATGCGCAGCCTGGTGACCTGACCGAGCGCCGACAGGGCCTCGACCGCGGAGACGTCCTCCTCGGTCATCGGTCCGGAGTCGGCGGGGCCGGCCCCCGGCTTGGTCATGGCGTTCATACGCAGCCTTCGACGTTTGACTAGATATCGAGAAAACTCGATGTATCGCTATATGAGCGAGGAAGCGGGGTCAATGGCGATGGTCGCCGGATCGGCCACCGAGCCGCAGGAGCGAGATGTCGAGAATCCCCGGACAGGCCCTGTGGGGCGTAATGGCGGCGTTCGCGCTGGCCGCGACGGCGATGGACCTCGGCCGCTGGGGCGCCGAACACAACGCCGCCGGCCACGACCTGTTGGCTGCAGTGCCCGTCGCGATGCTGGCGGCCGCGACCCTCGTCGCATACGCCGTGGCGTGCGTCGGCGGGCCCTCCCGCAACGCCTACCGGATCGCGAGTTTCGGCGCCGCAGTCGTCCTCGTCGGCTACGTGCTGCTCGCGAGGAGCGCCGCGTGAGCGACGATCGGGCGCCGGGACGTTCGCCGTCCCGGCGCCCGACGCCTCAGGCCCGGTACTCCTTGGACTTGTAGCTCGCGTTCCTGACGCTCTCGGGCGCGTCGGAAATCTTCCGGATCGCGCCCCAGGTCTGCTTGTAGTTCGGGATGACGAACTCGTTCACGCCCGCCGACACCACGTTGCCCTGCACGCCCGTCGGGTAGCCGAACAGCATGAAGACTTGGCCACGCCTGGCCGACGGCGTCGGGTAGGCCATGGCCTGCGTCGCGCCGTTGTCGTTGTGGATCTCGACGAGGTCGCCCTCGCCGAGCTTCAGCTCCGCCATGTCGTCAGGGTTCATCTCGACGAACGGGTACGGCCAGCGGTCCTGCACGAACTCGTCCGCCTGGTCGAGGTAGGCGCTCTGCCAGACGAGGTTCGCGCGCCCGTTGTTGATCAGGAACGGGAACTTGTCCTTCTCGGCCTGCTTGCCCGCGGCCTGCAGCCCGCGCCAAGGGGTCTCGGCGAACGTCGCCTTGCCGTCCTTCGACTTGAACTTGCCGTCGGCGAAGAGGCGCTTGGTGCCGACGATCTTGCCGTCCTGGAACCCGGTCGCGGGTTCCTGGAAGCCGTTGTTGCCCATCGCGCGCAGGCGCTCGTAGTTGACGTGTTCTCCGCCGCCCTCGTGGGCGTGGTAGCCGTCCATGAAGGCGTCCTCCTCGGTCTTCCAGTCGAAGCCCTTGAACTTGTCGGCGACGTCGTTCTTTCCCGCCGCCCGAAACACGCGCTCGAGGTTGTTGGCGAGCCGCGCGGCGATCAGGCAGTCCGGCATCGCCTGTCCGGGCGGGTCCATGTAGCGCTCGGTGAGCCGCATGCGCCGCTCGCCGTTCATGGAGGTGAGGTTCATCTCGCCGGAGGTCGCAGCGGGCAGGATCACGTGCGCGGCGGCGCCGATCTTGGTCGTCACGATGTCGACGTCGACCGAGAAGAGACCGCCCTTGCGGATCGCGCCCATTATCGCCTCGACCATTGCATCTCGGTCGCCGTAGGGGACCGAATTCATTGCGTCCTTCACGAGGTCGGTCCGCTGCTTGTAGACCCGCTTGAACTCCATGGCGTTCAGCGTGGTCTTGTAGTGGTCGCAGCCCCACACGTGGTGGACGCCGCCCTTGCCCTCGATCAGCAGCTTGTCGACGTAGGGACCCGGACGGCCGACATGGGCGTCGGAGGGGCGCGAGTAGCCCTCCTGGTGGCCGCCCATGCGGACGCAGCCGCCGCCCGGTCGGCCGACGTTCCCGGTGGCGAGCGCGAGGTTCACCAGCGCCTGGTTGGTTCGGTAGTTGTCGTTGCCCCAGATCAGGCCCTTCTCGTAGGCGAACATGGTCCGTCGCCTGTGGCTTCCGGCCTTTGGCTCCGCGATCCAGGTGATCGCCTTGACGATGTCCGCCTCGGAAAGGCCCGTCGCCTTCGCGGCTTCCACGACCGAGACCTTGTTGGCCGCGAGCGCCTTGTAGAAGTCCTTGGTGGAGGCCTCGATGAACGGCCTGTCGATCCAGCCCTTCTCAGCCGCGTAGGTCAGCCAGGCGTTGAACAGGATGAGGTCAGTTCCGGACTCGATCGCGAGGTGGAGGACGTTGTCCTTGCCCGCGGTCTCGCAGGCGTTGACCGATACCGTCCGGCGTGGGTCGACGAACACGATGCGGCCGCGCTCGTTCGGCTCGTCCCCGAACGTCGCCTTCTTCTTGGCCGCCGACATGCCGTTCAGGTTCGGCATCCAGTGGTTTAGGAAGTAGTTGGTCTGGGCTTCGAGCGGGTTGTTGCCGACGCAGACGATCGTGTCGGCGAGTTCGGCGTCCTCGTAGCAGTTGTTTAGCTCGCCGACGCCCATGTCGCGGGAGCCGTGGACTTCGGAGTTGTAGGCGGGCCTGTTGTGGATGCGGATGTTCCGCACCTTCATGGCCTCGAAGTAGAGCTTTCCCGTGCCCCACGTGTTCTCGTAGCCGCCGCCGGCCCCGCCGTGATCGAAGGCCGAGACGAAGAGGCCGTCCTCGCCCTGCTCGGCGATCACCGCCGCGGTCACGCGGGCGACGAGGTCGAGCGCGTCGTCCCAGCTTGTCGGCTGGATCTGGCCGTAGCGCCAGACGAGCGGGTCGGTCAGGCGCTGAAGCTGGGTCCCGCGCGTCTTCGAGTGGCTCATCTCCGCCATGCGTGCGCCGCGCACGGAGCCGAGGCCCGAGTTCACCACGCAGCCCTTGTCGGGCTTGATGACGATGTGGACGTCGCGGCCGTCCTGGCGGACGACGTTGTACATCGAGGGGGCGTACCAGGCTTCCGTGTCCTGGACCTGCTGCTTGCCGAGGTCGACGCCGAAGGCGTTCGCCTTCGGGTCGGTCCAGCCCTCGTAGCGGGCGTCCCAGGTGTAGGCCTTGTAGCCGCAGCCGACGATGCAGTAGTGGCAGGTGACGTTGTGCTGTTTGGCGTCCGCGGGGACGATGGGCAGCCGCCCGATCTGGCGCTTGTAGACCATCGGATCCTCCTCAGAGCGTGTTCGACAGGCGGCCGTAGAGAAGCTCGTCCACGCCCTCGGCGTAGATGTCGCCCTTCTCGTCGACCCGCAGCGCGTACTGGGGAAGGTTCTGGGTCGCGTGGCCCCAGACCTGCTGTCCGCCCTTCTCGCAGTCGAAGCGCGAGAAGTGCCCGGGGCAGTTCAGCGTCCGGTCGTCCGGGCGGTAGTTCATGTAGAAGCCCTTGTGCGGGCAGAGGGCGGCGAAGCCGACGATGTCGCTGTCGGGACCGACGCCGCCCTCGACGGGCTTGCCAAGTTTGAGCAGCACGCCGGGCGCGTCCTGGTCGGGATAGGCGACGTCGAGAGCCTCGTTGACCTTGAGCTCGCTGACGTTGCCCAGCCGGTTGGACGGGTACTTCACCAGCGCGGCGGTCGGCGCCGCCCGGGCCGGCCCGGCCGGCATGACGGTCGCGGCGGCTCCCCCCGCGGCCGCGAGTCCCGCGCCTGCAAGGAAACGGCGCCTCCCAACGTCAATCAGTCGTTCGCAGCTCGCCATGAGCTTCTCCCCGTCTCTGAGCCCGTTCCATCGAGCGGGCGACGAGGAATTGCAGGCCGCGGGCCAACGCTTAGAACTGTTCGAAATCGAACGGTATGGAGCTGAAAATCTGAAAGCTGCCGTCCGGCAACCCGAACGTCTTTGGGCTGCCCGATCCGGGTTTCCGAACAGAAGGATTCGTCGGTAGGCTGCACGCCCCCCGAGCCCGCTGACGCAGCCATGATCACGAACCTTCCCACCCGGGAGAGCCTGAACAACGTCGCACTGCGGATCTACTTCCGCGCGTGGAGCGACCTCCTCGACGTCTGGACGGACTTCGCGCTCATGTTCGAACAGACGTTCGACGTCGGGACGGCCGTCAAGGACTGGCCGACCGAATGGGAGGACTACCTAGTCGCAGCCCAGACCGACCTTCAGTCGATCTCTTCATTGCTGCAGCAGTCCGTGGAGCTGGCGCTGAAGGCGAGGGTCTGCGCGGTCAGCCCCTACCTGCTGTTGCTCGACAGCGCCATGAACCTCTCCGCCTCGCCCAAGTCGATCGACTTCTCGGAGTTGAGGACGCTCGACGCCGTCGACCTGCCGGGGGCGGTCAACACGCTGACGGACCAGCCCGTCTCGGACGAATTCATAACCGCTTACACGCAGCTCCGGTCGCGACGGAACAAGATCACGCATCTGGGTGAGGCGGGCGTGACGATGACGCCTGACGAACTCATGCGCCTTGCGGTGTCGCTCTACGTCGCCGTGTGGCCCGGCAGGCAGTGGCTCGCCGACCGACTGGATTTCGCCGACCCGAGGGCGGCATGGCTGCACGACGGGAAGTACACTTCGACCCACATGGTCGTGCTCCACGAGTGGCCGGCCGTCGTCAGCTTGCTGAAGAAAGGCGAGTTCAAGGCTCTGTTCGGACAGGAAAAATCGCGTCGACGCTATCTCTGCCACGACTGCGTCTACGAAGGCGACACCCGGTATGCCGGGCTTGAGAAGCCAGGATGCGGGACCGCCTACCTCGATGAGTCGGGCACGGTGCTCACCTGCGTCATGTGCGGGCAGACGTCGAAGGTCGAGCGGCGAAAGTGCACAAGCTGCCCGGGTGACGTGATCGCGGACAACGGGGACGACTGGGTGGGGCACTGCCACACCTGCGGAGAAGAGCTCAACGCCTAACTTCTCAGGGAGTCGGTATCCCGAGCTTCTTCATCTTCTCCCAAAGGGTCGTCCGGCCGACGTCGAGAAGGCGAGCGGCCGCTCCGGTCTCTCCGTTCGATGCCGCGAGGGCTCGCAGGATGTGACGTCGCTCAGTGTCCTGGCGAGCCTGCTCGAGGGAGGGGATATCCCGACCGGCCTCGGAAGTCTCACCCTTCTCCGGGAACAGGTCTGCGGGCATGATCCACGGCCCGAGTGCGAGAGCGGCAGCGCGCTCCACGCGGTTGCGGAGCTCGCGAACGTTGCCCGGCCAGTCGTGCGCCAGCGCCGCTTCCTCGGCCAGCGCGCTGAGCCCCCTGGGCGCTTCGGGAAGCGAAGCGGAGAACTCCGTGAACGCCCGGTCCAGCAGCCAAGGGATGTCGTCGGCTCGATCTCGAAGCGATGGCATTCGTACCGACACGACGTTGATGCGGTAGAAGAGATCCTCGCGGAAGCGCCCCTCCTTCACCCGCGCGCCGAGGTCGGCGTTCGTCGCAGCGACAAGCCTTCCGTCGAACTTCAACGGCTTCTCGCCGCCGACGCGCGAGAAGAAGCGGTCTTCGATCAGCCGAAGCAGCTTGGCTTGGAGGTCGAGCCTTAGGTCGGCGATCTCGTCGAGGAACAGCGTGCCTCCTGATGCGCGTTCCGCGTACCCCATGTGCCTGCGCGTGGCGCCGCTGAAGGCGCCCCGTTCGTGGCCGAACAGCTCGCTCTCTAGGAGGTCCGCCGGGATCGCCGCGCAGTTGACCGCCATGAACGAGGCAGGTTTGAGCGAAGCGGCCGAGTGCAGGAACCGGGCGGCCACGTCCTTGCCCGTCCCGGTCTCGCCGCCGATCAGCACCGTGCTTCCCACCTTCGCCACACGGCGGAGCAGGGCCTCGACCTCTCGCATGGCGGTCGACACCCCGAGTGAGCCTTCGGCCGTGGGCGCCTCGCTCACGATGCCGGACAGGCGGTCGAGGAAGTCCTCCATCTCGAACGGCTTGGTGACGTAATCGCCCGCGCCCGACCTCATCAGCCTCACCGCTTGGTCGATGTCCGCGTGGCCCGTGATGAACAGGAACGGCGGCGCCGAGGATCCTGAAGTTGCCTTGAACACGTCCTCGCCGTTCAGGTCCGGCAACCGGATGTCGCAGATGACGGCGTGGCGGCGCTCCTGGCCCATGCCCGCCACCGCCGAGGCGCCGTCCTTCCACCAAGTCACCTTAGCGCCCTCGAGCGTCAGCCGCTGGACGAGGCTCTCGCCCATGATTGGATCGTCCTCGACGATCCCGATGGATCGGCGTTCAAGCGACATCGGCGAGCACCTCGTCTCGGGCAAGTGGCACGACCATGCGGACGAGCGTCCCGCCTCCGGGCAACGTCTCGGTCTCGAGCACGCCCCCGATCTCGGCCACCAGACCCCGGGTTGTCCAAAGCCCGAGCCCAGCGCCCGCGGTGGGGAGCCGGTCCGGTTCTGTCAGCATCGCGGCGGCCTCGACGGGCAGACCCTCGCCGCGGTCCCGCACCTCGAACGTGACCGACTCCCGCGTGCCGACAACGGCGAGCTCCACGACGGACACGTGCGGCGCGGCCGCGATCGCGTTCAGCAAGATGTTGAGCAATGCTTGCCGGACGGGACCGCTCGGGATCGGGACCTCAGCGGCCAGTCTGGCGGTGACCGTAACCCGAACGGACTCCCGTCGCGCCTCCGCCGCCACGAGCACGAGCAGGTCGTCGACGTCGTCTGGCCTTAGGTTCCGCGCCCCCTCCCGGGGACGGTGGACCGCAAGTGTTGTTCGGACGACGTCGCGTATCCCTGCAAGCCCGCGTTCGAGCAGGCCGATCGCGCCGTCGCGGGCCGCGGGAACGTGACCGTGCGATCGGAGCGTCGAGAGCGCGTTGAACAGGCCGCCGAGCGGGTTGTTGATCTCGTGCGCGATCGAGGTAGCCAGCCGTCCGAGGCTGCCGAGCCTCTCCTCCTCGGCGAGGCGCTTGCGCAGCTCGTCGCGCTCCGTGATCGAGGTGGACAGGCCGTTGTAGGCCCGGAACATCCGCCGGAACTCACCCCGGCTTCGCTCGACTTCCCAGTCCGCGATCGGGACGGCGACGCCGTCCGACGACGCCCCGAGGTGCTCGGTGAGAACGCGGACGGGTCGCATCATCCGCGCGACCACCAGCCAGCCGGCGGCGGCGAAGAATGCCACCAGGATGCCGTTAGTGACCAGCAGGGTCGCTATCACATCGCGTCTCTCGGCGGCGAGGTGGCTCGTGTCGAATGTCGCGTAGAGGTGCCCGATGGTGCGGCCGGGATAGGACAGCTCGCGGTGGGCCCGGGCGGTGGCCGATCCGCTCTCATATGCGAATGGACGAGACTCGCTTGGCACGAAGGCGGACCCGACCGCGTGGGACCGCGGGTCGGAGGCGGCGATCACCGCGCCACGCGGATCGGTGACGACTGCCTCGGAGGGCCGGAGGCCTTTGTACTGGTCCCGGGCGCGCGCGATCGCGTCGTAGACCTCCCAGACGTCGTCCCTTAGTACGGACGGCCCGACCGCCGAGGACAGGCCGTCGAGATAGCCTTGGGCGAGTTCACGAAGATGGCGTTGCTGGATGTCGCCAAGGCGGTCGAGCACCCGCTCCGACAGCACTGCCCCCGCTACTAGCATGAGGATGGCGACCGCGACCGGTACCTTGAACGTGATCGGCCAGCGTCTCGGGTCGACCCTCATGTCGCTATCCCGCAGCCGCGACCATCGCCGCCTTGGCGGCGATCGCGTCATAGAGACCCAGTGGCTCGCTCGCGAAGCGATCGAGCTTCAGCAGTGCAAGCACTGCTCGGCCGTCGGCGTCGCCGTCCATGCCGAGTAAGGCTGCCTTCAGGGCGTTGAGGCGGCCTGCGTCCGGCGGTGACGCCGGCGCGGCGATAGGCGGGAAGCCGAGCCATTCCGACGTGCGCAGGACCCTGGTGCGGGCGACGAACTTCGGCTCCAGCTCCGAGACGACGTCGTAGACATAGCCGTCGACCGACCCGGAGGCGGCGAGGCCCGAGGACACCGCCTCGATCACGTTGCGATGCCCGTAGGTGAAGAACGAGCGTGAGAAGAAGGTCTCCGACCGCTCGCCGAGTTCGGCGAGGGCCGCGCGCGTGCAGAGGAAGCCGGAGTTCGAGTCCGGGTCGGAGTAGGCGTGGATGTCCCCACGCAGCGCGGCGATGCCGCCGGCCTTCCGGTCCCGGTCGACGATCACGTAGGCGCGGTATAGGGGTTGCCCCCTCCAGACGGGCGTCGCGACGAGCTGGAGCTCGGATCGGTGGGCGACGAACGGGAAGCCGCAGATCCAGGCTGCGTCGAGCTGGCCCGCCACCAGCATCGCGGTCACCTCTTGGTAGGTGCGCCGCGTGACGAGCTCGACCGGACGGGTGGTGGCCTTTTCGAGGTAGGCCGCCAGACGTCCAGTGAGCTCGAGATCGGACGACAGGAAAACCGGGGTGAGGCCGACGCGTATCGGCGCCGCGGCGCTCGGCGAGCCTGCGGCCACGCATGGCAACAGCGTCAGCGTCCCCATCAGGATCGCGCGCCTGTCGACGATGGGTGCAACCACCTCTCGCCCTCACTACCGTTCGACGAAGAAGGCTAGCAGAGATGGAGGTTGCGTCGAATTGTATTTGCCAGTGGGCGATCGAGGCAAAATTTTCACCCAGCGGCTACCGATAGCTTTTGCCCACTTCAGCCACATGCCTGCAGCATAGAGTTTAGCCCAATTGGCCGTCGTAAGCTTAGCGACGGTCAATTGGGCTAAACTGGGCCGCTTCAACGTTCTTTTAGGCGAAACCGCGCGGACGCAATTGGCTAAGGCTCATTGATTCAATTACCTTTTTTCCAATGAAACGTCGATCTTATGGAATAGGCCTCATCCCGCCGATCAGTCAGGATCAAAGCTTCGGACGGGTCGCCTGCGGATCGACGAACGGCTTCAGGGAGACGCTCGCCGGGACGAGCGCGCCGGCGACGTCGAGCTGATAGTCTCCGCTCATCACGAACTGCGCGTCGACGCCGCCCGGGTCGCGGACGTAGCCATAGCCGATCGGCCGTCCGATCGTGTGCCCGAAGCCGCCGCTCGCCAGCCAGCCGACGCGCTTGCCGTCGCGCAGGATGGTCTCGCGGCCCAGAAGGATCACGTCCGGGTCGTCGACTGTGAAGCCGGCGAGCAGGCGCGGCAGCGGCTCGCCGGCCTGCTCGACCAGCGCGGCGCGGCCGAGGAACGGAGTTTCGGACTTCAGCTTCACCGCCCAGCCGAGCCCCGCCATCCGCGGCGTGTGGTCGGGGCCGATCTCGGCGCCCCAGGCGCGGTAGCCCTTTTCGAGCCGCAGCGTCTCGATCGCCCGGTAGCCGGCGAGCGCGAGCCCATGGGGCCGGCCGGCCTCCGTCAGCGCCTCGTAGACGGTCGCCGCGAACTCGGTCGGGACGTGAAGCTCCCAGCCGAGCTCGCCCACATAGGTGACGCGCAGCGCGAGCGTCGGCGCGCCCGCGACCGAGATTTCGCGCACCGTCCCGAACGGAAAAGCGGCGTTCGACAGGTCGTCGGGCGAGATGGCCGACAGCACGTCGCGGGCGCGCGGGCCGAACAGGCTGAGCACGGCGCGCGAGGCGGTGACGTCGACGAGATGGGCGTCGCAATCCTCCGGGATGTTCTTTGATATCCAGTCGAAGTCGCGGGTCGCGAAGCCCGTGCCGGTGACGATGTAGAACCGGTCCTCGGCGAGGCGTCCGACCGTGAGGTCGCATTCGACGCCGCCACGGGCGTTCAGCATCTGGGTGTAGGTGAGCGCGCCGACGGGCTTGGCGACGTCGGCGGCCGCGATCCAGCTGAGCGCCTTCTCGGCGTCGCGCCCGACCATCAGGAATTTCGCGAAGGACGACTGGTCGAAGAGGGCCGCGCGCTCGCGGCACGCCTCGTGCTCGCGCTTGACCGCCCCCCACCAGTTCGGGCGGCCGTAGGAGTATCGGTCGTGGGCGTCCTCGCCCTCGCCCGCGAACCAGTTCGGCCGTTCCCAGCCGAGCTTCTCGCCGAACACGGCGCCCGCCGCCTTCAGCCGGTCGTAGAGCGGCGAGCGGCGCAATGGGCGGCCGCTGTCGTGCTCTTCGGAGGGCCAGGCCATCGTGTAGTGCTTGGCGTAGGCCTCGAGCGTGCGGGTCTTCACCCAGGTCTCGTCGCGATGGTTCAAGCCGAAGCGACGGATGTCGACGGGCCAGAGGTCGTAGGGCGCTTCGCCCTTGGCGACCCATTCGGCGAGCGCCATGCCGGCGCCGCCGCCGGACGCGATGCCGAAGGCGTTGAAGCCGCAGCCGACATAGACGCCCTTGGTCTCGGGCGCCGCCCCGAGGATGAAGTTGCCGTCGGGCGTAAAGCTCTCCGGGCCGTTGATCAGCTGCTTGACGCCCGCGGTCTCGAGCGCCGGCACGCGTCCGAGCGCGAGCTCCATGATGGGCGAGAAGTGGTCCCAGTCCTCGTCGAGCAGCGAGAACGAAAAGTCCTTGGGCGGCCCGCCGGGCGTCTCCCAGGGCAGCGGATTCGGCTCGTAGCCGCCCATCACGAGGCCGCCGACCTCTTCCTTGTAATAAGTGAGCCGGTCGGGATCGCGCAGCGTCGGCAACCCGCGGGTGACGCCCTCGATCTGCTCCGTCACGATGTACTGGTGCTTCACGGCGGTCAGCGGGATGTTGACGCCCGCCATCCGGCCAAGCTCGCGCGACCAGAGGCCGGCGCAGATCACCAGCTTCTCGCAAGCCACCCGACCGTGATTGGTGACGACCGCGACCACGCGCCCGCTCTCGATCTCGACGCCCTCGACCGAGACCTGCTCGCGGATCGTGACGCCCGCCATCCGCGCGCCCTTGGCGAGCGCCTGGGTGATGTCGGAGGGGTTCGCCTGCCCGTCGGTCGGCAGGAACGCCGCGCCGACGACGTCGTCGACGCTCATCAACGGCCAGAGGTCCTGCGCTTCCTTTGGCGTGAGGAGCTGCATCTCGAGCCCGAACGAGCGCGCGGTAGTGGCCTGCCGCTTCACCTCGGTCCAGCGGTCCTTGTTGCAGGCGAGGCGCAGGCCGCCGTTCATCTTCCAGCCGGTCGCAAGACCCGTCTCGGCCTCCAGCTCCTTGTAGATCCGGACGGATTCGCCGAGCAGCTGGGTGATGTTGGCGCTTGTCCGCAGCTGCCCGACGAGCCCGGCGGCGTGCCATGTCGAGCCTGAGGTCAGCCGGTCGCGCTCGATCAGCAGCGTCTCAACGCCAAGCTTGCCGAGGTGATAGGCGGTCGAGCAGCCGACGATGCCGCCGCCCACGACGACGACCTTGGCGGATGAGGGCAGTTCGGTCATGCGGAACCCATGTCTTCGAAGCGGGCGAGCGCGCGCTCGAAACGCGCGAGGTTTTCCGCCGTGTAGGCGCGGTAGTCGAAATCGAGCGTCGAGTGGATCTCGGAGACCATGCTCCAGAGGCTCTCGCGCAAGAGCGAGGCCACCTCCATGGCGGCGAGTTTCAGACGGAGCGCGTCGTCGGGCGCGCGGCCGTAATAGATCGCGAGCAGCCGTTCGCGCTCGGCGTCCGAAAACCCGTTGTTCGACGCGAGGTTGGCGAGGTCGAACAGCGGGCTGTTGAAGCCGCCGTAGTCCCAGTCGATCAGCCAGATCTTCTGGCCGTCGTCGATGAAGTTGCCGGGCAGCAGGTCGTTGTGGCCGAACACGATCTCGGTCGGACCGACAGTCGCCTCGATGCGTTCGGCGACGGCCGCGAGGCGGGGCAAGTCGGCCGAGAGGCGGTGGCCGGCCTCGGCGAGCTCCGCGAGGTAGCTGCGCAGGATGTGGAAGGTCCAGAAGGCGAGCGCCGGCCCGCGCAGGCGCGCCGTCACCTCGCGATGGGACGTCCGGATCAGCTCCGCCACGCGCGGCAGTTCGGCGCGGACGTCGGCCTCCGAAAAGGTGCGGCCCTCGACGTGGTCGATGACCATCAGCCCGTGCTCGATATGCCGGACGGCGGGCGAGACGCCGGCGGCTTCCGCGGCGAGCGCCGCGGCGCGCTCGTTGAACCGCAGGCAATTGTGCAGCGGGATGTCGTCGCCGAGCCGCACCACGAACTTCCGCCCGTCGTCCGTGACGAGGTAGTTGCGGTTGGTGATGCCGCCCGTGAGCGGCCGCGGGTCCACCTTCCCCGTCCAGAAGGCGAGCGACCGCACGCGTTCGAGAGCGGCGTCGGTCATGCGCCTAGCCCCCGGCGGCGCTTCATCTTGGCGGCGGCGGCCGAGACCAGACGGTCCGCGATGATCGCGATGAAGGCGACGCACAGTCCCGCCACCAGCCCCTTGCCGACGTCGGCTTTCGCAAGCGCGGAGTAAGTCTCCTGGCCGAGGTCGCGGGTGCCGACGAGCGCGGTGATCACGAGCATCGAGAGCGCCAGCATGATGGTCTGGTTGATCCCGAGCAGGATCTCGGGGAGCGCGAGCGGCACGCGCACGCGCGTCAGGATCTGGCGGCGCGTGCATCCGGTCATGGTCGCGGCCTCGATCAGCGTCGGCGGCACGCGCGCGACGCCATGGGCCGCGTAGCGGATCGCAGGAGCCACCGCGTAGAGCACGATCGCGATCAGCGCCGTGAAGTCGCCGACGCGGAACAGCATGACGATCGGGATGAGATAGACGAAGGACGGCAGCGTCTGCAGCAGGTCGATCACGGTCTCGACCGCGCGCCACAGCCTCGGCCTCGTCGCCGCCGCGACGCCGACCGGCACGCCGATGAGGCACGCGACCACCACGGCGACGCCGCAGAGATAGACGGTCAGCATCGCCACCTGCCAGAGGCCGGTCGTGGCGATCGCGAGCGCGAGCGCGCCGAGCCCCAGGCCGAGCCGCCAGCCGCCGAGCCGAAGCCCCGCGATGACGACCAGCGCGACGACCCAGGCCCAGGGCAGCGCGAGCGCGAAGCGTTTCGCCGGCGCCAGCAGGTTGAGGAACGCGAAGGTCCGGATGGCGTCGAGCGTCGCGTTGAACGTGACGTTGATCCAGCGGACGAGATCGCTCCAGTACGGCGCGGTGGACAGCTTGAGAGCGTCCGGATAGCGCGCGATGTCGGGGACGATCGCGGCCAGGATCCAGAGCGCGCCCGCGAGCATGAAGGCGGCCTGCAGGGCTGAGCGCTTGCGGCGCGCCGTCTGCTCGTCGCGCTCCGGCGGACGGCCGGTCTTGACTGCGAGCGCCTGGGCGAAGCGGTCGAGCAGGATGGCGAGCACCGTGATGGCGAGCCCGGCCTCGAGGCCTTCGCCGATCTTGAGCGCGCGCAGCGCCGACAGCACGTCGAAGCCGAGCCCGCCCGCGCCGATCATCGAGGCGATGATCACGACGTTGAGCGAGAGCATGATGACCTGGTTGACCCCGACCATGAGGGCCGGCAGCGCGGAGGGAACCAGCATCTTCCAGGTGAGCTGCCGGCGCGTGCAGCCGGTCATCGCGCCGAGCTCGCGGATCTCGTCCGGCACGGCCCGGATCGCAATGATCGTGACGCGCACCATCGGCGGCATGGCGTAGACGATCGTGGCGATCATCGCCGACACCGGCCCGAAGCCGAACAGGATCAGCATCGGCAGCAGATAGGCGAAGACCGGCATGGTCTGGGCGAGGTCGAGCATCGGCGAGACCGCCCTCTCCGCCCATCTCCAGCGCACGCAGGCGAGACCGATCAGAAGCCCGCCGACGGCGCCGAGCGCGCTCGACACCAGCACCGAGGACAGCGTCACCATGGCCCCGGCCCACTGGCCGAACACCGCGAGGTAAAGCAGCCCGGCGCCGATCAGCGCCGCGAGCCGCGCGCCGCCGACCTTGTAGGCGGCGGCGACGCCCGCGATCAGCGCCGAGAACCACGGGATCGCGGGCGCGATCGTCACCGCGTCGGCGCCCCGGCCCCAGCCGATCCCCTCGGCCAAGACGGCCTTGGCGGCGGCGAGCGGCAGGTCCAAAACCCAGGCGACCGCGCGGAACAGGTCGCGCACGGTGAACAGCCCGAAGCTCGCCACCTCCATCAGCCAGCGCATGAAGGTCGAGATCCACGCCGCCGTCGGGATCTGCCAGGCGGCCGGATATTTGGTCATCCACGCCGGCAGCGCGCCGTTCGGCAGGTTGACCAGCACGATGGTGACGACGAGGAGCGCCGGCCAGAGCAGCCGGCCAAGCGGAAAGGAGCGTCGGACGGCCGGGGCGGACAGGGCCGCGTCGGTCATGGCGCGACGCCTCCAGATACCCTCTCCCGTTTGCGGGAGAGGGTAAGGGTGAGGGACGTCAGCGCCGAGGTTTTAGACAGAGCTCTTGCGGAACGCCCGCAACGTCGCCGTCCCCCCTCCCCCTTGCGGGGAGGGTAAGGGTGGGGGTGGCTCAGGACAGGGCGCGATCGTTCGGCGTCGAGCGGCGTCGAGGGTTTCTTTCTATTCGGAACCACCCCCACCCCCGACCCCTCCCCGCAAGGGGGAGGGGGGAAGAGCGCGCCCTGCCCTGCCCTCGCCCTCACGCCGCGACCTTCCGCTCTCGGCCGACCAGCACGTCGATCATCGCGAGCCGGTCCACCACCCCGATGACCTCGCCGCGCTCGACCACGGCGAACGGCTTTTCGGAGCTCTCGACGTCATGGGCGAAGCTCGCGATGCGGCTTCCGGCGTCGATCCGGCCGGCGAAGTCGCTCGCGCCCGCGACCGGGGCCATCACCGAGCGGGCGGTCAGGATCTTGGCGCGCGGGGCGTCGCGGGTGAAGGCGCGGACGTAGTCGGTGGCGGGGTTCAGCACGAGCTCCTCGGCCGAGCCGATCTGCGCCACGCGGCCGTCCTTCATGATCGCGATGCGGTCGGCGATCCGGACCGCCTCGTCGAAGTCGTGGGTGATGAACACGATGGTCTTCTTCAGAAGACCCTGAAGCCGCAGCACCTCGTCCTGCATCTCGCGGCGGATCAGCGGGTCGAGCGCGGAAAACGGCTCGTCCAGGAACCAGAGGTCCGGCCCGACCGCGAGCGAGCGCGCGATGCCGACGCGCTGCTGCTGGCCGCCCGAAAGCTCGCGCGGGAACCGGTCCTCGCGGCCCCCGAGACCCACCAGCTTGATCATCTCGAGCGCACGCGCCTCGCGTTCGGCGCGCGGCCGCCCCTGCACGTCGAGCGGGAACGCCACGTTGCCGAGCACGGTGAGGTGCGGCAGCAGCGCGAAGTTCTGGAACACCATGCCCATCTGGTGGCGGCGGATGCGGATGAGCTCGTGCTCGGGCATCTTCGCGAGATCCCGCCCCTCGAACAGGATCTCGCCCGCGGTCGTGGGCGTGAGGCCCGACAGGCACCGCACCAGCGTCGACTTGCCGGAGCCCGACAGGCCCATGATCACGAAGGTCTCGCCGCGGGCGATGTCGAGGTCGACGTCGATGACGGCCGGGACGATCCCGGCCGCCGAGAGAGCCGCGGCGTCGGCGGAAAGCCTGCCGTCGGTCACGAAGCGCTCGGGCCGCGCGCCGAAGAGTTTTGCGACGCCGCGCGCGGCGAGGATGGAGTCAGGCATCGGATCGGCTCACATGCCGCGAGATCGAAACCTACCGCCGTCATGCCCGGCGGCGGCCGGGCGTCCACGAATTTCTAAGATCGCAGAGCGCTGCGACGAAGTCGTGGATGCCCGCGCAAAGGCGCGGGCATGACAGCGGAACGGGCGGCGCGAGAAAAGCATCAACGCCGATCGGTCACTGGATCCACTTCTTCCAGCGGTCCTCGTTCTTGGCCATCCAGTCGTCGACCACCGCCTCGACCTTCTGGCCCTCAAGATCGACCTTGGCGGCGAGCTCGCCGATCTCCTTGTTGTCGAACGTGTAGGCCTTCACGGCCTTGTAGGCCCCCGGCCACTTGTCCTTCATGCCCTGCCAGACGGCCTTGTAGATCGGCCCGCGGGGCTTGGCGCAGTCGTACTTGGCGTCCTTGTTCACGCCCCAGGCCGGATCCTCGTAGCAAGCCTTCTCGTAGGGCGGGAACTTGATCCACTCGCCCTTGAACTTGATCGGCGCCCAGTGCGGCGCATAGATCCAGAGCAGGATCGGGGCCTTACGATCGTAGGCCGACTGCAGCTCGGCGAACATCGCCGCGTCCGTGCCCGCGTGCACCACCTCGAACGGCAGGTCGAGCGCCGCGACGCGCTCTTCGTCATAGCCGCCCCAGGTCACTGGGCCGCCGAGATACCGGCCCTTCGGCGCGGTCTCCGGGGTGGAAAACACCTCGGCGCATTCCTTCAGCGCCTTCCAGTCCGGCAGGCCCGGGCACTTCTCCTTCATGTATTCCGGGAACCACCAGTCCTCGATCGCCTGCATGCCGGTCTCGCCGACATTCTCGACGCCGCCGGCCGCGATCGCCTCGTCCATCGCCTCCTTGGCGGTGGTGGCCCAGACCTCCATGGCGACGTGAAGGTCGCCGGTCCGCATGCCGGCGAACTGCGCGAGATAGTCGGCCTGGACGTAGTCGACGTTGTAACCGGCCTTCTTCAGCGTCTCGCCCATGATGCGGGCGGTGATCAGCTGGCCGGTCCAGTCGTGCAGGGTGACCTTGATCGGGTCCTTGGACTCCGGCGCGGCCGTGGCGGCGCCTGTCGTCCCGGCCATGGCGAGCGCGACGAGCCCCGCCGTCATTGCGCGCGTCAACTGATGCAGCATGCCCGTCTCTCCTCAGAGGTTCGCAGGTCGCTCCCGCCGCACGGCTCCAATGCAGTTTGGGCGCCAGTTTTGCTGATGTCCACGTTTGATGTGGGAATGACGTTGAGTTGACCCCAGCCTTCCCACAAAATGCCCACGGAATAATCCCGCCGAGCCTGCGAATGAGACAAAGCCCGAGACAGCGCGCGATCTTCGACCTCGTCCGCGACGAGGACGTCACGCGCGTCGTGGATCTCGCGGACCGGCTCGGCGTCTCGGACGAAACCATCCGGCGCAACATCAAGGCGCTGGTCGAGCATGGGCTGCTGACGCGAAGCCATGGCGCGGTCGAACTCGCCGGCGCCGCGGTCGAACCGCCGTTCCGAAGCCGCATGCGGGTGAACGCCGCCGCCAAGAAGGCGCTCGCGGCCGTGGTCGCCGGGCTGGTCGAGGACGGCCAGACCGTGATGATCGACGCCGGCTCGACCACGGCCTATGTGGCGCAGGCGCTCGAGCTCCGGCGGGGGCTCACCGTCATCACCAATTCGCTGGAGATCGGCCGCCATCTGCTCGAGCGCGGCGAGGCCCGCGTCTATCTCGCGGGCGGAGAGATGCGCGCCGAGCTCGGCGCCGCGGTCGGAGCCGACGCCGAAAGCTTCATCCGCAGGTTCCGCGCCGACGTCGCGATCCTGTCGATCGGCGGCGTCGACGCCCGCGCCGGCTTCACCGACTTCGACCTCGACGAGGCGCGGATCGCCCGGTCGATGATCGAAAGCTGCGAGCAGACGATCGTCGCCGGCGACAGCTCGAAGTTCGGCCGTCGGGCTCCGGTCGCCGTATGCGACGCTTCGGAGGTGAAGACGGTCGTAACCGACGCCGCCTCCGCCGCCGATATCGGAGAATGGCTGTCGAGGCACGGCGTCGCGGTGACGACGCCGGCGCGGCGATCCTGACCGCGCTGTTCGGCGAAGGCGCGCCGCGCCCTCACCGCGTCAGGCGCAGCACCTGGACGTCGAGGTCGCGGATCTTCTTGCGCAGCGTGTTGCGGTTCACGCCGAGCAGCTCCGCGGCCTTGATCTGGTTGCCGCGCGTCGCCGCGAGCGCCGCCGAGATCAGCGGATACTCCACCTCCCGCAGGATGCGGTGGTAGAGGCCGGGCGGCGGGAGGCCGTCGCCGAACTCCGAGAAATAAGCGGTGAGGTGCCGCTCCATCGAACCGCCGAGCGTCTCCGAGACAGCGGCGTCCTCGCCGAGGCTGGTGGTCTCGGGCTGCGACAGCTCCGCGTCGATGATCGAGGCTCCGATCATCTCCTGCGGATAGAGCGCGGCCAGGCGCCGGATGAGGTTCTCGAGCTCGCGGATGTTGCCCGGCCAGCGGTAGCGCTTCAGACGGTCGAGCGCCGCGACGTCGATCTGCTTGGGCGGCAGGCCCTCGCGCTCGGCGAGCGTGAAGAAGTGGCGCACGAGATCGGGCACGTCCTCGGAGCGCTCGCGCAGCGGGGGCAAGCGGATCGGCACGACGTTCAGGCGGAAGAACAGGTCTTCGCGGAACAGGCCCTGCTGGATCGCGAGACGCAGATCCTTGTTGGTCGCCGCGACGATGCGCACGTCCGTCTTGATGGCGGTGCGGCCGCCGACGGTGGTGTATTCGCCCTGCTGGAGCACGCGCAGAAGCCGCGTCTGCGCCTCCATCGGCATGTCGCCGATCTCGTCGAGGAACAGCGTGCCGCCCTCGGCCTGCTCGAACCGGCCCGACGACCGCGCCTGCGCGCCCGTGAACGCGCCCTTCTCGTGGCCGAACAGCTCGGCCTCAATGAGGTCGCGCGGGATCGCCGCCATGTTGATCGCGACGAAGGGCCCGGACCGGCGCTTGCCGTAGTCGTGGAGCGCGCGCGCGACCAGCTCCTTGCCGGTGCCGCTCTCGCCCGAGATCATCACCGTGAGGTCCGTCTGCATGAGACGGGCGAGCACGCGGTAGATGTCCTGCATCGCAGGCGAGCGTCCGACGAGCGGGATCTCGTCGGTCTCCACCTCGTCGTTGCGGCGCGCCTTGCCCTTGGGCTCGGTGAGCGCGCGCCCCACGATCGCGATCAGCTCCTTCAGGTCGAAGGGCTTCGGCAGATATTCGTAGGCGCCTTTCTCCGAGGCGCGGATCGCCGTCATGAAGGTGTTCTGCGCGCTCATGACGACGACCGGCAGCTCCGGCCGCGCCTTCTTGATCCGGGGCAGCATGTCGAAGGCGTTCTCGTCCGGCATCACCACGTCGGTGATCACGAGGTCGCCGTCGCCCTGGGAGACCCAGCGCCACAGCGTCGCGGCGTTGCCGGTCGAGCGGACCTCGTAGCCCGCGCGGGAGAGCGCCTGGTTGAGCACGGTGCGGATCGCGGCGTCGTCGTCCGCGACCAGGATGGAGCCTTGCGGCATCGACGTCAGCTCCTTTGGGCGCGGCCGTCGCCGGCCACGTACATCGGCATGAGCACGCGGAAGAGCGTCCGCCGCGGCTGGGATTCGCATTCGACGATGCCGCCGTGATTGCCGATGATCTTCGCGACGAGCGCGAGACCAAGGCCCGAGCCCGTGGGCTTGGTGGTCACGAACGGATCGAACAGGTGGGGCACGAGGTCTTCCGGCACGCCGGGGCCGTTGTCGCGCACGATGAACTGCAGCGGCAGGCTGACCTTGGCCGAGGAGCCCGGCACGGAGAGGCGCACGCCCGGCTTGAAGGCGGTCGAGAGATGGATCTCCCCGTCCTCGGCGTCGCCGATCGACTCGGCGGCGTTCTTCACGAGGTTCAGGAACACCTGGATGAGCTGGTCGCGGTTGGCGAGCACCGGCGGCAGCGAGGGGTCGTACTCCTCGACGATCCGGACGTTGCGGCCGAAACCCGTCATGGCGAGCCGCTTCACGTGCTCGAGCACCGAATGGATGTTGACCGCCTCGCGCTCGATCGGGCGCTCGTCGGAGAACACCTCCATCCGGTCGACCAACTTCACGATGCGGTCGGCCTCGTCGCAGATGAGGCGGGTGAGCGCGCGGTCCTCGTCGCTCGCCGACTGCTCTAGAAGCTGCGCGGCGCCGCGGATGCCGGAAAGCGGGTTCTTGATCTCGTGCGCCAGCATCGCGGCGAGCGCCGTCACCGATCGGGCGGCGCCGCGGTGGGTGAGCTGGCGGTCCATCTTGTCCGCGATGGTGCGCTCCTGCAGCACCACCACATGGACGCCGGGCTTTTCGGACAAGGGCGCGACATGAATGTCGACGATGCGCTCGCCGCCGTTCCTCGGCGTGCCGAGGTCGACGCGATATTCGTTGACCGGCGCGTTGCGCTCGCGCGCCTGCTCGATCAGCGCCACGAGCGGCGATCCGAAGGGAACGAATTCACGGATGTCGTGACGCCGCAGGACGTTGGCTGAGACCTCGAAAAAGGCTTCGGCCGACACGTTCACGTCCACGATCCGACCATCGGCCCCAACGCACAGAACAGGGTGCGGCAGCGCGTTCAGCACGGCCTCGGGGGCGCCCGCGCCGGTGCGGGGCTTGTGTTCCGTCGCGGCGGCGCTCACGCGGCGGCCCTCCACTGAAGTTCGTCGAGCGCGCGGTCGAAGGCCGCAAGGGCGGCCTCGGGGGTGGGCGCGGTCATGGCCGCGGCTTTCGCGGCGGGCGGGATCGGCGTTCCGACGCTCGCCGCGACGGCGTCGAGCGTCCAGCCGAGATGCTTTCGCGCGTGCCGCACGCCGACGTCGCGGCCGTAGAGGCCGAGAAGGCCGTCGTAATGTTCGAGCGCGAGCGCGCGCTGGTCGTCGACCGACGGCGCATCGGGCGCGAGTCCGGTCGCGAGAAACTCCGCGACCTGGCCCGGGAACCACGGCCGCCCCTGCGCGCCGCGGCCGATCATGACGCCGGCCGCGCCGGAGGCCGTCAGCATGGCCGGCGCGTCCTCGAAGGTCGTGAGGTCGCCGTTCGCGATCACGGGGATCTGGACCGCGGATGTCACCGCGGCGATCGCGCTCCAGTCGGCGCGCCCCTCATAGAACTGGGCGCGGGTGCGGCCGTGCACCGTGAGCATCTTCGCGCCCGCGGCCTCGGCCCGGACCGCGAGCTCCGGCGCGACGATCGAGGTCTCGTCCCAGCCGAGCCGCATCTTGACCGTCACCGGAACCTCCACCGCCGCGACCGTGGCGTCGATCAGCCGGACCGCGAGGTCGAGCTCCTTCAGGAGCGCCGAGCCGCCATGGCCGCCCACCACCTTCTTGGCCGGGCAGCCCATGTTGATGTCGACGATCGCGGCGCCCGAGCCGACCGCGACCTTCGCGGCTTCGGCCATCCACGCGGGATTTCGGCCCGCGAGCTGCACCACATGAAGGTCGAGCCCGCCGCCCTCGGCGCGCAGCCGCGCTTCCGAATCGGCGCGCGCGAGTTCGCCAGACGCGACCATCTCGGACACGACGACGCCCGCGCCGAGCCGCGCCGCAATGCGGCGGAACACAACGTCGGTCACGCCGGACATCGGCGCGAGCGCGACCGGATTGCGCAATTCGACATCCCCGACGCGCAGGGACGGACGAACGGGAATGGGACCAGAGGGGCTGCTCATAATTTAGTCGTCTGACCTTGTGCACACATCTTAGCCAATCCGGACCGCTGCACAAGATTCAATCTCGCCGGGACAGCGCGGACCGGCTCCGATAAAACCGCAGGCCTGCCGACGGAACCCGAGAAGCCGCCCATGTCCCCTCTCCCGCCCTGCGTCGCATGAGCACGCCCCGTCACGACGCGCCGCTGCGGACGGCCGCCCTCATCTGCGCGGCGGGCTCTGGAACGCGCGCCGGTTTCGGCGCGCCCAAACAGTTCTTCGCGCTTGGCGGACGCCCGATTCTCGCGACCGCCGCCTCGGCTTTCATCGATCATCCGGGCGTCTCGCGACTGAAGATCGTCATCGGCGCGGATCAACGCGACGCCTATGGCCACGCCATGGCGGCTTTCGCCGGCCATCCGAAGCTCGCCGAACCCGCCATTGGCGGAGCGAGCAGGCAGGCCTCGGTGCGGGCGGGGCTCGCCGCGCTTGGCGGCGAGGCGCCCGATATCGTCCTGGTCCACGACGCCGCCCGCCCCTTCGCAGGGCCTGACCTAATCACCCGCGCGATCGCGGCTGCGGCCGAGCATGGCGCGGCGGTCCCCGGCCGCCCGGTCACCGACACGATCTGCGCCGTCGAGGCCGACGGCGCCCGCGGCGCGACGCTCGATCGTTCGAAGCTCGCGGCGCTTCAGACCCCGCAATCGTTCCGCTACGCCGATCTCGTCTCCGCGCATGAGAGGGCGGCGCGCGAGAACCGCGACGACTTCACCGACGACGGGGCGCTGATTTCCTGGGCGGGTGGGCGCGTCGCGCTGTTCGAGGGCGAGGCCCGCAACGTGAAGCTCACCACACCGGACCAGTTCGACGAGGAGGCGCTGCGGCGCGCCGGGCTCGACCATCTCGCGCTCGGCGACGTGCGAACCGGCTCGGGCTTCGACGTCCACGCCTTCGCCGACGGCGACCATGTCACGCTCTGCGGCGTGAAGGTGCCGCACGACTTCGGCCTGTCGGGCCATTCCGACGCCGACGTCGCGCTCCACGCCGTCACCGACGCGATCCTCGGCGCGCTCGGCGACGGCGACATCGGCGCGCATTTCCCGCCCTCCGACCAGCGCTGGAAGGGGCAAGACTCCGCCCTCTTCCTCGAAGACGCGGTCGCGCGCGTGCGGGCGGCGGGCGGCGTGGTCGCGCATCTCGACGTCACCATCATCGGCGAAGCGCCGAAGGTCGGCCCGCATCGCGAGGCCATGCGCGTCAGGCTCGCCGAGATCGCGGGCGTGGCCGTCGGCAGGGTCGGCGTGAAGGCGACGACGACCGAAAGGCTCGGCTTCGCCGGCCGCCGCGAGGGACTGGCGGCGCTGGCCTCCGCCACCATCCGCCTGCCGTTCCGGGATCTTCTGCGATGACGAGATCCGCCTACGACCTCGCCGAGGAGGCGCTTCGGCTGGCGCGCGGCGCCGGGCTCACGATCGCGACCGCCGAGTCCTGCACCGGCGGGCTGGTGTCGGGCGCGCTCACCGAGGTGCCGGGCTCCTCGGACGCGATGGACCGCGGCTTCGTGACCTACTCCAACGCGGCGAAGACCGAGTTGCTCGGCGTGCCCGCGGATCTGATCGAGCGCTGCGGCGCGGTGAGCGAGGACGTGGCGCGCGCTATGGCGGAAGGCGCGCTCGCCGCCGCCAAGGCCGGCGTGGCTGTCGCGATCACCGGCGTCGCGGGCCCGGGCGGCGGCACCCCGGCCAAACCCGTCGGCCTCGTGCATTTCGCCGCCGTCCGGCGCGGCCAGCCGACGATCACGCGCGAGCGCCGGTTCGGCGACCTCGGGCGGGCCGAGATCCGCCGCTTGTCGGTGCTCGTCGCGCTGGAGCTGCTCGCGGAGGCGGCCGGCCGCACTGAGACCGCCTGAGCCCGGCGCAGCCTACAGCAGCGCGCGCGACGCCTCACGGACTTCGCGGGTGGCGGAGTCGACCTGCTGGGTCGCGGCCGCGATCTCCTTCATGCGGCCGCTGATCGCGAACACGCCCTGCGACGCGAACTGCATGCTCACCGAGATCTCCCGGGTGACGCCGGACTGCTGCTCGACCGCAGACGCGATCGCGATCGAGATCTCGTTGATGCGCTTGATCGTCTCGGCGATGTTTTCGATGGCCGAGACCGCCTGCGCCGCCATGCTCTGGCTTTCCGAAATCTGGGAGCTGATCTGCTCGGTGGCCTTGGCGGTCTGCTCGGCGAGGTTCTTCACCTCGGAGGCGACGATCGCGAAGCCTCGGCCGGCGTCGCCCGCCCGCGCGGCCTCGATGGTGGCGTTCAGCGCCAGGAGGTTCGTCTGCTCGGCGATGCCGCGGATGAGGAGGACGACCTCGCCGATGCGGTCCGCCGCGGTCGAGAGGCCCGCGACGATCGCGTTGGTCTCGCGCGCCTGGCTGACGGCTTCTGTGGAGATCACGGAGGCGTTCGAGACCTTGGAGCTGATCTCCGACACCGACACCGCGAGCTCTTCGGAAGCCGCCGCGACAGACTGCACGCTGTCGGTCACGCCGCCGACCTCCTGGGCTGCGCTGCCGGCCTGCTCGGTCGTCTGGGTCACGGCGCTCAGGATCGAGTCGAGCTGGCCGCTGATCGTGACCTGGCCCTGCTCCCGCCGGTCGCGGGCCTTCGCCTGGGCCGTGACGTCGTCGCTCACGAGCTTGACGATCTTGAGCGGCTTGCCGTCGGCGCCGAGCACGGGATTGTAGGACGCCTGGATGAAGATCTCGCGCCCGCCGCGCGCGAAGCGGCGGAACTCGCCGGCCTCATACTCGCCGCGACGGAGCTTGTCCCAGAACTGGGCGTAGTCGCCGCTCGCGCGATAAGCCTCGTCGACGAACATGCTGTGGTGCCGTCCGACGATCTCCTCGAGCCGGTAGCCCATGGCGCGCAGGAAGTTTTCGTTCGCCGAGCGGATGACGCCGTCGACGTCGAACTCGACCACGGCCTGCGACCGGTGGAAGGCCGCGATCTGGTTCTCGCAATCGACGGTGTGGCGCTTCTGCGCCGTGACGTCGGCCGCGACCTTCATGACCTTCGTCACCACGCCCCTGCGGTCGACGATCGGGTTGTAGGACGCCTGCAGCCAGATCTCGCGCCCGCCCTTGGCCACGCGCCGGAACTCGCCGGCGTGGAGCGACCCGGCGCGCAGGTTCTCCCAGAACTCGCGATAGGCCGGGCTCGCCTGCTCGGCGGGATCGACGAAGAGCGCGTGGCGGCGACCCACCACCTCGTCGAGTTGATAGCCGACGACGGCCAGAAAGTTCGGATTCGCCCCGAGGATGACGCCGTCCGGCGAGAATTCGATCACGGCTTGCGAGCGCTCGATCGCCGCGAGTTTCGCTCGGGCGTCGGAGGAGCTGAGTTTGAACATGGGGAATCCTAGCGGCCCGCGATGGAGCCTTCGTGCCCGCCCGACTCTATCGGGCGTGGCGCCAAGGATGCCAGCGACACGCTAAGGAAGCGTTATCCAAGCGAATGCACGCAAAAAGAGCGAAACTACACGCCTTTGGCGAAATCGTCCTTCCGCACGTCGCGTGCGATCGCATCGAGCACGGCGTTGACCATGCCGGCCTCTTCCCGCTCGAAGAAGGCGTGGGCGATGTCGACATATTCGACGATCACGACCTTGGCGGGCACGTCGCGGCGCTTGCCGAGCTCATAGGCGCCGGCGCGGAAGATCGCTCGCATCACCGCTTCGACGCGCTTCAGCGGCCAGCCGCCCTCGAGCGTGCGGTCGACCAGCGGATCGAGCGCGCGCTGTTCCTTCAACACGCCGCCGACGAGATCGCGGAAGAACGCGGCGTCGGCCGGCTTGTACTCGTCGCCGTCCACCACCTTTCCGAGCCAGTGCGACTCGAACTGCGCGAGCGTGTCGGGAAGGCCGGCTCCTGCGACGTCCATCTGGTAGAGCGCCTGGACGGCCGCGAGCCGGGCCGCCGAACGGGTTTCGCCCTTCGCCATCTCAGGCCTCCACGCGGCGCTTGAGCCGCAGCAGCGACAGCGCGGCCTCGGCGGCCCCGCCGCCCTTGTCCATCTCGGCGACGCGGGCCCGGGCGAGCGCCTGGGCCTCGTTCTCGACGGTGAGAACGCCGTTGCCGAGCGGCAGCCGCAGCGCGACGGACAGATCCATCAGGCCGCGGGCGCTCTGCTCGGAGACGATCTCGTAATGTGTGGTCTCGCCGCGGATGACGCAGCCGAGCGCGACGGCCGCGTCATACGGCGTTCCCCGCGCGGCCGCAGTCTCGAGCAGGATCGCGATCCCGGTCGGCAGCTCGAGAGCGCCCGGCACGGTCACGACGTCGAACGTCGTCCCGGCGGCTTCGAGATGGCCGACGGCGCCCTTGAGCAGCTCGTCGGCGATCTCGTCATAGAAGCGCGCCTCGACGACGAGGATGTGGGCGCGCATGGGCTCGACGGCGCCTTTGCGCCGTTGCGGTTCGGCCATAGGATTTAGAGACCTTCGAAATTGGACGAGGCGCTTGCTAGCCGAGCGCGCCCGCCTCGGCAAGGCGCGCGGCGTAGCGGGCCATCATGTCGACTTCGAGATTGACGCGGTCGCCGACCCTCCGGTCGCCCCAGGCGGTCTCCTTCAGCGTGTGCGGAATGAGGTGGACGGAGAAGCGCAGGCCCTCGACCGTGTTGACGGTGAGCGAGGTTCCGTCGAGCGCGACGGAACCCTTGGCGGCGATAAACTTGGCGAGCGCCGGCGGCGCGTCGAGCTCGAAGCGCACCGTATCCGGCCCCTCGTCTCGCGCGACGATCTCGCCCAGCCCGTCCACATGGCCGAGCACGAGATGACCGCCGAGCTCGTCGCCCATCTTTAGGGCGCGCTCGAGGTTGAGCCGCGTTCCCTCGCGCCATGTTCCGGCGGTGGTGAGCTTGAGCGTCTCCGGGCCGGCGTCGACCGAGAAGGCCGCGCCGTCCCCATGCGACTCCACGGCCGTCACCGTGAGGCAGACGCCGTCATGAGCGATCGAGGCCCCGAGCGCGATCCCGGCCGGGTCGTAGCGGCTCGCGACGCGGAAGCGGACGAGTTCGCCCTCCTCCCGCCGCTCGAGAATTTTTCCGATGTCGCTGACGATGCCGGTGAACATGGCTGAGCCTTGCGGAAGCGAAGTGCGTGCTTCGAGACGCCAGCCGCCGGCCGGCTCCTCAGCATGAGGTGCGTGAAGGGTGGCGGAGAAGGCGATATGTCTTTCGCCGGATAGCTCCTCACGCCCGCAACGGTCCTCATGCTGAGGAGCGCCGAAGGCGCGTCTCGAAGCACGCAGTTCCTGTCAGCCCCGCAGATACGTTCTCCAGACGTCGTCGCCAACCCGCTCCTGCGAGACTTCGGGCAGACCCGCGCGAACGAGCGCCGCCAGCGGGAGGCCATCCACGGCGTCCGCCCCCAGCATCCTGGGCGCGATCAGCATCACGGCCTCGTCGACGAGGCCGGCTGCAAGCAGCGCCTTGGCCGCCATCGGCCCGCCCTCGACCATCAGCCGCGTGATCCCGCGCGCCCCGAGAAGCTGAAGCGCCTGATCGAGCCGCAGGCCGCCCTCCCCGCGCTCGACGCGCAACACCTCGACGCCGGCGTCGCGGAGCGCGCGCTCTTGGTCCGCAGGCGCGTCCACGGCGGCGAAGACCCATGTCGAGACCTCACGCGCGCCCCGGACGAGTTTCGCGCCGAGCGGCGTCCGCAGCCCTGCGTCCAGCACGATCCGGATCGGCGAACGATCTTCCATGCCCGGCAGCCGGCAGGTCAGCTCCGGATCGTCCGCCAGAACCGTGCCGATCCCGACGAGGATGGCGTCGCTCTCCGCCCGCATCAGGTGGACGCGGGCGCGGGAGGCTTCGCCGGTGATCGCGACCGGTTTTCCGCCGGGCAGCGCCACCTTGCCGTCCTCGGACTGCGCGAGTTTGAGCGTCACGAGCGGGCGTCCGAGCGTGACGCGCGCGACATGGCCGGCGTTCAGCCGCCGCGCCTCCGCCTCCATCACGCCGGTCTCGACGGAGATCCCGGCGTCGCGCAGCCGCGCGAAGCCCCTTCCGGCCACGCGCTCATCCGGATCGCCGGTCGCCGCGATCACCCGCGTGACGCCGGCGGCGATCACCGCGTCGGCGCAGGGGGGCGTCTTGCCGAAATGGCTGCAGGGCTCGAGCGTGACGTAGAGCGTTGAGCCCCGGGCCGCGTCGCCCGCCTGCGCCAACGCGACCGTCTCGGCGTGCGGACGGCCGCCGGGCTGGGTCCAGCCGCGGCCGATGATCGTTCCGTCTGGCGCGACGAGCACCGCGCCCACGGCGGGGTTGGGGGCGGTGCGGCCAAGGCCGCGGCGCGCGAGGCCGAGCGCCAGCTTCATGAAGCTCGCGTCTTGAGCCGTTAAACCATTGATCGAACTAGACACTTACTCTCACTGACGGGTTGATCGCCTGTCAGAGATCACTGTTTTGCTGGCCCGAGGCCAAAGCTGACGGTTTGCCAGATACAGGAGAAACAGCTGGTACGAAACAGCCCAGCAATCGTGGCCGCTGTCCCAAGCCACCCTTCTAACGAGAAGCTTTCGCAGAACGTCAACGGCCGCCTGATCCACTGGATGAGATTTCGCCGAGAAGCTGCTCAAAGTCCTTGGCTTCCCGGAAATTGCGGTAGACCGAAGCGAAGCGCACATAGGCGACGTCGTCGAGGCTTTTCAGCCCCTCCATCACCAGCAGCCCGAGGGTCTCGGCCGGCACGTCGGGCTCGCCTGTGCTCTCGAGCTGCCGGACGATGTCCGAGACCAGCGTCTCGATCCGCTCGGGCTCCACGGGGCGCTTGCGCAGCGCGACCGCGATCGAACGGTGCAGCTTGTCGCGGTCGAACGGAACGCGGCGGCCGGAGCGTTTCACCACGTTCAGCTCGCGCAGCTGGATGCGCTCGAAGGTCGTGAAGCGCTGGCCGCAGGCCCCGCAGACGCGGCGGCGGCGGATCACGGCCCCATCCTCGGCGGGCCGGGAGTCCTTGACCTGGCTGTCAGGCGCGCCGCAGTGCGGACACTTCATGCGAGGGGAGCTCCAAGGCGACGTTCGCCGCCGTCCTGCCCGAGCTTGTCTCGGGCATCCACGACTTTTTCGGGACGACCTGCGACGACCCAAGTCGTGGATACCCGGCTTCGCCGGGCATGACGAGCCCGACGCTCGCCGCCCGAACAGGAAGCGGCCCGCCTTCCGGAGAAGACGGGCCGCCGCCGTCGATAGGCCGAAGCCTTGGGAGAGATCAGTCCGCGTAGAGCGGGAAGCGCGAGACGAGCTCGGAGACTTCCTTGCGGACCTTCGCCTCGACTTCCGAATCCTCGTCCGCGCCCTTCTGCGAGAGCACGTCCAGCACCTGGGCGATCATGTCGCCGACCTGCTGGAACTCGCTCACGCCGAAGCCGCGGGTGGTGCCGGCCGGCGTCCCGAGGCGGATGCCCGAGGTCACCATCGGCTTCTCGGGGTCGAACGGGATGCCGTTCTTGTTGCAGGTGATGTGGGCGCGGCCGAGCGCGATCTCCGAGACCTTGCCGGTCAGCTTCTTCGGGCGCAGGTCGACAAGCATCAAATGCGTGTCGGTGCCGCCCGAGACGATGTCGAAGCCGTGGCCCTTGAGGTTCTCGGCGAGCGCCTTGGCGTTGGCGATCACGTTCTTGATGTAGACCTTGTAGTCCGGGCGCAGCGCCTCGCCGAAGGCGACCGCCTTCGCCGCGATGACGTGCATCAGCGGGCCGCCCTGGATGCCGGGGAACACCGCCGAGTTGAACTTCTTGGCGAGCGCCTCGTCATTGGTGAGGATCATGCCGCCGCGCGGGCCGCGCAGCGTCTTGTGCGTCGTCGTGGTGGCGACATGCGCGTGGTCGAGCGGGTTCGGATGCGCGCCGCCGGCGACGAGGCCCGCGAAATGCGCCATGTCGACCATGAAGAACGCGCCCACCTCGTCGGCGATCTTGCGGAACGCCGCGAAGTCGATCTGGCGCGGATAGGCCGAGCCGCCGGTGATGATCACCTTCGGCTTGTGCTCCTTGGCGAGGCGCTCGACCTCCTCCATGTCGATCCGCTGGTCTTCCTTGCGGACGTTGTAGTTGACCGCGTTGAACCACTTGCCCGAGAGCGCCGCCTTGGCGCCGTGGGTGAGGTGGCCGCCGGCCGCAAGGTCGAGGCCGAGGAAGGTGTCGCCCGGCTGCATGAGCGCGAGGAACACCGCGGTGTTGGCCTGCGCGCCTGAATGGGGCTGCACGTTGGCGAACTCGCAGTTGAAGAGCTTCTTGGCGCGGTCGATCGCGAGCTGTTCGGCGACGTCGACGAACTGGCAGCCGCCATAGTAGCGGCGGCCCGGATAGCCTTCCGCGTACTTGTTGGTCAGCACCGAGCCCTGCGCCTCGAGCACGGCGCGCGAGACGATGTTCTCCGAAGCGATCAGCTCGATCTCGTCGCGCTGGCGGCCGAGCTCGGACTTGATGGCGTCGTAGAGCTCCGGATCGCTCTCGGCGACCCCGGCCTGGAAGAAGCGGCTTTCGGCGGCCTGCGCCTGAACGTCGCTCATGGACATGGACGATCTCCCTGATGGTTGTCCCGCCGGTCGCCGCCGGCTGAACGCGGGCCTCTCAACCCGCGCCGGCGTCCCTCGCCGACGAATGCGGCTTAAGCGCCTTGAACTTGAAGCCGCACGATAGGCGGAAATGACTCGACCGCACAGTGCGGCGGAAGGCGTAGCTTGGTCGCATTCGACTTTGTATTAAGGCAGCCGCATTTGTATGCCAGATGCCATCAGTTCTTCTGAACAGCTCGACCCAGCCGATCGTTCCTGTTACGTTCCGACTCGACACGCGTGCGGCGATACGCGGCTTGACCTCGGCGTTTCGACGGGCGCGCCTTGACCGGAGCGCGGCGCCGCACGACCTGACGCCGAACGGCCACCCGACCGCCGGTGGGAAAGACTGAACCATGAGCAAGACCGCATCGCGGACCCCAGGGCCACGCGCGCCGAAGAGCGGCGCGCCTTCGCCTTCGAGCGCAAAGAAAACGGCGCCGAAGACCGACGCGCCCTCGCCTCCCAACAAGAGCAAGGCTGCGCCAAGCGAGACGAAGACGCCGCCCAAGCGCGCAAGCGCCGGCAAGTCGTCGGCCGCCGCGCTCGAAGCCGCCTTCGACAAGGCCGCCGGGCGCGCGCCTGCGGCCCCGCGCGACCAGCGCATGATCTCGATCCGCGGCGCGCGCGAGCACAATCTCAAGAACGTCGACCTCGACATCCCGCGTGACCGGCTCGTCGTGTTCACCGGCCTGTCGGGCTCGGGAAAATCCTCGCTCGCCTTCGACACGATCTACGCCGAAGGCCAGCGCCGCTATGTCGAGAGCCTCTCGGCCTACGCCCGCCAGTTCCTCGAGATGATGCAGAAGCCGGACGTCGACCAGATCGACGGCCTGTCGCCCGCCATCTCGATCGAGCAGAAGACGACGTCCAAGAACCCGCGCTCGACGGTCGGCACCGTCACCGAGATCCACGACTACATGCGCCTGCTCTGGGCGCGCGTCGGCATCCCGTATTCGCCGGCAACCGGCCTGCCGATCGAAAGCCAGACCGTCAGCCAGATGGTCGATCGCCTCAAGGCGCTGCCCGAGGGCTCGCGGCTCTATCTGCTCGCGCCCGTGGTGCGCGGCCGCAAGGGCGAGTACCGCAAGGAGATCGCCGAGTTCCAGAAGAAAGGCTTTCAGCGCCTGAAGGTCGACGGGACCTTCTACGAGATCGCCGACGCGCCCGCGCTCGACAAGAAGCTGAAGCACGACATCGACGTGGTGGTGGACCGCGTGGTCATCCGCGGCGACATCAACAGCCGCCTCGCCGACAGCCTCGAGCAGGCGCTCGGTCTCGCCGACGGCATCGCGATCGCGGAGTTCGCCGATGGCGTGGACGAGCACGGCCAGCCGCGGCGGATGACGTTCAGCCAGAAATTCGCCTGCCCGGTGTCCGGCTTCACGATTCCCGAGATCGAGCCGCGCCTGTTCTCGTTCAACAATCCCTTCGGCGCCTGCCCGGCCTGCGACGGCCTCGGCACCGAGATGAGCGTCGACGCCAATCTCGTGGTTCCCGACGGCGGGCTGACGCTGCGCAAGGGCGCCATCGCGCCCTGGGCGCGCTCGACCTCGCCCTATTATCTCCAGACCCTCGAAGCGCTCGCCAAGCACTACGGCTTCTCGCTGACGAAGCCCTGGGCGGACCTTCCGGAGAAGGCGAAGAACGTCATTCTCTATGGCTCGGGCGACGACAAGGTCCGCTTCGTCTATGACGACGGCCTGCGCTCCTACGAGACGGTCAAGACCTTCGAGGGCGTGGTGGTGAACCTCGAGCGCCGCTGGAAGGAGACCGACAGCGAGTGGGCGCGCGAGGAGATCGGCCGCTACATGTCGGACGTCGCGTGCCTGGCCTGCGAGGGCTTTCGCCTGAAGCCCGAGGCGTTGGCGGTGCGGGTGGCGGACAGCCACATCGGCCGCGCCTCGGCGCTCTCGGTGAAGGCCGCGCATGGCTGGTTCGAGGACCTGCCCAACCGCCTCACGGCCAAGCAGAACGAAATCGCGTTCCGGATCCTCAAGGAGATCCGCGATCGCCTGAAGTTCCTCGTCGACGTCGGGCTCGACTATCTCACGCTCTCGCGCGGCTCCGGCTCGCTTTCGGGCGGCGAGAGCCAGCGCATCCGGCTCGCGTCCCAGATCGGATCGGGCCTCACGGGCGTGCTCTATGTGCTCGACGAGCCGTCGATCGGCCTGCACCAGCGCGACAACGCCCGCCTGCTGACGACGCTCGAGCGCCTGCGCGACCTCGGCAACACGGTCATCGTCGTCGAGCATGACGAGGACGCGATCCGACTCGCCGACTATGTGGTCGACGTCGGCCCCGCGGCCGGCGTCCATGGCGGCGAGATCGTGGCGCACGGCACGCCCGCGGAGGTCATGGCGAACCCTGACAGCCTGACGGGCAAGTATCTCACCGGCGAGATGATGGTGCAGCCGCGCGCCACCCGTCGGAAGCCGAACGCCAAGAAGACCCTCAAGGTCATCGGCGCGAAGTCCAACAACCTCAAGGACGTGACCGCCGAGATCCCGCTCGGCGTGTTCACCTGCGTCACCGGCGTCTCGGGCGGCGGCAAGTCCACGCTGCTGATCGACACGCTGTTCAAGGCCGCGGCCCGAAAGCTCAACGGCGCCAACGAAAACCCCGGCGTCCACGAGCGCATCGAGGGCTTCGAGCATCTCGACAAGGTCATCGACATCGACCAGTCGCCGATCGGACGGACGCCCCGCTCGAACCCGGCGACCTATATCGGCGCCTTCACGCCGATTCGGGAGTGGTTCGCCGGCCTGCCCGAGGCCAAGGCGCGCGGCTACATGCCGGGGCGCTTCTCGTTCAACGTGAAGGGCGGCCGCTGCGAGGCCTGCCAGGGCGACGGCGTCATCAAGATCGAGATGCACTTCCTGCCCGACGTCTACGTCACCTGCGACGTCTGCAAGGGCAAGCGCTACGACCGCGAGACGCTCGAGGTGCTCTATCGCGGCAAGTCGATCGCCGACGTGCTCGACATGACGGTCGAGGAGGCGGTGACGTTCTTCAAGGCGGTGCCGTCGATCCGCGAGAAGATGGAGACGCTGGCGCGCGTCGGGCTCGGATACGTCAAGGTCGGCCAGCAGGCCACCACGCTGTCGGGCGGCGAGGCGCAGCGCGTGAAGCTGTCGAAGGAGCTGTCGAAGCGCGCCACCGGACGCACGCTCTACATTCTCGACGAGCCCACCACGGGCCTGCACTTCCATGACGTGGCGAAACTGCTCGAGGTGCTGCACGAGCTCGTCGACCAGGGCAACACGGTCGCGGTGATCGAGCACAACCTCGAGGTGATCAAGACCGCGGACTGGATCGTGGATCTCGGCCCCGAGGGCGGCGACGGCGGCGGCCGGATCGTCGCCGCCGGAACGCCCGAGCAGGTGGCCGCCGCGAAGGGCAGCCACACCGGCCATTTCCTTCAGGAAGTGCTGGAGCGCCGCCCGCTCAAGGCCCCGATGAAAGACGCCGCGGAATAGGTCTGCGCAGCCTGAAAGCGCGGCACGCCTATTTGATAGGCAGATAAATCAGGCCGCCGGGCGGCCATTTCCGTTCTTTTTTCAGAGAACGCAGACGGCGGTCTAAATATGAAGTGGCGGTTACCTCCGCCATGCCTGCCGCGCAAAGCAGCACTCCCGAAACAGCCCGACCGGAATCCGGTCGGCGCGCCTATATTGCCTCTATCGAAACACGGCGGCTCCGAAACCTCCGGCGCATGGGGCGCCGGCCAAAAAGCCGCCGGCTGAACTGGACGCAAGAAAATGTTGTTCTGGGCTTTCCTCCTCAAGCGCTACCGCGCGTGGAAGGTTTACCGCGAAACCTACAACGCTCTCGCTGACCTCGACGTTCGCTCGCGCGCCGACATCGGCGTGACCTGGCTCGAAATCGACGCCGTCGCCCGCCGCGCGGCGATCCAGGCCGCCGCGTGACGCGCGGCCTCCGGCTGATCTGAAAAGCCCCGGCCCCGCCGGGGCTTTTTTGTTTCTGGCGGCAGCGGCTTGGCGCCCCGGCATGCGATGTGTGCAATGCAGCATGGCGGCCGACCCGATGGTCGATCTACAACTTTAGGCGTAGCCTGACTTCAGTTGCGCGGCCTCGGGACGGCCGCGCCCTGATCCTCCTGAAGTCATTGGACCTTCCGTCATGCTGCCCGTCGTCAAACTGGTGATCTACCTCGTCCGGCGCGTCCGCGCCTGGAACCCTGACCGCGCCGCCTTCGCGTCGCGCTCGCGGTACTTCTGAGAGGCGCACGCCTCGGACCAAACGAAAAGCCCCGGCCACGCCGGGGCTTTTTTGTTGCGGCGACGGCGCGCGCCGTTACCTATGCGCCCATGACAGCGCGCCCTGATCCCATCCATATCGTCGGCGGCGGCCTCGCCGGCTCGGAAGCCGCATGGCAGATCGCCGAAGCCGGCGTTCCCGTCGTCCTCCACGAGATGCGCCCCGACCGCGGCACCGACGCGCACCAGAGCGACGGCCTCGCCGAGCTCGTGTGCTCGAACTCCTTCCGCTCCGACGACGCTGAGCAGAACGCGGTCGGCCTGCTGCATCAGGAGATGCGGAGCCTGGGCTCGCTGATCATGGGTTCGGCCGACCGGAATCAGGTGCCGGCCGGCGGCGCGCTCGCGGTCGACCGCGAGGCCTTTTCGCAGGCGGTCACCGCGGCGCTCGAAGCCCACCCGCTCGTCGCGATCGAGCGCGGCGAGGTCGCGGGGCTGCCGCCCGCGGATTGGGACAGCGTGATCGTCGCCACCGGCCCCCTCACCTCGCCGGCTCTCGCGACCGCCGTGCAGGAGCTTACGGGCGAAGGCGAGCTCGCTTTCTTCGACGCGATCGCGCCGATCGTCCATGCCGACTCGATCGATTTTGGAATTGCCTGGAGGCAGTCGCGCTACGACAAGGTCGGGCCGGGCGGCACGGGCGCGGATTACGTCAACTGCCCGATGACGCGCGAGCAGTACGAGGCCTTCGTGGCGGGCCTCGTGGCGGGCGATAAGGTCTCGTTCAAGCAGTGGGAGGCCAACACCCCCTATTTCGACGGCTGCCTGCCCGTCGAGGTGATGGCCGAGCGCGGGCCCGAGACGCTGCGCTACGGGCCGATGAAGCCCATGGGCCTCACCAACGCGCACCAGCCGGACGTGAAGCCCTATGCGGTCGTCCAGCTCCGGCAGGACAACGCGCTCGGCACGCTGTTCAACATGGTGGGCTTCCAGACCAAGCTTCGCCACGCCGAGCAGGTCCGCCTGTTCCGCACCATCCCGGGACTGGCGACGGCCGAGTTCGCCCGCCTCGGAGGCCTCCATCGCAACACCTATCTGAACGGCCCCAAGCTGCTCGACGGCGCGCTTCGGCTGAAGGCGCAGCCGCGGCTGCGTTTCGCCGGCCAGATCACCGGCTGCGAGGGCTATGTGGAGAGCGCGGCCGTCGGGCTGCTGGCGGGGCGGTTCGCGGCCGCCGAGCGGCTCGGCGCGCGCATGGCCCCGCCGCCCGCCACCACGGCGCTCGGCGCGGTGCTGAACCACATCACGGGCGGCCATCTGACCGTCGAGGGCGAAGGCCCGAAGAGCTACCAGCCGATGAACGTCAATTTCGGCCTGTTTCCGCCGGTCGACGGGCCGATCCGCGCGCCCGACGGCGCGCGCGTGCGCGGCGCGATGAAGGCGCAGGCCAAGAAGCGGATGCTGACCGACCGCGCCCGCGCCGACCTCGCCGCATGGCTCGGGCAGACCCCCGCCCCCGCGGAAGCCGCCGCATGAGCGAGACCATCGAGGACCTCGTGCTGCGGCTCGCCAAGGAGCGGGGCGAAGGCAAGACCATCTGCCCGACCGAGGCCGCAAAGGCGGCCGCAGGGCAGCGCGGCGAAGACGACTGGCAGGCCCGGCTTCCCGGCGTGAAAGCCGCGGCCGTGCGGCTCGCGCGGCGCGGAAGCGTCTCGATCTACCGCAAGGGCAAGCCGGTCGACCCGGAGGACTTCAAGGGCATCTACCGGATCGGCCTGCCGCAGACGGACGAGCCTAAGCCTGAGCCCGAGGCGTGAGCCAGGCGCCCTTCAGCGCGCCGCCACGACGACGCAGTTCACCCAGGACCGCTCCGGCTCGACGCGCCACGCCTTGATCTCGAAATGCGCCCCGAGCCGCGCCCGCCACCAGTCCGGCGGCTCGACGATGAGATGGGCGTTGCGTCCGTCCGGCAGCGTCTTTCCGGCGGCGCGCGTCGAGATGTTGAGAAACGCGGCCTTGCGGGCGAGCCGCGCGATGTCCGCCAGGACGTTGTCGAGAAGCTCCGGCTCGATGTGCTCGAGAACGTCGGTGCAGACGACGAGGTCGCAGGCCGGCGGCGGCGCGTCCTTGCCGGGCACCGCGGGATCGTATTCGACGAAGGCGATTTCGGGCAGCGACGCCGCGAGCTTGCCCTTGCCGCAGCCGTAGTCGAGCACGTCGGCCGCGGAGAACTCCTCCACCAGCCGCTGGACCTCGTCGGCCCAGCGCGCGCTGTAGGCGCCGTAGTTCGGCGTCCGCTCATGCAGCTCGGCGTTGGCCTGGCGGTAGGCCTCGGTGATGAGCGGCCCGGCGTGCGGACTGTCCGGCATTGTCCTCACACCACCATCTGGTTGCCGAGCTCGACCACGCGGCCCGCGGGGATGCGGAAATACTCGGTCACGTCGAAGGACTGGCGCACGAGGCCGATGAACAGGTGGTCCTGCCAGAGCGGCATGCCGACGCTCGCCGACGCCCGGTAGGAGCGCCGCCCGACGAAGAACGACGTCTTCATCATGTCGAAGGGCAGCCCCCGCTCCTTCGCCTGCGCGAGCGCGCGGGGAAGGTTCGGATCCTCCATGAAGCCGTAGCGCACCTCGAGCGTCGCGAAATCCTCCGAGACGCGGTTGAGCTGGATGCGCTCGCGGTCGTCGATCGTCGGCTGGTTGGTGGTGTGGACGCTCAGGATGACGTTGCGCTCGTGCAGCACCTTGTTGTGCTTGAGATTGTGCAGCAGCGCCGGCGGCGTGATCTCGGGCGAGGAGGTGAGATACATCGCCGTGCCCTTCACGCGGGTCGCCGAGCTCGTCGACATCGACTTGGCGAACTCCTTGAGCGGGATCGCCTCGCGCTGGATGCGGCTCTCGACGAAGTTCACGCCGCGGATCCAGGTCCACATCAGCACGACGATGCAGGCGCCGAACAGCAGCGGGATGTAGCCGCCGTCCGGCAGCTTCAGCAGGTTGGCGCCGAGGAAGGTGAAGTCCACCACCAGCACCGGCGACATCATCGCGATCGCGAGCGGCCAGCCGAACTTCCAGTGCTTGGCGATGACGAGCGTCGCCATGAGCGTCGAGACGATCATGGTGCCCATGACCGCGATGCCGTAGGCGGCCGCGAGGTTGCTCGAGGTCTTGAACGTCATGACCAGCAGCAGCACGCCGGCGAGCATCAGCCAGTTGACCTTGGGCATGTAGATCTGGCCGTGCTGGGTCTCGGAGGTGTGCTGCACCTCGAGATGGGGCAGCAGGCCGAGCTGCATCGCCTGCCGTGTCAGCGAATAGGCCCCCGAAATCACCGCCTGGCTGGCGATGACGGTGGCGAGGCAGGCGAACAGCACGAGCGCCAGCCGGCCCCATTCGGGAGCCATCAGGAAGAACAGGTCCTTGATCGCCGCAGGGTTCGAGATCGCAAGGCCCGCCTGGCCGAGATAGTTGAGCACGAGCGCCGGCAGCACGAGGCCGAGCCACGCGGTGCGGATCGGGCCGCGGCCGAAATGGCCCATGTCGGCGTAGAGCGCCTCGGCGCCGGTGACGGCGAGGAAGGTCGCGCCGAGCACCACGAAGCCGAGGAACTTGTGCTCGATCAGGAACCAGAGCGCATGCCAGGGATTGAGCGCCGACAGCGCGACCGGAGCGTCGAAGATGTGAACCAGACCGAGCGCGCCGAGCGTCAGGAACCAGATGACCGTGACCGGACCGAAGAAGGTTGCGACCTTGGCCGTGCCGAAGGACTGCATCGCGTAGAGGCCGACGATGATCGCGATCGTCAGGGGCAGCACGTAATGCTCGAAGGCGGGGCTCGCGACCTTGAGGCCTTCGGTCGCCGAGAGCACCGACACCGCCGGCGTGATGATCGAGTCGCCGTAGAAGAGCGCCGCCCCCACCACGCCGAGCGCGACCAGCGGCAGGCTGCGGCGGCCCAGCGCCTCCTGGGCGAGCGCCATGAGCGAGAGCGTGCCGCCCTCGCCGTGGTTGTCGGCCTTCAGCAGGATCAGCACGTATTTGAAGGTCACGATGAGGATCAGCGCCCAGATCAGCAGCGAGGTGATGCCGATCACCTCCTCCACGCTCGGCGCGTGGCCGAGATGGAGCAGCGACTCGCGCATCGCATAGAGCGGGCTCGTGCCGATGTCGCCATAGACGACGCCGACGCTGCCGACCGTCAGGGTCCAGAATCCCTGATGGCCTTCCTTTTCTTCGGCGGCTTTCGACGCCGTGACGCCGTGCGTGCCGGTCGCGCCGCGAGGGCCCGGGCTTCGCGCGGCGGCGGAAGGTTCGGGCGCCGGAGCGCCCGACTGGTCGGAACCTGTCGTCATGAAGAGCCTTGGACGGCGCCGCTGAAACCAAAGAGCGCCCGGGAGGAAACGTCGGCGCGATGTGTCATCTGTCGCCCTTTGCGGGCCGCGGCAACGGCTCGACCACATAACCGAGCAGCCAGTAGGTCACAAGGCCGACCCATTCGCGCACCGCGACGTCGGTCCGGCGAAGACCGGCCGAGACCGAGGAGAACGGCCGCGCGGCGTCCTCCGGGCCGCGCGTGCGGAAGTCGACCGGCCAGGCCTCGACGTCGAAGCCGACCTTGCGGAAGCAGCCCACCGCCCGCGGCATGTGATAGGCGGAGGTGACGAGGAGCCAGCGCTCGTTCGGCGCAGGCGTCACCAGCTCGCGCGTGAAGCGGGCGTTCTCGACGGTGTTGCGCGAGCGCCCCTCGAAGATCATGCGCTCGGCCGGGACGCCGAAGCTTTCGAACACGCGCGCGGCGAGATCGGCCTCGGTCGCGCCGTCGTAGATGATCTGGCCCGAGCCGCCCGAAAACACGATCCGCGCCTCCGGCCACCGCCGCGCGAGCGTGGCGATCTCGGTCAGGCGCTCGGCGGCCTCGGTGAGCGCGATCTCGCGCCGCGCCCCGGCCACCACCGTGTCGAAGGAGCCGCCGAGCACGATGATCCCGTCCGGCGCCGCGTCGATCCGCGTCCGCGGAAACCGCTCCTCCAGCGGAAGCAGGAGAAGGTTCGCGGCGGGCGACAGGCCGAAGACCACAAGGCCCAGGATCGACGTCGCCATCAGAGCGAGACCCGCGCCCCGCGCGCCGAAGGCCGCAAGGACGACGCCCAGAAGCCCGACGAGCGCGAGCGCGTTCGACGGCGCGGTCACGAAGCCGAAAACCTTGGACAGGACGAAGAACATCGGGCCTCCGAGCGTAGAGCGAGTCTAATGCGCCGGCGGCCGGCGAGATACGGCGGGCGGGCGCGACGTTTTATTCACGCGCTTGCGCCTAGGCTGACGTCGGCCGCCCCCAATCCGGCCGCCTGCGAGGACCAGAAGACGTGACGCCCACGCTCGCCGAATGCCTCTCCCGGCCGTGCAACGACCTTGCGGCCGTGCGGATTTTCGCGGCGACCGCGGTGCTTCACGCGCACGCCTGGTACACTGCGGTCCCCGGCCTGAAGACAGAGGACTTCCTCCACGTCTTCGCCTTCACGCTCGATTTCCAAGGCGTCCACGCCTTCTTCATCCTATCGGGCCTGCTGCTCACCCGCAGCCTGATCGACCGCCCCGACGCGCTGCGCTTCACCGTGGCGCGCCTGACCCGCTACGTCCCCGCGATCCTGGTTTCGGCGCTCTTCGCCGCGCTGGTGATCGGCCCGCTCGTGACGTCGAAGGACGCCGGCGCCTATTTCACGCCGGCGCTCGCGGGCTTCGTGATGAAGATCACGACGCTCGCCGACGTCAACGCCGCGCTTCCGGGCGTCTTTGACCGGAACCCCGAGCCCGGCATCCTCTTCATCCCGCTGTGGACGATCCATTACGAGCTCGTCTTCGCGGTGGTGCTCGCTGTCATCGGCGCGCTCGGCCTGCTGCGCTTCAGGCGCCTGGTGCTGTTCGGCCTCGTCGCGACGCTCGCGGTCAACGTCGTGTGGTTCTGGAACGGCGAGGAGCACCTCGCGCTCGGCGGGCCGCATCATCTCGTGCGCTTCTGCTCGACCTTCGGCATCGGCATCGCCATGGGCGTGTTCGCCGACCGCATTCCGGTCTCGAGCCGCATGATGCTGATCGTGACGCTCGTCGCCGTCCCGCTCGGCTTCACCAATCTCGCCGCGATCGCGGGAATGGCGCTGCTCGCCTACGCCATCATCTGGATCGGCTTCTGCGCGCCGCCGCTCGCCGCGACGTTCGCGCGCCTCGGGGTCTGGTCCTACGGCTTCTATGTCTGGGGCTATCTGATCGAACAGACCGTGGTCTACGCGCTGCCGGGCGTGTCGGCCTGGGCGGTGTTCGCCCTCTCCTTCCCGATCGCTCTCGCGGCCGGTTGGGCGTCCTGGGTCTTCGTGGAGCGGCCCTCGATCGCGCAGACGAGCGCGATCGCCTCCGCGATCCGGCGAGCGCTTTCGAAGGTCCGGACCATCGGCCGCGAAGCGTCGCCGACGGTCCGGCCGGACTAGCGAATGGCTTGGGACCGGCGGGCGCGCCGCAGGCGCCCGCCCTCGCGGCGCCTTACTCGGCGTCAGCCTTCTTTTTCTTCTTGCCGCCGGCGCCGGCGCCGGTCGCCTTGCGGGCCTGACGGCGGGCGATCTTCACGCGCTTCTTGAGGCCGACGATCTCCTCCTCGAGGATGGCGATCTTCGACGCCATTTCGTCGAGCCTGCTTTCGATGAGTTCGGACACGGACGTCACTCTCCTTCGGACCGGAACGGTCGTCCGGGGGAACCGATCACGCCGCGCCTGCTTCGGCAAGATGTTTGGCGAAACCGCAAGCGGCGTCGTGCTGCCGCACCGGCGAGGAAGAACGTGACCGGTGACGTTCGAGACGCTTCGCGCCGCATCAGTAGCCGGTCGCGGCGAGGCGGCGCCAGCTTTCGGCCGTGCCCATGTAGACGTTCTGGTCGACATTGCCGACGACGCCCGGATTGCGGCCGGTCGCGGTGTGCTGCCAGAGCGAGAAGCTGGTCGAGACATGGTACTTCAGGCTCGGATGGCCGGCGACGCTGCGCAGCCACAGATGATGGCCGGGGAACGCGCCCACGAGCCGGTCGCGGTGGAAGTCGACGCTCGAATAGATGATCGGCCGCTTTCCGTAGTGCTTCTCGACGATGCGCAGGAACACGCCCATCTCGCGCAGCACCTCGACGCGGTCCGGCCGGCGCTTGCAGCTCGGCGAGAGATGGTTCCACTCCATGTCGAGCACGGGCGGAAGCGCGTTCGGGTCCGCCGGCACGTTGCGGATGAACCAGGCGGCCTGCTCGGCGCCGGTGCGGCAGAAATAATAGAAGTGATAGGCCCCGTGGGGCACGCCGGCCGCGCGGGCGTTGGCCCAGTTCTCGGCGAAGCGGTCGTCGACCCGGTCGCCGCCCTCGGTCGCCTTGATGAAGGCGAAGGAGACGTTCGAGCCGCGCACCGCGCTCCAGTTCACCGTCCCCTGGAACTTGGAGACGTCGATCCCCTTGATCGGATGGTCGTCCGGGGTCGTCACGACGCCGGTGGACAGCGAAACCGCGCCGACGCCGAGCGGCGTCTCGGTGGTGAGCGCCGTGCGCTCGACCCCCGAGGCCGCGGCCTCATTGCGCGCCGTCTGGGCGTCGCCCGCGACGGTCGAACAGGCGCCGAGGCCGAAGGCCGCCGCGAAGGCTCCCGCCGCCATGGCGGCGCGGATCGCGCGCTGGTTCCGCATGCTGTCCCCCGAAGGTCCGAAAAATCGTTCAGGCGTCAGTCTAGCCGCGCCATGATAGCAAATCTCGTCACGGACGCGCGAACAAAGACGACGCCACGCGGTGATGGATCTCGGCGGCGGCCGAAACGTCGCGCTTGGGCGCCTGAGGCTGCGCCACGACTGCGATCAGAGCGCCGAACAGGCCGGCGAACACCAGGCAGCCGCCGAGACGGGCGATCATCGGATCGAGCACGGATTTCGCTCCTTCCCTTCATGATTGAGGGAAGGTTAAAGGCGCAATGGCTGCCAAACCGTTAACGCGCCGCTCACCATGCCGGCGCGCGCCGCGCCCCGATCACTTGCCGAGGCCGAACCACCAGGTGGCGAGACCGAGGAAGGAGAAGAAGCCCACCGTGTCGGTGACGGTCGTCAGGAACACGCCCGAGGCGACGGCCGGATCGGCCTTCAGCTTGTCGAGGGTGAGCGGAATGAGGATGCCGAACAGCCCGGCGAAGACGAGGTTGGTCACCATGGCGCAACCGATGATCACGCCGAGCTGCGGGTTCTGGAACCAGAAGCCCGCCGCGAGCGCGATCAGGATCGCCAGCACCACGCCGTTGGCGAGCCCGACAAGCGTCTCGCGGCGCACGAGGCGGCGGGCGTTGTGGCCGCCGATGTCGCGGGTCGCGAGCGCGCGCACCGCGACCGTCATCGATTGCGTCCCGGCGTTGCCGCCCATCGAGGCGACGATCGGCATCAGCACGGCGAGCGCGACCATCTGCTCGATGGTCCCTTCGAACAGCCCGATGACGCTCGCCGACAGGATCGCGGTCACGAGATTGATCAGCAGCCAGGGGATGCGGCTTCGCGCTGTGTAGAACACCGGGTCGGAGATCTCCTCGTCGCCGGTGACGCCGCCGAGCGCGCGAAGGTCCTCGTCGGCCTCCTCCTCGATGACGTCGACGATGTCGTCGACGGTCAGCACGCCCACCAGCCGGTCGGCGTCGTCGACGACGGCGGCCGAGACGAGGTTGTAGCGTTCGAAGGTGCGGGCGGCGTCTTCCTGGTCCTCGGTCGCGCTGATGGTGCGCGGATCGTCATCGAGGATCTCGGAAAGCAGCTTGGAGCGTTTGGCGCGCAGCAGGCGGTCGAGCGGAACCGAGCCCACGAGCTTGAACGTCGGGTCGACGACGAAGATCTCGTAGAAGGTGTCGGGCAGGTTCTCGGCGTCGGCGACGTAGTCGATGGTGTGGCCGACGGTCCAGAACTCGGGCGCGGCCACGAACTCGGTCTGCATGCGCCGGCCGGCGCTGTCTTCCGGATAATCGAGGCTGCGGGTCAGCGCCACGCGCTCGGGCGCGGGGATCTGCTCGAGGATCTTGGCGCGATCCTCCTCGTCGAGGTCCTCGAGAATGTAGACCGCGTCGTCGGAGTCGAGCTCGCGCACGCCCTCGGCGACCGTCTCCGGCGCCAACTCCTCGAGCAGCTGGACGCGGACCGTCTCGTCGATCTCGGTCAGCGCCGTGAAGTCGAAGTCCTTGCCCAGCAGCTCGACGAGCTTTGGGCGGTCGTCGGGCTCGAGCGTCTCGATCAGGTCGCCGACGTCGGATTCGTGCAGGTCGCCCGCGATCTCGCGCACGCGCTCGGCGTCATTCGCGCCGATCGCGGCGGCGACCTGATCGACGAAGGCCTGGATCAGGCGGCCGTCCTCGTCCCGGATCTCGTCGTCCGCGTCGGACACGGCGCGCGTTTCGGCGTCAGCGTTCATCGCGGGCCTTTTGGAAAATCTGGAGAAAACGCGAGAGGCGCGCGCCGGGTGTAGGGGGTTTGGGCGCCTTCGGCAACCGGCCGCGGACCGGCGCCTCGCCGCGCTCCAGGCGGGGCGCGGGCGCGCGCCGAGGCGACGAGCGCCTCGGCCGCAGCCTCGTTCAGCGCGTCAGAACTTGGTGATCCAGGAGGTCACCACGGACCAGTAGCGCACCGTGTTCTCGGCGTGCGCGGTCGTCGTCGCCTTGACCTTCAGCGACGTCCCGAGCGACGGCAGGTCGTAGGCCGCGACGCCGCCGAGCTGCAGAAGCTCGCCGCGGCGCCCGTCCGGCGGAATGCGGCGGCCCGAGATGCGGTCGTCCTGGGGCTGGAACGCGTAGATGCCCGCAAGCCCCGCCTGCAGCGGACCGAACCGCTCCGTCACCGCGAAGTCGAGATTGACAAGGTCGCCGGTCCGGTAGTCGGTCTTCCGGTTCTCGAAATAATTGTTCCAGAAGAGCTTGGCGCTGAACTCGGTGCCTTCCCCGAGCCAAGCCGGCGTCGTGTAGGTGAGCGCGACGGTCGGCGACACGTCCCAGATCCCGGTGCCGGCGCTGATCGCCTGCGCCCGCGGATCGCGGTGGTCGTACTCCCCGACAGGAATCACCGCTCCGAGACCGAAGAGCACCGACAGGCCCTCGGGGATCGGATAGGCGTCCGGGTGCTTCGACGGCCGCCATGTCCCGAAGAAGCGGCTCCAATGGGCCTCGACGTAAGGATCGCCCATGCCGTTTTCGCAGGCGCGATCCTGGCCCGCGAACAGCTTGCCGCATTGGCGCACGAAGGGCAGCAGCCCGCCGAAGGTCAGCAAGCCGCCATAGACGGTCGCGTCGGGCACGTACATCAGGAACGGCCCGCCGATCGCCTTCGTCAGCTTGGCGTCCTCGAGGCCGAAGACGCGGTTCCCCTTCCCGTCCACGAAGCCCCGGGTTTCGGCATAGGCCTGGACGGTCCCGCCATAAAACCCCGGCGGCAGCGGCAGCGCCGAGCGCATGTCGGTGCCGCCGATGGGCCCTGCGGCCGCGGGCCCTTCCACAGCGGCCGACGGGCCGCACCACACCGCCGCGGCGACCCCCGCCGCCCAAACCCCCACGCGCATCACAAAAACCCTCAAGATCCGAAAGACGGCAGACCGGCCAAAAACCGCACGAGTTCGACGCGCCGCCCGAAACCGGTCTTGCGCAGCACGGATTTCACGTGCGTGCGCAACGTTTCCCCACCCATGCCGAGCCGGCGCGCGACCTCGTCGCCTGAACCGCCGCCAAGCAATTCCTGTGCAACCCGCGCCTCGGTCGGCGTCAGGTCGAACAAGGCGCGCAGGAGCCCGGCGTCCGGCGCAGATCCGGCCTCGACGCGGGTCACGAGCAGCAGCGCGGTCCGGGCGCCGAAGAGGTCTCGGGCCGCGCCCTCGGTCGGCAGGATGTGGACCACCAGCGGCGGCGACTCGCTTTCGGCCGGAATCGCGACGGACAAGGGCGGCTTGCGTCCGCCAGGCCCCGGCGCGCGGGCGAGCGCGGCATCGATCAGGCCCGCCGCCCCCTCGAACGCCACCCGCAGCCGGTTGCGGGCGCCGATGGCGAGTTGCGGACCAAGCGCCGCGAACAGATCGTTGGCGGCGAGCACGTGCCCGTCGGCGCGCGCAAGCGCCGCCGGCATGTCGGCGACCGCGAACGCCTCGACGGCGCTGCGCGCGCGCTCGAAACGCAGCTTCGCGGTGAGCAAGGACGAGCGCGAAATGTGCGGGCGCAACGCCTCGAGCACCCGCATGGAGTCGTCGGAGATCGGCCCGTCGCGCCACATCTGCTCGATCGAGAACAGCAGGATTTCGCCGCTCGGCACGGGCGTCGCGAGCGCGGCGCTCCAGCCGTAGCCGCGCGGCCGCAGGAACTCTTGCACCATCGGCAGGTTCTGCACTTCGTCACGGGTGTAGAGGTCGACGTCGCGCACGAAGCCCGAATAGCCGTCCCGCAACAGCCTCTCCATCCGGTCGTTCTTCTGCGCCCAGCCGCTTTCGAAGTAGTCGCGCACGTCGGCTCGAAGGCCGGGCGACGACACCCAGACGGGCGCCGCGCGGTCGATCGTGATGATGGTGCAGCCGGCGGCGCCGATCCGAGTCGTCACGGCGTCGAGGGCGTCGGGCCACAGTTCCGGGATGGCGGCCGCTTCGTAAATTCTCTCGACGAGATCGAGCATCGCGTGAGAGCCGTCCCTTATCCGCCTGCAACGTCGCCCTGAAACTCCGCCGCATCATCGCCGGATCTCCGTCCGATTGGCAGAACGGGGGAGTACGTACGTAGTTTTTAGCATCCTCCGCGACGGCCACCTCCCCCATTTGGGGGACGCCCGCAAAGATCGGCCTCACGCATCCTTGATAAACACCACAAGTTGCGCCGGAGGATGCTGAATGGAGCTCGCGAACACGGCGGCGGCAGATGCGGAGCGGGAGGCCGGATCGTACGCCGCAGCGGCGTTCTCGCTGTCGCTTGGCGGACCGGCTTCAATCGCTCGGTCGGAACCGATCGAGCCGCGCCCGCTGCGGGAGGCGCTCGTCGCGCATTCCGCCTTCCCGCATGTGCGGATCGCCGACACCTATGCGCGCCTGAGAGCGATCGGCGCGCTCCGCCACCGCCAATACGTCGCCGGACAAGGCAAGCCCTACGCCTCCGCCGTGCGGGACGCCGGGACGTTGCTGGAGCTCGCCGACTTCTCCTCGGTAAACCTCTACGCCGTCGACCGCGACGGCCTGACGGCGGCGATGCGCGTCGGCCCGCTGGTGGGCTCGAACCATCCGAAAGCCCGGCACTTTCAGTCCATCGCCGAAGACCTGAACGTCAGCGCCCGACGGACGCTCATCTGCACCAGGCTCGTCCGCGATCCCAGACATTCCGGCCGGCATGCGGTCGACCTGGTGTCCTTCGTCCGCGTCCGAACCGTCGAGGCCGGATGGCGCTATTGCCTGATGCAAACCTCGGAAGCGCTGGTGCGCTTCTTCGAGCGCCAGGGCTTCACGAGCACCGGCCGCTGGAGCCAGGACGAGAGCGCCGGCCGGCTCCAGACCATGCTGCTCGACACGCATGACCTTCCCGTCCGCCCGAAAGCGGCGCGGACCGGCGACATCCACATCCAGGGCGCAGCGTGATGACCCGAATCGAAACCTGCATCGCGGACGCCCAGGCGCTGTTCGCCGAACTGCTCGAGAGCTACCTGAAGAACGGCGGCGCGACGACGGTCGACCAATACATCCGCTACCTCTCGTTCCAGTACCACCTGACGCGCGGCGTGCAGCGCTACTTCATGAGCGCGGCGGCGCACGCCGACCTCGCGCGGCGGCGCAGGCTCCGCGCCTTCCTCGTGAACTTCGCAAACGAGGAGGAGCTGCACTACCTCGTCGCCGCCAACGACCTGCATCAGCTCGGGCTGAAGCCGATGCCGGCGCCGTTCGACGTGGAGCTCTGGCACGCCTATTTCGAGCGCGTGGTTGTCGACCGGCCGTTCGTGCGCCTCGGCGCGGCGACGATTCTCGAAAACATCTCGAACGGTGCGGCGCGCCCTTGGGTCCGCAAGGCCCTGACCGGCGCCTTCCTGACGCGCGACAACACCAAGTTCCTCGTGCTGCACCAGCACGAGACCCTGCCGCATGGCGACCAGATCCTCGAAGCGCTCAGCTCGGCGAATCTGGAGGAGCGGCACCTTGCGGATCTCGCCGAGGGCGCGCGCAAGGGCACGGTGCTCTATCTTCGCATGGCCGAATGGGCGCTTCGCCCGGGATGTCTCGCCTCGCTCTCCGACCGGGACGACGAGGCGATCGCGGAGGCTGAGTTCGAGCGGATTCGGTCCTTCGACATGGCGGAGCTGGCCGAAGACGCGCCGCTCGCCGCCGCCGGCTGACGCCGGGAGTCTCCGCCGCCCGCCAGGGCCCTGAAAAAGCAAAACCCCCGGAGCGTTTCGGCTCCGGGGGTTTTGGGATCGCATGAGGTTACGGATGCGATCAGCTTGCTTGGTGCGGTCGAGAAGACTCGAACTTCCACGGGTTGCCCCACAGCGACCTCAACGCTGCGCGTCTACCAGTTCCGCCACGACCGCGACGGCGGTGCTGATAACAGGTCGGTTCCGGGACCACAAGCGCAAGTTCGCCGGATGGAGCGGGATAGCGCTCAGGCGGCCTGGTCGGCCGGCGTCCGCTCGGTGCGTCCCTTGGCGTCGCGTTCGATCATCGAGGTGATCTCGACGCCGATGCGGTCGCCGTTCACGAACACCGAACCGCGCGCGATCGGATGGTCGTTGGCGAGCACCGTCACGGCGTCGCCCTCGCTCGCGCCGAGCTCGATCACCGCGCCGCGGCCCATTCTCAAGAGCTGGTGGATCGGCATGCTGGTCGATCCGAGCACCACCGAGAGCTCGAGGTTGACCTTGTCGATCTGCGGCACGAAACGTCTCCCGGGGCGCGCATGAACGCAGGCGCCGCTTGACGACGAGATGACCACGCGCGTGGTTAATCCATGGTTCACCACGTGCTGAAAACCGACCGATCCGCTTTGCCCGCGACGTTTCCGCCAGCCCCCGGCTCAGCCCCGGTCGAATGGCGCGTCAGCGACCGTCTCGTGACTTACGCGGAGGCGCTCGCCAAGATGGAGGCGCGCGCCGCCGCGATCGCCGACGGAAAGGCGGGCGAGCTTGTCTGGCTGCTGGAGCATCCGCCGCTCTACACCGCCGGCACGAGCGCCAAGGCCGCCGACCTCGTCGAGCCGGAGCGGCTGCCGGTGTTCCAGACGGGCCGCGGCGGGCAATACACCTATCACGGCCCCGGGCAGCGCATCGCCTACGCCATGCTCGACCTGCGCCGCCGCGCGCCGGACCTGCGCGCCTATGTGGCCGCGCTCGAGGCCTGGCTGATCGCGACTCTCGACCGATTCGGCGTGACGGGCGAGCGGCGCGAGGACCGCGTCGGCGTCTGGGTGCGCCGGCCGGAGCGCGGCCGCGACGCGGAGGACAAGATCGCGGCCATCGGCGTGCGGGTGAAGCGCTGGGTGACGCTCCACGGCGTCAGCCTCAACGTCGAGCCCGATCTGTCGCATTACGCCGGCATCGTCCCCTGCGGCGTGCGCGACCATGGCGTCACGAGCCTTGCCGATCTCGGCCGGGTGGTCTCGATGGCCGAGGTCGACATGGCGATGCGGGAGACGTTCGAGGAGATCTTCGGGCCGGCCGCCCGGGAATGACCGCCGGGCCGACGGACGGCGCTCAGCCGTCCTCGCCGATCACGACGCCGGCGCCGGCGGGAAGATCGCCGCCGCGCGCGGCCGACCGCCTGACCGTCTTCACCTCGGCGTCGGGCGGCCCCGCGAGCGCGGCTTCCGCAAACGCCGCGATGCGCTCCTCGGGGCCTTCGAGAACCGCTTCGACGGAGCCGTCCGACATGTTGCGGACGACGCCCCTCAGCCCGAGTCCGTTCGCGGTCGCCTGCGCCCATTTGCGGTAGAAGACGCCCTGGACGCGGCCGGTGATCTCGAATTTCGCCGCCTGAGCCGCCATCGCGCCCCTCATCGCCGTTTTTCCGTCCGCGAGAAGTGAGGCGGGACGGGAGCGCGACAAGGGCTGGAGCGGGCGAGAGGTCGAACGCCTCCGCGCGGAACGCCTCGACGATGACCGGCCAATGGCCGAGCCTCGAACATGGCGGAAGCCGACGCGTCGCGCCGAGCTCCCGCTCAGCACAGGAAGACGTCGGCGGCCGCCCTACTCCGCCGCCGCCGTCCTGGCCGCTTCTTCGATCGTGAGATAGGCGCCCATCAGCATGTTGCGCTTCGGATTCGCGTCGAGGAGGTAATAGGTGAAGAAAACCCGACCGTCCTTGAGAGCCGCGCAAGACGGCGTGCGCTGCTTGTCGAACGCCTTCTTCGAGGCGAAACCGTCAGACCGCGTGGCGCCTTCGGGCGACAGCAGCTTGTAGCGAATATCCCTCTGCTTGAGGTCGTCGGGCTGATTGTAGATGGACACGAGGTCGCCGTTCGGACGCCGGAGCACGCAGGCGGGGTCCTTGTCGCCCGTATAGTAGTCCGGCGAGATCGCGAGCCCCTCGCCTGTGTCTTTATACGACCCGCTGATTTTCACTCCGGAGAGGAAATGATTGTTGTTGTAGAGGAGCATGAAGCTGCCGTTCTTCAGCGCGAGCGTTCCGGCCGGAAACCGATAGGTTTCGCCGACATAGACCGGATTGGTCACTGGCGCTCCGGCCTGAGAGAACACGCGAAACGCGCCGCTCTTGCGAAGCTCGTCGGTGTAAACGATGGCGTAGTTGCCATCGGAAAGCGTCACGATCGCGGATTCCGGCGAATAGTACATTCCTCCGAACATGTATGTGTCGGAGTATCTAGCGCCGTCTGAGAACTTTAATACTTTCTTGTCTTCGATCGGCGTGACGAGTCTCGAAGGCGAAACGACGCCTCCAGCGCCATCGATGATCATCGTGAAGATATTGTAGTTCCGGCCCATCAGCCGGCCTATCTTGACCGTTTCGCGACGCTCATAGGCCAGCGCGAGTTCGCCATTCTTTAGCCGGCTCGCATGGATCTGGAGCGAGTTGTCGCCGTCGTCGGTCTTCTCGACGCTCGCGACGCGTTTCTGCACGCTGACGCCGCCGGTCTGAGAGACGCGAACGAAATAAAATCCGCCGACTGAATCTTCAGCGCTGAAACTGTGCGACTCATAGACAATTCCGAGATCGTTCTTCTCAAGCGCGACGATCTTGAACGAGAAGATCTGCTCGAGGCTCGAGACGCTGACGTCATGCGACGCCAGCGTTTTCCCGTCCTTCGTGAAGAAAACCCGGATCTTGTTGTAGTCCAGGCTCGGAGCGTAACTCGCGGTCGCGACCGTCACGCCGTCGCTCAGCGCCGCGCTCTGGATGGGATTGAACGCATAGTCGATGACGGGACCAATCCTGAAGAACCCGTCGGCCGTGACCTTCGCCTGCTGGGCCGAAACGCTTGACGACTGGGCGCCCGCAAACACCGCGGCCGCGAACAAAACTGACAGGAAACGCCGCATCCTCGAGCTCCAGGCGATGGCCGACAGGCGGCCCGCGCCGACGATGGGCGAGCCTCGCAAGAGGCTACGCCGCGCCCCGTCGCCGCCCCTTACCCGAATGGGGAACACGCGCCGGTCCGGTCGTCGAAGCCTGGGGAGAGGCCGCGGTCGTCAGTCCGCCGGCCGCTCGTCGCCGAGCGCGGCGACGCGCGACAGCAGCCTCGCCTGCCCGGACGCGCCGGTCTTCAGATAGATCGACTTCAGCTGCGTGCGGATCGTGTCCGGCCTCACGCCGCGCGCCTGCGCGATCTCGGCCACCGAGCCGCCTGCCCTGAGGCTCGCGACGATCGCGGACTCGGCGGCCGTGAGGCTGGACCGGGCGGCGAGCGCCGCGACGGGATCGAGGACGCGGCGCTTGAGCAGAAGAAGCACCGCGCGGCCGTCGGCGGGCGCGAACACGCTCATGCCATCGACCTCGATCGCCCGGACGAGGATCTCGCCGCCCTTCGGATCCCTGACGACGCAGGCCGCCGGCTCCGGCCCGCGCCGCCGCTGGCTCGAGGCGAGGCAGGCGCGCAAGGCGTCGCGATCGGCCGCGCTGCGCAGCGACAGCGTCCGGCTGCGCGGATCGATCATGCGGCCGACCAGCGCCTCTGCCCGGGCGTTGATCGAGGCGATCCGCCCTCCCCGGTCGCAGACGATCGCCGCGTCGCGGGTCAGCTCCAGCGCGTCCGTCATCCCCTTCAGCCTGGCGAAATCGAACTGGCGCGAGAGCGTCGCGGCGTCGCTCAGCGGCCCCCAGAGCCTCAGGAGCGCGTCCAGCTCGCGCGGCTCGAACGGGCCGTCGCGCAGCCGGCGCTGAACTGAGAGGCACCAGAGATCCCCGCCCGCCCGGAACCCGACGCCCGCGAAGGCTCCGATGCCGTGCCCGGCGAGAAAGTCCTGGTAGAACTGCGAGGAGGCGATTTCGTCGCGGTCCATGCAGTCTTCGTCGGTGATGAAGCCCCGGCGCTCCATCTTGGGGATGCCGCGGTAGCGGACGTCGAGCGCGTTCCAGCCCTTCGTCAGATACTCGTCCAGGACGTGCGCCTGTTCGGCGGAGGCGGGCGGCCGGACCAGCCGGTCGTCGACGCAGAACAGCAGCGCGCCGGCGCCGTTGACGCTCGCGCTGACGTCTCCGAGCGCCTGAGCCCAGATCTCAGGCGCGCCCGCAGCCTCGCGGATGCGTCGGGCGATGAGTTCCGGGTCGTGACGCATGACGTCGGTCCGAGGGGCGGCGGCGAGAGATATGCAACCCTACGGCGCGCGAGATCCGCGCGCCACATCGGCCCACCCTTTTTCCGTTTCGTCTCAGACGTTTCGTCGGCGCTGTCTCGCGAAGATCACTCGAACTCGAGGATCACCGCGTCGACCGCGAGGCTGTCGCCGGCCTTAGCGTTGATCTTGGCGACCTTGCCGTCGCGCTCGGCGCGCAGCACGTTCTCCATCTTCATCGCCTCGACCACCGCGAGCGTCTCGCCGGTCTTGACCTCCTGCCCCTCCTCGACCGCGATCGAGACCACGAGGCCGGGCATCGGGCAGAGCAGCTGCTTGGAGGTGTCGGCGATGACCTTCTCGGGCATCAGCGCATAGAGCTCGGCGATGCGCGCGCCGTGGACGCGGGCGTAAACCGCGACACCGCGATGCTGGATGTCGTAGCCGTAGTTCTTGGCCTTGCGGACCTGCGCCGCAATCTCCTGACCGTCGATCGTCCCGCGCCACACCGGCTCGCCGGGCTTCCAGTCGGTCTCGACGCGCTGGAGACGGATCTCCGAGCCGTCCTGCCCAAGCGTCCGCACGATCACGGCCTCGCCGATCGCCGAGGTCTCGACGCGGGTCGGCTCGCCGTCGAGCAGCACGGTGCGCAGCCGCTCCTTGGTGGCCGCGCCCTTGCGGAGCTGATTGGAGATGAGGCGGCGACGCTCCATCACCATCCAGTCGATCTGCGCCGCGATCGCGACCAGGGCCGCTGCGACTTCGCCTGCGGGCTTGCGAGGCGCGAAACCGTCCGGGAACTCCTCGGCGATGAAGCCGGTCGACAGTTCGCCCGAACGCCAGCGCGGATGCTCCATCAGCGCCGTGAGGAACGGGATGTTGTGCTGGATGCCGTCGATGCCGAAGGCGTCGAGCGCCCTGCCCTGCGCCTCGATGGCCGACAGGCGATCCGGCCCGTGGGTCACGAGCTTGGCGATCATCGGGTCGTAATAGAGCGAGATCTCGCCGCCTTCGGTCACGCCGGTGTCGTTGCGCACCGTGATTCCGTCGGCGCTCGATTCGGCCGGCGGCCGGTAGGCCGACAGGCGCCCGATCGAGGGCAGGAAGTTGCGATAGGGATCTTCGGCGTAGACGCGGCTCTCCACCGCCCAGCCGGTGAGCTTCACATCTTCCTGCTTGATCGCGAGCTTCTCGCCATAGGCGACGCGGATCATCTGCTCCACGAGGTCGATGCCGGTGACGAGCTCCGTCACCGGATGCTCCACCTGAAGACGCGTGTTCATCTCGAGGAAATAGAACGACTTGTCCTGCCCCGCGACGAACTCGACGGTGCCGGCCGAATCGTAGCCGACGGCCTTGGCCAGAGCGACCGACTGCTCGCCCATGGCCTTGCGGGTCGCCTCGTCGAGCAGCGGCGACGGGGCCTCCTCGACGACCTTCTGGTTGCGGCGCTGGATCGAGCATTCGCGCTCGCCGAGATAGATGACGTTGCCGTGCTTGTCGCCGAGCACCTGGATCTCGACGTGGCGCGGATTGACGATGAACTTCTCGATGAAGACGCGGTCGTCGCCGAAGGAGTTCTTGGCCTCCGAGCGCGAGGCGCGGAAGCCTTCCGCCACGTCATCGGCCGAGTGCGCGATGCGCATGCCCTTGCCGCCGCCGCCGGCCGAGGCCTTGATCATCACCGGATAGCCGATCTCGTCGGCGACCTTCACGGCGTCCTCGACGCTCTCGATCACGCCGAGATTGCCGGGCACGGTCGAGACGTTGGCCTTGGCCGCCGCCTTCTTCGACTCGATCTTGTCGCCCATGGCCTCGATCGCCCCGGGATTCGGGCCGATGAACACGACGCCGTTGGCCTTGAGCGCCTCGGCGAAGGCCGCGCGCTCGGACAAAAAGCCGTAGCCGGGATGAACGGCTTCGGCGCCGGTCTCCTTGCAGGCGCGCAGGATTTCGTCGATCAGCAGATAGGACTGCGCGGCCGGCGGCGGGCCGATGCGCACCGCCTCGTCGGCCATCTCGACATGCAACGCGTCCTTGTCCGCGTCGGAATAGACCGCGACGGTCTTGATGCCCATCTTGCGCGCGGTCTTGATGACGCGGCAGGCGATCTCGCCGCGGTTGGCGATCAGGATCTTCTTGAACATCGAGGCTTGAGAACTCCGGAGCCGCGCCGGACAAGTCCCGCGGATCGCGCGCCGACGCCGTTCGTACTTAGGGGAGCGGGTCGCCCGCCGTCCACCTGTTCAAAGGGCGAACGGCGCCGCCGAAGAAGCTTCGCCGCGGCGCGGCGCCGAAAGCCCTAGTCCTTGTGGTCCTTGGGCAGCGGCGGCATCCAGTCCGGCCGCGGCAGCGGCGGCGGGGCGGGCTCGACCTTCGGCGACATCAGCCTTCCGTCCGCGGTTCGGGCGAACTGGCTGCGCGCGGTCCACGGTCCAAGGACCAGCGAGAAGTAGTCGTAGGGCCCGCGGACCTCGTTCGCCATGACGAACTGGAAGTGCGCCCGGAACACCCGCCATCCCTTCTGCAGGGACTTGATGGAGTGCTGACCGAGCATCTTGGTCAGAAAAGCGCGGCGGAACGTCGGGTTCGGCCGGTCGGCCGGCACGTCGAGGCCGAGCTCGGTGACCGGGTCGCGGTGCGGAAAATTGAGCGTGTCCCAGGGGCCGACGACCTCGGCCCAGAACAGCGACGGCTCGATCGCCAGCCGCCGGATGCGCTCGCGGAACCAGCCGGCGCGCGGGTGGAACGCGACCAGAAGCTCGCTCGCCCCGACGGTGAGCAGCGCGAAGTTCGATCCGCGGGCGAAGTCGGGGCTCGCCTCATAGGCGCGCGCGATGGCGTCGATCGCGACGAAGCTTCCGCTCGAATGGCCGACGACGAGAACTTCGTCGGCCGCGCGCGCCTCGACGATCTCGCGGATCCGGGCCGCGAAGGCGTCGACGCGGGCGTCGAGCTCCCTGTCGGCGCGCGTCGCGTATCGGCGCTGGGACCGGCCGTCGTCGATCAGATGGACGAGGAACGAGCCGGACCGGCGGAGCGCGGCGACGACGCCGAGCAGAAGCGCAAGGCCGAGCGCGACTCCGACGAGCACGCCCAACACCGGCGCTCCGTGGCCGGCGACGAGATCCGCGATCGCGACCCCGCCCCACACCGAGAGGGCGAACAGCGCGATGACGGTGAGCATCGGATAGAACCAGGCCACCGCGCACCACGGCGCGGCGCGCCAGATCCGCCAGAGGAGGCCCGTCACGATCACCTCGACGCCGGTCCTGAGGCTTCGAACGAGCGTGGCGAGCAGCGGCGCGGCGAAGTCGCGGCGGACGAGATCGTCCCACCGCAACGTCTCGTAGGTCGTTTCGACCCTGGCGTCGCCGGCGGTCAGCCGCGCCCGCCAGCTGAGGCTCGGCGTCGGCGTGCGTGTGACGTCGTCCCGGTCGACGTCGACGACGACGCCCCAGAGCTTGGCGAAGCGCCGGAGCTCGAACACGGAGAGACGACGATAGAGATCGGGATCGCGCGGGTCGTAGCCGGGGACATAAACGAGGTGGCGTCGGCGGACTTCCTGCCCGCCGGCGGGGCCGCCTGTCCCGAACTCATCCGCCGGCTTCGTCACATCATCCGCGGCGGCTTCGGCTGCCATACGCTCACCCGTGCTCATGGGCGGCGATCTATGTCACGGCCGGCGCCCGAAGGACAGGCGCTCCGACTGCGCTCAACTCACTCGGCGGCCTCGCAGGGAGGATAGACGACCGACCGGGCGCGGCCGAACTCCGCCTCGATGCGATCGCAGGCCTCGGCGATCACGTCGGAGCGGCTGGTGCGCTCCGCCACCGACCGGCAGGCCGAGGCGACCGCATCGGAGGCGAGCAGCGCGTCGAGCGCCTGCGCGGCGCGACGCGCGGTGAAGAGCGCGCGCGGCACCGAGGTTCCGCAGCCGAGCCGGCGGATGCGGCTCGCATGATCGAACTGGTCGAACGCCATCGGCACGACGATCTGCGGCGCGCCCGCCGCGAAGGCCTGCGACACCGTGCCGACGCCGCCGTGGTGGATCAGCGCCGAGCAGCGCGGCAACACCTGGCCGAGCGGGGCGTAGGTCGAGAAGAAGGCCCGGCCCTCGAGGCCCTTGGGCGGATCGATCGTCTGGTGCGACAGCACGAGGCATCGGCGCCCGGTCTTCGCGCAGGCCTCGACCGCGGCCCGATAGAGCGAGGCGGTGCGCAGCCGGGCGGAGCCGAAGGTGATGGCGACCGGCGGCTCCCCGGCCGACAGGAACGCGTCGAGCGCCGGATCGAGCCGCGCGGTCGCGGCGCCGAACATGTCGGCGCGCGGAAAGTCGAGCTGCACCGACTGGGCCGGCCAGTCAGCCTGCCGCGGCGCGAACCAGTGCGGAAACAGGAGCAGCATGCGCTGCGAGGAATGCCACCAGCTGCGGATCTTGCGCTTCGGCCGCAAGCCCAGCGACGCGCGGAAGGCGTTGAGGCCCGGCTTGATCAGCGGCGCGATGAAGGCGGTGTAGAGCCCGGTCTGCAGCTTCAGCTTCATCGCGGCCGGCATCCAGCGCGGCATCGGCAGGAACGGCGTGCGCGGCGGCGCGTCGCGCGAGACGAACATGATGGGCGTCAGATGCACCGAGACCACCGGCACGCCGAGCGTCTCATGCGCCACCTTGGCGCCGATCGCGAGCGCCGAGGCGATGACCAGCGTGTCGCCTTCACGATGATGTCGGACGACGAAGTCGTGGGTGGGCTTTAGGAAGGAATGCAGGTTCTTGAACAGTCGCCGGGCGCCCAGGAACGGCCGCCAGAACTGCGGATGCTCGAACAGCGCCGAATATTCGGCGGCGGTGGTCAGCGGTTCGACGTCGACGCCGGCGCGGCGGGCGGCGGGCGCGAAAGTCTCGGCGCAGGAGAGCGTGACCTCATGGCCGCGCCGGTCGAGCTCGGCCGCGAGCCCGATGAAGGGCAGCACGTCGCCATATGTCCCGATCGCGACGATAAGAACGCGCATGTGACCCAGTCCAACCCTACGCGACGCCGCAAAGCGCGACGCGCTGTTCGGCTCTCCATCAGCAAGTCGCGCGCCAGTCGGCGCTCGCCGTCTCTTGATCGTCGTGCAGCATTTCGTCGCCGAGGGGAAGAAGGCAAGCGCGCACGATTGATTTCGTTGTGCGTCGCGACTTGGGCGACACGGCGTCGGGTCTGTCTCAGCCGACGATCGCCCCGACGATGACGAGCGCGATCAGGACGCCGGCGAACGCCATCGCGGTGGCGAGCGCGGTCCAGACGAACGGCAGCGCGATGGCTGCGCCGGCCACGACCGCGGCCGTGAGATTGCCCCTCACCGCCCGCGTCCTCAGCCAGTCGACGACGGCGAGCGCCGCGCCCGAAAGCGCGATCAGGACCACGATCGGCACGACGAAGCGGGCCGAGCTCCCGAAGAGGCCCGGCTCCTCGACCGGCGCCGGCGCGGCCGTCCGCTCCTCCTGCGCCGCGCGGTCGTTGCGCTCGCGGATCTTGCGCGCGAGCCAGCGCCCGGCTTCCTCGTGAAGCGACCGCTCGCCTTCCGGCTGAACGGGTTCGGCCCGCTGCGCGGCGGCGTCCGCGAAGGAGATCTGCTCCCTCAGCACCGCAGGGTCGAGCGCCGGCCCCGCGACGCCGAGCAGAAGCGCCGCGAAGGACAGGACCAGCGCGGCGATCGACAACCGGCTCATCCGCGCGCGTCTCAGAGCGGGATGTTGTCGTGCTTCTTCCAGGGATTCTCGAGCCGCTTGCCGCGCAGCATGGCGAGCGCGCGGGCGACGCGCTTGCGGGTCGAGCGCGGGTGGATGACCTCGTCGATGTAGCCGCGCTCCGCCGCCACGAAGGGCGACATGAAGCGGTCCTCATACTCCTTGGTCTTGGCCGCGATGCCGTCCGCGTCCGCGCCGCGGAAGATGATCTCGACCGCGCCCTTGGCGCCCATCACCGCGATCTGCGCGGTCGGCCAGGCGTAGTTGACGTCGCCGCGCAGGTGCTTGGACGCCATGACGTCATAGGCGCCGCCGAACGCCTTGCGGGTGATGATCGTCACCTTCGGCACCGTCGCCTCGGCGTAGGCGAACAGCAGCTTCGCCCCATGCTTGATCAAGCCGCCATATTCCTGGGCGGTGCCGGGCAGGAATCCGGGCACGTCCACGAAGGTGACGATCGGGATTTCGAAGCAGTCGCAGAAGCGCACGAAGCGCGCGGCCTTGCGGGAGGCGTCGCTGTCCAGCACGCCCGCCAGCACCATCGGCTGGTTGGCCACGATCCCGACCGTGCGGCCCTCCATGCGGCCGAAGCCGACCACGATGTTCTTCGCGAAGCTTTCCTGGATCTCGAAGAAGTCGCCCTCGTCGACCGTCTTCAGGATCAGCTCCTTGATGTCGTAGGGCTTGTTCGGGTTGTCGGGGATCAGCGTGTCGAGCGAGAGGTCGTCGCGGTCGGCGCTGTCGAAGGTCGGCCACTCCGGCACGCCCTCGATGTTGTTGCCGGGCAGGAAATCCATCAGGCGGCGCATGTCCACGAGCGCGTCGACGTCGTTGTCATAGGCGCCGTCGGCCACCGAAGACTTCGTGGTGTGCACCTTCGCGCCGCCGAGCTCCTCGGACGTCACCGTCTCGTTGGTCACCGTCTTCACGACGTCGGGGCCGGTGACGAAGAGGTAGGAGCGGTCGCGCACCATGAAGATGAAGTCGGTCATGGCCGGCGAATAGACGTCGCCGCCCGCGCACGGGCCCATGATGACCGAGATCTGCGGGATCACGCCGGACGCCAAGACGTTCCGCTGGAACACCTCGCCATAGCCCCCGAGCGCCGCGACGCCTTCCTGGATGCGCGCCCCGCCGGCGTCGAACAGGCCGATGACCGGCGCGCGGTTGCGGATCGCCATGTCCTGGATCTTGATGATCTTCTGGGCGTGGGTTTCGCTGAGCGAGCCGCCGAACACCGTGAAGTCCTTGGCGAAGACGAAGACCTTGCGGCCGTTCACCGTGCCCCAGCCGGTGACGACGCCGTCGCCCGGAATGGTCTGCTTCTCCATCCCGAAGTCATGGCTCCGGTGCTGGACGAACATGTCGTATTCCTCGAACGACTCCGGATCGAGGAAGATCTCGAGGCGCTCGCGGGCCGTGAGCTTGCCGCGCGCGTGCTGCGCCGCGATGCGCTTTTCGCCGCCGCCGAGGCGCGCCGTCGCGCGACGCTCCTCGAGCTCCTGCAGAATGTCCTTCACGTGGCGCGCCCTCGGCTTTCCGGGTCGATCAAGAGGGCAGAGGCGTAACGCGCGTCATGCGGCGCCGCAATGTCGACAAAGGGCCGATGACCGCGACGCGGCGCCCACGGGGCGAGCACGCACAATCTTCGGGCGAAGTCAGCGATTGACAGCTTGTTCACGGAGTCGTCATCTTTCGTTAACGTTTTCGTTACCGAGGGGACGGCGATGCGCAACAAGTTCACCCTCTACATCCTGATCGCGATGGTTCTCGGCATCGTGGTGGGCCAGGCCTGCCACGTGGCGTTTCCGGACGCCAAGGTCGCGGGAGCGGTGGCGGGATACATCTCGCTCATCACCACCGTGTTTCTCCGGCTGATCAAGATGCTGATCGCCCCGCTCGTGTTTTCGACGCTAGTCGTCGGCATCGCCCATATGGGCGACACGGCCTCCGTCGGGCGGATCGGCGCCAAGACCATGGGCTGGTTCATCTCCGCCTCGCTGGTGTCGCTGGTGCTCGGCCTGATCATGGTCAACCTGCTGCAGCCGGGCGCGAACCTGAACCTGCCGCTGCCCGACGCCGGCACCGCCACGAACCTCAAGGTGTCGTCGCTGACGCTGAAGGAGTTCGTGCCGCATCTGGTGCCGGCCTCGATCGTCGAGGCCATGGCCACCAACGAAATCCTGCAGATCGTGGTCTTTTCCATTTTCGCCGGCATCGCGATCGCGTCGCTGGGCGAGAAGGGCAAGATGCTCGCCGAGTTCGCCGACCAGGTCGCCCACATGATGCTGGTGATCACCGGCTACGTCATGAAGGCCGCGCCCGTCGCGGTGTTCGCCGCCATCGCCGCCACCATCACCACGCAGGGGCTCTCCGTCCTCTGGACCTACGGCGCATTCATCCTCGAGTTCTACGCGACGCTGGCGATCCTCTGGGCGCTGCTGGCGCTCGCCGGCTTCCTGGTGCTGGGCGCGCGGGTGAAGAACCTGATCGCGCGGGTGCGCGAGCCGTTCCTGCTGGCGTTCTCGACCGCGAGCTCCGAGGCCGCCTACCCGAAGATCCTCGACCAGCTCGCCAAGTTCGGCGTGGCGCGGCGCATCGCGAGCTTCGTGCTTCCGATGGGCTATTCGTTCAATCTCGACGGCACGATGGCCTATTGCACCTTCGCGACGCTCTTCATCGCGCAGGCCTACGGCGTCAACCTGTCGGCCGGCGAGCAGATCACCATGCTGCTCCTGCTGATGGTGACCTCGAAGGGCATGGCGGGCGTGCCGCGCGCCTCGCTCGTGGTGATCGCCGCCACGCTCTCGACCTTCAACATCCCGGAGGCCGGCCTGCTGCTCATCATGGGCATCGACCAGTTCCTCGACATGGGCCGTTCGGCCACCAACGTCATCGGCAACTCGATCGCCGCGGCCGTGGTGGCGAAGTGGGAGGGCGAACTGCACGAGGACGAGCAGGAAAGCGCCGCCGGAGAGCCTGTCGGCGCGCATGCGCCCGCGGCCGCCTGAGGGACGCGCCGCCATGGCCGCCCTGCCCCGCGCGACGATCTCCGCCGCGCTCCTCGCGCTCTTCGCGCTCGCGCCGGCGGCCTGGGCCGAGGAGGCCGTCACCACCGGCGGCGAACCGACCGCGCTCGGCGGCACGCTCAAGAAGGCACACGACAGCGGGACGGTGACGATCGGCTATCGCGAGGCCTCGTTCCCGTTCTCCTATGTGGCGAACAACGGCCCGAAGCCGATCGGCTACGCGATCGACCTCTGCCTCGGCGTCGTCGAGGAGATGAAGCGGGAGCTCGACGGTCAGGCGCTCGACGTCGCCTATGAGAAGGTCACGTCCGAGACGCGCATCCCCGAGACGGTCGCCGGCAGGATCGACCTCGAATGCGGCTCCACCACCGCCAACAAGGACCGCGAGAAAGAGGTCGCCTTCTCGCCGATCACCTATGTGGCCGGCACCAAGCTCATGGTGAAGAGCGCCTCCGGGCTCCGGTCCTATCGCGACCTTGCGGGCAAGACCGTCGTGGCGACGGCGGGCACGACGAACGAGAAGGCGCTGCGGGCGATCGCCGAGAGGCAGAAGATCGACCTCAGGATCGTCACCGCGCCCGACCACGAACAGAGCTACGCCATGGTAGCCAGCGGCCAGGCCGACGCCTTCGCGACCGACGACGTGCTGCTCTATGGTCTGATCGCCCGCCACAAGGCCGACGCCGACCTCATCGTGGTCGGCGACTTCCTCACCTACGAGCCTTATGGGCTGATGTTCCGCAAGGACGACCCGCAGATGGCGCGGGCGGTCGCGCGGGCCTTCGCGAAAATGGCCGAGGACCGGGACCTGATCGAGGCCTATCACCGCTGGTTCGAACGGCCGACGCCGACCGGCGAGCAGATCGCCCTGCCGATCAGTCCGCAGCTTCAGGAGGTGTTTCGCAACATCGGCCTCGCCGACTGAGGCGGCGCGACACCCTCAGGCTCGCGCCAGCGCCATCGTCTCGACTGCGGCCCGCATCTCGGTCTCGCGGTTGGCCTTTCGGGCCGCGGCCTCCGAATCGTAGCCCCAGAGCTCCTCGTTCCAGTCCTCGTCGACATTGGCGGCGGCCCAGGCGGCGGCGAGGTCGAGCGCGCCGCGCTGGAGCGCCAGCGCGATCAGCGCGGATCCGGTCAAAGTCGTAAGCACGCTCAAGGCCGTAAGCGCGAATACGTCGTGGCGGGGCAGCGCGCGGTCCACCGCCTCGAGCGCCGCGCCGGGCTGGCCGACGAACATCACTCCCTCGGCCAACACAAACCGGGCGCCGAGCCCGTCGCGCGCGAAGGCGAGCACCGGATCCCAGTGCGCGCTCTGCTTGGCGACGAGCCGCTCGGGACGCTCCGCGCGATAGCAGACGAGGTCGCTGCCGGCGTATTTCACGATCTCCGCCGCCACCGCCTCGCGCTCGCGCGCCACCCCGTCGATCGCGACATTCGCGATCCGCGTCAGCGGCATCGTGCTCGGATCGATGGTCTCGCTCTGCCGCTCCCACTCGGCCGCAACCGCCGCGCCGAGCGCCAGGGTCGGAAGCGCGAGCGGCGCCCGGGCGGGCGTTCGGGCGGGACGCCCGTCGAGCGCGATGACAAAGCCGCCTTTCACCGCAACGGCTTCTGCGTGTTTGTAGAAGCGCTTCGGCAAGACTGGCCGTTGGGCCAATCCCTCGGGACGCTGCGCGCCAGGACGCTGAGAATCGGTCATATGGCGTCCGCCGTGTCGGAGAGGCCGAGGGCCGCGTCGAGCTCTTCGAACGAGCCGAGCACGAGCTCGGCGCCCGCAGCGAGCAGCCGGTCGGCCGGGTGATAGCCCCAGGAGACGCCGATGGCCCGCGCGCCGGCCGCCCGCGCCATCGCCATGTCGAAGCTCGTGTCGCCGACCATCACCGCCTCCTCGGGTTTCAGCCCCGCTTCCAGGCAGGCCTGGAAGATCATGGCGGGATGGGGTTTCGACGGCGCGTCGTCCGCCGATTGCGTCGAGACGAACCGGCCCTCGTAACTGAAGCGGTCGAGAAACCGCTCCACGCCCCGGCGAGAATTTCCGGTCGCAAGCGCAAGCAGGACGTCGTCGCGCGCGCCAAGCCTGTCGATGACCTCCGCGGCTCCGGGATAGAGCGGCGAATGATCCGCGCCATGGGTCAGGCTGTTTCGAAAGATCGTCTTGAACGCTTCGCCGATCGCCTTGCGCGGATGACCCGGCGCCTCGCGCGACAGCTCCGCCACCGCCTCCGCGACGGAAAGGCCGACGACGCTGAGAATGGCTTCGCGATCCGGAGGTTCGAGATCGTGGCCGAGATAGGCTTCGCGCATCGCCGAGACGATGGCGTGCTGGCTGTCGATCAAGGTGCCGTCGACGTCGAAGAAGACGAGCAGTCGGGGAGCGCTCATGCCGCAGCAGGTAGCGCGCCCGCCTCGCTTCGCACAAGCGCCCCGTCGCCGCGCAGGCGCCCGCCCCTATGTCATCCAGACGTCACGACGGCGACAGGCGGGGTGGAGATTCCGATGACGAAGGCGAAGCACGAAGACGCAGAGGGCGACGCGCGCTCTCCTCGCGAGATCGCTGCGGCGATGCGCGAGGTCGAGGGCGGGCTCTCGGTCACGGACGCCGCCCGGTCGCTCGGCCTCGTGAAGAGCGAGTACCAGCGGCTCGCCGCCGCTCACGCCGAGCGCCGCAAGGCGAAGCTGGTGACGCAGCTGCCGCTCGTTTTTCACGAGCCAGACCCGGACGCGGAGAAAGCCATCCGCGAAGACGTCTCGGCGATCGCCGCGATCGCCGAGGGCGAAAGCCTGTTCATCGGCGCCGACGAGGGCGCGGCGCTGGAGCGGCTCACGGCGCGACGCGACGCGGCGGGCCGCGTGGTGGGCTATGGCGGACACAAGCGCTTCGATCTGCACGACTTTTTCGACTTTCCCAACGGCCGTGACGAGGAGGCGGACGTGGAGGGTCTGGCGATCGCGGACGGATTTCTGTGGGTCGTCGGATCGCACAGCCTGAAGCGCAAGAAGCCGAAGGCCGGCGACGATCCCGAGAAAGCGCTCGAAACGCTGACCCGCGTGGTGCGGGAGGCCAACCGTTTCCTGCTCTGCCGCATCCCGCTCGTGGCCGGCGACCATCCCGGCGCGCCGAAGCTCGCTGCGTCCGGGCCCGCGGTCGACGGGAGCGGCCGAACGCGTCGCGCGGGGGCGCTTCGGATGGACAAGGACGGCAGTGTCCTCTCCCGACGGCTCGCCCGCGATCCTCACCTCGGCCCGTTCATGTCGATCCCGTCCAAGGACAACGGGCTCGACGTCGAAGGCATGGCGGTTTCAGGCGACCGGGTGTTCCTCGGTCTGCGCGGCCCCGTGCTGCGCGGCTGGGCCACCATTCTAGAGCTTCGGTTCAGGGCGAAGAAAAAGACGGGCCGTCTCAAGCTCCGGCGTCAGGACGACGGCGATCTCATCCGTCGCCATTTTCTCGATCTCGACGGCCTCGGCGTCCGCTCGCTGCTGATCGACGGCGAGGATCTCGTGGTGCTGGCCGGCCCGACGATGGATCTCGACGGTCCAGTGCGGCTCTATCGCTGGCGCGGGGGCCTCAACGCGCAGGACTCGACCGTCGCCCCACGCGCGGACGTCGAGCGCATCCTCGACCTGCCTTTCGGCGAGGGCGACGACCACGCCGAAGGCGCGACGCTCATGCCTCTCTCGCCCGGCGATCCGATTCGACTAGTGGTGGCCTACGACACGCCGGCGCACGCGCGGCTGGTGCGAAGCGGTGGCGTTCTGGCGGACGTCTTCGAAGCGCCGGAGCGGTTCTGATGGGGTTTGAAGCGGACTTGGCGCTTCGAGACGCGCCGTCGGCGCTCCTCAGCGTCAGGACCGTCCGGGTGGAGAAGAACTGAGCCTCTCCTCATGCCGAGGAGCGGCCGTCAGGCCGCGTCTCGAAGCATGCCGTTCATTTCGTCACTCTTCGGGCGCTTCGACGATCGGGTCGTATTTGCTCGTGTCGAAGCCCAGAAGGTTCCAGCTCTGCTCCATATGCGGCGGCAGCGGCGCGGAGACGTCGAGAACGTCGCCGGACGGCAACGGCAGAACGAGGCGGCGGGCGAGCAGATGAAGCCGGTTCTGCACGCCGCCCGGCAGCTGCCAGTTCTCGATGTCGAAATACTTCGGGTCGCCCACGATCGGGTGGCCGATATGGGCGCAATGCGCCCGAAGCTGGTGTGTGCGTCCGGTGACCGGCTTCAGCGACAACCATGAGAGCTTCTGCCCGGCGTGCTCCACCACGGCGTAATAGGTCAGCGCGTGCGCCGCGCCGTCGTCGCCATGCTCGGCCACCACCATGCGCTCGCCCAGCGGGCCGTCGCCCTCGCCCTTGGCGAGATAGGTCGATATCCGCCCCTGCTTCACGCGCGGGACGCCGGGAACGAGCGCCCAGTACACCTTCCGCGCATAGCGCGATCGGAAGGCGCGCGCGAGCTCGGACGCCGCGAGCCGGGTCTTGGCCACCACCAGCACGCCGGCCGTGTCCTTGTCGATGCGATGGACGAGGCGCGGCTTCTGTCCCTGGCTGTCGGTGAGCGCGGTCAGCATCCCGTCGACATGGCGGGTGATGCCGGAACCGCCCTGCACGGCGAGCCCCATGGGCTTGTTGAGCACGAGGACGTCGCGGTCCTCGTGGATGGTCATGTCACGCAGGTCTTTCGCATCGCGGTCGTCCTTCACCGGACGGCGCACCGCAGGCGCGGCGGGGCGTTCGTCGTCCCCCTCCCCGTCGCTCTCGTCTTTCAGCGGCGGAACGCGCACCGTCATGCCTGCGGACAGCCGCGTCGCGGTCTTGGCCCGCGCGCCGTCGACGCGAATTTGGCCCGTGCGGCAGAGCTTCTGCAGATGCCCGAAAGCGAGCGCAGGAAAGCGCTCCTTGAACCAGCGGTCGAGCCTCAGGCCTTCTTCGGCCGGACGCACCGGGATCGACTGGACGCCGGCGGATTTTCCGGGGAGCGCCGGCAAGACCTTCGGCGCGGGCGCAGGTTCGGGCGCAGGGCGCTGCCGCAGCGCGGGCTTGTCGGCAGGTTTGGCGGCCGATTTGGCTGGCGCACGAAACGCCTCGTTGGCCTTGGCCTTGGTGGCGGCGCGGGTCGGCCGCCGTGCGCCGGCGGGCGTAGCGCGGTTTTGGCCGGATGCGGGCTTTCTGCCGCGGGGCGGGCGGGCGGACATCAGTTCGAACTCGAGGCTGGAGAAGCGCTTCTCTTAGCCCAGAGCGCGCCCGAGCGCGAGACCCGCGACAAGCGCGCCGATCGAGAGGACGACGGAGGCCGCCACATAGACCGTGGCGGTCGTCGCCTCCCCTCGCTCCCAGAGCGCGACGGCGTCGAGCGAGAAGGCCGAGAAGGTGGTGAAGCCGCCCATGATCCCGGTCATCAGGAAGACGCGGAGCTCGTTGGTCCCGCCTTTCAGCGCAAGCAGCGCCGCGATGAGACCCATCACCAGACCGCCCACGACGTTGACGGTGAGCGTGCCCCAGGGAAATCCCGGGCCAAAGGCGCGCATCGTCCAGACGTTGACGCCGTAGCGCGCGACGGAGCCGAGAGCGCCCCCCAGGGCGACGAGAAGGATTGGGATCATGGGCGGGTTCGGACGGAAGGGTGACGGGCGGCGTGAAAGACGCCGAGGATATCAATGTGCTCGCGACCGACCCCATAGACGACGATGTAGGGTAGGTTCGAGAGAATAAGTTCGTACGCTTCCTCTGCGCACGCCCCGACGGCTGATGAATGGGAAATCGGCAAGCCTTTTGACCGCCTCGTCGACCCGATCGAGCACACGAGCGGCAGCTGCGGGGTTATCGCGTCGGATATGCTCAGCTATGCCACGCAAGTGCGTGCGAGATCGTTCAGCGTACCGGACGATCACCGCCGATATTGCGCGAAGAACGCCTCCATCTCCGCGGCGGGGACATAAGGGCCGTCTTCCGAAAGCGCAGAATCGACCTCGGCCAGCTGCTCATCCGATAATCGCAGTTCGCCGGAGAGCTCGCTCTCCGCTGCGTCGATCAGCATCTGCGCCAATTCGTTTTGCCTATCGTCCGGTAGCTTTGAAAGCTCTTCGAAGGCCTTCATCAGAAGTTCGGTCATCGAGCGTTCCTCGATCTCGCGTCACGGAAGGCTACACCCCACCCGGGGCACGCGCCGCAGCCCTCACCCGCGCTCGGCCCGCAGCCGCGCCCAGTAGTCGATGCGCTTTCTCAGCTCCCGCTCGAAGCCGCGGTCCGGCGGGTCGTAGAAGGCCCGCCTCCCCATGGCCTCGGGGAAGTAGTCCTGCCCCGAAAACCCGTCCGGCGCGTCGTGATCATAGGCGTAGCCGTCGCCATAGCCTTCCGATTTCATGAGTTTCGTCGGCGCGTTGAGGATGTGCTTCGGCGGCAGCAGCGAGCCGTGCTCCTTGGCGGCGGCTCGCGCGCGCTTGTAGGCGACATAAACCGCGTTCGACTTCGGCGCGGTGGCGAGATGGATGACGCATTCGGCGAGCGCGAGCTCCCCTTCGGGCGTGCCGAGCTGCTCATAGGCGTCGCGCGCCGCGATCGCGACCACGAGCGCCTGCGGGTCGGCGAGGCCGATGTCTTCCGAAGCCATCCGGATGAGGCGTCGCGCGAGGTAGAGCGGGTCCTCGCCCGCGTCGAGCATGCGGGCGAGCCAATAGAGCGCGGCGTCGGGGTCGGAGCCGCGGACCGACTTGTGGAGCGCGGAGATGAGGTTGTAGTGGCCGTCCGCGGACTTGTCGTAGATCGGCGCGCGACGCTGGACGACGTCCTGCACGCGCTCCGCGTCGAATGTTTCGCCCTTGCGCGCCGCCCGCCAGATCTCTTCCGACAGCGTCAACGCCGCGCGGCCGTCGCCGTCGGCCATGCGGATCAGAGCCGACCGCGCTTCGGCGTCGAGCGGAAGCGCCCTGCCCTCGATCTCTTCCGCACGCGCCAGCAGCTTTTCGAGCGACGCCGCGTCGAGCGAACGGAACACCAGCACGCGGGCGCGCGACAGCAGCGCGGCGTTGAGCGCGAAGGATGGATTTTCAGTCGTCGCGCCGACAAGCGTGACGGTGCCGTCCTCCATGACGGGCAGGAACGAGTCCTGCTGCGCCTTGTTGAAGCGGTGGATCTCGTCGACGAAGAGCAGCGTGCCCCTCCCCGTCATCCGCCGCGCGCGGGCGGCGTCGAACACCTTCTTGAGATCCGCGACGCCGGTGAAGATCGCGGAGATCGGCTCGAAGGCGAGGTTGGTGGCGTCGGCCAGCAGCCGGCCGACCGTCGTCTTGCCGGTGCCGGGCGGCCCCCAGAACACGAGGCTCCCGAGAGACCCCGCCTCGACGAGCCGTCCCAGCGCGCCGTCGCGGCCGAGAAGATGCTCCTGACCGATGACTTCCTCAAGCGATCTTGGCCGCAGGCGGTCGGCGAGCGGCCGTGGCGCGTCGCGGTCCATGCCTGCGGCTTCGAAGAGGTTGCTCATTGCCGTCTCTCACGCGGGGCGACCGCCCCGGCCGTCATGCCCGAGCTTGCCTCGGGCATCCACGACTTGATCGTAGATCGCCGCGCGAGCCGAAGTCGTGGATACCCGGCTTCGCCGGGGATGACGAGCGCAAAGCCTCGTCAGAACACGCTCGTCACCAGCTGCCCGTCGCGCTCGATCGTGACCTTCCAGTAGCCGCTCTGCCCCGAGGCCGCGACGCGCTCGAGATCGCGGGTGCTGGCGATCTTGGCGTTGTTCACCTGCCGGACGACGTCGCCCTTCTGGAAGCCGAGGCGCTCGGCGATCGAGCCGCTCGCGACCTCCGCCACCGCGACGCCGGTGAGCCCCGATCCGAGCGACATCTCCTCGGCGAGCGCCGGCGAAAGGTTCACGACCGTCGCGCCTGTGAACGGCGTCTCGCCGCCGATCGTGCGCTGCTCGCGCGGCGGATTTTCGGGCGCGGCCGCAAGCTCCACCTTCAGGTCGCGCGCCTTGCCTTGCCGCTGGATCGTCACCGTGGCGTGGCCGCCGACGGGGCGCGTCGCGAAACGGAACGAAAAATTCTCGACGTCGTCCACGGGGCGGCCGTCCACCGCGGTGATCAGGTCGCCTGACTCCGCTCCCGCCTTGGCGGCGGGCGAGCCCTTGGCGACGTTCGCGATCAGCGCGCCTCCGGGGTGGTTCAGCCCGAGCCCGTCGGCGATGTCCTTGGTGACGTTCTGCAGGTCCGCGCCGAACCAGGGCCGGGTCACGGACTTCGAGCCGGCGCGCGCCGAGGCCACGACCGCCTGCACCATGTTGGCGGGAATCGCGAAGCCGATGCCGACCGAGCCGCCCGATTGCGAGAAGATCGCGGTGTTGATGCCGGCGAGCCTGCCGTCGAGGTCAACGAGCGCGCCGCCCGAATTGCCAGGATTGATGGCGGCGTCGGTCTGCACGAAGGACGAGATGTCGCCGACGCCGACCTGCGTGCGGGCGAGCGCGGAAACGATGCCGGACGTCACCGTCTGGCCGACGCCGAACGGATTGCCGATTGCAAGCACCAGGTCGCCGATCTGAAGCTCGTCGGAGTCGGCGAAGGGCAGCCACGGGAACTTCTGCTTGCCGTCGCCGATGCGCAGCACCGCGAGGTCGGTGCGCTTGTCCTTCAGAATCAGCTTCGCCTCGAATTCGCGCTTGTCGGAGAGCGCGACGCGGAGCTCCGTCATGCCCTCGATGACGTGGTTGTTGGTGACCACGAGCCCATCGTCCGACACGATCGCCCCGGAGCCGAGCGAACGCTGGGTCCGGTCCTGTCCCAGAGGGCCGCGGTCGCCGAAGAACTGGCGGAAGAACGGGTCGTCCAGCAGCGGGTTGCGCCGGCGCTGCTCGACGCGGCTCGCATAGATGTTCACGACAGCAGGCGTCGCCTGCGCCACCACGGGCGCGAACGACAGCTTCACTTCCTGCCGACTGTCGGGGAGGCGCCGCTGGTCCTGCGCATGCGCGGGAGCCCCCGCCAAGAAAACCGCGACGGCGGCGGCCAGAGTCTGGACGAAACGCATTTTTGGGCGGGCTCCTTTCGGACGGCCGGGCGACCGTGGCGGCGACAGCCAAAGGCCGTACGCCTCGATCAAGCCGAAGACTGCGCGCTCTATATGGCGAAGCGAGCCGCTTGCAGCGACGGGCGGAACGGAGAAAAGACCGTGAAAACCATTCTGCTGATCGTCGGCTTGCTGCTCGTCGCCTCGGGCGGGCTCTGGTTCCTGCAGGGGCTCGGGATCGTGACCTGGCCGCAGGAGAGCTTCATGATCGCCCAGACGCAATGGGCCTGGTACGGCGGCGCGACATCGCTCGTTGGCCTCGCGCTCGTGGTGTGGTCGCGGAGGTGACGCCGCCCTTGTCCCGGACTTGATCCGGGACCCAGAGCCGACGTCGGTTCCGCTAAAAGCTCGTCTTTCAGCAATTGATCTTGTAGCCGTCTCGGTTCTGGGTCCCGGATCAAGTCCGGGACAAGGAGCTCGGTTCCCCGGATCCAAAAACGCGAAAAGCGGCCGTCGCCGGCCGCTCTCCGTCAGTTTAAAAGCCGAAACGCCAAGCCTCAGGCGGCTTCGGCAGCCTCGGCGCGCTCGCGGTCGACCTTGCCCTTGGCGTCGACGTCGCGGTCGACGAACTCGATCACCGCGATCGGAGCGTTGTCGCCCTGGCGGAAGCCCGCCTTGATGATGCGGAGATACCCGCCCGGGCGCTCCTCGTAGCGCGGCGCGAGCACGTCGAAGAGCTTCTGCACGGTCGGAACGTGACGAAGCTCGGAGATCGCGAGGCGGCGCGAGTGAAGATCGCCGCGGCGCGCGAGCGTCACCAGCTTCTCGACGACCGGACGCAGGTCCTTGGCCTTCGGCAGCGTGGTGATGATCTGCTCGTGCTCGATCAGCGACTGGGCGAGGTTCTGGAACATCGCCTTGCGGTGGCTCTGGAGCCGGTTGAAGCGGCGTCCCCGCCGGCCGTGCATCGACATTTTCGTTCTCCTTAAGACCGGGACTCAGCGGCCCGCCGGTCTTGCGACCTCAGTAGTGTTCTTCGAAACGCTTGGCGAGTTCGTCGATGTTGTCCGGCGGCCAGCCGCCGACTTCCATCCCGAGGTGCAGACCCATCTGGGCCAGCACTTCCTTGATCTCGTTCAGCGACTTGCGACCGAAGTTCGGAGTGCGGAGCATCTCGGCTTCGGTTTTCTGGATGAGGTCGCCGATATAGACGATGTTGTCGTTCTTCAGGCAGTTGGCCGAACGCACCGAAAGCTCGAGCTCGTCCACCTTCTTGAGCAGCGCCGGGTTGAAGGCGAGCTCCGGGATGGAGGACGGCGCGGCTTCCTTCTTCGGCTCCTCGAAGTTGACGAACACTTCGAGCTGGTCCTGCAGGATGCGGGCGGCGTAGGCCACCGCGTCCTCAGGCGTGATCGAACCGTTGGTCTCGACGTTGAGCGTCAGCTTGTCGAAGTCGAGGTTCTGGCCCTCGCGGGTGCTCTCGACGCGGTACGAGACCTTCTTGACCGGCGAGTAGAGGCTGTCGACCGGGATGAGGCCGATCGGAGCGTCCTCGGGACGGTTGCGGTCGGCCTGGACGTAGCCCTTGCCGGTGTCGACCGTGAACTCCATGCGAATCTCGGCCGCCTCGTCGAGAGTGCAGAGCACGAGGTTCGGGTTCAGGATCTGGACGTCGCCCACCACCTGGATGTCGCCCGCGAGCACCTGGCCCGGGCCCTGCTTGCGCAGCACCATCCGCTTCGGGCCTTCGCCCTGCATCTTGATGGCGATGTCCTTGATATTGAGGACGATGTCGGTCACGTCCTCGCGCACGCCCGGGATGGACGAGAACTCGTGCAGCACGCCATCGATGTGCACCGAGGTCACGGCCGCGCCCTGGAGCGAGGACAGCAGGATGCGCCGCAGCGCGTTGCCGAGCGTCAGGCCGAAGCCGCGCTCGAGCGGGGCCGCCACCATGGTCGCGATCCGCGCGCCGTCGCCGGACGCCGAGACCTCGAGCTTGTTCGGCTTAATAAGGTCTTGCCAATTCTTCTGGATCACTTCTCAGCATCCTTCGTCAGTCGCCGCGGGCCGCCGTCGCCCTCCGCGGAGAAGCCGACCTCGCGAAAACCGCAGCCGGCTGGAACAGTCCCGCGCTCCGACGTCTCGGAGCGCGGCGTCGAAAAGGACGACGTCAGACGCGACGGCGCTTGCGCGGACGGCAGCCATTGTGCGGGATCGGGGTCACGTCGCGGATCGACGTCACCATGAAGCCCGAAGCCTGAAGGGCGCGGAGAGCGGACTCACGACCCGAACCCGGGCCGCGGACCTCGACCTCGAGGGTGCGCATGCCGTGCTCGGCGGCCTTCTTGGCCGCGTCCTCGGCAGCGACCTGGGCCGCGTACGGGGTCGACTTGCGCGAGCCCTTGAAGCCCTGCGCGCCGGCCGACGACCACGACACGGTGTTGCCCTGGGCGTCCGTGATGGTGATCATCGTGTTGTTGAAGGTGGCGTTCACATGCGCCACGCCGGAGGCGATGTTCTTGCGCTCGCGGCGGCGAATGCGCTGGGCTTCCTTGGCCATAGGTCTCTCGTGTCCTTCAGGCGCGCCCGTGATGCCAGGCGCTCGGGAAATATGCGTCTCCCGGGCGCGCGCCCGGGATCTTCGGTTCGGCGTCGTCCCGGACGGCGGAGCCGATCCGGAACGACGCGCCGCAGCCGATCAGGCCGCGGCGGAAATCACTTCTTCTTGCCGGCGATCGGCTTCGGCTTGCCCTTGCGGGTGCGCGCATTGGTGTGGGTGCGCTGGCCGCGCACCGGCAGGCCGCGGCGATGGCGCAGACCGCGATAGCAGCCGAGGTCCATCAGGCGCTTGATGTTCATCGCGACGTCGCGGCGCAGGTCGCCCTCGACGATGTAGTCGCGGTCGATCGTCTCGCGGATCTGGATGACTTCGGCGTCGGTCAGCTCGTTCACGCGGCGCTCGGCCGGGATCGAGACCTTGGCGCAGATCTCGGTCGCCTTCGAGGCGCCGATGCCGTGGATGTACTGAAGCGCGATCACGACGCGCTTGTTCGTCGGAATGTTGACGCCGGCGATACGGGCCATCTTTGTCCCCTCCATGTGGGCCGGCGCGAGGCCGGCGGAAGAAGCGTGCGTCCGGTGGAGGCCGGCCCATGCGCGCTCATGAATTCGAAGCGCCGAAAGGCAGCGCGGACGCAGCGCTTGGAAAGCACAGCGCGACCAGACTGCTTTCAGGATGCGTGCGGTTAGCGCCTTACACGCCAGGCGTCAACCCCTTGCTAGGAGATTCGGAGCCCAGCAGTCGCTGTCCCGCTGTCGCCGCGCCCCCGCTCGTCAGAAGCGTCAGCCCGTCAGCGGCGCGCAGTTCTCGGACGTGCAGCAGTTCCCCCGGGACAAGCCGGGGGACAACGACCGAAACTCCGACCCTGCGCCCCGCGGCGGGTCCGTCAGCCCGCGCTGACGGTCTCGGAGAGAATCGCCTCGATCTGCTCCGTCACCTCGTCGATCGACGCCATGCCGTCGACCGTGGCGTGAAGCCCCTTCGATTCGTAGAACGGCCGGAGCTGGCTGGTGACGCGGTTGAAGTCGGCGATGCGCTTCCTGACCGTCTCCGGAGCGTCGTCAGGGCGCAGGGGCTTGCCGGCCGCGGCGGCGTCGCGCGCGCGGCCCTCGACGCGGGCGAGCAGCGCGTTGTCGTCGACCACGAGCTCGATCACGGCGTCGAGGCGGAGATCCTTCTCCTCGAGCATGCGCTCGAGCGCCTCGGCCTGGGCGACGGTGCGCGGGAAGCCGTCGAGGATGAAGCCCTTCTTGGCGTCCGGCTCGTCGATGCGGTCGGCGACGATCTTGACCACGAGGCCGTCCGAGCAGAGCTCGCCGCGCGCCATCACGTCCTTGGCTTCGAGGCCGACAGGCGAACCCGCGGCGACGGCCGCGCGCAGCATGTCGCCGGTGGAGAGCTGGACGATGCCGTGCTTCTCGACGAGGCGCTCAGCCTGGGTGCCTTTACCGGCGCCGGGCGGTCCGAGAAGAATCAGCCTCATCTACGTTTTCCTCTGAGCCGGGCCTTCTTGATGAGGCCCTCGTACTGCGCCGCGTAGAGATGCCCCTGCACCTGCGCCACCGTGTCCATCGTAACAGACACCACGATCAGGAGCGAAGTCCCGCCAAAGTAGAATGGCACTGCGGCCCAGGAGATGAGGATCTCGGGAATCACGCAGACGAGCGCGATGTAGGCGGCGCCGACGACGGTGATGCGGGTCAGCACGTAGTCGATGTACTCGGCGGTGCGCTCGCCCGGACGGATGCCGGGAATGAAGCCGCCGTACTTCTTCAGGTTGTCCGCCGTCTCCTTCGGGTTGAAGACGATCGCGGTGTAGAAGAAGCAGAAGAACACGATCAGCGCGACGTAGAGCGCCATGTAGAGCGGCCGGCCGTGGGCGAGGTACGACGTGATGGTCGTGAGCCAGCCCGAGGCGGTCCCCTGCGCCGAGAAGTTCGCCACGGTCGTCGGCAGCAGCAGCAGCGAGGAGGCGAAGATCGGCGGAATGACGCCGGCGGTGTTGAGCTTCAGCGGCAGGTGCGAGCTCTCGCCGCCCGTCATGCGGTTCTGGCTGACCTGTCGCTTCGGATACTGAATCAGCAGCCGGCGCTGGGCGCGCTCCATATAGACCACGAGCGCGATGACGCCGATCGCCATCACGATGATGCCGATGATGAGCGCGTTCGACAGCGCGCCCTGGCGGTTGAGCTCGAACGCGCCGGCGATGGCCGCCGGGAGCTCGGCCACGATGCCGGCGAAGATGATCAGCGAGATGCCGTTGCCGATGCCGCGCGCGGTGATCTGCTCGCCGAGCCACATCAGGAACATGGTGCCGCCGGTCAGGGTGATGACCGTGGAGATCTTGAAGAACCAGCCCGGATCCACGACCACGTTGGCCTGACCCTCGAGGCCGACCGCGATGCCGTAGGCCTGGACCGTCGCCAGCGCCACCGTCCCGTAGCGGGTGTACTGGTTGATGATCTTGCGGCCCTGCTCGCCCTCCTTCTTCAGAGCCTCGAGGTGCGGCGAGACGGTCGTCATCAGCTGCACGATGATCGAGGCGGAGATGTAGGGCATGATGGCGAGCGCGAAGATCGCCATGCGGCCGACGGCGCCGCCCGAGAACATGTTGAACAGGCCGATGATGCCCGTCGACTGCTGACGGAACACCTCGGCGAGAGCCGCCGGGTTGATGCCGGGCATCGGGATGTACGTGCCGAGGCGGTAAATGATCAGCGCGCCAAGTGTGAACCAGATACGCTTCTTCAGCTCGTCGGCCTTTGAAAAGGCCGAGAAATTCAAGTTGGCGGCAAGCTGCTCTGCGGCGGAAGCCATCTACGCCCTCGTCCGTCTGGACCACAAAATGAAACGCCGCCCCAGCCGGGGCCCGACGGACCCGGCAGGGACGGCGCGCGCCGTTAGATAGGCGATTTACGCGGGTTCCGCATCGGCCTTTTCGACGGCCGGCGCGAGAAGCGTCACCTTGCCGCCAAGCTTCTCGATCACGTCCGCGACAGTCTTGGAGACCGCGTAGACCTCGAGGTCGAGCTTCGTCTTGAGCTCGCCGCGGCCGAGAACCTTCACGCCGTCACGCTTCTTCGAGAGAACGCCGGCCTCGACCAGCGCCTCCTCGGTAACGGGCTTCTTGGCGTCGAGCTTGCCGGCGTCCACCGCCTGCTGGAGCCGCGCGAGGTTCACCTCGTTCAGATCCTTGGCGAAGATGTTGGTGAAGCCGCGCTTCGGCAGACGCCTGTAGAGCGGCATCTGGCCGCCCTCGAACGCCTTGATGGCGACGCCGGTGCGCGACTTCTGACCCTTCACGCCGCGGCCGCCGGTCTTGCCCTTGCCGGAGCCGATGCCGCGTCCGACGCGCATCCGCTTCTTGGTGGCGCCGGGGTTGTCTCTGAGTTCGTTGAGCTTCATCGTCTTCTCTCCGACGCTCAGGCTTCGACGCGCACGAGGTGCGCGACCTTGGCGATCATGCCGCGCACCGCGGGGGTGTCGATCAGCTCGCGGCGCTTGCCGATCCGGCCGAGGCCGAGACCGACGAGGGTCTGCTGCTGGTCGAACGGGCGGCGGGTCGACGAACCCGTCTGGACGACGGTCACGGTCGCGCCTTCGACCTTCTTCTTCTCAGTTGCGGCCATGATCAGGCTCCTTCAAGCGATGTCCGACGGTCAGCCTTCGGCGACCGCGTCGGCGTCGACGTCCTTGCGGCGGGCCTGCAGGGTCGAAACCTTGAGGCCGCGGCGAGCGGCGACCGAACGCGGGCTGTCTTCCGCCTTGAGGGCGTCGAACGTCGCGCGGACCATGTTGTACGGGTTCGACGAGCCGAGCGACTTCGCGACGACGTCATGGACGCCGAGCGTTTCGAAGACGGCGCGCATCGGACCGCCGGCGATGATGCCGGTGCCGGCCGGGGCGGCGCGCAGCACGACCTTGCCGGCGCCGTGGCGGCCGTCGACGTCGTGATGGAGCGTCCGGCCTTCGCGCAGCGGCACGCGGATCAGGCCGCGCTTGGCGGCTTCCGTCGCCTTGCGGATGGCCTCCGGCACCTCGCGGGCCTTGCCGTGGCCGAAGCCGACGCGGCCCTTCTGGTCGCCGACGACGACGAGAGCGGCGAAGCCGAAGCGACGGCCGCCCTTCACCACCTTGGCGACGCGGTTGATGTGGACCAGCTTGTCGACGAACTCGCTGTCCTCGCGTTCACGTTCGCGGCGGTTCTCTCTGGGCTCACGAGCCATTTAAGTGTCCTCTTCCCTTCGAGCGGGCTTCAGAAGTTGAGCCCGCCCTCACGGGCGGCCTCGGCCAGGGCCTTGACCCGGCCGTGATAGATGTAGGCGCCGCGATCGAACACGACCTCGGTGACGCCGGCCGCCTTGGCGCGCTCGGCCACAAGCTTGCCGATCTCGCTCGCCGCGGCCATGTCCGCGCCGGTCTTCTTCGCGGCGCGGAAATCCTTGTCGAGCGTCGAGGCCGAAGCCAGCGTCACGCCGCGCTCGTCATCGATGACCTGCGCGTAGATCTGCTTCGACGAACGGTGGATCGACAGGCGCGGACGCCCGTTGGCCGCCGCGCGAAGCGCGCGGCGCACGCGCGCCTTGCGGCGCGCCTCAGTCGCAAGTTTCTTCGCCATCGGTCCCGGCCCTTACTTCTTCTTGCCTTCCTTGCGGAAGATGAACTCGCCCGCGTACTTAACACCCTTGCCCTTGTAAGGCTCGGGGCGGCGGAAGTCGCGGATTTCGGCCGCGACCTGACCAACCTGCTGACGGTTGATCCCGGTGATGGTCACTTCGGTCGGCTTGCCCGTCACGATCTGGATCCCGTCCGGGATCGGGTAGATCACGTCGTGGCTGTAACCAAGCGCGAGAACCAGGTTCTTGCCCTGGACCGACGCGCGGTAACCGACACCGGTGATCTCGAGCTTCTTCTCGAAACCCTTGGTGACGCCCTCGACGAGGTTCGACACCATGGTGCGCGACATGCCCCACATCGAGCGGGCGCGCTTGGTCTCGTCCTTCGGCTGGACCGAAACCTTGCCGTCCTTGAACTCGACGACGACGTCGTCGTGGACCGTGAAGGCGAGCTCGCCCTTCGGTCCCTTAACCTTGACGTTCTGACCGTCGACCGCCGCGGTGACGCCCGACGGCACGTCGATCGGCTTTTTGCCGATGCGCGACATGATCGCTCTCCTAATCCTTCGTGGAAGACCCTTCGCCCAGCGTCAGAAGACGCGGCAAAGGATCTCCCCGCCCACGTTGTTGTCGCGGGCGTCGTGATCCGCCATCACGCCCTTGGGCGTGGAGAGGATCGAGATGCCGAGGCCGTTCGCCACGCGCGGAAGATTGTCGACCGACGCGTAGACGCGGCGGCCGGGCTTCGAGACGCGCTGAAGCTCGCGGATGACCGGCGCGCCGTCATAGTACTTGAGCTCGATCTCGAACTCGGTGCGGCCATTGGTCAGCTCCGTCTGCGTGTAACCGCGGATGTAGCCTTCCGACTGAAGGACGTCGAGCACATGCGCGCGGAGCTTGGAGCCCGGCGTCGAGCACGAGGTCTTGTTCCGCATATGCGCGTTGCGGATGCGCGTCAGCATATCGCCGAGGGGGTCGTTCACCATCGGTCCCTCCTCACCAGCTGGACTTCAGAAGGCCCGGGACCAAGCCCTTGGAGCCTAGATCACGGATCGCGATACGCGAGATGCCGAGCTTGCGGTAATAGGCCCGCGGGCGTCCCGTGACTTCGCAGCGATTGCGGATGCGGGTCTTCGACCCGTTCCGCGGCAGTTCGGCGAGCTTGAGCCGCGCCGCGAACCGGTCCTCGAGGTCGAGGTTCGGGTTCTTGGCGATCGCCTTGAGCTCCGCGCGCTTCGCGGCGTCGCGGGCGACCATCTTGCGACGGCGGGTGTTCTTCTCGATCGCGCTTTTCTTAGCCATGCGATCCTCCCGTCACTGCCTGAAGGGGAAGTTGAAGGCGCGCAGCAGGGCGCGCGCCTCGTCGTCAGACTTCGCCGTCGTGCAGACGATGACGTCCATGCCCCAGACCTGGTCGATCTTGTCGTACTCGATCTCGGGGAACACGATGTGCTCCTTGATGCCCATGGCGTAGTTGCCACGGCCGTCGAAGCTCTTCGGGTTCAGGCCGCGGAAGTCGCGAACGCGCGGCAGCGCGATCGTGACCAGGCGGTCAATGAAGTCGTACATGCGGGCGCGGCGCAGGGTGACCTTGCAGCCGACCGACTGGCCTTCGCGCAGCTTGAACGTCGCGATCGAGGTGCGCGCCTTGGTGATGACCGGCTTCTGCCCGGCGATCTTGGCGAGCTCCGACGCGGCGGTCGTGGCCTTCTTCGAGTCGGCGACGGCCTCGCCCACGCCCATGTTCAGCACGATCTTCTCGATCGAGGGAACGGCCATGGGGTTCTTATAGCCGAACTCTTCGATGAGCTGGGCCCGGACCACGTCGTCGTAATGCCGCTTCAGGCGCGGCGTGTAAGCGGCCTCAGCCATCGATGCGCTCCCCGGACCGCGCAGCCACGCGGACCTTCGTCTGGTTCGCGCCTTCGCCCTCGATCTTGAAGGAGACGCGCGTCGGCTTGCCGTCCTTCGGATCGGCGAGCGCGATGTTCGAGAGATGGATGGAGGCCTCCTTGCGGATGATGCCGCCTTCCTGGTTCTGGGTCTGCCGCTGATGCTTCATCACGACGTTGACGCCCTGCACGACGGCGCGCGTCTCCTTCGGGAGCACCTTCAGCACTTCGCCGGTCTTGCCCTTGTCCTTGCCGGCGAGAACGACGACCTTGTCGCCCTTCTTGATCTTTGCGGCCATCACAACACCTCCGGCGCGAGCGAGATGATCTTCATGTGGTTCTTGGCGCGAAGCTCGCGCGGAACCGGGCCGAAGATGCGCGTGCCGACCGGCTCCTTCTGATTGTTGATCAGAACGGCGGCGTTGCGGTCGAAGCGGATCACCGAGCCGTCGACGCGGCGGATGTCCTTGGCCGTGCGAACGACGACCGCCTTCATGACGTCGCCCTTCTTCACGCGACCGCGCGGGATCGCCTCCTTGACCGACACCACGATGATGTCGCCCACGGCGGCGTAGCGGCGGCCGGCGCCGCCCAGAACCTTGATGCACATCACGCGCTTGGCGCCGCTGTTGTCAGCGACATCCAAGTTGCTCTGCATCTGAATCATGGCCTTAGCCTTTCAATTTCGCCCGGACCGGTATCCACGAACTCTGCGGACCTCGCCCGGCGGGCCGTTTCAGATGATCACTCGGTCGGCGCAGGGGCCGAGGCGTCGGCGTCGACTGAGGCGTCGGGTCGAACGACCCAGCGCTTCAGCCGGGAGATCGGACGGCTCTCCTCGATCCAGACGAGGTCCCCGACCTTGAAGGCCTGGTTCTCGTCATGGGCGTGGTAGTGCTTCGTCCGGCGCACCGTCTTCTTCAGCAGCGGGTGCGTGAAGCGGCGCTCCACCTTGACCACGACGGTCTTGGCGTTCTTGTCGGAAATGACGGTCCCGAGCAGGACTCTCTTCGGCATTGTGTCCTCCTCTTACTTGGCTTCGGCGCGCTTGGCGGCCGCGACCGTCATAACGCGGGCAATGTCACGGCGAACCGTCTTCACCCGCGAGGTGTTCTCGAGCTGTCCCGTCGCCTTCTGGAAGCGAAGGTTGAACTGCTCCTTCTTCAGCTTGACGACCTCGTCGTCGAGCTGGTCCGCGGTCATCGCGCGGAAATCCTGAGCCTTGGTCATGATCTCAGCCCTCACTCGGCGACGCGCTGGACGAAACGGGTGCGGATCGGAAGCTTCGCCGCGGCGAGCTGCAGGGCCTCACGGGCGATGTCGAGCGGCACGCCGTCGATCTCGAACATGATGCGGCCCGGCTTGACCTTAGCGGCCCAGTACTCGTTCGCGCCCTTGCCCTTACCCATGCGCACTTCGGTCGGCTTCTTGGAGACCGGCACGTCCGGGAAGACGCGGATCCACACGCGGCCGGCGCGCTTCATGTGACGGGTCAGAGCGCGGCGAGCCGCCTCGATCTGACGCGCGGTGATGCGCTCGGGCTCCATGGCCTTGAGGCCATAGGCGCCGAAGTCCAGCTCAAAGCCGCCCTTGGCCGCGCCAGAGATGCGGCCCTTGAACTGCTTGCGGAACTTGGTCTTCTTCGGTTGCAGCATTGTTCAAACTCCCGGTCGAACCGCCTCAGGCCGCGTGATCGCGACGCTGGGGACGGCCGCCGTCGCCGTCGTTCAGACGCTTGTCCTGGGCCATGGGGTCATGCTCCATGACCTCGCCCTTGAAGATCCACACCTTCACGCCGCAGGTGCCCATCGCGGTCTTCGCGGTGGCGACGCCGTAGTCGACGTCGGCGCGCAGCGTGTGCAGCGGAACGCGGCCCTCGCGGTACCACTCGGTGCGGGCGATCTCCGCGCCGCCGAGACGGCCGGCGCAGTTGATGCGGATGCCCTCGGCGCCGAGACGCATGGCCGACTGGACCGCGCGCTTCATCGCCCGGCGGAACGCCACGCGGCGCTCGAGCTGCTGGGCGATCGACTCCGCGACGAGCGTCGAGTCGATCTCGGGCTTGCGCACCTCAACGATGTTGATGTGCACTTCCGACGAGGTCATCGAGCCGACCTTCTTGCGAAGCTTCTCGATGTCCGCGCCCTTCTTGCCGATCACGATGCCCGGACGCGCCGAGTAGATCGACACGCGGCACTTCTTGTGCGGGCGCTCGATGACGATCTTGGAGACCGCCGCCTGCTTCAGATCCTTCAGGAGCGCGTCGCGGATCGCGATGTCTTCCTGCAGGAGCTTGCCGTACTCGCCCTTGCTGGCGAACCAGCGCGAGTCCCACGTGCGGTTGATGCCGAGCCGAAGCCCGATCGGGTTGACCTTGTGACCCATCGTCTTCTCCTCAAGCCTTGGCCGACGCCTGCTCGACCTGACGAACGACGATCGTCAGGTGCGAGAACGGCTTCTGGATCGTGCCCACGCGGCCACGGGCTCGCGGCGAGAACCGGCGCATCACGATGGACTTGCCGACGAACGCCTCGGAGACGATCAGGTCGTCCACGTCGAGATCATGGTTGTTCTCGGCGTTGGCGATGGCGCTCTCGAGCGTCTTCTTCACCTGGCCGGCGATGCGCTTGCGCGAGAAGGTGAGGTCGGCGAGCGCCGTCTCGACCTTCTTGCCGCGGATCAGCTGAGCGACGAGGTTGAGCTTCTGCGGCGAGATCCGGACCATGCGCAGCACGGCCTTGGCCTCGTTCTCGGGAAGCGCGCGCTTGGCGGCTGGCTTGCCCATCGGATTACTTCCTCTTCGCCTTCTTGTCCGCCGCATGACCGTAGAAGGTCCGCGTCGGAGCGAATTCGCCGAGCTTGTGGCCGATCATCTCTTCGTTGACCGACACGGGCACATGCTTCTGGCCGTTGTAGACCCCGAAGGTGAGGCCGACGAACTGCGGCAGGATGGTCGAACGGCGGCTCCAGGTCTTGATGACCTCGTTGCGGGTCGAACCGCGGGCCACGTCCGCCTTCTTAAGCAGGTACCCGTCGACGAAGGGACCCTTCCAGATTGAACGAGACATTCTCGGGCTCCCTTACTTCTTCTTCCGGGCGTGCCGGCTCGTGGCGATGAACTTGTCGGTCGCCTTGTTCGAACGCGTGCGCTTGCCCTTGGTGGGCTTGCCCCACGGGGTGACGGGGTGGCGGCCGCCCGAGGTGCGGCCTTCGCCGCCGCCATGCGGATGGTCGACCGGGTTCATGGTCACGCCGCGGTTGTGCGGCTTGCGGCCGAGCCAGCGCGAACGGCCGGCCTTGCCGAGATTGATGTTGGCGTGGTCGGGGTTCGACACCGCGCCGATGGTGCCGAAGCACTGGCCGTGCACGAGGCGCTGCTCGCCGGAAGACAGGCGGAGCGTCACGTAGCCCTGGTCACGAGCGACGATCTGGGCGTAGGAGCCCGCCGACCGCGCGATCTGGCCGCCGCGACCGATCTTGATCTCGACGTTGTGCACGATCGTGCCGACCGGCGCGACGCCGAGCGGCATCGCGTTGCCCGGCTTCACGTCGACCTGGGCGCCCGCGACGACCTGGTCGCCGACATTGAGGCGCTGCGGCGCGAGGATGTAGGCGAGCTCGCCGTCCTCGTAGCGGATCAGCGCGATGAACGCCGAACGGTTGGGATCGTACTCGATCCGATCGACGGTCGCCGGCACGTCCAGCTTGCGACGCTTGAAGTCGATCAGGCGGTAGGTCCGCTTGTGGCCGCCGCCGCGGAACCGCACCGTGATGCGGCCGAGGTTGTTGCGGCCGCCGGAGGACGTGAGTCCCTCCGTCAGCTGCTTGACCGGCTTGCCCTTGTAGAGCGCCGACCGGTCGACGATCACGAGCTGGCGAAGGCTCGGAGTGATCGGGTTGTAGGTCTTCAAAGCCATAGCTGTTCTCCGGTCCTCAGCCTCAGAGGCCCGTCGTCACGTCGATGGCGTGGCCTTCGGCCAGCGTCACGATCGCGCGCTTGGTGTCGCCCTGCCGGCCGAGGCGGCCGCGGAAACGCTTTTCCTTGCCCTTGCGGACGAGGGTGTTCACGCTCACGACCTTCACGTCGAAGAGCTTCTCCACCGCCGCCTTGATCTGCGGCTTGGTGGCGGTGTCAGCGACCTTGAACACCACCTTGTTCTGCTCGGAAGCGTAGGTGGCCTTCTCGGTGATGATCGGCGCGCGGATGACGTCGTAGTGGCGAAGGTCGGTCATTTGAAGCGCGCCTCCAGCGCATCGATGGCGGCCTTGGTCAGCACGAGCGTGTCGCGGCGAAGGATGTCGTAGACGTTGATGCCCTGCACCGGCAGCACGTCCACGGTGTGGACGGCGCGCGAGGCGAGCTTCACGTTGGCGTCGACGTCGGCGCCGTCGATGACCAGCGCGTTCGAGAAGCCAAGCTTCTCGATCTGCGCCAGGAACGCCTTGGTCTTACCCTCGGTCAGCGCGAAGTCGTCGAGCACGACGATCTGCTCGCCCTTGGCCTTGGCCGAGAGAGCGTGCTTCAGGCCGAGCGCGCGGACCTTCTTCGGCAGGTCGTGCTCATGAGAGCGCACGACCGGACCGAAAGCGCGGCCGCCGCCACGGAACTGCGGAGCCGACGCCTGGGCGTGACGGGCGCGGCCCGTGCCCTTCTGCTTGTACATCTTCTTGCCCGTGCGGGCGATGTCCGAGCGGCCCTTGGTGACATGCGTGCCGGCCTGACGGCGGGCGAGCTGCCAGCGAACGACGCGGTGCAGGATGTCGGTCCGCGGCTCAAGGCCGAAGATCTCGTCCGAAAGCGTGACCTTGTCGCCCGACTTGCCGTCGGCCTTGGTGATCGCGATCTCAACCATCACGCGGTCTCCCCGGCGGTCGTTTCAGTGGCCGGGGCCTCCTCGACCGGGGTCGAAGCCGGGGCGTCGGACTGCTGCCCACGCTCACGGAACTTGCCCGGCATCGGAATGCCCTCGGGAAGCTTGGTCTTCACGGCGTCGCGCACCAGGATCCAGCCGCCCTTGACGCCCGGAACCGCGCCCTCGACGAGGATCAGACCGCGCTCCGGATCGGTGGAGACCACCTTCAGGTTCTGCGTGGTGACGCGCTCGTCGCCGAGATGACCGGCCATCTTCTTGTTCTTGAAGACCTTGCCCGGATCCTGACGGCCGCCGGTCGAACCGTGCGAACGGTGCGAAACGGAGACGCCGTGAGTGGCGCGAAGGCCGCCGAAGTTCCAGCGCTTCATCGCGCCGGCGAAGCCCTTGCCGGTCGAGGTGCCGGTGACGTCGACGCGCTGGCCGGCGACGAAGTGGTCCGCGGTGAGCTCGGCGCCCACGGGGATCACGGCGTCGTCGGAGACGCGGAACTCCACGACCTTCCGCTTCGGCTCGACCTCGGCCTTGGCGAAACCGCCACGCTCGGCCTTGGTGACGTTCTTCGGCTTGCGCGAACCCGCGCCGAGCTGAAGAGCCACATAACCATTCGTCTCGACCGTGCGGTGGGCGACCACCTGGCACATGTCGACCTTAAGCACGGTGACCGGCACATGCTCGCCAGCGTCGGTGAAGACGCGGGTCATGCCCAGCTTCTGTGCGATGAGTCCGGAGCGCATCCGCCTCGTCCTTCTACTCAGTGAGCCTGGATCAGAGCTTGATCTCGACGTCGACGCCGGCGGCGAGGTCGAGCTTCATCAGCGCGTCCACGGTCTGCGGCGTCGGGTCGACGATGTCGAGAAGACGCTTGTGCGTCCGAATCTCGAACTGCTCGCGGCTCTTCTTGTCGACGTGGGGCGAGCGGTTCACCGTGAACTTCTCGATCCGCGTCGGCAGCGGGATGGGGCCGCGCACCTGGGCGCCGGTCCGCTTAGCCGTCGACACGATCTCCCGGGTGGAGGTGTCGAGGATGCGGTGATCGAACGCCTTGAGGCGGATCCGGATGTTCTGGCCGTTCATGGGTCTACCGTCTCCACGGGTCGGAGGCAGGCCGGTTAAGCCGGCCCCCTTCCGCGTCAGGAAAGTTCAATCACTCGATGATGGTGGCGACGACGCCGGCGCCGACGGTTCGGCCGCCTTCGCGGATG